>CAWKIA010000018.1:0-902211 GCA_963849635.1 uncultured Chloroflexia bacterium | reverse complement strand
CCGGCGACGACGGGACCGTATCATTGCGGAGGGGCAATGGCGAGGGGGAATAGCCTAGACGACGTCGTGACGAACGGCATAGGCGGCCGCCGCCGTTCGCGAGCCGACGCCGAGCTTGGTGAGGATGTTGCCGACGTGCGTGTTGACCGTGCGGCGACCGATCGAGAGCGCCTCGGCGATCTTGGGGTCGGTTCCCTCGACGATCAGGCGCAGCACCTCGACCTCGCGGGTTGTCAGCGGCAGGTCCATGTCCGCCGCACTCGGCTGGACACCCGCGATCGGTGTGGCCAACTCGGCCAACACGGCCCTGGCCCCGACGCTCGCCTGTTCCGATGTGAGGACGCGCCCTGCCTCCCACACCGCGTTGAAGCCGGCTTCGCCGAGCGCGGCGCGGGCGACGGCGATGGCGCCTTCGCACCGGGCCCGGTAGCGAGAGGGCGCGACGTAACCGAGCGTCTCGGCCAGTGCCGTCGCCGCCCCGAGGAGCCGGCCCGCGAGCTCCGGCCGGCCGGCCTCTGCGGCCAGCCTCCCCGCCCCTGCCAGCACGTCGGCGAGCCCTTCCGGTACCCTGACGTCGCCCCACAGGTCCAGGCTTGCGGCGTAGTGGGCGGCGGCGTTTGCTGTGTCCCGGCGGACTTCGGCCGCCCATCCCAGCGCCTTCAGGCAAGTGGCGATCCCGAACCGGTTGCCGACCTGCCGCATCCGTGTGAGGGCATCTGTGAGGAGCGCTTCGGCCTTCGGACCGTTCCCGCTCGTTAGGACGGCTACCCCGAGATGCAGGCGCGCGAAGGCGACCCCGGCAAGGTCATCCAAGGCTTCCCACCGCGTCGCGGCTTCTTCCAGCAACAGGATGGCCCGATCGTGATCGGCACGGTCCGACAGCGCGATTCCCAGGGTCATCACCGCGTCGGCGATGCCCTGCGCATCACCCAGGGTCCGCCACAACTCCAGGCTCTCGTGCAGCAGATCGATAGCATCAGGACCTCCCATCCCCCTTTCCAGGTCACCCAGCGCGAACAACGCGGTGGCCCGCGCCGCCGGCGGTTCCGTGCCGCCCATGGCGAGCGCCCGCCTCAGCCAGGCGCGTCCCTCGAGGCGGTAGCCGCGAAACGCCCAGAGCCAACCAAGCGCCCCGGCCAGACGCAGAACCCGGTCGGCGTCGCCGGTCTCGTCCAGCCAGGCCAGCGCCGCCCGCAGGTTGGCGAGCTCGGCCTCTTGCCGGTCCAGGAATTGCGTGAACTGGGGCTCTTCACCGCTGCGCAGTGCGAACCGCTCGGCCAGTGCCAGGCACCAGGCCGCGTGTCGGGTGCGAACCGCCGGCTCCTCCTCGCTCGCCGCCAACCGCTCCAACCCGAACTCGCGGATCGTCTCCAGCATGCTGAAGCGCGGCTCGCCGTTCGGTAACTCGGCCGCGCGCAGCAGGTGCTTCTCGACCAGCGAGGCGACCCCGTCCAGAACGTCCTCGCCGTCGCCGGCGATGCCCTCGGCCGCCTCCAGGGTGAACCCGCCGGCGCAGACCGCCAGCCGCCGGAACAGCGCCTGTTCGGACTCGGGTAGCAGCTCGTGGCTCCAGGCGATGGCGTCCCGCATTGTGCGCAGGCGGGCCGGCTGGTCGCGCGGACCCACCAGTCAGCAGCGGCAGTCGCCGCTCCAGCCGCACGAGCAGCGCCGCCGGCGGCAGCACCGTCACCCGCGCCGCCGCCAGCTCCAGCGCCAGCGGCAGCCCGTCCAGGCGGTGGCAGACCTCGGCCACGGCCGGGGCATTGGCCTCCGTGAGGACGAACTCGGGCTTGACGTCCCGCGCCCGCGCGACGAAGAGCCGCACCGCCCCAATCCCGGCCAACTCCGCGACGGCCGGCAGGCGGTCGGAGTCGGGCAAGGCCAGGGGCGGCACCGGCAGCAGACGCTCGCCCCGCAGCCGCAGCGGCGCCCGGCTGGTCGCCAGGATGAGGAGATCCGGGCAGGCGGCGAGCAGCTCGGCGACGAGGGGGGCGGCGGGCAGGACGTGCTCGAAGTTGTCCAGGACCAGCAGCAGCCGCCTGCCATGTAGAGCGCGCACCAGGGCGGCCGCCGGTGCCTCGGCGCCGGCCGGCCGGACGCCCAGCGCCTGGGCCACGGTCGAGGCGACCAGGCTCGGGTCGGCGACGGGGGCCAGCTCGACGAGGGTGGCGCCGTCGGCGAAGTCGCTCGCGACCTCCGCCGCGACCGCGAGGGCTAGGCGGGTCTTGCCGACGCCGCCCGGGCCGGTCAGCGTCAGCAGCCGCGTCGCCGGGCGCCGGAGCAGGTCGGTGGCCGCCGCCACCTCCGGCTCCCGCCCGATCAGCGGCGTCGGCGGGAGCGGCAGTGCCGTGCGCGGGGCATCGGCCGAGTCGGGCGTCGCCCGCGCCTCGGCCTGCGACTCGCCGCGGGCGGCGAGGAGGGCGGCGCGCGCCTCCGGGCCCAGGCCGAGGGCGTCGGCGAGGAGGCGGACCGTCTCCAGGCGCGGCGCCCGCCGGGCCCCCCGCTCCAGGTCGCTGACGGCGCGCAGGCTCAGCCCGGCCCGCGCGGCCAGCGCTTCCTGGGAGAGGACCGCCGCCACCCGGTAGGTTCGCAACGTCTCGCCGAACGTGGGGGCCCCGCTCGCGCCCACGCCGCTCCCCCTTCGCGCAGACCCACGCCCCGGGCGTGCACCCCGCAACTCGATCTAGGTAGGCCCATCCTAGCACCTCCGACGCGCACGGGATGAGCCAGCCGCGTTCGCGCTCGCCGCCGCCGCGACCGCCGGATGCGTGGGTGCTGCGTGGTCAATGCGCGTAGGCCCGGCGTCGTGATGAGCGCAGAGTGGAGGCCGACGAACGCGGAACCCGGGTCGACCCAGCTCATCAGGCGAAGGACGACGCGATGGCCTCGACGATCTCTGCGGCTCGCCGGTGGTTGGCGGGGACCACCGGCCCGCATCTGGCGGTCCTCGCCGTCGTGGCGACGACCCTGATCTGGGGCACCTCCTCCGTCGCGACCAAGGCGGCACTGGCCGAGGCGCCGCCGATCACCCTCGCATTCGTCCGGCTGGCCGTGGCCTCCGTCGTCCTGGCGCCGCTCGTCCGGCGGGCCGGGGCGCGGCCGGCTCGTGGGCGGGCCCCGGCCCTCCTGGGGCTGACGGGGTTTGCCGGCTTCGTCCTGCTCCGCAACCTCGGGCTCGGCACCGCCCCGGCCTCCCACGCCACCCTGATCGAGGCCGGCGCCACGCCGGTCCTCGCCACGCTCCTGGCCGTCGCGCTCCTCGGCGAGCGCCCGACCGCCCGGTACCTCTCCGGGCTGCTCGCCGCCCTGGCCGGGGTCGCCCTGACGATCGTGCCCGGTAGCGAGGGGGCCGCCGACGCCTCGCTCCTCGGCGACGGGCTGCTCGTGGCCGGGACCGGCTGCTTCGCGACCTACACGGTCCTCGGTCGCGGGGCCTGCGCCGGCGGCGGCTTCCTCGCCGTCGTCGCCGGCAGCATGCGGTACGGCCTGCTCGCCCTGGCCCCGTTCGCGGTCGGGGAGCTGGCGGTCCGCGGCGTGCCGGCGCTCAGTTTGGGCACCGTGCTCGTCCTGATCTACCTCGGCGCCGGTTGCTCAGCGGTGGCCCACGCGCTCTGGAGCTACGGGCTGAGCCGCCTTCCCGCCGGTCAGGTCGCGCTCCTCGGCAACCTGGAGCTCCTCTTCGGTGTCGCCCTCGCCGGTCTCCTCGGGGAGGCGTTCACGCCGGTCCAGGCGCTGGGCGGGGCGCTGATCGTCGTCGGGCTGTGGCTGGCCACGACCCGGCGCCGAGTCCAGGTCGTCGGCTGGCGCGGGCGGCCGACACGCGCGCTGGGCGGCGCCGCTCGCCGAACCGTGTCCACCGTCTGGCGGGACGCCGCGCCAGGAAGGAGTCCCCGATGGGCGCCCAGGCGAGAACGGATGACCGCGGCGCCGGCCGGACCGGGGTCGCGCTCGACCAGACCCGCGCCCCGCTGCTGGCGGCGTTGGCGGACTACCAGGCGGCGATCACGGCGCCCTTCTCCGCGCCGGGCCACAAGCGCGGGGCCGGGGCCAGCGCGGCGGCGCGGGCGCTGCTGGGCGACGGCTTCGCGGCCGACGTCTGGCTCGGCGTGGCCGACCACGACCCCGCCCAGCGGGCGGCCGAGGACCTGGCCGCCGCCGCCTGGGGCGCCGACCGCTCCTTCTTCCTGGTCAACGGCTCCTCGAGCGGCACCCAGGCGTTCTTCCTGGCCTCGCTCGGCCCGGGCGACGAAGTCATCGTGGCCCGCGACGCCCACCAGTCGCTCCTGACCGCCCTGATCCTGACCGGGGCGCGGCCGGTCTGGGTGCTGCCCCGCCGGCACCCGGACCTCGACCTCGGCCTGGGCGTCGCCCCGGCGGACGTCGCCGCCGCGCTCGACGCCCACCCGCGAGCCAAGCTCGTGGCGCTGACGAGCCCGACCTACCACGGCGTCGCCTCGGACGTCGCCGGCATCGTCGCGGTCGCCCACGCGCGGGGCGTGCCGGTCTACGTCGACGAGGCCTGGGGGCCGCACTTCCCCTTCCACCCGGCCTTGCCGCCGGCGGCGATGGCCAGCGGGGCGGACGGGGCGGTGACCAGCCTCCACAAGGTCCTCTCGGCGCTGCGCCAGGGGGCGTTGCTGAACGTGCGCGGGCCGCGCGTCGACATGGACCGCGTCGGCACGACGGTCCGGATGACCCAGACGACCAGCCCGTCGATGCCGATCCTCGCCGCCCTCGACGCCTGCCGGCGGCAGATGATCCGACGACGGCGAGGACCGGCTGGAACGGTTGATCGGGCTGGCCTTCGCCGCCCGCCGGCGGCTGGCCGCGCTGCCCGGCGTCGAGGTGTTGGGCGGTCACCACTTCGGCGGGGCGGCCTACGACCCGCTGCGGCTGGTGCTCGACGTGCGCGGCCTGGGGCTGACTGGCTTCGACGCCGAGCGGGTCCTGCGGGACGGTTTTGGCGTGGCGCCGGCGATGGCGGACTTTGCCGTCGTCGTCTGTGTTATCGGACTCGGCGACACCGCGGCGAGCGTGGACCGTCTGGTCGAGGCCGTCGCCGCCCTCGCGGCGGAGCGACCGGCGCTCGGCAGGTGCCGCCTGGCTCGGCCCGCGCTCGTCCGCTGGAGTGATCGCGCCCGGCGTCCAGGCGTGTACCCCGCGCGAGGCGTTCTTCGCGCCCGCCCGAGCCATCCCGCTGAGTGAGGCGGTAGGAGCGGTGGCCGCGGAGCCGGTCACGCCCTACCCGCCGGGCATCCCGCTGCTCCTGCCCGGCGAGGTCGTCACCGGCGAGCAGGTGGCGTGGCTGCGGGCCGGACTCGCGCGAGGCATGCGGGTCCGCGGGCCCGCCGACCCGACATTGGCGACCGTTCGGGTCGTCGCCTGACAAGGACCGAGCGCGCGTGGCCGCGCAGTCGGCGGGGCAACGACCGGGAGCCAACCGCCGAAGGCCGGCGCTCAGGCGAGACCGTCGCGGACGGCGTAGGCGGCTGCCGCCGTGCGAGAGCCGACGCCGAGCTTGCCGAGGATGCTGGCGACGTGCGTATTGACCGTGCGGCGACCGATCGAGAGCGACTCGGCGATCTCGGGATCGGACAAGCCCTCGACGAGCAGGCGCAGCACGTCGCGCTCGCGGGCGCTCAGGCCGTGGCGCCTGGTCGACGACAGCCCGTCGCCAGCGCCGTCGCCCGCACCGGGCAGCGGGATCTCCGCGCCGGCCTCGGCGATGACCTGCTCCAGGGACAACGCCCGACCCACCGCCCAGGCGGCAGCGACCGCCGGCTCGCCCAAGGCGGCGCGTAACGCCGAGCGGGCGTGCTCAACGGAGGGGGGGAACAGGATGCCCGCGGCCTCGTACAGCGCCACGGCCCGCTCGAACCTCGCCCAGACCAAGGACCGCCATCCCGAGTTCGCGAACGTGCCACCGCGAGGAGCCAGTCGTTCCCCACCTGGCGATAGAGGGCGCACGCTTCCTCGTAGAGCGCGGCAGCCGGTTCGTAGTGCTCCTGGAGCAGCAGGACGAACCCGAGGAAGCCGAGCGAATCCGCCACGCCCCAGGTGTCGCCAAGGCCGCGGCAGAGGGCCAGGCTCTCCTCCGCCGCGGCGACCGTTCGATCGTAGGCGCGCTGTGCCGACGCCAGGATGGCGATCCCCAGCAGCGCCCGCGCGCGGACGGCGGCGGGCGCCGCCTGCCCGTCGGCCAGTGCGCGCTCCAACCACCGCCGCCCCTCGGTGCGTTGGCTATGGGAATGCCAGTACGGAGCGAGCGCCCCGGCGAGCCGGAGCGTCGTGTCCGCGTCGCCGCATTGGGCCAGCCACGCGAGGGCCGCCCGGAGGTTGTCGTACTCCGCTTCCAGCCGGTACAGCCGCGATGGCGGCGCCACCGCACGCATGGCGGCAACAAAGGATTGCTCCGCCAGCCCCACACACCACGTGGCGTGGCGGCGGTGCACCTCCGCTTCTTCGCCGCTGGCTGCCAGGTGCTCCGCCGCGAACTCCCGGATGGTCTCCAGCATCACGAAGCGCGGTTCACCGTCGTCCTGTTCAAGCCGATTGAGCAAGCTCGTCTCCACCAATGATGCGACCAGATCGAGGACAGATGGTGAAGCGTCGGGCTCCCCATCACCCATCACCTGCTCGACCGCCTCGAGCGTGCAGCCGCCGACAAAGACGGAGAGCCGCCGGAACAGCGCCTGCTCGTCGGCGGTCGAGCAGGTCGTGGCTCCAGGCGATCGTCGTCGCGCAGCGTCCGCTGCCGCGCCGGAGGTCCCGGGCCCCGCCCGTCAGGAGCGGCAGCCGCCGCTCCAGCCGCGCCAGCAGCGCCGCCGGCGGCAGGGACCGTGACCCGGGCGGCCGCCAGCTCCAGCGCCAGCGGCAGCCCGTCCAGCTGCCGCGCAACCGCGGCCACGATGCCGGCGTTGGCTCTGCCGTGAGGGCGAAGGTCGGGCTCACCGCCCGCGCCCGCTCGACGAAGAGCCGCACCGCCCCGTCCTCGGCCAATCCTCGGTCGGTTCGAGCAGGCGGCCGGCGTCGGGCAGCGCCAGCGGCGGCACCTCAACCTCGCGTTCGCCCGGAGAGGCGGAGCACGGCTCGGCTGGTCGCCAGGACCGTCAGCCCCGGGCAGGCGGCCAGCATCTCGGTGACCGGGGCGCGGCGGCGGTCAAGACGTGCTCGACGTTGTCCAGCACCAGCAGCAGCCGCGGCCGCGCAAGGAGCACACCAGGGCGGCCGCCGGCGGACCGGTTGCCGGCCGCGCGGACGCCCAGCGCCTGGGCCATCGTCGGGAGCACGAGGTCCGGGTCGGCGAGCGGGGCCAGGTCGACGAAGGCGGCACCGGTGGCGACGTCCGCCGCCGCCGCCGGACGCGAGGGCCAGGCGGGTCTTGCCGACGCCGCCCGGGCCGATCAAGGTCACCAGGCGCACGTCGCCGCCGGAGCAGATCGCTGACCGCGGCCACCTCGCGCTCCCGGCCGATGAAGGAGGTCAGCGGGGCCGGCAGGGGCACGCCGAGCGAGTCCCGGTCCGGGAACGGGACGAGGGGTACCGGCTGCGGCTGGCTCCGGTCGACGGGCGTCGGGTCGGCCACGGGCGGGTCCTGCGCTGAGTGTCGAACACCTGCCCCCATCATGGGGACGAGACATCCGTACGTCAACTTCTGGAGATCAGCTGCTGCACCTCGCCCGCCGACGGTCACCGAGAATCCAGACGGCAGCGGGTCCCGGCACGATGACCGTGTGGGCAGGACCGCGACGACCGTGCGCGCCCTAGCGCTCGCAGCCGGTGCCGTCGTTGTCGCCGTCGACGATGTGCAGGTCGGGCTGGCGGACCGTAAATCGCTGGTGCGGGATGTCCGGGCAGTGCGGTGACGTCGCCGAGACCCATCCGCACCCGATGGCAAAGGAGATTATTTGTAGGACGTGTTACTTCCAGAGCATGGCGAAGCCCTCCCGTGCGTCCGACGGCACGCCGTCGACCGGGCCCGAATTCGCGGGTCCGAGCGACTGTTGAGGACGGGTCCGAGCCTCGATCCGCATTCGCCAGCAGCATCAACTCCGCGAGAGAGCCAAGACCTACGACACATTGCTTTGAAGATGACAATCGAGGAGATCGAGTTGACGGCCGGCCCGGAACAGCGCATCGCCGGGAAGAGCAGTCCCTTCTCCAGGTGAACGACCCGCAAGTGGGAGCCGGAAATGTGGGCTCGCGATGCCAGTAGTCGTGAAATCGTCGAAGGGTCCATCATTCATAGGGTGCGAAATCGAGTTGATAACCGTATCCGGGAAAAACGTCCTGTTAGCAATGGGATCGACTTTCCCGCACATGTGCAATCGGACATGCTCGGGGCAAGCCGTGTAGTACAGGCACGAACTGTGCGACGGTTCTCTGGTGAGTTTTGCCAGGATCCTGAAGTCGTTTGGCCGAAATGTACGTGTGGTACTGTAGGTTCGGCTCATATATGGATCCACGGTACAGGAATGCAGGGAGGGGAGCATGGCTGCACGGGCAACGAGCCGCCGATCGGCGCGAGGGATGGTTTCCGGGCTCGGCATCGCAACCGGTCGGGCGATCCACTCCAATCTGACGGTGGCCCGTCTCTATGAGCACGCCCTCCGCCGTGGCGAAGGAACACTCACGTCGGCCGGCGCGCTGGCGGTCACCACCGGTGAGCACACCGGCCGCTCCCCGAAAGACAAATTCGTCGTCGAAGAGCCCGCCGCTGACGGCGTTTGGTGGGGTGAGGTCAATCAGCCGCTCGGCGCCGCCGCCTTTGAGGCGATCAGGGAGCGGATCGTGGCCTACCTCGAGGACCGCGAACTGTTCGTCCAGGACCTCGTCGCCGGGGCAGATCCTGAGCACCGTCTACGAGTGCGACTGGTCACCGAAGGCGCCTGGCACGCCCTGTTTGCGCGCAACCTCTTCATCGAGCCGGAACCCGGCAACCCTGGCGATCCCGATTTCACGATCCTGCACGCGCCCTGCCTGCGCCTGAATCCGGCACGGGACGGCATCCACTCCGAAACAGTGATCGTGACCTCGTTCGGCCGGCGTGAGATTCTCATCGCCGGAACGGAGTACGCTGGCGAGATCAAGAAGTCGATCTTCAGCGTGATGCAGTACCTGCTCCCCGCCGAGGGGATCGCGACGCTGCACTGCTCCGCGAACACCGGCTCTGAGGGTGATGTTGCCCTCTTCTTTGGGCTCTCCGGGACGGGCAAGACGACACTCTCGACCGATCCGGCGCGGACGCTCCTCGGCGACGACGAGCACGGCTGGACGGAGCGCGGCGTCTTCAACTTCGAGGGCGGTTCGTACGCCAAGACTATCAATCTCTCGGAGGAGGCTGAGCCGGACATCTACCATGCCTGCCACCGGTTCGGCACAGTCCTCGAGAACGTGATGCTCGAACCCGCGACGCGGGAGATCCGGTTCGACGACGACTCCCTCACAGAGAACACACGCGCCGCGTTTCCCCTCAGCTTTATCGAGCATGCCTCCGCGCTCGGGATCGGCGGTCACCCCAACCACGTCATCCTGCTCACCGCCGATGCTTTCGGGGTGCTGCCGCCGGTGGCTCGCCTGACTGAAGAACAGGCGCTCTACCACTACCTCTCGGGCTACACCTCGAAGCTGGCGGGCACCGAGCGTGGAATTGATGAGCCGGAGGCGACCTTCTCGGCTTGCTTTGGCTCGCCCTTCTTGGCGCTGCCACCGGTTCGCTATGCCGAATTGCTCGGAGATCGCCTGCGTCAACATCGGCCCGGATGCTGGCTGGTGAACACCGGCTGGACCGGTGGGGCGTACGGCACCGGTAAGCGCATTTCTATCCGGCACACTCGGGCGATCATCAATGCGATCCTGGCCGGTGCGCTCGACGACATCGAGACCGAAGTCGATCCGATTTTCGGGGTTCACGTTCCCGTCCATTGCCCCGGCGTGCCAGATCAGATCCTGCAACCTCGGCGGTCGTGGGCCGATCCAGTCGCCTACGACGAGGTGGCATCCACGCTCGCGCGCTCGTTCGTCGAGAACTTCCGCCAGTACGAGGGGTCCGTCTCCGTCGCAGTTGCGGCTGCCGGGCCAGTTGGGGACCGTTCTCCGGTGGGGGCCGCTATTCCAGCTTGAAGTACTTGAAGCTTTCGGCGTACTCGCCGATCCCCGGCTGCTTCTTGGCGCTCTCCCGGCCCCACTCGCGCATCGCCTCGTCCGGGTCCCAGTCGCCGAGTTGGCTGGTGTGGGCGCGGAGAGCGCGGAGCTTGGTCTCCATCGTCTCGGTGATATCGATCCAGACGTCGGGGTCTTTGGCGGCGGTCAGATAGACCTCGCGGATCTTGTGCGCTTCGATCCCTTCGGCGTGCAATTCTGGGTAGGCCATTGGGTTGCCGGTGCCCGGGAAGATCGCGTCCAGTGTCACCTGGCCGGTGGCGCGGTGGTCAGGGTGGTTGATATATCCCGAGTCGGACCAGAGGAAGCTCGGGTCCATCGAGACGACGACATCGGGCTTGATGGTGCGGAAGACCTTCACCAGAAGTGCACGGGTTTTCAGGTCAGCCGTGACGCTGCCGTCGGGCAGGCGCAGGAAAATCGTTTCGCTCACGCCCAGGATCTCGCTGGCGGCGAGTTGCTCGGCTTCCCGGATCCTCTCCAGATCTTCCGTGGCGACGTTCGGGTCTTCTCCCCCCTGGCCGCCGCTCGTAAGGGAGATGTAGATCAGTGTATGGCCCTCGTTGACCCAGCGCGCGACCGTGCCGGCCACGCCGAACTCGGCGTCGTCGGGATGAGCGAAGACCACGGCGATCCGCTTCGGGCCGGGCTCGGGTGCCGGTTCGTGGCTGGCCGTAATCTCCGCGTCGATAGACGCCGGTGGTAGGCTGGTCTCGGTGTCGTGCTCGGCCGGATCGACGACATCGTGCAGCTCGTTCGGATCGCTCGGAACGGAAGAGACCATCGGACGTTGACCCCCATGTAGTGAGTTGACGTGCTGTCGTTCACCGGCCAGTCCCACAAGACCGGCGTAAGTCGGATTCTCGGACACCACCACGTGGTGGGCAACCGCGGCATCCTTCCACGGTGTCGCTGGCTCGGCAGAGCCGGGACGTATGCGAGCATTAACGCGCGGCCGAATACCGCATCAGATTGCCATGGCCAACCGGAGCGAGGAGTTCGAGCCGCGCGATGCCAATACGACCTGAACCCAGCGAGCGGCTCCACGTTAATGCGCGGACGATCTGGCGGCTTGGCGGGCTGATCACGTTTTCGATCTGCAGCCTGATCTTTCTCGTCGGTGCGGGTGTGCTGATCCGGTTCGATCTGATTCCCTGGTGGTGGGCGGCGCCGGCGGGAGTACTTCTGGCGGTTCCCAGCCTACTCGGGATCTACTACGTGCCGGAGCTCACCTGGCGAACCTGGCGATACGAGGTGGGTGAAGACGAGGTCGATCTCCAATCCGGCGTCTTCACCGTCACCCGCACCTTGATTCCGATGGCCCGAATCCAGCACGTCGATACGCGCCGGGGCGTTCTGCAACGGCGGTTCGGCCTGGCGACAGTGGTGCTCTACACGGCGGCCGGATCGAACGAGATCCCAGGACTGGCTGATCCGGTGGCGGGGGAGGTTCGAGACCGGATCGCCGCGCTCGCCAACACCCACGACGACCTGTGAGCACTGAGCAACCAGCACCTGAGGGTGAGCCAGATTCCGCCATCGTCGCGCTGCCGTCTCAGCGGTTGCACCCAGCCTGGATCATCATCAGCGGTGTGCGCCAGTTGCGGGCGTTCATCATCCCTCTCGTCGTGGCCGTCATCCTTCAGCGGGGCAACGGCCAGATCGTCTTCCTCGCGATCAGCTCCGTGCTGGCGCTGATAGGTCTAGTCACGCAGACGTTGGCCTGGATGAATGTGCGCTATGAGGTCGCGGGAGGAGAGCTACGGTTTCGCTCCGGTCTCATATCGCGCCGTGAACGCACGGTGCCGCTTGAGCGCATCCAGTCGGTCGATACCAGCGAAAACGTACTGCAGCGCCTCTTCAAAGTGGTCCAGGTCACGGTCGAGACGGCGGCAGGAGGAGCGGGCACAGATGTCAAGTTGGAAGCACTCCGCCGGGAGGATGCCGTCGCTCTGATCGAGCGTCTCGATGCCGCCCGATTGCGCCGTGGTGAATCGGCTATCCCCATTGACCCGGATTCGGAGTCGGCGCTAGACGGCGCCGAGGTGCCCCGGCCGACCGCTCCGGCAGGTACCACGATAGCGATACAGGGCGAGGTCATCCGCCGGATCACTACCCGTGATCTGATCCTGGCGGGTGCAACATCCGGCCGCATCGGGCCGGCGCTGGCGATTTTTGCGGTCGCCTGGCAGTTTGCCGATGACATCTTGGGCGAAGATATCTGGGAGCAGCTCGCCCTGCAGGCGGCTCATACCACCATACAGGGCCTTGTACTGATCGCCGCGATTGTGGCGGTCTTCGCTTGGGCGTTGGCCTTCGCCTCGACGGTCTTGACCTTTGGCGGCTTTGAGCTTCGCCGCCAGGATGATCGCCTGATCATCCGTCACGGCCTGCTTGACCGGCGCCAATCGACAATCCCGATAGCCCGGATCCAGGCGATCTCGATCAGCGAGCCGCTCTTGCGTCAACCTCTGCGCCTGGCGGCCGTCCGGTTCGAGAGCGCGGGGTATGGCAAGGACACCGCCGAGTCCGGTGTCCTCTTCCCGGTACTACCGCGGGGCGAAGCGGCCGAGCTTATTGCCCGTTGTGCGCCTGCATTCGTGATTGACGACCGGCTCATTTCCGGTGATGGACTCGACCGCCTGCCTCGGCGGGCGCGTGCCCGCTACATCATGGCCGAGGTCTATGCCTTGCTGGCCTTTGTCGTCGTCGTGGTGATCGTGGCGGCGCTGGTTCCGCGTGTTTCCTGGTGGTGGGGACTGGCTCTCCTGGTCTTCACGCCCCTGGTCGCGTTCAATGGCTATCTTCAGTTCCGCGACGCGGGCTGGGCGATCGACGCCGCCGACAGGTTCGTGGTTCGTGGGCGCACCTTCAACCGCTGGCTGACGATCACGCCGCGGCGACGGGTGCAGCGCCGGCTGGTCCGCCAAAATCTCTTCCAGCGCCGGGTCGACCTCGCCAACTTCACGTATACGGTCGCGTCCGGAGGGCAGGGTGGTGTCGTCTCGATCCGCCATCTGGACGCCAGTGTCGCCGACGACCTTGCGGCTCGCCTTGGCCCTCGGTACCGTCCTGTTCCGGCTGCGCGGGCCAGCAGCCCGGTTCGGATTCCGGCCCCGGCTGAACTCGACCGATGAAAAAGCGCTGAGCGGTTGCCCTCCGTGCGGTCGGGTTCTATCCTGCCCCGGTTACCGGAGGGGAAAGAAGTCTGTCGCTCCTCGCTTTTCGTCACGCGACTGGCCATAGGAAAGAGGATCACTACCGATGCGGATGTCGACCATGTTCGGCCGAACCCTGCGCACCGCCCCGGCCGATATCGAGTTGCCCAGCCATCAGCTCATGCTGCGCGCGGCGCTCATCCGCCCCTTGGGAGCCGGCATTTTCTCTTTGCTGCCATTGGGCTGGCGCGTGATCCACAAGATCGAGGACATCATCCGGTCCGAGATGGACGCCATCGGCGGCCAGGAGATGTATATGCCGGTCGTCCATCCGGCCGATATCTGGCGGGAGACCGGGCGCTACGATTTGGTCGGCCCGGAGATGGCCAGGTTCAAGGACCGGGGTGATCGCGACATGGTTCTGGCGATGACCCACGAAGAAGTCGTGACCGACCTTAGCCGGACGGAGATCAATTCCTACCGGCAGCTTCCCCAGATCGTCTATCACATCCAGACCAAGTTCCGGGACGAGCCGCGCTCGCGCGGTGGGCTGATCCGGGTGCGCGAGTTCACGATGAAGGACTCATACAGCCTGGATGCGGACGAGGCCGGCCTCGATGTCGCCTATCAGAAGCATTGGGCCGCCTACGAGCGTATCTTCCGGCGCTGCGGTCTGGATTTCGTCGTGGTCGGGGCGGATACCGGGATGATGGGGGGATCCGCCTCGCACGAGTTCATGGCCAAGTCGCCGTATGGCGAGGATATCATCCTGATCAGCCCGAACGGCAACTATGCCGCCAACCGCGAAGTCGCGACCTTCCAGCGCGAGGCACCCTGGACCGAGGATCTGCTCCCGATGGAGGAGATTGAGACGCCGGACACCACCACGATCGAGGCGCTGGCCAGATTCCTCAACATTCCCCTCTCCCGGACCGCCAAGGCTGTCTTCTTTGTCGGCAGTTCCGGCCGGTTTGTCTTCGCGGTGATCCGCGGCGATCTCGACGTGAACGAGACCAAGCTGCGCAAGGTGACCGGTGAACTCGGCCTCATCCCGGCGACCGTTGAGCAGATCCGGGCAATCGGCGCGGAGGCAGGCTACGGCTCACCGGTAGGCGTCTCTGGAGCGCTGATTGTGGTCGACGAGAGTATTCGCGATAGCCGCAATCTGGTCGCCGGGGCGAACAAGGTCGGTTACCACCTCAAGAACGTTAACCTGGACCGCGACTACAGCGCCGACATCGTCGGGGACATCGCCGCCGCCGCTGAGGGTTTTCCTAGCCCAGTCGACGGCGCGCCGATGGTGGCCGAACGGGCCATTGAGGTGGGCAACATCTTCAAACTTGGGACCCGCTACACCGACGCCCTCGGCGCGACCTATCTCGACGCCAACGGCGAGGCCCACCCGGTCGTGATGGGTTCGTATGGCATTGGCTCCGGCCGCCTGGCCGCGACGATCGTCGAGCAGTACCACGACGAGAAGGGCATCACCTGGCCGGTGACGATCGCTCCGTTCCACGTCTCGCTGCTGTCCCTCGGCAGCGACCCAGAGGTGGTCGACGCGACCGAAGCCCTCTACCAGACGTTGACCGCGGCCGGGATCGAAGTGCTCCACGACGACCGGCCGGACCGGGCGGGCGTCAAGTTCAACGACGCCGAATTGATCGGGAATCCGATCCGGATCTCGATCAGCGCCCGCACCCTTGCCAACGATCAGGCCGAGATCCGGCTGCGGACCGCCGATGAGTCGACCTTTGTCGCGCGAGAGGAGGTCGTGGCCACAGTCCAGCGGATGATCGTTGAGTTCCACCGCGGCCTGGACGGAAACGCCCCGGAGTAGCCTGGATGGAGATGGACCAGGACGCCATCATCCGCTACATCGCGGAGACGTTCGCTGGTGTCGAGGTCGTTACCGGCGACGAGGGGTACGGGGAAGGCGATACCTTCTTCTTCTACGACCCGGATCGCGACACCGATCCGACCCGCCGGCTCCCGTTTGCCACCATCGTGACCAAAGACTACGGCGAGTTTGACAACGCCTCGAACCTCGACCGTCCAGGCGTGTTCCGCCTGAATATCGGCGTCGGTCGAAACGCATACATCGCGCTTTTTGGTGAGCCTCCCGATGCCGCCGTCTGGGGAGATTCCGGGCACGACTTCACCGCGCTGGACCGGCTGCTGCCGCACCCGGTGTACGCATCCCAGTGGTGGGTCTGTGTCCTGAATCCCGGCGTCGAGACATTTGCGCAGGAGATACAACCACTGCTCGCGGGAGCCCATGGCCTCGCCGCCAGGCGCCATCGCAGCCGGCGTCCGTAGGGCGCTCGACCTTGCATCGCCAGATGACGTAGGGGCGGATCTCTGTGTCCGCCCGATGGCTGGTCGTCCGTTTCCCTGTTTGGAACGCCGTTTCCGACGATGAACGATGCGGTCGGCAGCCGGGTGGACACGGAGGTCCGCCCCTACGAAAGGTCGCTGGTCAGAAAAGTGGGACGCTGCAAGGGGGTGGAACGCGCCGTGCGAAAACAACCTTGCGCGTGCTGCGCGATGCACGGCGAAAGGACGAGCGATGGAGCCCGAAAAGTCCGGAGACAAGCGATCAGTCAGCGCCGACAACCTCGCCATTGGCATTGGGGTCGGCATCGCCATTGGGGTGGGCGTCGGCCTTGCGATGGGCAATCTGGCTGTAGGCATCGGCGTCGGGATCGCCATTGGCGTTGCAATTGGCCTGGCGGTCGACAACCAACGAAAGAGTCCGTAGTCGCCGCTAGCGGGCCACAGCCGCCTCAACCTCAAGTTCCTGGAGCAGGCCGCGTAGATCGAGTTGGCGGGTGTACATCGTCATTTCGCCGTTGGCGTCGACTGGCCACTCCGCGCGTGGCCGATCGCGGTAGATCTCGATGCCGTTGCCGTCCGGGTCGTCCAGGTAGATCGCCTCGCTGACTCCATGATCTGATGCCCCGCCAATTGGGACGCTGTTGTCGATCAGGCGGCGCAGGGCGCGGGCCAGTTCGAGCCGGTTTGGGTAGAGGATCGCGAAGTGGTAGAGGCCGGTCGTTCCGCGCCCGGGGCGCGAACCGCCGAGGCTCTCCCAGGTGTTCAGGCCGATGTGATGGTGGTAGCCGCCAGCCGAGAGGAAGGCGGCCTGGTTACCGTAACGCGCCATAACGTCGAAGCCGAAGGCATCGCGGTAGAACGCTATCGAGCGTTCTAGGTCGGAAACCTTGAGGTGGACGTGGCCGATGCCGACCTCGGGATGGATCGACGGCGCGGCGGGAGTGATTTGGTCCATTGAGCGTGTCCTTGACGCGTGGCGTATATCCAGATACAAGTATCTTACTCTTCGTAAGCTAATGAGTCAAGCACAGGCTTGTTTGCGCATTGCACCGCGAAACCCTCTTAAAGTACACAAAGAACTACAGAATCTTTGGCGGGGGCGCGATTGACACCGCATAAAAGCTGGGATATCCTCCCGCGCTAGCACCGCTGAATATGAAACGGGGTGGGCTGGGCGCAAGGGCGTCGTTGTATGCCGCGATGGGGCGCACCTGCTCTCCAGGAACAGGCGATCAACTGGTGATCCGGAGTCTGGCCAATCGCGTACATGGTAGCGTCCGATCAATGCGGGCCGGCATCGGCGCCGGTTTCGGTATGACGGGAACGGCTTGGTGCAGCGCATGAGAGGAGTAGCAGTGGACGTCCGGTACACCGCACTAGTTGAGGATCTGAACGAAGGTCGCGTTGACCGCCGCACTTTCCTGGTTCGGGCAATCGCGCTGGGCGCGACCATCCCGGCCATCGCCGCGGCGCTCAATGTTCGTGGCGTTTCCGCCCAGGATTCCACCCCGGCCGCCGGTGGCGGCCCTGCTTCCGCCGCCGAGATCGGCGTCGCGGGCGTCGAGCACATCACCGATACTAGCGCGGGTGTGATCAAGTTCGTCTCCTCCTGGCCGATGACCGGCGCCTCCGAGCAGATCGGCGGCGACTCCGCCGAGGCCATCCGCATGGCGCTCGAGGACTTCGGCAATGCCGCCGGTGGCTTTGCCCTCGAGTACGAGGCTCTGGACGATGGCATCGCCGCCAACCAGGGCGGTTGGGACGCTGGCAAGGAGGCGGAGAACGCCAACCTCGTCGTCAACGATCCGGACGTGATGGTCTACATCGCGACCTACAACTCCGGCGCCGCCAAGATCTCCATTCCGATCCTCAACCAGGCCGCTCCGCCGCTGGCGATGATCTCCCCGGCGAACACCACCCCCGGTTTGACCAAGGCCGTCGAGGGCATCACCGAAGAGGGCGAGCCGGAGATCTACTACCCGAGCGGCTTCCGCAACTACATGCGCGTAACCGCCTCGGACGACCTCCAGGGATTCTCCTCGGCGAACTGGGCCTACAACGAGCTCGGCGCTAAGTCGGCCTACATCCTCCACGATCGCCAGGTCTACGGTCAGGGCGTTGCCCAGGCCTTCCGCCTCGCCTTCGAGGAGCTCGGCGGCGAAATCCTCGGCTTCGACGGCTACGACGCCGACAGCGAGGACTACCAGTCGCTGATGACCGGTATCGCCGATACCGCCCCGGACATGCTCTACCTGGGCGCGATCGTCAACCAGAACGCATCCAAGTTGCTGTCCGACATGCGCTCCCTAATGACGCCTGATGACACCGCGTTCATGGGACCGGACGGCCTGATCAACACTGCCTTCATCGAGGGCGCTGGTGACGCAGCCGAGGGTGCTTACATCACCTTCGGTGGTCTGCCTCCGGCCTCCCTCGACACCGCCGCTGGCCAGGACTGGTACGCCCGGATCTCCGAGCGCCTCGGCCGCGATCCAGATGCCTACGCCGTTTACGCCTACGAGGCCGCCGTCGTCGCTATCCAGGCGGTTGACCAGGTCCAGGCGAAGGATCGCCAGGCCATCCTCGATACCATGATCGCGACCGAAGGTTTCGTCGGCCTTCTGGGCGAGTGGTCCTTCGACGCCAATGGCGATAAGGACAACCAGATCATGGGCCTCAATGTGATCGAGAACGGCGCGATCAAGTTCATCAAGACCATCACACCCGCTTAAGGGCGGCTGCGATACGGGGCGCGCCGGTAATTCACCGGCGCGCCCCGTCCGTCTGTCAGAGGCGGGTTGGCAGTCTCCGCTACGCTGGAGTCACTGAGTGGACTTCAACTACACGCTCTTCGTGCAGTTTCTGATCATTGGGGTGGCAAGCGGCGCGCTGATTGCGCTGATCGCGATTGGCTATACCCTTGTCTACGGCATCGTCGAGCTAATCAATTTTGCCCACGGCGAAGTATTTATGATGGGCGCGATGTTCGCCTTCACGGTTGTAGCCGCGACGAACGTGACGGGCGAATCCTCCTGGGGCTCGATCGCTGGCGTGTCGCTGCTGGCACTTGCCGGAGCGATGCTCTTCAGCGCCCTCTTGAACTTTGGGATCGACCGTATCGCCTACCGGCGCCTGCGGAACGCTCCCAGACTGGCGCCACTGATCGCCGCGATCGGCATGAGTTTTATCTTGCAGCAGCTGGCTATCTACTGGAAGGGACCTAATCCCATACAGCCTCCCCAGCTCATTCCATCCGATTACCGCGCATACAACATATTGAATGAGTGGTTTGACCTCAATACTCGGATCCGCCTTCGGCCGCTCGACCTCATCGTCATCTTGGTCACCATTCCACTGTTCCTTGGCATGACCTGGTTTGTCTACCGGACCCGGGTCGGAAAGGCGATGCGCGCCACCGCCCAGGATCGCGAAGCTGCCGCCCTGATGGGGATCGATATCAATCGCACTATCGCGATTGCCTTCCTGATAGGCGGCGGTCTGGCCGGCGCGGCCGGCATGATCGCGCTCTATTACAACAACAGCGCCCGCTTCCAGATGGGATTTCGCTACGGACTGTTCGCCTTTACCGCGGCGGTGCTGGGCGGCATTGGCAATCTGGCCGGCGCGGTCATCGGCGGTTTCTTCATCGGCATTGTCTGGGCGATGAGCGACGGCTTCGTCAAACAGTACATCCCCGACTGGGGTCCGCAATGGACCACCACGGTGATCTTCGGGCTGCTGGTGCTCATCATGATCTTCAAACCGACTGGGCTCCTCGGGGCCGGAACGACGGACAAGGTCTGATGGCAACAAGCGTCCTCAACCCTCGCCGCCTGGCCAGTATTCCCGGACTCTCTTCTTCGGAGGAGGATCGATCCTCACGAACAACATTCTTGATCCTCGCCGTGTTCGCGCTGATGTTCATCTACCCGTTCTTCGATGCATGGCTGGGAATCAACCGGCTGGGATCGTGGATGGCGATCTTCGTCACCGTGATCCTGGCGATGGGTCTCAACATTGTGGTTGGGTACGCCGGTCTGCTCGACCTTGGATACGCGGCCTTCTTCGCGATCGGCGCCTACTCCACGGCGTTCCTCACATCGCCCGCCAGCTATTTCGTTCAGAAGGGCTGGGTGACCGATTTCTTCCAGAACTTCTGGGTCGCAATGATCTGCTCCTGGTTCATCGCCGCCATCTTCGGAGTGCTCCTCGGCGCGCCGACATTGCGACTGCGCGGCGACTACCTCGCGATCGTCACCCTGGGTTTTGGTGAGATCGTACCGAACTTCCTGCTCAACGCCGAAACGGTCACCAACGGTAACCTCGGCATCAATCGGATCGCGGCGCCGAATACAATCAATCTTGGCTTTACCGAGATCTCGTTCGGCACGTCGGATCAGCGCAACTGGTATTGGCTGATGCTCTGCGTCGGCCTGGTCTCCCTCTTTCTGATCAACCGACTGTATGACTCCCGGCTCGGGCGCTCCTGGCAGGCGATCCGCGAGGATGAGATCGCTGCAGCAAGCATGGGGGTTAACCTGGTCCGCACGAAGCTGTGGGCATTTGCCCTTGGCGCCTCGTTCGCCGGGTTCGCCGGTTCGGTCTATGCCGCTGCGTTCCAGTATGTCGATCCGAGTCAGTTCGAGTTCTCGACCTCCGTCATGATCCTGTCGATGGTCATCCTCGGCGGACTCGGCAATGTCTACGGCGTCATCTTTGGTGGCCTGCTGATCGGCGGCTTCGACCGAATCCTGGCCGAGGAACTCAACGGTCCGATGCACTGGGGCGGGGAGCAACTCGGGATCAGTCGCCTGCAGGAGCACGACCTGACCCAAGACCGCTTCCTCATCTACGGATTGGCGTTGGTCGTGATGATGCTGGTGCGGCCGGGTGGCTTGTTCCCGAACGAGCGGCGCAAAGCGGAGATGCAGCCAGAGTCGGACGACATCACCTTCCAGGAATCGGAGTCGATGTTTGACCTTGAACATGCGACAGACAGAGCTTACGGGGAGCGGGCATGACGACACCTCCTGCTTCCTCCAGCGAGCCGATTCTGATTGCCCGCGGCATCACCAAGCGCTTTGGCGGTCTTGTCGCCGTCGACAGCGTCGACATGTCCATCCCCCGCGGCGCGATTGCCGGAGTGATCGGCCCGAACGGCGCCGGCAAGACCACCTTCTTCAATATGATCGCAGGGATCTACGAGCCGACCGACGGCGAGATCCAGTTCGAAGCGCAACTGATCTTCGGTAAACGCATGTCGCTCCGGCCGGACCAGGTCGCTCAACGCGGTATTGCCCGGACATTCCAGAACATCCGCCTCTTCGCCAATATGACCGCCCTCGAGAACGTCCTGATCGGGATGCACATCCGCCTGCGCTCGTCGCCTTTGGGGGCCATCCTGCGGACGGCCGGCGTCCGCACCGAAGAGCGTGACGCCCGGGCAAAGGGCCGCGAACTGCTCGACTACGTCGGGCTGCGGGGCAAGGGCAACGAGACCGCCAAGAACATGGCCTACGGCGACCAGCGCAGGCTGGAGATTGCCCGGGCGCTGGCAAGCGAGCCGCGGCTCCTTCTCCTCGACGAGCCAACGGCCGGGATGAATCCCAACGAGACCGCGCAACTGACCCGATTCATCGACCGGATGCGGCGCGAGCTCAACCTCACCATTCTGCTAATCGAACACGACATGAAGGTCGTGATGCGGATCTCCGATCAAGTCGCCGTTCTTGACCACGGTATCAAGATCGCCGATGGCACACCGACACTCGTCCAGCGTGATCCACGTGTGATCGAGGCTTATCTGGGTCGCGGCGCCCAGGAGGTTGCGGCGCTCGCGCGCGAACAACCAGCCGAAAACGGGCCGCAAGGCGCAACAGCGCCGCTGTCACCCGGCGCCTGAGACCAAGGACCAACCTGTGCTCGATGTCAGCGACTTGCACACCTATTACGGTCAGATCCATGCCCTGAAGGGCATCTCGCTATCCGTTGCCGAAGGCGAGATCGTGACTCTGATCGGCTCCAACGGGGCGGGCAAGAGCACGACGTTGAAAACGATCTCCGGGCTCCTTTCACCCCGGACCGGCGACGTCAAACTCAAGGGGCAGACGATCAGCGGCATGCCTGCCCATCGGGTAGCCGCAATGGGCATCGCCCAGTCTCCCGAAGGACGCCGGGTCTTCCCGCGGATGTCGGTGATCGAGAATCTGGAGATGGGCGCGTTTGTCCATGGCAAGGCTGATCAGGCCGACCTCGCCCGTGTTTTCGACCTCTTTCCGCGATTGAAGGAGCGCTCGAGCCAGAAGGCCGGCACGATGTCTGGCGGCGAGCAGCAGATGCTCGCCATCGGCCGGGCGCTGATGGCGCGGCCCGTGGTGCTCCTCCTCGACGAGCCGTCGATGGGATTGGCTCCTATCCTGGTCGAGACGATCTTCGGCATCGTCAAGGACATTAACGCTCAGGGGACGACGGTGCTGCTGGTCGAGCAGAACGCCCTGATGGCCCTGGCGATTGCGCATCGGGGTTACGTGCTTCAGACTGGCGAGATCGTGCTGGCGGACTCGGCCGCAAATCTGGCTCAGAACGAGATGGTCCGCAAGGCATACCTGGGCGAAGAGTAGGGAGTGTCTCCGGTGCCACCTTCCGCCGGACCCTGGCGCGACCGGCCCGAGCGCAGCGTTCTCGCCGTTCCGGCATCCAACTGGCGGATGATCGAAAAAGGCGTCGCCTCTGACGCCGATGTGGTCTTTCTTGACCTGGAAGACGCGGTCGCGCTGGGCGAGAAGATCGCCAGCCGCGCCAATGTCGTGCGGGCGTTCCGAGAGCTCGATTGGGGCGACAAGCCGCGCCTCTACCGGGTCAATGGACTCGACACCCCCTATTTCTACCGGGATCTGATCGATGTGGTCGAGCCGGCGCAGGGTGCGGTCGATCTCATCATGCTGCCCAAGTGCGAAGGACCGCGGGATGTCTACGTTGCCACGACGCTGTTGCGTCAGCTTGAGCTCGGGCTGGGGCTAGGAAAGCAGATCGGTCTGGAAGTCCAGATTGAGTCCCCGGCCGGGTTGCTGAACGCCGCCAGGATCGCGGAGGAAAGTCCCCGGATCGAGAGCCTGGTTTTCGGGCCCGGCGACTACGCCGCGTCGGTTGGGATGCCAGTGGCGGCGATCGGCGGCGAAGACGAGTGGGACGCCGCCTACCCCGGTCACCGGTTTCACGATGTGATGCACGGGATCCTGGTCGCCGGCCGGGCCGCCGGAACGCGGGTGATCGATGGGCCGTACGCCAATTTCCGCGATCTCGACGGGCTTCGCCAGAGCGCGCGGCGCGCTCGCGCGTTGGGTTATGACGGCAAGTGGTGCATCCATCCTGCTCAGATTCCGGTGGTGAATGAGGTTTTTCGCCAACGTCCGAGGAAGTCGCCTGGGCGGAACAGGTCGTCTCCCGGGCGGCTGAGGCCGCCGCTGATGGGCAAGGCGCCTTGCAGATTGACGGAATCATGATCGACGCGGCCAGCGTCAAGATGGCCGAGCGTACCTTGCAGCGGGCGAGGTCGGGGCGTTAGCAACGCACCAGTCACGATTACCCCATAAACGGCTAACATCAACAGGTTGGGCAACGCTTGGTGGGCCGGGTGTATTCGATCCGCGGTGCGGTGCCCATCTTGCGAGTCGAGAACAGGTGGCTAGGGCACGTGACGCCCGGGAATGCGGCCACTTCGTCAGATGGAGGTTGGGATGGAGGGGAAGCCCTGGTGGGTCTATATGCTCAGGCTTCTGATTGCCTGGCTTCGCGAGCGCATCAACGCGCTCGCAGCCAGAATCGAATCGTCCCGCCAGAAGAAACGCGAAGGAATCTCGTCATCTCCATCTGCGCAATCCGCATCCTTGACGTCATCTGGGACTGCCGCAACAACCATTGAGTCCGCTGCCGCCGGGCAGAATGGCGAGACGACCCTTGCGGCCAAGCACTTTCCGTCCGACGCGGCATCCACTCAGGAACAGGCGGTTGAGACGGTTGAAGGCGTCATCGCTGAACAGACTGATCCCGTTGACTTGTCAGCTTCGGCGTCCGGCGATGACGCTGCCGGTGACCAGCATGGAACTGAAGAGGCGGTCGATTCGCCGGCCAAATGGCCGATTGGCCAGTCGCCTTCGTTCACGCCGGACGCGTCGCTCGACCTCGTCGACGACATCGAGTTTGCCTTTGAGCCAGAACCGGCCACCATGGGTGCAGCCGGCTTGTCGGCTGGCTGGGTGCAGGGGGACGGCTCCCGCGAATGTCCCGAAACCTTCCCTATCAAGGGCAATCGGACGTCCCACATCTATCACCTTCCGGGGCAGGCCTCCTATGGGGCGACAATCGCCGAACTCTGTTTTGCGACCGAAGCAGACGCTGTTGAGAATGGCTACCGCCCGACAAAGCGGAACCGCCCCTCGGAGTAAGGGGCGGTTCCGCTCGACTATGGCGGCCTGTCGTTGCTCTTGGCTATCGCGTCGAGTTGCCCTGCGTTTGGCGCTGAGCAGATCACTGCGCGCACTGGAGCTCGGTGGTTCGGGCGGAGGGGCAGGGTCCTGTTTCGCCTCGGTGACCGGCCCAGTGGGATCCCTCGTGGGGGGGCGAGCAGTGTCTCCCGGTTGCCTTGAACGGGAGAGGCCCGCTCTGGACTGCCGGATTCCAGCACGGAGCGTCGCGGTCGTGCGGTGTCCGGCGGATTCGTTGGACCCGGCGGGGTGACTCCGTCCACCGCGGATAGCGGATCGGATGGCCGCGAATTCGCGTTGTCCCAGGTTCAGCCGCCGAATGGCGACATCGAATGGCAGAAGCAACAGCGCCAGCAGGACCAGCCAGGGCCACAGAGGGGTCTGGACGGTGGCGGCCGGGAGATCGTGACTGAAGGCATCCTCTGGTCGTGTCGGGTCGAGCTCAAAGCCGTCAGTCAGCTGCCGGGCCCGCTCCAGCAGCGTCAGCCCTTCGCCGGATTGTGGGCCGTACTCTGGCGAGTAGCCGACGACGAGGCCAGAGGTTGCGCCCGCGACAACCGTGCCGCCTGGGCCGTCTCGTTGGGTCACCCCCAGCAGATAGGCGCCTTGCGATAGTTGGCCAAGCTCTCCGGCGTAACGACCTGGGGCCTCCTGCTCCAGTTGAACGTCCTGGCGAGATCCGTCCGGCCCGAGGACCGAGACCGTCGTCTCCAGGTCGTTGCGGAAGGCGCCGGACGGATCGGCTGAATCGACTGTGACCCTGGTCCCGCCCGCGTGCCGGTCCAGCCCAACCTGGACATCACCGCCGGGTGCGGCGGATGCCCAGCGCACGGTCTGGGTCCAGAACCGCGAGAATTCCGACCATCCGAGCCAATCCGACGCCCACTGCCCCTTGGCGTCCGACGTCCAGGCGACCGAGCGGCCCAGGCCATACTGCCACTGGGACATGATCGGCTCGGCCCGATCGGAGAGGAGCACCGTTTGGGCGGTCGCCTTTGGCGTGGTGCTGATGTAGCCGCGCAGGTGGGGAACGGCGGTGATGCCCTCCATGATCGGACTAGGCGCCCCGGATGCCAGGGGAATGTCCCCCTTCGACGATGTAGGCCCGCAGGGAGAGTTTGGTCTCTTTCAGAGAAGACGGCCGGGATCTCGTGCGGGTCGGCCACCGCGTAGAACCGCCCGCCGCCGCGCTGGGCCAGGTCTTCGAGGAACTCCGCCGCCCCACCGCCGGCGCCGATGATCGAGAGCGTGATGTTGTTCGCGGCCATCTGCTCCAGCAGGGCATCGAAGTCGCCCGTGTTGGACCAGCCGTCCGTGATCAGGATGATGTGCTTCACCCGGCCCCGGGCCTGCATCAGCGAGTCGACGGCGGCGCTCAGGCCGGCATAGATGTTCGTTCCCCCCTCGGGTTGGATTCCAGCCAGGGCGGAGGCGATGTCGGGCTGTTGTGACAGTGGCAAGGTCGGCGCGATCCAAACCGCCTCGTCGTCGAACGCGACGATGCCGACTTCGTCGCTGGGTCCCAGAAGCTGGATCGCCTGGTAGGTTGCCTCTTTGGCCAGATCGGTCTTGGGCAGGCCGGATTCGATTCGAGCCTGGTTGCCGGTACTGTCGCCGTGGCAACGCGCCATCGAGCCCGACTTGTCAATCGTGAAATCGACGCTGACCTGGGGCAGGTTCTGCGGGTCCTGGATGTCCATCCGGACCGGCAGGGTCTCTTCGAGCGGCGTGTTGAAGTAGCCGCCCAGACCGTAGGAGCTGTCTCCTCCGACTGTGATCAAGTCCGCGGCCGAGATCACGGCACGTAGCTTTGCAGCGTCAGCATCGTCTGGCCTAGTGTGGAGGCGGGCACGTTGACGAGAACGGTGGCGTCGTAGCTCGCATAGGACGGCAAATCAGACGGGAGCCTGATCGGCGGGCAGCACCGAGACCTGGATCCCGCCTGCCTCCAGCGCGCTGGCCAGATTGGCCCCTTCTCCGGGGGTGCCTTCCAGGATCAGGGCGGCCGCCGGGCCGGCAACGTCCGTGAACGCGCTCAATTCGTTGTTCTGGAAGGCGGTATCGACACCGGTCGGGGTGGAGACGCTGGCCGAGAAGGTCCGAAAACCGCGCTCCGGCACCGTCAACGAGACGACGAAGGTGTTCTCTCCGGGACGAAGCTGGACCGCCTCCTCCTTCAGCACCGCGCCATCGCCCAGCAGTCGCAGAGTCGCGTCGGTATCGACCGTGCTGTTGACGCTGATCTCGATCTCGAAGCTGTCCCCGGCCCGGGCGCGGGCGGGAGCCTGCACGTCGGAAACCAGCACTTCTGGAGAATCGGGCCGCTCCAATCCAAGGGTCGAGATCTGGACATCGTTGGCGGCGGCCATCATCGCGGCGGCCTCGAGGTCACCCTTGTTCTCTTCACCGTCGGAGACGACCACAATCCGGGGCGCTGCCTCGTCGGGGAAGAGGGCCAGGGCGAGGCGAACCGCCCCGGCAATGTCCGTTGCCGAACCGGCCGGCTGGGATCGGAACGGCTCGCTGCCCCGGCTGTCGCTCATCGCCCGCTCGACCATCGCGTCGTCGCCGAAGAGGACCACGGACGCGCGGTCGCTGTCGGGCATCTGGGCGATGGCCGCGTTGACGACCTGCTCGGCCGTGTCTCGGCCATCCTGGCCGACGCTATCGGAGGCATCGACCAGGAAGACGACCGCCAGGCGCTCGCTCGCCTGTCCCAGCCTCACCCCACTCAAGGAGAGCACCAGAGCGGTCAGCACCACGCAGCGCAGCACGAGTGCGGCCGTGCGCCGCTTGCGGGTCGCTTTGCCCGTACCAGCCAGAGCCACCAGTGCGGCAAGTGGCAGCAGGGCCAGGAGCACCAGCGCGAGTGGTTCGGCAAAGGAGAGGGACAAACCGTCGATCATCGGCGTGGTCTCCGTGTCAGCCGCTCAGGGACAAGGCGTCTGAGCGACGTCCCGGCCGGTATCGTGACTCTGGGTCGCCAGCGGCCCCGGTAGAACGCCCACCACTCCAGCGCGAGCACCGCGATGCCGATAGCGACGGCAGGCCACCACAGGAGTTGGCGGGCGACATCGTCGCCGCCGATCAGGAAGCCACCGGCGACCGCCCCCGATCCGGGATCCGCACCGGAGGGTGCTGGGTCCGACACTCCGATGAGGTCGGATTCCGCCGCATCGAGGAGATTGACGACAAACCCTCCGGCCCGCAATTGGGTCTCATCGGCCAGGTCGCGGACGCGATAGCTGCCCGGCTCGCCGGTGCCGCTCCAGAGTACTTCGGGTTCAGCCGGGATTGATGCCAATGACCCGTCGGGCCGCTCCAGTTCGATCATATCCGCGCCGGTGCGCGGGTAGAGCGCGATCACCGCACCCGGCGAGACCGATGTCGGCGCCAGCGCGGTCGTTTCAGGAAGGAGCCAGCCACTGAGGTTGGCGACCAGAATCGGGAACGCCGTCTGCAATGGGAGGTCCGACGCGTGTAAGTCGAAACCGAAGACGGCTGTCCGTAGTCCCTCGCGGAGTCCGGCAAACAGGAGAGGGTTCTCGCCGCTCATAACTAGCGGAGTCGCCCACGAGGGAGTCGCCATCGACTTCGCCGCGGCGAGGTGGGTCTGCCCCAGATCGACATCGGTCAGAATTGGATCGTCCGTGCGCACGTTCGAGATCGCGGGTTGGTCGAGATCGCCCTGGACCTCGGCGTAGGTGCTGGTTGACGGTGGGTTGAGCAGGAGCAGCGGGGCTTGCAGTGCATCAGGCGGCAAGACGCCGTCGAAGACATAGAGGTCGAAGCCGGCCGGCGCACCGCCATCCGGCGCACCGAGGCTGATTTCAAGGTCGGGCAGCAGCGCCAGCGCCCGCTCCAAGAAGAGATTTCCAGTGGTAACGAGCAGCACCCGCGCCCGTTCCCCCGATCGGGTGCGGGCCCAGGCGACATTGTCGACCTCCAAATCGTCGCGCTCCATGCCGGACAGTTCAGCCCGGACGACTGTGGTCGTTGGCGGGATACCGGGGATGGACAGGGCAGTGTCAGTTCTGGACGGGATCGAGATGTCTTGGGCGGCGATGATTGTATCGGTGTCATCGTCGAAGACGGTGACCCGAGCCGGTGCGTTGGTCGACGATGCGTTCCAGACCCGAAGGAACAGCTCGGAACCGTCCGATCCCTGCCCGGCCGCCATAGTCGTGATGCCAACGTTCGCCGGGTCGTCTGACCCAGTTGTGATCACGCGGACTGGCACCGGTAGGGTCGAGACCATCGTGTTGCTCACATCTCCGTCGGAGATGACGACGATGCCGGCGTCCGGCAGGCGGGCCGCCGCCGACGAGGCGAGCGCAAGCGCGTCGGTCATTGCCGCCGCGCCGTTCTCCTGGTCGATCCGGTCCAGCGCCGACCGAAGCGCATCCTGGTCACCGGTCATCGGTTGAATGACCCGCGCCTGCGCCCCGGCGGCCACGATCAGCATTTCGCCGGACGATGGCATCCGCTCAATCAGGTTCCGGGCTTCCTGCTTGGCGTCCTCGAGCCGGGTGGGATCGCCGTCGGTGGCGCCCATACTTGCCGAGACGTCGATGACGACGACTGTTGCATTGCCGAGCGCTGCCTCAGCAGTCAGGAATGGCCGGGCCAGCGCGGCGACCAGAGCCAGGAGTGCAAGCAATTGGAGGAAGAGCAGCCAATTGGGACGGAAGCGCTGCCAGGGCTGGTTCGCCTCCAGGTCCCGTGCGACGCGGTCCCAGAGCAGGGTGCTGGAGACGACTTCCTCCTGCCGCCGGATCTTGAGAAGGTAGAGTGCGATGATCGGCAGGGAAAGGGCGGCCAGCCCGAGCGCAACCGGCGTCACCAGGCCCATCTAGGCAACCACCCGCTCGCGCCGCAGTGCACCGAAGACCACGTCGTCGTGGGGTTGGTCGCTGCGGACCGGAAGGTAAGGGATTGCCCGGGCATGGCAGGCGTCGCCGATCTCCGTCCGCCAGGCCGCCAGCGATGCCCGATAGCGGTCGAGCAAGGCATCGTCCGCGGTGATATCGCGGCTTTCGCGGGTCTCGGAGTCGATCAGGCGAAGGTCGCCGCGGATGGTTGGGTCCTCCTCCTCGGGGGAGAGCACGTGGACGACGGCGACGTCATTTCCCGCTACGTGGAGGGCGTGGATCCCCTTTTCGCCCCAGCCGGGGCAGAGCAAGTCCGAGACGAGGATCGCCGGTCCCGCCGGCCGTGAGCGGAATGACGACAGGGCGGCATCGAGATTGGTTGGACCAGGGGCTGTCTGCATCCCGGAGAGGTCGTTGAACAGTTTGAGCGTGTTGCGGACACCGGTGTACGTCTGGGTGCGCCCGACGATCGACCCGGCCACGGCGCTGACGGTGACCCGATCAAGCTCGGCGAGCGCGACGTATCCAAGCGCCCCGACGAGTTGCTTGCTCCAGCGCAGTTTGTTCGCGTCGCCGCCACTGTCCATCGAGGTCGAGATGTCGAGGAGCAGGTGGACAGTGGCGTTCTGCTCGTCGTGGTAGAGGCGCATGAAGAGGCGGCCCAGGCGGGCGTAGGCGTTCCAATCGAGACGACGAAGATCATCCCCGGGCATATAGGGGCGGAAGTCGGCGAACTCGACCGACGAGCCCCGGCTTGGGCTGCGCCGGGCACCGACCGTGATTCCGGCCCGATTCCGGCGCGTTGCCACCCGTAGCCGCTCCAGGCGGCGCAGGAACACCTCGTCAAGGCCGAGGTCCAGGCCGCTTACCGGGCGAATCGGCAGACGTCATGGCTGCTCCTCCTCCCCAGTCGTGCTGGCTCCTGTGCCTGGCTCTAGGGCGCTGAAGTAGTCGCGGACGTAGGGTTGCAGGGGGGCGGGAACAGCGCCCTGCTCGATATCGCGGCTGGCCTGGCGCTCGTACTCGCCGTAGACAGCGGAGTAGGGGACGCTGGCATCGGTCACCGCTCCTGTCCCGGTCTGGGCACTGATCTCTTCGTTCCCCGGCCCTTCCACTCCGGCGATGAAGTCCTCTTGCCCCTGAGTGCCGCCTTGTGTCGACGGGGCATAGATCGGCTCTTCATCTCTGGTGCCGGTTTGGCCGTCCTCGCCTTGCTGTGGCTGGGCATTGCCGGAGTTGGTGCCACCCGATGTTGTCTGGGCGGACGACCCCTGCACCTGCCCGCTCATGCCCATGTTGCCGCCGGCAGAACCTGATTGACCACCACCGGCCGATGGAGTTCCAGATCCGGAACCGCCGGACGATTCGGAGGAGCCACCGCCCGCCTGGGGCGTACCACCCGCCGAGCCGCTGCCGCTCCCAGATCCGGCGGATGGTGTGCCGGCGGCACCGCTGCCCTGCGTGTTGCCGGAGCGGCTGGGATCGCCGAGCGATTGGCGCGTGCTGGCCAGGGCGGAGCTTGCCGCCGCCGCCGCCGCGTTGGCGGCCTGGGCGTCGGCGACGGCCTGGATCGCCGCGGCGGCGTTGTTCAGACTGGCCGACGCTTCGGCGGGGTTGCCGCTGGCGAGGGCGGCAGCGGCGGCGGCCAGCGCGGACGCAAGTTCCGGGTTCGCGGATTGTTGTTGCGCTGCCAGCTCATTCAGCCGGTTGGCAAGTGCCTGCTGCTCTTCTGGCGAGAGGTCCTGGGCCTCCTCGCCCAGGGCGGACATCGCCGCGGCGGCGGCCGCCAGGTCGCCTGCGGCGAGGGCGTTCCCCGTCTCGGCGGTCGCGCCGCTGGTTTGCAGAAGCGGGGCCGAGTCGCGCAGCGCCTGCGCCTGTGCGGCCGCGTCTGTCTGTTCCAGCCGGCGCAGGTCGCCTTCGGCTGCGGCAAGTTCGGCCGCGGCGTCCTCACTGGTCAACGATCCGGGCTCCAGCTTTTCCAGCAGATCGTCAAGGCGGGCGGTTAGCGCGGCTTGGGTGGCGGGATCGAGGTCGGGTCGCGCCGCGATCTCGGCGGTAAGGACTTCGACAGCCTCTCTTGCCTCTTCGACCGCCGCGGCATCCTCCCGCCGTTCGCGGACGTCGTCCGACTGCGGGTTGGGCAGCCAGAGAGCAAGCGCTACGGCAATGGCCAGACCGGCGACAACGACGGCGTCTCGGCGGAGCAGCTTTGGCCCGAGCCGAGGCATCCGGGCCACCGTCGCCACGCTGGCGACCGCATCACGAAGCTGAGCGGCGTCCAGCGGTCCCGGATTGATTCCCGAGTGGAGTTCTAGGGCCGTGCTGATGCGCTCGCGCAAGCCACAGGCCCGGTCGGCGCGCTGGGCGACGATGGTGCGGGGCGCAGGCCACAGCCAGCCGGCCGCCGCACCGAGCAGTGCCCCGGCGGTGACCAATCCGATCGCCCAAGGCACCGCCTCGTCCTGGAGCATGAGCGGCCACAGCCGGATTGCAATCGCCAGCAGCAGGGCGCCTACCAGGCCCACCGCCAGGCCGGCAACGCCACCCGCGAGCGCCCTGTCCGTGCGCAGGCGGAGGGCGCCCCGGCGCAGCGCCCGGCTGATCTCCACCGGCAGCGCCGCGGTTGTTGAACCGCGGGTAGGCCGGCTTGGCAGGCCCAGCGGTGGGGATGCACTCATCGGTGGTGACCGTCCATCACGAAGCGTCAATGTCGAATCGGTGAGCCAGGCCATAGCGCGGGGAAAAGCGGGATCCGCGGTCCATCAATTGGTTTGGTCGAGTCGGATGTCTGTAGGTTGAAACGCTGAGAGGTGGAGAACGGTTGCACCCAGGGTACGACGAAAAACGACCGAGCGGATGCCATTTTGGCATCCGCTCGGAGGAGGTCTATGGATTGTCGGCGAACCAGGGGTTCGTCGCCTTACGAGGTGCTCTCTTCGGTCGCGGTCTCATCAGCGGCAGGAGCCTCATCGGCGGCGGGAGCCTCCGCGGCCTCCGCAACAACCTCGGCGGCGCCGATCGCCTCGACGTTCGCGGCCTCCTGGGCGGCCTGGGCGGCCTCGATCTGCTGGCGGTTGCGCTCCTGAGCCTCGCGGCGGCGGGCGCGCTCCGCTTCCTGCTCGGCGGCGCGGGCGGCGGCTTCAACGGCCTCGGCCGCCTTGCGCTGATCTGCTGCCTTCTGGAGGCGAAGCTGGCGCTTGGATGCTCGCTCACCAATGGAGGCGGCGCTCTCCATGCGCTTCATGAAGCGCTCGACCTGACCTTCGGTGTCAACGATGCGCTGCTCGCCGGTGTAGAACGGATGGCAGACGCTGCACAGGTCGGTGCGCAGGTTGGGCTTGGTGGAACGGGTCTGGAACGTGTTGCCACACGCGCAGGTGACCGTTGCATCGACGTAATTTGGGTGAATGCCGGCCTTCATGGTTTCTCCGTGTCAGTGGTTGATTGTCTTTAGTCAGCGGCGGTGGCAAGCAGCTCGATGTTCTCTTCGGCGGCCGCTGGGGCCGCCGGGAGGAGCATCGATGAGGTGAAGGGCTGCAACAGCTCCTTGGCGCCGCCGACTGGGTAGACATCCGGCGGGTACACGCTGATCCGGCGCTTGTTGCGGCCGATCGGCTCGAACCGGACGACGCCCTCGATCATGGCGTAGATCGTGTGGTCCTTGCCGATGCCGACGTTGCGGCCGACCCAGAACTCGGTGCCGCGCTGGCGGACGATGATCGTGCCGGCATTGATGTAGGAACCGTCGGAGCGCTTCACGCCCAGCCGCTTCGACTCGGAGTCGCGGCCGTTACGAGAACTACCGACACCTTTTTTATGGGCCATGGTGGGTCTCCTTTCTAGCCGTTGATGGCGGTAATGGTCAGGCGCGTCTGCTCCTGGCGGTGGCCGGTGCGCCGGCGGTAGCGCTTCTTCGCCTTGTACTTGAAGATCGACGAGTTTTTCGCCGCGGAAGTGGTCGTCGATCGTGGCCGAAACGCTCGCCCCTTCGACGACCGGCGTCCCGACCTTGGTGGCGCCGTCCCCGCCGATGAGGAGAACCTCATCGAGGGTGATGTCGTTGCCGGCGTCGGAGGCGAGCCGTTCGACGGAGATCGTGTCACCGACGCTGACCCGGTACTGCTTGCCACCGGTCTTGATGATGGCGTACTGGACCGGACCGCGCGGCGCCCGTGGCTGCCGAGCTTCGCGCTCGCGGCGCTGGGCCGGAGCGGCGGAGGCGGCTGCCTCGACTACTACGTCGCCCTCGCCGGCAACGGTCTCGGCGTCGATCACCAGATCGTCGTCGTCGGCAATCGTCTCGGCGTCGATCGTTACCGGCTCCTCGGCGGTTTCCGCCTCGGCGACAACGGTCTCGACCGGTTCCACTACCTCGTCCGTCGATTCCTCAACTTGGCTGGTTAGATCGTTCTTCTCAGTCGGATCGCTCATCTGCTCTCTTTTCGCAACCATGCGCACCGGGCGCGGGCATACCCACATCTGAACCTGATCGGCTCGCCACTATCGAATCCGGGCTTATCGGACGATGTGAAAATGCGACACAGGCACAGCCGGGCGCCTCGGAACGCCCGCAAGGGGCAGAGTATACCATGACATGGTGGCAATTAGGAGGACCGGAAACCGATCCGCCGGGAGCAGCAAAGTGTCGGATTGGCACTCCGACAAGTATACATAATAGCTTAGATCGTCGCCAGTTGTCGTGTCAGTATTGTCATCTTCAATGCTTATCGCCGTACGATTTCAGCGCTATCTGTCGTAACGTCCTGTCCTCCGGGTTGGCGATTGCCTGCCTTCGCAGCGGTCGCGGTACCGGGAACGCCCCTTACCGGCCCCTGCTCGCGTCGCACCGGTTCGCCCGGTGTGTCTTCGCCGGCAGAGGCGGGGCTACGCGCCGCGGGAACCAGGAGAAACCCGAGCAGCCGTTGCCCCAGCTCTCGCGCTGAAAACCCCCGACGGCGGATGCCGCTACCGAAAGCCCCGCCGGCGACTGAGACGTCCAGCAAGCCGCATCCGCCTCCAGTCAGCTTCTCACGCAAAATACCTGCTCGTTGCAATACGCGCGAGCTAGGGCGTCGGTCAGCGTTGCGTACCAGAGAAAAGATTGGATACGCGCGTGGATCGGGTGAGGATGGCGTTCGGCGGCGCGTGGGAGCACAAGCTGCCGCGCCTCGAGAAGACGTGGCGGCCGGCCTGACTTTGGTTATTGCCACGTGACCAGTGGGCTGCCTCGACCGTGCTCGCAGGCAATAACCCGGTTCACGGCCGCGCGACGGTAGAGCAGCCCTCGGACCACCATCGACCGCGCACCCACGATGGTACGGTACCATTGGTCGAAGGAGACCGCGCCGCCCGAGGGACGCTACCGGCGCACTCGCGTGCGGCGTCAACGCCCAAAACTGGAGGAGTTCGATGGCAACGCTCCTGGCGATCACCTATCCCGACGCGGATCGGGCGAAGCAGGCGATGGAGAAAGTAAACTGGCTCGATTTCGACCGCCTGATCAACGTCAAGGGCGCGTGCTGGGTCTCGAAGGACGACGGTGACCTGAAGGTCCATCCGCGGGGCCAGCACGTCGGCGCGAGGGGCGTCGCCGGCGGGGCGCTCGGGTTGCTCGTCGGGGGGCTTTTCGCGATCCCGGTCGTGGGGCTCGCCGCCGGGGCGGCGGTCGGCATCCACCGGGCCAGGCAGATGGACGACGGCATCGACGACGCCTTCGTGGCCGACATCGGGGAGCAGTTGGAGGCGGGTGGATCGGCCATCTTCCTGCTGGTGGAGGAGGGGGCGGGCACTGCCAGGGCGGCGCGGGATGTGGCCACGCTCGGCGGCACGGTCCAGAGCGCGGACCTCTCCCCGGACCAGCTTGCCCACTTCCAGGCGATGCTCGACGAGGCCGACCCGAACGCCTGATCCGCCGGAGCCGACGGCCCGGCTGGCTAGCTGCGGAGGGTAAGTCGGCGGAGGGGTCCCGGCGGAGCGGCTGCCGCGGCTGAGCGCGCCGGGGCGGGGCCGAGGGGCGCGCTGCCGTCCGTGGTTCCCGAAGCGGGGCATCCCGGAACCGCCCACTCCCACTTCTCCCCGCATTGCCGGTTGACGGCGCACGCGCCGGGTTCCCAATAAAGGCGACGCGCCGGGGCTATCGGAACCACATTTCTCGACTCGCGGATCGGCTTCGTCCACCACTTCCGGCCCCTGAGCGAGGAGGAACTGCGCTTCATCCTGGCCCACAAGCGGCAGGAGATGGGGCTGACGTTTTCCCGCGACGACTACAACAACGCCGAGGCATTGGCGGCGATCGCGCGCATCACCAGCTGCAACGTCTGGCTCGTGCAGCGATGGTTCAGCCAGATCGCGCGGGTGCTGGAGAACAACCGGCTGCGGACGATCACCGTGGAGGTCGTCGAGGCCGCGCGAGAGCCTAGTCATAGGGCCGAGCTTGCGTTCTGCTACTACTCAGACCGTTGAAGACCTGTGACAACAAGCGTTGTAAGTGACAAAGTATCGAGATGAGATCGGCATTCGGGCGTGAACGGGCGGACACGGACATCCGCACCCGATCGGTGAGGCATCATTTCGACCAGGCATCCGATGGGTTGGGGCAATTGGAATACGGTCGGCGGCGACCTAGTCGTCGGCAGCAGCGATCAGCGCCAGGATTTCCTCGCCGTACTTCGCCACTCGCGATGGTCCGAAGCCTGGAACGTTAGCCAAGGCGGCCTCAGATGACGGCCGGATGGCGGCCAGCGCCATCAGATCCTTGTTGTGGGCGATAACGTAGGGCGGCATGCCGTCTAGTGAGGCACGCTGGGAGCGCCATGCTTGCAACCTGCCGAGCAGTGCTTCGCCTGCCGAATCGAGCTGGATCTCGTCGGCCTCGGTCGCTTTGCTCCGCGACCTGCCTGCCGTTCCTGCCGACGGAGAGATGCTCGATTGTTGCTCGTACCCGGAGAGGTCGTCATCACTGGCGGCCGACCCTAGGGAAGTGAGCGTGATGATCTTGTATTCGTGTTCCATGTCCCGGTTGAGGAAGCCATCGGCGATCAGAGAATCGATCAGCCCGTCGATTCGGCCCTTGCTCAGATCCTTGAGCTTGCCGAAGGTGGGGGTTCTGTCGGAGCGCACGCGGCTCTCCACCGACCCCGCCAGGATCTTGGTGATCCCGGTCTTGCCCATCGGGAAGGGGAGGGTCCGAACTGTCTCTAATACGATCCTGGCGTCCGCAGCGGTTGTGCGCGAGCGGTAGACCGCCTGATTGGCGGTGGCGTCTGTCTCTCCGGTGCAGTCGTCGCAGGAGGTTTCGCAGGGGGAGAGTCGCTCGCCCAGGTGGGCCGCCATCACGGCGTGCCGGCAGCGTCCCCCGTTGGCATACGCCATCATCAGGGTGATGCGGCGCTGGGATTCGATTCGAGCCCGCTCAAGGACTTCTCGGAGACGCTCGCCGGACTGCTGATCGGCGGGCAGAAGCTCCAGGCAGACCAACCGGCGCTCGTCCCGCACGCGGAATTCTGTCTGCCCCTCCAGGATGCGTTCCAGGTCGGTTGGTGAGAGGTCGTACGTGTTGCAGGCAACCGCTGTCCGGAACGTGAGCTGATCATCCTCCTGCTCGTCCGCGAGCAGGCCGTCTTTGATGCGCGTCCAAGTCGTCGCATCCGCCTCGGATAACGGTGCCGACCCGGCAAGCCCAAACGTGGTGCCTCCGAAGGCTGGCCGAAGTGTGCGCGAAGCCGGTGCGTCCGGGTGGCGGATGATCAGGCCTCCCTGCTCCAACACGCCGATCGCCACGCGCACGTCGATGACATCGTCCGGGTCGTCGTCCTGCCCAACCGGAGGCATGATCTCGGCCGGATCGACGATCGCCCAGCGGCCCCAGGCGGCTCGCTTCACCCGGGCGTAGACGGCGCGCAGATCGTCGAGTTCCAGGGCATCGCGCGCCGCCTGCCGGGTCAGGTTCGCCTGATCGGTTGCGCTATAGAGGAGGATGCAGCGCGCGGGCATGCCGTCGCGTCCGGCACGACCAGACTCCTGCGCGTAGGCTTCGAGTGAGCGGGACGGGGAGAGGTGCACGATAAAGCGGACATCCGCCTTGTTGACGCCCATGCCGAACGCAACCGTGGCCACCATCACCTGGGAATTGCGGTCGCCCGCCATGAACCGGTCCTGGTTGGTGGCCCGCACGGTGGGATCGAGGCCGGCGTGGTAGGGCAAGGCGGCAATGCCGCGGTCCCGTAACAGACCGGCGAGTTGTTCCGCGTCCTTCCGTGACCCGACATAGACGATGCCGCACCCCGCGTTCTTCTGCTTCTGCTCCTGGCAGATTTGGACCAGGCGGCGGACCTTGTCCTCGCGGTTGGTGCAGCGATGGGCCTCGTAGAACAGGTTCTTGCGGAAGAGGCTGACCCGTATCCGGGCCAGATCCCGGCCCAACCCCGCGCCGATCTGCTGGGCCATCGCGGGGGTTGCCGTCGCCGTGATCGCCAGAACGGGTGGCTGGCCCAACTCCGGCAGGGCCTTCGGGATCGAAAGGTAGTCTGGGCGGAAGTCGTGTCCCCATAGACTGATGCAATGGGCTTCGTCGATCACGACCAATGCCACCCCGGCAGTACGCAGGGCACGCAGGAAGGAGTGCTGGCGGAGCCGCTCCGGGGCGGCATAGACGAGCTTGACGCCACCCGCCTCAACATCGGCCAGCGCCCGCCGCATTTCGTCCATGCTGAGCGTGCTGTTGATCAGCACAGTTTTGGCCCGGACGGGAGCCGGGAGAGTCTCAACCTGATCTTTCATCAGGGCAATCAGCGGAGAGATGACCAGAGTCACTCCGTCCTGCACCATGGCTGGCAACTGGAAGGTGAGCGACTTACCCGCGCCGGTTGGCATCGTCGCCAGGGTGTCCCGTTTCGACAGGACATTGGCAATCACGGCCGCCTGACCCGGACGCAACCCGTCAAAGCCGAACAGCGTCTTCAATGCGGTCAGTGTGCCGGGGAACTGCCCTTCAAGGTCCGGCTCGTCGTGCACTGGCTCCTCGACCAGCTCGTGTACCTCGACGGCCACCCGGGCCTTGCGCGGCTCGGGACTGCTTCTGGGCCGCTCAGTGGGTGTCTGGAGAGATACGGACCCTCCGGGCGGCGTTGGCATCGCCGCCATTGACGCAGGGCGAGGGGCCGGAGAGACCGGACGATCTGCCGGCGCGCGCTCGTAACCGATTCCGAGGTGCCTCGCGATCTCCTCCCGCAGGGCCTCGAGGCGTTCGCTGTCTGCCTCCCGTGAACGGGCCTCCAGGGTAGCGGCGCGGTTTGAGTCACCTATTTCGAGCGCTATCTGGGCAGCGGTTGCCATCTGCAGGACCGAGCCGCCACCCTCCAGGGCATCGACGGCGAGGTCGAGGTGGATCTGAGCCGCAGCCGCGTCGCCGTCTTCCAGGTCGAGCGAAGCCATCGCCAGCAGCGCGTGGACGTTGCCGCCGCGCTCCTCCAGAGTCCGGCGATGGAACGCACGGGCAGCCTCGATGTCGCCGGTTGCTCTCGCGATGTCGGCGTTGAGCCCAGCAACAGTCTGCAGCCCACCGTCGCTCTGGGCGAGGTCCTCACCGATGGCCTGGGCCTGCTCCAGGTCGCCGGTCTCCAAGTAGAGCCGGGCCAGGGCGACCCGGGAAGTGGCAGACGGGGCGCGGTCGACCCGCTGCTTGAGCAGAGACTCAGCCTCGGCGAAGTCCTCCTGGGCGAACGCGAGACGGGCACGCTCTTCGAGGAGCGTGCCCGTCTCGCCGGAGCGCGCCTCGATCGCGTCGAGGAGATGCGCCGCCTCATCGAACTCGCCATCGTGGCGATACCGGGCAACGAGCGTCCACTGCAACTTGGCGGGCAGAGCAAGGGCATCGGCCACGTCCAGCGGGTGGAGTCGCTGGGTCAACTGGGCCGGGGCGGTAGACGGTTCAAGGCTGGCCTGGGGCACGAGAGACTCCGTGGGCGATAGAACACCTGTCCTAGGAAGTATACGCTCCGTCACCATCAACTGTTGCGGAAGAATTCGATCGGGGAACCGTCTAGACGTGAGTTTCGTTCTTCTGGCGGGGAGCGCATTGTCGCCGATTGGTCAGATTCTGTCCCGTCGCCAGGCGGCCAACCCAACGACCCCGATCGTTCGACCAGATTAGGGCTCAGAATGCCCGGCCATGCGGTACGCTTGCGGCATACCGGTAAGGCGCGGCGTCTGTTCGCTTGCCGCGTCCGGGTGGAGTTCCGTCATGCAACAACCATCCCCCCCATTCGATTTCTGGGCCCGCACTCGCGTCCCGCGGATCACCTTCCTGATCGGGCTGGTCCTTGGCCTGATCATGGGCTGGTTCTTCCACGGTGTCATCTCACTGATTGTCCGCTTGGGCATCCTGCTGATTTTCCTTGTTCCGCTGGCTATCGCCCTTTACTTCTGGTTCCGGTTGCGCAACCAGAGTTCAACCAACACCGCCACCGGCATGACCGTAATCAGTGTCGACGGCTGGGACGCGGGAGATCGTTACGGCCAGGGCGGATCGTCACGGCGCCGGCGCCAGTCCTACCCGGAGGATGATCCTGGCTGACTTCGGGCTTAGCAGCCTGAACGGTGACATAGGAGTCATCCTCGCGCTGATCCTGATTACCTTCTCATTGGGAGTCCTTCTCGGCTTCATCGGCGCGGGAGGGGCTGGTCTCACTGTTGCCCTGCTCACGAGCGTCTTTGGCCTCCCAGTGCACGAGGCGATCGGTACCGGCCTGATTGCGATGTGCTTCGTCAGTGTCTCCGGAACCGCCTCCCACTATCGTCACGGGAATATCGATGTCCGGGCAGGCGTTCTTGTGGGCATCTCGGGCGTCGCGGGGGCAATCGCCGGAGCGAACCTCGGCCAGGGTATTCCGGAACCGACCCTCAAGGTCCTGGCCGGTTCAGCCCTGTGGTTTCTGGCCCTGCTCGTCTGGCTGCGCACCCGCTACGCCGATCAGATCCTGGCCATCGCGGAGTCCGGAGACGGTCATCCCCGCCGTGATCTGGTCCTGGCTATCCTGCTTGGGCTCGGCGGAGGCGTTGCCTCCGCCTTTTTCGGGGTTGGCATGGCGCCTCTCTTGCAGCTTGGCCTGCTGACGGTCCTCCACTTGCCATTGCGTCAGTCGGTGGGCACCACAATGCTGACCCTGATCTTCGTCAGCTTGAGCGGTGGCATCTCGATGGCTTTTCATGGTGATGTCTCCGGTCCCCACCTGATTGGGACGATCGTAGGGCTCTCGTCCGGGTCCTACATCGGCGCCAGATACACCGGCCGGGCGCCGCGCCAGGTACTGAGGTCCGCGCTGGTTGGCACGCCTCTGCTGGCCGGGGCAATGCTCATCTTCCTCTAGTGCCTGGGCACCGCGATGGCGGAAGGTGGTTGCCAGGCGAGTACACTTCAGAGATTCGACCCGGTGGGAATTAATCCGCCGGACCAGCAGCGCTCAACCGCTACGTGCATATCAGGAGTGATGAAATGGCCGTTACCTTTACACGTGACGAAGTCCGGGAAGGTCTCAAGAACGTTTACGACCCGGAGATCGGCGTCAACATCGTCGACCTGGGATTGGTCTATGACGCCGATATCGCAGAGAACGGCGACGTCCTCGTCACCATGACGTTGACCTCGCTCGGCTGCCCGCTCGGCCCTGTGATCGTCCAGGAAGTCACCGACGCCCTCAAAAGCTTCGATGGCATTGGCCAGGTGGATGTCAAGCTCGTCTGGAGCCCGCCGTGGTCTCCGGACCTGATGAGCGAGGAAGCCAAGGACGAACTCGGGATCTGGTAACCGCCTCGCGTTTGGGACGATGGAGGGCGAAGACTCTGGGCACTAAACGCCTTGCCGCTAGGAGAGCGTTGCAATGAGTCCGGACCTGGTCGATCTGAAGGCGCGGTGTACCCGCTTCCTCTCCCACCACCGGCCCAAGACGAGCCGCGAGTGGTTGGCCCATCTGGCGGCCACCCCTGACGCCGATCAGCCGCCGGACACGTATGGTGTTGGCGGCGCCGTCGGGACATTAGAGCGCGAGGTCGCGGCCCTGCTCGGCAAAGAGTCCGCCGTCTTCGTCATGAAGGGCGTCATTGCCCAACAGGCCGCCTTGCGCGTCTGGACGGACCGCTCCGGCGTTCCAACGGTGGCTATCCACCCGTTGAGTCATATCGAACTCGACGAAGGGGATGGCTACCGGCGCTTGCACGGTCTCCGCGGCATTCGCCTCGGCACGACCGCCCCATTCCAGGTCGACGACCTCGAAGCGATCACCGAGCGGGTCGGTGTCGTCACCGTCGAGCTGCCGCTGCGGCGCGCCGGATTCAAGCTGACCGCCTGGGACGACCTTGTCGCCATTTCCGACTGGTGCCGCGGGAAGGGTGTGCCGCTACACATCGACGGCGCTCGCCTCTGGGAATCGGCGCCGTACTACGGCCGCAGTTACGCGGAGATCGCCGCCCTCGCCGACTCGATCTACGTCTCGTTCTACAAGGGGCTCGGTGGCTTGGCGGGTTGCATCCTGGCCGGTCCCGCCGACTTCATCGCCCAGGCCCGCGACTGGAAGACGCCCCACGGCGCCAATCTCTACACCGCTTTCCCCTACGCCCTCGCCGCCCTGGATGGGCTCCGCGTCCACCTCCCACGGATGGCTGCCTATCATACCCGCGCCCGCGCCCTTGCCTTGGCGCTCGCCGACCTCCCCGGGGTCTCGATCGCGCCACTGCCGCCGCACACGAACGCGATCCAGATCTACTTGCCCGGCGAGCGAGACCGCCTGGAGCAGGCAGCATGGGAAATCGCCGAGGCGGACAGGATTTGGCTCTTCGGCGCGTTCTGGGAAACGGCACTGCCCAACCTGACCATGGCAGAAATCTCGGTCGGCGATGCGATCGAGGAGTTTTCGGACGACGATGTCGTCGCCCTCATCGCCGCCCTCATTGAGCGCGCCCGCCGCCCTGCCTGAGACGATCTCCTGTACATGACGTCTGACCGTGCGAGAGCGGGGATTGGACCGTTGCTGTCCGTCCTGACGGCTGGCGGCCCCGGGCCCTCCGCCTACGTGAAACACGGCGGCACGCAGACGCCACCGCAGCAATTCTGGTGCGAGTGGGAGCAGTATTGCCCCTCCGGGCACCCGGCGTCGGACGTGCACGACTGGTAGTTGCAGCCCTCCGGACTGGCATCAAACTGAGCACATAGGTTGACGCCTTCGATGGAGACGATACAGAAGCAGCGGTCGTTGCTGTTGCACCGGTTGACTACCTGCACGGCCCCGCAGATGTCCTGCCCAGCTGGGCACGTCCCAAGCAGCGGCGACGTGGTCGTGGTAGTTGCGGTCGTGAGTGCCGTTGTGGTCGTTGGCGCCGCCGTGGTCGTCGTAGTCGTCGTGGCAATACAGGCCCCGGCGGAACAGGTGCCCGCCGCGCCGCTAGCGGTCGTGCATGCCGCGCCGGTCAGCGGCGCGTAGAAGCAGCCGCTCTCCGTGCATGAGTCCTGGGTGCACGGGTCGTTGTCGTCGCACGAGATTGCGGTGTTCACGCAGCCGCCGTCCGCGTAGGTGTCCGGTCGTTCCTGGTTGCGCCCCGCCGTTGATGAATCAGGGACGCAACTGTGCCCGTATGCGGTCGAGTCGGTCGGCTGCGGCCGCGGGGTGCGGGCTATTGTCCGAGTAGAAAAGGGACCACCGTTGCTATAAATGCTTCCCGGGCGTCGCGGTGGACGTTGTGCCCGACGGCGGGGATGCGGGCGATGCGGAGGCCGGGCACCATCTGGGTGAGGCGCCGGGCGTCCTCGGGTTGGACCATGCTGCCGTCGGTGACGTCACCATGGACCAGCATCATCGGCGAGGTGATCTTCTCGACGCCGAACAGCCGTGGCGGCCGGTCGGCCGAGGTCGATTCGTCCCGGAGTTCCTCGAAGACGCGGGGATGGACTGACGTGATGCTCTGGGCGCGGCGGATGCAATCCTCCTCGCTCCAGTGGGGATACTCGGCGGCGTACCAGGCGGCCGCCTGTTCGACCGTCATTTTGGAGAGTGCCAGCCAGCCGTCGAATGCGGGTCGCAGGGAGGGCCCGCCGCTAAGGGCGGTATCTTCGAGCACGATCGCAGTGGCTTTCCCGGGGTGATCGGCGGCCCAGCGGAGGGTGGTCAGGCCTCCGAGCGAGTGCCCGATGACGCGTGGCCGGTCGAGGTCCAGAGCCGTGAGGAGTCCGTCCAGATCCCGAGCGTAGTTGGGAAGCAGGTAACCGCTGTCGGGCTTGGCGGAGTTGCCGTGGCCACGAAGGTCGAATGTCACCACCCGAAACGACAGGGCAAGGTCATCGATCACAGGGAACCAGGAGACGCCGCGGCTACCGATGCCATGGACCAGGACGACGGTCGGAGCCCCCGGATTCGCCGGTTGATAGTCGGTCACCGCCAGGCTGGTCCCGGAGGCATCGACGGTGTAGGAGCGGTTCGGCGTGGCGGGGACGATCGACATTGAGCCTCCATGTGTTCGATGAGCCAGGAGGTTCATCGTGTGGCGCCGGTCCAGCGTGGCGGCCTTCCAGCGCGATTGCACCGTCCAACGTATCATTTCCGATCGCGTGAATCAGCGCCTAACGTACCGTCTGTCTTCCAGAAATTGGGTGTGACCGCACAATGCGGGGCGCACGTCTGGTCTGGATCGGCGAAACTGTGCGTGACAACGTGCCGGTCCATGATCGGGCGCGATAGGTATGTGTGCGGAGGAAAAATGGTGGAACGGGGTGGGATTGTGCGGATCAACCGGCTCGACCGGCGGCGTCTCCTTGGGCTAGGCCCGGCGGCGCTGGTCACGATCTGGGGGCTGAGTGCTTGCGGCTCAAGTGATGACGACGACGAAGCGGTCGAGGACGTCGCTACCCGGGTGACGGTCGCCGGGGCGCCGACACCGCTGCCGACGCCCGATCCGAATGCGACCCCGGTGGAAGACGCCACCGGCGGCGCGGCCGGTGGAAGTGGAACGGCGGCCAGTGGCGGCGAAGGCGGTGAAGCGCCGGCGGGCGGCGAGGTCGTCGAGCTCTCCACACCCGGTATCGCCTGGAGCACGAACGAGATCACGATTGCCCGGGGCGGCACGATCCACCTGGTCAACGACGGCTCCGGTGGCCCGCACAACTTCATCATCGAGGGGTACAACGACGACGCTCCCGTGGACATGCCGGCCGGGAGCGACACCAATTGGGTCGTTCCGGACGATGTCCCCACCGGCCAGCACGCCTTCTACTGCGGCATCCCTGGTCACCGGGCCCTGATGGAAGGGACGATCACGATCAATTAGTCGTGAGACGTGAGACGTGAGACGATGAGAGATCGGGGGATGGCCGCGGGCGAAATGCCTGCGGCCATCTCTGTTCTCGGACGTAAACCGGTCTGGGCAAGAGATTTGCATGTCCTAAGGCCGGGCGGTCTCCGGTACAATCTGGCCGCCCGGTGACCGGCGCGTCAGCGGGCACATCCAGGCGTCCAGGGTCCGTGGCGGGGCATCCCGCGCGAAGAGGAATCAGGCGGCGCCGACCGCCCAGGCGTCGCGCGCCAAGAGGAGCCGACCATGTCTTCCACCACCGTCCGGCAACCGTTCGCCAGCCTTGATGACATTCACCGCTCCCTCGATGGCATCGCCTCAATCGCCGGAGACGGCCTTGAGATCCACGACGAGACTGGGTTTCGGAGCGGACTGATCGACGACCTTCTCTATGCCGCGCTTTTTGGCGCCGACGAAGTCAAGGCGGCTTCTCGCTGGATCATCAGGGTCGCGGCTCCCGCGCTGGGCGCCTTCCCCGCGTCGATCCACGATCTCTACATCGCCGCCGGGCGCGGGGCGTACGCGAACAGGACCGCGCCCGCCATCAACGTCCGTGGTCTGACCTACGACACCGCCCGCACGATCTTCCGAGCAGCCGCGTTAACCGACAACAAGATCGTGCTCTTCGAGCTGGCCCGGTCGGAGATGGGCTACACCGATCAGCGTCCCGGTGAGTACGCCTCCAACATCCTGGCGGCTGCGATCAAGGAGGGACACCGCGGTCCGGTCTTTATTCAGGGCGACCACTACCAGGCGAATCCGAAAGCCTATGCCAAGGACCCGGAAGGGGAGATTGCGGCGGTCCGGTCGTTGGCGATCGAAGCGATCGCGGCCGGCTACTTCAACATCGACATCGATGCCTCGACGCTCGTCGACCTCTCCTTCCCCACCCTCGGCGAGCAGCAGCGGCTCAATTCGGTCCACTCCGCCGAATTGACCCAGGCCATCCGCGAGGCGGAGCCGGAGGGCGTCACCGTCTCCATCGGTGGCGAGATCGGTGAGGTTGGCAAGGAGAACAGCACGGTCGAAGACCTGCACGCGTTCATGCACGGCTACGAGGCTGACCTGGCCACACGGGCGGAGAAGGCGGGCAAACCCCTGACTGGCATCTCCAAGATCAGTGTCCAGACCGGCACGTCACACGGCGGCATCGTCCTGGCCGACGGGAGCATTGCCGAGGTCAGCGTCGACTTCGACACCCTCGCCGCCCTGTCGGCGGCGGCGCGCTCGGATTACGGCATGGGCGGAGCCGTGCAGCACGGCGCCTCGACCTTGCCGGAGGAGGCGTTTGGCCGGTTCGCCGAGGCGAACGCAATCGAGGTCCACCTCGCGACCGCTTTCCAGAACCGGCTCTACGACAGTGCGGCCTTCCCCCAAGACCTGAAGAACGCGATCTACGCCCACCTAGCCGCCAACAATGGCGACGAGCGCAAGGAAGGCATGACCGACGCCCAGTTCTATTACACGACACGCAAGAAGGGCTTTGGGCCGTTCAAGCGCCAGCTCTCCGATTTGCCAGACGAGACGCGCGAGTGCCCTGATGGCAGAGCTGGAGCCGGTCTACCGTCTCATCATGGAGCGCCTGGGCGTGGCAGGGAGCGCTTCCCTGGTGGATGAGCAAGGTCAAGCCGGTCATCGTCCCGGTCGTTGCCCCTGATGCCCTGCGAGCTGTTACCAAATAGGCCTTAGCGGAGATAACGCTGCAGAGGGAGGGCCCGTTGGAGTGAGGGGCGACGTGGCTGGGCAGGTCGACGAGGACGCTCCTGCGACTGAGCGAATCGAAGTCGGAGGGATCGCGGGCGGGCTCTCGCTCGCGGCCCTCCGCTCTGTGCTCGATCCCGCCGAGCGAGCGGGCGCCACGATCGATCTCGATCTCAGCCAACTACGTGTTTCCATTCCCGCGACGGCGTTACAGGAAATTCTGGCTCGAGCCATGCCAGACGCGGCGATTGATTTGCGCGACGACGGACTGACGGTCCGACCTGGTGGTGGGTCGCCTGGACTGAGCGTCAGTCTGCCGGGAGCCGGGGTACGCGTTCGTATCGGAAGCGCAGGGTTGCAGGTCGAATCGGATTGAACTGCCACCGGTGAAACTCTGATGGCCGACTCCGCAGCGAATATAGCGTCTTCGTCTCCAGAGGCAGCATTCGGAGATGCGCTGCACTTCGACCAGCTGCGGTTCTCATTACCGATCGACATCGTCAACGGGCCCGAAGAGATCGCCATCGAGGGCTTCCACCTATTCCTGACGAGTGACGGCTTCCAGACCGTGGTCACGACGCTGTCCCAGCAGATCTCGATGCTCTCTCGTGAGCGCATCGATGGTTTGCTCTCCGCCATGGACGAGAATCCACGCCTGCGCCCGGTCCGCTGGTATTACGCCTCGCTGTTTCGTGGACTTGGCCTTCGAGACGATCTCGATATCAGTGGCTCGCTTATCGATGGCGGCATCGAGATTCGGGCTCGATTCGCTCAGGCGGAGTCCGGAAACATCCTGCGACAACTGCGGGATCGTGCTCGAAATCTGGCGACCGTCACCGTGCGACTGCACCTCTCCTTACTCGACGGTGCGATCCAGGCACGGTTTAAACTCTCCCCGGACGTCAATGGTCTGCTGACGAATCTCATTCTCGATGGCATGGGAGCGCGACCGGGGCTGACACGGGTCGATGCCAGCACCGTGCGGATTGATCTCGGCGAGGTGGTTGCGTCCGCCACTGCGGAGCAGCGGCCCCGGCCAAGGTTGGTCGGGCGGCTTATGGAAATGCGAATCACCCCAGAGCAGGCAGTCGCCGTCCTAGGGTGAATGTGTTCTCGCGTCTAGCCTCGTTCCAGGTATCGGTGGCGTTCCCAGGTTGTGACGGCCATGTCGAAGGCTGCTTGTTCGACCCGGCCGGCGTTGAGGTAATGGTTGACCACCGTGTCGCCGAAGGCGGCCCGGGCGATATCGCTGGTCGCGAACTCCTCGACCGCCTCGTAGAGGGATCTCGGGACCCGGGGCGCGTCCGTTACCAGATAGCCATTGCCGTGGAACTCCGGTGGCGGTTCGATCTGGTGCTCGATGCCATGGAGGCCGGCGGCCAGCAGGGCGGCGTAAGCCAGGTAGGGGTTCGTGTCACCGCCAGGAAATCGGTTCTCGATGCGCAGGCTGTTGCCGTGGCCGACGACCCTGAAGCCACAGGTGCGGTTGTCCCGCGCCCAGACGATGTTGACCGGCGCCCAGCTCGCGACCGCGTAGCGCTTGTAGGAGTTCACGTTCGGGGCCACGAGCAGGGAGAGTTCCCGAGCCGCCGCCATCATCCCGCCGAGGAAGTGGCGCATGGTGGCCGACATCGCCGCTCTGCCCGATTCGGCGTCGTGGAAGACGTTCGTGTCTCCCTCGGCGTCCCACAGGCTGAGATGGATGTGGCCGCTGCTGCCGGTCCAGGTGTGATCCGGCTTGGCCATGAAGGTGATCGCGTGGCCGAGCTGGTGGGCGATCTCCTTGCAGCCGTGCTTGAGCAGTGCGTGCCGGTCGGCTGATTCCAGCGCGCCGGAGACGTGGATGTTGATCTCGTGCTGCCCTGGGGCCGCTTCGCCTTTTGAGAACTCGATCGGGATGCCGGCTTCCGACAGGAGCTGGCGGAACTGGCGGTAAATCGGTTCCGCCTTGCTGGCCTGGAGGAGTTGATAGTCCTCGTTGTACCAGCCGAATGGGGTCAAGCCCTGGAAGCCCTTGGCATGGGCCTCCTCGAACGTCTCCTTGAGCAGGTAGAACTCGAGCTCGCTCGCCATCATCGGTCGGAGGCCGAGGGCGGCGCAGCGCTCGATCTGGTGGCGGAGGACGGAACGGGGGGCGATCGGGACAAGGTTGCCGGTGGTTTCGTCGACCACGTCGGCGAGGACCAGAGCGGTCTTCTCCAGCCAGGGGATGAGCCGGAGGGTGGACCAGTCCGGGCGGGCGAGGTAGTCGCCGTAGCCTGACTCCCAGGTCATGAACTCGTAGCCTGCCGGCGTCTCCATCTCCATGTCCGTACCGAGCAGGTAGGTGCAGAAGTGGGTGCCGTGCTCCAGGCAGTAGTTGACAAAGTGCTCCCCGGTGACCCGTTTGCCGACCAGGCGGCCCTGCATGTCGCAGATGGCGCAGATGACCGTATCGATCGATCCGTCGGCGACCGCGGCTTTGAGGTCATCGACCGTCAGCATGCCCTTAGATGGGGCTGCCATCAGGCGGACGGACCCGCGGGAAGGCGGTAGAAGCGGCGGGCGTTCTCCGACCAGAGCTTGCGCTTGGCCGTGTCGGAGAAGCTGGTGGTGATTTCGTCCAGGGCGTCGACCCAACCGCGCCAGGGGGCGGCGTTGGTGACCACTGGCCAGTCGCCGCCGAAGACGACGCGGTCCTCGCCGAAGGCCTCAAGGGCGTGTTCGACGTAGGGGCGGATGTCGGCGACGGTCCAGTTCTTCCCAGTCGGCCTCGGTGACGGCGCCGCTGATCTTGCAGACGATGTTGGGGAAGCTGGCCAGCTCGGTCATCTGGCTCGCCCATGGCTCAAGCTGGCCACCGCGGATGTCCGGCTTGGAGATGTGGTCGAGGATGAACTCCGTGCCGGGGCATTGGCGGACGAGCTCGACCGTGCTCTCGAGCTGGGTGGAGTTGCCACAGAGGTCGCAGGTCAGGCCGTACTCGGGCAGGATCTGGATGCCGCGGATGAAACCGGGTCGCAGGCAGAAGGCAGGATCTGGCTCGTCCTGGTAGATGCGGCGGATGCCTTTAACCAGAGGGCCGACCTCGACCAGATCTTCGAGCAATCCGCGGACGTGGTCGCCGTCTTCGAGCGGGGCGCAGGCGACGATGCCCTGGATGCGGGGATCGCGCTCGGCCAGCTTGGCGATCTGTTTGGCCTCGGTCAGGCGATACGACTCGGCCGCGTCGATCTCGAGGTAGACGATCGCGTCGACCTCGACGCCCGCCGTCACCTGGTCGTACTCGGCCAGGCCGTGGGGCGAATTGAGCGAGGATGTTTGCAGCCACGGTACGAAGATCCCGTCGGGGTCCCAGAGGTGGACGTGGGAATCGACGATCGGTCCCAGCGGCATCTGTGCAGCCCTCCTTACGGTCAGCCGGTCGTTGCAGTGTTGACGACCGGTACTCTATCGCAGCGGTGGCCCGTTTGAGCGTCGTCTATGATCCCGCCATTGAACACGTTGGGAGTTGCGGGAGGGCAACCAGGTGCGATTGAGCGACAAAGTGATTCTTGTGACCGGCGCGGCGAGCGGGATGGGCCGGGTCGCGACCCGGATGTTTGCCGAACAGGGCGCGAAAGTGATCGCGGCCGATATCGCCGCGGCGGCGCTGGACGAGACGATGGCGGAGATCGAGCCCAGCCTGCACGAGTCGATCCTGCCCCTCGCTGGCGATGTGACGAAGTCGGACGATGTCCGGTCTTGGATCGAAGCTGGCGTGAAGCGGTTCGGCAAGGTGAATGTGCTCTACAACAATGCCGGGGTGATGCCGGACGAGGACACGAGCGTGGTCGCCACCGATGAGGCGGTCTGGGAGCGTGTCCTCGACGTGAACGCCAAGGGCGTCTACCTCTGCTGCAAGCACGGCATCCCGGCGTTGCAGTCAGCGGGAGGCGGCTCAGTGATCAACATCGCCTCGTTTGTGGCGCTTGTAGGATGCACGGTCCCCCAGGACGCCTACACGGCGAGCAAGGGCGCGGTTCTCTCGCTGACCAAGTCGCTGGCGGTCCAGTACGGCCGCGACAAGATCCGGGCAAATGCCATCTGTCCCGGCCCTGTGTTGACGCCCCTGATGGAGACGCTGTTCTCAAGCGAAGCGGAGAAGAACAAGCGGCTCAATCGGATTCCGCTTGCGCGGTTTGGGCGGGCGGAGGATGTCGTCTGGGCCGGTGTTTTCCTGGCGTCGGACGAGTCGTCGTGGATGACGGGGAGACGTTCGTGATCGATGGGGGGATTACGGCGAATTACTTCTAGGGGGGAGCGGCCCCCTAACCCCGGCCCCCTTCCCCCGTTCCTCCGTAGCGCGGCAGGGGAAGGGGGAGACGGACAGCCCTCACCCCCCAGCCCCCTCTCCCGATTCTGGGAGAGGGGCAGGTATGGCACCTCGAAGGGGGTGTTTGGGCAGTCGATGGCCTAGTGCGGGCGTTCGCGGACGCCTTTTCGCTGCTACCCCATCCGCCCGGGTATGGGGCGCGATCGGGGAGCGGGAGTGTCCTGGGTGCTGGCTACGACCTGCGAGGACGGTACCTCCGGGAGCGCGCCTGGGGCCTGGATGACGGCTGGGAACCCGAGCCGGGCAAGGTGGGGCGCTGCCCAGGCCCGCACCCCCGCCGGGTGTGCCGCTTGCTGGCGACATGGCCTGAGTGCGTGGACGCGCCCTTCGTCTCCCCGCTCCCATTGCCCTCTCTGGCAAGGGAGAAACAGGGGATTCGAGGGGAGGTGGGTCGACGTCAGCGGCTCGCCGCCTCGCGGACGACGGCGTGGGCGATCGGGCACTCGAAGCAGCGGCGGGGTGAGCAGAATGACGCGTCGAGGTGGATGAGGCCCTGTTGGCCGCGGGAGCCGAGGCCGGCGATCCGGCGGTCGCCGGCGACCTGGCGTTGGGCGCGGCGGGTGATCTGGTTCGAGTCAGCGGCGGGGAGGCGTTCCCAGGCGCGTGAGGCCGATTCGCTGAGGTCGGGGTCGCCGGTGTGCTCCGCCAGCGCCAGGGCGAACGGGACGATCGCGTTCGCCACGATTGCGGCGCAACGGTCGGTCCGAGTAACTGATTGCCGTCAATCTCGGTGGCCCCTCGCAATGTCTCGATGGGGTCAGTGCCTGCCCGCAGCGGTCCGAGGAGGCCGGTCAGCAGGCCGTCCCGCATGGCAGCGAGCACAGCGGCCCCGGTGTTGAGGCGCAACGCCGGGTGGTTCGATGGGCGAACCCTGGCCCGGGTCCAGGCGGTGGGATCGAGCGTCATGCCCATGCCAGGGAACTCCATGGGCTCGCCAGCGGCGCTCAACGGCAGCGACATCGGCCGGTGAAAGCTGGGCGAAGGTCGCGTCGGTGGGCGACAGCGGCAGGAACCCGGCCACACCAAACAGGAGTGCCCGGGCGACCTCGAGTCGCTCGCAGGCGCCGGTGGCCATGAGCAGCCGTTCGATATCGGCTAGCGGCAGCGTCGCGGCGAGCGTGCCCATCGGGGCGCGGTTGGCGGAGTAGCCGAGTCCATCCCAGATCGCCCGGTAGAGCACCTCGCCCGGGGGCAGGCCGGTGAGCAGGGCCTCGAACCTGGCCGCCTTGCCGGCAAGGCGGACGTCGCCAAGCCGCCAAAGTGCGCGCCGGATGACCTCCGGCTGTGTCGCCACGAGTTCCGGGGCGCACGCCTCCCCGCCGAACCGGTCCCACTGGGCGGTGAGCATGCGGGTGTCGATCGGAAAGCCCGCCGTCCGGCCAAGTTCGACGACCGGTACGACGACGCCGTCGTGGCGGCGTGTCTTCGCGCCGTCGTGCTCCTGGACGACGTGGAGGATCACGTCGTCGTAGCGGGGATCGGTGGCATGGCCGTGCGCGTCCCAGCCGCTCGTCCGCCGGTGGACCTCGACGCTCCCGGCCCGCAACTCCCGGCCATCGAACAGGAGGAGGGCATCCCGAAAGTCGGGTCCAAACCCATTCGACCACACACCGCGATGGATCACCTCAACGGTTTGCCCGGTGACCGTCCGAAGTGGTTCCGGAACCCGCTGGTCCCGCCAGGCGGCGCAGACCGCGATTTCCAGATCCGATCCCGCAACCTGCTCCCGATCTTGGTTCTGCAGGCGTTGATCGGGCATATGCGCTCCGGGATCTCAGCTTTCTTGGTCGGGCACTACGGCGATGTGCCGTGGCCGTCAGGTCCTTGCTCTTCATTCCGGTGCCAGCCGAGAAAACCGACACGGTTTGATGGCGGAAGAGCATGCCCGAGGCTGACGCGCTGGAGGCGGAACTGCGCAACCTCCGCAAGCGCATCAGCCCGGCGCTGCGCGAGGAACTCGTGCAGCGCCGGGCCGAAACCTGGCTTCTATCCTTCCGCGATCGGCCGGCGGGTTAGCTTGCTGCTCGCCGAGTAAAGACGGCTGTTCGCGCCAACGGCGCACGGGTGCGCGAGTGGATTCGGTGCCGGTGGACAGTTGACGCGCGTCGCTGGGCTCCGCAAGATGGCTACACGTATTCCGCGCGGGTATCAGCAGATTACCACCGCTGGTTGCCTCAGCATAGTGTCGGCCGGCGCCTCTTGGCAGTCGGCCTATTGATCGTTCCTGTGGACAGTACCCTAATCGGCTGCCAGGTCCAGCTCACTGGCGGCCGATGCGAGGCGCACGGGCAAACTGCGTGCACTACCGGGCGTTGGATCAAATGGGTGCGGGCCGACACCCGAGTAGGCGCCGGCCCGTGTACCATCCAGGTGCGAAGGACGGGCACACAATAGGGGTGGAGGGAGGCGGATGGACGTCTACGCGTTCCAGGCGAAGTGGCGGGCGGCCCAGGGCACCGAGCGGGCGCTCGCCCAGGCCCACGTCCTCGACCTGTGCGCCCTGGCCGGCCTCCTCGACCATGCCCTAGGGGATGGGGTCGCCTTCGAGCGGGCGGTGGCCAAGGCCGGGGGCGGCACCGGCTTCGCCGACGCCTGGGTCCGGGGCCGCTTCGCGATGGAGTACAAGGGGCGCGGCGCCGACCTCGACAAGGCCTACGCCCAGCTCCTCCAGTACAAGGACGCCCTGGAGAACCCGCCCCTCCTGATCGTCTCCGACCTCGACCGCATCGTCGTCCACCCCAACTTCACCGGCGTCGTCGGCCCGCCCCACGATCCTCACCCTCGATCATCTCCACGAGCCCGAGGAGCCGCCCGTCGCTCGCCGAGCTCCACGCCGCCCTCGCTTAGGCGGGGCACGCCGACTGGCAGGCCCTGCCGTACTCGCAACCGCAGCTCGGAGCGAGGACGCACCGCGCGCCCTGTCCGTAACGGGGGACGCAGGAGGCATCGCTGGTGCAGTTTGAGCAGTCGCCGCCAGCGGCGCAGACGATGGCCCCGGTCACAGTCGTAAAGCAATAGCAGTCGTTGCGGTTGTTGCATGTTGCGTAGCCGCCATTGCAGGTCGGCCCCGCCGTGCAGGTGCCCGGGGAAGGGGTCGTGGTGGTGGTGGTCGTCGTGGTGGTCGTCGGCGCCGCGCAGACGCTGCCGCCGCAGACCTGGCCCGGCGCGCAGCATGCCCCGTTGCAGGTCACGTTCGGGCAGGTGCACATCCCCTGGGTGCAGGTCTGGTTGGCGGCGCAGGTGGCTCCGTTGTCGACCACCCCGTTGCAGTCGTCGTCGAGGCCGTTGCAGATCTCCGTCCGCGGCTGCTGGGTCTGGACGCAGACGAACGCGCCGTTGATGCACCGGGTGGTTCCGGCCGAGCAAATGCCCATCAGGCCCGTGCTGCACGCCGCGCCGATCCCAACGATGCCGTCGTCGATGGCGCCGTCGCAGTCGTTATCGAGACCGTCGCAAACCTCCTGTGTTGGCAATACCTGGCCGGCGCAGGGTCCGTACGCACTCCCGGCGGAGTTGCACGTCTCGGTTCCGCCGCTGCAGATGCCGACGTTCTGGGTGCCGGCCGGGCCGGTGTAGCAGGGCCGGGTGCTGTTCGGCGCGCAGAAGAACGGGACGCAGGTGCCGCCCGCGTCGCACGATCCGTCGACGCCGCCGCTCGTTGTGCACGCGGTTCCGGCGACCTGCTTGGCGTCCGTCGCGGGGCAGACCTTGCTGGTGCCGTCGCAGAACTCGGCCACGTCGCAGTCGTCGACCGCAGGGCGGCACTCGACGTCCGCACCCGCCACCACGTCGTCCGGGCAGGCGGTGCCGACGCACGCTTCGGGGACATCGCAGGGGCCGGCCGACGCCCGGCACACGGTACCCGACGGGGCGGCGCTGTACCCGCAGACACCGGCAACGCAGAGAGCCGCCGCTTGGCACACGGAGGTCGGCTGGGGGCAATCGATGGAGCAACTGCCGCAGAAGTCCGGGTTCGTCTGGAGGTCGCGGCAGACGCCGTTGCAACAGTCGAGCCCGGTCGCGCAATCGTTGTCCCCGCTCGTGTCGCAGGCCTCGCCTTCGGGCGCCCGGGGCGAGCAGGTCAGGCCGATGCAAACCTCGTCGACGGCGCAGCACGCGTCCGCCGCAGGTGACGGTGGGGCAAGTGCACCGACCGGCGGCGGTGCACTCCTCGTTCTCGTCGCAGCCGCCGCAGCTGGCGACCGGGCCCCCGCAGTTATTCGTTGCCGGGCCGCAGACGCGCCCCTGCGAGGTGCAGGTCTGGGTGTCCGACTGCGGGGTGCAGACACAGAAGCCGCCCGCGCACGTCCCGGGTTCGCCGTCCGTGGTCATGCAGGCGGCCGTGTTGTTGGTGGCGACGCAGCCGGTGCCCGCGACGCAACTCACGTCCGTGCACACGTTCCCGTCGTCCGGGCAAACCACCGCCGTCGTGGTGCACTTCCCGCCTTGGCAGACCGCGGTGTTGCAGGCGTCGCCGCCGCAGACGGTGCCGCAGGTGCCGCAGTTGTTCAGGTCGGTCCGGAGGTTCGACGCCCACCGCGTCGCCGTGCGCCGCGTGGGTCTCGGCCACGTTCTGGCTGACCTCGATGTACTCGTACGGGTTGGAGGCGGACCCGGTCCGGTGGCAGACGCCGACCTTGCCGGCCGGGGCGGCGGCGGCCGCGCGCCCGGCGGCCAGGCCGGCGAGGAGGGCGGCCGCGCCGCCGAGGAGGCCGCGCCGGGATTGGGGCGCGGCGAGCGAGCGGGCGAGGGCGTCGAAGCGTGTGGGGTCCATGGCATCTTTCCGGTATCCGGTTGTGGCGGCCGCTGCGCCGCCGGGATGTGACGACTTTCGCAACGAGCGTTACCGAGCAACCCTAGGCATCGGCCGAAGCGTTCGGGGCGCTCCGTAATCGGCCGTTTGCGGGACGAGCTCCGGGCGCCACGCGGCCGCGTGGCGCCCGGGCGGGGTTAGGCGCAGGCGGCGCTCCCAGGGAGGCACCGACCACTGCAGCAGCTGTCGCAGGTGGCGTTGCGGCGGGCAATACCGTACGGAACGCAGCATCGGGGTCCGCCCGCGGTGTCTTGGCACTCCAGTTCAAAGTCGCAGGAAAGTCCGGGACTGGCGCAGGTCGGCCCCGCGGTCGTGGTCGTCGTGGTGGTCGGCGGCTCGGTCGTCGGCGGGGCCGTGGTCGGCGGCTCGGTCGTGCTCGTCGTCGTCGAGGTGGTCGTGGTGGTCGTGGTCGTTGCGGGGTTCGCGACGCAGGTCCCCGTCTCGCAGGTGCCGTCCGCCACCTCCGCGGTGGAGCAGGTCCCGCCCGACAGGAAGCCGGTGACGCACCCGCCGTTGCAGCGGTTGGACGTGCAGGGGTTGCCGTCCTCGCAGTCCAGCGGATCCGTGACGCAGACGCCCCCGTCGCAGCGCGCGACGCGGCAGTCGTCGCCGCCGGTGCCGCAGGCGTTTCCGCAGGCGCCGCAGTTGCCCGCGTCCGAGCGGAAGGCGTCCGCGGAGGTGCAGGACCCGTTGCACGGGACCTCGCCCGCCGGGCAGCCGCAGGCCGCCCCGCGCGGGCACCGGCACTCTCCCTTCTGGCAGACCTCGCCGGGGAGGCAGGCGTTGCCGCACCGCCCGCAGTTGGCGGGGTCGCGCTTCAGGGCGAAGCAGCCGTCGTTGCAGGCGTCGGTCCCGCCCGGGCAGGCGCAAACGCCCTTCTTGTTGGCGGTCTGGCCGGGCGGGCAGGACTGGGCGGAGGCGGCGCGGGCGCCGACCGCGAGGCCGGCCCCCAGGGCGGCGAGCGAGCCGAGGAGGCTGCGCCGGGTCTGGGGCGCGGCGAGGGAGCGGGCGAGGGCGTCGAAGCGTGTGGGATCCATAGCGCGTCTTTCCGGTATCCGGGTGTCGCGGCCACGGCGCCGCCGGGATGACCCCAGCATGGAGCGTCCGACCGCGGGGCGCATCCGCCAAACGGCGGTTATCCGGGGCGCTTTCTGGGAGGGAGAACCTACGTATACGTAGGCCCTCGCCGGACGTGGGTTCGCCCCCGAGGGGGCACGGTCACGGCGCGCATCCACGACCGCGGGAGAAGGGGGCCTACCTGCGCGCGCCACCACCGCCCCCGTTCCGTACCCTCCCATCCCTTCGTCCCTCGCTGCCGCAGGCCCCCCGATCGCCAGGCTCATACGGATACCGACGCGCCCATGACCTGCGAGGAGTGGATCGGGAACGAGGCCCCGTCTTCTCCGAAGGCCCCGGCTCAACCGGCGGCGTCTTCTGCCGACGCCGCCGACGCCGCCGGCTAATCGGCGGTCAGGTCCAGCTCGGCGGCGGCGAACCTAGCACGCCGACTAGTACCCCAGCCCGCCGCCACGGCATCGGTCCTGCATTGCAGCGGTCAGTACCAACCGGTCACGCGCCTACCAGGACCGGCGACAGTGGCCGAACAGGAACCCCACAACCCAATCCCCCGCCTTTCCGAGCTCCGCGAGACGACCGCCGACAAGCCCGGCCGGTTTCGGCAGCAGCGTGCACAGAGCCTCGCCGTGCTCGCTCGGGCGCGGGCACGGCACCGCGTGGGTATCCGGCCACCGCTCGGCGACTACGTGCTCTACCGCCACGGGCACGGCCCGACTACCCTCCCGGTCACCGACTAACGCAACGGGGCGGCGCCGGTGTGGCGCCGCCCCGTGCCCGGTGGATGACTTGTGGGCGTTCCTAGTCGGCGGCCAGCTCCAGGTCCGGCGCGGTAAGGGCCCCCACCTCGGCATCGGTGAGCCGCAGCACCAGCCCGCGCCGATACTGTGTGGTGAAAATTGGACTTACGTGTCGTGCGACTGACCGTATCTGCCGGAACCGTGGTACCCGTTGACGGTCCGGCCGCTTGATCTATCGTAGGATGGCTTTCCAATCCCACCGTACGATTGATCACACGGTTAGGTCTACACCCTGGACCCCACTCGATTTGATGCGCTAGCGCGATCTCTAGCCGCACCGAAGACCCCGCGTGGCTTGGTGGCGACGCTTCTCGCCTTGGGGGCGGGGCTGGGGCCAGTGCGCAACAAGCGACCCAAGCCCAATGCGGCAATGTCGTCTGCGCCAGCAACCCTGGGGTCTGCAAGACTGGGTGCGTTTGCTGCGGCTACGCCAACGGCAACTCTCGATGCATGCCGCCGCAGAATTGCACCGGGTCCGGCGTCATCTTGTCGCCGGCAACGACCACGACGGCCGCGCCGACGACCACCTCGACCACGCACGCGCCGACCACCACGACGACCATTGCCCCCACGACTACCTCCACCACGACGGTGCCACCGACCACCACCGTCCCTCCGACTACGACGCCCACCACCCAGGCGCCGACGACCACCACAACCACCGCCGCGCCGACCACGACCACCGCCGCGCCGACCACCACGACCACCGCGCCGCCGGCCGCCTGCGCGGGCACTGCGCCCCGTACAACTCCGTCGTCTGCCCCGAGGGCTGCGTCTGCGACCGCTTCCAGGGCGGGACCTGCGTGGCCGCCCCGCCGCCGGGCGCCTGCGGGGGCGCCTGCTCCCTGCTCCACGGCGTCGGCTGCCCCGGGGGCTGCGTCTGCGACGACGCCGCCAACGGGATCTGCGTGGCCGCCCCGCCGCCGGGCCAGTGCTGGGGCGGCTGCTCCCCGGGTGCCGGCGTCGGCTGCCCCGGGGGCTGCGTCTGCGACAGGGCCAACAACGGGATCTGCGTGGCCGCCCCGCCACCGGGGACCTGCGGGGGCGGCTGCGCCCCGGCCTTCGGCGTCGGCTGCCCCGGGGACTGCGTCTGCGACCGCTACGACGACGGGACCTGCGTGGCCGCCCCGCCGCCGGGCCAGTGCTGGGGCGGCTGCTCCCCGGTCAACGGCACCGGCTGTACCGAGGGCTGCGTCTGCGACGACGCCTTTGGCGGGTACTGCGTGGCCGCCCCGGCGCCGGGCACCTGTGGGGCAGCTGCGCCCCGGCCTTCGGCGTCGGCTGCCCCGGGGGCTGCGTCTGCGACCGCTACGACGACGGGACCTGCGTGGCCGCGAGGATCTAAGACCGGCAGGGCGGTCCCGGCGGCTTCTCGCTCGGCATGTGATCGCAAGGGCCGGCGCTATTGTGGCGCCGGCCGGCCCGCGCGTGGGTCCTCACGCCCGCTAGTCCGCCGCCAGCGCCTCCACCTCGGCCTCGGTCAGCCGGAGCACCAGCCCACCCTGAAACTGTGTGGTGCACCGGCCGCGGTGGATCACCTCAACGGTTTGTCCCGCCACGGTCCGCAGCGGTGTTGGAAACGCGCTGCTCCTCCACGCAGCGCAGACCGCAATTTCCAGGTCTATTCCCTCGTACAGGCGATCGATCGGAAGTGGAGCGGGCTGAGTTGACATTTGAGCTCCGGGCAAAGGAGACCTTATGTCGCAGGTATCGGCGCGGACTGGGCGATGGCAATCTATGGCACGTTCGCGTCATCCAGGATCTTCCGAGATGAGCCTAACCTTGTATTCCGCCTGGAGTCAGTGATTCCGGCTGGCATCGCTTGAGGCGGAGGAGCCGTCTCGCCCCTGTGCGCGTTCGCCTGTTTCTTGGGATTTGAATGCGAAGCGGGTTGGCGGATGAAAAGGAGAAACACACTGGACTGCCTTACATAGAGGTGCTTTCGAGCGGAAGTCGCCCTAGTCCTGTCGTCGAAGGATGAGGGGATCTAGGCTAATTCTCGAACCGAACCGCCTCGTCGCCGATGACCGGCTCGATTCCGGCGGCGGTGCGCTGCCGGTTCTGCTCGAAGAGGTTGACGGCACCTTGGAGGGTGCCGAGAGCCAGGGTGGCGCAGCGGACGCGGCTCTTGACGACGTCTTCGCCCATTTCCTCGTTCATGGTGTGGGTACCGAGGGCTTTGACTTCGTCGAGGGTCATGCCCTCGACCATCTCGGCGATGATGCTGCCGCCAGCCTGGCTGATGGTGCAGCCCTCGCCGTCGAAGGTGATGGCTTCGACTCGGTCGTCGTCGCCGATCTTCAAATAGAGGGTGATCAGGTCGCCGCAGCCGGGGTTGCCGCCGCCGAGCTGAACGTCGGCGTCCGGCATCCGCCCCTTATTCCGGGGATGCTCGAAGTGATCCAGGATGTGTTCGATGTAAGCCTGACGATCCATGATGTCTCGCTTCGCTCGTGAGGGGGACAGGGCTGCGGCCTTGAGGGGGACAAGGCTGAAGCCTGCGGCTGGGGGACAGCCCCGCGGGCTGAGGGGGAGGGGATTGGCGTTCGCGACTGCCGTGGCGATCGCAGATGCGTCGGGGTCGGCGGCCGGGCGATGCATGCATCGCCCCTAAGATGGTTCCCCTACCCGCTCCCTTCTCCCCCTCAGGGCCGCAGCCCTGTCCCCCTCAGCGCTTTAGCGCTGTCCCCCTCAAGGCCGTAGCCTTGTCCCTCTCGTCTATGCGCCTTTCTCGATCGGGACGTTGACCATGCTGCCCCATTCGGTCCAGGAGCCGTCGTAGTTGCGGACGTTGGGGTACCCGAGGAGGTACTTCAGGACGAACCAGGTGTGGCTGGAGCGCTCACCGATGCGGCAGTAGGCGATAACAGCTTTGTCGGAAGTGATGCCCTGGCCGTCGTAAAGCGACTTGAGATCGTCAGGACCCTTGAAGGTGCCGTCCTCGTTCGCGGCCTTGGCCCAGGGGATGTTCTTTGCGCCTTTGACATGGCCGCCGCGCTGGGCGCCTTCTTGAGGGTAGTTGACCATGTGGATGACTTCGCCGGTGTACTCCTGGGGCGAGCGGACATCGACCAGGGTGGGCGATCCCGAGTTGACCTGGGCGAGCACGTCGTCGCGGAAGGCCCGGATCGCCGGATCGGCCTCCTTGGCGGTGTAGCGGCCGCCGGAGAAGCTTGGTACGTCGCGCGACCAGGCCCGGCCCTCGGCTTCCCACTTGGCCCGGCCGCCGTCCATCACGCGGGCATCCTCGTGGCCGAAGTATTTGAAGAGCCAGAAGGTGTAGCAGGCGTACCAGTTGTTGCGGTCGCCGTAGAAGACGACGGTGGTGTCGTTCTTGATGCCGGCCCGGTTCATGAGGTCCTCGAACCCGGCCTTGTCGACGAAGTCGCGGGCGACCGGGTTCTGGAGATCGGTGTGCCAGTCCAATTTGACGGCGCCGGAAATGTGGCCGATATCGTAGAGGAGGATGTCCTCGTCGGACTCGACGATCCGGACGTTCGGGTCATTGAGGTGGTTCGCCACCCAGTCGGTCGAGACAAGGACTTCGGGGTGGGCGTAGCCGCGGCTTGCCTGGGCGGGATCTGGCTGCACTGCCGTCATTATTTCTTCCCTCGTTCCGGTGGGGCGGCAATAGGGCCGCCTATTCCTTACGACTTGGTCAAGTATACAGGTGGGGTGTGACGAGACTGCCCGTCCGGCGAATCGGACTGCATGAAGATGATACCGCTGGGTGGCAAGCGTGCCGAGAACCAGGTGACTCCACCTGGGATTGATGGATGTCGCGGAATTGATCGGTGGTGTTCGACGGCGTGGGCAGGACGGGGACGCCGCCTTCTCGCCGCCCGGGGCTAAAAGACCCCGGGCCACCTCTGGGACGGAAGCCGGCTCAAGCCGGCTCGCGACCTCGATGCGCCGCGCATCGGTACGCCGATTGGGAATCACCCATCATTTCTGCAACCTCCACAAGTCATGGTCTCAACTTACGAAGGCACTCCGGACTGAGGACGAGGTGGGGTGGAGAGGAAGGCCTTGATCATGGCCGCGGCGCGATTCTGCCAACCCTGCTCGGTCACGTCCAGGGAGATCAGGTTTGGGTTGCGGCGTAGCCAGGTCTCCTGGTGGCGGACGTACCGGTGTGTGTCGACTTTGATGCGTCGGATCGCTTCCTCCAGGTCCTCTTGTCCGCGCAGGTACGGGAAGAGTTGGCGGTAGCCCAGGCTGGACATCGCAGGGGCGCCCTCAGCGACGCCGGAGTTGAGCAGGGCTCGCACCTCGTCGGCCAGGCCGCGGCGGATCTGATCGTCGATCCGGTTGTCGATGGCGCGATGCAGAAGGTCGCGTGGCATCGTCAGGCCGAGCTCCAGGGTCTGGAACGGGCGCGGACCTTTGCCCTCCAACTGCGACATGGGCGTGCCGGTAGAGTGATAGATCTCCAGTGCCCGGATGATCCGGCGCGGATTTGTCCTGGAGCGGGAGGCCGCGACCGGATCGACGCGCTCCAGGCGTTCTATCAGGTGAGGGAGGTTGCCGGCGGCGACCTCCGCCTCGTGGGCGGCGCGGAAGTCGGGGTCTGGCGGGACGCGCGGTATGAGCCACCCTTCGACGATGGCGTTGACGTAGAGCGGTGTCCCACCCACGAGGATGGGCAGACTTCCCTCGCCCATGGATGGCTGCGATGGCCTCCATCGCCAGGTCCTGAAAGCGGGCCAAGGTCATCGTCTCGTCGGGATCGAGGAGATCGATCAGGTGGTGGGGGATGCCGCGGCGCTCGGTCATGCTCGGTTTGGCTACGCCGATGTCGAGCCGGCGAAAGAGGTAGCGTGAATCGGCGTTGACGACTTCGCCGGAGAACTGTTCGGCCAGGGCGATGCCCAGGCCGGTCTTCCCGACCGCCGTCGGTCCGGCGACCACGACAAGCGGTGGGAGACCGGACGATTCGCCCGGTTGGTTGTCCGGTTCTGGGGGGCTGACTAGAATAGGCTGTTGTTGATCCGTCGCTGGCTCCGGCGCCGCCTCCGTGCTTTCCACGGACCGGTTGGCATCGGGCGTGGTCTCAGGCGGCGGGGAGGGAATCACGCTTTGATCTCACCGTTCGTTCATCTGCTCAAGATCGTAACCATCGCCGCCGCGGCGATTCTGGTCGCGCTCGGAGGTCGGACCTTCTTCGACTACTACCAGGACCAGGAGGCCGATCCGCTGATCGGGCGGCCGTTTAACCTGCGGATCTCCGAGGATGACGACGGCGACTCGCTGGCCAAGACCCTCTCCGACGGCGACATGGTCCGGAGCGAACTCTACTTTACGACGGCACTACGACTGAGTGGCAATGATCTTGCCCCGGGCACCTACACGCTGCGCCACGGTATGAGCGTCAACGATATCCTCGACCAGGTCACCGTCGAGGGAGAAGATGTCGGAGAAGAGGGCGGTGAAGATCGGGAGGCGGTTGAGACCGTTGAGCTGGTCTTTCCCGAGGGTTTCCGCATCGGCCAGATGGCGGATGTGGTCGATGAGGCTGACCTTCCTTGGGGTGCAAAGGACTTCATGGAGGCTGTTGACCAGTTTCCGCGGGACCAGTTCGATTTCCTCGATGACGTGCCGGACGATGTATCGCTTGAGGGCTATCTATTCCCGGCGTCCTACCAGGTCAACACCGACTGGTCTCCAGAAGACCTCGTGTTTCAGATGCTCATGAAGTTCGATGACGAATTCACGCCGCAGTTAGAAGAGCGCGCCGATGATATGGGGATGAGCATCCACGAAGTGATTACGCTGGCTTCGATCGTCGAGCGAGAGACGGGCGATGATGCCGAGAGGCCGACGATCGCCCAGGTGTACCTGAATCGACTTGGTTCAGAAGAGACGAACGGGTATCTTCAGGCTGACCCAACAGTTGCGTATATTGCTGGGCGATGAGAAAGATTGGTGGCCTGAAGTTCAGCCCGGAGAAACCGAGATCGACAATCCGTACAACACGTACAGCTACCAGGGTTTGCCCCCCGGCCCCATTGCCAACCCAGGTGCTCAGGCGATCATTGCGGTGCTCAATCCTGATGGCTCCGACTATTACTATTTCGTTGCCAAGGGTGATGGTACCCATGCGTTCGCCTCGACGTATCCCGAGCAGCTCCAGAACGAGTGCGAGTTTCTCGGCGATTCGGCCTGCGACTTCTAGCATTCAGGCCGGTGATCCGGCACTCGAAAAGGACACCATGGCGACGAGACGGGTAGGGCTTATCGGGGATCCGGTCGCGCACTCGATCTCGCCGGCTATTCAGAACGCGGCGCTTGCTGCTCGGGGGATCGACGCCGCCTACGAGTTGTGGCAGACCGAATTGGCCGATCTGCCCGCCCGCGTGGCTTCGTTGCGTCATCCTCAGGTGATGGGGGCGAACGTGACCGTGCCGCATAAGCGGGCGGTGATGGAGCATCTGGATTCGGTCTCGGAGACGGCCGTCCGGGCGGGCGCGGTCAACACCATCGTCCACCGTGACGGCCAGCTTTCCGGCGACAACACCGATATCGTCGGGTTCGCGACCAGCCTGCGGGAGGTTTGCCCGGACGCAGGAGGGAGAACCGCGCTGGTCCTTGGCGCTGGTGGAGCGGCGCGGGCGGTGGTTCTCGCGCTGGCTGAGCTCGGTGTGGCTCGGATAGTTGTCGCGAACCGTGGCCAGGAGCGCTCCGCGGCTCTTGCCGCCGATCTCGCTTCCATCGAGATGGGTAGGATTGGGCTTGAGCGATCGAGCCTCGAACGGGCGCTGCCGGACGCGGGCATCGTGATCAATTCGACGGCGCTGGGTTGGCATCCGGGTGAGTCGCCGCTGGACCTCGACCTGCTCGATCTCCTGCCGGCGACTGCGCTGGCGGTCGATCTGACGTATAGGGACACCGATCTGCTTGCGGCCGCCCGCGGCCGGGGATTGAGCACCCTGGATGGCTTGCCGATGCTCGTCTACCAGGGTGCGGCCGCCTTCACACGGTGGACCGGCATCGAAGCACCGGTTCCCGAGATGCTTGCCGCCGCGCAGATTGCTCGCGATGCTCGCCGGTGAGTGACGCCTGGCCGATCGTTGCCGGGATCGCCGGACTCTTTCTCGGATCGATCACCTGGGCCGCCGCGCTCGTGCAACTGGCGTTGGCCGGTGCCGACCATCCGCCGGATTCCTTGTCTCTGACTGCTCCTCGTTGGCTACCGCTCTGGGGATTCGGCCTCGACCGGCCGGACTCCGCGTATCCGCGCCACCGCCCTGTTGTCCGGGCGATATTCGAGATCGCCGTGGCGGCCTACTTCGCGCTCATCGCATTCCGGGCCGATTCCGCCGGAGATGTGGTTGCTCTGTTCCTGTTCGCGATCCCGCTGTTAGTCGTCCTGTTGGTAGATTGGTGGACGAGGGTCATCTTCACGAACTGGATCGCCGTTGGGGTGGTCCTGGCCCTTGTTGTCGCCGCGTTCGATGGCGTTTGGTCCATTCTGGAGGCGCTGGCCGGGCTGGCGATCGGCGCGGCCGTTTTTGGCGCCTTCTATCTACTGGCGCTGCTGCTCTACCATGATGTTCGGGTCGTCTCCCTGGGGGCCGGGGATGTCTGGCTGGCCGCGATGATCGGGGCGATGACCGGCGATGTGCTCGCCGCGATTGGCACGCTGTTCTATGGGATTTTGCTGGCGGCGCTTGGCGCCGGTGTCCTCCTGCTCGTCCGTCGCGGCGCCCAGGTTCGCGCGCTTCCTTCCGGGTCCTATCTCTGTGTGGGCGCGCTGATTGGTCTCGCATTGCAGGTCTGGTAGGCGGAACGGTCCCGTTATTCCGTTGCCCGCCGTGCCCTATTGCGTAGGAGCGGACCTCCGTGTCCGCCCTGCCTCCAACAGACCGATTACCTTGTTGGAGATGCCATTCCCGACCCGAGACGACGCGATTAGGTACCGGGCGGACACGGAGGTCCGCTCCTACGAATGAGACATACGCGCGGATATCCACTGCCAGAAGGGGGGTTGCCATGAACCCTCGAAAACCGGAGCGCCCCGGCCAATTTGGCCGGGGCGCTTTTGACGTTCGTACTTGGCGATCGTCTACCAGGATTCGGATTCGCCGCCGTCCCAGTCGACATCGTAATAACCGTCGTCGGTCTCGTCCAGCTCAACCTCGGCGCCGGAGTAACCGCCGGTGCCGCCGGAGCCGGCCTGTGCATCACCACCCACGGAGACGGCTGAGCCGCCATCCGCCTGGTAGCCGCCATTGCCGCCGGTGGCGTTGCCGTCGACTGCGGTCGCGCTGCCACCGGTGCCGCCGGTTGTGCCGTCAGTGTCGCTGGCGGCCTGGCCTCCGTTGCCACCGGTGGCATTGCCGTCGATCGCGGTCGCTGCGCCACCGTCGCCGCCGGTGCCGCTCACCGGGGGAGGAGTATTCCCGTCGGCCGGGCCAAGGCCGCCGCCAGAAGCGCCGCCGGCGTTACCGCCGTTGCCGGCGGTCGCGTTGCCGCCATTCGCGGTGGCCACGCCGCCGACGCCGCCATCGCCACCTTCGGCCGTGCCGTTGGCGGAGTAGGCGTCGCCACCGTCGCCGCCGTCGCCGGCTGTTGCGTCGTTGCCATCGGCATCAGCGTCGCCGCCGTCGCCGCCGTCGCCGCCCTCGGCGATTCCGCCGGAGGCGAGACCGCCGTTGCCGCCGTCACCGCCGAGGGCGATGCCGCCACTGGTGGTGCCGGTGCCGCCGACTGCATTGCCGCCGTCGCCGCCGATGCCGCCGAAGGTCAGGTCGGACGCGTCCGCCCCAGCCACGAGAATGCAGGTGCCATCGTCGCTCTGGGCTTCGCCGTAGGCGATGTCTTCGAGGATGTCGTCTTCACCGCAGGAGCCGGATAGAGCGGCGACATCGAAGGCCGCTCCGCCGTTGCCGCCGTTGCCGCCGGCGGCATCACCGCCGATGGAGCCGGTGCTGGCGCCGGTTGCCGAGCCACCATTGCCGGCATTGCCGCCAACGGTGAGATCGCCGCCGGTGTCGCCGGTTGCGATGGTCTGGGCGCCAGCGCGCTCGACGATGACGCCGACATCGTAGGCGTTGCCGCCGTTGCCACCGTCGCCGCCAACCGCGTCACCGCCGTTGCCGGTGTCGCCATCTTCGGTCTCGCCGGCGATGGTCTGACCATCGGTTCCAACGCCGTCTGGTCCAGCACCATCGTTGCCCGCGCCGTCAGTGGCGGACCCGTTCGTGCCGGTGCCGTCAGTGCTGGTGCCGTTGGAATTGGGCAAATCATTTTCGATGACCTGGCCAGGGGTGCCGTCGCCGTTGGTCACCGTCCCGGGTGTCGTCGTACCGGAGCCGGTCCCGCCGACGCCCGTGCCACCGGCGCCAGTTCCGGCGGTGCCACCGTCTCCACCTTCGCCGTCGCCACCGACGCCAACGCCACCGGTGCCGTCGCCTCCGGTCAAGGTGCCGGCGGTCGCGGTGCCGCCCGCGCCACCGGCGCCGCCGGTGGCGTTGCCACCGTTGCCAGCGTTGCCGCCGACGGTGAGATCGCCGTCGCTGTCGCCAGCGGTCACGGTGCCGGAGCCGCCGGTCACCAGGAGGCCGACGTCGAGCGCATTGCCGCCGTCGCCGCCGCCGCCGCCGATGCCGGTGCCGCCCGTACCGCCGTCGCCACCAAAGGTGTCGCCGCCGTTGGCATCGCCGCCGTTGCCGGCGCCGCCCTGGCCGACGCCGCCCTGGCCGACGCCACCATTGGCGTTGCCGCCGGTGCCGTTGCCGCCTGTCCCGTCGCCGCCGTCGTTGCTGCCGCCTGTGATGACCTGGAGGGCGCTCCCGTCGGTCCCTGGCGCGGCATCGCCACCGCTGACATTGCCCCCGGTGGTGTCGCCGGAGGCATTGCCGCCCGCGCCGTTGCCGCCGGTGCCGTTGCCGGCTGTGCCGCCGTCGCCACCGATACCGTTGCCGCCGGTGCCCATTCCGCCGGTGCCGTTGCCACCGGTGATGTCGCCGCCGATCGCGGCCCCACCGGTGCCGCCGACGCCGCCCGTACCGGTGCCGCCGGCCGCGCCGTTGCCACCGACCGTGATGCCACCGCTGGAATCGCCGGCGGTGATGTTGCCGTTGCGGTTGGAGACCGCGGCGCCGAGGTTGACTGCCTCGCCGCCGGTGCCGCCGTCGCCGCCGACACCGGTGCCGCCCTGACCGCCGTCGCCGGCGGTGGTGGTGCCACCGTAGGCATCGCCAGCCGTGCCGATGCCGCCAGTGCCAGTACCACCAGTGCCATTGCCACCGTTCGCGTTACCGCCGGTAGCGTTGCCGCCGAAGCCGTTGCCGCCGGTGTTGTCACCGCCGGTCACGGTCGAGTTCGCGGCGCCCGCGGTGCTATTGGTGCCGCCAGTTGTGTCGCCGGCCGTGACATCGCCGCCGGTCGTGTCGCCGCCAGCGTCGCCGCCCCTGCCGTTGCCGCCGGTGGCCTCGCCACCGGTGCCGCCGTCCGAGCCCAGGGCATCGCCGCCGTCGCCGTCGCCGCCTCGCGCATTGCCGCTCTTGACGTCGCCGCCGTTAGCGGTGCCGCCGATGCCGCCGATGCCGCCGGTGGCGTTGCCGCCCGCGCCGCCGTTGCCGCCGAGGGCCATGCCGCCGTTCGCATTGCCAAGATTGAGGTTACCGGTGCCGCCGTTGCCGCCGAGGAGGACGGTGGAGGCGTCGTAGCCGTCGCCGCCGTCACCCGCGAATGCTTCATTACCAATGCCGGCGTCGCCGGCCCTTACATCACCGCCGAAGACGTTGCCGGTCGTGGCATTACCACCGGTATTGTTGCCGCCAAACGCGTCAGCTCCGTTCGCGCTGCCGCCGGTCGCGACTCCGCCAGTGCCATTGCCGCCGGTGTTGCCGCCGCCACTGGCAAATCCGGTGGCGTTTCCGCCGGTCGCGGTCGTAACGGTTCCGGCGCCAACGGTGCCGTTCCCGGCCACCGCATCGCCGCCGACCACATCCTCGAACGCAACGCCGCCATCGCCTGGTCCGCCGTCCGCGGGACCGCCAACGCCGGAGGTGCCGCCCGTCGCGTTCCCGCCATGGGCATTACCGCCGGTCGCGGCGCCGCCGGTGGTGGAGCCACCAGTCGCGGCGGAGCCATTCTGGCCCGCGCCGCCGATCGCGTTCTGCCCGGCCGCGCCGTTCGGGGTACCGTCGGTCCCGTTTACGCCGTTCTGGCCAGTCGTCCTACCGGCGGGGCCGGTGTAGTCGCGACTGGTGGCGTCGCCGCCGTTGGTGGTCCCGGTGGTGCCGTTGCCGCCGGTCAAATTACCACCGGTGGCATTGCCGCCAGTGGCGTTGCCACCGGTGCCGGGGCCGCCGGTGCCGTTGCCGCCGGTATTGCCACCGCCGATGGTCGAGTCAGTGGCGTTGCCGCCGATGGCCGTGCCCGTGCCTGTCCCGTCCTGCGCCATCGCTCGAGGAGTAATTGCCCCGAGGCTGAGCACAGCGGCCAGCGTCGCGAGAAGACACAGCCATTGTGTCCGGCGTCGCATCGCGTCTCCCTCCCTAAAGCCCATTCTCGCCCCCCCGCGAAACCCGGTGCATCGACTCTCACGCTGCGTCCGCGCTCCGGGCGCTGGGCAGACTCCGAGCCTATTAGTGCCTTCGCCCATCTTAGCCATCAACGAAGGGCAAACGCAAGCCGTTTCGCGCCTTTTTCCGGTACGAATGGCACCACATGCTGGCAAAATAGCAAAAACCGCCCGATTGACCACAATTATGCGGGAAAATGAGAGTGGAGGCGGGGATTCAAATCCCGCCCCCACTCTCATGCTTGCCAGTGTTGAGCTGACCCTACGACGACGGGATCGTCGCGCCGCGCAGGACTCGGACCTCAACCGCGGAACCGCCTTCAGGCTGATGGAAGTAGATCACCCAAACGCCGCCGTTGGCGTCGACCGTCACGCTCGGACGGCCCTGGGCGCCGGCTTCGGCGGGGGAGACGACGGAGTCCGGTCCGGGTGTGGCCGCGTCCGGAGCGACCGCGAAGCCGCCGACGTCGACCTGGGCGCCAGAGCCGTTCTCATAGACGGCGTAGAGCGTGCCGTCGCCAGCGACAGCCACGGCCGGGAAGGCGCCCTTTTCGCCGGTGCTGAGCGCAACCTCATCGCCCCAGTCTTCAGCGCCGCTTTCGAGCGTGCGCATGAAGAGCTCGTTGGTGGCCTCATTGGTGTCGGCGGTCGCGGTGTCATCCGGGGTGCGCCGGCCAACCAGGGCGATCACGCCGCCGCCGTTCACCGCGGCGATCTGGACCAGGCGGCCACCGATCTGGGTGCCGTCCGGCTCGAGGAAGGTCTTGGGCTCGGCCCAGGTGTTTTCACCAACCGGGCGGGTCGACCACTCGATCCGGACCGCGCCGGAGAGCTGCTGGGTCGAGACACCTTCGTAGACGGACCAGACGGCCACGAGGCGATCGCCATCGCGGGCGAACTGCGGGCGGCTGGCGTTGATCTCATTGTTCTCGCCGCGGACGTTGACCTGAACTGGTTCGGTCCAGGCGCCGTCGACGTAGTCGCTGGCAAAGATGTCGGCGTATGCCGCGTTGGCGCGGGTGGCGTCGCCCGCCGCCGGCACACGCAGCTCTTCCGGTACCGCCCGCTGGTCCTGCCAGACGAGGTGCAGGCCGCCGTTGTCGTCGAGCGCGAGGCTCGGGCTCAACTGGTGGCCGGCGGCGTCGTTCTGAGAAACGGCAACCGGGGTCTCCCAGGCGCCGTCCGCATTGGTGCGGGTGTAGTAGAGCGTGCTGAAGTCGGTGGGCGCGACGGTGGCGCGGTCGGAGTAGACGAGGTGCACGGTGCCCTCACCGTCGACCACTGCGGTCGCGCCGAACTGGATTTCGCCCCCGGGGATCACCGTGGCCGGGCTCCAGGTATGCGTCTGGGGGTTGTAGTGGGCCGCGTACAGGCGGCCACGGCTGCCAGCGCCTTCGGTATTGAACGGCTGAGCGCTGAAGAATGCCCAGGCGCCGCCGTCCGGTGTAGCAACGATGGTCGGCGTCCAATCCACCCACACGACATAGGGGATTGCCACGCCTTCTTCGCTCTCGACACGGATCACGTCGTAGCTGTTCTGTACCTCTTGGGCCGACGTGCGCGACAAGATGCCAGTTCCAGTGGCGACGAGCGCCAGGACGGCGGCGGCGGCAATCAGCGGCCTAGACCAACGGACGGGCATACCGGTTCTCTCCCTCCTACAAAACCGCGGACGTTCTTCCACGGCTTTCACGGCCCAACGAACTCACGGCTCCACCGCACGCCGAATGGCGTCAAAACTCGTCATCCCCTCGGATCGAGGACGGTAGATACGGGGCCGCCGGATGTTACCAGATCCGGCCGTTCAGCCCCACTCGAACGCCTGTGTCAGACGCGAATTCGGCCGAAATCTCGGCAAATCGCGCTACTACCGCTTGTTGTTGCGCGCGACATTTGGAGAAGCCACTATGCGACTTCGCACAATTGCAATCGCTGTCAACGTCGTTGTTCCCAGCAATCACCGTACGGCCGTTGTCTCGCGCGCCGCGGCTCGACGGCATGCCCTTCGCAAAAAGAAGACCACCCACCGGTGCGCCCTCGCTCGTGTGGTGTGATCTCTCCTCACCGGCCTACGGCTGACAGTCGCTTTCGGTTCTATCACCCGCTCACGAGCTATAGGCGGGCCGCCCTCAATCAGGGCGGCCCGCTCTGGGAACGACAGATTGAAGGAGGTTGCGGAGTTGACCGGTGGATTGCGGCGGTGTATGCGGGATGGGGGACGCCGTGCTGGGTCCGCCCGGGGCTAAAAGACCTCGGGCTATCTGTTGGGCGGAAGCCGGCTCAAGCCGGCTCGCGACCTCGGTCCACCGCGTTCCGGTCCGCCGATTGGAAGCAACGCGTCATTGCCTCAACCTCTAAAGTCATGGCGTTGTACCGCCGTCGTTCCTCCGGGACTGAGAGCGGTGCGACTCGGCCTCGCCTCCCACTTCTCCCCGTGACAACGGAGAGAAGTGGGCTGATCCTCGCGTCACACGACTGGCCTAAACGGGCGCGATGAAGTCGCCCGCGACATACCCGACGACAGACGGATCGGCGGTGCTTTGGACGCCCCACCAGACGATGCCGTCCGCTTCGATCGGACCCTCCGTGATCGTGAATTCGGCACCCTGATCGAGGCCAGAGATGATGTTGGAGTTGACCGTCGGGGCGTCGCGAAGGCGGACCTCCGCCTCCGTTACCGTGACCACGGCGCCGACGGCCAGCTCACCCGGAGGAGCATCGGCGGCTTCAGTTGGCGCGTCCTCTGGCTCCGCGGTTGGCGCGGGAGTCGGCTCTTCGCGTTCGGTGATCTCGATGACGGCCAGGTCGCTTTCGCCTTCGGCGACCGGACTGGCTTCTGTGCTGGCTTCCGGGCTGCCGACCGGCGTGGCCCCGTCGGCGGATGCTTCGATCGCGTAAATAGTCAGGCGCAGGATGGACATTTGGCCGTCGTTCTCCGGCCGCTCGACCTCCGCCATGCCAGTCGGGAAGAAGGCCGCGTCGCCGGGCGCCAGCGAGAACTCCTCGTCTAGCGCCGCTGGATCACGCGGCCCCGGAGCGGAGGTGCGCGACACCTGGGTATCGCCGGAGACGGTCGTGAAATCGAAGCGGCCGTCCTCGAGCGAGATCATCGTGGGGACATCGCTCTCTGGCAGCGACTCACCCGGCTCGAGAATCATCCGCTCGACGGCGATTGCCGCCTGACCCCCGGTGGGTACTTGGGTCATCGCGCCGTCACCCAGAATGACCGAGCTCAGTCCTCCCAGCGCGTTTGGCCCCGGTGTGCCGCCGACCCAGGTCAAGCCAGGGACGCCAGCTTGCACCATCACCACACCCAGGATGACGGTGTTTTGGTCGTCCTGGTTGTTCTCGTAGCCATGGGGAGTCCCAATCGGAATCAGGATCTGATCGCCCCGCTCCATCTCGAACTCTTCGCCTTGTGGGGCCGCAACGGGCTTCGTCCGTCCCGCCGGGAGAAGATCGGCCGTGTCCTCGACGGTCATGGACGAGACGCCTGACTCAACCGCGTCTAGCTCAACTCCAGGGTGGAAGTGGAGCGGGCTCTGCGCGCCCGGCTCCAGATTGATCCGGAGCAGCCGCACAAACGCGGGCGCTGGGGGCAGTTCCGCCGCCAGGCCAAAGAGAATCAACCCTTCTTCCCCGGGCCGGACCCGTCGTGGCCGGGTCGGGTCATCGCCGTCCTGGGCGTGACTCGCGAGCGGTTGCAGGCCGATGCCGAGCATCAGCATGAGGGCGAATGGCAGACAGAAGGCCATGACACGTGGCTGTCGTCGCATAGGTCCTCTCATAACTGGCGGTCCGGAGAAGCCAATGCCAGCAGGATGGCGGCTGCAATTCCGAACCAGCGAACGACCAGCTCCGCCGCACGCAGGTGACGTCAGACGGCGAATACCCCGGACCCGGCCATTGTCGGGCGACCGTGTCGGAGAGTGATGCCCAGGAGTGTAGCGCACGAAGGCGTTCGGGTTCGTGGCGTTCGTTCATCGTCTGGAAGAGACCGGCCAGCGCATGTGCCAGCATGCTCGGTACACCGAGTTCGATCAATCCGACGAAACTGTGAACGGCGCCGCCAACTTACCTCGCTACGCTGTTCTCGCTTTGAATACGACCGCATCTGGTTGATTGGATGCGCATCGCGGAGTGCGCCCAATTGCGCTGGCCGATCGTGGGCGGGCAGGACAACCTCGCGAGTGTTGGGACCGATTTTGGCGGGGTGAGTCTGGAGGATGTCCGGCGGGAGTGGTAAAACATGGTGAACATCTGCACGGAAATGGGTAGGCTGGTGATGGAGGGGTTTCGATGATTCAGACCAAAGCAGAATCGCTCTTGCGCCTGGTGGGTGTGTTAGCGATCGTGGTCGGCGCGATTGCGTTCGCTCCGATGGCCGTGTCGGCGGCAAACGCCGGTGTTTCGGCCCACGTCCTGGCCCAGATCAATGACGATGGCAACTGCGTGAACGGGACGGTCGATGGCGACGTCCCCGGCAACGCCACTGGGTGCACGGTGGACGGCGACGTCCTGGGCGACTGCACTGGCAGTGAGGTGAGCGGTACGGTCTTCGGCGATGCTACCGACTGCGAGGTGGGAGAGGACATCGTCGGGGAGTGCACGGGCAGCACCTACGGTGGCGAGGTTGTGAGCGGCGATGAGACCGGCTGTGAGCGGATTCCGCCGCCGAGCCCATCGCCGTCGCCGTCGCCGAGCCCGAGTCCCTCACCGAGCCCGAGCCCGCTCCTTCGCCGAGCCCATCGCCGTCGCCGTCGCCTCTCCCTCGCCGAGCCCGAGCCCATCGCCGAGCCCGAGCCCGTCTCTCTCCCCAAGCCCGTCACCATCGCCGTCCCCGAGCGTGAAGCCGTCGGCGAGTCCGTCGGCGTCGGTGGCAGTACTGCCGTCGACGGGGACGGGGGCGAGTGGCGGGATGGGGTTACCTGTGGGGTGGCTGCTCCTGACCGGAGTGGTTGGGCTGGCTGGCCTGGTCGGAGTCAGTCTCCGGGGCCGCCGGACGTAGGCTCCTGACCTACCTGACCTGCTGAGCAGGCATGTCTTAGTCAGCAACTTCCGATTCGAACGGCGCCGCGGTCCTCGACCGTGGCGCCGTTCTCTTATTGAATGGTTCTGACTGAGCACAGCTGCATCCATGCCGAGACCGCTGACATTGACATCGTCGGGCAGCAACCGTAACCGTGAGTTGCAGGTCGGCTCTCGCGTGTCCTCGCCACCCATTTTGGCATTGGCGATCCACTGATATCCGCAAAAAGCCTCAGGAGGTATCGAGTGGCGCGGAATGTAGGCACTTTCGTACAGACATCTGGGTTTTCTTCATGTAGAATCGCTGCTCAGATGGCCCAGAATGGGCGATCCGTGATGCCCAGCCCGCGAGCTACTCGTTGGGAGGGGTAACACCGGACCGCTCGCCCGCGCCCGGATTCGAAAGATTCGTCGCTGGAGCGGGACTATCTGACGCACATCGGTCGCGCGGAGTGCGGTCGCGCGGTCGACTCAAGGCAACGGTCATCGAAGGGAAGGGCGAGCGCCAATGGCTGAGCCTCAGGGCGAGGACACGACGATTTCGCCGGCCAAGAACGATCGAGTTCCCCGATTTCTCACTGGTGAGGAGTCGGGCTTGATCCGTTTTTCGGACGGGGAAACTCTCAGCTATTCGTCCCAGCTCCCTCGATTACGCCGTTCCTCATCTCGAAGCACTCTTGCGGCCGGGATATCCGATGCATCTGGCGGGATGCGGATCATGGGGCCGGCAGAACGTGGAAGGGACGTCTCTGGCGGTAGCCGGGGATCGGCGGGGGAAACGTTGAAGACGGCATCATCGACCACGACCAAATCACGACAAAGCCACGCCACTGCGCTGGGGCGACGGAATCGGGAGGGACATCGAGTGAGCCAGACGAGAGGGGCGTCGCTGCTGCGCCTGGTAGGGGTGCTGGCGATCTTCGTCAGCATGTTCGCGTATGCCACGCCGGCGTCGGCCGGCGGAAGCGCCGTGAATGGCCCAACCATCAGCCGCTTCCAAGATGGCGACGATGGCGGCTCCGGCGGCTCTGGTGATCCCGGAGGAACCGGCGGCGACGCGCCCGCTGGCGACGGTTCCGCCGATGGCGGAACTGGCAATGCGAACCAAGCCGATGGCGGTACGGCAACCGGCGGCGACGCCGGAGGCGGCTCTGGCGACACGACCAGCGGCGACACAACCGGCGGCGACGCGACCGGCGGCGATGCGACCGGCGGCGATGCACAGGGAGGCGCCAGCGGAAATGGCGGCGCAGCGACTGGTGGTGGGGGGACGGGAGGCGGAGCAACTGGTACTGCCAGTGGCGGTGGAGCCGGTGGTGGATTGGCAACGACCGGTAACGCTGTCGTCGGTGGTAGCTCGGCCGTCGGTGGCGTAGAGACCGAGACAGATGGCGGTGACGGCGGAGCCGGCTCGAACGGCGGCGCTGGAGGATCTGGCGGCGGTAGTGCCGTAAACGTTGCTCCAGGCACCGCCACAACCGGTGACGCGAACAGCACAGCAACGGGCGGAGAGGCCACCAACACGACAAATAGTGGAGGGAACACCGGGGGAGCCGGCAACGGCGGTGGCGCGACCGGCGGCAGTTCGCTAGGCGGTAATGCTTCAGGTGGAATTGCTACTGGAGGCAACGCAACCGCGGGGAATACCACCGGCGGCAATGCGATCGGTGGTGGCAACCTCGGCGGCGCCGGTGGCGTTGCAACAGCTGGTGACGCCTATTCTGGAGACGGCACCGGCGGCCTCGCCGGGATTGCACTCGGCGGCTCAAGCACCGGTGGTGCCGGTGGTATCGGTGGCGCCGGCGGTTCTGGGGGCCAGGCCTCGACTGGCGGCACCCAGGATGGCGCTGATGGCGTTGGCACCGGCAGCAACGCGACCGGTGGCGCTGGTGGAGGCTCTGGTGTTGGCACCGCGTCTGGTGGCGACGGGGGCCTCGGTGGTGATGGCGCCGATGGCGGTATTGGCACCGGTGGCGACGCGACCTCTGACGGTGGCGACGGCAACGCCGGTGCGGGCACCGGCGGCAATGCGACCGGCGGCGATGGCGGCACGGCCACCGGCGAGACCCTTGGTGGCAATACGGTCGGCGGATCCGCGACGGTTGGAATCGCAACCGGTGGCAATGGTGCTGGCGGCACCGCGCTCGATGGTGGTGCGGCGAACGGCGGCGCGGGCATAGGCGGCGATGTTAGTTGGAACGTCGCTAGTGGCGTGGCGTTCGGCGGTTCTGCGATCACCGACGACGCCACCACGGGCAGCGCAACGAGCGTAGCGGGCGCTGCGACCGGCATCGGCGGTAACGGTGGAAATGGGGGCGATGCCGCCAATGGCGGTGACGGCGGCAGCGCCGCGCTCATCAATGCCGGTGGAGCGGCGTCCTCCGGCGACGCGACGGTGAACGCAACTGGTGGAGACGCCACCAACACGACGTCCGGCGGCGGCAACATCGGAGGCGCCGGTACAGGTGGCGCCGCGACCGGCGGCACGTCCAACGCCGGTGAGGGCATTGGCGGTAACGCGACCTCCGGCTCGGCAACCTCAGGCGACACCACCGGTGGGAACACCACAGGTGGCCGCAACATTGGTGGCGACGGCGGCGATGCGACCGCCGGCGCTGGCCTCGGTGGCGATGGCCTCGGTGGCGCTGGTGGCGATGCCACGGGTGGCCGGGGCACTGGCGGAGCCGGGGGCTCCGGCGGTGTTGGTGGCGCCGGTGGAAGTGGCGCGTCGGGCAATGGCGCTGGCGGTCCTGGCGGCGACGCTGAAACAGAAGAATCCGAGAGCGGAGATTCCACTGCTACTAGCTCCGCCACAGGTGGCGCGGGTGGCATAGGCACGAGTGGCTCGGCCGACGGATCAGACGGGACGACGGGCGGCGCCGGTGGTATCGGCGGCAATGGCAATGGTGGCGGCGCCACGAGTAACGGTGGCATCGGCACCGGCGGCAACGGCACGGGTGGCGATGCCACCGGCGGCCGGGGCGGTGACGCGAGTGGCGACACCACAGGCGGCGCGACCACAGGTGGGAACGCGACCGGCGGGGCGGCGACCGGTGGTTTGGGTAGCGGCGCAAGTAGCGGCGCCGGCGGCCTAGCTACGGGCGGCGATGGATTCGGCGGAAACGTCGGAGTCACCGTTCAGGGAGCCGTGGTCGGGGCAGGGAATGCCCAGGCGGGCCCGGCGAGGTCCGGCGATGCGGTCACGACGACCGGCGATGCGATCGCGACCGGCGGCGCCGGCGGTGACGGCGGCACGGATGGTGGCGACGGCGGTGCTGGCGGCGGCGCGGCCATGAATATCGATGGTGGCAACGCGAATTCTGGCTCCGCGACGTCAACGGCAACCGGCGGCAACGCGACCGCGACAACATCTAGCACAGGCAACCTCGGTGGCGCTGGCGCCGGCGGCGGCGCGACGGGCGGCGACTCGATTGCCGGCAACGGCGATGGCGGCGATGCCACGGGCGGCGAGGCGACTTCGGGCGACACCAGGGGCGGCGACACGACCGGCGGAGGCAACATCGGCGGCGATGGCGGTGATGCCGCGGCCGGTGACGGCTTCGGCGGCACCGGTACCGGCGGCGACGGCGGCAGCGCGACCGGCGGCATTGGTCGCGGCGGCGCGGGCGGCTCCGGTGGTGCGGGCGGCAACGGCGGCAACGCCGGATCTGGCACCGGCACCGGCGGCGCTGGTGGTCGTGCCTTCGCACTGGCCTCGATTGCGGCCGGCGCGAATGCCGACGACGCCACCGCATCGAGCACGGCAACCGGCGGCAACGGCGGGAATGGCAATTCCGGGGCGGCGTCCTCAGGCGCGGCGGGAGTTGGCGGCGCAGGCGCCAATGGAGGTATTGGCAACGGTGGATCCGGAATCGCCAACGGCGGTGACGGTACCGCTGGCGATGGCGAAGGTGGAAACGCGACCGGTGGCATCGGCGGTGTTGCCTCAGGCAACACGAGCGGAGGCGCCACAACCGGAGGGTCCGCCACTGGTGGCGCGGCCGCGGGTGGCACCGGAACCGGCGGTGGCAGCGTCGCTGGCGGTGCGGCCACAGGTGGAACGGGATCTGGCGGCAATGTGTCTACCGCGACAATCAACGGGTCGGTGTTTGCCGGCAGTGGGAGCACTGCTGGCGCGACGACTGGTACCGCAACGACCACCGTTGGCGATGGGGGCATAACCGGCGGCGACGGTGGCGATGGTGGTGATGCCAGCGACGGCGGCGATGGCGGCAATGGCGCCATGATCCTCAGTGGCGGAGGCGCCACTTCAGGCAATGCCACCAGCACGTCAACCGGCGGCGTTGCGGACGCGGACGCGACAAATAATGGAAATTCCGGCGGTCTAGGCACCGGTGGAGCGGCCACCGCTGGTGATTCGGTTGGCGGCAACGGCAACGGCGGCATCAGCACGGGCGGTACGGCGACGACCGGCAATACCACTGGCGGAAACACGATCGGCGGTGGCAACCTCGCTGGTGGCGGCGGCAATGCGTCCGGCGGCGACGGCGTTGGGGGCGATGGCAACGGCGGTGACGGCGGCGATGCCGACGGCGGCGACGGCTTCGGCGGTCGCGGCGGCAGCGGCGGTATTGGTGGCAACGCCGGCAACTCGAGCTCCGGCAATGCGACCGGCGGCGCCGGTGGCAACGGTGGCGCAGCCTCTGGCGGCGGCGATACCGGCAATGATTCCGATGATGCGTTGAATGGTGCTGGCGTCTCTGGGACTGGTAATGCCTCCGGTGGAGCCGGCGGCGTTGGCACCAGCGGTGCGGCCATCGGCGGTGGTGGTGGCGGTGGCGCAATCGGCGGAGCCGGTGGGACCGGAACCGGCGGCGAGGCCACGGCCAACGGCAGCGACGGTTCGGGCGGCGACGGAATCGGCGGCAGCGCGAACGGCGGTAGCGGCGGTGCGGCCAGTGGCGACACCTCGGGCGGCTCCACAACTGGTGGTAACGCAACCGCGGGTGCATCGAGTGCTGGAAACGGCACGGGTGCAGGCGCTGGTACCGGTGGTGCTGCCACTGGTGGCACCGGATCAAGTGGAACTGCCGGCTCGTCGGTCGTGAACGGGGGTGCGATCGCCGGCAACGCGGACAGCCAGGCAGGCGCCAGTAGTGGATCCGCTACCTCGACAACTGGGAATTGCGTTATTCAAGTTGGCGGGCCCGCTGCACCAGCCGCCGCGTCCGGTGGAAGCGGCGGGACGAACGGCGGCGACGGCGGCGACGGCGGCGACGCTACGTGCATTATCACTGGCGGTGAAGCGACGTCTGGCGCGGCCGAACTAACCATCGAAGGCGGCAACGCCACCGCGGATGTGAGTGGTGGCGACAACGAGTCAGGCGCGGGCACCGGTGGGGCGGCGACAGGCGGAAATTCTGAAGGTGGCACTGGCAATGGCGGCAATGCCACGAGCGGCAGCGCGACCACGGGTGACACCACCAACGGTCTGACCCGCGGTGGCTCCAACGACGGCGGTGACGGTGGGAATGCCTCCGCCGGCGCCGGCATTGGCGGCACTGGCAACGGTGGCGATGGCGGCGTGTCCGACGGTGGCGATGGCGACGGCGGATACGGCGGCAACGGCGGCAACGGCGGAGACGGTGGCAATGCAAACTCCGGCGCCGCCAACGGCGGCGCTGGCGGTGACGCTGTCGGCGCGGGCCTAACGGTAGATAGTGAAACCGGCAACGCGACGGCGACCGGGACCGGTGGCGCGGGTGCGACTGGCGATTCCGGCACCGCCACTGGCGGAACCGGGGGTATCGGCGGCGCGGGCGCGGCCGGTGGTTCTGGTCTTGGTGGCGCGGCCTTCGCCAATGGCGGTGAAGGTGACGCCAGTTCGGCCGACGGCGCTGGTGGCACCGCCACGGGCGGCAACGGAGGCTCGGCGGGTGGCAACACGACCGGCGGCTCGACCAATGGAGGTGCCGCCAACGGTGGCATCGCTGGCGGAGGTGACGGCTTCGGCGGTGGAGCTGCCGCTGGTGGTGCGGCAACGGGCGGAGACGGCACGGGCGGTGGTGCTGCTAGCAGCGTAGTTGGCAATATCGCATTCGGCGGACCTTCATCTGCTGGAGGCGCCATAACCGGATCCGCGACGTCGACCACGGGTGACGGAGAGGTGTCCGGCGGTGTCGGCGGCGGCGGTGGAGACACTGGTGATGGCGGCAACGGTGGAAATGCATCGGTAACCATCATCGGCGGCAACGCGACCACCGGGAACGCCACCACCGAGTCATCGGCCGGCAGCGCAACCTCGACGACCACGGGCGGATTGAACACGGGCGGCGCTGGTACGGCGGGCGCGGCCACCGCCGGATCATCCTTGGGCGGCACCGGTAGCGGTGGCAATGCGACGGCGGGTTCGGCAACCTCTGGCGACACCGCTGGCGGTCAGACGAACGGCGCCGACAACGTTGCTGGCTACGGTGGCGCGGCTGTCTCGGGCAACGGCACCGGTGGCGCGGCCAACGGGGGAGACAGTGGCATCGCGGAGGGCGGCGACGGCGAAGCCGGCGATGGTGGCGACGGCGGCGATGCGGGAGATGGCGGTAACGCTGTCAGCGGAATTGCCACCGGTGGCGCCGGAAGCCTGGGCCAGGCTATTGCCGCGGTTGGCGGTGATGTCGACGAACCTGATACGGACAATCCTGGAGGCACCGCGGCCGATGCTGAAGCCGACGCTACGGGCGGCGACGGCGGCGCGGCGACCACCGGCGCATCGAACGGAGGCTCTGGCGGGAACGGCGGCTCTGGTGGCACCGGGGCCGATGCTGAAGGCGGCTTTGGTGACGCGGGCGGTGGCTCCGCGTTCTCCGGCGAAGGTATCGGCGGGAGTGCCCTTGGCGGCGACGGCGGCCTGACCACCGGCGACACCACGGGTGGCAGAACGCTCGGGAGCACGGCTAATGGAGGTGACGCGAGCGGCGGCACCGGCACAGGCGGTGGCTCTGGCCTCGGCGGTGGCGCCACAACTGGCGACGCGACGGGTGGCTCGGTTGAGTCCGAAGTCTCTGCCGATTCCGCTAGCGGTGGCGGATCCGCGGCCGGGGGTGCGGTGTCGGTAGATGCGACCTCAACGACCGGAGATGGCACGGCCACGGGCGGTGCTGGTGGTGGCGGTGGCACTGCTGACGGCGACGGTGGCGAGGGTGGCTCCGCAGGGGTGATCATCGACGGTGGTGACGCTTCGGGCGGCAATACTACGAGCTCCGCAACCGGCGGAAATGCCACGTCTTCGACCGCGGGCGGGAACAACACCGGTGGTGCCGGACGGTCTGGCACAGCGATTGGCGGAACGACCAGCGCCGGTGACGGCGACGGTGGCGATGGCACCGGCGGCACCGCCGCCTCTGGCAATACCACTGGTGTCATCACCTCCGGCGGGGACAATGACGCCGGCCGCGGTGGAGCGGCGACGGCTGGTGACGGCATCGGCGGAAGCGCCTTCGGCGGCGACGGCGGCTCGGCAACGGGCGGCCAAGGCGGCGATGACGGCGATGCTGGTGCCGGCGGCGATGGTGGCAACGGCGGTGACGGCGGCAACTCCGCCTCCGGCTATGCCTCCGGTGGCCCCGGCGGCGAAGCGGGCGCGACCGCGATCTCCGGGGACCAGGAGCCCGGTGTCGACGCCACTGAAACGATCACGAGCACCGCGAGCGGCGGAACCGGTGGAGTTGCCAACTCTGGAGTTGCCAACGGCGGCCCCGGCGGCCCGGGCGGCTCCGGTGGATCCAGTGCGGAGCTTTCCGGTGGAAATGCGGACGCCAACGGTGGCGCCGGCAATGCATCGAACGCCTTGGGCTTTGGCGGTAGTGCGGCGGGTGGCGACGGTGGCGCTGCGGTCGGCAATACGACCGCTGGATCCACAATCGGTGGCACCGCTGATGCCGGCGACGGCGACGGCGGCACTGGCACCGGCGGTGGTAGCGGCAACGGCGGTACTGGCACGACTCTCGATGGGAACGGTGGATCCGTCGAAGAGTCCGTTGACAACCTGGGTGCTCAAGGCGGTCCCGGGGTCGCTGGAGAGGCCGGGGGTCTCGGTGACGCGACTTCAACTACCGGATCGGCGACCGCACTGGGTAGCTCCGGCGGCAACGGCGGGGTTGGCTCTAACGGTGGCATCGGTGGCGACTCAGGCGTGACTCTCTCCGGTGGTAATGCCACCCAGGGCTCCGCTTCGACCACCGCGATCGGTGGTGGCGCTACGAGCACGGTTGGCGGCGGTGAGAACGACGGCGGTAGCGGTACGAGTGGCGGAGCAACCGGCGGAAACTCGACCGCTGGTAACAACACCGGTGGCAATGGCACCGGCGGAAACGCCACGGTAGGCAATACGACCAGCACATTTGTCCGCGGTGCTGACAATGACAGTGGCCGGGGCGGCAAGGCCGAAGCGTACGATGCCACGGCCGGGAACGGCATCGGCGGCGACGCCGGCACCGCAACGGGTGGGACTGCCACCAGCGGCGTTGGTGGCCCCGGTGGCAATGGCGGAGCCGGCAACACCGGGACGTCCGGTGACGGCACCGGCGGTCCGGGCGGCACCGGTCAAGACACGTCGCAGACTTGCGACGATCTCGATGGTTGCATCGACAACCTGGGCGGTGAGTCTGCCTTCGTTGGATCCATTGCGGTTGCCCCGCTCGCTGCTTCGGCAGCGGGCGCGGGCATCGCGGCCAACGTCATGGCCCAGATCAATGACGATGGCAACTGCGTCAACGGCTTCGTTGATGGCGACGTCCCAGGCAACGCCACGGGCTGCACCGTCACTGGCGATGTCTACGGTGACTGCACCGGCAGCGTGGTCGGCGGCTCGGTCTTCGGACATGCCACCGACTGCGAGGTTGGGGCCGACATCGGCGGCGAGTGCACCGGCAGCGACTTCGAGGGCGAGGTCGGCAGCGGCGACGAGACCGGCTGCAACGAGCCGCCTCCGGTCTGCCCGTGCCCGAGCCCGAGCCCCTCGGTGGCCCCGAGCCCGAGCCCCTCGGTCGTCCGAGCGCGAGCCCGAGCCCGTCGGTGCACCCGAGTGCTTCCCCGAGTGAAAGCCCCTCGGCGAAGCCAAGCGCGAAGCCTTCGGCAAGCGCAAGCGTCGCCCCGAGCGTCGCTGCCCTCCCAGACACCGGCAGCGGTTCCGGGGATGACATGGGCGTCTTCAATGGGCTTCTTGCTCCTGGCCGGCGTGGTCACCCTGGTCGGCTCTGGCCGGCGTCTCCCTCCGGAAGCGTTCGATTTAGGTCCTTGGCCGACTAGTCGTCAAGTTGGGCGAAACATGATTGAGAAGAGCGCCGCGGTCATTGGCCGCGGCGCTCTACATCATTCCGATGCTGAACCCGCTTGAGGGCAGTTTATGTCGTCAAAACACAACAGCAGGTAGTACTCCCCGGCACGCTCGATCGTCTCCTTCGATCGGGAAGCAATTGAGCCGAGATCGCCGCGAAAATGGGAGCATATTGCGGAAAAACTGATGTTAGCGAATTGCACCTTCTCACTGGACATTACTGTTCGTAGTGCTTGTGAGAGCCCTTTCAGCCTGTTACGATGTAAGTATTCTATGCATGCTGATTGACACCCCGATATTCGGGGTGCGCTCCGGGATCAGAAGCGGCAAACGCGGTCGGCGAGCGGCGTCGATGCGCAGTCCAATGTCCGGGTTAGGGATGCCCGCGGACAGCTTGCGATCCCGCTCAGCGATATTGTCCAACCACAGTTCACCAGCATGGCGCTTGGGGCGCACAAGCGTGGAACGCCGGTAGGGACCGGGAAGGGCCCGATGGCAGGACCGGATCGGTGATGTCAGATCAATACGGCGCTCGCGATGTCGCGACCGACGCGCACCGCTCTTCCGAGCAGAGGAGCGGCTTTGCTGTGTCTGGTCGCGCCACGCGGTTGATGGGTCGACAGCGCGAATTCCACTCCGAACGTGGCCGGAGTGAACGCACCCGATCAACCGTGAAGCTCGCGGGCTTCGGCAGATACGTGCGCGTGATCGCCGCAGTCTTGCTCATGGCGGGTTGGTTCGCTGCTCCGGCAGTGGCGCTCGCCGGCGGGGCCGGTGGCGGTCACAGCCAGACGGCCACATACCAGGACGGCTCGTCCGGTGATCAAGATCAGGGTGGCACGACCAACGGCAATCCCGGGGGTGGCGCGGATCCCGCGAACGGTGGCGATGCCACCGGCGGCGATGTCACCGGTGATGGCGGAGGCCAGACCGGCGGTGGTGCGTCCGCGGGCACTGAAGATCCAGGCAACGGCGGAACGGCAACCGGCGGAACGACCAGCGGCAACACGACTGGAGGCGCCGCTACAGGCGGCGAGGTAGACGGCGGCGATGCTGTCGGCGGGAACAGCCAGAACGGCGGCGCGGCCACCGGTGGCACTGGCGTTGGCGGTGACGCCATCGGTGCTGTCAATGGCGGCGCCAACAATGCTGGATTCGGCTCGACCGGCGCCAGCGGCGGTGGCACCGTCGTTGAGAACACCACGGACCCCATCGCCAATGATGGCGGCGCAGGCACTGGCAGCGGCGGCGGTACCGGCGGTGACGCGACCGCCGGCGGCGTGACCAATCAGGACAACACGGGCGGCAACGGCACGACTACCGCCACAGGTGGCAACGCCAATGGCACCACCACCGGCGGAGTCGATACCGGTGGCGCCGGGTTTGGCGGCGCGGCCACTGGGGGCAACTCGCTCGGTGGTGACGCGGTCGGCGGCAGCGCAACCGGTGGTAACGCGACGGCCGGCGAAACCAACGGCGGCTCCACAATCGGCGGAGGCAATGTCGCCGGTCATGGCGGCACGGCGCGGGCTGGCGATGCCTTCGCGGGCGATGGTACGGGTGGTTTCGGCGGTCTCACTACCGGCGGCACAAAGACCGGTGGCATTGGCGGTACCGGCGGAGCCGGGGGCGCCGCCGGCCTGGCGAGTTCTGGTGCGGTCGACAACGGCGTTGGCGGTGTTGCCACCGAGACCGACTCCGGCACCCCGGTCAACATTACGTTCGAGGGCGGGGACGGCGGCAACGCGACGAGCGGAGCCGCGGCCGGTGGCAACGGTGGCGCGGGTGGCGCCGCGGGTGCGGGCGGAACTGGAAACGCGGGCAACGCGAGCGCACTCGGCGGTGACGGCACCGGCGGCAATGGCGCAAGCGGCAACGCCTCCGGCGGCAACGGTGGGAATGCCTCTGGCGAAACGACTGGCGGCAACACGGTCGGCGGAAGCGCGACCGTCGGTTTGGCCTCGGCCGGCAATGCCACAGGCGGAAACGCGGCAAATGGCGGATCGGCCACGGCGGGCGCAGGCAATGGCGGCGATGCCACCAGCGAGACCAACGGCGCAACAAACAACGCAGGTTCCGCATCGTCCGGAACCGCGAATGGCGGCGACGCTAGTTCGACCGTCACCGGCGGAGTAGTCACCGGCGGGGAAGGTGGCGCGGGCAACGGTTTGGCTGTGGCTGGGAATGGCGGCGCGGCCACCGCTGGCGGGACGACATCGCTCGGGAATCGCGGTGGCGATGCCACCTCGACCGCGACCGGTGGATCCGCGTCCGGCGATGTTGTCGGCGGCGCGCAAACTGGCGGCGTCGCTACCGGTGGCAACGCCACCGGTGGAAGTTCGATCGCTGGCGACGGCACCGGCGGCAACGCCGCAACAGGCAATGCGACCTCTGGACCAACGACGGGCGGTAGCACGATCGGCGGCGGCAACATTGCCGGATCGGGCGGCGAGGGGCTCGGCGGCAGCGCGACTGGCGGCCAAGGAACTGGCGGTCAGGGCGGCGCGTCAACAGGCGGAAATGGCACAGGTGGCCTTGGCGGCAACGGAGGCCGCGGCGGCAATGGCGGCAATGCCGCGACGGGTACCGCAACCGGCGGCGCCGGGGGCAATGCCACGGTCAATGCCGTCGGTGGCAACGGGCAACAGCCAGTAGATGCCGTCGCCATTGGCGGCGCCGGGGGATCCGCGACCAGCGGGACTGCCACGGGCGCAAATGGCGGCTCTGGTGGCGCCGCGGGCGTTGGCGGTGATGGGACAGGCGGCGCGGCTTTGACAGATGGCGGCAGTGGCACCGGTGGCAACGGCACCGGTGGTAATGGCGCCGGCGGCCGCGGCGGCGACGCCTCTGGCGACACCAGAGGTGGGAATACCACGGGCGGAGCGGCCACGGTCGGCGCGGCAACTGGCGGTATCGGTACTGGCGCCGCGGCCCAGGGTGGTGGTAACGCCACGGCCGGAACCGCGAACGGTGGCGATGCGACCGGCACCGTGAATGGTGGCTCGAATCTCGGTGGCTCGGCCACGAATGCTGGCGCGACCGGCGGCAGCGTCGACAGCACCGTCACCGGCGGGGATGTCCAGGGCGGCGCGGGTGGCGCCGCCGGCGATACCGACGACGGTGGCAACGGTGGCGCCGCGACCGGCGGCAGCACGACATCCCTCGCAAACTCCGGCGGCGATGCGACCGCCACCGCTGTCGGCGGTAGCGCCGATGGCGACGCCCTAGGTGGGAACAACACCGGCGGCGCCGCGACCGGCGGCGATGCCCTCGGCGGCAACTCAGATGCCGGCTCGGGCATCGGTGGCGCGGCCCGGTCTGGCAATGCCAGCAGCGGCGCCACGACCGGCGGCTCAACTGAGGGTGGCTCGAACAGTGGCGGCGCCGGTGGTACCGGCAGCGGCGGTGCGGGCATCGGCGGCGCCGGCAATGGCGGCAATGGCGGCTCCGCGATTGGCGGCGCCGGCACCGGCGGGGCCGGCGGCAACGGCGGGACTGCCGGCAATGGTGGCCGGGCCGAATCTGGCAATACGCGCGGCGCGACTGGCGGCGCAGCATCGACTAACGCCAGCACGAATGGGACATTCGACGTCGATGCCAGTGCGACCGGCGGCGCCGGCGGTTCCGGCACCAGCGGAGCCGCGACCGGTGGCTCGGCTGGCAACGGTGGAGCGGGCGCGAACGGCGGCGACGGCACCGCCGGGTCCGCGAGCGCGGACGGCGGCGACGGTGACGGCGGTAACGGCATCGGCGGCGATGGCACCGGCGGAAATGGCGGCTCCGGCGGTGGCAACACCACCGGCGGCAACACCACCGGCGGGGCCGCGTCCTCAGGCAGCGCCGTTGGTGGCGCCGGTACTGGAGCGGGCGCGGGCGCGGGCGGAACCGCCACTGGCGGTACCGGCACCGGCGGCAACGCCTCCGGCACGACGACCGGCAACTCGAACTCCGGCGGATCGGCGACGAACAGTGGTGTAGCCGCTGGCGGCGACGTAACCAGTTCAGTCACCGGCAATGCGGTCACCGGCGGCGCCGGTGGAGATGGCAGCACTGGGTCCGGCGGCGCGGGTGGCGCTGGCGGCGCTGGTTCCAGCGGATCAGTAACGGGTGGTGGTCACACCGGCGGCGCTGCTGAGATGACTGCCGACGCCGGTGATGCAACTGGAAATGTCAGCGGCGGTACGCAGGCTGGAGGCGCCGGAAACGGCGGCGACGCGACCGCTGGTCACGCCATCGCAGGTGATGGCACTGGCGGTGCCGCCACCTCGGGCTCGGCCTCGAGTGGCGCCACAACCGGTGGTGCAACAGTCGGCGGCCGCAATGACGGCGGCGCCGGCGGCGCTGGCACCGGTGGGGACGGAATCGGCGGCGCTGGCACCGGTGGCGGCGGCGGCAATACCGCTGGCGGCGCCGCGACTGGCGGCAACGGCGGCCGCGGCGGCAACGGCGGCAACGGCGGTACGGGCGACAGCGGAACAGCCATCGGCGGCACTGGCGGTGGCGCTTCGGCGACTGCGGTCAGGTCCGATGCCATCGCGACCGGCGACCCCGGCGGCACCGCTGCCAGTGGCGCCGCGACAGGTGGAAACGGCGCGTCCGGATCTGGCGGCACGACGGGTGGAGTCGCGACCGGCGGCTCAGCCAATTCCAATGGTGGTTCTGGAACCGGCGGCCTCGGCACTGGCGGCGACGCCGCTGGTGGAAATGGCGGATCCGCGACCGGAAACACGATCGGTGGTGGTGTAGACCGGCGGTGCTGCCGCATCGGGTACAGCACAGGGCGGTGCTGGTACGGGCGGAGTCGCGGCGACCGGCGGAAACGCCAATGGCGGAGCGGGCACCGGTGGAGCGGCGACAGTTACGGTCTCTGGTGGCTCGAATGCTGGCCAGGGTGCAACTAATGCCGGGGCAACCGGCGGGTCCGTCTCTAGCGAAGTGAATGGTTCGTTCGTGCTCGCCGGGGATGGCGGTGCGAATGGCGAGGGCGCCGACTCCGCTGGTGGAGCCGGGGGTGCGGCATCATCTGGCACCACGACCGGTGCTGGATCGACCGGCGGGGCGGCGACCGCTTCCGCGGTGGGCGAAGGCGCCAACGGTTCTGTCACTTCGGGAGATTCCAGCGGCGGTGGGAGCTCTGGCGGCAGTGGCCTCGGCGGTGATTCCCACTCCGGCTCCGCCATCGGTGGATCGGCGGCATCTGGTACCGCGACAAGTGGCCTGACCAGCGGTGGAGCGACATCCGGTGGCGATAACGATGCCGGAAACGGCGGCGAAGGCGTCGGCGGAGATGGCATTGGCGGCGTCAGCAATGGCGGCAACGGTGGAACGGCCGTCGGCGGTTCCGCGGCCGCAGGCAACGGAGGCGCGGGCGGCTCAGGTGGATCCGGCGGACGCGGCGACTCCGGTGACGCTCGCGGTGGTGCCGCAGGCGCGGCGACGGCGAGTTCAACGAACGCGACCTGCGACTGTGTCGTCATCTCGAACGCGACCGGCGGCGGCGGCAGCTCTGCGACATCTGGCGCCGCGATCGGCGGTAACGGCGGTAGCGCTGGAACGGCCGGTTTGGCCGGAGATGCGGCCGCTGGAGGCGGGTCCGCGGACGGTGGCGCCGGCGAAGGCGGCGCCGGCGATGGCGGCATCGGCAGTGGTGGCAACGGCGGCGGCGTATCCGGCGACACGGCGAGTGGCGCCGTAACCGGTGGCTCCGCCAGCAGTGGCGGTGCGGTTGGCGGCGGAGCGACTGGTGGCGGCAGTGCGGCCGGCGGTCTGGGTTCCGGTGGCGCTGGCACGGGTGGTGCCGCGACCGGGACGATCAGCGGCGCCACCAATGACGGCGGCAATCTCAACACTGGCGTGACGACCGGCGGATCTGTCGATCAGTCCGTCACCGGAGGGTCGTCGGTCGCGGGCGATGGCGGCATCGGCGGTACCGGGACGCAAACAGCCGGCGGCGACGGCGGCACTGCCACGGCGGCGAACACCACAAGCACCGCAAACACCGGAGGAGCGGCCTCTCAATCCGTCACCGGTGGCGCGATCACAGGCAATGTCTCCGGTGGCGACGGCCAGGGCGGGAGCGGCGCCGGTGGCCTCGGGCTCGGCGGTGACTCTACCGGCGGAGCCGCAACAGGCGGGGCGGCCACCAGCGGCACCGCGGTAAGTAGCAACACGGCCGGCGGCAACGTCGAAGGCGGCGCAAACGATGGTGGCGCCGGCGGTGCTGGCGCGGCGGGCGACGGCCTTGGCGGCACTGGCATTGGCGGCAACGGCGGCCAGGCTGGTGGTGGTTCCGCGACCGCCGGTGATGGCGGCGATGCCGGAAATGGCGGCTCAGGCGCCGCCGCGAGCAGTGGCAATGCACGGAGCGGCGACGGTGGCGACGCCGTAGCCACCTCTGAAGGAGATGCCGGCGGCGGCTCCGCACACACCGCAACATCGGCGGCAGGCTCGGGCGGCACAGCATCGAGTGGCGCCGCATCCGGTGGCGATGGTGGCAACGGTGGCATCGGCGGCATCGGCGGCGATTCCACCGGTGGGTCGGCATACGCCTGGGGTGGCAACGGTGATGGCGGCGCAGGCGGCAGCGGCGACGCCAGCGGTGGCAACGGCGGCTCCAGCGCGGGCAACACCTCGGGTGGGAGCACGACCGGCGGAGGTGCAAACGGCGGCGCCGCAACCGGCGGGATCGCGACCGGTGGCACCTCCGGCACGGGCGGCATCGCGTCTGGTGGCGCTTCCACCGGTGGCTCTGTCAATCAAACCGTTGATGGCGGGACCAACTCGACCGGTGGCCCGACCGCGGCCCAGTCTGGCGCGGTCACGGCCGGATCGGTCTCTGTCTCGCTCGGTGGAACGTCTGCGATTGGTGGGTCTGGCGGCGAGGGCGGCGACGGCAGCGCTTCCAATGGTGGCGCCGGCGGTTCCGCATCCGTGTCCAGCGATTCCGCGGCGTCCAACAATCTCGGCGGAGATGCAACGGCTACGCTCCGCGCCGGAGCGGTGATTGGTAACGTCACCGGCAGCGACAACCTCGGCGGCAACTCCGCGGGCGGCTTCAGCCTGGGTGGTAACACCACGGCTGGATCGGCTTCCGGCGGCGATGCTACCGGCGGCGCGGCCAACGGCGGCGGCAACACAGTCGGTGGGAATACCTTCGGCGGCGAGAACAACGGCGGCGCGGGTGGCTCGACCGCGGGTGCCACCGGTGCGGCGGGTACTGGCTTCGGCGGCAACGGCGGCAGCGCGAGCGCTGGATCGTCCCTTGGTGGCGATGGCGGTGACGCCGGCAGCGGCGCCAATGGCGCGGCGGCGACATCCGGCAACGCGACAGCCGGGAATGGCGGCGATTCCAGCGCTACCTCCCTCGACAACCAATGCCAGTGCAACCTAACCACGGCGGCCACAGGCGGACTCGGTGGCAGCGCGACCTCCGGAGTCGCCACGGGCGGCGATGCCGGCGACAACACAGGAGAGTTCGGCAGCGGCGGCAATGGTGGCACCGGAATCGGTGGAGCGTCGGTGGCCAATGCTGGCAATGGCGCCGGTGGCGATGACCTCAGCGCCGGCGGAACCGGTGCGAACGCCGGTGACGGCGGTGACGCGTCTGGGAATACCACCGGTGGCGCGACAGCAAGTGGAAACCGGTCGGGTGGAGCGGCCACCGGTGGCGCCGCCAACGGCGGGTCATCCGCGGCGGGTGGCGCTGCCCAGAGCGGTGCCGCGACTGCCGGATCCGTTACCGCGAACATCAGCGGCGGCACCAACACCGGCGGCTCGGCCGCGGTTGCCACGGCCACCGGCGGCAATGTCGTCGTCGCGGTTGATCCCATCGGTGGCGCAGCGTTCGGCATCGCTACTGGCGGCGATGGCGGCGACGGTGGCCTCCTTGACTCCCTAGGTGGAGCCGGAGGATCGGCGACGGTCGGTGGTTCGATCTCAAGCAGCAATGGCGGCGGCGACGCCACGATCTCGGCGATCGGTGGAAACGCGGCCGGCAACGTCTCAGGCCAGGGTGCCAGTGAGACTGGCAACCGAGGCGGTGCGGCGATTGGGCTGACTGCCAACGGTGGCGAGAGCACCGCCGGAAGTGGCACTGGCGGTGATGCCACCGGTGGTTCCGCGCTTGGCGCCGTCACCGTAGGGGCCCTGACTGTCGGTGGTAGTAACACTGCAGGCGACGGTGGCCATGCTACCGGGGGCAACTCAAACGGTGGCAATGGCGGATCGGCGTCAGGCAATACGCTCAGCGGAGCGACGACTGGCGGCGCGACCACCGGCGGCGCGGCCGCTGGGGGCACCGGAAACGGCGGCGCTGCCGGTAACGGTGGAGCCGCGACGACAGGCGTAGCCAATGCTGGCGCGGTCACACAGACTGTAACGGGTACTGGAAGCAGCGGCGGCAGCGCGTCAGTCAGCGCAACCACCGGTGGATCGGCCGGCACCGATGCCGATCCATTGACCACCACAGGTGGGGCGGCTACGGGCGGCGACGGCGGCGAAAGCGGCGGCATGGCCGGAGACGGTGGCGCCGGCGGTGGCGCATCGCTCGGACGAGTCGCCAATTACACCAACATCGGCGGCAGCGCATCCAGCAGTGCCGCGGGTGGCGATGCCTCGGGCGAGGTCGTTGGCCTGCCGGCGGGCACGAATACCGGTGGAAATGCTGTCGCGGGTAACGCGAACGGCGGGAACTCGCTCTCTGGCGCTGGTATTGGCGGAGATGCCAGTGGTGGCAACGCCACGGGCGGCGCGACAGTTGGCGGCGTTGTCTTTGGTGGGCGCAACAGCGGCGGAACCGGCGGCCTGGCCATTGGCGGCGAAGGGATCGCTGCTGATGGAACCGGCGGTAACGGCGGTTTCGCCAGCAGCGGCGCCGGTAACGCCGTCGATGGTGGCAATGGCGGTGCTTCTGGCGCCGCTGGCTCGGCCACCTCGGGCCAGACGACGGGCGGCCAGGGTGGCAATGCCCTCGCCCGCGCGACCGTCACTGAAGGTAATGAACTGTCCAGCGCCGCAATCTCCTCCTCGGTCGGCGGAGACGGCGGTAGCGGAATCAGCGGGGTCGCCAATGGCGGAGCCGGAAACACCGGCGGCGCGGGTGGCGACGGCGGCTCTGGCTCCGGCGGCAACACGGTTGCAATCGGTGGCAACGGTGAGGCCGGAGATGCCGTCGGTGGCGTCGTCGTCGGCGGAAACGGCGGAAACGCTGCTGGCGATACCGGATCACTGGCAAACCCGTCGAACACCACCGGCAGCAACGCGACCGGCGGTGCGGCGACCTCGGGCGTCGGCAACGGTGGCGCAAGCGCAGCCGGCGGGGCCGGGACGTCCGGCACCGCAACCGGTGGCGCCTCGACGAATACAACGGTCGGGCGCTCTACCTCGGGTGGGTCCGCTACGAACGGCGTCGTCTCCGGTGGAGCGGTGGACGCCGATGTCGCGGGCCGGCCAGCCTCTGGTGGCGAAGGCGCCGACGGTGGCGATGTCACGAATGGCGGCGACGGCGGGTCGGCAACCGCGGACCTGACGACCAACATTGGAACGAGTGGCGGCGCGGCGGTGGCGACGTCGTCTGGTGGCGATGCGCTCGGAGGGAACTCGACCGGTGCTGCCGGTATTGGTGGCCACGGCACCTCTGTTTCGGCCACCGGCGGAACGTCCGACGCCGGTAATGGGGCCAGCGGCTCGACCGATGGCGGCGAGGCGGTCGGCGGCACCACCAAGGGCGGGAACACCTTCGGCGGCGCCAACAATGGCGGCGACGGTGGGATTGCCGTTGGCGGGGCCGGCATCGCCGCCGAAGGAATCGGCGGCAGCGGCGGCGTTGCCGCTGGTGGCATCGGCACCGGCAACTTCGGGAGCAACGGCGGCACGGGCGGCGCCGGCTCGGCGGCGACATCCGGCGCGAGCACCGGTGGCGCCGGAGGTAGCGCCAGCGCGGTCGCCACCAACTCTCGCTGCGAGTGCGAAACCGTCAGCATTGCCTTACCTGGAGACGGTGGCGCGGGTGCGTCGGGCTCTGCCAACGCTGGGGCCGGCGGCGCCGGTGGAAGCGGCGGCACGGGCGGTTCCGGCGTCGCCGGGAATGCCAGCACAAATGGTGGGAACGGGTCCGGCGGAGATGGCCAGGGCGGCTCGGCCCAGTCCGGCGCTGGCGGCAACGCCACCGGTAACACCACCGGCGGCAATACGACGAATGCCACGGCGTCTGGCGGAAGCGCCACCTCAGGTGTGGCCAACGGCGGCGCCTCCGGAACTGGAGGCGCGGCAACCTCCGGCGTCGGCACAGGCGGCACCGCGACGGTCAATACGACCGGCGGGGCCAACGATGGTGGTGATGCTTCCACATCGATGGTTGTCGGCGGTGCGGGAATCTCGACGACTGTAGGATCGACGGCACTGGGCGGTGATGCATCGGCCGGTGGTGACGAAGACGGACAAGACGGTGGCGTCGCGACCGCCGGACCGACAATCTCGACTAACGTCATTGGCGGACCCGCGTCGGCGACGGCCACCGGTGGAACAGCGCAAGGAACCACCACCAACGGCGTGACAACCGGCGGCGACGGGACCGGCGGATCAGCGGCTGCCGGAAGATCGCAGGGCGGTGACGCCGCGTCCGGCAATGCGATCGGCGGTTCGGCCGCGACCGGTGTGGTCACGGGTGGATATACCGACGGCGCCAGCAACAACGGTGGCGATGGCGGAAACGCAACGGCGGGCTCCGGCACCGGTGGTATCGGGACCGGTGGCACCGGCGGTGCCGCAATCACCGGTAGCGCGACCGGCGGATCATCTACAAATGGCGCAGCCGGCGGCCTCGGCGGTAGCGCCACCAGCGGGACCGCGACGGGCGGCAGCGGCGGCGATGCCAGCGCGGTCAGTGTCGTCCGCACCGGCGGGAACAACCGTGAAGTTGAAGCCATTGCCGGTCCTGGCGGTGGCGGCATATCCGGGCAAGCGCTAGGTGGCCCCGCCGGACCGGGCGGGCCTGGCGGTGACGGTAGCCCGGCTCAATCCGGCTCGGCGGAAGCAAGTGGTGGCTCGGCCGCTGCCGGCGGCGGCATCGGCGGTCCGGCAAACGCAGGCGCCGGCGGAGATGTCGACAGCGTAGCAACTGGCGGCAATACCTTCGTCACCGGCGGTGGGGCGGTCGCTGGCCCGACGGTGTCGGCTCCGGCAAATGGTGGTCCCTCGTTGGGAACCGGCCCGGCCAATGGCGGCGCCGGCGGCATCGACGGGGCCGCGACATCGAACGCAACTGGTGCCCTGGTTGCGGCCGGGCCCGCGACGACCGAACCCGCTCTAGGCGGTGACGCGACCGCGACCACCACGGGCTGCCCGGCAGTGGCCGGCGATGCCGGCACTGGCTCGGGCGCACCCGCCACCTGTGGAGCAACAATCTCGATCGTGACCGGGGGCGGATCGGCCACGACCAGCGCAACGAGCGGAGATGCCGCCGGCTCGGTTGGGAGCGGCCCAAGTTCCGCCCTCGCGTCGACCGGCGGTCCCGCGTCGACCGGCGACTCGATTGGTGGCGATGCGATCGCGGGGGCCGTGACCGGTGGGCCGGCTACTCTGGGCAACACGACCGGCGGCGTGACACAGTCGGTCGAGAACACCGGTGGTCTCGGCGGTAGCGCCGAAAGTGGCAATGCCGTCGCCGGTGTGGCGGTCGGTGGCATTGGCGGCACCGTCTCGACCGGTAGCGCGACGGGCGGAATCGGCGGTGTGGCGGGCGTTGCCGGCAACGGCGGACCCAGCACCACCGGGAATGGCCAGGGCGGCGACGGCGGTGATGTCAGCCTCCGCAACGCGACCTCACCGAATCCGCCGGTAGTTCCAGCCGGCGAGCCAGGACCAACTCCATAGCGCATTTCTCTGCGGGACCGGTGGCTACCCTGACGTGGCCACCGGTCCCGTTTTTTTCGCACTCCGTGACATGAGGATCGCCAAAATACAGTCGTTCGGGATCAAGCTGATCGAACCAAGGCCGGAAAAGTTGATCTCCGCGGAAGCGGGCGCGTGAGTGGTTTTTGCGCTTGGAGACTGATTCGACCTGTCAAACGGGTGCTCCAAGAGCGCCAATTGCGGCAAATATTCCAGGATGCGATAGATTGCGCATGAGAATCGATGAAACTCGCGGAATGACGCCGGTTTTTGCTTGATCGAAGGCGCAGTAACTGATAGGATCAGCAGGAAACTACGCATTGGGCCCAACCACTGGCGGAGATTTGATTCGCAGTGTGGAAGGTCCCTGTGAATGTTGCTTCGACAAGCACTGAATTACTGCTCAGGAGGTTCTGGCCGGAGCACGTTCGCACCGGCTGACTGCGGGAACGCAACGTCGAAACGTTCGACGGTGTGCAGGCGTTCACGTACTGATGCAGATTAGCAACGACCGGATCCTGGTCTCGCGTACGAAGCGCAACGACCAGCCGGGGAGGGGGACCATGACCCGACTCGCCATCCGCCTCAAGCTCGTCGCGATGCTTGCGGCGCTGTTTTTGGCCATCGGTGGATTGCCGGTCGCCGGGTACGCGCAGGACGACTTCGCGGCCCCTGCCGACGAGGCAGCCGAGTCCGCTCCACCGGCCGCGGAGGAATCAACTCCGGCGGCGGAGCCATCTCCGGCACCGGCGGCGGAGCCATCTCCGGCACCGTCCGAGGAGCCAGTATTTGAGGCTCCGTTCGAGGATCCGGCCGCGTCGCCGCCGCCGTCCGAGTCTCCTGCTCCGTCTCGACGATCCAGCGGGCGAACCGGCTTCTCCGGCGGCGCCTGGTGACGATGGGGCCGAGCCGACTGGCAACACTCCAGGTGCGTCTCCTTCCGCGACTGAAGACGATGATGACGATAAAGAAATCGAGGCAGCGATCGAAGCTGCCGCTGACCCGGCCACAATCAACGTCGCCGTTGCGGCGGCGAATTGTGCCGTCGCTCCCGCTACGGTCGTCCCAGGTGCGATCCCAAGTGGCTGCGCCGCGGCGGGCGGCCTGAAATTCGAGGCGACCGTCGGAGCTGTCTCCCTCGGCACATTCACGACCGGTGGCAACGGCCTTACCCAGGTCGGCGCACTCGACGGTGAGAACCTCACAATCACGGAAGACCTCTCCTCGGTCACCGCTGGCTACGAAGCGGTCAGCGCCACGTCGACTGTCGCGGTTGCGGCGGGCGCCGCGGTCACGCTCGTCCACATCGCGTCGAATGTTGCGCCTCCCTCGCCTCCGGCCGTTGGCCGAGTGCAGCTCTCCCAGGGCCAGTGCCCGACCAGCGGAGAGACCCGGACCGAACTCACGTACATTGAGCCCGCATCACTCCAGGCCGCGGCGGAAGGCTGCCGTGGTGTGGCGGGGGCTGAGTTCCAGGTCACCATCAACGCGGCCGACACGCTCGGCGCCGCAGCGGTCGAAGGCATCAAGCGAACGGATGCGAACGGTAACTGGCGAGGGGAGCTCCCGGTTGGTTCGTACACGGTCACACACGTTGCGTCTGGACAATCGCTCGTCATCGATGTTGTCCTCGACGAGGTTTCGACCGTCGTCGCCATCAACTTCATCCATGCTGATCCCAGCACCGAAGGCACCATCAGCATCCGGCGCTTCTCCTGCCCAGGCTCGTCCGACTCGACTGTAGTTACGGTCTCTTCGGCCGAACCCGCTCCGCGCGCCGGTTGCAAGACCGAAGCGGGCACCTTCCAGTTGAATGACGGCACGCCATTCAGCGGAGTCGATGGTGACGGCGCGGTGACCTTCACCCTTCCGACCGGGAATTACTCCTTCAAGTGATCTCACCGGCGGCGACAATGCCGGGGCGAGCCTCACGATCGCTGCCGGCGCGACCACCTGGGTGATGGTCGAGCGGCTGAAGACTGCCGGAGACATCACTGCCCAGTTCAACGCCTGCTCGGCCCCGGTGAGCGCATCTCAGGATCCGAACGATGCGTCGTTCTGGGCGAGCGCCTGCAACAATCCGGTCGGAGGCGCCCAAGTTCTCCTGATCAGCGCCGAAGGCGAGGTCGTCGCCGAAGGCACCACCGATGGCGGCGGCTATGTGACCTTCCTCGACGTCGTCAGCGGGACCTATTCGCTGCGCGGCGCCGGCAACACAGAAACCTGCGCCGTCTTCGTCGGCAGCCAGGGCGCTCTCGGTGGTGTCCAGGTGTCGAATGGCCAGTTCATCCAGACTCAGGTATTCGCCTGCACGAAACTGGCGAGCAATCCCGGCGGCGGTCCGATCGGTGAGGTGCCGGGCGGCAACCCGATCCCGGGCAATCCTGGCGGTGGCGGCGGTGGCATCAAGCTGCCGGTCGCCGGCCCAAGTGACGGGAACATGACGGTGACTCAGCTCCCGTCGACCGGTACGTCGAGTGTGGTCCTGGGTGGCCAGCACTTCGCCTTCTGGTCCGCCCTGATGGGAGCTGTTCTCATGGCGCTCCTCGCGATGGTGGTTGCCGTTCGCGCCGGGCGCCAGTCCTAAGGCCAGCATCTCAGCCGACAGAATGTGACCAGGCGGGAGTTTCACCTCCCGCCTGGTTCGTTTTTCACTGGGCCGTTCTTCATCGGCTGCAATTGGCGATGCGGTCTTGGCATCGCCCGGGGGCTAAAGACCCCGGGCTGAGCGAGATAACCCCCCTGAAGGGGGCTGCCACGCCGGGGCTGTATTCTGATTTCTCCGGCTCTCGAGACGGGTGGCAGCCGGCTTCAGCCGGGTTATCTGAGATAGCCCGGGGGTCTTTAGCCCCGGGCGACGCCAAGTCGGCGGGGATCGTTACCGCCAGGGACTCCCGGACTGAGTTGACCTTGAACTGTGGGTTTGGCCTCGTGATGACACGGGGTTTCATCCCAGGTGACTCAAGATGACACCCTGCGTGCGCTGGACAAAGTGGGGAGCTGTGCCCAAGTCCGCTACCAGCGCCTAATACGCGGCGATGTCTTCAATACTGGACGATTCAGGCACTCTTGGCCGACGAATGTCCCTGTTTCGGCTCGAACGACAGGATCTCCGAGGAGCCATCCTGGCTCGCCGTTTCCAACCAGACCTTGCGGCCCCACAACCGGTGGATATGCTCGAGCGTCTTCCGGGCGTAGGCCAGATCGAGCGGCCTTCCCGCCCACTCATGCCGGAGATACAGTTCACGCCGCCCTTCGAAGTCGCCGTCCTCGGCGACGATGATAGGAACGCCATATCCGGTCAGGTCTTGGAGCAGGCGATCCCGCACCGGCTCCCAGCGCTTCTCGGTAACGACGATCTTGTCCGCCTCGGGACCGTACAGGTAGAGGTCCAGCGACTCGACCATCTCCTCATCGAGAAAGTTGCGGACCAGGGAGAGGTCGGATTGGGTCTCCCTGAGGTGGTACATCTCGTCGGCAATCTCGACATCGCTGCCGCCGTAGCGCTTGTTGAGCGCTCGGAGCATGCCAAAGCCGACATGGTAGGGATTGATCTGGCGGGGTGATGGCTGAATCACCCCGGCGTGGAGGTCGGCGAACTCAAGGTATTCACTAGGTTCGAGATCAAGACGGCGCAAGATCGTCGCGTGCGAAAGGGTCGCCCAACCTTCGTTCGCGATCTTGGTCTGCATCTGAGGAACAAAGTACAGGCTTTCACCCCGGACGATCTGGACGGCGTCTCGCTCCCAATCCTTGAGCGATGGCGCATGTGAGGCTATGAACCGGAGCAGGTCTCGATCCCCGCGGTCCGGACCGGCATCAGCCCCAATTGTCGTAGAGGGCGCCTCAGGGGCCCCGTCATACTGCCACAGATCGTCGTACGGTCCGGGCAGGGTCTTGGCCTGGCGGTCTTGCTGGTCTCTGCTATCGGGCTTACTGGCGGACGGAACGTCGACGGTATACGGGGTGACGTGCATCTGAATCGCCAGACAAGCGTCGAGGACCGATTCGACCGCGTCCTGACCGTGCTCGTACTCATAGCGACGTAGACGATCCGCGTTCAGCGTCACGGTGTCCAGCATCCGTCGTGACGTCGTCGCAAAGTAGGCATTGTTGGCGAAAAAATCACTGTGGCCAAGCACGTGGGCGATGACGAGTTTGTTCTGGACTAGCGAGTTGGAGTCCAATAGGAACGCCCAGCAGGGATCGGTGTTGACGACCAGTTCGTAAATCTTGCTCAAGCCATAGTCGTACATCATTTTCTGGACGTGATACATCTTGCCGTGGGACCAGTGCGAGAACCTGCCCGGCATCAGGTAAGACCCGACTTCGTAGATGATGGTCGATGGCACGATTTCGAAGTGGGTCGCGAACGGCTTCAACCCGATCGCGGTCGCTTGCTCCCAGATGCGCTCGGTTGCATCTGCCAGCGCCTGATCGATCGCAGCGCGGTGGGAAGCGGTCATGCTCGCGCCTCCCGTGCTTCAGGACCGAAGAACGTGCGCAGCGCCGGATAGACATCGGATCTGTCGGTAATGGTCACCCGCACGAACCGCGGATCATCGACGGCATCGAAGGCGTGCATCAACGTGCTTTGCCCAGCGTAGCGCCGCTGCCGGATCTCGCCGTATCCGACCTGGCTGGAGTGATCGACGAGTTTAGCGACAAGCTTCTGGCAGATCTCGTTGTCCGAGGGCCAGTTGTCGCCATCGGAAAAGTGGAATGGATAGATGTTCCAGTTTTGGGGCGGATAGCGCGCGTCCACGAGATCGAGCGCACACTGATAGGCGGAACTCGCCTTCGTGCCGCCGCTCTCACCTCGGGTGAAAAATTCCTCCTCGGTGACTTCCTTTGCTTCCGTATGGTGGGCGATGAAGACGATCTCGACCCGATCGTATTTCGTTCGGAGAAAGCGGGTCATCCAAAAATAGAAGGCCCGGGACACGTACTTCTCGAAGGTCCCCATCGAGCCGGAGACGTCCATCATCGCCAGGACCACTGCGCTCGCCTCACGCCGGACCGAATGCTCCCATGTCTTGAAGCGGAGGTCGTTGCTGGAGATACCGCCGAACTTTGGAGATCCCTGTAGGGCGTTCCGTTTGATGTTCTCACGGATGGTGCGGCGCTTGTCCAGGTTGGCGAACGGCCCGGTCTTGCGGATATCGGTGAACCGGATCGTCTCTTCTTCCAACTCCTGCGCCTTTTTCGGTTGCAGGTTTGGTAGCCCTAGATCCTCGAAGACCAGGCTGGCGATCTCGTCGATCGAGACTTCCGCTTCGAAATAATCGAACCCGGGGTCCGAGCCCGCCTCTGGTCCCCGCCCAGGCTTTCTCCTCTGGCCGGACTGCCCGAGCACATCGCCGACCTTCGATTTGCCATCGCCCGTCCCGACGCCCCCGTCCTCCCGATCGCCGTAGCGGAACCGGTACTCCTCCAGGCTGCGAATCGGAACCTTCACCACCTTCTTGCCGTCGGTGGTGATGATCGCCTGCTCGCTGACGATATCGGCCAGATTCTGCTTGAGGGCATCGCGCACTTTGCGCTGGTGCCGCGCCTGATCCTGGGCGCCCTTTCGGTGCAACGACCAATCGGCGTGGTTCAGGCTGGCGCCGGTGGCGACTGGAGGCTGATAGCGTTTGCGGTCGTGGTCCATGGGGGTCCCCCCCGTTCATCTGTTGAGCAGCGAGCCGACGTAGCGGAGCAACTCGTTGGCGCAGACGGGGCAGTAGCCCTGGTCGCTGACCAGGCGGTTGATGACTTCGTTGGAGCGCCGGAGTTGGTCGGGGTCGGGGGTCTTGGCGCTCGTCGTGATCTTGACGACGTCGCGAAGATCGGCGAAGAGCTTCTTCTCGATGGCTTCCTTGAGGCGTTCGTGCGAGTCGTAGGAGAAGGACTGCCCGCGCCGCGCCAGGGAGGAGATGCGGATCAGGATCTCCTCGCGGAAGCCGCGTTTGCCCGGCTCCGTGATCCCAATCTGCTCCTCGATGGCCCGCATCAGCTTCTCGTCCGGCTCCAGCTCTTCGTCGGTGATCGGGTCTTTGAGTTTCGACCGGTTGCAGTAGGCCTCGACGTTGTCGAGGTAGTTGTCCAGCATTGTCTTGGCCGATTCCTCGAAAGCGTAGACGAAGGCGCGCTGGACTTCGCGCTTGGCCGCCTCGTCGTACTCTCGCCGGGCCTCCCCAATCAGGTTGAGCAGGTGCTCGTGCCGCTCCTGGCCGATGCTGGTGTTCTGGCCCAGGCCGTCTCGGAGCGCCCGCAATGTGTCCAGGGCGTTGATGCAGGTCACGCCGTCCTTCACCAGCGCGGCCGAGATCCGGTTGATCACGTAGCGCGGGGAGATACCATCCATCCCCTCCCGGTCCGACTCGGCCTTGAGCTCACGCAGGTCCTTGTTGGTGAAGCCTTCTACCGACTGCCCGTCGTAGAGCTTGAGCTTCTTCAATGGGGTCATGTTCGCCTTCTTGCTCTCCTCGAGGCGGGAGAGCACGGCGAAGGTGGCGGCGGTTTCCAGGGTGTGCGGGGCCAGGTGGATATCTTTGCGGGCGCTCTGTTTGAGCAGCTTCTCGTAAATGCGAACCTCGTCGCTGACCTTGAGGTTGTACGGGACCTTGACCAGGATGATCCGGTCCTGGAGGGCTTCGCTCTTGCGGTTGCCGGCGAAGGCGCGGTACTCATGCTCGTTGGTGTGGGAGACGACCACTTCGTCGGCGTAGATCAGGGAGAAGCGTCCGGTCTTGATGTTCTGCTCCTGCGATAGCGTCAGGAGGACGTAGAGGAAGCGCTCATCGACCTTGAGGATCTCGATGAACTCCATCAGACCCCGGTTGGCGATGTTCAGTTCGCCGTCGAACCGGTAGGCCCGGGGGTCACTCTCAGTACCCACCTCGCCGATCGTGGACAGATCGATGCCGCCGACCAACTCGGAAATATCCTGCGATTTCGGATCCGACGGGGTAAAGGTGCCGATCCCGCGTCGCCCCTTTCGGAGAAGGCGACCCGTGCGATTGGCACATCCTCGGCCCGGCCATCGTAGACATGTTCAAGATCCCAGCGACACTTCGGGCAGAGTTCCCCTTCGATGAAGATGCCGTACTCCCGCTCGATCTCGTCCCGTAGTTCGTGGGGAATGAGGTGGAGGGGTTCTTCGTGCATCGGGCAGCTTGCGATCGCGTAGACCGCGCCGTCTTCCGTGCGGGTGTAGCGCTCCAGCCCGCGTTTGAGCATGCTGACGATGGTCGATTTGCCGCCACCGACCGGGCCCATCAGGAGGAGGATTCGCTTGCGCACCTCCAGGCGTTGGGCGGCGGACTGAAAGTATTCGACCAATTGATCGAGCGCCGGTTCGATTCCGAAGATCTCACCGTCGAAGAACGTGTAGTCGTGCTCGCCGTTCTCTTTGGTCTCGATGCCCGCCGCGGCGATCATGTCGAACACGCGGGCGTGGGCGAGACGGCCGAGGCGCGGATTCTCCCGCACCAGGTCGAAGTAGTCGGCGAACGTCCCGGTCCAGGCGAGGCGCTGGTCTTCCGCGCGGAGCGCTTCAAGTCGCTGACGAAGGTCGATTGCCATGGATCTACGCCTTTCCCGGGAAAGTTGAGGATGTGCCTTGACGGCCTCGGGCGTGAAGCGGTCGGTGGTTCGTGAGCAGTGATCGGGATGAGTACCTGCGAACCTGCGACCATCAGCAGTCACGCGGTTCGGAGTGGATGGTGGCCGGCCATCGGCGATGAAGAACCGGAACGTGTGGACCCTATCGGGCCAACCATCGAATGACAGTGCACGCGCAGTGCCCGACCGGTGGGAATCCGGCCGATTTGAGGTTTAGGACGGTGGTGTGTCGGCGGTTGTCATGATGAAGTCTCCATGCGGCCGGGGCCGGCGGGAGAGCGGAGCGCTGTTGCGTGTGGAACGCATGAGCGGGGTTGTTCGGTTTCGCCCGAGGGTGGGCTAACCATCTATACGAATTTCACCCGTCGTTGGATGAGCGTTTCATCAGGGGCAAGGTGCGCCGCTGCACGCTTTAGGCTGCCAACTCGACACGGGGCGACATAACGATCGCGGTATCTCGACGGTCAACCGCCATTGACCACTATTTGTGCGCCGAATGCTCACGCTTCCAGTGTAGCGGATGACCGTTCCGGTGACATCCCATTGAAAGTGAAGACATGGTTACGGCATGGCGAACTCTGCACGAAGTTTTCGTCACGAACATGTCGTCCAGCGATGGCAATGTGACTCGTAACCTACGAAAAGCAGTCGATATACGAAAGTACTGGGAATTGGGTCGAAAAAGGTCCAGTCTGGTAGCTTGGGTCAGCCGAGCTCTGCCCTATGCCGCCCATCCCGATGCGGTCGCTATGGCCGCCCCGGCGAGAGTTGCGATCAGGTTCACGATGTCGTTCGTCATCGCCGGCATGCCCCGCATCAGGACCGTCTCCCGGCCACAGCGGTGGATGGGGCCTTCGGTTTCCACCTTGCACCGGGGACAACGATAGACGGCCTGGAGGGTCGCGCCCAGGACACTATCGACGAGCGCGGCGCTAAAACCCGCTCCCGCCACGATGGCGATCGTGGCCAGGGCAGGGACATCGGCCGGCGCCCAGTCGAACCAAACGCCTACCGCGGTCAGAATCCCGATCAGGATGGCGCCTCCGAGCGCTCCCAGTGTCCCGATCGGCGTGATGCCCCCAGATGCTCCTGGCTCAACTTCCAGGCCGCTCACCACTGAGCGCGGCGCGACCTTGCTAAGCCGACCGATCTCGGTCGCCCAGGTGTCGGCTGTCGCCGCGGCAACTGCTCCGGCATAGGCAATAAACAGGATCTCGCGATTCCCCGCCACAGCCAGGGCCGCCAGGAGCGCTGCCAGCCCGCCGTTGGCACCAACCTGAACCGCGTCCCGCCGCCGTCCGCGAATGCCGCGGTCGCCGACGTCGCGGCGCGGTCCAACCCGCCCGAGCAGGGTTGACGACGCGAAAAAGACCACCAGTAGCAGTCCCCACCACCATCCACCCGCCGCAACCACTACTGTGCCGACGATCCAGGCAGCCACCGTGCCGTCGGCTGAGAGTGCCCGCCGCCGGAAGGCCACTCCGGCGATCAGGATCGCCGCCACCGCCCCGAACGCCAATCGGGTCTCCCAATCACCCACGTCGAGGTCCCACGTTCAATGCAATGCACCCCGCTCTGCCGTCATTGTCGAGTCAAGACGGTACACGATCATGTTTCAAGTATGGCTTACCGTTCTCGATGTCAGGGGCGGATGTTCAGCGGGATCAGATCTGGAAGCGGTGGCAGCACCGGCGCAGGGAGGGTACGATTCTGTGCGCGGCGCCGCCGCGACCTCGTAGCTCAACGGCAGAGCAGCGGGCTTTTAACCCGAGGGTTCAGGGTTCGAGTCCCTGCGAGGTCACCACCCAGAAAGCTCTTCACTGTGCGGAAATCTTTCCCTGATGCGTTCAGTCAGTCATCGATTTTGCAGCCATGAGTGCAGCCACGGGGTTTAGCTTGACGCCTTATCGGCAAAGAGCAGGGCTTCCATGCGGTCGGCCGCGTCATGTTTGAGTTGCGGCATCACGTGGGCGTAGGTGTTCATCGTCAGCGAGATCTGTGAGTGTCCCAGTGTCTCCATGATGGTGCGGATGTCGACGCTCTGGGTTAGCAGGAGCGTCGCCGCGGTGTGCCGGAGGTCGTGGAATCGGCGCCGCGGCACGTTGGCGGCCTCCAGGTGCGCGTGGTACTGGCGAGTGATAGTCCGGGGATCCAGCGGTGTGCCGATCGTCGTGCAGAAGACGAGGTCCCAGTCCTGCCAGCGGTCACCGGCAAAGAGGCGCTCCTCGAGTTGGGCGATGCGGTGGGACTTGAGCGCGGAGACGATCGATGCCGGGAGCGGGATGGTGCGCCGGCTCTTCTGCGTCTTTGGCTCGGCCAGCACCGGAATCTTGTCGACGCGCTGGAGCGTGTGGCGGACACGGAGTTCGCCGGCGTCGAGGTCGATGTCCCGCCAGCGCAGCGCGAATGCCTCACCTTGACGCAATCCGATGGAGACGGCGACAGAGTAGAGCGCTTCGAGGCGATCGCCTTTGACGGCTTCCAGCAGGCGGCGGGACTCGTCGACGGTGAAGAGCTCGATTTCGTGCTTCTCTCCGCGTGGGGGCACCGTAAGGCGTGCCACGTTGCGACCAACCAAGCCCCAGGCCTCCGCCTGGCCGAGCGCTCGGCGGAGGATGCCGCGGATGTTCTAGACCGTCTTGGGCGAGAACCCATCGGCGATCTTCTGGCGCATCATCGCCTGGACATGATCCGGCGTGAGCTTCTCGATACGGTGGCGCCCGAGCGACGGCGACAGGTGCAGGCGCACGGCGTCCTGGTAGGAACGGAGCGTGCGCGGCCGGACGCTGCCCTGCACAACGTCCCGAAGCCCGCGATCGAGAAACTGGGCCACGGTTTGGCGTTCGGTGGGGATCGGCAGCCCGCGGTCCTGGTCGCTCTTGGCGCGGGTGAGCTTCTTGCTGGCATCGGCGAAGGTGTCGGCGTAGAAGTACTTCCGCCGGAGTTTACCGTTCGGGCCATATCCAAGGTTCAGCACGGCGACCCAACGGCCGTCTTGCTCCCGCCGGTAGATGCTGCCTTCGCCTGGCCCGCGGCCGCGCGATTTGGTCATGCCGTACCTGGCCTCAGAATCGTCGATTCCCCGAAGGTGCTCAACGCCAGCGGATGAGCGTCTGCGAAGTGTCTCAAATTGTGTGTATAGGGAGATTGAGCACCTTGGGTAGTGCGGTTTACGGCAAAGGTCTGGCGGAGCAGCACAGCGCTATAGCGCTGGTAGATAGCGCTCTCGTTTTGTCCCCCGAGGCGGTTCTTGGTCATTGGGTACCCTACTAAAGAAACGGACAAAACGAAGTAAGTCGGCAACGCGTCGGCCGGACACAGGCTAAGCTTCTTCCTGACCGCCGGTCCCGCCACCATACCGAGCCACGCAGAGGCTCTCAGCGCGTAAGAGCGCCCGGCGCCCATATTACCCGGCCCGCCGGAGGGTGCCTGCCAGTCATCATCTGCGGATAACGACGTCACTGCCTGGAGTCAAGGAGTCCCCGGCGGACGGTGGAGGGGGGCGCGGTAGCCGGCGGCCCGGGCGGCGTCCACGGTGGCGAAGCAGACCTCGGGTCGGGTGGCGGCATAGACGGGGCTGGCGGGGATGTGGTAGATAAACGTGTCGGCGTTGCCCTTGATCGGGTAGCCGTCCGGGCAGTCCTGCACGCCGCTCACCTCGACCGAGTCGGCGGCCGCGGGAGCCACGTCTGCGGGCGCCTCCGTTGCCGCTGCCGCCGTTTCCAGCTCCGCGACGACCTTTCCGTCGACCGCCTCGCGCACGACGTCGGCGCCGGCATCCTTCAGGATCGCCGACACCGGGTCGACGGCCGCATCGTCGACGGCGACGATAAGGAGCGAGTTGCCCGGTTCCAGCTTGGCGCCGACCTCCTGGAGCCGCTGGTTCGGGAACCCGGAGTCGCGCAGCCTGGCCGCCAACCCGCCGGCGACGGCGCCAATCCCGAGCGGCAAGAGGACGGCGCTGCCGAACAGACCGACGACACCGCCGACCACCCCGCCGAGGACCATGCCCTTGCCGCCGCTCATGTCGGCGGTCTCGTGGATGCGCAGCTTGCCGTCGTCGCTCACCTTCAGCACCGCCGCGTTCTGGACGCCGAGCCCTTGCTCCTGGCTGATCTGCTTGAGTTTGTCCAGCGCGTTGCTCGCCCCGACCTCGAAGCGAAAGCTCGCGACCACCGCGTGGGACGGAATCGTGGCTGCCATCGGACGTGCTCCTCCTGCTCCTGCGAACCGACGACGAGCAACGAACGCTCGCCTCGTCTCCGTTGTGCCCCGTTCTCTCGGCACATCCATCGCCTGGCGAGATCCCGGCTCGGCCCCGACGGTCCTTCTCGGCGGCGGCGCTTCGTCTCGGGACCTAGCCCGCTGGAATGGGGAAGAACCGACCGCACGGCGGCGGTCCGCTCCCCGCGGTACGACGAAACCGCCCGGAGGCGACCCTCCGGAGGCTATTGGCGGTCTCACCACGCCTCAATGATAGGCTGTGCGCGGTTGCAGGGGAATCCGCCTAAGGGCCCATTCGTGGATATGGTCCGATTCTGCCGGAGCCGAGGTTGGAGCCGCTTCGGTCCAATGGCGAATTGGGCCGCCGCACCGACGTGGGGATCGCCCGGGCGCTCGGCATCAGCCGCCGGCACGCGCCGGGCTTCACGCTCGCCCAGGGGGTGAAGGGGCACCGGCAGGGTGGCACCAATCGATACAAAAAGACGCATTCTCCAGCGCCTCAGAACTGCACAAAATTTCACAATTGCGCCCCATCCCCAAGGCCGCGGCGCAGCAGATGCAACACCCGGAAAAAGACAATCCGGACACCCTGAAAAGGTCCTCGAAGGTGATGCATCTGACACCCTAAAAAGGGTGTGGATCCGAACAATTCGAACACCTTACACCTAAAAAAGGCCGGTATCACTCACGTCCCGTCGCCCCGACGATCCGCATGAGCAGTTGATGCGGCAGCAGCTCGTCGAAGTCCGTCTCAACTGCCCAGCCGCTGGCGATCAGGAACCGGAGCATCTTTGCGATCGTCGACGATAGACGATCCCGCCCCGCAGGAGACGGCCTCCTGGATGGCTCGCTTGATCGCCGTCGTATCGTCGGCGACGCCGTCCCCAACGGCGCCGAAGGCGGCGTCCCGAATGTTCTCACGGCCACGTGGACCTCCGATCGGGCGCACTCGTGACACGATGTTGCCTGTCGCGACCGGGTGTACGTGCAACGGACGAGCTTGGTGTCTCGCTGGCAATTGGGCTGGCCTTGCTGGCGATGGTCTACGTCATTGGACCCGTCTCGGGGTGTCACATCTACCCGGCCGTGACCCTTGGATTGGTGTTGAGCCGCAAGATCGAACTCCGGGCGGCCATCGGCTCTGCGGTCGCCCAAGTTGTCGGCATGACCTTGCGCCCGGTCGAAGGAGACACCTGGACCATGGGGGCCGCCGAAACCGTGCTGGGCGACTTCGCGCCGGCTGACGCCGACTACGATGATGTGCAGGTGCCGCTCGGCCACGAGCGGTGCGGGCAACCAGATCGCGCTCCAGGGCTCCGGTGAGGGCGTCTCGGAAGAGGTCGAGCAGGAGATCTACGACGAGTTCGAGGCCGAAGGTGATCCGGGGCCTTCTACGCCGTCCTCTACGAAGTCGGAACAAACCAATACTCTGGCCTGTCGATCAACCTGGGGACCGCCGAGGCCGCATCCGCCGGAGATTCGGTTGCTGAAGAGGCCGAGGCCGCAACGCGACCGACCACCGTTTCCGGGGTCGGGACGGCGGTCTCTGAGAAGTTCACCCTCCCGGAGGGGCGCTATCGGGTTAGCGCCACCCTCGAAGTCGCAACGCAGTTTGGGTTTGACGGATTCATCATTTACTTCTACGACGCCAACGGCGGGGAGTCGCTTCTCTTCAACGAAATCATTCAGCAAAACGGCACATGGACCGGATCGACGGTCCTGACTAATCCTGAATCCGGGGAAGTGTTCGTATCTTCAGAGAACACCGAATCGGCGTGGACCCTGGAATTCGAGCCGTTCTAGGCAGTCTGTGACGAGCCACGATGAAGACCATCGCTTGGCTCGCCGTCATCGCCAAGCTCCTTGCTCACGGGTGGGGGGTGCTGGTGTTCTTGGGCGCAGGTTGGGTGATCGGTAATACAGCCGTGATCGTCGCGGACGACGATGCCTACGTCCTCATGGCACTGGAGGCCATCGCCGGCATTCTCACTTTTGCTCTAGCCATCCAGCTTTTGACCCGAGGATTCAGGGTTCGAGTAACTGCGAGGTCACCACGAGGCTCCCCATCCATCAGAGGAATATCGGTTGAGCCGGTCCGTGCCTGGGTCGACGCCGGCGGCCAAAACAGTTCTGCTTTGAGACGCAGCTGAGGACGAGCACTGCCCTCCTCGTCGCAGGCGCGTCGGGCACCGGGTCGAGGGTTTGCCCCGAGCGGGTTATTGCGCTCCACCCGATTGGGCTGTATGGTGGGGATTCGGGACATTGGTACAACTCGGGCCAGTTCACGATCGGGTCAAGCGGATGGAGGTGTGCGTGCGCTGGGCCGTCCTGCGGTTGGTCGTCCTCGCCGTGCTGCTGGTGGTGACCGGCAGTCCGACGTTGGTGCGCGCCCAGGAGGAAGGTCCCGCCGACCTGGACGAGGGCGCGGCCCCGGCGACGCTCACGGTCGTCGCGATCGACGAGTTCGGCGGCGCCCTGGGTGGTGCCTGCTTCGTGCTCGCCGGTCCGCTCACCAGTCCGGAGGTCTGTCTGGCCCTTCCGACGGCAACGTCGCCGCCACTGCCGCCGGGAACCTACTCCGTGACCCAGACCGTCGCCCCCGTCGGCTACCTGCCAGGCCCGGCGCAGGGCGTGACCCTTGAATCGGGCGGCAGCGCCACGCTCTACTTCGTCAACGTCATTGATCCTTCGGTCGCCGACGCCGACGCCGACGGCGTCGACGACGGCGTCGACAACTGCCCCACCACGTTCAATCCCGATCAGACCGACGGGGACGGCGACGGCTTGGGCGACGCCTGCGACGCGCCGCCGCCCACCGAGACACCGCCGCCACTGCCGCCGACGGAGCCCCCGATTCCTCCCACCGAGACGGCGATCCCCCCGACCGACACGCCGGTCCCGCCGCCAGCGGACACGGCTGTCCCGACGGACACCCCCGTTCCGGCCACGGCACCCGAGACCGGTTCGCCCTCAGTCACGGCAGCGGGCACGCCGAGCACACGTGGTGCTCTTGCCAGCAAGAGCTCCTTCAACTTCGTCGCCGCGCAACCCTCCTCGTACGACCACGCCACCGGCGCCGGTGGCCAGTATGGCGACGGAGGGTCCGAGGTCGTAGAGTCGCTCAATGGCGGCGACTTCGTCTGCGGCGACCTGGTCGTCTTCTTTGTCCGTGCCGAGAACAATGGCCTCGGTAGCTCCACGACGTTCGTGACGCAGCACAACCGGGCGACCACCTCGGGTGGAACGGTCGGCTTCGTCGAGGTCGCCAGTGTTTCCATCAATGAAGGCGACCCCGGAAACCGGAACCTCGACGGCAATGAGCGAGTCTCCTGGTTCCCCGGGTTTACGTCCTTGGATGTCAACGCCGAAGCCACGCTCACCGGGTTTGAACTGGATGATGTGGTGATCGTCCGCGTCGTGGCACGATTGGCCTGCCAGGGCGATCCATCGACGGCGACGGGGAACGTCCAGTCGCGCCTCTCCGTGGCGGGGGCCGGGGACCAGACGGTACCGCTTCAACTCGGCGGCGATTCAGTGCCGGTGACGCCGACCCCGGTGCCGCCCACCGAGACCCCGGTGGCCACTGAGACGCCAGCGCCGACCGAGACCCCGGTCCGCCGACCGAGACGCCGGTGGCGACCGAGACGCCGGTGCCGACCGAGACGCCAGCGCCGACCGAGACGCCGGTGCCGCGACCGAGACGCCGGTGCCACGACCGAGACGCCGGTGGCGACCGAGACGCCGGTCCGGCGACCGAGACGCCGGTGCCGACCGAGACGCCGGTCCCGGCGACCGAGACGCCAGTGCCGACCGAGACGCCGGTGCCGCCGACCGAGACGCCGGTGCCGACCGAGACGCCGGTCCCGGCGACCGAGACGCCGGTGCCGACCGAGACGCCGGTGCCGCCGACCGAGACGCCAGCGCCGACCGAGACGCCGGTGCCGCCGACCGAGACGCCAGCGCCGACCGAGACCCCGGTCCCGGCGACCGAGACGCCGGTGGCGACCGAGACGCCGGTGCCGCCGACCGAGACGCCGGTGGCGACCGAGACGCCGGTGCCGGCGACCGAGACGCCGGTGCCGACCGAGACGCCGGTGCCGGCGACCGAGACGCCGGTGGCGACCGAGACGCCGGTGCCGGCGACCGAGACGCCGGCGCCGACCGAGACGCCGGTGCCGCCGACCGAGACGCCGGTGCGCCGACCGAGACGCCGGTGCCGCCGACCGAGACGCCGGCGCCGACCGAGACGCCGGTGCCGCCGACCGAGACGCCGGTGCCGACCGAGACGCCGGTGCCGACGAGCGCCGCCGACCGAGACGCCGGTGGCGACCGAGACGCCGGTGCCGGCGACCGAGACGCCAGCGCCGACCGAGACGCCGGTGCCGCCGACCGAGACGCCGGTGCCGACCGAGACGCCGGTGCCGCCGACCGAGACGCCAGCGCCGACCGAGACCCCGGTGCCGGCGACCGAGACGCCGGTGGCGACCGAGACGCCGGTGCCGGCGACCGAGACGCCAGCGCCGACCGAGACGCCGGTGCCGCCGACCGAGACGCCGGTGCCGACCGAGACGCCGGTGCCGCCGACCGAGACGCCAGCGCCGACCGAGACGCCGGTCCCGGCGACCGAGACGCCGGTGCCGCCGACCGAGACGCCAGCGCCGACCGAGACGCCGGTCGCCGGCGACCGAGACGCCGGTGCCGCCGACCGAGACGCCGGTGGCGACCGAGACGCCGGTGCCGCCGACCGAGACGCCAGCGCCGACTGAGACGCCAGCGCCGACCGAGACGCCGGTGCCGCCGACCGAGACGGCGACCGTGGAGCCGACGGCGACGGTCACCCCTGAGCCGACCTTGACGCCCGCTCCCACTGAAGCGACTGGCCCTGTCGACACGCCGAGCCCGACCGTCTCGCCGACTCCGCCGGCCGGGTTGCCATCCACGGTCGAATTCGAAGGAACCACCTACGTCTTCGCTGAAGTTGAGTCCAACGTCGAGGTCGAGAATCTGGTCGAGGTCGAGGTGATCGACACCGGCGACACGTCGATCACCGTCTACGTCGAACCGGACCAGGAGCCCGGTCCCACCTCGTCGATATTCCTGGTGCCGGCAAAGAGCAACGTCGTGGCCTCCTACATCCCGGCGGGTATCGGCGTCGGCACGGTGCCCAATACGGGGTCGGGTTCGGGCAGCGGCGCTCCGCAATCTTCCTGGGTATTCGTGGCCGCCGCGCTTCTGGCCGCCGCAGTCGCCGCAATCATGCTGGCGCTCCGGTCGGCGACGGGTCGACGGCCGCGAGGGCGCTAGAGACCGGTTCGGTGTAGTCGATAGGCGTGACGATGAGGATATCGTACCGTCTTCCTCGCCGTCGACTGCTCCTTTTCCGAAACGGACGGCGCGTTCGCCCCATTCCGGTAGAACCAGGGCGGCTGCGTCGCGTGCGACGGCTTCGGCAACCAGCAGCAGACACAGGTCTCCGCGACCGACCAGATACCGGACAGGTGGCGACGCAAACGTTGGCCGTGCCCCGCCCCGGTCCGCATGACCGATCCTTGCCTACCCTCTTCCCGTCTCCGCCCTGATGCACGGCAACGCCGTACCTCTGGACCCCTGCCTTGTCCAACTCAAGTGGGCAGGCGAAGGTCCGGGAGGGTGAGGTCTTGTCCAGGAGGGGGACTCATGCTCATGGTGAGGGGATCCGCCTGTTCCCAGTTCCCTCGTGCGTGAGAGTGAATCGGGCGTGGGGACGACGGTTAGAGTGGGGACGACGGTTAGAGGGGATGGGTTCGCACCGGGTAGGGCGACCTACTTCTTGTCACTCTAAACACAGTCATCCGAAACAAGCGGCCAGTCCAAGCGGGTCCGCGACAGACGAGAGGCGGCGCGGGATTGCTCCGGCGCCGCCGATCTGCGTCTCTTACCTTCGAGGGCGGTCCGCACGCGCTCGCTGGGTGATGCCAGGTTGCGGAGTTGGTCTACGCCATGGCGAGGCCCCTCGCCCGGGCGCGCTGGCTGATGTTCCAGCGATCCCGCAGCCGGAAGACCACAATCAAGAGGGCGACGCCGACCAGATTGAAGCCGAGCTGGCTGTACTCCGTCACCACGCCGTTGATCGTCGTCGACGAGGTGAATGCCGCCGGCAAGTCGAAGAGTTGGCGAAAGAGATTGCCGTCTTTGGTGTCGGCATAGATCGGCACCTGCAGGGCAGACCAGAGGACGAGTGCTCGCCAGCCATCAATACCGATCTCCTTGCCAGAGAGTACGAGCAGGCCGGCCGCTATCCCGACGAGGCCAATCGCGGCGCGGGTGAATCCGTACGCCTCACCATCCGCCATTGCCGAGACCGAGAGCACGATGCTCAGCACACCGGCAATAATCGCGTAGCCGGAGATCAAGGCCAGCCCGCGACGCAATGTTTCGACACGCGACATGAGTGTTTCCACGGTCATCTCCTCCTGGAGGGATCTGCCGCCGCCCAATCAGGGGAGCGGTCGTAGCTAGACGTTTTCGTCCGAAAGGCGCTTGATGTTCGTGCGATCGCTCGCGACGGTGAACATGTCCGCTGTTGACACGCCTAAGCTACGATCAGGACCTTCCGAAATTCTTCCAGGAGACCCGAGCCGTGGCGACCATGACGCGGTGTCCGATGTGCCGCCTGAATCATAGGAAGAATGTATTAGGTCGCGCCCAAGGCTTGCACAATCGTATCGACGTTGTACCGGATCATGCTCAGGTACGTCGCGCCGGGACTGCCTGGCTCACCCAGGGCGTCGGTGTAGAGTGACGGGGCCAGCGTCACCCCGGCTTCATCGGCAATGGTCTCCATCAGGTCGGTGTTAGAAACGTTCTCGGCAAAGATCGCCGGGACCCCCGCGTCCTCGATCTCGTCGATCAGGTCGTTGATATCCCGTGCCGACGGATCGCCGCCCTCTGTCGAGATTGAGCCCAGCGCCGTTCCGACTATCTCGAATCCGTAGCGATCGGCGAAGTATCCGAAGGTATCGTGCGATGTCACGAGACGTCGCCGGTCCTCAGGAAGGGTCGCCACCTGGGCGACGATGTATTCGTCTAGCTGCTGAAGTTCGGTGGTGTATGAGGCGGCGTTGGCGTCGTAGATGCCAGCGTTGGCCGGATCGGCGGCGCCTAGAGCCGCGCGGATCGCATCGACCTCGAGGATGACGTTCTGGACATCGTGCCAGACGTGTGGGTCGAACTCGCCGTGTTCCTCGCCGTCCTCGTGCTCCTCATCGGGGTCGGATTCCCCGTCGGTGAATCCGCGCGGTGTGACGCCCTCGGTTACCACGATCCGGGCGGCCTGTGACGCGGACGCCTCGTACAGCTCGTCGAGCCACGGCTCGAAGCCAAGTCCGTTCTCGAAGACGACCGCCGCGGTTTCGAGCTTGCCGGCGTCCTCCGGAGTCGGCTCGAAGACATGGGCATCCGCACCGCTCGGGATGAGTACGCTGACGCTCACCTTATCGCCCCCTACCCGGGAGACGATGTCGCCGAGGATACTGAACGTTGCAATCACGCTGAGTGGCTCGGTTGATTGCGCCCGAACTGGTGTGGCGCTCGGCACGACCAGTCCCATCATCATCATCAGCGCGGTCAGTGCCAGTCCCAAGCCCCGAAATCGCACGGTTCAATCCTTTCCCAAAATGGCCCTTCACCTGTTGAGTGAGACATTATCTCAATAGGCGGGCTGACGCAAGGGCTTCTGTGTGCGGATGCGCGTTTGCCCCTATTGCTATGGGTGCACACCATGGGAATCATGGGACGCCCTCATAGCGTCGCCCGGGGCTAAAGACCCGGGGCGATGCCTGATCCGGGTTCGTGATCCCACGTGGGAGGTAGATATTGGGAAAACGCCAGCAGCGCCGGAGGTAGTCCTCCGGCGCCGCTGAATCTGTCGCGAATTGTGTCGATCCCAGCAGATCGGTCGATCGAGCTGGTCGGCTTACCCTACCAGCTAGTCGAACCCGAGGAGGCGTAGCCGTAGTCGTCAGAGGCGCCGCGCTCGGTGATCTTCACCTGCTCCGCGCGGGCGCCCTTGGGGCCCATGCCGAGGCGGAACTCCACGCGATCACCCGGGTTGAGACCTTCGTAGCCGACCGCGGAGCGGTGCACGAAGACATCGTCGCCGCCCGCATCCTGAGCGATAAAGCCGAAGCCCTTCTCAGGATCGTAGCGCTTGACCGTGCCGGTCGCGATCGGGAGGCTCTCGACGTCGACACCAGCGCCGAAGCCCCGGCTGCCGCCACCGCCACCACCGCCGCCACCGAATCCGCCTGCATCTCGCCGCGGCCGCGGCGGGTTGTTGCTAGCCTCGGTCACTGTGACATCGGTTGCGTTCTCACCCTTAGGGCCGTAACCGATTTCGTACTCGACCTTGTCACCATCATTGAGACCGGCGAAGCCGACTGCCGATCGGTGAACGAAGAGATCTGCTCCGCCGTCATCCTGCGCGATAAAACCGAAACCCTTTTCAGGGTCGAACCACTTAACCGTACCTGTCGCCACGCCGAGTTCTCCGTTCTTGGATCCAGACTGGTACCAAACGACCGTCGTTCGACGCCACACCTGCCCAATACCGGGATGTCCAGCGCCGATGTGCCAGCGTAGCACCGAAATGGCGGTGTCGCAAGCGTTTTGCCCGTCGAACTTCGTGTGAATGCCTGCGAATTCGTTGTGGATAGCGGGGATAGTCATTCTCACCACCGAATGTTCACTGACCTTACCCCACCGTCATAAAGACCTTTGTGTTGCCTGCTCTACCTCCCACAGACCTGGTTGTGCCGCCCTCGCCGACTTGCCGACTTGCCGACTTGCCGTACGTGCTGTCTTTGGTAGAGTGCCGGCTGGAATCCGGATCATCGACGACCATCCGGCCCATATCCATGCCTGATCGCGGTCGTTTACAGGGAAATGCGAGCTCATCTCCATGGCGAATGTCCCCGCTGCAAGCGGTCCGGAACGCTACGTCGCCCAGTCGGCCGAGTTCCGACCAGATCGCTATTACCGCTACGCCGAGCTCACCGAACTGCTTCGCAACTGGGAGTCGGCACATCCGTCACTTGTCACTGTCGAGTCTATCGGCTCTACTTTCGAAGGCCGTGACATTTGGGTGGTGATTCTCACCAACAAGGAAACTGGTCCGCACGACGAAAAGCCCGCCTACTTCGTCGACGCCAATATCCATGCCGGCGAGGTGACCGGCTCCGCTGTCGCGCTTTTCACCATTCACCAGCTCCTCACCGGGTACGGCACCGATGAGCGCATCACCCGCCTGCTCGACCAGACAACCCTGTACGTCGTCCCCAGGATCGGCGTCGACGGAGCCGAGGTCTACCTCTCGTCCCCCAACCAGATGCGCTCGTCAATGCGCCCCTGGCCCGAGTTGGAGCCGAAAGACGGCGTCCAGCGCGAGGATCTGGACGGCGACGGCTGGATCACCCAGATGCGAGTCAAGAGCCCGAATGGCCCGTGGAAGGTTTCGGCCAAGGATGATCGCCTCCTGATCAAGCGCGGCCCTGACGAGACGGGTGCCGACTACTATTTCGTTTACCCCGAAGGGACGATCAAAAACTTCGATGGCGGCTCCGTCAGGGTCGCGCCGCCCCTGTGGGGTCTCGACAACAACCGTAACTTCCCGGTGCAATGGGGCCCAGAGTGGAAACAGAGCGGCGCAGGGGCATATCCTCTCTCCGAGCCGGAAACCCGCGCACTCGCCGATTTCCTGATTGCCCACCCAAACATCCACGGCTCGCAGCACTACCACACCTTCTCCGGTGTGATCCTGCGGCCCTCCTCTCTCCGCAACGACGACGACCTGCCTAAGCCGGATGTGCGCATATTCAAGGCGCTGGGCGAGCTGGGCACCGAAGAGACCGGTTACCGGTGCGTGTCGATCTTCCAGGATTTTGCTTACGACAAGAAGATCCCGATCATGGGCTCGCTCACCGACTGGACGTACGAGCAGCTCGGCCTGTTCTCGTTCGCTACCGAGCTGTGGAGTCTGCCCTTCCAGGCCGGTTTGGAGGTCAACGACTTTATCAAATGGTTCGAAGAGCGGACCGAAGACGACGACCTGGCCATGCTGAAGGTCCTCGATCAGCAGCTCGATGGGGCGGGATTCAAACGTTGGACTCCCTTTGAGCACCCGCAGCTTGGCGAGGTTGAGATCGGCGGCTGGGAGTTCAAATTCACCTTCCAGAACCCGCCCGGTCCGTTGCTGGAAGAGGAGTGCCGCAAGAACGCCGGCTTCACGATCCGGGCGATGGGCGCCGCGCCCCGAATCGAGATCCTGGAGGCCGAGGCGGAATCGCTCGGCGCCGATCTCTATAAAGTCCATGTCCTGATCGAGAACACCGGTTTCCTGCCCACTAACGGCAGCGAGGCGTACAAGGCCACCTCCCGGTGCAAACCTGTCAAAGTCACTCTCGATCTTGGTGACGGCATGGAGCGCGTCATAGGCAAGGAGGAGGAAGAGCTCGGCCACCTCGACGGCCGTGCCAGTCAGTTCGAGGCGTTCAGCGTCTTCCCCGCCTACGACAATGACGCCCGCAAACGGGTGGAATGGCTTGTGCGTGCGCCTGGTGGCGGCGAGATCACGGTGACCGCCGGCACTCCTCGGGCAGGAACCGTCCGCGCATCCATGACACTTTCATCGACATAATGCGGCATTCGACGATGGTAGGTGCGACATGGCCTCGACGAATCTGGACCTGACGAATAGCGCCGGTGAGGATCGCTTTCTTGGCGGCCTTCTCGGCATGGCCATCGGTGATGCGCTCGGAATGCCGGTGGCGGGCTGGGACGCTGCCCGCATTGCGGAGCGTCTCGGTCCGATCGACGGCTACCATCTGCGAGTCCTGCCGGACGGCACCGAGGTGTGCAGCCGGGGAGATCACCGACGAGACCGAGTTCGCGCTGGCGATCGTTGAAGCTCTAACCACCAACGGGGGCAAGCTCACCGCGGACACGATCGACTCGATCGGCTCTCGCTTGCTCTATCTCGCCAACGGCGATTCGGCTCACTGGCTGCATCCTGATACCCGCGCGGCCCTGGAGCGGGCGGACTCGACGCTCGACTTCATCGTTCCGCTGACGGATGACGGACCGTCTACCGGAGATGTTGCCGCCCGTGGCGTTCCGATCGGGCTGCTGCATGCTGTCGGGCGCTTCGACGGGGATGCCCTGCGGAGAGACGCTGAGGCCGTTACTCGGCTCACCCACGGAGCCCCCGCGGTCATCGCCGCGACCACGGCGGTCGCGTTCGGTGTCATGATCGCCGCTCGATCGGTGGCCCCCGAACACTGGTTGAACGAGACGGCGGACTTCCTGGGGAACGGCGAGATGGCAGAGGCCATGCGCTCGGCGGCGGCCATGCGCTTGGAGCAGACCTTGGCGGAGTCCCTGGCCGCCGTTGGCACCGGACTGGCGGCCACGGAGAGCGTGATCGCCGGATTCCTGGCGGCCAGCCGGACCGAGTCTTTTGCCGACGCTGTATTCGCCGCCGCGAACGCGGGCGGGGCCGCCGATACCGTCGGCGCCATCGCCGGGGCGCTCGCTGGCGCGTTCGGTGGCGATACGTCTGTTCCCCAGCCGTTAATCGACGGGCTTGGCAGTCGCATCTACGTGTCTCTGGCCGCGCCGTGGTTCTTCCGGACCGCCCAGCAGCGCGCCGGGCTTTTTATCGGTCTCCGTCCCGCGCCTCCATCCCGCCCGACGGAGCCGCCAAGGGTTTAGCCGGACAGCCAGGATAGGCACTTCGAGGCACTCGCGATAAGCGTCATCCAGCAGCGACAAACGTTGCAATGAGGAGTACATAACCGGTGACGACCACGATCGACGACGCGGATGTCCGGATCGAACGGGACACCATGGGCGAAATGCGTCTCCCCAAGACCGCGCTCTATGCGGCCCAGACGCAGCGGGCCGTGGAAAATTTCCCTATCTCGGGCGAGCCCTTACCGGCCCGCCTGATCCGCGCCATCGGGCTGGTCAAGCAGGCCGCGGCTCAGGTGAACCGGGATCTGGGTCTCCTTAGTTCGGAGACAGCGGACGCGGTCGAAGCCGCCGCCGCTGCCGTGGCCGCCGGAACCTACGATGCCGAGTTCCCGATCGACGTCTTCCAAACCGGCTCCGGTACGTCGTCCAACATGAACGCCAACGAAGTGATTGCCACGCTCGCGTCACGGGCGCTCGGCCGCGCCGTCCACGCCAACGATGACGTCAACATGGGGCAGTCCTCCAACGACGTCATCCCGACCGCGCTTCACGTCTCCGCCGTTCTGGCCATCGAAGAGGACTTGCTGCCGGCCCTCCGTGGACTGCACGAGATTCTTCTGACTAAGGCCGCCGAGTTCGATTCGATCGTCAAGATCGGCCGGACGCACCTCATGGATGCCGTCCCGATCCGGTTGGGCCAGGAGTTTTCCGGATACGCTCGCCAGATCGAACTGGGCATCGACCGCATCGCAGCCACGCTGCCCGGATTGCGCGAGCTGGCCATCGGTGGTACGGCCGTCGGCACCGGCTTGAACACCCATGTCGAGTTTGGCTCCCGGGTCGCGGCCGCCCTTACCGCACTCACCGGCACCGAGTTCAGCGAGGCCGCCAACCATTTCGAGGCCCAGGGCGCCCGCGATGCCTATGTCTTCGCCGCCGGCGCGCTGACCACGCTGGCCGCTTCCCTGATGAAGATCGCCAATGACATCCGGCTGATGGGCTCCGGGCCGCAGGCCGGTCTGGGCGAACTGATCCTGCCCGCGATCCAACCGGGCAGCTCGATCATGCCCGGCAAGGTCAATCCTGTCATCTGCGAGGCCGTGATCCAGGTCGGTGCGCAGGTGACCGGCAACTGCGCGGCCATCACCATCGGTGGACAGTGGGGCCAGCTTGACCTCAACGTCATGCTACCGATGATGGCCCGCAACCTGCTGGAGAGCATTCGCCTCCTGGCGAACGTTTCGACGGTCTTCCGCACCAAATGTATCGAAGGGATCGAAGCGAACCAGACCAAATGCGAGGGATACATCGAGGGCAGCATCGCGATGGCGACGGCCCTCAACCCGCATATCGGCTACGATGCCGCCGCCAAGATCGCCAAGACGTCGCACGCGACCGGCCGCACCGTCCGCGAGCTCGCCTACGAGACATCGGGCCTGCCGCGAGAGCAGGTCGACGCCGCACTGCACCCATTTAGTCAGACGGTTCCTGGGGCGACAGGTGGCGGTTCCGGCGGATAGACCGCCTTCCTCCGTCTTTGGAAACAGTGCCCGCGGCGCTCTCGGTCGGGCGAACTCGGAGCGCCGCGCCGCGGCTTCGTCTGGGGCTAAAGACCACAGGCTATCTCAGATAACCCGGCTAAAGCCGGCTGTTACACGTCTCGAACGTCGGAGAGTTCCGACGATTGCCCCGACGGTCCAGCCCCCTTCAGGGGGGTTATCTGGGTTAGCCCGGGGTCTTTAGCACCGGGCGACGAGGAGAAGGGGCCAACTCATGCAACGAGCGCTTCAGCGGGTGGTTCCGCGCGAAGCTACTTGCCGCGGATCACCAACTTCGCGATCGTCCGCGAACCGCTCTTCTTTGAATGGGTCCGCGTTGGAGTGGTAGCCGTAGTTCTCCCAGAAGCCAAGTCGGTCCTCGGGCAGCACCTCGACCGCCCGCAGCCACTTGGCGCTCTTCCAGGCGTATTTTTCGGGAACGACCGCTCGCACCGGGAAGCCGTGTTCTGGACTGAGCGGCTCGCCGTTGTGGGTCGTGGCGAAGATGACATCGTCACCCATGACCACATCGAGCGGCAGATTTGCCGTGTACCCGCGCTCGCACTGGAAGACCACGAACGCGGCTTCGTCAGTCAATCCCGCCAGCTCAAGCAGATCCCGGGCGCGGACCCCGCCCCAGTGGTTGTCGAGCTTGCTCCACCGGGTTACGCAATGCATGTCCCCGGTGATCTCGACCGTCGGCAATTGGGAAAATGTGTCCCACGAGAGGCGCAACGATCGCTTCACCATGCCGTAGACCCGAAAGTCCCACAGATCCGGGTCGAACGGCGGCACATCGCCGTAGTGGAGAACTGGCCAGCGCTGCGTGAGAAACTGACCAGGCGGCAGCCGCTCGGCAATCTCTGGTGGAACGACGGGCCGGCGGATACCTCTTGGGACGAGCGACCATCGAGACCGAGCCTCCGAAGAGCGGATCTATACAGGGAACATCATTGGCGCCCGGCAATAGGCCAACTCCACGCCCCAGGCGCTCTCGCCAGTATAGTCTCGCCCACTGCACAGAGCGGACGCCGAACACCGAACACCGAACGCCGGACGCCGGACGCCAGCCCTGCACTTTGGTACCCTGGTCCGATACAAGCGCTCTCGCGTCCGGCGCCCCGCAGGCTCGACCAGCGTGTGGTCAGGAGAGGCGGAGTCCCGGCGATGCAACTTGCCACACCAAACCGACCAAACCAGCCAGACGAGCCCGAGCAGCCGGTCGACTCCGCCAGTGATGGCGCCAGTGTCACCATCGCTCGGCGCTACACCGTTGATCTCCAGGCTCCACTCGGCCAGGGCGGCATGGCCATTGTCTATCGCGGCCGTGATCTGAAGACTCGGCGCGATGTCGCCCTAAAAACCCTGCGGGCCGAGTACCGCGATAACCCTGAAACCCGGGCCAGATTTCGCCAGGAGATCCGGCGAATGGCCTTCCTCGACCACCCCAATGTCGGCAAAGTCTACGATCTGCTCGACGACGGCGAGTCGCCCTGGGCGGTGCTGGAGTACATCCCAGGCCGCTCGGTGAAAGACGTCATCGCCGACCGGGGCGCCCTGCCGCCCGCCGAGGTCGCCGATCTCCTCGACCAGATCGCCGCCGCGTTGGAACACGTCCATGAGCGCAAGCTGGTCCACCTCGACGTCAAGCCGCAGAACCTTCTCCTGACGCCGGACGGCCTGATCAAGCTGATTGACTTCGGACTTGCCCAGCCAGCCGGCAGCACGCAGGAGTTGATCGGCGGTACCACCTTCGGCACCGCCGCCTACCTCTCTCCGGAGCAGGCGGCCGGCGACCCGGTCGAGCGGTCCGCCGATGTCTACGCCCTTGGCTGCGTCGTCTACGAACTCCTCACCGGGCAGCCTCCCTTCCTGGCCGAGAGCCAGAGCGAAATCAAAAACGATGTCATTCGTGCCCACATCGAGCGTGATCCCGTGCCGCCATCGAAAGCACGGCGCGACCTGGGACTGACCACGGGCATCGACGAGGTCGTCCTCTGGGCTCTCGCCAAGAACCCCACGGAGCGCTTCACCGGCACGGTCACGTTCGCGAACATTTTCCGCGGCGCGGTCGATGCTATGGGCGGGGAACGTGGCTCAAAAACTGCTCCGATCGGCCTGGACGAGGTCCCCTGGGGAGCGCCGGCCGAAAAGCACCGGCCCGTTCCGCCCCCGACCAGACTCTCTCCACCGGCTCAATCGCGGACCGTCGTCCACGCTGACGGCCGCCGACCGCTCCATACCCAGGTCTATCGCCTCGGTGGCCGGGCTGCCCGCCGTACCGGCTGGCTCCGCAGCGGTCTCTGGCGGCTGACCGCCGCGGTCGCGCTGGCAAACGTTCTCCTGGCGCTCGGCATCCTCTCCCAGGATGGCCCTGACGGGTTGCTCGGCCGGGAGCCGCAGCTGGAAGCCGGGGCTGACGCCCGGGTCGTCGTCGAGGAGTTGCAGGTACGGGAAGACCCGGGAACGTCCGCCGCCAGCATCGCACTACTGACTGAAGGCACGGAGATCGAAATCACCGGCGAGGTCACGGTGATCGAGGGCATGGCCTGGTGGCCGGTGAGGTTCGACCAGGAAGGGTCAATCGTCACGGGGTATGTCTGGTCAGGCGGGATCACCGCGGAAGATAACCCCGGCCTGTTCGGCGGCATCCGCGAACTGATCGAACGCCTCTCGTAGATCAAGATTCCGCGTATCTTCAATGCATGACGTCTGAAGTAATGGCTATTCCGCCGTCCGCCCGACTATCGTTGTCGAACGTGAGGCGAATCTGTTGCCCACGCCTCCAGCAGAAGGGAGGATCAACTATGGCCGTGACCTATCTCATCCATTTCGACGTGGTGCCCGATCAGCGAGAGCGATTCCTTAACCTACTCAACGGCGTCCTTGACGCCATGCGCGAGGAGCCGATGTTCCACAACGCGATCCTGCAACGGGACGCGGAGAACGAGAACCGCTTTCTTCTTCTAGAAACGTGGGAGGATCACGACGACGTCCTCAACCACCAGCTTAGCCGCCCCTATCGGCAGGCATATCACGATGCCCTGCCCGAACTCCTGATTGGGCCACGCGAGTTCACTGTGTGGACGCCGCTGCGTGCCGACTACCGCAAGGAGTAAGAGGCTCACCCGCAACCCGGCCGGCTGCCGTATGATGCGCGCCGTCGTTAACGCATCGTCGGCAGTCGGAGGGTTCAGGCGTGCAAATCGGTGTCTCTACGCTCGTCGGCTTGGAGCCGATACCGTTTCCCGATCTCGTGCGCTGGTGCGCCGCACACGGGATCTATGCGCTGGAGGTCAACGTCGGTCCCGGCTATCCCAAGATCGGCGGTGCTTCATATGGAGGGCACCTCGATCTCGAAGCCATCGTCAGAGATGGGCCGGGGATCGTCGAGGATGCGCTGGGGGACTCGGGCGTCAAGGTCGTCTCTCTCGCCCCGATGGTCAATCTGCTTTCCGCTGACCTCGACCTACGGGCCTCGCGCATCGCCCTGATGCGCCAGTGCATCGACGCCGCGCATGTGCTGGGTCTCGATACAGTTGTGACGTTTGCCGGTTCATCGTTCGGAATGAACTTCTCCGGACTGCCCGGCGTCGGCGGTAGGCATTCCTCCAACAAGATCGGCGACAACATCGCCATCTTTACCGAGGTCTACGGCCCCATCGCCGACTACGCCGAGAGCAAGGGCATCAGGATCGCGTTCGAGACGGCCGGCCGGGGCGGGCCGGAAGGAAACATCGCCCACTCCCCGTTCATGTGGGAGAAGATGTTCGAGGCTGTGCCATCGAAGGCGCTTGGCCTGAGCTTTGACCCGTCTCACCTGGTCTGGCTCCACATCCCCAACCAGGGCGATGTCATCCGCGAGTTCGGCGATCGCATCTACCATGTCGACGGCAAGGACTGCGAGGTCATGCCGGCCCGCCTTGCCCGTCAGGGCATCCTCGGCAACGACTGGTGGCGCTACCGCCTGCCCGGCCTCGGTTCAGTACCGTGGGCAGAGGTCTTCTCCGCCCTGCGCGATGTTGGCTATGACGGGATCGTCGCGATCGAGAACGAAGATCCCTTATGCCCGGGCCTGAATGGCGCCGCCTGGGCCGCCGAGTACCTCAATCGTCTCATCCTGCCCGACCCGAGCAAAACTGTCGTCGAGCCGATCCGACCGACCGCCACCGAGAGCAAAGGAACCGCCTAACCATGTGCGCTGCTACCCCAACGGGAGTCGTCCGGACCGGCATCATCGGCTGCGGCAAGATCGCGCCGCTCCACGCCAAGGCCTTTGCAAACCTGCCAGAGTCGCGCTTCGCGGCCGTCTGCGATGGTCAGGTCGAACGGGCCGAGGCCTTCGCCGCCGAGTACGGCGTCCCCCGTGTCTTCTCCGATCCGATGGAAATGCTCAAGAGTGGCGAGGTCGACGCGGTCAGCGTCTGCACGCCACATCCCAGCCATGCCGATCTGGTTGTGGCGGTGGCGAACGCGGGCGTCCACGTCATCTGCGAAAAGCCCGTTTCGATTAGCCTGAAGGACGCCGACCGGATGATCGCCGCCGCCGATGAGGCCGGGGTCAAGTTCGGCGTCATCTTCCAGCGCCGCTTCTGGCCGGCCGCCCAGCGGATGCGCAAGGCGATAGATGCCGGTCAGCTCGGCACACCCACCCTGGGCGAGTGCACCGGCAAGCTCTGGCGCTCGGAAGCCTACTTCGGCTCCGATCCCTGGCGCGGTACATGGGCCGCCGAGGGCGGCGGCATCTTGATGAATCAGACGGTCCACATGATCGACCAGCTGCAGTGGTTCATGGGGCCCTGCGTCGAGGTCGTCGGCCGGATGGCGACGTTGCGCCACGGTGACTACATCGACGTCGAGGACACGGCCGTCGCAACCCTCGTCTTTGAGAGTGGCGGTCTCGCCACGATCACTGCTGCTTCAACGTTTGACCCACCGTTTGGCTTCCGGGTCGCCATCCACGGCTCCAGCGGCGCCACGGTCTCGGTTGACGAGTCGCCGGAGGGCAACCAGGGCATCAACGACGTCTGGACCATTCCTGGAGAGATCGACCAGCGCGCTGGTTGGGCCGAGGCCGAAACCGGCAAACCCGGCTTCCCTAGCTTCCACGCCCTCCAACTTCAGGACTTCCTCCAGGCAATCCTCGAGGATCGCGCCCCGGCGGTCACCGGTGTTGAGGCTCGTAAGAGCCTGGAGATCATCCTGGCCGTCTACCACTCGTCGCGCTCGGGTCAGCCGGTCAAGTTGCCACTGGCGACCGATCCGTCGTAGGAAATGAATGGTTCGCTGACCCTCCGCCCCCGTCCCGCTGCGGCAACGGGAAGGGGGAGTCTCGACATCCCCAGCACCATCGTCATCCTGAGCTTGCGAAGGATCTTGGCCGCCGCGCGGCCTTTGCCTCCGACCCGGTCGCCAAGTAGTGGATGCGGCGCCCGGCGTCCTCCAACGAGCAAGAAGGCGCTGACGCGCCAAGATCCTTCGCAAGCTCAGGATGACGGTAGGGTCGCGGGACGCTGGGGCGAGACGGTCGCCCGACGAATCATCCCTTTTCCCGGCCGAATCAGAGAGCAGGGAAAGGGGAGTGCTCTCCACGCCGTTTCATTCTTGATCTGATGCACCTTCCTGTGGCGCAGTACGCATTACCGCCCGGTTCTTGCCCCGAAGAACCGGCTACCATCCTCTGCGACGAACAGCGGAGGATGAGGATTCGTGAGTGATGAGATTACCCACGCCCGGGTAGGCTGCGGCCCGGTCGGAGTCGGACTGATGGCGGTCCTGCTCGGCTGCTGCGTGCTTCTGACGATCGGGTCCGGCCTGGTCATCTTGTTTCCGGGCCCGGTAGTCGATTTCCTCGATCGCGACGACGACGAGCCGGACCGGCTTCGCGCAGCCCTCGGGCCGAACGGCACGCCGGTTGTCGAACCTGATTCGGCCGAAAATGTCGGGTCCGCCTCCAATCCCGCCCCGATTGGCGCGACCGTCGAAGGGGACGGATTGGCCGTCACGCTTAATAGTGTATCCCGCAGCGGCAGCATCGCCGGCACCGCGCCGGACCAAGGATTCGTCTTCCTGATTCTCGATGTCACAATCCAAAACACCTCTGGCGATGCGAAGAACTTCAACTCCTATTACTGGAGTGCGCGAGATGTCGTCGCGGGCGAGAACTACGACGACGAGAAGAACATCCGCACCGGCGATGCTCTGATCGCCGGTAGCCTCGGTTCCGGCGATCAGGTCACGGGCAATGTCCTCATGGTTGTTCCCGCCGATGCCCTGGTGATGCGCTTGAAATACGACACTAGCCTGCTCGGCGGCGACAACCTTTACTGGTTGTATCAGCCGGGCGAGGAACGGGTAAGGGCGACTCCCGCCGCCACTCCGGTCATCGGGGCCACGCCTCATTCGTAGTCAAGAACGACACTAAAACGCGATGTCTGGAAGCTCGCCGATGACCCCGATCACGTCGATTAGCCAGTGATCGTCGTCGAGCGTGAATACGGCATAGATCGCCTCAACGTCTCCAATCCTGCCGTCTACGACTGCCAGAACCTGGTCATTGTTCAGCACACGGACGTCCCTGATCTCGTCGATGCTCGAACGCTCATCGATTGGAGAAGGTTCTGGCTCCTCTGCCACGAGACTAGTGAAGTTGGCTTCGTATTGGGTGAGCTCTTCGTCTGTGAACGGCCCAGGAGCCCGTCCCAGCCCTTCCAGGATGCTCATCAAGAAGAACTGCACGCCGGACGGGGTCATCAGCGCCAAGAACCTCGCAAAGTCTCCACCGTTGAGGCAGGCAGTAGACTCCCAGAGGGTCGCCGAGATGCCGGCGACGGTATCGTCGTCGGCCGGACCACCCTCCGGCAGATCGTCTTCGCTCGGAATCTGAATGGTAAGGTCCTCATTTGTCGACTCGGACGTATCCGTTTGCAGTACGTCGACATACTCCTCAGCTGTGATCGGATCCACCGTGCAATCCTCAGGCGGAGGCACGCCGATCCAGTCCGTTTCCGCGCCGCTGAGCGGCCCGTCGGAGTCCTGGGCAACAGTGGGAATTGCGCTGGCAAATGAGCCTGCCAGCAGAAGGCTCGCTATGAGGCAGCGAACGGCGTGACCACGCATGTACAGCCTCCGGGCCAGACGTATCGGCAATCAACGAGGAGGTGCATAGGTTGTATGGGATTCCACCGCTCACGATAGCGGTGTTGGAGTGAAAGTCAAGGAGGAGTAATGGGCCGAATGGACGTTGCCGTCCGATTGACCTGGCCCGATCGGTACTCTAGAGTGGCGGTATCCATGCGGTTTGGTGGCCGCGACAACTGAAGAATCAAGGAGAGTTCGGGTGGACCCACGCTCCTTTGACCGCCTCGCCCGCTCATTCGCCACGCCAAAGACCCGCCGAGGCCTCCTCGGCGCGGTTGCCGCCCTCGGGGCGGGTCTCTTCGGAGCCCGGGGCGCTGGCGCCCAGGTCACGCAAACCTACTGCGGCATCCAGCTGTGCGCAACCAACCCGGGGAGTTGCAAGCCCGGCTGCGTCTGCTGCGTTTACACCAATCCGATCACCGGCACGATCATCAACTCCCGCTGCCGCCCAGCCGGTGAGTGCGGCACCATCGCCACGGTCGCCTGCCCGCCCGGACAGGTAGTCGGTCCGTCCGGCGTCTGTGCCACGACCACGACCACCACGACGCCTCCGCCGTGCCCGCTGTTCACTACCGCGGATCGGCGGCGTATGCGTCAGCCCATGCTCCATCAGACCCCTGCACCGGCTGCGCCGGCTTGTTTGTCGCATCCCAGCGGGCGTGGACTTGTGCGCTGGTGCTGGCACTGAGCGAACAGGGCTTTGCACATGCGATGCCGACTGTGCCGGTCTGGGCCGTTCTCGCTGTGCACAGCTCTCGGACCGAGCACCGGTCAGGCTGTGCACCTCGCTCATTGCTTGCACCCCGACCGCTACCACCACCGCCGGGCCGACGACCACGTCGACGACGACCACGACGGCGGTACCGACGACAACCACCACGACCACTGCTGCGCCGACGACCACGACAACCACGACTACCCAGCGGCCAACGACGACCACCACCACGACGACTCAACGGCACCACCACCACCACGACGACTCAGCGCACACGACTCACGACCGACGACCGACGACCGACGACCACGACCACGACGCAGGCGCCGACCACGACAACCACCACTCAGGCTCCGACGACCACGACCACCACGACCGCATGCCCCACCGCGGTGTGCAACGGGTTTGCTGCCCGCCGCCCCAGAACACCTGCCTCGCCAATGGGAGTTGCGCCCAGACGTGCACCTCTCGGCTCCAATACCTGCTCGCCGGACTGCATCTGCCAGTTCGGGAACGACGGGTTCCGCTACTGCGGTCCACGCCACTTCCCACCGACTGCACTGCACCCCAGGACGTGCACGAGCAACAGCCAATGCCCAAGCGGCCACCTTTGTGCTCGCGGTTCCGGTGCCAAGGAACAAGCGACCTCAGACCGGGCTGCGTCCCCGTCTGCGGCGCGACATAGCGGGTTCGAAACCCGTCTCCACGCGGATGCCAACCACTACGACCACCGGGGCATGGTCACGGTGCGGAATTGCGGGCCGGGTTTGATACCCGGCCCGCCACGTGCTTACCCCGGCACTAGCCACCGTTCGTCCCTCGCCATCGCCAGGTTCAACCAGTGCCCGAGTTGGCGAGTGGTCGACGCGCACGCTCGGACCGCCGCCATCAGGTGCATTTGCAGGTTTGGCCAGGTGGGCTGTAGGTAAATGACTGCCATTCGCTTACTACTGGCCAGATCCGTCATGCGGCCCCGCTTCTCTCCATTCTTGCATCGCACTCTAGGAATGTTTGGGTCTTGACATATTCGACCTGACCGCTAGAGTTTTGATCACGCCCCGCATCAGGTCAGGACGCCACCGCGCCGGACTTCTACCGGCTGTTTCGTTCTTACCCGATGGCATCCGTACCTCGAAAGGACCATCGTCATGGGTGAACCCGGCGAATTGCTCTACGATGTCGCCTTTCCAGATCGTCTCAGCCGCCTCCTGATCTTCGTCAAGTGGCTCCTCGCAATTCCGCACTTTGTCATCCTCTATTTCCTCTCCCTCGCCGTGGTGGTTGTCTCATTCATCGCTTGGTTTGCGATCCTCTTCACCGGGAAGTACCCACGGGGCCTGTGGGACTTCTCGATGATGACGCTCCGCTGGACGGCCCGGGTCCACGCCTATGCCGGCCTCATGCGCGACGAATACCCACCGTTCGGCGATGAGGCCTACCCGATCCGGTTCGCCGCGATCTATCCGGAGCAACTCTCCCGCTGGAAGATCTTCGTCAAATGGCTCCTCATCATCCCGCATCTCATCGTCGTCTATTTGCTGAACATCCTCTGGGCGATCGTGACCATCATCGCCTGGTTTGCCATTCTCTTCACGGGTAATTACCCACGCAGCCTCTTCGATGTCTCGGTCGGCTGCAACCGTTGGAGCTATCGGGTCTCGCTCTACATCATGCTGCTCTCCGACGTCTACCCGCCTTTCGCGATGGGACCAGACCCCGCCCCGCCGTCCGAATACTCCTCCCCGACCAGCACCGCCTTCGGCTCGGCATAGCTGCACGCAGGCGTTCCCGAATATGCGAGACCGCCGGCGTTAACGGCCGCGGCCGGCCCGATTGAGGCCGGCCGCGGCCGTTAACGTGTCGTTGAAATCCGACTTAGTGTCATCTTGACAATTACTCATGATGCGGATATGCTTTCGGCGTGATCGGTCGCCCGCGAGCGGGGCACCATCGCCTCGAACGTCCTCCGCTCGTCTCCCCGCACACGCACGTCGTGGGTATCGGGGTACCCGTTCCGGGTGGAACGGGAGGAGCTCCCTGGATGGTTCTCGATCTTCGTCAGCGCGTCGCAGGCGTGATGGTGCCCGGCGACGTGCCAGGTACAGCGTCAAGTACACAGTCGGCCCCGCTTCCCTGGTTGGTCAATCCCCAGCTCGATCCCGCCTCCTGTGTTCCCGAAGAGGGTGTCGGCGCCTATGATCGCCTCCGGGCCTATGGGGTTGGACCTCTGCGCCAGGAGCGCATCCCCCGCGCGTACTTCAAGATGGACGCCGTCGAGCGCGACGCCCGTATTTGGGCACTGCGCCGCGAGCTGGGTGATCGCCTGGTCGTTCTCGGCCACCACTATCAGCGCGACGAGGTGATCCAGTTCGCCGACTTTCGCGGCGACTCTTTCAAGCTCTCGCAGCAGGCCGCCGGCCGCGGCGACGCCGAGTTCATCCTCTTCTGCGGCGTCCACTTCATGGCGGAGAGCGCCGATATTCTTTCCGGCCCCAACCAGCGAGTGATCCTGCCCAATCTGGAGGCAGGCTGCTCGATGGCCGATATGGCCAAGCCCGAGGATGTCGAGGCCGCCTGGAGCACCCTGAAGAGCCTGGGCGTCACCGGCGTGATCCCCATCACCTACATGAACTCCGCCGCGTCCCTGAAGGCATTCTGCGGCCGCAACGGCGGGATCGTCTGCACCTCGTCGAACGCGGGTCGGGTCTTCGATTGGGCCTTCGAACGAGGCGAGAAGTTGATCTTCTTCCCGGACGAGCACCTGGGCCGCAATACCGCCGTCAAGAAGGGTATTCCCGCCGACAAGATGGTCGTCTGGGACCCCTTCCAGCCCCTTGGCGGTAACACGCCCGAGGCGCTGCAAAACGCTACCGTCATCTTGTGGAAGGGCTATTGCTCCGTCCACGCCCGCTTCTCGGTCGAGCAGATCGAGAAGGCCCGGGCCGATCACCCCGGCGTCAACGTCATTGTTCACCCGGAGTGCCGGCTGGAAGTCGTTCAGGCCGCCGACATGGACGGATCGACCGAGTTCATCATCGACACGATCCGCGCGGCCCCCAGTGGCACAACCTGGGCAGTCGGCACCGAGATCAACCTTGTCCGCCGCCTCGACGCTGAATTCCCCGACAAGCACGTCTTCTGCCTCGATCCCGTCATCTGCCCCTGCTCCACGATGTACCGGGTCCACCCCGCCTATGTCCTCTGGACGCTGGAGCACCTGGCCGCCGGTGAGGTCGTCAACGAGATCAAGGTCGATCCCAAGACGGCCGAAGAGGCCCGTGTCGCTCTCGATCGGATGCTGTCGGTACCGTAGCTGCTCACATTCCTCAATAGAGCATCGCTGGCGGAGCGCTCCAACCGGGGCGCCCCGCCGTTTTGTGTCGGAACGTGGTCAAATGCGTCTCACGGACGACGCCAGTGGTAAGCAGCATGGGAGCCGTCGTGGACCAATCGCCCGTTGTCACGCTCGAACCGGTCAACCGCGCCAACTTCAAGGCGTGCATCGACCTCAAGGTCACAGCGGACCAAGAAGGATTCGTTGCCTCAAACCTCTACTCGATCGCACAAGCAAAAGTTGAGCCTACCTTCGTGCCTCTCGCGATCGCGGCCGGAGAGACTGTCGTTGGCTTCGCGATGTATGGCCATGAGGTCGACACCGGGCGCTGGTGGATCATCCGCTTGATGATCGGCGTCAATCACCAGGGGAAGGGCTACGGCCATGCGTCGATGGACGCCCTCATTGCCAGGATGACTGACCTCCACGGTGTCAATGAGATCCGCCTGGGGTGCGTCCTCGGCAACGACCGCGCCAAACGTCTCTATGAGCGCCACGGCTTCCGCGACACCGGCGAGGTCGAAGACGACGAGGCGATCATGCTGCTCACCCTGCCCGATCCTGATCCAGAAGTCTGGAGCAATCGGCGTAAAGTGTGACCGAGTCTTGACGTCGCCCGGGGTCATTAGCTCCGGGCGACAAGGGCACGGCGTCCCATTCCGGATGGTTGGGCGCAAAAATAGACGGCAACACCTCGTCCCCGACTCCAACACAACCCGCTACAATGCCGCACGCCGTTCACCGTAGATCGCGGCGAACGCTGACCCCGGCTTCGCGAGGAGATGCCGCAGTTGTCAACTCATCCAACGCCAAGTACGCCGCCTCAAGTCGGTGACGTGGCGCCCGACTTCAATGCCAAAGGCACTGAGGGCGACGAGTACCGCCTCAGCGATCTGTACCAGCAGAGCCATGTCCTGCTGATCTTCTACCCCGCGGATATGACCACTGGCTGACGGAACCAGTTGTCCGCCGTTGGCGCGACGATCGAACGGTTCTTTGAGGCGAGCATCATCCCCTTCGGGGTCAACCCGGCAGACGCTGCCAGTCACCGGGCGTTCATCGAGGAGCTCGACCTGCCCTTCGACCTGATCGTGGACGAAGGCAGGAAAATCGCCGAGACGTACGGCGCGATTAGGGAGGATGGCTCCGGGATTCAGCGCACTGTCGTCGTCGTCGGCCAGGGCGGCAAGATCCTCTTCCGCGAAGCTGGCGCACCGTTGCCCGGGAATATCCTTCAGGCGGTCCGGCTCGCGATCCAATAGCGTCTCCAGACGCCAGGACAATGATTCCTCATTTGAGAGTAGCCGGCGATGACCGGCTACTCCCAGTACGGCTTGGTCTGAAAGTAGCCGCAGATCGCCGATTCCAGGCGGCGGCTAAACGGCGCGTTCGGGTCGAACCGTGGGCTCCGGTGGACCGTCTCCCGATCGATCCGCGTCTTGACGGGGCGGCCCGCCACATCCACCAGCTCGCGAGGGATGGCGACGAAGTTCCGCCCGAGCCCAAGCAGCCCGCCGAATGCAACCACGACGTAGCGAACGACTGGTCCGCCCTCGCCTCCATCGTCGCCGAGTAAGTCGTGGACGACCCCGGTGCCACGGCCAGTTGTGTCGATGACGTCCGAGCCACAGGTACCGCTATATCCCGGGATCCCCGCGGCAGCCTCGCAGAGATGGCGAATGGTGGCGACTGCGTCAGCCACGATCACATCACCGCTGTGCGATGCTTCCGGTCCGGCCGCCAGCAGGGCGCTCGCCTCGGCCGCCAGCATTGCATCGGTCCGCGCCTGGCCGATGTGCACCGCGTTGTAGTCGGCGAACACACGACGGGACGCTTGCAGCCTGCCACGCTGGCTGGACGTCAGTGCGACGATAACCGCACCCGCGGCCAACCGGTGCTCCAGGTAGGAGGCCTCGTCGTTGCCGAAGCCAAACTCGACGAAGGTGTGCAGCAGACTGATGGCTTCGCCGCCCTGTGGGGCGGGAAGATCGGGATGGTGGGCGGGAGTTTCGTGTTCGATCGCGATCCCGGTCAGGGCCGCCCCGAGCGGGCCCGCCGCCAGATACGTTCCACGCTCCGGTACGATTACCGAGGTCAATCCCTGCAACCAGTCGCCGACGGCGTCGAGGGCGGTGTTCACCAACGCCCTGGCCACATTGTCGGTGGCCTCTTCCTCTTCTCCGGTGTGGCTCGATGCCCGGATCAGCAGAGAGACCTGATCGGGATGCTCCTGCGACCGGCGCATCGCCAGCAGGGCATCCTCCGCGTCGATGCGGTCCTCGAATAGCCCGACGATCGTCACGGGCGATGCGGCAACGTTTACCACGGAGGGTCGTCCTTCATTGCGGGCGGAGGCTGCGGGTCCTGGAGGACGTCCGGCCCAAGTCAACCACGAAGTTTACGCGCTGGGTGCAATCGAGTCCGCCGCTTGTTGCGTCTCTTGCGGTGGGAGCCCGGTGTCAGTTCCCCTCTCGGCCCAAGGCGGTCGCGACGCCCTGATCGACCGTTGCGTGGGTCGTGCCGTTCGTGCCGAGTGCGGCTGTCGGCGCCGGCGGTACTGAATCGTCGATTTTGTCGGAATCGTCGCTGCGATTCCGGATCAGATCTTGGATCAACACCTGGACCGCCGCCGCTACCGGTATCGCCAGGATCGAGCCAATCGGCCCCGCGAGCGCCCCACCAATCAGTACGGCCAAGACAACGGTGAGTGGAGTCATTCCGACCGCATTCTTCATGACTCTGGGCACCAGCACCGCTCCCTCGAGCTGCTGGAGCGCAATCACAAAGGCCATTACCAGGAGTCCCTTCTCCCAGGAGACCGTCAGCGCGACCATCACCGCCGCGCCGCCGCCGATGAACGGCCCGAGGAAGGGGACAGCCTCCGTCAGCCCGGCGAAGATCCCCAGTGGCAGCCAGAAGTCGAGGTCCATCAGGAAGTAGGCAATCGCCGAGATGATCCCGATCGTCGCCATCAGGATGAGCTGGCCCCGGACCCAACCGCCGATCCGTCGTTCGATCTGGTCCCACAGGCCGTGGGCCCGGTCCCGGCGATCGAGGGGGATCAGGCCCAGGAAGACACGCTTGATGATCGCCTTCTCCGTCATCCAGTAGAAGGCGACGATCATGACCGAGACGGTGGTAAACAGAAACCCCGCGACCGAGGTCACCCACGAGACCGCGGTCGAACCCGCGATCGGCGGATCGTCACGAACGGCCCGGTAGGCATTCTCGATGCGGGTGATCGTCTTGGCTCCCGTCGTATTCATGAAGTCGTTATCGGCGGCCAGGGCCTGGGACTTCAGATTATCGAGAATTCCGGGAATCCCATCGAAAAGCTCGGTCGCCTGGGTGACCAGCGGCGGCACGATCAAGAAGACGATCAGACCCACGACCGCCAGCAAGCCCGCGTAGATCGCCAAGATTGCCTGCCCGCGCGACAAGCCGCGCAAGCGCAACCGGTAGACCAAGGGCTCGATCGCGGCGGCGAAGATGATGCCGATGATGAGGAGGAGCATCACCGAGCGGATCTGGATCAACACCCAGGCCAACGCGATCACGGCCAGCACCGCGGCCGTGTTGATCATCACCCGGGTGGGAGAGGGGTGGGAGGTCAACGAGTTTCCTCACAGAGCGAGCTGGCACGACTCGCCGGACCAGCCGCTGGCAATTGACTTCCGAGGCGGACAGCCAGGCGATGCTTAACATCTCGTCCTGTAGTCTATCGCTCTCCATCATACATAGCGATGTTCCGCGCCACCTTCTCCCGCGCCTCGGCCCAAGTGAACTTCGCCCGCAATGCGAGTAATCCCTGGAGCAAGTTGTCCCCGGCGGCACTGTCCAAGCTGACCCCGGTTACCCCGCGCTCTGTCATCTCCGCGAGGAGGAGAGACGCCGTCGCCTCCCGCGCCAGATCATCGCGCAGCAACCGGACCGCGGCTGTCTCGGTGTAGTCCGCGAACAAGATATCGAGCAGCGTAAGCATCCAGGCACGATCCTCGGCGTGACCGCTACCTGGGCCTCCCTCTGGAGACGCTGTACTGTTCACGTCAAACTCGCCAGATCGGCCAGCCGGAGCAATCGGACCGGTGGCCTCGACGTCATCGGCGGCACGCGGGCGGGGTCGATCCCCGTCTGCTCGCAGATCATCGTCCGGATCAGATGGCCGCATTGCACCCCCTGGCAGACCCCCATCCCGGCCCTGGTGCGGCGCTTGACGTCGTTCAGACTTCGGGCCCCATGGGCGATCGCCGCCAGGATCTCGGGTTCCCGGATGCCCTCGCAGGGGCAGATCATCCGCTCGTCTTGGTCATCCCGGTCAGCTGCGTCGATCGCTGGCAGGTCGTCGGAATAGGACTCGACTGGTGGAATGCCAGAGAGTGCTCCCTGGATGTACCAGGCATCGACCGCCGCAATCTCGGCCAGTCGTCCGGGGGCGATCCGATCCAGCTCGGCAACGGCGTCTTCCCGGTTGTGGCCAGCAAACCCAAGGCTGGCGGCCGCGCTTGTACCGGCGAGCCAACCCTCTGCCGCCGCAATCTCTGGTCTCGAGCACATTCCGCCGCCGTCACCCGCAACAAACAAACCGGGAATCGACGATTCGAGGTATCGGGAGCGGCCCGGAACCCAACCCCCGAGCGATGTCGAGTAGCCGGAGGCGCATTCCGCCATCAACGCCAGCCTGATATCGGGTTGGGTCCAGCCTGGAGATGGTTCTGTCACCGTGATCGAGCCCGTCGCCAGGATCACCGTCGTCGCGCGCACGTCGGTGACTTCCCCTGCACCTGACACCGCGAGCCGATGCCCACCGAAGATCCCCCAAACAAGACTGCCGTATCGAACTTCGGCGCCAGCGACTTTGAGCTGAGTGAGCAGAGGACTTATGCCGATGGCGTCCGATGCGCCCGGATCTGGCGAAGGCTGTTCATCGAGAAGCACCGTACGGGCGCCGGCCTCGGCCGCGCCGACCGCCGCGTTCAGCCCGGCAAGGCCGCCGCCCACAACCGCGATGTCGAAGGTCTCCCGCGTCACGTTCCCGCCTCCATTGGTTCCGGAGCCCCTTTTTCGGTTGATCCGTGTCGGTTGTGCCTCCGACGACGCGACAGGACGCAATCCTACAGAATCTCGCACGGCACAACATCATTGAGACTATTCGCAAAGTGGCAACGATTTTGCGTAGGAGATTATCTTAGGAGGCTAACGGACTTGATGCGAGTGCAATTGGCGCAGACCAAATTCCGGGAAGGCGGATTGCATTCGCCCTCAAGATTCAGCATTATCGAACGATTTTTCAACGTACCTTGATTCCCACCGTTGCCGGCGAGCCATCGCGTTTCAGCATGGCGGGCGTCGGATCGGATCAGCGCGTTAAGAGTAAGGCAGGAGAGTGGTGCATGGGTATGGCTTCCGCACAAATTGGTTCCAGCAACGGCGACATTCCTGATCAAACCGGTGGGGGACGACCCGAGCAGGGGTATGTCACCACACGCCAGGCCGCTGACATCTTGGGCGTCAATCGAGCCACCGTCATCAACTGGGCCAGGCAAGGGCGGTTCAACGCCATCCAGTACGGAGCCCGCGGGATCTACCGCTTCGACCGGGCCGAGATCGTCGACTTTCTCAATAAGTCTCGTCTCCAGAATGCCACCGGCGGACCCGAGGGATAAGTCAAAACGAGCCGAAACGCCGATAGGTTCAAGTTGCCGATTGGCCTGTTGGTTCTCCCTGCACGTAGGATCACGCGGCCCCGTCATCGACCAGGATGCCGGCCTCCGGGGTACCCCGGAGGCCGTTTGTTATACTCCGCCTCGCGCATTCGTCGGTATGGCTGGGTGGCAGGCCTGATTGGCCACACTTTGCCGAAAACCACGCTCGGTTCGCTGGCGCCTACCCGACGACGTCATACGAGGAGACGCTGGATGGTCGTCAAGTCCGTAGCCCCTGCCGTTGATTCCCAGACAAACGGGCATGCGCCGTCGCTAGACGATGGCTCGCTCGAACGACTGCACGAGGCTGCTCTGGAGCACGTCTGGATCCATTCCACGACCTGGAGTCGACGTCGTCCAGAAGGACGGACTCAAGGTCTTCGCCAGGGGCGAGGGCGTCCGCCTATGGGACATCCACGGCAAGGAGTATCTGGACGGCATCTCCGGGCTCTGGGTGGTCAACGCCGGGCATGGCCGGGCCGAGATCGCGCGAGGCCATGGCCGAGCAGGCCAAGAAGCTCGCCTACGTCTCCGCCAACAACTTCACCACGGTCCCCGCCGCCGAGTTGGCCGCCAAGCTCTCCGACCTGACCCCAGGTGACCTCGGCCGCGTCTTCTTCTGCTCCGGCGGCTCCGAAGCGGTCGAGACCGCCCTCAAGATCGCCAAGTCGGTCCAGGCACTGCGCGGCTTCCCCCGCCGCTACAAGGTCATCGCCCGCCGTGGCTCCTACCACGGCATGACGGCCGGCGCGATGAGCCTGACCGCCATCCGCAATGAGAACCACTTCGGCCCGTTCCTGTACGGCGTCTCCCATGTTCCCCACCCGAACCGGTACCGCTCCGACTTCGGCGTCGAGGGTGAGCAGGCCGACATCATGGCCGCCCGCTACGTCGAGCAGGAGATCGAGAACCAGGGTCCCGAGACGGTCGCGGCCGTGATCGGCGAGCCGATCTCCAGCGCGGCCGGCGTCCACCCGCCGGGCAAGATCTACTGGCAGATGCTGCGCGAGATCTGCGACAAGCACGGCGTCCTGCTGATCGCGGACGAAGTCATCAACGGCTTCGGCCGGGCCGGCACGATGTTCGCCATCGAGTACTACGGCATCACGCCGGACATCATGACGATCGCCAAGGGCCTCTCCTCCGGCTACGCGCCGGCCGCCGCCGCGATCATGCGGACCAGCATCTTCGACGAGGTCTACAAGGAGCACAGCAAGGTGCCGTTCGGCCACCTGCTCACCTTCGGCGGCCACCCGGTCTGCGCCGCCGCCTCGTTGAAGAACCTCGAGATCTTCGAGCAGGAAGATCTGGTCCGCCGGGGCGCCGAGACCGGTGTCTACCTCAAGGAGCGCCTCGAAGAGCTTCGGGGCCACATCTCGGTCGGCGATGTCCGCGGTCGCGGACTGCTCTGCGCGATCGAGTTCGTCAAGAACAAGGAGAAGAGGACTCCGATGGCGAAGGACTCCGCCTTCGTCAAGCGGGTCAACGAGCTGATCATCGAGCGTGGCTTCATCTCCCGGGCCTGGAACGTCCTTCACTTTGCTCCGCCGCTGGTCGCCACCAAGGACGACATCGACCTGATGGTGACGATCACCGACGAGGCCCTCACCATCGCCGAACGCGAGAACCCCGGCGAGTTCGACGCATAGAACGACAGATCGCGAATCACAGATATCGGCGCCGGGGCGGATCGAGCAGATCCGCCCCGGTTGCGTTGTTTTCCGTTTTGGAGGTGGGTGACGCATGATGCGCTTGAGTACGCTGTGGGCTGTCGATCGCGAGATCGACGGTGAGGGCCGCAGCCCGATCATCGATCAGATCGTCGCACGCTGGCCGCACGATGAGGGGTCCGCGCGGTTCTTTCGCTCCAGCGCGAACTTCATCGCGATTTTTCAGAGCAACGGGCAGCGTCGCTACCTGCGATTCGCGGATTCGTCAGAGCGCGATCGAGACACCATCCTGGCCGAACTCGATCTCGTCCGGTGGCTCGCGGGCGAAGGACTGGACGTCTCGATGCCTGAACCGTCGCTCGGCGGGTCATTCCTTGAGACCGTGGAGGTCGACGATCGGACATTTCACGCGGTCGCGTTTTCGTCATGCTCGGGCGCCCATTTCGATAGCGATGACCTGGACGACGCTGGCTTCCGCCGATGGGGTGACGCGCTGGGCCGCCTGCATGCCGCGCTGAAGACCTATCCCAATGCCGGGTCCGCTTCCCGCCGCTCGTGGCGCGACGACCTGACCTTTATCGAACGACTCATCCCGCCGGAAGAGGCGGCGATCAGGGCCGAGTTCCTCGATCTTCAGGCGGTGTTGCATTCCTTGCCGGCCGAACCAGACCAGGTCGGGCTGATCCACTTTGACTTCGAGCTCGACAACCTCGTCTGGGGTGACGACTCGATCGCGATGATCGACTTCGACGACTGCGCCACCTACTGGTACGCCGCCGACATCGCGTTTGCCCTGCGCGACCTGTTCGACGCCGGTCGCTCCCTGGACGATCCGTCGGTGCGCGCGTTCCTCGATGGGTATAGCGCACGCACCGAGATCGACACGTCGATGGTGGACGCGATTCCGACCTTCAGCCGATTGTCCAGACTTTTCGGCTACGCCCGCGTGGCGCGGTCACTGGACCTTACTCCGAGCCCGGAGTATCCCGACTGGTTGAACGGGCTTATCGCCACCTTTCAGGATCACAACCGCGCCTACCGCGAGTCGCTCATGGCGTGAGTCGGGCATCCGGATCGACAGCATTGCAAGGAAGGGGGCGGCTCGATCGAGCCGACCCTTCGATGAGATACTCCGATGTCCTCATGTACCCGCACGCTTCCCCACTGCGGTCTAGTCGGCGCATCCCCCTTCGAAACAGATGGTCCCGATCCCACAGGTCAAGATGCAGGTGCCGAAAAAGCACCCCAGGCACTCGTTCGCGTCGCAGACCGTCCCGAAGGTTCGGCAGTTGTTGGAGTCGGTGAGTGGATCGCGGCAGATGCCGGCGCAACAGATCAGTCCGTCCTGGCAATCGCTGTTCTGGCCGCTGTCGCAAGTCTGACCAACACCGCCCCGTGGTGCACACACGCCGCCGATGCAGGCTCGGTTCGGGTCACAACACGGCGCCAGGCCGTTCGTGCAGGGCAGACCGTTCCCGATACAGGGCGGCTGGCTCGTCGTCGTCGTGGTGGTTGTGGGCTGAATTGTCGTCGTTGTGGTTGGAGCTGACGTGGTTGTCGGTGTAGCCGTCGTGGTGGTCGTCGGAGCAGCGGTGGTTGTCGTCGCGGACCCGCAGATCCCGCGGCAGATACCGGCGATGCATGCGAAGCCGTTGTCGCAGGCGCCCGTGTCGGTCCCAGAGCAGCCTCTCCCTTGAGTGGCGTTGACGCAGGAGAAGCCGCCGTCGAGCCGCTGGAGGCACTGGCAGGGACTGGGACAACAGACGCCGTTGCAGGGCGTCGATCCCACCGGGCACCCCGGTGCTGCCGTGGTCGTCGTGGAGGTGGTCGTTGGAGCAGATGTCGTGGTTGGCCGCGCCGTCGTGGTGGTTGGGGCCGGCGTGGTACCGCCGATTTGGGTGCCGGGGGAGCAGGTGCCCGGCGGGCGGCAGCGGGAGTTGGTCACCTGGCCGACCGCGTTGGTGTAGACGCAGCAGACGCACCCGGGAAATGCAACTCCCCGGGTTGCTGGCGCAGAACTGATTGGCGAAGGTGACATGCGTGACCTGAGCGCCCGCCCTCCCCTTGAGCCCAAGGGCTCCGAGGAGAGCGGCCGCCCCACTGAGTAGTGCTCGCCGGGTGGCGGGCGCAGCCAGCCGCCGCGTCAGATCGTCAAACCGCCGGTCGTCAATCCCGCCCTTGCTCCTATGCACGTTCGTGTCTGCCCTAACCGACGGTGTATGTGACGCTGATCTACGCCGTGTCCTTGACGAACTCCAGTCTCAAACGCGATCGTGCCCAGATCTGTCAGGGGGTCATGAATCCGCTGCCTCCGCCGCCGCCGCCGCCGGCGCTCTCGGTCAGCGAAGTTGCTGCCGCCACCGCCTCCGCCCCACCAATCCGCCGCCGCCGCCACCGCCGCCGGCGGGGTTGTTGCTACCGCCCGTGCCGCCTATGGTAAGATTGCCGCTGGTACCGTCGCCGCTGCGGCGCCGCCGAGGTTTTTCGTGCCACCCCCGCCGCCGGTTCCCCGCCGCCGGGCATTGCCGTCTCGCTCCGCCGCCATGGCCTCCTTGGTTGCCGCTTGCGTTCATGCCGCCTCCGCCACCGCCGATCAGATACCTTTGAATGTCCCGGAAGACCCCCGACATGCCGCCGCCGCCGCTGCCGCCGTGTCCGTTGACGCCTTGCTGCGCGACTCCGGTGCCACCTGCCCCGCCATCACTGAATCCGCCACTTCCACCGAGGCCCAGCGGGTTGCCTGTTTCGCCGAAGGCGCCTCGACCGCCGACCAGGATGGTGTAGACCTGGCCCGGCTGTACGGCATAGACCGCGGCAGCTCGCCCGCCAGAGGCACTGGTCGTTGTGGTCACTCCACCCCCTTGCGCCCCGCGGACATCGAAGGCAGCCCGAGTCACCCCGGCCGGCACTGACCAGGTTTGGAGGCCGCCGGTGTAGCTGAAGACCACTGTTGTCGGCGCAGTGGTGGTCGTGGTGGTGGTTGTGGTAGTTGTGGTCGGCCCCGCGGTCGTGGTTGTGGTGGTCGTGGGAGCCACCGTTGTAGACGTCGTCGTCGTGGTAGTCGGCGCTGAGGTCGTGGTCGTGGAGGTCGTCGTGGGAGCCACCGTTGTGGTTGTAGGGGCCACCGTGGTGGGAGCCACGGTCGTGGTAGTCGGCGCCGTGGTCGTCGTGGTCGTCCCGCCGACCTCCGTCCCGCCCTGACACGAACGCGGCGGACGGCAACGACTGTTGATCACCTGACCCGTAATTGAGTTGGTGTAGATGCAACAGACGCAGCCAGGGTTGCAGATGGCAGGATTGCTGGCGCAGAAGGTATTGCCGCACGGAACCTGGCTTTGGGTTTGGGCCTCAGCGACGCTACGCATACCGAGCGCCCCGATCATGCCGCTGGTTATGCCGGTCAGCAGGCGACGCCGGGTCAGCCCTCGCGCAAACCCTTTCGTCAGGTCATCGAACCGACGATCGTCCATAATCTCGACCCTTTCTGCTCGCCAGCGCCCTGGTCTGCCCCAACGTTGTGGTCCCAATTTGGCCCGTGTCGCTCTGCCCGTTGCTACCCGTTCCTGGGAACCTCCATCCAGGTCCGGGCGATACGCGACAGCCAACGGTGCGCCGGGCGCACCGACTCCTCCGCCCGCCTGGCAGCCGACCTCGGGTAGTGCGCTCGATGGAACATCGAACTTAGAGCCTGCGCCAAAAGGTGAGCGGTCGGGTCGCATAGGCAGCGGGCACGGAGTGCTCAATCATACGGGAAGGTCTTCAGGCTTTCCGTGTGCAGGAGCGTCCCCGTGCCCGCCGTCTCATCATCCATCATCGAGCCCATCTGGGACCAGTTCTCTGCCCTCCTGCCTTCCGGCCCGGTGGCCCACCCGCTCGGCTGCCACCGCCCACGGATCGCCGATCGTGTCGTCTTCCACAAACTCGTCCAGGTCCTGGTCTTCGGCTGCGCCTATCACCGGATTGCCGACGAAACGGTCTCGGCAACCACGCTCCGGCGGCGCCGGGACGAGTGGATCGCGGCCGGCGTTATGGACCGCCTCCACGCGCTGGTGCTCGCCGCCTACGATCGCATGATCGGGTTGGCGCTCAGCGACATCGCCATCGACTGCTGCATCACCAAGGCACCGTGCGGGGGCGAGGGAGCGGGCCGCACCCCGTGGATCGCGGCAAGCAGGGGCTCAAGCGCTCCGTCGCCGTAGACGCCGCCGGCATCCCGCTCGGTGGGATCGCGGCGCGGCCAATCGGCACGATTCGCCCCTGCTGGGACCGACGCTCGACGCCCTGGAGATCGGCAGTGGGCCGATGACGGTCCACCTGGATCGTGGGTACGATTCCGGGGTCACCCGCGCGCTGCTTGCGGCCCGAGGCATCGCTGCCGAGATCGCCACGCGGGGAAGCCAGCGCCGGTCACCGCGGGCCAGCGGTGGGTGGTCGAGCGCACCAACGCCTGGACCAATGCGCATAAGAAGTTCGTCTGGTGCACCGAGCGTCGGCGGCCGTCATCGCGTTCTAGCTCGCCTTCTCCGCCGTAATCGTCACGGTCGGCCGACTCATCCGCCAGGGGTGGACCCGCTACCGCTGGGAGACCCGACCCAGCCGCAGACCCTCAAGCGTGTCCTATTGGCGTTAGCTCTTAATGACACTATCCGGCACTACTGCTCGGAAGGCCACTCGTAGATCTACGGGAAAATCAGAGTGGCAGTACTTAATTCTTGGTGGAAGGATGTACGAGGCCGGAGCTGATCGCGGCCGCGGCGGCAGCCGTCCGTGTCCGTACCCCGAGCAGTTCGAGGATGCGGGCGACGTGATACTCCACCGTGCGGCTGCTAACGTTGAGCCGCTCGGCGATGGCATGATTCGTCTCCCCCGCGACGAGCAACGCGAGGATCTGCTGTTGCCGTGGCGTCAGAGCTACAGGAGTTTGCCCGCCTTGGGACGCGTCCAGGGTGAGACCTACCTCGATGGTACTGGCAACCGGAAGTTCGCGTCCCTCGTTCCATGCGGCCGCGAAGGCGTGGTCACCAAGCGTGGTGGCCGCGGCAGCGCGGGTTCGGGAGATCAATGCGTGGTGAGTTACTGTGGCCAGTTCCCGCGTTTCCGCCAGCAGAGATGCTGCCCCGAGCAGGCGGGCCGCGGTCTCTGGCTGTCCGGTTCCCAACGCGACAGCAGCGAGAACAGAAAGCGTATCGTGGATTCCGAGGGGAGTTCCCAGGTCATGGGCAAGTTCAAGTCCCTCGCGTAAGCAGTCGGTTGCCTCCTGCCACGCACCACGGGCTGCCGCGACTTCACCAAAAGTCGTGAGCGCGCCGAGTAACCGGACTGGATTGCCCCCAGCCCGCGCGGCCGCGAGAGCAAGCTGTGCCTGCTTCCACGCCTCCTGGTTGGAGCCTTGCCGGACGGCGGCCCGCGCTAAATCGTCTCTGGCCGCCGATTCCCCGATCGCGTCTCCCACCTGGACAAAGAGGTCCAGCGCAGACCGACGCCATATCGCCGCGTGTGGTTCGTCTTGTCGGTGCTCGGTCAAGTAGGCAAGCAAACGCATCGTCGTCGCGGCCCCGAGGGCATCACCGACGTCCTGCCAAAGGTTCAGCGCCTCGCGCAGGGACTCGTCCGCCGAATTTAGGTCGCCGAGGTTGAGCGAAAGGAGCCCCAAGCCGCGCAGAGCACGCGCCCGGAGCAAAGGTGACGTTTGGTCAGGGTGTGTCGCGGCCAAGGCACCCTCTAGCCACGATCTCCCTTCCCGAGGATGAAGCTCGATTTCCCAGAAGTGGACCGCATCCGCCGCCAGCCGGAGCACGTCATGCCACCGCTCTTGTGATGCCAGCCAGGCCAGCGCGGTGCGCAAGTTTTCGTGCTCCGCCCGGAGTCGCGCCAGCCACGGGCCTGATTCCGGCGCGCGCGACATCGGGGCGATCCGCGGCGACGCCTCCTCGAACAGATCGCGCACCCATGCGGCGTGCCCGTCTCGCACGTCGACGTCTGCTCCGTCTTGTTCGAGCTGCTCCAGGGCAAACTCGCGTACCGTCTCGAGCATCCAGAATCGGGGAGTTCCATCTGGACTGGAGTCCTGCCGGAGCAGGCTCTTCGAGACAAGTGACGAGAGAATGTCCACTCCCTCTATCTCGGGATTGGTTTCTGACGGGATGGCGACGCGAAGCGCACCGTCGAGGGGGCACCCATCGGCGAAGACGGCCAGACGGAGGAAGGTCCCGCGCGCTTCTGGATCAAGCAGATCTACGCTCCACGCGATGGCGGCACGGAGGGTCCGGTGGCGCGACGGAGCGTCCCGTGGCCCCGCGGTGAGCAATGAAACTCGCCGGTCGAGTCGCGCAAGCAGATCACGCGGGGGCAGGACATTGACCCGGGCAGCCGCAAGTTCGATCGCCAGCGGTAACCCTTCGAGCCGGGCGCATATTCCGGCGATTGCCTCGCCATCGCCGGGGTGCGTGGCTCGACTGGGGGCCACCTCAAGTGCTCGTTGCGCGAATAGCTCCTCGGCCTCGGAGACCTCACCGGGTCGAAGGTTGCTGCCGATGTCACCGTCGAACGCGGACCGTACCCCCAGCGGCGGCACCAGGAGTGTCCGTTCCCCCGCGATTCCCAGCCGCTCCCGGCTCGTCACGAGCACGGACAGGCCCGGGCAGATTCCGGAGGAGGTCCGACACATCCGCGCCCGCTTCGATAACCTGCTCCATGTTGTCCAACACGAGGAGGACTCGGGCGCCACCCAGAGCGTCGGTGATGACCTGCAGCGCGGGAGCATCGGTCCGCCTGGATCCGATGGTCGCGGCGACCGCAGGGAGGACGAGGGTTGCATCCCTCACCGCCGCCAGAGATACGAATCCCACGCCGCCGGGGAATGTGTCGCCGTTCTGTCTGGCGACCTCCACAGCGAGCCTTGTCTTGCCGACTCCGCCAGGCCCGGTCAGTGTCACGGCCCGCGCATCGGGCTGTCTCAGGAGGGCGCCGAGTTCTGCTAGTTGGTCTGCCCGACCAACAAACGTCGACAGGATCGACGCGGGCCATGACGCTCCCACCCTGGCCAGGGCAGACTCTCGCACAAGGGCGATTGGTTGCCGAATTCGTTGTGGATCATTGCGCTCCGCCACGGCTCCATCTCTGATAGCGAACCCGCTACCAGGATACGGCACGCTGCCTGGGCCATGTCGCCAATCCCGTGACCGGCTAACGCCGGCCTCGTCGCTGCCCGAAGCACTCGCGGCAGTACACCGGTCGGTCACCCCGAGGGAGGAATGGCACCTGGGTCTCATTGCCACAAGAAGCACAGACCGCCGGATAGAGGATTGCCCGTCCTTTGCGGCCATCGTGGCTCCCGGTGCCACCGTACACCGCTTCGGGTGCATTGCCGGCTTCGTGCGTGTCGTGCGCGGCCAGCAGAGGTGCGTTGCGTTCCGCCCGTTTTGTCGCCCGGCAGGCTGGGCACCTGCCCGGTTCGCGGTAGCCGCGCTCTCGGTAGTAGATCTGTTCGTTACAGGTCAACAGAAATGGTGTGCCGCAGTCGAGGCACGGGAGATTTCGGTCGATAACGTCGGCGGCAGCCATTCCGGCGTTCGCTCGCTCGATAGCGCCGATCGGCAGAGGTTCTGTCATTCCTGATTCACCATGTGTTCGACCATCTTCGGGCATGCGGCGTCATGCCTGCCTAAGCGCAGCAGATACCGTTTCCGGCGTAGTGTAATCGGTCGAGTTGCCGCCGGCCCGCTCGAAACCGTCCTCGTAGATCCGGCGGACGATCTCTTCGATATCCGGTTCTTCGATCGTAACGTCGAGCAGCCGATACCGCTCCGCCACCATCGCGATCACGTCGGCCGCCGTAGCCTCACTGCGGTTGAACCGGAACCAGTGGCGCGGTCCGTCCTGCTTGACCAGAGTGATACCGGGCCGAAGTTGATCTGCTGGGGGATCGCCCGGTTGGACATCGATGTCGGCCACAAGCGTGCGCTGCGTGCCAAATCGCTCGCGGATCTGGTTGATCTCGCCGTCATACAGCAACTTGCCATGATCGATGATCACGATCCTCCGGCATAGGTGCTCGATATCGGCCAGATCGTGAGTGGTGAGCAGGATCGTCACTGCCCGCTCCCGGTTAATCGTCTGCCAGGAAGGTCCGAATCCGTGCCTTGGCGACCACATCCAGCCCGATCGTCGGTTCATCGAGATAAAGGATAGGAGGATCGTGCAGGAGGGCAGCGGCCAGGTCACCCCGCATCCGCTGGCCGAGCGAGAGCTGACGTACCGGCGTCTCCAGAAAGGGGTCGAGGTCGAGTAATTCCCGGAATCGGGCGAGGTTCTGGGCAAACCGGTCGGCTGGTACCCGATAGACGTGGCGCAGCAGCTCCAGCGACTCGACTAGCGGCAGGTCCCACCAGAGCTGAGTCCGCTGCCCGAAGACCACTCCGATCCGGCCCGCAAGGCGTCTGCGGTTCTCCCAAGGCACGATCCCATCGACCGTTGCGGCGCCTCCGGATGGCACCAGAATCCCGGTCAGCATCTTGATCGTCGTCGATTTCCCCGCGCCATTGGGCCCGATGAACCCGACGATCTCGCCTCGTTGCAGGCGGAAGCTGATGTTCTCGACCGCCTTCACTTCGCGGCCGGAGCGATCGACGAGCCCGCGGAGCGCCCCCAGCGCTCCGCGCCGGTGGCGATTGACCCAAAAGGTCTTGGTCAGACCGGTGGCTTCGATCACGGTGTCGGAATGCATTGCACCTCCGGGTAACACTGGAACGACGGAAAGCGCCCGAGTGGAGATGACCATTTAGCTTCCAGTGGATCGATACCTGCGAATGCCCAGGTTCCACAGCCTGGTCGCGATCAGTCCAAACAGTAGGGTTACCACGGGAGCGAGAAATCTTGTCCAGATGGGAAAATCAAACGGCAACGGCTTCCCCAGAACATAGGTCGTCGGGAGGTAAGTGACGAACCCGAGCGGCACAATGAAGAGGAAGAATCGCCGCAACCACACGTCATAGATGTGGAGGGGGTAGACCGCGAGAGTTCTGCCCCCGTAGGTCACCGCATTGACCGCCTCGTTCGACTCGGTCGTCCAGAAGCAGAGTGTGGCTTCGAGCGTGAACAGCATCATGTAGAGGGCGCTTGCGCAGAGAATATAGATCGGCAGGTAGATGATTCTACCGGCGTTCCAGTCGATATCCACCAGATTGACGGCGATCACGAAGGCAACGCACCCCTGCAGAAACCCTCCAATATGACGTAGGTTCACATCGCTCGCCAAAATCTGCAGGAATGGGTTAATCGGCCGGGTCAGCACGCGGTCGAACTCACCCCGGACAATCATTCGGCTGAACTGCTGAAAACCCGTCGAGGCAATGTGAGCGATCGCGAATGAGACATAGCTCACGGCATAGAGGAATGCCACCTCGCCTGCCGTCCAACCCCCCAGTTCGTCGACCGTCGAGAAGAGTGCGAACAGCGCAAGCAGCTCTGCTCCATGTATCGCCAGATTCCCGACGACTTGCAGCAAGAACGACATTCGGTACTGCAGTTGCCCCCGAACTCTGGCATTGAGCAACCGCCGGCAAATCTTCAGTTCTTCCAGCAATGTTGCGTCGGCCCGCTCGGCCCTTACTGTCACCATGCCTACCCTCCCTGAACCACAACACGCTTTGTGGCAAGGTTCAGCAGGGCTACGCCGCCCACGACCAACGCGACAAACCAGGCGGCCTGGCCCAGGAGAATGATCGCTACGTTTCCTTGACCCAGGTAGGCCTGGACAGGACTCATCACTATCGCCCTGAATGGCAGGATATTTGCCAGGATCTCGAACCAATATGGGAAAAATGCTAGGGGCAGCAGCATGCCGGAAAAGAGGTTGACTACAGCTATCGAGAGCGCATTGACTCCGATGATGTCGATCAGCCAAAAGGCCAGGATATTGAGGATGAACCGCAGGCCGAACGAGACAGCGACCGCGAGCGCGACGCTGACAATGAAGGCAAGCCCGTCCCAACCGTGGTTTGGTAGCCGCATGTCGAACAGAACCGCTCCGATCACCAGCGTTGGGATCCCCCGCAGCAGCACTTGAGCCGAGGCACGGCCCACATCCCTGGCGACCCAGTAACCGTAGTAGTTGAACGGCTTCATGAAGTCAGAGACGACATCGCCGGATTGGATCGACTGGGCGATGTCCCACCAGCCCCACAAGCTGACCACTGCGATCAAGGACTGCGATATCCAGACGAACGTCATCAGGTCGGTGAGGGCGAACCCCGCGACCGTTGCACCGGACTCACGATCCCGAAAGAGAGCGATGTAGACCGACGCCAGCAAGGCTCCGAAGACGCTGTTCGTGAACAGCCCGGCCAGGGTTGCGCTCCGGTAGGCCAGGTAACGCCGGAACGAACTCCGGGCAACCTCAACGTACAACCGCACGGTCTTCCCCCTGCCCAACAGGGCCAGCGCGATCACACGGCGCGAAACCAATTTCCAGCGAGCCGGGGATACTACCGCACTCAGGGCAGCATTGCCAAAGTCACGAAGCCTGTGTCGTGGCCAGCTGCAATGCCCGCCGAGCTACCGCACGGTTGACGTTCGCGTCAATCAGCCTGAATATCCGAACATTGCGGAGACACAGGTATCGAGCTGAGTGTCCGGGCTACGACGAAGTCCCGGAAATCGAAACTCATCGCGGAGGAGAGAACGCATGGTTCTGAGCAAATTCGTCGGCGCGTCTGTCCGGCGTAAGGAAGATCCACGGCTCATCACCGGCAGCTCGACCTACGTCGATGATCTGGATTTAGCCGGGCTGCTGCATGTCGCCATTGTGCGCAGTCGCGACGCCCATGCCACGATCACAAACATCGACGCCTCGGAGGCGCTGGCCACGCCGGGCGTCGTCGCCGTCTACACCGGCGCCGATCTCAGCCGCATCCTCAAGGGCCTGCCCACCGCCCGCGGCGAGGGCGGTGAGAGCGAGACGGGCCAGCACGCCAACGAGCCAGCGGTCGACGAGATCAATACTCCGGTGAATCATCCGCTCAGCCCGGACAAAGTGCGCTGGATCGGCGAAGGCATCGCGGCGGTCGTCGCGACCTCGCGCTACGTCGCCGAGGATGCCGCCGAATTGGTTGTGGTTGATACCGAGCCCCTGCCCGCCGTCATCGATCCATACGAGGCGATGAAGGACGGCGCACCTCAACTCTATGATGAAGTGAAGAACAACATCTCGGTCCGCGAAAGCGCCGTCCGCGGCGATATCGACGCGGCCTTCAAGGATGCCGCGGTCGTCGCCAAAGCGCGGATCCGCTCGCCACGGGTCGCACCCGCCGCGATGGAAGGGCGAGCGGTCCTGGCCGCGCCGGACCCAATCACCCGCGGGCTGACTGTCTGGACGTCGACCCAGGCGCCCCACTGGAACCGCAACGACATCGCCGCCGCCCTGGGCCTCAGCCAGAATCAGGTCCGCTGTATCGCCCCGGAAGTCGGTGGAGGCTTTGGCGCCAAGATCGGCACCTATCCCGAAGACCTGATCGTCTCCGCCATCGCATGGGACCTGAGGCGCCCGGCAAAGTGGATCGAATCCCGCAGCGAGAACTTCCTCGCTTCTAACCACGGCCGCAACCAGTGGGCCGAAATCGAGATCGCCTCCGATGCCGATGGAATGCTGCTCGGTCTCCGCGCCCAGGTGATCGTCGATTCCGGTGCCTACCCCAAGGCCCTCGATCTGGCCTGGGCCACGATGATCATGTGCACCGGCTGCTACGAGATTCCAGCGCTCGACTACCAGGTCATTGGCGTCTACACCAACACGATGGCCAATGGCGCCTACCGAGGCGCAGGCCGCCCCGAGGCCGCCTACTACATCGAGCGGGCCATGGACCTGCTTGCTGACGCCGGAGGCTTTGATCCGGTCGAGGTTCGCCGCAAGAACTTCATCCCGCCGGATCAATTCCCGTACAACACACCATCTGGCGAGCGGTACGACACCGGCGAATACGAGAAGGCCCTGAACAAAGCCCTCGAAATGGCCGACTACGCCGGGCTGCGGAGCCGAGCAGGCCGAGGCCCGCAAACAGGGCCGCTACCTGGGTATCGGTTTGGCATCCTACGTCGAGATTTGCGGCTTCGGTCCGTACGAGAGCGCCACGGTTCGGGTCGAGCCGAGTGGCGCGGTCACGATCTACACCGGTATCTCCCCCACGGTCAGGGACAGGAGACGACCTTTGCTCAGCTCGCCGCCGACAACATCGGCGCCGACTTCGAGTCGGTCGTCGTCCATCACGGCGACACCGCCAACACTCCCCAGGGCAACGGCACCATGGGATCCCGAGGACTGGCCGTCGGCGGCGCCGCCCTGATGCTCTCCCTGGAGAAGATCAGGACCAAGGCGAGCCGCATCGCCGCGCACATGCTCGAAGCCTCGGCCGACGATATCGAGATCAGCGATGGCAAGTTCCGGGTACGCGGCGTGCCCGATCGGGGTCGCGCTCGCCGAAATTGCCGATCTGGCGTACAGCGAGAGCCTTCCCGCCGACATCGACGCCGGTTTGGAGTCAACCGATTTCTTCCGGCCTGACGCTAAGACCTTTCCTTTTGGCACCCATATCGCCGTTGTCGAGGTCTTTCCGGAAACCGGCCGGGTCGAACTCAAACGTTTTGTCTCAGTCGACGACTGCGGCGTGATCATCTCCCCGCTGCTGGTGACAGGGCAGGTTCACGGTGGCCTCGCTCAGGGCATCGGCCAGGCCCTTGTCGAAGAGTTGACCTACGACGGCAGCGGTGAACTTCTCACAGGCACCTTCAACGACTACGCCATGCCCAGGGCCGCAGCTCTTCCCGACTTTCGAGACCCACCACACAACCACCAGCACCCCGATCAACATGCTTGGCGCCAAGGGCATCGGCGAGGCAGCCACCATCGGCTCGACCCCCGCCACAGCCAACGCCGTCATCGACGCCCTGGAACCTTGGGGCATCACCCACCTCGACATCCCCGCCACGGCTGAGAAGGTCTGGCGGGCAATCGCCTCCGCCGAAACGAGCCCGTCTGCCGCTGACTAAAGGACGGAGACCACAGCTTGAAGCAACTGGCCGCGCCCAATCGGGCGCGGCCAGTTGCATCAAGACGCAAGCTACATACAAAAGGGGCTGTCGAGCGGATCGGAGAAACAGATGCCGGTGACCGAACGTACCTTCCATGCCATCGCCCTCGAAGATCCCGGGGGTCACTGGGAGCTTCACCACGGACGGCTACGAGAAAAACCGACGATGACATGGATCACAACGATCGGGCCGCTTAGCCTTGCTGACCAACTGACGAAACAGCTTGACTGCCGGGATTTCCGAGTGCGCCATAATGCCGGGCGCCTGCGGAGACAAGAGTCGACCTACTACATCCCGGATGTCTTTGTCATCCCCACGAACTACGGTGACGGAACTCGTCGGGCATCGAAATGTTCTCGAGGTACACGACGGACCGGCTTTGCTGGTGGCTGAAGTCTGGTCTCCCTCGACCGGCAACTACGACGTTGACGCCAAGATCCCCGAGTACCAGCGTCGCGGCGACCTCGAAATCTGGCGCCTCCACCCGTATGATCGCATGCTCACTGTCTGGCGCCGCCAGGAAGACGGCTCCTACGAAACGTTCGAGCAGATAGGCGGCTCCATTCAGCCGTTCGCTCTGCCTGGCGTGACGATTGACATCGATAGCCTCTTCGACTGACGCGATCTAGTCCGAACAGGCGAAGACTGCCGCCGTTCGCGCCGGCATCTCCATCTGTCGATCCTGCCCCTTGACAACCAACCCACAGGGGCTCCCGTCGCCCACCAAACCGCCGTTCGCTGGACGTGAAGAGCAGATCCCATTGGGATTCAAGGAGTCTCGCCAGGTCGGGTTGATCGGCGAATGTGATCCCTACCGACGGGCCATAGTTGGCCACCAGCACTCGGCGCCGGTCCCCATCCCACCGCTCGACAACCAGGATCTGCGGTCCAACCTCGGTCGCCCTGGTCTGCGTGCGCTCCTGCACCTTGAGCACCGGATCCTCATGACGGAGACGCAGGAGTTCGCGGTAGAGAGCGTAGGTCCCGGCGTGGATCTCCCGTTCCTCGAGGTTCAGCTTCGAGCGAAAGAATGTTTCCGGAGACTGCGGGTCCGGGATGCCCTTCCGCCGTTCCGGGTCGGCGAACGCGGGAAAGCCCTTGAACTCCTCTCGCCGTCCTTCGGTGACCAGCTTGCCCAGCTCGTCGTTGTGGTCGGTGAAGAACATGAACGACGCCGACGCGGCAAACTCCTGCCCCATGAAGATCAACGGCGTGTAGGGCGCGAAGAGCAGGAGCGCCGTGGAGACATGGAATCGGCCGAGGTCGATCTCGTGGTGCAGCCGTTCACCGTACGCCCGGTTGCCGACCTGGTCGTGGTTCTGGATGTTCAGCACGAAGGCGGTGGCCGGTTCATCGGTGACCGTCGTGCCGCGTGGCTTGCCGGTCGCCTTCGCGACCTGGCCATCGAACAGAAACCCGCGGTTGATGGTCCGGGCCAGATCGGTCGTGGACCCGGTGTAACTGTCGAGGTAGTTGCCGCGCGTCCCGGTTAAGAAAACGCGGTTCTCATGGTGAAAGTCGTCCGCCCAGACCCCGTCCAGGCCGTAGCCACCGCGCTCGCGAGGTCTGATCATGCGGACCTCGTTGCGGGCATCCTCGGCGATGATCACGACCGGTGCGGGGAGCGACGCTCGCCCGCGCGGCGGCCGCTAACTCCTCCACGATGTGCACGGGGCTATCGTCCAGGATCATGTCGGTCGCGTCGAGTCGGAGTCCGTCGAAGTGATACTCCGACAACCAGTAACAGGCATTGGCGATCACGAAGTTGCGTACGTGCTCACTGTTCGGGCCGTCGTAGTTGATCCCCTCACCCCAAGGCGTCATGTGCCGATCGGAAAAGTAGTCGGTCGCGAAGGCGCGCAGATAGTTTCCATCCGGCCCGAGATGGTTGTAGACCACATCCAAGAGCACGCCCAATCCCTGGGCGTGTGCCGCGTCAATAAGGCGCTTCAAGTCATCTGGCCGGCCATAGACGTTGCTGGGGGCATAGAGATCGACCCCGTCATATCCCCAGTTCCAGCGCCCTGGACATTGCGCTACGGGCATCAGTTCCAGTGCCGTGATACCCAGGGCCTTCAGTTCTGGGAGTTGCTCGGTCAGAGCGGCGTAGGTGCCTTCCGGCGTATAGGTCCCTATGTGACACTCGTAGATCACCAGTCCGGCCGGCGTCAGTCCTTCCCACGTACCGTCCGTCCATTTATACGCGCTGGGATCGATCACCTCGGAAGGGCCGTGGGGCCCGTCGGGTTGGAACCGGGACCAGGGATCGGGATAGCCGTCACCACCGTCCAATTTGAACCGATACCGCGTCCCCGCCCCTGCCTTCGCGATGAACCCGGTGTGCACACCGTCATCATGGCGCTCTAGTGGCTCGCTCTCCGTCCACGAGCCGTCCCCATTGGTGTATGCGACAGCGACGCTCTGAGCGTTCGGCGCCCATGTCGAAAAGACGATGCCGCCATTGCCAAGGTTCGCTCCAAGTTGGCGAGCCTTGCCCGCAGTCGTCCCAGTCGGTGAATCCATCTGTCCCGTCTTCCCCCGCATAGTCGCCAGAAGCGCTTACCCCGGTGCTTGTTCGCCAGGCTGGCTATCAATCCGTTCCAGGAGGGCTACCGGAAACCGTCGCAAGATGTCGGCAACCGCGATGGCGCCTGACTCGTCGGTGACAATCGTCGAGCCATCGAAGAGGTTCCGGTACGTCGCGTGGTTGGGGATTTGCAGCGTGGTGTCTCCCCAGATTGCGTCGCCAAGCGGCATGACGACGCTCCCCGACAGCAGGCTGTGGACGAGCCGTGGCACTACAGTCACCATTTGCCGGCCCCCGGGGCCGCCTTGGCGGGCAAACGCCACCACATGGTCTCGCCTCGAGCCACTCGCTTCGAGCGCGACGTAGTCGCCGTCGTGGAAGAGATCGGGATTTTCGGCACGGAAGGCCAGCGCTCTAGACGTGACATAAAGCTTCGCCCCGCCGTCTGTCAGATCTTGCAAAATGTCGGTCACGATGCCGTCGTTCGACACTGCGCCAGCCGCCAACTCGGCGAGCAGTTGACGACGTTGCCCAAAGTCAACCGGGCGGCGGTTGTCCGGGTCGACGAGGCTCAGATCCCACAGTTCTGTTCCCTGATAGAGGTCAGGCACACCCGGAGAGGTCAACTTGAGGAGGAGCATCGCCAAGGACGTGATCGCGCCACAGTGAGCAATCCGGGGTTGCAGCGCCGCCAGGTCATCCAGGAATGGATTCTCCGCGAACCCGTCGAGCGCTCCGCGTACAAACTGCGACGTTGCTGCCTCATAGTCGTCGTTGGGATTGATCCAACTCGTGTGGACTTGGCCTTCGCGCAGCGCCTTCAACGTGTACGCCTCGATGCGCTCGATAAAAGCTCCATCCGGCACTCGCCCGGCGCCAAACGGCCATGTGCCGAGGAGTGTCTGGTAAAACAGGTACTCGTCGTTGCGGTCCGGCGCCGGCACGCCGTCCACCCGCGTCTTGTGCTTCCGATTCAGCCGCGCCCACCGGTTGATCGCCTTGCGCCACTCGCCCGGAATCTCCGAGAGAATCGCGATCCTGGCGCGAACGTCCTCCGACCGCTTGGTGTCGTGGGTCGAAGAGGCCAGCATCGTCCCCGGCCACCGGCGCGCCCGCTCGACGTTCTGGCGGTGGAATTGCGCGACCGCTAAACCGAACTGCGTCGGATCACCTCCTACTTCATTAAGGGCCGTCAGCCGGTTGTAGCGGTAGAAGGCGGTGTCCTCCAACCCCTTGGCCATGACCGGACCGGTGAGCTGCTGGAACTTCATCGCGAACCGGCACCGCTCCTCCCGCTGCGTAGGAGTGAGGTCGTCCATTCCTTCCTGCAAGATCACCGCTCGGATGAACTCGAACACGGTCGGGTCGAGCGCGGGCGTCCGCTTGCGCGCCTCCTTGATCGCCTGATCGACGTACCGGCGGTCTCGTTCCGCCATCACGGGCACGCCGCTGTACCCAGACTCGCATCCTGATAGATAGGTCCGGTAGACCGGGAAGCAGGCAATGATCTCGCGCAGGGCGTCGCGCAGGTTGTTGAGCGTGAAGTCGCGTGAGCGCCGGGTGTGCTCGGTAATGCGATCGAGCGCGGTCGCCAATACAGCGACTTCACTGGCCAGGGCCACCCGCATGATGAGGTACTTGCAGGCGTAGACCATATCGGCGAAGCGGACCTTCTCGCCGATGAAGGACGCGTACAGGTCATCGAACGCCTTTCTGCCCGTTGGATCGACGAACAGGGCCGTCGAGGCGTTGGCAAACTCGTACCCTGTCGTCCCGTGCACCGGCCAATCAGCCCGCAATTCTTCGCCGTGCTCCAGGATCTTCTCGATCACCAGATAGACCGGAAGCGGTGCGTCCGGACCCGGCTCCCTTTCGATATGGGCCTGGAGCTCCTCCCGCACCTCGTCCCAGGTCGGACTCGGCGCGCCGTCGACGGTATGGAGCGCCTCCGAGTCAAACTGTCGCTGGAATCCCGCCAGCAGCGCTGCCCGTTGAAGATCGGCGAAGTAGCCCGCCGGATCCCAAAGACCATCGGGGTGGTCGATCCGGACCCCGGTTGCCGTGCCTTCGCCTATCAGCCGGAGGAGCAACTCGTGGGTCGTAGCGAAGACCTCCGGTTCTTCCTGCCGGATCGCGGCCAGTTCATTGATGGCGAAGAAACGGCGGTAGTTGATCTCTTCGGCCGCGACCCGCCAGAACGCCAGCCGAAACGCCTGCCTTTCGATCAGATGGTCGAGCGCATCGAACGACCGAGGATCGCCCGCCGTCCCATTCAGGTCGCTGACCGCCCTCGTGACGGCTGCCGCGACCGGCTCAGACCGTCGCACCAGATCGGCGAGCCGCCGCTTGGCCACGATCTGCTCACCAGTCCGGATCGCAACCGGATCGGTTCCGTCCTCGCTCCGCTCGGGCAGGCGCTCCAACGACCCGATAATGCTCTGCAACTCCAGCACATCGGGATCATCGGCCGGATAGTCAGCAATCAGGTCGTCCAGTCGCCGGCGCAGGATCAGCGGATAGGTCTGGGGCGAGATTGGAAACGGATTGTCGTAGTAGTCCAGCCAGAATGAGCCCGAGCTGGCCTCGAACCGCAGGGTCAGCCGACCCTGTTCCAAAACGACTCCATAGTGATCCCCGAGGATCGGAATCAGGATCTTGTTGCGCAGGTCAGACCGGATCGGCTCCCAGTCGATGTCGAATGCCGCGGCATGCGGCGACCATGGCCCATTTTCGACGACATCCAGCCACCAATGATTGCTCTCCCCGCCGATCCCCATGTGGTTTGGCACGAAGTCCAGTACCAATCCCATGTCGTGTTCGCGCAGGGCAGCCGTAAGCTCAGCAAAGTCCTCCTCGCCCCCGAGTTCGGCGTTGATCGATCCGTAGTCGATCACGTCGTAGCCGTGAGTGCTCCCCGGCCGCGCCTGAAAGATTGGGGACGCATAGAGAGCCCCAATGCCCAGCTCGGACAGATAGGGGACGATCGCGGTAGCGTCCTTGAAGGTAAATCCGGGGTGAAACTGAACGCGATACGTCGCCCGAGGAATGTTTGCCGTTATCCGTCCGAGCCCCGACTCCACCAATCTCTGGGCGATGTCTTCCGCCGCCGATGGGGACGCCGAGTCCTGCCCGGACTCGGAAGCAACCGTTGCGGGGCCGGGCTCGTCATTTCGTGGCCGGACAAACGTTGATGACTCGATCAGTTCCTGACCCAATGGTTGCTCCTGAGCATCGTTGATCCTGGATTGGCGGCGCACCGACCCGCCCAACCCTGGACGTGTTCAATGTGGAGTTGGTTAACCTTGCGTGTCAAAGTAGGCCGATGGCCGACGCGTGGTTTCGATACTGTCACGATCCGTGCCACGTCTTTCAATGCCGGAGTTTGTGCGGGTCCAAGACTGGATCGAGGACACTAACCGCGTGGACCATCATGTGACATAGCTGAAGAAGGCCGAATCATCGGCAAGTGATCGATGCCAGACACCACGTACCGCTGCCCATTCGGAATAAAGCCCAACCGGCGATAGAACTCGATCGCCGGCGCCTGCGCCGCAAGGATGAGCGGCGGCGACCCCGCCTGATCAGCCGCGTCCAGTAGGAAGCGCACGACCGCCCCCCCCACACCAAGACGCCGGTAACCCGCCGCAGTGGCCACCCAGGTCAGCACGCCTTCACCGTTGCGTCCCGCTCCAAACGTCAGACGACCCGTCCCGACCGCCTGGACAGCCCCGGACTCCATCGTGATCAGCGCCAGCGCGATCACGCTGCGGCGGTCATCGACATCCTCGACCGACTCGCCGATCATCCCCAGCTCGATCTTGAACACCTGGCGACGAAGAGCGAGAACCGCGTTCAGATCCGTCCGCGTCTCCACGGCGCGCACCTGAATGCGGTCGAGAACCGGTTGCGTCTCTCGTCGCGCGGAGGTCACCGACTTCTCCTGCCTGGTTCGGACATGATCTTGCCTACGGCCGCGCGAACAGTCGCTCCCTTGTCGCCTGCTCAGTCGTGAGCCATTCAAGATTCCGCGCCGCCGTCTCCCTGGAGTTCGCCAGAGCGGCCGCAACTCGGCCAGGGGCGGTCCCGCCCGGGACATCGCGAGCGGCGATACTCTCCAGCGCCGTCAACGGCGGCCGCCGCTCACCAAACACCGGATGGATCTCGGCCCACTCGGCGTCCGACAGGTCGGCAAACGTCTTGCCCGATTCGATACATCGCCGGACAAGCGACCCAACCGTCTCGTGGGCCTCGCGGAACGGAATTCCGCTCTTGGCGAGCACATCCGCGGCGTCGGTCGCGAGCGAAAAATTCGCTATGGCCGCCTCGGCGAGCCGCTCCCGCTTGAACGTCGTTGTGCGCAGCATCGGCGGGAAGACGTCCAGGACAGCCAACATCGTGTCGACCGAGTCGAACAACCCTTCCTTGTCCTCCTGCATGTCCTTGTTGTAGGTCATCGGCAGCCCCTTGACGATCGTCAGCAGGGCGACCAGGTTCCCCAGCACCCGGCCCGATTTCCCCCGGGCAAGCTCGGCGACGTCCGGGTTCTTCTTCTGCGGCATGATCGAGCTTCCAGTCGAAAACGCATCTGACAGCTCGATGAACCCGAATTCGCCCGAGGCCCAGAGGATGATCTCTTCGCTCAAACGGGAGATGTGGATCGCGATCACCGTGCAGGCGTAGTGGGCATCCAGCACGAAGTCCCGGTCAGCGACAGCGTCCAGGCTGTTCGCCGAGATCGCGGTCAGGCCCATATCCGCCGCCGCCGCCTCCCGATCGAGCGGGTAGGTCGCCCCCGCTAACGCCGCTGAACCCAACGGCGACACATCCGTTCGCCGGAACGCCTCCCGCAGCCGTTCGACATCCCGTTCCAACATCGCCACGTACGCATGGAGATGATGCGCCAGCAAGATCGGTTGGGCACGCTGCAGGTGTGTGTACCCTGGCATTGCCACGTCAGGGTGGCCATCGGCCACATCGAGCAGCGCGTTTGTCAGGTCGAGCACGCCCTCAACCAACTCCAGCAGCGCCCCTTTCGTCCATAGCCGGAAATCGAGCGCCACCTGATCGTTCCGGGAGCGCCCGGTGTGGAGCTTCCCTGTCACTGGTCCGATAAGTGCCCGTAGCCTGTTCTCAACGCCTGTATGGATGTCCTCGTCGGCGACGGTCAACGAGAACGTGCCGGCCTCGACCTCGTCCAGCACGGTCCACAGGCCAGATTCGATCGTCCGGGCATCGTCGCTGGGGATGATCCCTTGCTTGCTCAGCATCCGTACGTGGGCGATCGACCCGCGAATATCCTCCCGGGCCATGCGCACATCGAACCCAACCGACGCGTTGAACGCCTCCAGTCGCTGGTCCGGCGTCGTCCCAAACCTCCCGCCCCAGACCTTTGCCGTCCCGGCCCTGATCGCTCCCCTATCGCCGGCCCCATTCACCATCGCAGCCAAACTCCCTCCCCAAGCCACCGAACCCATCTCAGGCAGGCGAGCATACCACCGGTGGCCGTTAACTATTCGGGCCGCGATTCCCCACTCAACTGATCCAACCGCGCAACGATGAACCAACCGCCAGTTGCTATAGCCATCGCATCGACATCGCACAGCAGATGGGACCAGCCAGATCGGACCAATTCTTGTGGAGGCGGACACGGAGGTCCGCCCCTACGGCGGTGGCACGATTGACCGGGCCACGAATACTTATGGGACGAATGGAGAACTGGAACTACAACTTAAATCTCATCCCCACCGCCGCCCGCCGTAATGTCCTCGACCCTGCTCGACCCATTCTCCTCTTCCTGGATCCGCCAGATCTGGTTGAAGACGGCGGAGGTGCGCACATCATCGACGTGGCTGATGATGAACAACTGGCGGAACGCCTCCGTGCTCGCCGCCAACGTGCTCAGCATCTCGAGTACCTGCGTCCTCCGGTCCCGGTCGAGGGACCCAAATACCTCGTCCAGCACCAGGAACTCAGGCGGGTGTCCAGACTGACCGCCAACGAGACGCGACAACGCCAGGCGGGCGCACAGGGCCGCCACGTCACGCTCTCCTCCGGAGAAGGAGTCGAGCGGGAAAGACTCGTCCTCATCGAAGATCCGCAGGCCGTAGTTCTCGTCGAACTCAACCCGGTCGTACTTCCCTTCCGTGACCGCCCCCAGCAACTCTCCGGTGTGCTCCGCCAGTTGCGGCGTGACCTGCTCCGCCACCCATTGATCGAAGCGCGAGAACTCGCGGTACATCCGGTCCAGCTCGTCCGCGTCCTTGGCCCGCAGAGCGGCCCGCTCCGCCAGGACCATCAGACGCGCCTCTTCTCGCTCAAGCTCTTGCAGGAACCGCTCGGCATCATTGACGCCGCCCTGAGCCAGATGCTGCCGCGAGATCGCCGCTCGCTCCACCTCGGTCGCCTGCCGTTGCGCCTCCTGCGCTGTGGCGAGGCCGGCCGCCTGGAACCCCAACTTCGCTCGTTCCGCTGCAGACTGTTCAATCTCCGCCTGGATCTCCGTCTGGCGAAGTCCTGCCGCGCGCATACCCTCTTCTACCGACGGACGGCGGGCAAGCATCCTCTCGATCTCGTCGACTCGCGCTCTCGCCCGCCCGGCTTCATCCAGTCGTGATTGCGCCTGCTCGTGCGCGGTCTGGTCGTAGGTGACGATGCCCAGCCCGGATAGCTGATTGGTGGCCGCCTCCCGCTCCTCGCGCCAGACGCGCGTGTCGGAGCCCATCTGCTGGAGGCTCTGGATCGCCTGAGCAATCGTGCGCAACCGCGCCGCCCGGTCAGCGGCCTCGCGCGCGACCTCTGGAGAGGGCACCACCTCAAGGCCGGCCTCCTCAAGCGCCTGATCGCATCGCTGGAAGGCAAGGTCCAATTCCTGCTCGGCTTCGGCCAGGTGTTGTTCGCCCTGACTGATCCGTGACTGAGCATCTTTGAGTTCGGAAACGCGACGTTCCGCGGCTTCTTCGGCGATGGTCGCGTCCGCTGCCCGCTGTTCCGCCGCCTTCTGCTCCCGCAACAATTGCTGCTCGGTCACGGTGTGGGCATCGATCGCCACCGTCAGCGTCGAAACGACTACGCCCGCCTCATCCGCCGTGAAGGGTCGCTGACAGGTCGGGCAGGGGACGCTGAAGTCGAACCGTTGCAGTGACTTCCTGGCGCTCTCAAGATGGCCGCGGGCCGTAGCTTCAGCCTGGCGGCGAGCGGCAGCCCTCTGGGCAACCGCCTGCTCGGTCTCACGTAGTTCCCGGGCCGCGTCACGGTCGGCGTTCGGGTCACTCACTGCCAGGATCGACTGTTCCTGCGCCTTCAGCGACTTCATCCGCGCCCGGTACAAATCCACCCGCTTTGCCTGCTGATCTCGCTCCGTCGCCCGGGCCAGGCAGGCGGCAAGCACGGTCGCCGCCTGCTCCGCGTGATCCACATCGAGCGACTCCGCCGCCCGGACAAGGCGATCGACCGCCGCTGAAACGTTCGTCGCGTCGCCGCTTGTCCAGAGCCAGCCGTCCGGGATGTCGCCGCCGGTGGACGTTCGGGTTACCAGATCGTTTAGCCGCTTCGCCGCCTGGGCAGTCGCTTCTTCGGCCCGGGCGACTCGCTCCCGCAAACGCTCACTCAGTTCGAATCGCTCGCGATCGGCCACGAACTGCTCAACCATCGCCGTGCGCTCGACCAACGACTCCGCCACTGGAAGGAGCTCAAGCCGGGTCGCGGCCGCGGCATCCAACCGCCGCAGCTCGTCCTCGGCTGTCGACTTCGCTACTTCCTGAGCCCGATGCTCGCCTGCCAGTCGTTCGAGCTGGAGGGCAAATGCATTGTCGTGCCGCTCCAACTCATGCCAGCGGGCCAACTCCAGCCCGGTCTCGATGAGCGCTCGTCCGGCCGCAGCGACCGCGTCGCTTGCTGTGGTCAGTTCATGCTTGCGCGCGGCGACCTCCTCGCCCGCGGCAGCCCTTTCGGTAGCGAAGTCCCGGCCCTCGCTCGCTTCGCGGTACTGGAGCGTCAGTCCCTGACTTTCCGCCCGCGCTTCGTTGCGGTCTTCGGCCAGCCGGCGTTGCGCTTCGCGGATGGTCTCCAGGCCCAGCAGCCGCCCGACCTCACGTCGCCGGTCGGTGTCCTTCAAGGTGCCGAAGAACGACAGCTCTTTCTGCCGGGTGAAGAACGTCGAGACGAACGCCCGGTGGCTCAATCCCACCAGTTGCCGGGCAACGTAGTCGGTGACCTGCCGGGTGCCGGTCACGATCCGGTTCTCTGGCTGATCCTCGCGATACAGGTCGGCCGAGATCGCCTTCGCCTTGCGCACCCGCTCAACGACGTAGCGCACCCCGTCACGCGGATCTTCCAGCGTCACCCGGACCCGGGTGTGTCCTGTGCCGGTCCGCGACCGGACCTCATCGGTGCTGATCTCTCTTGGGTTGTACAGGCACCACTCGATCGCCTCGAACAGAGTGGTCTTGCCCACGCCATTCGGACCGAGCACGCCGACGATTCCATTTGCGGAGGGTTCGATTCGGTGCGAGCCGGCGTATTGCTTGTAGTTCTCGATCTCCAGGCGGACCAGAATCACGCGGTCACCTCGGTCGCGATCTGATCCATCTCCGCCGTCGCCTGGGCATCCGCCGCCTGCACCGCCTCATCGAGGGCTCGCAGCCCCCGAGTCTTGAAAGCAGAGGCGAAGGTCGGATCGTACTCGCCTTTTTCCTCACGTTCGGCAATGAACCGGGCAAAGAGGGTGCGCACATCCCCGACCTGGATCCCGCCTTCGTGCGATCCAAATGGCGCCAAAATATCGGCCGGTGAGTAGACCTGCAGTGACCAGACGACTTCGCCCGATTCCCGCTTCAGGATCGCCTCGACCTCACGTCGCACGGTCCGGGGCGCGTCGAGCAGTTGTACCCGGACCATCGCCTCCGGCGATCGCATCGCCGCTGCTTTGTCCAGGATCTGGTCGGCAATCTCGCGGGCCGAGTGCTCGCCCACCCGGACGGAAGGCAGCGTTTCCATTGGCCGCGCCGGAATCGGAATGTGCTCGATGACGGGATCGGTCCCAGGAGCGCCCAACGTCACCAGGTTGTAGCCCGGGGTTACCTGCTCGTCGCCCCAACCTGTTCGCTCCGTCGAGCCGCTGTACCAGGCGTTGTCGCCGTGCGCTCCCCACAGGTGGTAGTGCCCGAGGGCGATGTAGTCGAATCCCTCTTGCAAGATTTGCCCGCCGAGTTCTTCCTCCCCTGGCTCCCGCCCGCCCTTCAACTGGATGCCGGGCACCAACCCGTGCGTGACGATCACATTGCGCACCCCGTCCACCGTGTAAGGCATCGGCAAGTTAGGGTTGGTCAGCGCACCGTGAGGGATCGCCCGCACAAGCAGCCCGAGGTCGGGAAACTCGACATCCTCCATGTCGTAGTCGGCAACGAAGGTGATGCCCGGCAATGCCAGGTCCAGCACGGAGAAGACCGAACCGGTCGTCCGCAACCGGGGTGTGTCGTGGTTCCCGGCGATGAAGAGCGCGGGAATCCCGGCCGCTTCGATCCGCCGCGTCTCGCTGACGAAGACGCGCATCGCCTGCCACGACGGCCGCGTGTGGTGAAAGACATCCCCGGCGTGGATGATGAGATCGACATCCCGCGTCAAGATGTCGTCTATTGCCGCCGCGTACGCCCGCTCCACATCGATCGCCCGCTGGTTGCGGCCACTGACCGGATCGGAACGGTAAAGCGCCCGGTACCCGAGGTGCGTATCGGCAAAGTGGGCAATGCGAATTGGACGGGTCGCTTTGTCAGTCACACCTTTAGCCTTCAGCAGCCGAAACTAGATCGAACGCTTTCGTTCTCGTTTGATCAGATCCTGGGCGATGAACCATGCGCTTGTACCAGATTTGCCCCGGGTGGCGTTCGCTCTGGCGCCATTCTCGACCATGGTGCAGATTCGTTCGATCGTCGCCCGATCGAGGCCGTCGGAAGCCTCACGCACGGTGGCCTTATCCGGTGCCCGATCACCGTCGTGGTTCTGCAGGATTTTCCACAGGCCGACCGACGGGTGAACGGCTGTCACCCCGTCTTCCCGGTTGAAGACGCGCTGCCCGGCCATCCCAGCGATCGTCGGCGGCATCGGAAAGGTCCCGAAGATCGGAGTGCGGAAATGGGCGTGGCGGATCAGCAAGCGCCCTTTCGGCAACCCAAGCAACTCGGCCTTTGTCGTCTCGCTCAGGGACCTATAGGCGGCATTGGTGATCTCTTCGTCGCCAACCCGGCCGTAGAGCGACGTGCCACAGTTGCCGAGGACCTCGCTCTCGACCTTGGAGCGAAACTGCTGGGCGCCAAACAGCACGACGTTCAAGTGCCGCCCCGGGCGGCGATATCGACCAGAGTATCGCGCAGGCCGCCTTCGCCGCCGCCAGGGGCGTACTTGTTCAGCTCGTCGACGAAGACGATCAACTTGTCGACGCCGAGTTTCTCTTCCTCGGCCATCTTCCACACCTTGGAAATCGACCGAACTGACGATCATCTCCTGGACGTTCGTATTGCAGCCCGCGATATCGACCACGCGCAGCTTCGCCGTCGTCAAACGCTTCGTCGACCTTGGGCAGGCTTCCATACTCGACCATCTGCCGGGAGAGCAACCCGCCAAACTTGGACGGTAGCCCCTGGAAGCGGTTCTTGGCCTTCATGATCGTGAACTTGTGATGGCCGTGCCACTCCTGCTGCTCGGGGTTTTCCTCGAAGTGCGCGTCGATATTGGCAAAGAATGCGTCGAGTTGGTCGAGCGACGATATGCCGCTCTCGCGGATCTCGGAGATCAGCCCGAACAACTTGTCGTCCAGATCATCCAAACTCGAACACCTTATGCGGCGTCCAGAACAGCGGCTTCAAGTTGCCAGAGAATCGGGTAGACCACCCCCTCGGTCTGGCCAGGAGCGGAGCGATACGTGTTCAATGCCGCGGCGCTGACCCCTTGATCCAGGTAAACGCCTGCTGCCCATGCTTGTCCGGCACATGCCCAGGCCGGAATGGCGCGAAGATCCTGAAATTCTTGAAGGGTTCGATCTCCAGACCCGAGTGCTGCATATGCCGCCCGGTCTTCGGGCCGCAGACCTTTGGCGTTCGCCTCTCGGTATGCGTCTCGGAGGTCGGGGTCAGGATCGGCGGGCTTGTCGAGCCAGAGCAGGTCCGGTCCCTTGACGTTGAACATCAGCGCCGCCACCTTCTGCGGCCGCTCAGGATCTTTGCGCATCCGCTGGAAGACGGCACTGGTCAGGAAGAGGGCATGGCTCGTCTTGGTCGCCAGCCCGGATTGACCTGTCCAATTGGCGTGCCCGGCCTCGGGGCCGAGAAGATATTCACTGTCGACGTAGATCGGTGACCGCTGAAATACGACATCGCCGTTCATGTTCCTATGTGGCGTCCCATCCGGCTCCCGGACCGGATTTCCATTGGTGTGAAGCAAGGCAGGAACCGCGATACCGCTGAATTCGTCCTTCCCCAGGGCGTAAGAAATCGCCTCCTGGGTGGCGTAGAAGACGGGCCCGCTCTCGGGAGGCCGGTGCGACGTTACGTCGTCGCGAAGGTGCTTCGTGCGCAGGACATCGACCGCGAAGACCAGGATCTCGGGTCGCTGCGTCGGGACTGACTCCTCGATCACCTCTTCAAGCTGGCGATCGAAATAGTCGTCCAGAAACGAGCGCAGGTCGGAGAATCGGCGTGGTTCATCTACAACGCCAATGACTGCCGCCTCTTCCGAGAACGCCACCACGATGTGCCCGACATCGAGCGATTTCTCGCCCTCCTTGGCCCAGATGTAGAACCGGTGCGAGCCGGCCGGCTCCTTCTCGCTGCCGACGACCCGCCCGATCTGGCCGGTCTGAATGTCGAACAGGTCGGAGAACGCCGCTCGCAACGTTTCAGACACGCCAGGGACCATCGCCGCTTCGGATTCGGGCGGATGGTGACCATTTACCTGGATTGTCGTTGGAGTGGCCAGTGTTGCCGTCACGTGTTCCTCCGGTAAGTGCCCTACCGCGCGGCGGGCCAGCCGTGTGTGTGCGCATCGACACGCCGCTTCAGGATCTCTTCGAGCAGGTGGATGGGGTAGAGCAACGTCGCCCACCGGGAGTCGCTCGACGCCCTTGGCGCTCGCTCCGCCAGCAACCAGGCCGAAAGCTCGTCGATCTCCTCCAAGGATGTCACCTGACGCCCAGCCTCGATGCGTACGAGAGCGTGACGTGCGTCCTGACCGAGGGCATTGTGGAGACGGAGGTACCAAAGCGTCGGTGCGTCGAACTGACCAGAGGCCGGGAGGATATCGAAGTCGTAGTCCAGCCCCGGATCGCGATGGAAGTCTTTTGGAAGCCGGAATGCGGTTGAGCGCTCGCCCGGGGCAAGATTGAAGATTGTCTCTGCCTCTCGACCGGCCAATTGCTGTCGGGTGAACGACTTCACCAACCCGATCGCGTTCGGCACGACGAAGCGCAGCCGGCCATCTACGACGAGCCAATCGTCCTCAGTACGGACGACGTCCCCGTGGTCCCAATCCTGGAGAAGTTGCCATTCCAGTTTCTCGCGGACGCGCCGTGCGGAGACATACGCGGCCTGATGCAGTTTGCCGTAGTCTCCGGCCAGGGCCTCGTACACCTCCGACGAGACATCCTCGAGCGGATCGACGATCTCGCCGCCGGCCTCCTCAATGAGTCCGATAAGGGCATCGAGCCCTGGTTGTGACGCCCGGCGGGGGATCAGCCAGACATGCTTGAACCGCAACGTCCCCGGGGAAATCTCTACATTGCCGGCGTCATTGCGGAAGAGTAATGCTGCGGCCGCGATTGTGGTTGTCACCGGCACCAGGCCGAGGCGCCAGACCAGCAAGGTCCGTTGGCTCCCATCGAGAAAAAGCGTAGCCGCGATCGACTCCGTGCAGCGGGCACCTCGCGAGCCACAATCGGGTCGGCCTCCAACCGTTCGATTCCATCTGGCCGTGCATCCGCGGTGGGCATTCGGACGTCGAACATGCCGGAGAACGCAAGTTCGAGGGGATCGGAGTAACGCATGTCCGCCAGGGGCACGCCTTCCCGCCGCAGCCGGGCTGCAAGCTCGGAGACCTGCACCGTCAGCGACTGCCGAGTCCCCACCACCATGCTGGCCATGATCTCGCCCCTGCCCTCGTCCCGTGGCTCGCCACGCCCGACCGTTCAGTGTCCGTTCAACGCGAACGTCCGTGCGGATGCCGCAAAGTATAGCCCACACGTGCTGGCTAAACGCCGTTCGTGGCCAACACCTCGACTTCTCATTCCAGGGCGGTGAGCGATTTCAGACGGCAATGTGAAGTATGAAGGGCAAATGGACTAGACAGTGGACATATACTGACCGGTCAATCCCGGTTCCGCTTGCCCCGTTCGTCTTCAGTCCCGAGCGGGACTTCCGTCAGGTAGCCCGGGATTCGAAGTCCCGGGCGGCAGGGCTACGTGGCCCCGCAATCCAAGAAAGGCTCTAACCCGCCTCGCACGGATCCGCCATCTCCGGGATCGTCACGAAGGTGTAGCCGTCATCCCGGAGCTCTTCGACGATCCAGGGCAGCGCCACCGCTGTCGACGTCGCGCTCGTCGGCCCATCGAGATGGAACTCGATGATTGCGCCGTCGTATACGCTCGGCATCACGCGGCTGTAGACCGACTTCGCCGTCGCCCCGGGCCCAAAATCAGCTGCCGGGACCTTCCACTCGACCGGCAAGTAGCCGGTTCGCGCCACGATCCCCCGCGTGCGATCGTCGCTGGCGGCGCTATAAGCCGTGAACCAGGGGCTGGGCTCCTCGCCGATTGCCGCCGCGATTGCAGCGTCGGCTTCCGCGATGTCTTGCCCGATCTGGGCATCGCCGAGATCTGTCAGCTCCGTCCGCTGATTCCCGTGGCTACCGATCACGAATCCAAGATCGGCTATCCGGGCCGCTTCACGTGGGTTCGCCTCGGCCCACCACCCCATCAGGAAGACCGTCGCCGGCACATCGCGATCCTTGAGGTCGTCCAGAATCCCCAGGATCGGGTGGTCGCCGATGCCGACGTTGAAGATGATCGCGACCCGCTTGCAGCCTGCCTCGCCTTCGAGGAGGTATGGTGCCGCGTCTCCGTCTTTCATCAGGTAGAGGTCGTACGCAAATCCCTGCAGACCGCCGTACTCGACCGGGCTGAAGCCATCAACAGCCGGGCCGGTCACCCAAATGCTCTCACCCAACTTGACCGTTCCCAGCACGTCACAGGTGAGACTGGCGCATGACCGAACGTTGATTCCGTCGGTACCGAGCACGGTCGCCGGGACCCATGCAAAACCCGCCGCCTGCACGGCGGCTTCTTCGGCAGTCGCCGGATTGCTCCGGAACGCCACGCCGACCATCAACAATCCCATCAGCGACACGACGAGCGCGCTACGCGGCATCACGCCGCCCAGCCTGTACCCTGGCATGTGGAGCGTCCTCAGGTTCCAGCCCATTTTGGGCTGCATCTCAGCTTCGTCCACAGACCCTAGCAGACCAATTGCCCCACCGTCAACGCGCAATTCCTGACTATGCGCATAAAAGTCTCTGCGTACGTACGCGAGATTGCAGTGGGCAGCTCAATCCGTCAGTCCTTTGTGATCCCACTCATCCACGACCCACCCTGCCAGCCATTCGCCGCTAGATCCTTCAAGAATGGGCCGACGTGCTCGCCCACCGCGTTCACGATCGCCTCCCCTTCGGCGGCGGTCGCCTGCGTAGCCGATCCGCTGTGCCCGTGAGGGACGACCGCGTCAAACCCGCCGATCACCCGTACCGGATAGTGGAACTGCTGGTTTGGCACATCGACCGCCCGCTCCGGCCGGGCTAGATCTGGCCTCAGGTAGAGCACCATCGACAGCTCCGACTGGCCACCATGGTCCTCGTCGATATCTCGTCCCTGCGGCGCCAACAGCCGCCGCGACAGCCCCTGCCAGCCACCGAAGATCGCAACCGACACGCCGTGGCGACTGTGCAGGTCCCTGGCCGCCACTTCGATTGGGGCGGGATTGCCGTCGTGCGCCGAAACAACCAGCAACCTCGTGATCCCATGATGCAGCAGTGACTCCCCAACATCCCGCACGATCGCGCTCAGAGTGGCGGGCTGGATCGACATCGTCCACGGCCAGGCCAGCAGGTGAGGAGACACCCCGTAGTCCAGCGGCGGCAGCACCAGGGCCGTCCCCAGGTCCCGGGCGAACCGTTCCGCCAGCGCCGCCGCCGTGATCGTGTCGGTCGAGTACGGTAGGTGATCGCCGTGCCACTCTGTTGCCCCCACCGGCAGAATGGCCGTGTCGTAGTTCCCCTCCCGAATCTCCTTTGCGGTCAGATCGGTGAGAAAGACGGAGTTCTCAGGCGAACGACTCGCGGTCATGGATACATCCTTCTGGCCAGGCACGCATGTGCCGCTATTGCGGCCCGTACCGTGCGACCCAATCGAGATACCTGCCCATCCCGTCCTCGAGTGTCGTCTCTGGCGCCCACCCGAAATCTTCCCTCATCCGGGCATTGCTTGGGATCGGCCCGGGAGCATCCCCGGAGACATGGTAGTTGGCCTCGTCCTCCGCGACCTGTTCGTATCGCAGATCTGGCAGGTGCTTCGCGAACGCGCTAAGGACATCACCAATCGAGTAGAGCGTGCCGGCGGTCAGCGAGTAGACCCGGTTCGGCAGCCCTTCCGCCGCCCAGGCGCGCTCGATTCCCTGCGCGATATCGTCGACGTAGGTCCAATCGAGATACGGCCCCTCAAGTGAATTGACCCGGATCGCCTGCCCCTCATGGTAGAGCCGCAGCATCTCCCGGATCTCCGTCGCCCCCACGAACCCCGGCGACAGCCGCTCCATTGGCCCATAGACGTTGGCGGGCCGCACCGCCACGACATCCAGGCCAAACAACGTGTTGTAGCGCAGGGCGATCCGCTCACTCGCATACTTCGTGATCCCATAGAGCGATGTGGTGTACGACGGCGTTTCCTCCGTCAGCTCCGTCGCTCCCGGTACATTCCCCCATACCGCGCACGATGAGACATAGACAAACCGCCGGAACCCCGGCAATTCCCGCGCCACCTCGAGCGCATTCACCGTCCCAGTCAGGTTCACCGCCACAATCGTGTCCGGCTCCGCCCGCTCCCGATTGATCCGGGGCGTGATCACCGCCGCATGGATGATGCTCGTCACCCCATGTCGCTCAGCCGCGGCCCGCAATGCCTCGCGATCGACCACATCGCCTTGTTCGAACACAACCCGCCCAGCAACATTACTCAGCAGATCCTTAAGGGGCTCATCAGGTTCACTCAAGTCATACGAGACTACCTTTTCCCGCTCTCAGCCAGGCGCCGAACCACGTGGCTCGGAATCCACCCATTTCCGCCCGTCACCAGTGTCACCATTGGCGTCTCCTACCTGGTCATCAACTACTCAAACCTCACGAACTCCGACAGTCATTTCTACGCATACTCATTTCCCAATCGCAGGCCTTCGTACCACCTTTCATCCTGAGCTGGCGAAGGATCTCGGCCGCCGGGCGGCCTTTGCGGCCGACCGCAATGCATCGCGTCTTCGAACGAGCACGAAGGCGCTAAAGCGCCAAGATCCTTCGCAGGCTCAGGATGACGTCGGGGCGGTGGTGGAGCGTCGGGACCCATTTCGCCATGCGCTGCCGTCGTTAGAGCGCTACCGGACGCCCCTCTCCACCGCAGTGGGCTAGGGTGGAGAGGGGGTAGGGGGTGAGGTGTTCGATCCTCATTCGTCCGGCCGAAACACTTTCCCCAGCACCGGGCTCTCAAACTCCCGTGCCAGGCAATCCATAGAGATAAGGTCCCACCGGCGCCCGTTCAGCCACGTCGCCTCCCGCCGCCGTCCAATCTCTTTGAATCCCGCTCGCTCGTACGCCTTCCGCCCGGCCAGGTTGAACTCGTCCACATCCAGGTGGACGTTGTGCAGTCCCAGCGCCGTGAAGGCATAGTCCAGCATCAGCCGGGCAACTTCGGTTCCATAGCCCTTGCCGCGCGCATCAGCCTCGCCGATCAGGAGACCGAAGGTGCACGTCCCGTGCTGCCGCTCAACATCGAACAGAGCAGTGCTGCCAATCGGCCTCCACGTTCCCGCTTCGTAGATCGTGAACCAGATCGCTCCGTCTCCGGTGGCGGCGGATTCGAACCAGGCCGTCTGCCGCTCGATCGTCCGCGGCTGCGGCACCTCGCCGAAGGTGCGCAAGACGAAGAAGTCATTCATCCACTCGCGTGTGCAGCGGAATATTCTCCCGCCGCAGCGGCCCCAGCCCCACCTTCTCGCCGACGATATTGATGATTGGCGCTTCTTGTGCCCCGACTTCTGGCGTGCCCATAGGATCGAAATGACCTCCCGGGCGAGCCGCTGCCGCCCTATGTCTTGAGTGCTCCCGCCGTGATGCCCTCGATGAAGCGGCGCTGTAGGATCAGGTAGAGGATCACGACCGGGAGCATCGAGATTGTGACCCCAGCCGCGATCATGCCACGATCCGCCGTGAACCGGCCAAAGAAGAAGAGTGTCCCCAATGAAACCGGCCGCAGGTCGTCTCGCTGCACGAAGATGAGCGGCATCAGGAACTGGTTCCAGGTGTGCATGAACTGGAAGACCACCAGTGTTGCCAGCCCCGGCGTCGCCAGCGGCAACATGACCTGGCGGAAGACATGCCACTCGTTGGCGCCGTCCACCCTGGCCGCGTCGGCGATCTCGCGCGGCAATCCCCGGAAGAAGCCGCGCATCAGAAAGATGCCGAATGGCAACCGCAGGGCAATCCCCGGCACGATGAACCCCCAATACGTTTGCAGGAGGTCGAGATCGCGCAGCAGGTAGTAGAGGGGGATCATCACCGACTGGAACGGCACCATCAGACCGAGCAGGAAGAGCACCAGAATCCCGTCCCGGAACGGCAGTGGTAGCAACGCCAGGGCGTATCCCGCCATGCACGACAGCGCCACCACCCCGCTGACAATCGCCACCGCGTAGATCACGCTGTTGCCGATGTACCGGTCGAACCGACCCGTCGTCCAGGCTTCTTTCAAGTTCTCCCAGCGGAAGCTATCCGGCAGCCCGAACGGGTCCCGCGAGATCTCGATCGACGTCTTGAATGCCGACGACCAGATCCAGATGAACGGCACCAGGAAGATCGCCAGGAAGATCAGGAGGACGACATACGTCGCCACCGACCCACTCAGCCGGTCCCAACGCAGTCGCGAACCGCGGCCCGCTCCACCTGGCACACCCGTCGCCATCGCTCAGGCCTCCCCGCGTTCGCGCAGGCGGATGTAGATGATCGACGCGACCAACGAGATCACCGTGATCACGAGCGAAAGCGTCGAGGCATACCCCACCCGATTCTGGGTGAACGCCTCGGCATAGGTGTATGTCGCGATCACCTCAGTCGCCCGGTTTGGCCCGCCCTGGGTCATTGCGAAGACGATGTCGAACACGCTGAATCCGCCGATGAGCAGCAGCGCCGTCACCACCGTGATCACGTTCGCGAGTTGGGGGACAGTCACGTCGCGGAACCGGCGCCAGGCGTTGGCGCCGTCCAGCGTCGCCGCCTCGAGCAGGTCTTTGCTTACGTTCTGCAGGCCCGCCAGGAAGACGACAAAGACGAACCCCGTCTCCGCCCACATCGCCGCTACCAGGACCGCGTAGAGGGCAACATCCGGGTCACCCAGCCACCCGCGCGACCACGACTCCAACCCGACGTTATCCAGCCCCTGGTTGAGAATCCCGAAGATCGGGTTGTAGATCCAACCCCACACGATCGCGATCACCACCGACGACAGCACCTGAGGCATGAAGTAGACCGTGCGGAAGACAGTAAACCCCTTCGGCCTCCGCCAGAGCAGCATCGCCAGCAGCAACCCGACGATGATCGGCCCGATCGTGCCGATCACCACCCAGATGAGTGTGTTCTGGAGCGAGTCCCACAGCACCTCGTCGTCGAACAGCGCCCGAAAGTTGTCCAGCCCGACGAAGTTCTTGTCAGCTTGGGCCCCGTCCCAATCGGTAAAGGCGAGATAGATCGACTGAATGAACGGGTAGATCATGAAAACCGCGTAGAGGATCAAGGCTGGCGCCACGAACAGGTACCCCGCCCGGTACATCGCCCAATGCCGTCCCAACCGAGAACTCTGCCGGTGCGCCAGCACCCCGCTCAGTTCTGCCATGGTCTCCCGCCCCTATATGGACAACCGGGACCAGGACGATATTCGCCCTGGTCCCGATCTCCATTCACCGCCTAGCCTCGTCGTCAGTCCCGGAGGGACTTTGTAGGTTTAGCCCGAGGTTTCAACCCCTGATTTCCGGGCTTTACGCTGTGGGCGTCCCCTGTCCTGAACTCTGGACGTAGGCGTCCCAGGCCGTCTGCAGTTCGGCCGCCAACTCCTCCGGCGTCTTGTCGCCGGAGATGATCGCCTGGAAGCCATTCGACATCGCTTCGTTGAATTCCGGTGGGGTCAGGACGTCGATGTTGTACCCAAGCTGCACCTCGCCGTTGGCCGCCTGAGTAAGGACGTCGAGGATCGCCTGGTGGAGCGGCGTCACTTCCAGGCCCGCCGTATCGACCTGCATCGGGACGTTGAACTTGGCCTCACCGACCCAGCGCCGGGCGACATCCGGCGAGAAGAGGTAGTCGAGGAACTGACCGGCCTCTGTCTGGTGCTCGCTCTGGGCGGAGATGTAGAACGACGACCCGACGCCCGACGGGTAGAACTGGCCGACGCCGCCCGGAATCGCCGGGAACGGGACAAACCCAACATTGGCGTCTGCCCCCATCTGCTCGGTGATATCGCCCACCAGCCACGACCCTGTCGTGTGCAGTGGCGACTCACCGCCGAAGAAGAGGCTGTTCCCGTCGTCGTAGGTGAGAGCATTGGCATCTTCGCTATAGCAACCGGCGTCCTTCATCGTGACGAAGAATGCGGTGATCGCGGCCACGACCTCGGGCGTATTCCATGACCCTTGCTTATCGATCAAGAGAGAGCGCAACGCGTCCGGCCCGATCGCGTTCGTGACCGCCATCGAAAACTGGTGGAACGCCTCCCATCCCGGGTTGTTGGCGAACGCGATGGGCGTACCTCCCGCCGCCTGACAGAACGCGACCATCTCGTCGATGGTCGTCGGCACCGTCAGCCCCTTCTCGGTAAGAAGGTCCTGGTTGTAATACATGCCGACCAGGTCAACCTGGAGTGGCAGCCCGTAGAGCTGTCCGTTGATCGATGCGCCCTCAAGTGATCCCGCGGCGATTCGCTCTGTCCACCCGTACTGTGCCGCAAGATCATCGAGTGGACGCACAAGACCGGCGGTTGCCAGCACGCCAGCGTAGCCCGGGCCGGAGTCGTAGAAGACCACATCCGGACCGGTGCCGGAGGCCATCGCGGTATTGACGGTATCGCGCATCTGGTCGGTCGAATACGACTCGCGTTCGATCTCGATCGTGCCACCGCTGGATTCTTCGAACTTCGTGTAGATGTCGTCGACGATCTCTGTTTCCGGTCCGGTGAACTGGTCCCAGACCAGCAGTGTGACCTTGTCCTGGGCGGCTCCCCCGCGAACAGCGATGCCCGCCGATGCGACGACCATCAAACAAGCCAGCAGCGCCGGCAATAACCTCGGACGTGCATGAACCACGGTGTCCACCTCCACTTGTCCGCACGACCCCGCGTCCACAGGGTCTCCGCCACGCCAAACTCCACTGCCCCAGCAGATGGGCCTCAGTGTATAGAGATGGCTAGGATTTCGCGTTGCTCAATCGTCGCATTCATTTGTCAAAACCGACTGGATTCCCCATTGATTCGCCCGATTGCCACCCCGTCCGGTATGCGCCCGGCGACAGGCGGACACGCTGTTTGAACGCCTTGGAAAAGTGGTGCACATCGGCGAACCCGCAGTATTCCGCGATCGACTTCAGTGGCAGATCCGTTCCTCGCAGCAACTCTTGAGCGTGCTCGATCCGCAGGTGCAGGAAGTATTGATGCGGCGATCGCCCGAAGTCCTCGCGAAAACGTGTGGCGAACCGCGACGGCGAAAGACGCGCCCGCGCCGCCATGTCCGCCACCGACAGTGGTTCTCCCAGGTGATACGACAGGTACGACGGAATCCACCCCAAGGATCGGCGCTGAGGCGTCTCCCGCGGAACGATTCGCCCATATTGCCTGAACAGGCCCAGCAGCAGCTCCATCACCAGTGTGATCCGCCTGCAACCTGCTCAGGGCGTCACCCGCCTGCCACAGCTCGACCGCGCGCAGGACCGCTGCCATAAACTGGGCAGGATGGGCTGGAGCGAGCTTCGCCGGGAGGCCGATCCAATCAAGATCATTCAGACGCGGCTGGAGCAACTCGCCGTACTCGGCCAGGCTCACCTGCCCGCCCTTTGTCGCAAAGCTCTCCGCCCGCCGCTCGTTGTAGAAGACGTCGAAGTGGATGAACGGCGTCACCGTCCGTCCCACGCCCCGCAGGGAATGCAACTCGTCCGGCTGAACCAGAATCACGTCGCCGCTGCTGATCTCGATCTCCTGACCGGCGATCTCGGCGACGCACTGCCCTTCCTGCACGGAGAACAGGAGATAGTCGAGCAGCCGGCGTGGAGGAGTGAACCAGTCCGCCCGAACCACTACGTCGGCCAGCCGGACGTACGGGACCACTGGCGCCGGAAAGAGGCCAGCCTCGATCACGGGAAGCGGATCCCCAACTTGATCGATCGCTCCGGATGCTCGTCAATCTCGCGATAGGCCTCCACGCTGTCGGTGAAATCGACGACTGGCGTCACGATTCCTTCGGCCCGAAGACGACCATCCGTTAACCATTTCATTGAGATCTCGACGAGACGAGCCAGATCCCACGCGGGCGCATCGCGCAGGGGCAGGCTCTGCGCCCGTGCCGAAACCAGCGTCAGGCGGTTGACGTGGAACTCCTCGCCCAGATGCAGCCCAACCGACTCCTTGCCGTAGAACGACAGGACGCAGATTGTCCCACCGAAGCGAGTCGAGCGGATCGCGTCGTGCAGCGCTCGCGGGCTGCCCGAGACTTCGATCGCAACGTCCACCCCAAGCTGGCTCATCTGGGTTGTGTCCTCGGTGTAGCCTCCCACGACCCTGGCGCCCCGCCCCGGCGCCTCCGGCGTCCCCTTGCCCGTGTACGTCAGCTTGCGGATCGCCAGGCCGGAATCGCCTTCCGCCACCGGGTCGAGCGCCGCGTCTGCTCCAAGCGCCAGGGCAACCTCACGCCGGGCGGCGATCGGATCGACCGCCACTACCCAGTCAGCTCCGTTCAGGCGGGCAAGTTGCACCGCCATCAGGCCGATCGCGCCCAGCCCGAAGACCGCCACCCTGTCACCCAGACGAATCGGAACGTCCCGCATCGCCATCGCCATTACAACCGGATCGAGGCAGACTGCCGCCTCGACGCTCATCCCCTTCGGCAGCAGATCGGCTGCCTCCTCCTCGACCGTTTGCGTCTCCCGGATCGGGAAGTGTCCGAAGACCCGATCTCCAACCTGGAAAGCGTGATACCTCCGATCCGATCTCGGTCACACTGCCGACCGCCATGTTCCCCAACCGCCGCGGAAACGTCGCTCTGCCGCTCTCAGCAGGCAGCACCGCCCCCCAGGCGCCGCTATACGGGCGGCCCGCCGCTGGATCATTGCGGTAGGCCACCAGCTCTGTGCCGTGCTTTGGCGACGCGAATTCGGTCTTTACCCGGACCTGCGTTCGCCCGAGGTCCGGCTCGTCGTACCAACGCAACTCCGGCGTCCGTGGCGCGCTCGCAATCAACTCCCGTGGCACGTCCCCATCACTCCTCACTCACCGCCCTAGTTGTCAGAAGCACCGATTAGACCACGCCCATTCCAACCCCGCACGACCGTGGGGGACAGGGCTATCGCCCTGAGGGGGACAGCGCTGCGGCGCTGAGGGGGACAAAGCTAACGCTTTGTGGGGGACACGGCTATCGCCGTGAGGGGGAGAGGAGAACGTCGTACATTCCACCTCTCCTCCACAGCCCGCAGGGCTGTCCCCCACGGGGCGCAAGCCCCGTCCCCCTCACGGCGATAGCCGTGTCCCCCTCCCTAGCGCATCGCCCACCCTGGTCCTATCCTTGACCCTATGGCCAACGATGCGCGCGGCCGTGCCAGGGGCGGCACCAACAGGGAATCGAACGTCCGGATCGCCACGCCCCGGCGGGGCGTCGGTGTCCAACGCGAAGCGGTCGCCGCCGAAACGATCAGCTTCCCCCTCCTCATCGGTTTGATCCACCTGGCCATCGTCCAGGTGGTTGCTTCGCTTGCCTACACCCGGGGCACACTCAATCCCGTCCTTACCACCGCGCTCCAGATGACCCCCGGCGACCTTACCGGGATCGCCGACCCGCTCGTCGAGCCGATGCGCCAGTGGGACGGCCTCTGGTACCGCTTGATCGCCATCGATGGCTATGACACCCATCCCGCCACTGCCGCCTTCTGGCCCCTTTTCCCCTGGCTGATGAAGGTCGGTAGCACGGTCAGCAACGTTGCGCCCGAGACGATTGGCTATCTCATCGCCAACGTCAGTTTCTTCGGCGCCCTGATCTTGCTCTATCGTCTCATCTCACTCGATTTCGACCGGGAAATCGCCCGCCGGACGCTCGTCGCTCTGGCCTTCTTCCCCACGGCTCTCTTCTTCTCGACGGTCTACACCGAGTCGCTCTTCTTGCTCCTGATCGTCGCCTCGCTCTATGCGGCCCGCCAGGAACAATGGTTTGCCGCCGGGTTGTACGGCACGCTGGCGGCGCTTACGCGATCGCAGGGGGTCCTCCTCCTGCTGCCGTTCGCCGTTCTCTTTGTCCAGCAGCATCACTTTGAGCTTCGCCGCTGGTTCCCGAACGCGATCTTCGCCGCTCTCCCCGCGCTCGGCCCCGTCATCTTCGGCTGGCAGCTCAAGCAGGCAGACTACGGCTGGCTAGAGTTCGTCGATGTGCAGGAACAGTGGGAACGACACCGGACCTGGCCCTGGACCACACTCCAGGATGCCTTGAACGCGGCCGACTGGGGCTGGGTCTCCACAATTTTTGATGATCCGACGTGGTCGACGATCACCAGCAACGCATTTCGCAACCAGTTTGCGAACAGCAATACTGCTGAATTGATCTTTACTATGCTGTTCTTTGTTCTCGCGTTGATCGGGCTGCGCATTCTACCGCTATACCAGAGCGCCCTCGTCTGGCCGGCGCTCCTCATTCCCCTCTTTGACCCTTCGGATGTCCACCCCTTGATGAGCATGCCCCGTTTCGGGATCGTCCTCTTTCCCCTCTTTGTTGTCCTGGCATTTCTCATCCGCGACCGCCGCTCCGCCCTCCCGGCCCTGGCGATCTCGCTGCTCTTGCTCGTGATCTTTACCGCTCAGTTCGCCTTGGGGTATTGGGTTTCCTGACCGTGTTGATCCGAACGAACGCTACGAGATACCCGCAAACAGGTCGCTGACCGTGATCCGTAACCCGGGCAGCACCGCCGACTCAACAGTGCCGTTCTGCTCCGGAACCGGCACAAACTGACCGTCTCGCAAGGTGAAGATCGTCAGGCTGCGCGCCCCAATGTCGATTAGCCAGTAGTCGCGCACGCCCGACGCGGCATAGAGCGTGAACTTCCTGAACCGATCCTGGCGTTGCGTCGAAGGCGAAAGAATCTCAATGACCAGATCGGGAGCACCCTCAATTGCCTTCTCGCCGATGATGGAACTTCGTTCCCTGGAGATGAAACAGATGTCCGGCACGACTACGTCATAGGCCGAGAGTCTGACGTCTGTCGGCGCTGTGAATAGCTCACCCAGGCCATGCAACTCATTGAATCGATCTATTACGCGAACGGTGTTCCGAGATACCCGCTGATGCCCGGTCGTCGGCGACGGACTCACGACCTCCTCCCCTCCGAACAGTTCGAAGCGGCGGCTATCGTCGTCCGAGACGTCCGCCAATCCGCGCTCCCGGTCAAGATATGTCATTGGCATAGGCTGAGCGGCGACCATCGTCTCCTCCCGCGGTAAGGGTTTAGTGCAATGGTGTGCCTGTCGAGCCGCCCAGTCAAGCAAACTGAGAGCGGCGGGCCGAGTTTGGCCCGCCGCTCTCGCAATTCTCGGTTCTTGTGTCTCGGCCTTCGTCCCTACTGGTCCTCGAAGAACGCCTTGTTCTTGCCGAGGAATGCCGCCCACTGCTCGGGCAGATCGTCCTCGAAGAAGATCGCCTCCACCGGGCAGACCTCGGCGCACACGCCGCAGTCGATGCACTCTTGCGGATTGATGAAGTACTGCTCCGCGTCGTCCGTCGAGTGGATACAGTCCACCGGACAGACTTCGACACACGACGCGTCCTTCACGCCTATACATGGGTTGGAAATAACGTAGGTCACGACTGCGCACTCCTTCCCGCCACCGGTCGGCCGGCGGGGAATAGGGTTGGTGGGCGCTTGGACCGCTGAACAGCGCTCGTCGTTGACGAACTTGCGGACAGCCAGAGTATACCAACCAGGTCCGGCACATCTGGGATGTCGTTCGCGGAATTCGGCGATCTCTCGCCTATTCCCAGCCAATGCCTTGTACCAGCAGCACAGATTCACGGCCGATTCCTACCGCCGTGCTACCATCGCCCGCCGTGACTATCGCTTTGTCCGGCCCGTTGCCCCCGGACCGTCGCACGATCTCAGGAGCCACTCATGACTGACGCCGGGTCGGAATCGCTCGACACAATTGGGATGACCGAAGAGGAGATGGAGGCCTACATCGAAGAGCTGCTCATGGAGCAGGCGCTCGAGGCCGCCGCCGCCGAAAACCGCTCGCTCGAAGAGGAACTGGAAGGCACGGTCTATGCTGCCGTCCGCTCGACCTCATCCTTCGCCATCAAACTCATCGCTGCCAACAACGCCTATATCGCCCGCCATCTGCTCGATATGGGCGTCCTTCAATCGGGATCTGGCATTCCCGCCGGAGAATCGCTCCCAGAGTCATAGCCTGGTCTCAATCCTGTCTATGAGGTTCCCAGGACTCGTAGGACGGCGCCGCCCATCACGAGTTCCTGATCTTCAGCGGACACCTCGCCCTCCAGGAGGGCCCGGTACTTCGCCACTTCGACGTGCATGAGGTGCGAACGGCGTGTCGCTCCCAAAGCAGACCCGATCCGCCCCCAGCTCCTTCACCGCCCGCAGAACCGGGATCTCGCGCACCGCGCTCCCGATTGCCGTCACGTTCGGGCACTCCCGCATCACTTCGATTGCCGCTCGCGTCAGGTCGGCGTGCCCGACTCCGCCCATGTGCACCATCAAGATGCGCAGATCCGGGTGTCGCCGTGCGATTGTCCCGACCCGCATCGGATGGGTGTTCTCGGGCGCGTCGGCACCGACGTGCAGTGCCAACACCTTGCCCGTCTCCGCGATCGCATCCACCACCGGCAACGCCAACGTTGGGTCGTCGATCACGAACCCGTTTTGCGCCCCGTTCAGCTTGACGCCGTGGAATCCGTAGTCCTCTACACAGCGCCGCACCTCCTCAAGCGCCCGGGCAACTCCCAAACTCGCGTCTGCCCACCCGAACCCCAGGAACCGATCCGGGTGTTCCCGCGTCGCCCGGTAGACGTACGCGTTTCCCGCGCTCACCTCGCCCCGCTCGTACGGTGGCTGCAACCAGACAAGTGCTTTCCCGACCCCCGCCCGCTCCATCCGTCGGAGCGCCTCGTCGATCCCAATACTGTTCCCGCCCTGAGGACTCGGCGAAATGTGTACGTCCGCATCGACGATCATCGCTCTGCCTCCAATCCCCACTTGCGATTGCAACACGTCAACTGAATGCCACTATTCTCACCCAGGTCCTTCACATTGGCCGACGATCCCTCTGACGACTTGAAACGAAAGACTGCTCTAAATCTCTGGATCAAGCGGCACACCCTGCGGGGATGCGGACCTGGGCAGCGCCCTACCTCACCTGGCTCCGGCTCCCAGCCGTCACTCAGGCCCCCAGCGCGCGTTCCCCGAGGACGGCCCTCGCAGTCGCAGCCCCTGTTGAGCCCGTTCCTCGATCCGCCCTCCCAAGGCGAGATGGGGTGGTAGCCAACACGCGGACCACTAGGCCATTGATTGCCCGATCTCGGATTCGGCGCCGCCGGACGCCCCTCTCCACCGCAGTGGAGAGGGGGCAGGGGGTGAGGTCATTTCCCGCTCGATCCGCCTATCATCCTCACCTCCTCCAGCAAATACCGTTGCCCTAGCAGAAACACCACCACCACTGGACCGGTCACCATCGTCGCCCCGGCCATCAGCAACGGCCAATCGGACCGCGCCAGTTGAAACAGCATCTGCAACACGAATGGCAACGTCTGCCGCTCCGGCGTGCGGATGAATAGAAGAGGATCGAGGTAATTGGACCAGTAGACGACGAACGCCAGCATCGCCACCGCCGCGATGCTGCCTCGTGCCAGTGGTAGTCCAATCCCCGCCCACATCCGAACGACTCCGGCGCCGTCGAGCCGGGCCGCCTCATAGACCTCCGCCGGCACGCGCAAAAACCCCCACATGCACAGCATGACATAAAAGGGTGAGGTTCCCATCAGTGCGGGTGCGATCAACGCCCACGGTGTGTCGGTTAGCCCGGCCTCGTTGAACAAGACGAATCGCGGAATCCAGACCGCGGCCAGCGGCACCATCAGCACCACAAACGAGTAGACCGTTACCCGGAGCCGCCACGTGGCTGGGAGAAGTGCCAGGGCAAACCCCGCCCACGAGGCAACCACGACGGTCAATGGCACCGCCAGGCCGACCACAAACGCCGAGTTCGCCGCGTAGCGCCACAGGTCGACCAGGTCGAAGACCGCAGGGTAGTTATCCCAGGAGATCGGATCGGGGATCCATTCTGGAGTGCTGGGCAACGGCTGGCCGGGCTCCCGGAGCGAGGTCGCCACCATCCAGAACAACGGCAACAGGCAGGCCACCGCCAGCGGCGCCAGGGCAAGGTGCCTCCAGCCTCCCCGTCGCCACCACCATCGCAGCCGAGTGGTTCGCCGATACCAGACCGTCGGATCGTGGGGCACGTCAGTCCGCATCGCGGAACCCTAAGCCCCAGTGCCGGGCCACCCGGTATTGCGCAAGCAGAATCACCGCGGTCAGGGCATACATCACCCCGGTCATTGCCGCCGCATACCCGAAGCGCAGGTAGGAAAACGCATTTGTGTAGGCGTACAGGGGGATGAACGTCGTCGCGTAGTTCGGTCCTCCGCCCCTGCCCACAATCTGGGCGGGAACAAAGCTCGTTTGGAGGGTGAATATCGTGTCCCGGAGCAGGAGGAGGAGCAGGAACGGCGCGAGCATGGGCAGCGTCACCCGCATCAGCGTCTGCAAGCTCGATGCCCCATCGACCGCCGACTGATCTCGAACTTCGCGCGGGATGGTGCCGAGGGCGGCCAGGCAGACGATCAGCCCCTCACCGAACTGCCAGGCCATCATAAACGCGATGGCAAAGCGCGCCTGACTCTCCTCCAGCATCCACGCCGGCCCTGGAATGCCCACCGCCCCCAGGAGTAAGTTGATCGGCCCATAGAGCGGATTCAGGATCCACAGCCAGATCAGTGCCCAGGCGATGTCCGGCACGATCGTCGGCAAGAAGATCGCCGACCTGTAACCTCCCAGCCCCCGAACCGGGCGCGACAGTAACAACGCCGAGAGCAACGCCCCGGCAAAGCGGGCCGGCACCGCCAGACCGATGAAGATCAGCGAGTTGCGCATCGAGATTCGGAAGATCTCGTCGTGCCAGAGGTTCCGGAAGTTATCGAGCCCGATCCATTCCGGCGGCTGGACACCGTTGTAGGTGGTGAACGCCAGTGAAAACCCCATTACCGCCGGCACAATGACCAGCAGGACGGTCCCCAGCAGATACGGAGCCAAAAGCAACAGTAGCCGCGCCCGGTAGGACAGGCGCGGCCACGTTGCCTTCGAAAATCTGACTTGGACGGACGCCGGTCGGGGTATCAACGGCATTTCCCCGAGCCGGTTGCGCTAGCGGAGACCGAGGACTGACCACGGATTGGGCATCACCTCGACCGGCACCTCGATCAGGGTCGGCTCATCGGCCTTGATCGCGTCCTCGATCGCCGACTTCAGGCCCGGCGCGCCCTCCGCCCGGCGCCCAACGATGCCGAACGCGTCAGCGAGCTTGAGCATGTCTGGGTTGAGCAAATCGGATGCAATCAGGCGGCCACCAAATTGGTCGCTCTGAATGCGACGGACATTGCCGTACGCATTGTCGTTGAACACCACGACGACGGCGTTGATTCCGTGCTTCGCCATCGTCGACAACTCGTTCAGAGCAAACCCAAAGCCGCCGTCGCCGTTGACTGACACGACCGGCGTGCTCGGGTTCCCCACCTTTACACCAAGGGCGGTCGGAAAGCCGTACCCCAGCGTTCCCTGGTACCCCGGCGTGAAGAAGGTGCGAGGCTGATATACCGGATAACCCAGGTTCGACCAGTAGCCGATCTGCGTCATCTCCGAGACCACGATGCCTTCATCCGGGAGCGCATTTCGGATCGCCATCGCCAGGTCGGTTTGGGGCTGAATCGAGTTGATTTTCGCGGCGATGCCGTCCTTGAACTCGGTCAGTTCCTTCTCCCGCGACGGTCGCCTGCCGCTGTGCGCCCCGATTCGCTCGGCCAGCGCCGCCAGACCAACCTTGGCATCGGCCACAATCCCGAGGGTAACCTGGTAGTTGCGGCCGACCTCCTCTGGATCGATGTCCATCTGGATCACCGTCCGACCCGGCTCGATTTTCCATTTCGCCGTCGCGGGATCGACGAAGCGAGTGCCGACCGCGAAGATGACGTCGGCCTCCTTGATCAGCTCCGCCCCGCCGACGCTGCTCTGGGCCAGGTAGTGGCGATCGGAGACCGCACCCTTGCCGTTCGAGCTCATCACGACCGGCGCCTGGAGCAGATCCGCGAGAACCCGAAGTTCTTCCCATGCCTCAGATCCGAGGACACCGCCGCCAGCGAAGATCAGTGGGGTCTTTGCCCCACCTAGCAGCTTAGATGCCTGCTCAATCAGATCGGGATCACCTGCAGGTCGCCGGCGGCTCGGAGCGGCGTCGAGCAGCTCGATGTCGGACCGGGACAGCAGCGTGTCCGGCGGAACCTCGATCTCGACCGGGCGAACCCGGCCGCTCCACAGCTCGGTGATCGCGTCCCGGACAAGCGCCGGAATCTCGCCCGGAGTCATGGCTCGGGCCGCATGCTTCGTCACCGAGCGCACCATCGTGAGCTGGTTCGGAATCTCGTGCAGCAAACCGCGCCCGAACTCGATCAGGTCGGACTGGATCTGGCCGGTGATGCAGAGGACCGGAGAGTTGCACGCGTACGCCGTCGAGAGTCCAGCGGCGGCGTTGAGGAGACCGGGTCCCGGAACAACCAGGCAGGTGCCGATCCTCCCCGTCGAGCGCGCATAACCGTCGGCCATGTAGGCTGTTGCCTGCTCATGCCGGGTATGGACGACGCGAATCCGGGCCTGCTCGTCATACAGCGCGTCAAACGCTCCGTCGAGCTGCACACCCGGTAACGCGAAGATCGTGTCGATCCCCTCGTTGATCAGCGCCGCGACAAGCGCTTGACCGCCCGTCATCGTCTGCGCGGACGTCGTTGTCCGCTCCTCGGTCATCGCCTGGGCCACGCTTCACCCTCCGTAGCAATCGACGCTCAGGAAGAACAGCCCCGAGCAATCCGGCAACGCGATCACGATCGCACTTCTCGCCGGGCATTGTACGCGAGGGGGTTGTCTCAGGGCCGGAGCAATGTGCGAAGCAGACGAAAGCCGCGACATTGCACACTGGCGCGCTCGCAATCACCAAATAGTGTGTGCAGCTTAGACAGTGAAGGGCAACTGCCAGAGGATATCGCCGGCAATGAGCACGACCGTATCCGTTGTCTCATCGACAATCGCGTCCTGCAGCCCCTGGAATGGCGCTGCGCCGACGACGGGCTCCGCGATGAACTCCCGGAACTCGCCGGTGGCGAGATCGAGCTTGAAGACCCGGCCCGGGGTTGTCTCGTCCCCGCCGTCCACCAGGTACAACGCTGAGCCGTCTGTACTGGCTGATAGCGCGATGGGATTGATCAAGTCGGGACCCGGTGGGGGACCGTATGTTCGGTTGAGCAGGCCCTGGTAGAAGGTCAGTATCCGGCCGTCCGCGGCAAGGACATGAATCTCGCCGTCTACGACAAGGTCACGGGCAGTCCGCAAATCGCTCTGGGCGTCGTCGTTGGTCCAATCGTGCGGTGATGCCAGATTCTCTTCACCCGCAAAGCGTAGGATTCGGCCCTCTGATTGATCGAGAAGATAGAGATTGTCGTCGTACCCGGCGATCGGTGCTGCCGCCCACACATCCGCCTGACCATCCGCTGGCGTGAGTGGCCGCACCGACCACGTGCCTGATGAGTTCAATGTGTACGCGGCCGAGCCGTCGGTCACCAAGAGCGACCCGCTATCACGCGCCGCATAGTGGAAGTTCCCGACGACTGCTTCGCCTAGGCGATCGCCTGGAGCCAGAGTGCGGACAAGCCTGCTGCCACTTCGGTCGAACCGGTACAGGGCGTCTGAGACGATATAGATCTCGCTCCCGATCTGGACAATGTGGGGACCGGTCGCTGCCGCCGGCAGCCCACCAATTTGCTCGCCTGCCTTGAGGCGAACGATCCCTTGGGCGCGATCCCTGGCCGCATCCAGGCGCGCTCGTACGGTCGCGACGTCGCCCTCGTCCGCCCCTTCGATTAGCGCCTGCTCCAGCGCTTCGGATGCCTGCGCCAGCTCACGAAAGACAATCGTGCGCTCCGTCGCCCGCTCCGCCCCGCTGATGTGATCGTTTGCCGCCGACAGCTGATGCTCGATTGCGGCTGCCTCCCGATCCGGGAGAATCCGGGCCCTGATGTACCCAAACGTGCTAAATCCGATCAAGATCGCGAGGACGATGAACAGTACCGGCCTGGCTATCGGACCGAGCGACGCCCGGGGCAGCCGCGACCGGACGTCGGACGCGATCCCGATATCCAATCCTGCACGGTGCCGCTCAATGCTCAGGGCACCAGGCACAATTCGCCGGGCCCGGCCGTGTCCCCGTTCGGGCCGGGGCGGTGCAATCCATTCCGTAAACGACATCGCGGCGAGCCGCGCCCGCTCGACCCAGCCGGGCCCCCGTTCCTCCGGATCTTTCCATGGACCCGCTGGGATTGCGGCTTTCGTCGCCGAGTCGGTATGGTCGTGGATCTCCGCCGCTGGAACAGGCGGCAGCGGTCGGGCAAACGGTCGCAGATCAAGCGAATCAGGAATAGCACCGCCGGCAAACGCCGGGGCACCGTCCTTCCGCAATGCATGTCGATTGATTGGCACCCAAGTCCGGCCATGGTCACTCGGAACAGAGAGGTGCCACGGCATATGGAGTGGAGCACCAATCTGTTCCCGGTGCCGATCCAGCAGGGGAGCCGTCGGACGGGTTCGCTGCCGGCGCAGGACCGCGAGCCGTACGCCGCTAGGGGATAGCGCGCTGATAGTGGGGGCGAGTTCCGGATCAGGTCGGTCATGCCGCAAGGATGCTCGGGTGGTGGGACGCCGCCCGGCCCGACGCGATCTGTTCGCGCGCGCTCGTGCCGGAGATGCAGGGTTGGCGGTCGGACGGCTCAAGCCCCAGGCAAGTCCGATCCGGGCGGCGTACTCCTTCGCGATCCGTGGATCGAGGGCATGAAGCCGTCCGATGGTGAAGCACGCGGCGTGGGCGTCGTCGAGTCTGTAGCGTTCGATCACATGGTCGAGGTGATCGACCACCCGGTCTGGATCGCCGGGCCGGAGCGCCTCCTGGAGCAGCGCGATCGCCGAATCCGGGAGCAAGCCATTGGCATTTGCGTCCCGGGCGGCCGCGATCGGAATCGCGCTGGCGCACAAGACGATCAGGTCGCCTGGCGCGGCAATGGTCCTGAAAATATCAACGGTTGCATGTTCGGACCGGCCGAGCGGTTCTGGATCAGGTCCGAGCCGCTCGAACGACGGCTGATATCGGGGTGACCAGGATGCCAGCGCGGGAAACGCGTAAACCTGTCCTTCCTGGACGACTGCCGCCTGCGTCGGCGGCACCTGAGCGACCACCAGTTCGCGCCCATCAAGCACGACGGCCGACGCGCCGACGTAGACCCGGCGATCCGGACCATCACTTGGGCGGTGCCGATTCTCTTCCCGGACGGCGGCATTGGCGTCGGCAAACGCCCGGCCCAGAGCAGCTGGAATCGGTTGATCTGCCGCGGCGGCGAAGCCGTCCTTCAATGCCCGCAATGCAACGGACGCGACCTCCCGGCCTCGTTCGGTCGGCTGGAGCGGCTCGACCGTGGCAAAGAGTTGCCGGCGTTCGATTCTGCGCGGGCGTCCAGGCCGAAAATGCAGGAGCGACCCGATATCGATAGGTTCGCCGTTGGCGATCGCGAACCCGACGCCGCTGGCAGCCGGGATGCTCATTGGGATTCGCTCCTCCGGGAAATGCGCGGTGATTGCGCGCAACCGGCCAACAAGCCAGCGACGCCGGAGACCTGCCATCGGGCAAAACGCGCTGCCCGGTTGGGCGATTGCGCGGCTGCTTTGACGCAACCGCGTGGGCGGAACCGGAGGGGGTCGGAGCAGGTCAAGTTAACGTGGGCGGAGTATAGCAATCAGGTGTACGTACGTCCAACGACACGGCCCGCTGTAAGTTGGGCTTGCGACGGTAGGTTAGGCTGTTCCGTGTCGATCTCGATCGCGCTGGTCGCACGGCAACGGAGGGCTGAATGGCGTTCACGATCAAGAAGCGGGGCAAGCTGACCTACTACTTTCAAGGCGACCGGCCGGTGCTGTCGGCGCTGGTGACCGAAGAGCAGGGCGACGGTGACCTGAAGATCTACTTTGCTGGACTGACCGGTGGCTACTCGGCAAAAGGCGTCCTCGGCCTCGATGAGTTGGTCACGATGGATCCGCACCGAGAGATTCCGCTGGTCTTCCAGTGCTGGGAACTGTGGCTGCAACAGGCCGGCATCTGCCAGTCGCTGCGGGCCATCGACTTCATCGAAGTCCACGCCTTTGGGTGCCAGCCAAAGAGCCCGAATCCACTCGTCGATCCGCTTGGCTACGTTGCGGAGCAGGACCGGCTCAAGAAGGCCTACGCCGAGGCCTACTCGACCTACTTCGCCGAGCAGCTTCCCGACAATGGCGTGCCGGCCAGGTTCACCGTCCACCTGGTCGATGTCCCGGACAAAGCCGCCTCGTATGAGTTCTACAGCGTAGGTCTCCTCCAGAAGAGCCTGCAGAAGGCCTCCAGCTAGATTCTCCTAGACTCAGTTGGGACGAGCAGACGGCCAAGCGCCCGGGAAAGCTTTTTCCCGGGCGCTCTTCGTGTTCCTGCCTGACTGAATGTATGTCCGGCCTACTTCCGCCGGGCCCGTCGCTCGATCAGCGGAACCGGTGGGGGGGGCCGACGTGGGGGGCGGGGGCGGGCCCGGTGGTGCCGGTGCCAGGGGCCTCGTCGATGGAGAGCCAGCCGCGGCGCAGTGCCGTGACAACCGCCTGAGTGCGGTCGTTGACGGCCAGCTTGCGCAGGATGCTGGTGACGTGGTTCTTGACAGTTTGGGCGGAGATCCCCAAGGCGTACCCGATTTCGGCGTTGGTCAGCCCGTCGCTCACCTTGCGCAGGATTTCAAGCTCCCGGTCGGTTAGCGGTGCGAAGGCGCTCGACTGAGCCAGTTCGCCGGCGTTCGTGGTGCGGAACTGCTCGAGCACCCTGGCCGCCACGTAGGGCTTATCAAGGAGTTGCTCGTTGATGACGTACTCGCCGGTGGCGCTCCGCTCGATGAGCTCGATGAGACGATCCTCGGCGATGTCCTTACCGCAGTACGCCGAGGCCCCGGCCCGGATAGCCGCAAAGAGCTCGTCGTCGCTCTCGTTGGCGGCAACCACGATAGTAGCCAGAGCCGGATAACGACGGCGCATCTCAGTTGCGCAGGAAAGTCCTGGTGCTTCCGCCAGGGTTGTGCCGATCAGGGCGACGTCAGGGGACGCTTCGTCGGCGAGACGATACCCTTCCTCGGCGGTGCCGACACTGCCGATGACCTGCATCCGTTCGCTGGCGGAGAGCGCCCCGGCCAGGCCCCGCCGGAACAATTGCTCCCGCTCGACGATCAGCACCCGGATCGTATCGCTCATCGGAATCCTTTCGTGCGCCGAACCTGAGGACGTCGCAATTCGTTAGCTGACACGTTCCGACTCGATCGGCGTTGAATGGGCAACATCTCGAACAGTGGTCTCACGAAACCAGTTCAACGTGGTCCACGTCGCTCCCGCGCCCGATTGGAAGCCGGGTCGTTGTCGCCTTCGCCTGCGTCAACCTGCTTCGGCATGACCCGAACGGTTCATCACAGTACGCAGTGTAACGTCAGTACGGCGTTAGTGTACGTTTAGGGCGGTCACTAATGAACGGGAAATTAGTACTAAGCTGATAGGGACTATCCTATCCTCGGGCGACCTATTCAGTCCTGTGACTGGCAGGAACGTCAGTTGCCGCCGATTAGACGAAATTGTTAGACGAACCCATCGCAATGCGGTTTCATGAACGATGGTTTTTCAACGATCTATACAATTGGCGCCACACAGGTCGAATACGAACGAAAGTGGGGTTGCCTTGGACGGGGCCTGAGTTCTTTGATCCCCCGCCAGTACTAGGAAGAACGGCCTGTATCGACGGTACTTTCCCGGGCTGCCGCGCGCCGAGTCCGAGCAGCCTTGGCCAGCTCGCGCAGCACCGGTACCGTCATCTCCCAACCCATACACGCATCGGTGATGCTCTGCCCAGGAGTCAGGTCAGCCCGGCTCTTCAGGTCCTGACGACCATCGACCAGGAAACTCTCAAGCATGATGCCGATGATACCTGGTTCGCCTCCGGCCACCTGCTCGGCGATAGCTTCCGCCACCACCGGCTGCATCCGGAAATCTTTGGAGCTGTTTCCATGGCTCGTGTCGATCATGACCCTGGCCGGCAGTCCGTGCTTACGCAGCGTCGCCAGCGTCTGCTGCACGTGCACCTGATCGTAGTTTGTCCCGCTGTGACCACCGCGCAGGATGACATGGGTGTCGCGGTTGCCCCGTGTCTCGACGATTGCCGCCAATCCTTGCTCTGTGACGCTCATGAACTGGTGGGGATAGGCCGCCGCACTCAATGCGTCCACCGCCATCTGGATGTCGCCGCCGGTGCCGTTCTTGAAGCCGACCGGCATGGACAGGCCGGAGGTCAGATTGCGGTGCACCTGGCTCTCGGTCGTGCGCGCGCCAATCGCGGCCCAGCTGACCGCGTCGGCGATGAACTGCGGGGAGATTGGATCCAGGAATTCGCATCCAGCCGGGAGACCAAGGGCAATAACGTCGAGCAAAAACCGGCGAGCAAGGTGGAGCCCCTCGTTTACGGCAAAGCTCCCGTCTAAGTGAGGGTCATTGATCAGACCCTTCCACCCGACGGTGGTGCGCGGCTTCTCAAAGTAAACACGCATCACGATACAGAGCTCGTCGCGGAGTTCGTCCGCCAGGGACGAGAGTAATCCAGCGTATTCCAAAGCTGCTTCGGGATCGTGGATCGAGCAAGGACCCACCACCACGATCAGGCGATCATCCTCGGCGCGGAGGATCCTGGCGAGTTCACCGCGAGTGTGATGCACCAGGCGAGCACCCTCCGCCGGCAGCGGCAACTGCTCGACAAGGATCGCGGGAGGTACGAGCGGCCGTATGCCGGCAATGCGGAGATTACTGGTCACTGGGCGGGCGCCTGCCTCCGCCGGGACAACCTCCACGACACCAGGCAACGCGCCCAACTCGCCGGCCGCGTCAGCCGCGTTATCTCCTGAGATGAGCAGGGTGTAGTGGCCGTTTGTAGCAAATGGCAAGGAATCCAGGCCCAGGTCTGCGGCTCGACCTCGAACAGCATCGATAGCGGATTCGGGGGCGTTGGGTTCCAGAATGACCAGCATGGACGATGACCTCGTGAAGAGCGTTGGGCGCCCGCGAGTCCCGAATGTTCTACGTCGTTTGACCCCGCGAGTCTTGATCCTGCGTTCCAGGGATTCCGGAGTTCGCCGCGCATTGTGCGCGATCAAACGGGCTGAGTCCATGGCGTTCAGGTCAAACCGGGCAGGCGGTCATGAGGACGCTTTCGCGAGAATCGCCTGAAAGTCGGCCAACACTGCCTGATCCGACATCGACCGTCCAGTTTCCGTGAGGCGTGCAAAGTGATGGTCGCCCAGGGTGTTGCGCAGGCGAGACATCGCGCCTTCGTAGACGTCTCGCTCGGGCATCCAGGTGGTTTCTCCGCTCGTCGACAGCAGGGCCGAGTGCGTCCCAAACAGCCGGGTTGCTTCCTCTGCGGAACCACTTGCGGCGCCGATGACCGCCGCCGCGGCAACCAGCTGGCCGTCTGCCGGAATTGAGCGCGCTCCGACCGGGATAGTGAGCCTCTGACGGATTGCTGCCGCTGCCGCCCGCAGGTCCCCACGTTCAGCCTCAAGCACTCCGAGCCATTCAAGACACCACGCTTGAAGCAATGGGTCTCCAATCTCTTTCCCTAAGGCCATTGACTCCTCTTCTAGGGCAATGGCCCGAGCGAGATCTCCGGCGCCATAAGCAACGATGCCAAGATGGAAGAGCGCGAGCCCAACTCCCCGAGGGAAATCAGATTTGACGCAGCCGTCCCGGGATGCCTCAAACAGTTCTTCAGCCCGTTGATAGTCACCTCTGTCTTCGGCGACGATCCCCAGGATCAAGAGGCTGAACGCCTCGTACCAGGCATCCCCCGCTCGGCGGGCAAGATCGACCGCCTCTTCAAGACGTGGGATCGCCGCATCGTCGTCACCGAGATAGTGGGCCAGATGTCCGGCCGCGAAAGCAGCAATCGCCCGGTCACCGAGAGGTGCAGCCGGTGCGGACATCAATGCGCGTTCGGCCCAATATCGACCTTCGCGCAACTGGCCGGTGAGATACCAGGGCCAGAGAATCGCGCCAGCCAGCTTGAGCAGGTCGTTTGGGCGATTCGCGTCATCCAGCCAGGCCATTGCCGCGCGCAGATTGGCGAGCTCGGCCTCGATCTCAGCCAGAACGTCTGAGTTCAGGCGGCGCCCGAGTTGAACGGCGGTGCGCAAGGCGAGGTCGATTGCCCAGGCAGCATGGGCGGAGCGGATCGCTGGCTCTTCTCCGCTTGCCGCAAGTTGATCTAATCCAAACTCTCGAATGGTTTCGAACATGCCAAAGCGAGATACTCCCGCTTCACTGATCTCCTGGCGAACCAAGCTACGCTCGACAAGTAGCCCGATCCCAGCCAGCACGGTGGGATCCCCGGCAATCGCCAGACTGTCCGAAACCGCGCCTGGCTGATCGCCAACGACGGTCTCAGCGGCGGTCAGCGTGAAGCCGCCAACGAATACTGAGAGGCGTCGAAACAATTGTTGAGTTTCAGCGGGCAAAAGGTCGTGGCTCCAGGAGATGGTGTCCCGCATCGTCTGCTGCCGGGTTGGCATGTCCCGTGGGCCGCCACCGAGAAGTGGCAGTGCCCGGTCTAGCCGGGCGAGGAGTGCTGTCGGCGGCAAGAGCTTGATCCAGGGCGCCGCCAGCTCCAGCGCAAGCGGGAGCCCATCGAGGCGGCGACAGATCGCCGCGACCGCGGCGGCGTTTACCTCTGTAACCGTGAACGCGGTAGCAGCCGACTGAGCTCGTTCGACGAACAGCCGGGCGGCGTGCGATGCCATCACATCGTCCGGCGACGGTACCCGGCCCAAGTCTGGCAAGGTCAACGGTTGCACCAGATATTCGAGCTCACCACGGATACGAAGTGGCGCCCGGCTTGTGACAAGTATTTCGAGATGAGGACTGGCGGCCATCAATGCCGCGATGTCCGGAGCAGCCTCAAGTACGTGCTCAGCATTGTCGATCAGCAAGAGACAGCGCCGGTTGCGAAGGTGGGAGCGCAATGCATCGATCACCGACCGCGAGCCACTTTGAAGGATGCCCAGGGCCTGGGCGATAGCGGGTGCGACGAGGTTTGGGGAAGAGACGGGAGCGAGATCGACGAAGGTCACCCCATTAAGAAACGCGGTCGCTACCCCGGATGCGATCGCCAGCGCCAGGCTGGTCTTGCCAACACCGCCCGGTCCAGTGAGCGTGACGAGTCTGGTTCGGCCGCCTCGCAGGATTCCTTCGACTTCGGCTCGCTCGGTTTCGCGGCCAATCAGGTTGTGCGGCCCGTCAGGCAAATCAATCGCGACTGGCATAACCGCTGTCTGAGTTCGATCCGCAACCGCGGCGGCCAATTCGGCGCGGTCGGTCGGCGAGAGCCCCAAGGCGTCGGAGATCGCGCGCACGGTCGCCGGATACGGGCGGCGGCGCTTCCCTGTCTCGAGCGCGCCAACTGCTTGGGCCGTCAAGCCGGCACGCTCGGCCAGTTCCTCCTGGGTCAGCGCCGCGGCCTCCCGAAGTCGGCGCAACCGTTCGCCAAATGGATTTGCTGTTTCGCTCATGTGGACGTCGCGGCTCCCACGTTGGTCGCCATTGTATGTGGTCAAAGAGCAGCCAAACGAGATTGCAATCACCTGATTGTACTGATGGGCAAGTGTATAGGTGGTGTATAGGCGCCGTCGCTCCAATCTCTCCGCGACGAAGCGCAAACTCAATAGCATCAGACCACGAACCGGAAACACCCGAGAGTCGGGAATCCCGGCCGAGGTCGATCGGACGCGTAGATTGAGGATGAGGAGAGCCGACGATGTCATTCGAAGAAGTGCGGAACATTCGACGGAAGCCGAAATCCGTGATTGGATCGATTCGCCTCCGGGCAACTCGGCTCGTCTTGCCCGTGATGGTCCTGGCACTGCTGATTGCCACGGCAGGACCGATCACCGCGCAGGAGACGCAGATCGATTCCGCCCAGAGCAATGAGATTCTCCCCACGCTTGGCCTACCGGAGATTGCCATCGAGGTCGGCCCGGATGGTGTGGTCGCGCCAGAGTCGCTGACCGCTGGCCGCTATCTTGTGACGTTGAGTGCCGCCGAGCCCTATGTTGCCTACGTCGACTTCATGCAGCCGCCTGCCGGACTTACACCTGATGAAGAGCACGATCTCGCCCAGGGCGCCGCTGGCAGCGACCTCGCCCAGCATGATTGGGTCTACGCGGGGGGCAACAACACCTTCGAAGTGGGTGTTCCGGTTCAGTTCGTCGTCGAGCTGGCTGCCGGCGAGTACCGGATCGCGGCTTCCTACTACACCTTCGAAGAGAGCGACCAGGAGCAGATGACACTGGTGCCGCTGACCGTCACTGCCAGCTGCCACCCCCGAGGCGACAGCCGTCGCGGAGCCGGCCGCAGCCGTGACCCTAGAGGAGTCCGACAGCCTCCAGTACACCGTTAGCGGCGACACCGTCCCCAGTGGTCCGCAGGTCTGGAAGATCGACAACACCGGTGAGATGCACGCTCATCACGCGGTCTTCTGGAGAATTCCAGATGGCGTCACGGCAGACGACATCGTGGCCGAGTTCTCCAGCATGATGTCCGGCACGCCACCAGCCGGCCCGCCGCTCATCTCTCAGTTCGTCCACGTCGGCTACGCCGCATTGCAGTCCGGTGGCCAGACGACCTGGATCGAGCTGGATCTGACGCCGGGTTCCTACGCGGTCATCTGCTTCATCATCGATCCAATGACCGGCCGTCCCGCATGTGATGGATGGCATGGCAACCGTCTTCACCGTCGAGTAACCAGGACGCACGTTCGCGAGAAGAGGGCCGGCCGGGTTAGCCCAGCCGGCCCTGGCGTTGGAGGAACCTATGTCGCCGCCGAAGGATGACCGTGCAGGAGCAAGATCAGGAACTTTTGGCCGCTCGCAGGAAGCTCGACTGCTCGCCGGTGGCGTCGAATCGGACCAACCGTTTGCCCTGATTAAACTCATCGTAGAGCGCGGAGATGGACCGCCTCGCCACCGCCATCAATCAGAAGACGAGACAATCATTGTTCTCGCCGGATGCCTGACGGTCGCCCTCGGTGATCAGCTTCAACTGGTTACCGAAGGCGAATGCATCGTGCTACCGAAGGGACGAGATCATTCTTACCGGGTCGACTCCGAGGAGGCGCGGCTGCTAGTCATCGTCGCGCCGGCAGGGCTGGAGGCAACCTATCTCGAAGACGTGTGGCACGGCAACGATCTTGAGCGCCTGGTGGCGGTGGCCGCGAGATTTGGGATCGACATCACCGGGCCGGCGCTTGGGATGTCGATCTGACGGTTCCCCAAAGGTGCCCCGTCCCCCCTCGGTCATCCCGAGCCTGTCGAGGGATCTCGATGGGGACGGCATTCCGATGGTGCCGCTAACTCCGAGAGCACGGGACCGTCTTCTCGCAGGCCGGGGCCTCCTCGGTACCGCGCGCCCTTCTAGATTCCTCGACAGGCTCGGAATGACGGGTGGGGTCGGAGCGGTATCGCGCCTTGGTCAGATCGGAATGATGACCGCCACGAGCTACTAGTCGCCGACAGCATGCCGCCCGAGACCAGCCGGCGGAGCAGACCTGCGCACGAATCCGGCGATGGCGACCAGTGTGAGCAGATAGGGCAGTGCCAGGATCAGGTCGCGAGAGATCGGCCAGTCTTTTACTTGAGCCTGGATGCCGAGGTTCTGGGCGAAACCAAAGAGCAGGGTCGCCGCCATCGTCGGGATCGGCATCCAGTTGCCGAAGATCACTGCCGCCAGGGCGATGAACCCCCGGCCCTGGGTCATGTTGGCGGAGAAGGAGCCGAGGTCACCGATCGACAGCAATGCCCCACCCAGGCCGGCGAAGGCGCCGCTGGCGATCACACAGGCGTACCGATACCTGCCGACATCAATGCCGACGCTCTCTGCTGCGCGTGGGTGCTCACCCGAAGCCAGGATGCGTAGTCCTGACTTAGTTCGAAAAGAGTGAAGTGAACGATCGGGACTAGGATGAATGCCAGGTAGACCAGGATGTTCAAGGGACCTAGCGCCGGCAATCGCTCCGCACTGGGGGTGCCGCCAGCCATTCCCCATATTCGCTGCGTGAGAAATGTTGGAATACCTAACCCAAGTAGATTGATCGCAGTGCCGGCTACAATCTGGTCACCGCGTAATGTGATGCACCAGACAGCATGGATGATTCCTCCAATCATGGCAGCGCCTACTCCCACGAGAAGTCCTAGGAAGGCATTGCCAGTCCAGATCGCACCGGCCGCGGCGCTGAAAGCCCCGATTAGCATCATTCCCTCGAGCGCGATGTTGACTACACCAGCTCGCTCCGAAAGCAGTCCTCCCATTGCCGCGAACAAGACCGGGGCAGTGAGGCGTAATGTTGCCCAAAGAACTTCGCGAGTGAATAGGTCGTCCAGGGCCAGCCTCCAGTCGGAATGTCGACGAACTACGATCGCGCGGAGGTTGCCGCCGCCGTGGCGGCTGCACCCGGTGGCGAGGTACGCGATTTGAACCGCTCGCGGATGCGCAGCGTGCCAGAGGCGGAAAACCCGGCGATCGCCAGAATGACCAGCGCCTGCAAGATCTGGACGAGTTCTTTCGACGTTCCGGCGCTGTTCTGCATCTCGGTGGCGCCGCTCTTGAGAATGCCGAAGAGTAGACCGGCCAAGACCACGCCGCCGGGATGGTTTCGCCCGACGAGGCCGACAGCAATCGCGGTGAACCCGAGGCCAGAGGCACTGTTGTAGAACTGCCCCTGGTAGAGACCGAGCGTCTCGCTCGCACCAGCCAGGCCGGCGAGGATGCCGCTGATGGCCATTGCCAGCGTGATCGTCAGTCCCCAGGAGAATCCGGCGTAGGCGGCGGCGCCGCGGCTAAGGCCAACCGTGCGCACCTTGTAGCCGAAGGTCGTCTTGAAGATCACGTACCAGAGGATGACGGCGGCGATGACTGCTATGACGATGCCGGCATGCACGCGCAAATTGTCATCAGCGACACCGGATAGCCAACGGGGAAGCCAGATTTTGTCATCGAGCCAGCCGACAAACTCGGGGAGCGTGGGAAGTGTTGAGTCCACCCTGCCACGCTCGGTCGCCTGCAACCCAGGGTTGACCGGCAACCAGTCTTCCGCGCCGACCGCCCAGGTTGCGATCCGGAAGGCAAGGTAATTGAGCATGATTGTCGTGATGACTTCGCTGGCCCCGGACTTGGCTTTCAGAGCGCCAGCCAGCGCCGCCCAGAGTCCGCCAGCCAGGGCTGCCGCCGCAAGCGTGAGTGGCATCGCGATCGGCCAGGCCCCCAGGTCGTAAGTCGCGACCAGACCGGCGGCCAGACCGCCCAGGATCACCTGGCCCTCAAGGCCAATATTGAACAAACCGGCTCGAAACGCGATCGCAAATCCCAGTCCCGCCAGGATCAAAGGCGTCGCGGCGACGAGTGTCTCAGAGATGCCACGAAGGTCGCCAAGCGAACCGGAGAAAAGTGCACGGTATGCGGTAATCGGATCATCACCGGAGAAGAGGATCACGAGGGCGCCCAGGACGAGCGCAACCGCGACTGCTCCCGCCGACGAAACGAGCGCGGAGGTGGCGGAATTCGCGCTCAGACGCTCGCTTATCCCGCGTCCGTCGCCGAGACCCGGGATTGCAACAGCCCCCGGCTCGTCGTCCGGGTCAGTCCGCGACGGCGGAGGATGGCTGCTCATCGACGGATTTGCCTCCCATGCAGAGTCCAAGCTCGGTGCGCTGGACACGGCCGCTCTGGAATTCGCCCGTGAACTGTCCGGCGTAGATCACCAGGATCCGATCGCTCAGGTCGATGACCTCGTCGAGATCGAACGAGATCAGGATCACGCCGCGATCCTTGTCGCGCTCATTCACAAGCGCCCGGTGCACGAACTCGATCGCGCCGACGTCGAGGCCGCGCGTTGGCTGGACCGCCAGAAGGACATCCGGTTGGCGGTGCAATTCCCGAGCGATGATCAGCTTCTGCTGATTGCCGCCGGAAAGGGATCGGGCAGGTGTCTCCGGACTTGGCGCGCGCACGTCGAACTGATGCATGAGCCGGCGAGTCAGGCTGCGGACATACGCCGGAAAAATCCTGCCGAACCTGCTGAATGGCCGATCGTCGGCGTTGCCGAGCAGCACGTTCTCCGTCAGGGAAAAGTCGAGGACCAAGCCGCGATTATGGCGATCTTCAGGAATGTATGAGAGGCCGGCGCGCCGTCGCTCGTGTGGTCCAAAGGAGGTCACGTCCTGGTTGCGCAGCGTGACCCGGCCGGAATCGGGCTTTCGGAGGCCGGCCAGCACTTCGACTAGCTCGGTCTGACCATTCCCCTCGACGCCGCTGATGCCGAGAATCTCGCCACGGCGAAGCGTCAGGCTGATGCCTCGCAACGCCTCCTCCCCGCGCGACCCTGTCACGTGGAGATTCTCGGCAATGAGAATGGGCTCGCCGGGAGTTGCCGGCGGACGGTTGACGCGGAGCAGGACTTCGCGGCCAACCATCAGCTCAGCCAGCTCTGGCGCTGTCGTCTCCTCGGTCACCCGGGTGCCGACCGTCTTGCCGCGCCGGATGACCGTAACCCGGTCGCTGATGGCGGCGACCTCGCGCAGCTTGTGGGTAATGAAGATGACGGTGCCGCCGGCTGCGCGCAGGCGGCGCAGGATCACGTACAGCTCGTCGACCTCCTGGGGAGTCAGGAGTGCGGTCGGCTCATCAAGGATCAGCGTCCGGCCACCCTGATAGAGCGCCCGCAGGATCTCGACGCGTTGTTGCATGCCAACCGGCAGGTCTTCAACGCGCGCGCGGGCATCGACCCGGAGCCCGTAATCCTCCGCCAGCCGGGCCACGTTGGCGGCGGCGACTTCACGGTCAAGGAGGGCGCCATCTCCTTCCGATCCAAGGATGACGTTCTCGGTCACTGTAAAGCGAGGGATGAGCATAAAGTGCTGGTGCACCATGCCCAGGCCGGCATCTACCGCCTCGCGTGGCCCGGAAAAGGCAACAGGACGCCCGTCTACTCGGATCTCGCCCTCGTCGGGGTGGTAGAGCCCGAAGAGGTTGTTCATCAGGGTCGACTTGCCCGCGCCGTTCTCGCCCAATAGGGCGTGAATCTCACCCTTCTTCACCAATAAGTCGATGCCGTCATTCGCCACGACGCCGGGAAAGCGTTTGACGATGCCATGCATCTCGACCGCATAGATGCCGGGAACTTGGGTGTGGCCGGTGGGGGTGGGTGCGGTATCGGCCATGGAACTCCTGGATTCGTGGCCAGTGTGGCGTCCATTGAAGCAGGCAAGCGGCGCCACTGACGCCTACGCGCGGTACGCCTCCGTTGCGGGAGATGTCGAGTTCGGGTTGGCAACGGTTGTACGGCTGATTCTACGGATACACAGCGGGGGCGGGCAACCGCCCACCCCCGCCGCGCTGGTTCGTGTTGTCGAGGGACCTACGCTTCCGGAGACGCCTCGGGGGAGCCGGGCGGTAGCGCGTCCGGTGCGGTCGGGACGTAAGCGGCCGCCTGGTCGTCGTCGGCGGGGACGCTGATCGCGCCGGCGATGATCGCCGCCTTGTACTGTTCGGCGATCACCAGCGTCTCCGGTGCGACCATTGCTCCTGGAAGAGTCAGGTCGACGCCGCCTTCGACGAGGCCGAGGCTCTGCGGGCCGCCCTGGAAGGTGCCTTCGATAAACTGTTGAGTGGTGAGGTAGAGCGAGTCACCGACACCCTTGTAGGCAAGGCAGACCTGCTGACCTGGGGCGAGGTAGTCCTGGTCGCTATCTGCGCTGACAACGAGGAACTCCATGCCCTTTTCCTTGGCTGCCTCGTAGCAGCCGACGCTCGTCTTGCCCGCGATCGGCAGAACGATGTCGACGCCGTCGTTGTACTGAGCGAGCGCGTACTCCTTGCCCAGGGCGGGATCTCCGAAGGTGTCGGCGTAGGCAACGACGACCGAGTCACCCGCCGCCTGGTTTACGCACTTGACGCCAGCGATGAAGCCGACCTCGTACCGGATCACCGGTGGGATGCGCTGGCCGCCGACGATGCCGATCTTGTTCGTCTTCGTAGTCAGGCCGGAGACGACGCCGGCCAGGAATGCGGCCTCCTGCTCACGGAACGTCACTCCGGAGACATTCGGCGCTTCGGAGACGGAGTCGATCAGAAGGAAACTGTCGTCCGGGTACTGCTCGGCCACGGCGGTGATGGCGTCCGTCAGGAGGAAGCCAACGCCGACGGTGAGCTCGCTCTGCTCAGCGGCGGCGGTCAGGTTCTGAACGTACTGCGAGGTCTCAGTGCTCTCGATCACCTCGCCGGTGACGCCGAAATCGGCGACCGCGCGGTCGAGGCCCGCCTTGGCGGAGTCATTGAAGTTGCGGTCACCTAGTCCGGCGGTATCGGTCACCATCGTGACCGTGATCGCGTCCTGTGCCCCGGCGTGCGGCGCACGCACGAGTGCGGCGGCGAGCGGAGCGGCAAGTGCGGTCTTGACGACCGTGCGCCGCGAAACGAGCGAGGCGAAGCGATCGGCTACGGGTTCAGTCATGGTTTTCCTCCGTAGGGCACATCACACTGACCCGGCGAGCAAGAACCCAGGCGTCGTGACATTGCCATCAACTCAAGCAAAACGGATGTTAGCAGGAACCAGAGGTCCTGTGCCGGGTTCGGGAGGTGAGCACATCAGGTGCCAGTCGATCCCGGGCATTCTGCACAAAATTGGTGACTATTCGGGCGGTAGGGTGGACTCGTAATAGAGCCGATCTTCGCCGTCGGCCATGAGATGCTCCGGCACATATTCGGCCTCGGGAGCAGGTCCATACTCGTACTCACCATATTCCTCGCCCGGCTCCGGGGCTGCCTTCATCGGGTGGCGCCCATTTGACCGGCCGCGCCGTTCATCACTGCGTCGGAAGGAGAACCGGGCGCGGTTGCTGTTGTTCCGGGGGCGGGGAGCAGTTTCCACCGGATACTGCTGTGACTCGATGCTCGCGATAGCCGCACCTATGTGCTGGCGCAGGGCCGATCCGTTTTCGCCGAAGTTTTGGGCGAGGGCGGAAGCGGCGTACAGCTGATCCATGCCCTCGTCGAGATTCCCTTGCGAGGTCAGGAGCGATCCCAGGTTGAGGCGCATCAGCGCTTCACCAGAGGAGTCGTTGAGGTCTCGGGTTTGGGCAATGGCGAATTGATAGGCCTCGATTGCCTCCGGGTCATGTGCGGCGTGCAGGGCGGCGGCGTAATGTTGGACCGCCTTCGATAACAGTGCGGGGTTGTTCGCTTGGCCGGCGTGTTCGACGGCGCGACGGAGATGATCGAGTCCCGCCGTGATCTCACCCTGGCGCTGCGCTAGCCGGCCGAGCTTCCCGTGGAGCTTGGCGACCTGTCCGTGGTCGTTGCGTTCGGTGGCGATCCCGATGGCTTCGGCGTACAGCTCTTCAGCCTGATCGATCAGGCCGGAGTCGATCGCCAAATTTGCTAGAGCGGAGAGGAGCGAGACGACTTCGCCCGGCTGATCCAATCGCCGGTACAGATGGAGAGCTCGGCCGAAACTCTCTCGCGCCCGGGTCGCCTGTTTGGAGGCGGCATAGATCCGCCCAAGTAGCGTGAACATCGCCGCCTGAAGTTCCATGTCCTCAATTCGGCGAGCAATCTCGAGCGAGTCGAGAGCAGATTGAATCGCCTCGTCCTCCTGCCCAAACGTCCATGTCGTTTGGGCCAGGCTGGCAAGCCACTGCGCTTCGCGAGGAAGATCGTTGGACCGCTGTGCCAGGAGAAGGGCGCGATTGAGATGGTCGAGCGCCTCGGTCGAGTGCCCAAGCGCTGCCTGCGTCACACCGAGGCCGCCTAGCGCGCGCTGCTCCAGCGCCAGATCCCCCAGCGCGAGCGACAGGCTATGCGCCCGCTCATAGGCGTCCAGGGCACCGCTTGTATTGCCGAGCGATAGCAGGGACGATCCGAGGTTGACCGCAACCTCGGCCGCCGCCGGCCGATTCCCGAGCCGCTCTTCCAAGGCGAGCAGATCGCGCTCATATTCCGCCGCACCGGCCCATTGACCCATTCGACGCTCGGCCTTGGCCAGGGCGGTCAGGCAGCGGGACTCGAGTGACAGGTCGCCGATCTCCCGGGCGATCCGCAGTCCGGAGACGAGCTGGTCGACCGCGTCCTCGGGCTTCCCACCGCGTGAGAGGGAGTCGGCCAACCCGGCCGCGATCTTGCTCTCCAGGACCCGGTCAAGCGTCTTCTGAGCGGCGTCAAGCGCCTGGCGCTGCATTGCGGCGCGAGTCTCGACAGCTGTGCCGGGCGGCAGCATTTCGGTTTGACGCTGCAGTGCCTCGGCGATTCCGCGGCTGTAGTCCAGTCGCTGGGCGGATCGGCCCGCCCGGCGATAGAGCTCCACGGCCGTCGAGGTGTCTGCGTCGCGGCGACAGAGGTCGCCCAGTTGGATGGCGACATCGATCTCGGTCTCGGTGTCGTGCTCGTCGCCGGTGATTTCCAGTTCCTGTTTGAACAGCGCTCTGGCACGCTCTGTGTCGCCGCTCTCGAGGAAACGTTGGGCCAGTCGGGCCAGGGTCTGACGGCCGCCCCGGATGTAGCCGGAGCGCTGCGCCGCCGCGTACGCATCGCGGAGCAACTTCTCCCGCTCGCGGTTGGGATCGTCTGCCGGAAGCAACGGTTCGAGTCGAAGTGCGCTGTCGACCGTCTGCCGATCAAAGCCCTTCGAGCGGGCCGCGTGATGGGTCAGCCGAGCCAGTATCGTCGCGAATTCGCGGTCACTGTTGACTCGCTCGGCCACCGTCACGTCGAGGAATGCAAAATCGGATTCGGACAGGGCGTCTAGAACTGACGGGTGCCGGACCTCATTTAACCCGCCTTGCAGCGAACGCCGTCGCCCCACGATCTCGCGGGCGGTGTTGATCACTATTCCGGCGCCCCCGTCCCGGGTGCGCCCCCCTTGCAGCCGTCCCAGCCAGCCCGTCACCACGCGCGCTCCTCATTCATTGCCTGGCGCAGACCGTCCAGAGTCAGATTTCCGCCGGAGATGACGACGCCGACCTTCTGCCCAGCCAGCTGGGCCCGAAGCGCGTACGCCGCGGCAAGTGCGGCAGCCCCCGCACCCTCCGCGAGTTGGCCTGTTGTTTCTAAAAGGGTCAAGATGGAGCGGCGCAACTCGGAGTCGGACACGAGCTGAAAGTCGTCCAGCCCCGGCCAGAGGATTTCGGCCGGGAGGGCGAATGCGACCCTGGTCGCCATCCCGTCCGCGAACGTGTCCATCTGGTCGAGCGTAAGCAGTTCACGACGCCGCCACGATTCGAAGGCCGCAGGAGCGCCGAGGGATTGAACGGCGACGACCTTGAGCTTCGAACTCGTCCCTTTGCCGGCGACAATAGCGCCACATGCGCCGCTGCCACCACCGACCGGCACGAAGAGCGCATCGAGGTCCGGAACCGCATCGAGGATCTCAAGGACATAGGTCGCCACACCGGCGATCAGGGCCGGTTCGTTGGCCGGATGAATAAGGTAGGCGCCTTCTCGTTCCGCCGTCTCTTCGGCCGCAATGCAGGAACCGGCGAAATCTTCACCGGCAAAGACGACTTCGCCGCCCATCCGCCGGATTGCCGCCACTTTGCCCGGGTTCGCACCGTCCGGCACGAAGATACGTACACGCACCCCGAACTCGCGGCCCGCATAGGCGATGGACTGGCCGTGGTTGCCGGTTGAGGCGGTGACGACACCGCGTTCGCGGATCCCCGCGGGCATCGTGCTGAACAGATTGAGGCCGCCCCGAACCTTGAAGGCCCCAGTCGGTTGCAGGTTCTCGCATTTGAGGTAGATATCGAAGCCTAGGCGCTCGGCGAGTGCTGCCGGCCGGAGCAACGGTGTGGGCGGAAGAAATCTGGCCACAACCTCCCGCGCGTCGTGCACGTCCTGGAGGCTGGGAACCCAGGCGCAGCCGGGCACAAGAGGCTGCCCCGGGAGTCGGGATGGGGCAGGCGTATGGGTGGTCGCTGCTGTAGACAGCGTCATCCAGTCAACTCCTCGTACGGCCCGCCAACCGACGAGCCCGTCATTTCGCAGCACCGGCATCGTCGCATTAAGCGCGAGCGCGTTCTGGATCGCCGGTCTATTGCGAGGGGAGCGGGACCCGTATCTCACCTAGTCTAGCATTCCCGGGGACCTAATGGGTTGTCCGGACCCCGGCGATACGGTACCGTCATTCGGACGCCCGGGAGTGCAGTTGCAAAGGGGATGGGATGACGCGGGAACGGTTCCAGGATCGATTGCGGGCAGCGGAGCAAGGTTCCAATACCCTCGTCTGCGTCGGGCTAGATCCGGATCATCGCCGCATTCCAGCGGTGCTCGACCCTGGCGGAGATCCGGCCGCCGCGATCGTCAAGTTCAACCGGGCGATCATCGAGGCGACGAGCGATCTCGTCTCGATCTATAAGCCAAATTTCGCGTTCTATCTGCCCTACGGTCCCGCCGGCGTTGACGCCCTGCTGCAAACCCGCCGGATGATCCCCAGCCACATCCCAGTCTTGCTCGATTGCAAGGTGACCGATATGGGGCCGACCGCGGAGGCCTACGCCCGCGCCTTTTTCGCCGAGTGGGGATTCGACGCCATCACGGTCAGTCCATACATGGGCGAGGACGCCCTGGCGCCGTACCTGGCCTACGAAGGTCATGGCGTGATCTCAATTTGCAAGACGAGCAATCTCGGCAGCGGCGACTTTCAGGACCAGGAGCTCGCGGCCGGCGGGTTCCTCTACGAGCAGGTCGCCCGGCGCGCGAACATCTGGGCCGAACGCTATCCAGCGACGGTCGGACTCGTAGTCGGGGCGACCTACCCGGATCAACTGACTACGGTCCGGCAGTTGTGCCCCACTCTGCCGATACTCCTCCCCGGAGTCGGGTCCCAGGCCGGCGATGTTGAGGCATCGGTCCGGGCCGGGATTGATGGCGGCGGTGGAAACCTGATGGTTTCGGCTTCCCGTTCCATCATCTATGCAGGTGATGGGCCGGACTTCGCCGAGAAGGCACGCGCGGCGGCGACTGCCTTACGCAACCAGGTCAATGAGTTTCGGATGTCGGCCTGATCCCCGTCCATTTCCCGGTTTTGCGGCAAATAATGCGATATTCCCTAGCGATGAGGACATAATCGTGTTAGCGTGACGCCGACCTGGTGCGACGCAGTGGAGCGCCCCGCGCCCCGGGTGGGAACTGGCAGACGAAAATCGCCGCCGGTGCGGTCGAGCAATCTGGAGCAGTGCACAATGGGGGAGGTCCACCGGTTGCCTGGACCGTCGGTCAACATGCGGCAGCGGCCGCGACTGGCCCTGGGCGCCGCGGCAGGAGCAGTTAGCGCCGTTCTGGGCGGACGCCATCGCATCCGAGCTCAAGAATCTCGAGTTGCTCCGGTCGCGATCGCGGCCGTCGATCAACTGCCTACCGAGGTGCTCCCGCTTGAGGTCGGTCAGACCGAGATGCAGGTCATTGTGCCTGACACCGGCCACACCCTGCGCGGCACGATGCTCGACTACTGGCGGGCGACCGGGGCCGCCTCGGTCTACGGACTCCCGATTTCAGAGCCATTCGCCTCGGCTGACGGGCTGTACAGCCAGGCCTTCGAGAATGCCATTCTCCAGTATCGCCCAGACGTTGCCTGGACCGACGATCCGACCGTCCGGCTCTACAACCTCGGGTCGGCCGCGATGAAGTTGCGCCTCGGCGCCTTCGGTCCCGATCAACGGCGGTTTGGTGGCGGCGGCGACCGCCGGGACTTCGCCTTCCGGCCCGTCGATCCCAATGGCAGTGCCGCGGCCAACGCCTGGAACTCAGGCGGCACCTACATCGAAGCGACCGGCCACACCCTGACCGGAGAGTATCTGACCTTCTGGCAGGCGCACGAGGGCTGGTTCTACCTGGGCAACCCGATCAGCCAGCCGTTCATCGATCGGGGCAAGCGGGTTCAATACTTCGAAGGTGGCGTTCTGACTTCGGACGGCGGGTTTGCCCGCCTGGCGCCGATTGGCCATGAACTGGCGGCGACGCTGGGGATAGATACGACCCCAGTGGATGGCGGCAATCTGCCCGTCTTTGACGAAACGCTGTTCTTGACTTCTCCGAACCCGATCCAGCAATTCGACCCGTACGCGCCCGGCCCGAAGCGGATCGAAGTCAGCATTACCCAGCAGCGCCTGTGGGCATATCAAGGCGAGTCGCTCGTGCTTTACGACGCTTGTCAGCACCGGCATTCCTCCGAACGAGTCCGAGGAGGGCCGGTTCCACGTTCGGATCAAATACCCGAAGCAGGACATGGCCGGGTTTACCGACAATACCGGTGAGGTCGTGTCAGTCGGCGATGATCAGACGCCAGAGGCGCAGAGCGGCACCCGGTATGAAGTCACTGACGTTCCGAACGTGATGTATATCAACTTCGACGCAGAAGCGCTCCACGGCGCGTATTGGCACAACAACTTCGGCAATCGCATGAGCCATGGGTGCATCAATCTGCCCCTCGATGTGGCGGCATTCCTCTACGGTTGGGCACCAATTGGTACCCAGGTCTGGGCTCACAAGGACGGACAGACTTCTAGATCGATCCCTGCAAATCGCGGAATCACTATGTAGGGGTGTCTACTTCGTGGCACCCCTACATGTTGTTGTGCGCAAACCGGAGTGAGGCGGGCCGCCATTGTCCGGACAGGCGGCGCATGCTACCATAATCGATCAATCGGACTCTTCCTCATCAGCAGATGGGCGGCCCGGAAGCGGGCGCGTCGGGAGCGGCGAAGCGGCGTTGAGCGAGCACGAAACCGAAATGGTTCCGGCGCGGATCGTGGCATTCGCCAACCAGAAGGGTGGCGTCGGCAAAACGACCACCGCCGTCAGCACGGCGGTCTTGCTCGCCCGTCAGGGCTATCGTGTCCTCCTCGTCGACATCGATCCTCAAGGTAACGCGACGTCATCCCTCGGCGTCGAGAAACAGGATCTGTTCTTCTCAGGCTACGACGTGCTCGTCGGGCAGATCTCCATTGGTCAGGCCGTTGCGGTCACAGACCGGCGAAACCTCGATCTGGTTCCGGCCACCGCCGCACTCGCCGGCGCTGAAGTCGAATTGGTAGAGGTACCGGCCCGTGAGCGCCGCCTCGCCTCCGCCCTGGCTCCGGTCAGAAGCCGCTATCACGTCATTTTGATCGACTGCCCACCCTCCCTCGGGATGCTCACGGTCAATGCTCTGACCGCCGCCACCGACGTGGTCGTCCCAATCCAGTGTGAGTTCCTGGCACTGGAGGGCGTGAGCCAGCTGGTGACTACCATCGACCTCGTCAAGCGACAACTGAACCCTGGCCTGGACGTGCTCGGGGTGTTGATGACGATGTTCGACGCGCGCACCAGGCTGTCGGCTCATGTGGTCGAAGAGGTCCGGCGTTACTTCCCGGAGCGTATCTTCCAGACGGTCATTCCCCGCTCGATCCGTCTCGCCGAAGCTCCGAGCTACGGCCAGAGCATCGTCGAGTATGACCCCCACTCCCGTGGTGGGATTGCCTACCGGGAGATGACGAATGAATTGATCTCCCGGCTCGGTCTGGCGTCACCGGAAGGTGGAGCGTCACCGAACGGTGTTGGATTGAAAAGTACGGTGAACACCTCAACGCAAGGGCACGTGGCCCCAATCGAAAACGGCTCCGGGTCGGGAGCCCACAGCATGCCGCCGGCGCCAGTGGCGGCAGATTCCCCGCAGTGACGCGGTAGTTGGTTCGTGAGTGCCGTCGTCGTCTGATCGGACACCAGTTCGGGCAATCTGGTCCAGATGCTCCCGGACGAACAGCGAACGGCGATACGGGCGGATTTGGCGATCGAGAAGGAGTTGCAGGGATGAGTGTTACCCACGAAGCGGTCGCCGCCAATGGAACGCTGGCGAACACGAAACTCAATGGCCATGTCGAGCCGCGGGACGGCATGCGCGATGACAAGTTCACGGGCCTTGGATTGACGTTCGACGACGTGCTCCTCCTCCCGGCCCGGTCGGAAGTGCTGCCGAACGAAGTCAAGACTGGGACCAGGATCGCCGGGGACATCGAACTCAACATCCCCATCCTCTCATCGGCGATGGACACCGTCACCGAGGCGCGGCTGGCGATTGCTCTGGCGCGTGAAGGGGGCATCGGCGTCGTTCATCGCAACCTTTCGATCGAGGACCAGGTGTCCGAGGTCGATAAGGTCAAGCGCTCCGAGTCCGGCATGATCGTCGAGCCGGTAACCCTCGGTCCGGACGCCACTGTGCGCGAGGCCCTGACGGTCATGGAGCATTACCACATCTCTGGCGTGCCTATCACCGAGAACGGCGGGCGGCTCGTCGGGATCTTGACCAACCGCGACCTCCGATTCCTCGTTAATGTTGATCAGCCAGTTCGTGAGTTGATGACGAGCGAGAACTTAATCACGGCCGAAGTTGGTACCACCCTGGAGCAGGCCGGCGAGATTCTCCACCGGCACCGCGTCGAGAAGCTGCCCGTTGTAGACGCCAATGGCTATCTCTCCGGACTGATCACGGTCAAAGATATCCAGAAGAAGATCCAGTTCCCGAATGCCTGCAAGGATGGCAAAGGCAGGCTCCGTGTCGCCGCGGCGGTGGGCACCGGCGCCGACTCGTTCGAGCGGGCTGCCGCGCTGGTCGAGAAGAATGTCGACCTCCTGGTTGTCGATACGGCGCATGGCCACTCCGTTGGCGTGCTGAAGGCGGTCGAGGCGATGAAGCAGCGCTTTCCCGTCCCGATCATGGCCGGCAACGTCGCCACCTATGAGGGCTGCCTCGCCCTCATTGAAGCCGGCGTGGATGCCGTCAAGGTCGGGGTTGGCCCAGGCTCGATCTGCACGACCCGCGTCGTCGCCGGTACCGGAGTTCCCCAGATCACCGCGATCTACAACTGTGCCCGGGCTGCGTCCCGGCACGGCATTCCGGTGATCGCCGACGGCGGGATTCAGTACTCCGGCGATATCGCCAAGGCGCTCGCCGCCGGCGCGGACGCCGCGATGCTTGGCAGCCTGCTGGCCGGAGTCGAGGAGAGCCCGGGCGAGGTCGTCCTCTACCAGGGCGAGCGGTTCAAGGAGTACCGGGGAATGGGCTCGCTTGGCGCGATGAAGGCCCGCTCGTTCTCCAAGGATCGCTACTTCCAGGAGGGCGTCGGCAACATTCAGAAGTTGGTCCCGGAAGGCATCGAGGGCCGGGTTGCCTACAAGGGCCCGCTCTCTAACCTCGTTTACCAACTCGTGGGTGGCCTGCGTTCGGCGATGGGGTACGTTGGCGCCGCCGACATCACTGCCCTCAAGAACGATACCCAGTTCGTCCAGATCACCGCGGCCGGGCTCCGTGAGAGCCACCCGCACGATGTCGTCGTGACCAAAGAGGCGCCGAACTACCGGGTGAGCATCTAGATTTTCGTTGGGGCAGTCGCCGCGAGCGCAACGGCGGGCACACTTCTTGCCTTGCAAGGGGTGTAGTCGGATTCGCTTGAGGAGGACGATCCCCATGACCGACAAAGAGATCACCGACGAGATTGAAGCGAACGAGGCACGCGAGCAGGAGGGCGAACGCATCCAGAAGGAGGGCGAGCCCGGAAATGTGATCACCGACGCCATCGGATCATTGTTCGCGCCCGCTGTTGGAGATCGCGTCGACGACGACGAAGAGGCCGCCCGCCGAGCCGAGAACGACGCCGAGCAGCGCCCGGAATAGCTGTCGGCATCTACCGGCGTCATCATGCGAACAGCCGCGCGGAGCATGCTCCGCGCGGCTGTTGCGTTTTCTCCTCAGTTGGCCGAGTCGCCGAGCGCAAGATCGTGCCTGAAGGTACCTTTCGAGTGCGCCCTACTGCTCGATAGGGGCGCCGATGAGGGAGCCCCACTCAGTCCAGGAGCCGTCGTAGTTGCGGACATTGGGGTAGCCCAGGAGCTCGGTGAGCACAAACCAGGAGTGGGCACTGCGCTCGCCGATGCGGCAATAGGTGATCGTCGGATGGTCGGCGGTGATGCCCTTGCCACCGTAGAGAGCGGCCAGGTCGTCCTTCGCCTTGAATGTGCCGTCCTCGGCCACGGCAGTGGCCCAGGGGATGTTCTGGGCGCCGGGGACGTGCCCACCGCGCTGGGCGCCCTCCTGGGGCAGGTTCTCCGGCGCAAGTAACTCACCGGAGTACTCCTTCGGCGAGCGGACGTCGACCAATCCGGACGCATCGCCGATCGAGGCCGCGACATCGTCTCGGAAGGCGCGCAGACCGAGGTTGGGGTTGGTGACCGCGTACTGGGTGGTCGTGACGGTGGGTTCGTCGGTGGTGAGGTCGCGCCCTTCGGCGATCCACTTCGCCCGGCCGCCGTTCATGAGTTTGACGTCACCGTGGCCGTAGAGCTTGAACAGCCAGTAGGCGAAGGCGGCGAACCAGTTGTTGTTGTCGCCGTAGAGGACCACCGTGGAGGCGGGGCTAACACCGGAGCGACCGAGGAGTGCTTCCCATTCCTGCTGGGTGGGGATGTCGCGGCTCGGTCGCTGCTGCAGGTCGACCTGCCAGTTCCAACCGACCGCGCCGCCAATGTGGCCGGTGGAGTAGGCGCTGGTGTCTACATCGACCTCGATCAGGCGGATATCGTCGCCGCCCGCGCGGTCCGCAACCCAGGCGGTGTCCACGAGCGCGGCCGAGTTTGCATAGCCTTCGGAATTCGCCATTGCACGTTTCTCCTTCATCGACTCACAAGACAAATGGGTGCCGCACAGCGCCGCCGTACAGCTTGTGACCCAAGCTGCCCACAATCGCTCCACTCAACCGCTGCATAGACGCAGATTATCGCGTGTTTGCGTATTTCACATCCGGCAGGTTACCTAATTCTCTGATTGCCATTTGACGTTGCAATAGGTCAGGTGTCTTATCGAGCCCGAACACGCGAGGTCCGCCAACTCGCGGTCGGCGGCCGATGATGTCTCGAATGCGAATCGCTAGACGAGATTTGACCGGATGGCGACCGCGACCGCGGCGGACCGGCTTTCAACGCCGAGACGGCCAAGGATCTTGGAGACGTGAACCGCGACGGTTTTGCGACTGATCGAGAGAACGTCCGCGATCTCAGGGTTCGATCTCCCTTGCGCGAGAAGTGCGAGAACCTCGCGTTCTCGCGGAGAGAGATCTGAGGCGACGTCCGAAATGGAGGACGACACGGGCCGTTCCGGGTGGCTCCAGGCTTCGGCGACTGCCGCATCCAGATCGATCTGCCGGCCCTGTTCCCAGAGCATCTTGATAGGCGGCGGGATTGAGCCAGTCGCGCGATGCCGCGAGTGAGCGGCGATACTGCGCGTCGTGGCAAAAATGATCGAGGTCCAGCGCCTCACGGATGGCGGTCGCGGCCGCGAGCAGCCGGACCGCCTGGGCGGGTCGCCGCAGACCGATGACGCACGCGACGCACGAGATGGCATCGGCCACGCCGAAGCGATACCCGACCTCCTGCGCGAGCGTCACTGCCTCGCGCAGGACATCATCGCCCGTTCCGTCGACCCCTCGAGGACATCGACCTGCGCGGTACCAACAAGCGCCAGGGCGATCCTCATCCGGTTGCCGGACCTGCGGGCGACGGTCACCGCCTCCGTGGAGTACCGGGCTGCCTCGTTGAGATCGCGTCGAATAAAGGCGATTTCGGCCATCATGTCCAGGACCATCGCGTGTCCGGAATCGTGTTGATGGGCGCGGAATAGCGCTTCTGACTCGCTGAGGCGCGTCTCGGCCGAATCCAGATACCCCGAGGTGAGGTCGAGGAGGCCTAGGTGACGGAGCGTGTGGGCGACCCCTTCCCAGTTGTCCGTCTCCCGGCGCAGCGCCAGGGCATGCTCCAGCGAGGAGCGGGCGCCCAACCGATCTCCGGCGGCGGTCGAAAGCACCCCGCGCCAACTGATCGCCATCGAGACCCGATCTACGGGCGCGCCGGTTGTGGATCCCAAGGTAACCGCACGTTCCAGCCAGTTGAGGCCCTCGCGCAAGTGACCCGTATGCAACCAGAACGAGCCCGTTGCCGCCGCCAGCGTCAGCATCGAGGTCGCATCGCCGGACTCTTCAAACCAGGCTAGGGCCGCGCGCAGGTTATCGTATTCGGGCAGAAACTCGGTGATGGAACCTCCGCCCGGTACCTGCCAGCGGGCTTCGGTCTGTTCGGCAAATCCCAAGTACCAGTGTGCGTGCCGTGTGCGGACTGTGGTTGCCGCCGGATCGCCCGCCAATTGCTCGATCGCGTACTCCCGGACGGTCTCCAGCATCGAGAATCTGGTTGAACTCGCGCTGCTGTCGAGTTGGAGCAGGCTCTTGTCGACGAGGGCCGAGATCGCCAGGAAATGTGCTGGAGACTCATTGTTGGCGCCCGTCCGATTTTCGACATCGACCACCGAGACAGCCTGGACCGGAAAACCTCCTTCGAACACAGCCAGTCGCCGGAAGAAGACTTGCTCAGTGCGGGCAATCAGATCGTGACTCCAACCGATTGCCGCATGCATTGTCCGCAGGCGCTCTGGTAGATCGCGCGGCCCATTCATCAACATCGGCAGCCGGCGCCCGAGGAGCCTGAGAATTTCCTGCGGCGAGAAAATCCGAATCCAGGTGGCGGCAAGTTCGATCGCCAACGGCAGCCCATCCAGGCGGCGGCAGATCGCCGCAACATTCCGTAGCCGCGTCGTCATCCAACGTAAACCCCGGAGCCGACGCCGACGCCCGGGCTACAAACAGCTTGACCGCCGACAATTCCCCGATCTCGGTCGCAGATAACCGGCGCAAGGCATCAGGCGATTTCAGGCACGGCACAGGTAGAACGTGCTCGCCTGAGACTCGGAGCGGTTCGCGGCTCGTAATCAAGATCTGGGAGTTGGGCAAGCCAGAGAGCAGGTTCGCGATAGCGGTCGCCGAGTCGATAACCTGCTCGACGTTGTCGAGGATAAGAAGGGCATCTGTATTGCCTAATTGGCGCGAGATCTCTGCCACCGGTGACAGCTTTCGAGACTCGCGAACGCCAAGGCCGGATGCGATTGCGGGCATCACGGCATCTGGGTCGCGAACGGAAGCAAGGGGGATAAACCAGATCAGCTTCCGCGCATTCTCGGCAATGGACCTGGCAACGTGGAGTGCGAGCCGGGTCTTCCCCACCCCGCCAGGGCCGGTCAGGGTGAGAAGTCGTACATCGGGGTTGGAGAGGAGAGCCAGCGCCGTGTCGACTTCTGCCTCCCGGCCTACAAGCGGAGCCGCTGGCGCCGGAAGTGGGGGAGGATCGGCAACCCAAGACGAAGATCCGACCGGCACCACCTCCGGTCGGATGCGGACGGGGTTGTGAGCAGACTCTTGCATCGGCGCCGATCCGCTCCTGCCGTTTGACATCATCGCGGGCTCGGAGTCGAATTGAGGAAAAGGGTCGAGCACACCCTGGGCGAACTGTACCGCCAGATTCATTGATCCTCTTCAAAGTATCGCTTTTTCTTATCCTGGTCGACTCCGCCACGCAGTTTGCCGGAGAAACAGTCGAGGTACCGATGGACAAATGACGCCGTGTTGTTACAACGCCACACGTCACGAGAGTACGGCATCGTTTCTCGTAGCGTGTGGCGTTGTCATTGCGACCCGTCGATCGAGACTCCTCGAATTGCTCTGAATAACGACCGCCGTGGACCGGAGTGAGGAGTCCCCGGACTGACCTGGAGTTCGAGGTTAGTCGAGCAGGACGGTTAGGGGGGTCGGGCGGATAGCAAGCCGGGGGCCTGCCATCGATGCGGTCATGGCACGGGCATGAGCGCGGCTGCCGCCAAAGGCGGCGGGGGTGCCTGCCTCGGGGGAGCCGGTCGGGGTGATCCCGGCCTCGGCGGCGCGCTCTGCTTCACCGAGGTTGTCAGCGGTGATCAGGGTCGGCTCGATGAATGTGTCGTGCTCGGCCGGCTCGGTGCCGTCCTGGATGAAGTCGAGGAGGATGTCCATTGCCCCGCTGGTTTGGCGACCTGGCCACTGCTCGACAGTCGCGGCCAGGGTGCCATCCTGGACGGCCTGGAGGGCCTCGGGCAGTGCATCAAAACCGATGATCGGAATCTCGAGACCGGCTCCGGCGGCGGCTTCGGCTGCGCCAAAGGCCATGTCGTCATTTGCGCAGACGATTGCGTCGACGTCAGCGTTGGCCTGGAGCGCTTGCTCGGTCACAGTCAGGCCCTGGTCCCGCGCGAAGGCGGCAGTCTGGTCGAAGACGATCTCGATCTCGGGATGGTCGGCGACAGCGGCCTTGAAACCAGCGTCTCGGTCGATCGCCGGCGACGCGCCGACGCTGCCCTGAAGCTCGATCACCTTGCCGCCGTCCGGGAGGATTGACAGCAAGTATTCGCCTTGCAGCTCGCCGCCGCGGACGTTGTCGGCGCCGACGTGGGCCAGTGTCGTCGCGCCGGTGACGTTGCGGTCGACGGTGACGACGGGGATGCCGGCGTCTACGACCGCCTGAATCGCCGGGGCGAGTGCCTCGACATCTTTGGGCGAGATGACGACGCCATCGACCTGATCGGTGATCATCGTCTCGAGGCCGGCCGACTGCGTGGCCGAGTTGTCCTGGCCGTCGAGCTTGATCAACTCGACTCCAAGTTCGGCGGCTTTGGCCTCGGCGATGTCCATCATGTGGACGAAAAATGGGAATTGGAGCCCAGGGACCGAAAAGGCGATCTGGAGCGTGTCTTGCCGGGCGGGCGCCGCCGCGGCGACCAATGGCAGGCTCGCCACCAGACCGAGCGTCAGCGTCCCGGTGAGCAAGGATGTGATCAGCCGTTGTCCGCGCATCGTTCCCTCCTATGCACGCGGCGCCCGCATGGCAGGCCGCGTGTGATGGGTTCCTCAGACGAGTTGCCGCAACGCACCATGCGCCGCCGGTCCGTCCGTGGGGCACCGTTGCCCCGTGTGCGCTTCCCGCTGGCGCTCCCAGCTGGGCGAGACTCCCGTCCCTTTCCCTCCTTTCGTGTGATCCGGTCCAGCACAGCGGTCAGTTATCAGCAGTCAGCCGTGAGCCACTGGCTTAAAGCTGATACCCGGCGGCTGATAGCTCACTGCTATCCCCGGCGGCGACGTTTCGCGAATTGGTCGAGGTAAACGCTCAAGACGACGATCAGGCCGATGATGATTGGTTGGTAGTAAGGGTTGACGTTGTTGATGGCGAGACCACTGTTGAGGACTCCGATCAAAAGGGTGCCGACGAGGGTGCCGAGGACGCTGCCTTCGCCTCCGAAGAGGCTGGTGCCGCCGATGACGACCGCAGCGATGACGGTGAGTTCGTAGCCCTGGGCGGCAACGACCTCGGCGGCGCCAAGGCGCGAAGTGAGCATGAAGCCGCAAAGCCCGGCGCAGAAGCCACTGATGACGTAGACGCTCAAGATGAGGCCGGTTGTGTTCAGGCCGGAGAGGCGGGCCGCCTCAGGGTTGCCGCCGACGGCATAGATCCAGCGGCCGTAGGTCGTGTAGCGAAGGACGAGGTAGCCGACGACGATGAAGGCGGCGAAGAGAACGACTGGGACCGGCACCCGTCCGATGAATCTGCGAACCCCAGTAGCGGTAATCATCGGAGAATTTGTTGATCGGCTGGCCGTCGGAGAGGACCTGGGCGGCACCGCGCCAGGCGGCTAATCCTCCCAGGGTGACGACGAATGCGGGCACCTTCAGCTTGGCAATGGCGAAACCGTGGATTAACCCGGCGCCCGCGCCGACCCCGACCGCCGCCAGGATCGCCCACATGACATCAATGCCACCGCCGTCCGGGTTGCCCACGTCGCGCCAGTTACTTCCCTTGGCAACGGCGGCCGCGACGAGGCCGGAAAAGGCGACGACCGATCCGATCGAGAGGTCAATGCCGCCAGTAAGGATGACGAAGGTCATCCCGACTGCGAGGATGCCGTAGACGAAATTCTGACGGAGGAGGAACCAAAAGTTGCGCTCGGTGGCAAAATTGGGTTCTTGGATGCTGAAGATCACGACCAAGACGATCAGGAAGAGGACTGGCGCGAAGCGGCCGAGGAGATCGACCGCGTCGATCCGCCGTCCCGGTGGTTCCATCGGCGCTGCTCCAGCTGCTGCGCTCATCTCCGTCGCCATGATTCCCTCCACCAGTTCACGGCTCTAGATTTACGACTCCGGTGGCGACGGCCATGATGGCCTCCTGGGTTGCGTCGGCTCTGGCCAGCTCCCCGGCGATGCGTCCCTGACGCATGACGAGGATGCGGTCACTCATGCCGAGGATCTCAGGGAGTTCGGAAGAGATCATCAGGATGGCGACGCCGTCAGCGGCAAGTTTGTGCATGAGGCTGTGGACTTCGGCTTTCGCGCCGATGTCGACGCCGCGGGTCGGCTCGTCCATGATCAGGATGCGAGGATGGAGGGCGAGCCACTTGGCGATAACGACCTTTTGTTGGTTCCCGCCGGATAGGTTGAGGACCTTCTGCTCGATCGACGGAGTCCTCACCCGGAGCGAGTCAACCAGGCGCCGAGCCAGCGCCCGTTCTGCCCTGCGTCCCACGACCCCGAACCGGCCGAGTCTGTCGAGAATTGACAGACTGAGATTCTCGCGGATCGCCAGCTTAAGGATCAGCGCCTGGAGCTTGCGATCTTCCGGTACGAGACCGATACCGAGGCGAATCGCGTCACGGGGTGAGCGGATGCGAGAAGGCTGGCCCGCGACCAGAATCTCACCGCGGTCGTAGGCGTCGGCCCCGAAAATGGCGCGGGCGATCTCGGTGCGGCCGGAACCGACGAGACCGGCGAGGCCGACGATCTCGCCGGGCCGCAGACTGAAAGTGACATCTTCAAGGACGATGGCTGCGGCGTCTCGCACGGTCCCGGTCCGGCCAAGGCCGCGGACATTGAGTACGGGCTCCTCTTGCTGAGCTTCGACGGAATTCCGGCGGCGTTCGGCTTCCTCGGAATGGAAGAGGTCGTCGAGGGGGCGGCCGACCATTAGGCGAACAACGAGGTCGGGAGTGGCGGCGGAGATCGGGAACTCTCCGGCAAGCTGGCCATCACGCAGGACAGTAACCCGATCGCAGATGGCGAAGATCTCTTCGAAGCGGTGTGAGATGTAGATCACGGCAAGGCCGCGCGCCTTCAGGCCGCGGATGATGCGGAAGAGCGCCGCGACCTCGGTGTCGGTGAGAGCTGAGGTCGGCTCGTCCATGATCACGAGGCGGGCATTAAGGGAGAGTGCCTTGGCAATCTCGACCATCTGCTGCTCAGCGACAGAGAGGTCGCGCACGATCGCTCCGGGATCAAGTTGGACCCCAAGCTGGTCGAGCAAGTACTTGCGTCTTTGCGCGCAACTGCCGCCAACGGACGAACGCCGCCGCTATTCGGTTCTCGACCGACGAAGACGTTCTCCTCGACCGAGAGGTTCGGCATTAGATTGAATTCTTGGTAGATGATGGAGATGCCGAGGCGTTGGGCGTGGCGGGGATCGTGGATGTTGACCGGGAGGCCGTCGAGCAGAATCTGGCCACCATCCGGCGCGTAAACGCCGGAGAGAATTTTCATCAGGGTGCTTTTGCCGGCACCGTTCTCTCCGACCAGCCCCAGGACCTCGCCGGGCCGCACTTCAAGACTGACGTCCTTGAGTGCAAGTACGCCAGGGAAACTCTTGCTGATCGCTTCGACCCGGAGCAACGGGACCGGTGCGGGCTCGCGTTCGTCCATGCTCGTCCTCTGCGACACGCCGTCGTGCCGGCGGGCGGGGAGATCATGTTGACCCGGTTTCGCGCTCCTGTAGGGTGGGGGAGGTCTACGGTTCTGTCAAGATCTGACTGAGGCCACCGAGCGTTGGGCGTTGCGAAGCGTAGAAGTCGCGGCTTACTCCGGTGCCATTTCAGGTGGTCCATGCAGAAGCCGACGCGGGTGAGGAGGTGGTCGGGAAACGCAGGCGCCGTTGACGGTCCATTAGCGCCGTGGTAAGAGGTGAGGCACCCAACGCGGAATTCTGGTAACTGCTCGAAACGCAAGTAGGTGATGGAGCATGCCATGGCCGCTTCCCGGACGCGCCCGCTGAAGGTCGGGTTGTTGCTTCCTGAGACCGAGGGGCAGATGGATGGCGCGACGGCGCGCTGGCCCGATCTGCTGGCTATGGCGCGGGCGGCCGAAGCGGTTGGATTCGATTCGATCTGGGTGACGGACCACTTCATCCACCAGAATGAGTTGGAAACGCGGGGTCCGTGGGAGTGCTGGTCGCTGATCGCGGCGCTGGCGGCCGTGACGGAGCGGGCGGAGATCGGGACTCTCGTTCTCTGCACAGGGTTCAGAAACCCGGCAATGCTGGCAAAGATGGCCGACACGGTCGAAGAGATCAGCGGCGGGCGGCTTATCCTTGGTCTGGGGGCAGGTTGGAACGAGCCGGAGTACCGGATGTTCGGGTACCCCTTTGACCACAGGGTCGATCGCTTTGCGGAGTCGATTCAGATCATTACGGGTCTTCTTCGCGACGGCCGCGTCGACTTCGATGGAACGTATTCCCAGGCACGCTCCGCTGTCCTCCAACCCCGCGGCCCTCGCCCGAGTGGTCCTCCCATCATGTTCGGCACGACTGGCCCCCGGATGCTCGACCTGACGGCACGCTACGCCGATCAGTGGAACGTCTGGTTCAGCGAGACAAACAACGAGTTGGAGCAATTGCGCCCGCTCTTGGCGAGGGTGGATGCCGCCTGCATTGCGGCGGGACGTGATCCGCGAACGCTGGAGCGGACGGCGGCGGTGAACATTAAAGTGGGACCACATGCACCGTCCACCATGTCGGCGCCTCCGATTGCCGGGAGTCCCGAGGAGCTAGCGGAGTCCCTACGCAATCACGCGGTGGCCGGAATTTCCCATGTCCAGGTCTGGTTGGAGCCGAACACCCTGGCCGGAATCGAGGCGTTCGCCGATGTTCTGGCCCTGCTCGATGATTGAGCGGGATCTGCTTCCGGAGTCCCTGCTCTGGTCACATACGAATTGCTTACGGTGGGGAGATCTCTACGGAGGACCGGGCACGTCGTTCCGGCGCATCAGGAAGAGCGTCGTGTCATCGGCCTGCAACCATTGCGAGTAGTCCAACTGGTAGAGGATGGTGTATCCATCCACCGGGGCGCCGGCCACCACGTAGGACGAGTCAGTAGCTGGCGCATAGGTGTCGGTCCACCAGGTTCCATACGGATTTGGAGTCTGAATAGGGATTTCGTTCTCGTAGCCATATTCCCAGAGATGATAGGAATCCCACGCATACCCGGCGTCCAGGCGGGTATTGGGGATGCCGAGATCTTCATTTGCAAACCTCGCCATGTTCCAGACGTTCCGCTGGAACATACAAGGCGTCTCGGGTGCTGGTAATCGAAACTGCCGCCAGGATGGCAAGCACTGTCCAAGCGACCGGCTCATTAAAGCGAGCGTCCTTAAGCGCCCACAACGCCAGCACGATCGCGAACGGGAGCAGAGGAAGCAGGTATCGGTCAAGCGAGATGACCCAGTTGCGAAACAGGAGCGACTGCGGCACGACTCCACCTGCCTGGACCACACCCAGTATCAGGAGGAGGCCGGCGGGGCCGCCGTTGCGCGGCGAACCAGGCTTGACGCGACGGGCTAGCACGATGGCCAGAACGATCGACGAGATCGCGCAGACCGCCGTGACGCCGTTCCAGAACCAGTCGCCGGCGACATCTGGACGGGCGTAACGCAGGTCTCCCGCGCCCAGGCCGGCCCGCCCGAGGAAGTGGGGGATATACGGCATCACGTGCCGGCTGGGATCGAGCAGCCGCGTGTCGTCGTCGCCGAAGTAGCGTAGCCCAAGGATCAGGATGCCGCCCCACGCCCCGACAAGCGCCCATGCCCACGGCCAGCGGAACCTGATCGAGCCGCGGATTCCAGCCAGGGCGCCGGCCGCGATCGGAACCACGAACAGACCGCCATACATCAATTCGATAAATGAGAGGCGCTGCACGAGCAGCCAGGCCTCATCGAACCAGGCGTCTTGGGCCTGACCCCAGAAGAGGTCCTGTTGACTGGGAAGGCCGCGCGCAAAAATGAAGTAGTACCAGAAGGTGGTGAGAACTGGCAGTAGGCCAAGCTGGAGGAGCAGGACCGCGCTGGCCCGGTTGACTTTCAAACGGCCAGTGACAAGCAGGTAGATCCCCGCTCCCACCAAGATCAGAAGGCCGTGTACGCGGACCAGGAACGCGCAGGAGATGACGACCGATGCCAGGACCGTGTACCCGGAACTTGGATTGTCCGGCCTGAGTCCCTTGACCAGGTAGTAGGTGCTGATCGTGAGCAGGGCCGTGAAGTACGGATCGCTCATGAACGAGTACCCGATGACAAAGGCGAGCGGATTGAAGAGGTAGACGCCCGCACCCAGCGCGCTTCGGCGCTGATTGATCCCGACCTCACGGCAGAGCCCATACATCGCAATGCCGCTGGCAAACGTCAGGACGACGGTGGCCAACCGCACAACGCCCAGGCTCATCCCGAAGACTTCGGCAAACAGGCCGGCCCACAGCGTCTGAAAGACGACCGCGGCGGCTGCCACCGGCAGCACCTTGAGCTCTCCGGTGTCGTGCAGGATTTCGACGCTGCGGACGTAGGTCCAGTCATCGCTAATCGAGACGTTGGCGGTCGTGGGGATGATGAACGCCGCCAGGATATAGAGCCCGAGAACGGCCGCCAGCGGGATCGGTGGACCGTAGCGCTGGACGGCCACCCGGATCCGGGAACGGAGATCTTGATTGTCAAAGGCTCTGGTGGTGTGGGAAGTAGGTATGCCTGGTTGGCCGGAAGGATGGAGTTCCGCCGATGTCGAGGTCTGAAAGTCGGGCCGAGCCTGACCGCCGACCCCAACCTTGAGCAAACTCCGTTCCTGCCGCATAGAGAGACGATTCCTCTAAGAGTTGCGCAATGCTCCGCGGAGCGTTCAAGACCGGGCGAGTATTACACGCAGTGTTGGCATGCAACCAGCGATTGAATGCTTGGTCCGTGGGTGGTGGAGAGCAGATCCGTCTACCACCTCCGGCCCGTGGAGTATAGTTGCCACCGATCGGTGAGCGTCCCGCGAGTTTTGTGCTGCCCGTTTTCTGGACGACTTGAGCGTCTTGAAGCGTCTGGGCAGAGCCGGCGGGGCGGTGGGGAGTGAGACCAGGCTAATGGAGCCATCGTTTTACGAAACGTACTATCACCATGAGAATAACCATTGGTGGTTTCGGTGGCGATACGAGCTCATCACCGGCCTTGTTCGATCTCTCCATCTTTCGCCGGAGTGCCGCATCCTCGACGCCGGTTGTGGGACCGGACAGATGCTCCGCCACCTGTGCAATTTCGGCCGCGCCGTCGGCGTAGACTCGTCGCCTGAGGCCATTCATTTTGCCGCCTCGCGTGATGTTGACCGCCTGGTCCTGGGCTCGATCTTCGACCTGCCGTTCGCTCCCGAGTCGTTCGACTGCGTGCTTTCGCTTGATGTCATCGAGCACGTCGATGACGACCGCCAGCTCGTCAAGCATCTCTATTCGGTCGTCAAGCCGGGTGGCTATGTGATCGTTACGGTCCCCGCGTTTCAGTCGCTCTGGTCAGAGCATGATGAGGTCAACTGGCATAAGCGGCGCTATCGCTCCAATCAGCTGGAACACCTTCTCAAAGAGACAGGACTCGAGATCGAGCGGATCACGTATTGCAACACCGCTCTGTTTGTTCCTATTCTGGCCGCCCGCAAGCTAAAAAACCTCAAGAATCGCCTATGGCCTCGCCGCGTTGAGAATGACGTGCCCGGCTCCGATCTGAACGAGCTGCCGAAGCCGCTGAACGAGGGTCTGTTTCACCTGATGCAGGCTGAGCGGCGGTTCATGACACGCCGCAATCTCCCGTTTGGCGTCTCGCTCCTTGCCATCGGGCGCAAGCCGCTGGCCGCTCACGTGCCTGGACCGGCGCCCGCGCCGGATTCCGGCGGAGATGATCTCGCCGTCGCGGCTGACTAGAGGAAACCTAACTGAGCGGTAAAAGGTGATCGGAAGGTGCAATCGCGCCTTCCGAGTTCGTTTTTCCGAGCGATAGCATGTCCGTCACTCATCCCGGACCACAACTGCCCGCAATCCCGTATCATCCGCCGACGTAGAGGCAACGGATGTTCGCGGGGGTGGGAGCGGTGTTTCGGCGTGTGCTCGTTGCAAATCGGGGCGAAATTGCCGTCCGGGTGATCCGGGCGTGTCGTGAGCTGGGCGTCTCGCCGGTGGCTATCTACGACGAGGGCGACCAGGACGCCGCCCATGTCCACATGGCCGATGATGCCTACCGCATTCCGGCCGGTACCGGACTCCCCTATCTCGATGGCGACGCGATCATCGCCATTGCCCAACGGTCAGGCGTAGAAGCCCTCCACCCTGGGTATGGCTTCCTCGCCGAGAATGCCGCCTTTGCCGAAGCGTGTGGCGAGGCCGGCATTGTCTTTATTGGACCGTCACCGGCCGCGATCCGGTCGATGGGTGACAAAGTAGCCGCCCGTGAGATCGCTATCGCCGCCGGCGTGCCGGTGGTTCCGGGCAGCGACGGACCAGTATCTGATGTGACCGAAGCGGTCGCCTGGGCCAGTCAGTATGGCTATCCCGTGGCGGTGAAGGCGGCAGGTGGCGGTGGGGGGCGTGGGTTCCGGGTCGCTCGCTCTCCCGAAGAACTCCCCGCCGCGTTTGAAGGGAGTTCCGGCGAGGCCGCTCGCTTCTTCCGCAATCCCACGGTCTACCTGGAACGGTATCTGGATCATCCTCGCCATATCGAAGTTCAAGTCTTCGCCGATGGACACGGGAAGGTGCTCTCGCTTGGCGAGCGGGATTGCTCGATCCAGCGCCGCCACCAGAAGCTCATCGAAGAATCGCCCTCGCCGGCGGTCGACGAGACCCTGCGCTCAGCTCTTGGCCAAGCCTCGGTACAACTCGCCCGCGCCGTCGGCTACGTCGGGGCCGGCACGGTCGAGTTCCTCCTCGACGGCGACGGCACCTTCGCCTTCCTGGAAATGAACACCCGCATTCAAGTTGAACACACGGTGACCGAGTTGGTCACCGGAATAGATCTGGTCCGTGAGCAAATTCTTGTCGCGGCCGGGACACCGTTGTCCTTCGGGGCGGACGACATGGAAGTCCGCGGCCACGCGATCGAGTGCCGCATCAACGCTGAAGACCCCGGTCGCGACTTTGCGCCCGGCCCCGGCACGCTGGTTGGGTATCAGGAGCCGAGCGGCCCGGGCATCCGCGTCGATGGCTCGCTCGTCGCTGGAGGGAGCATCAACCCGGCCTACGATTCGATGATCGCCAAACTTGTGGTCTGGGATCGCGACCGCCAGTCCGCGATCACGCGGATGCAGCGGGCGCTGGCCGAATTCAAGATTGAGGGCGTGCCGACGACGATCCCCTTCCACCAGGCGGTTTTCGGCCATCCGGCCTTCCGTGACGGAAATGCGACGACCACCTTCCTGGTCGATTTCCCCGAGGTCCTCGCGGGCTTATCGCCCGCCCCACCGAACGTTCCGATCGCTGAACGAGAAGATCATGATTCGCGACTCATCGACGTTGAGGTCAACGGACGGCGCCTCAAGGTGCGCGTTGATGGTTTGCCGTCAAGTACATACTCTGCTTCCGTTCGGCAATCATCCAAGCCGATCCGTGGCCGCCAATCACAGACCGGACGAGCAAAGAACAACAACGGGACCGGACCTGATATCTCCAGCCCGATCCAGGGCACCGTCCTGCGGCTGCCCATCGCGGTGGGTCAGGCCGTCAATGCAGGCGACGTCCTCGCAGTGATCGAAGCGATGAAGATGGAGAACGAGATCGTGGCTCACAGGACCGGCATGATCAAGGCGCTCGGGGTTGCAGTCGGTGATTCGGTCAAGATCGGCACACTGCTGGCATCAATCGAGGAAACGCCCTAGCGCGATGGCGATGGGTGGCCAAGTCTCACGCAACATCCAGGGCTAGAGGAACAAGACTGGACATGCTAAACAGCTGAGCCTATCCGAGGCAAATCGTGCTCAGTCCCGAAGAGTCTTCGTAGGTTTTGCCCTGAGTTTCAATCCAGGGTCCGCAATTGCCCGTTTGGTCCTGGGTTTCACTTCTTGTTCCGTAGTTGCACGCTTTACTGCACGTTTCAACCCGGGGTCCGTCGTTGCTGGCTTTGCCCCGCGTTTCGCCCCTTCTTCCGCCTTTGAATCCGTAACTTCAGCATTCACCTTGGGTGCGGTAGCCGAACGCTTTGCTGCGTCCTTTTTCGGCAGGTCTGTCGTTGCACGCTTTGCACCAGGTTTGACCGGTTGGACCGTCTTTGCGGGCGTTGGCTCGGATTTCGCCTCGGTGACTGTTCTTGCCCGCTTAGCCTTGGGCTTCAGCGCGGCGTCCGTCACCGTTCGTGCAGCCGTGAGTTTCGGTTCCGGTATCGTGGTCGCCGTGGACCCCGGTTTTCGGCGAGTCTTGGCGGCGACCGTCATCTCTGGGGCGCCAGAGTCTCCGGTTGGCATCTTCCTGCGGACGGATTTGCGCTCTTTTGCACCTGGGAGTTTGCCGGCAACCGGCCGGACGACCTCTTCCGCAACGTCGTCGATGCCAACGTAAAAGGTGTAGCGCGGGATAAAGCCGACGCCGCGTACGGGCATTGCTGGCGTTTCCTTGTCGGCTTCCAGTTCGGCCGCGTCCTCCGGGCTCGTGATGCAGGTCTGCGCCGGGCGCCCGAACTTGCGGGCATACCGCTCCAGGGCGTCTGCGAGCTTGTAGCGGGCCGGGATTTTCTTGTCGGGATCGTACCAACCCAGGAACACGATGGCCTCCTTGCAGGGATGCTATTCGAAATCCAATAGTATCAGAACATGCGTTCGTAAACAATCCCATTGTTATGCGAATTCCGCGAACGTTCGCGGAATTCAGCATCTGGACAGATCAACGCCGACCCGCTATCCTGTGGATAACAGTGGGGAAAAGTGGGGACAAGTGGTGTCCCCGGTGGATAAGTGGCTCACGCCGGTCCACATCTCCTCTCCGCCCCGATGCCCTGGCCCCCGCGTCGTGCGCTCTCACGAGCGTTGGATCCAGTAAGAGCCGGCGAGCGGCTCCGCGGGAGTAAAGCAGGGTGTTTCTGGGGCGCTACGCGCACACGATCGACGCAAAGGGACGGATCGCCGTGCCGGCCCGGTTCCGCGAGGAGCTTGCCGGTGGCGTCGTGCTGACCCGAGGCATCGATCGCTGCCTGGCCCTGTATCCAATGACTGCCTGGCAGCCGCTGGCGGAGAAGGTCAGCGCCCTGCCGATCAGTGATCCGGATGCTCGCACCTTCCGCCGGATGGTCTTCGCCGAGGCAATCGACCTGGAGCTGGATGGGCAGGGCCGGATTCTGCTGCCGCCTGAACTGCGTCGCTACGCCGAGATCGAGCGGGAAGCGTTCGTCGTCGGCGTCAACAGCTCGATCGAGATCTGGAGTCCCGCCCGCTGGGAGAGCGTGACCGCGGTGATGGACACTGACGGCGCCGCTATCGCACAGCGCCTCGCCAGCCTGATCTAGGCTGCGGTAAGGTTGCACCGACACAGGCCGGCGGCGACTGCCGGTCACAGCCGGTTATGGGTACGGGACGGACAGTGGGTGTGGTGCACAGGGACAGCCGCGCGAAGAGGGTCATGCCCGCACCCTTCCCTTCGGACGAAACCAACCCTGCCGCGACCGTTCTGACGGAGATTCCCCCATACGCTCCGGTCCCCTCGGCCGCCGCCGGGCACATTCCTGTCCTGCTTCGCGAAGCGATCGAGTACCTCGCACCTCGGCCCGGCGGCGTGTACATCGACGCCACCTTTGGTGGCGGTGGCCATTCCCGCAAGATTCTCGAATCGTCAGCTCCGGACGGGAAGGTATTCGCGCTTGATGCCGACCCCGAGGCTGTACGTCGCGCTGATCTGCTCAGTGCGGAACCGGGGATCGGCGACCGTCTTCGGATCGTGCATGCAAACTTTGCCAGGCTAGGCGATGCCCTGCGCGAAGCCTGGCATCGGTCCGGTCGACGGTGTCCTGTTCGATTTGGGTCTATCGTCGTTCCAACTTGACGATGCCGCTCGGGGATTCTCATTTCGCTTCGGGGGACCGATCGATATGCGCCTTGACCCCAGTGAAGGCGCGCCGGTCGCCGAGATGATCAACGCGCTTCCCGAGGACGAACTCGCCGACATCATTTTTCAATTCGGCGAGGAGCCAAAGTCGCGCAGGATTGCGCGGGCGATCGTACGAGAACGGGACCGTGCCCCCATCACCCGCACCGACATCGCTGGCGGAGATCGTGTCTAGCGCGGTTGGCGGACGCCGTGGTGCTGACACCCACCCCGCGACCAGGACCTTTCAGGCGCTCCGGATCGCGCGGAACCGCGAACTTTCGGCCCTGACCGATGGTCTCAATGCGGCCCTCGATGCGCTAACCCCAGGCGGCAGGCTGGTTACGATTGCGTTCCATTCGCTCGAGGACCGGATCGTCAAGCAATTCATCTCCGCCGAATCGGCCGAGTGCGTCTGCCCTCCTGAGATTCCCGTGTGCGTCTGCGACCAACAGCCCCGCCTGAGGAAGATCACGGGCAAGGCAGTCAAGCCTGGGGCCGATGAGATCGCCTCAAACCCTCGTGCTCGGTCCGCTGTTTTGCGCGCCGCCGAGCGGCTTCCCGTCTTACCCACCCGACCAGGCGTTTCTCCTCGCCGTAGTGCTGGCGCGGAGCGAAGTCCCCGATGAGCATGGTGACGCTTGAGACCCTCCTGGCCGATGCGGGTGGGGAATTGCGAGGTTCCCTGTCGCCGGAAACTGAATTCGACCGGATCGAGCGTGATTCCCGCCGCGTCACCGCTAGCGATCTCTTCATCGCGGTCCAGGGCGAGCGCTTCGACGGCCATGATTTCGTCGAAGCTGCCGCACTCAACGGCGCCCGCGCGGCTCTCGTTCGCCGATCCTGGGCCGACACTCGTCACGACGCGAGCTTGCCGCTCATCGTCGTTGAAGAGCCAGTTCTCGCGCTTCAGCAGCTGGCGGCAACCAGAAGGTCGCGAATGACCGACCTCACTGTGGTGGGCATCACGGGCAGTGTCGGCAAGACGAGCACCAAGGAAGTTGTGGCCGCTGTCCTTGGAGCCAGATTCCGCACTTATCGCAATCCGGGCAACCTCAATACCGAGATCGGCCTGCCGCTCTGCCTGATGGAGATGTCCGACGACACCGAGGTCGCGGTTCTCGAAATGGGCGGTGCCTACGCGTTTGGCGAGTTAGCCCTGCTGGCTGCGATTGCCAAGCCGAATGTTGGCGTGGTGACCAATATTTTCCCCGTTCATCTCGAACGAATGGGATCGATCGAGGCTATCGCTGAGACGAAGACAGAACTGGTCGAGTCCCTGTCTGAGGACGGGATCGCGGTGCTCAACGGCGACGATCCCCGCGTCCGGGCGATGATCGACCGCACCAGGGCGCGAGTCATCACCTATGGACTCGATCAGACAAACGACGTCCGTGCCGATGAGGTGTCCACTGAAGGACTATCTGGATCAAGGTTCCGTTTACACCTCGACGGCGAGATCTTCTACGTCAAAGTGCCACTGATTGGCGGGCACGCCGTCCAGTTGGCGTTGGCTGGGATCGCCGTTGGCCATGCGCTTGGAATGCACATCTCGGAGATGCTGCCGGGGTTCGACGATCCCAACATCCAGGTCCGACTGCTGGTGATTCCTGGACCGAACGGTTCTCGCCTGATCGATGACACCTATAACGCCAGCACGCCCTCAGTGCTCTCGGCGCTTGGCCTACTCGATGAGCTGGTTCCAACGAGGGCGATTGCCGTGCTCGGCGAAATGCGTGAGCTCGGAGAGATTGCCGAACAAGAGCATCGGATTGTTGGGCGGCGCGCCGGAGATGTAGTCGATGTACTCGTCACCTTCGGCGATCTTGCCCAGATCGTTGCCGCTGAGGCGATCGTGGCCGCCGAGTTGGGCGGACGAACGCTGGAGGTTCACACCTTCGGGCTCGATGAGCGGGAAAGATTGATTTCACACCTGCGCGGGATGCTGCAACCCGGTGACGTCGTCCTGGTCAAGGGTTCCCGTGGTTTGGAGATGGAGAATATCGTCGCCGCGTTGCGTACCGATACGAAAAGCGACCTCGATGAACCGAACACACTGGCCGATCCGGAAATCCAGGTATGAGTGTAGGGTTCGAGATCGCAGCGCTGGTCGTTCGGCCGGTGCTGGCGGCCAGCAGCATCATGCCGACCGACCCAAACGAGAACATGGCCGTCTCCCTGGCGCTGGCGGGACTTGCGTGCGTCGTTACGATCATTCTGGGCCGCCCGATCATCAATTTCTTGATTCATCACCGGATGGGCAAGAGCCTGCGCGTGGAACTGCCAAACACCCACATCAGCAAGTTGGGCACGCCGACGATGGGCGGTCTCATGATTACGCTCACTGTGGTCCTGATCACGCTTGTGTTCAATGTCGTTGGCCGCCTCTCGATGCTCCTGCCGATTGGCGTATTACTGGCGGCAAACGTCCTTGGTGCCCTGGACGACCTGACGACCCTGGTTCGCGGAGAGACAACCTGGCTTCACCGGAAGCTGCGGTTTCTCTCGTCGAGCGGCGCGTATGGCATGACCGCCCGCTTGAAGTTCGCCTGGTTGCTCGGTTTCGCCGTCGCCGCGGCGCTCATTCTGCATCTGCCAGATCCATGGGGATTAGGCCTTCACCATATCTACGTGCCGTTCTTCGGTCAGTACGACCTCTCTATCCTGTACGTTCCGATGGCAGCTTTCGCCATCGTTGGCATGTCAAACGCCGTCAATCTGACCGATGGCCTAGATAGCCTGGCGGCCGGGACGGCAGCAATTGCGTTCGTCGCCTACGGGATTATTGCCTACCAGCAGGGCCAGGTCGGTGTCGTAACGTTCTGCTTCACGATGGTCGGCGCCCTCATGGGCTTCCTGTGGTTTAACGCCCACCCTGCCCAGGTCATCATGGGGGACACCGGTTCGCTGGCGCTCGGCGCGTCGCTGGCGACCGCTGCCTTCATGACCGGCCAGTGGCTTCTCCTCCCGATCGTCGGCTTCGTCTTCGTGCTGGAGACGACCTCGGTCATGCTTCAGGTGTCCTGGTTCAAATGGACCAGGAGGAAGTACGGAACCGGCCGGCGCCTGTTCAAGATTACGCCGATCCATCATCATTTCCACGTGCTCGGCTGGTCGGAGACGCAAGTGACCCTCAGATTCTGGATATTGGGGATGATGGCTGGCCTGATCGGCGTCGCACTCGCTCTGCTCTAATGTGTGTCGATTGTTGATGCCGTGACTGTTGGACCGCGTTGGAGATTCGGGCGTCTATGACTGGCATGTATTCCGGAGTACGGGCGACGGTGATGGGGCTCGGCACTCGCGCGGGCGGTGTCGGTGTGGCCCGCTATCTCGCCGAGCACGGGGCGGCGGTCACCGTAACCGATCTCCGATCGGGGGAAGTGCTGGGGCCGTCCGTAGCGGAGCTAGAAGGGCTGCCGATCCGGTTCGTTCTGGGGCGCCACGACGAGCGCGATTTCCTCCCGAGCGGCACCGACATGATCGTCCGCAACCCTGGCGTTCCCCGCCGGGCGCCCCTGCTGGTCGCCGCCCGGGCTGCGGGCGTTCCGATCGAGATGGAGATGTCACTCTTCTTCCGGGCCTGCCCCGCACCTTTGATTGGGGTCACCGGGACGAAGGGGAAGACGAGTACTTCCGCGATCTGTGCCACCATCTTGCGTGCCTGGGACCCGACGACGGTGCTGGCGGGAAACATGGGCGTTACCGCGCTCGGACAACTCGATTCGATCACGCCTGTCACGCCAGTCGTGGTCGAGCTTTCGAGCTGGCAGTTGGAGTCGCTGATCGAACACCGGCTGGCGCCGCACATCGCGGTGTTGACGAACATCTCTGAGGATCACCTCGACCACTACGACGGGTTCGCCGACTATGCCGACACCAAGCGCGGCATCGCTCTACATCAGTCCCAAGCTGACGTCTTGATCGTTAACGCGGACGATCCTGAGAGCTGGCGGGCGGCGTCACAGACGGCGGCCCGGGTGGTGCCGTTCGGCATTACGGATCCGGGCGATGACGGCGCCTGGTGGAGCGGAGGCCAGTTCGTCTATCGTCGCGGTGACATGTGGCATGTGTTCGAACGTCCGGCCAATTCCGCCTTGCGCGGTGATCACGGCATCGCCAATGCCCTTGCCGCTATCGCGGCATCAATCGAGCGCGGGGCGACTCCCGAGGCTGTCGCGCAAGGGTTAGAGGAGTTCTTAGGAGTACCTCATCGGATGGAACTCGTGTCCGAGGTAAATGGTGTGGCTTTTGTCAACGACACGGCCGCAACGGCCCCGGCCGCCGGAATCGCGGCCTTACGCGCGTTTGCTGATCGCCGCATCCATCTCATCGCCGGCGGTGCTGACAAACGGACCGACCTGGCCCCATTTGCCGCGGCGGCGGCAGGGACGACGGCGAGTATTGCCCTTCTTGATGGAACAGCTACTCTTGGACTCTCGAAGATGCTCACGGCCGCCGGGTCCAATCCAGATGGGCCGTTCACGAGCATGTCCAGCGCGGTGGAGGCCGCGTTCGCCCGGGCAAATCCAGGTGATGTGGTCTTGCTTTCGCCGGGCTGCGCTAGTTTCGGTCTTTTCAGGGACGAGTTCGACCGGGGCGAGCAGTTTAGGGCAGCAGTCAAGGCGATCACACTGCAAGCCTGACATATTGCACATGTACATCCGCGAATGCGAAACGCAGAGAGGGGCTACCGAAGCCACGTGACGACAGATTTGCAACGAGCTCCAATGGAAATCGACGCTCTCCCTGAGCCACCCGCGCCGGTCCATTTCGTCGGGATAGGCGGGATCGGGATGAGCGGCCTAGCCCGGATTCTCCTTTCCTGGGGATACCGGGTGAGCGGCTCGGACTCCCAGGAATCCGACCAAACAGAGGCGCTCCAGGCGCTTGGCATCCCGGTCAACATCGGCCACAGCGCACTCGCCGAGGCGGCGTCGGCGGAGTTGGTCGTGATCACCGCGGCGGTCCGGGAGACGAACCCAGAGGTGGCTGCCGCCAGGGACGCTGGTGTTCCGGTGGTCAAGCGGGCCGATCTGCTCGGGTTGCTGGCAGGGGCTCGCCGGTGTGTTGCGGTGGCGGGATCCCATGGCAAATCGACGACCAGCGGGATGCTGGTCGTCGCGCTGCAGCAGCTTGGCGCCGACCCCAGCTACGCGGTCGGCGCGACCATTGGTCCAGGTGGCGCCAACGCCGCCCCCGGCGCCGGCGATGCGATGGTGGTCGAGGCCGACGAGTATGATCACTCGTTCCTGGCGCTGTGGCCCGAGTTCGCGATTATCAATAATCTCGACTATGACCACCCGGACATCTTCCCCGATCAGGATACCTACGATGCTGCCTTCGCCGCCTTCGCCGCCCAGGTCAAGGCCGGCGGTGTCCTGGTGATCGCCGGTGACGACCCGGGCTGTGCCCGGGTAATAGCATCGCGGCCCATCGCGGCCAGGGTCGTTTCCTTCGGTGAGGGTCCAAACGTCGATTGGCGGGTGGAGGAGGACGGCGCGAACTGGACAATTACCGCGCCAGGTGGGGAGGCCGTACCGCTTGCCCTCAGCGTGCCTGGTCGTCATAACGCACGGAACGCGACCGCTGCCCTCGCGGTCTTGGACGCCATGGGGTTCGATCGCCACCAAGCGGCGGAAGCCCTGGGACACTTCGCCGGGGTCGGTCGAAGATTCGAGGTGAAGGGCGAGGCCAACGGCGTCACGGTTATCGACGATTACGCCCATCACCCGCGGGAGATCGCGGTCAACATCGCTGCCGCTCGTGGTCAGTATCCGGGCAGGCGGATCTGGGCCGTGTTCCAGCCGCACACATATAGCAGGACGAAAGCGCTGCTGGACGATTTCGCAGTAGCTTTGTCCGAGGCGGACCGGATCGCGGTCCTCGACATCTACGCCGCTCGTGAAACTGACACGTTGGGCATCTCGTCGGCCGACCTACGAGCCAAGTTGCCGGCGGAGACCCTTGCCACAACCGGCCCGGCCGAGACCGCCTCAACGCTGGCCCGCAGGGTCAGGCCTGGCGACGTCGTGCTGGGGCTTGGTGCCGGCGACATCACCCAAATGGGTCCCAAGCTGCTCGAATTGCTGAGGGCTCGCGGCAATGGGAGCGCGCGAGGAGGACGCGGACCTGGGTTGGAGACAGTCCCTGGCCGGGCCGATCTGAAGATTAGCCGCGACGCCTCCATGTCCTCCTGGACGACTTGGCGAGTCGGGGGTCCAGCCGATGTCCTCCTCCGCGCGGCCACGCCCGATGCCCTTCAGGCCGCCGTCGAATGGGGCAAATCCCAAGGTTTGCCGATCACCGTGATCGGCGGGGGGAGCAACCTTCTCGTTGGAGACGGTGGTGTCCGCGGATCTGGTGATCCTGGCGCGGACACCTGGGGAGCGGGCCGAGCACCTGGTGGAGGTGACGGATCAGGGCGAGCACGTGCTGCTCCGGGTTGGTGCCCAGGCCCCCCTCTCCTGGGTGGGACGTTACGCGGCCGAGCGGGGCTGGTCGGGGCTGGATTGGGGCGTCGGATTGCCCGGGACCATTGGCGGAGCGACGGTGAACAATGCCGGCGCCCATGGAACCGAATTGAAGGATGCACTTTTTGAGGTTGTCGTATACGACGACATTGGTGAATTCATCCGATACGGGAACAATTGGCTGGACCCCTCCTATCGCATGACTCGCCTGAAGCGGGAGCCGCGACCACGATCGATGACAGTCATCGAATCAACTTTTCGCTTGCCGAAGGGAGATCAGGCCGAGTTAGTGGCACTTGCCGATGATCATGCCCGCTTTCGCAAGCGCACTCAACCAACCGGCGCCTGTGCTGGATCGACCTTCGCCAACCCGCCGGATGATTATGCTGGCCGGCTTCTTGAAGAAGCTGGTCTCAAGGGCTATCGGATTGGTGGCGCTCAGTTCTCGCCCAAGCATGCCAACTGGATCGTCAACACAGGCGGAGCGACGGCGGTCGATATCCGGTCATTGATCGCTCACGCGAGAGGGACAATTTGGGACAGGTACGGGATCGACCTTCGTCCTGAGGTTGAAGAGCTAGGGGAACCATAAAGTTATTCATTGTTCAATGCGACAACAAGCTGGACGCAGCCGTCGTCGCCCAGCACATTGAAGAACTCGCCGAACGAAGGGACTAGATCGTGACGAAGCAAGCCGGTGACCAGCCGAACCGAGGTGTCAACAACGCGCGCATTCGAGTTGCATTGTTGTTCGGCGGACAATCCGAAGAGCACGATGTCTCGCTTCGCTCTGCGTTGACGGTGATGGGCGCATTGGATCCTGCCAGGTACGAAGTTGTCCCGATCGGCATTACCCGCGACGGTAGCTGGCTCAGCGGAGGCGACCCGATGCGCCAGCTCACCGCACATTCACCGCTGTTCGCGCTGGAGCCGGGCCAACCAAGCCCGGACGACGGCCAGCTGGCCGCGGATGAATCTACGGTGACAAACGAGATCGCCCCGGCTGCCGGACCTGCCGTCCTTAGTGGGGGAGTCGATGTCGTCTTCCCGGTGCTCCACGGGCCTCGTGGTGAGGATGGCACGGTCCAGGGCCTCCTGGAGCTAGCTAACCTGCCCTACGTCGGTTCTGGGGTCCTAGGATCGGCCGTGGCCATGGACAAGGCGATGGCAAAGACTGTTCTCCACGAAGCAGGAATCTCCCAAGGGCCGTGGGAACTGGTCACCCGGAGCGAATGGCGACGTGACCCGGGGCGGTCGCCGTGAGAATCGCGGACAGGCTTGGCTACCCGTGTTTTACCAAGCCGGCCAATCTCGGGTCCAGCGTCGGAATCTCCAAGGTTCACGGTCCGGACGCACTTGCTGCCGCGCTGGACGCGGCCGCCCACCTCGATCGGCGCATCGTCGTCGAGAAGGGGATCGATGCCCGCGAACTCGAGGTGTCGGTCCTGGGCAACGACTCGCCGATCGCATCACTGCCGGGTGAGATCGTTCCGTGCAACGAGTTCTATGATTACAGCGCCAAGTACGTCGACGATGGTTCCGAGCTGATCATCCCAGCGGACGTTTCAAGTGATGTCGTCCACCGCGTCCAGGATCTGGCTATTCGGGCGTTTACCGCACTGGATCTGGCTGGTCTAGCGCGGGTCGACTTTTTCCTGGAACGTGAGACCGGCGAGCTCTACTTGAATGAGGTCAACACGATTCCGGGGTTCACCTCAATCAGCATGTACCCGATGCTCTGGGAGGCGAGCGGTATCCCACTGGCCGAGTTGGTCGAGCGCTTGATCGCCCTGGCGATCGAACGCCACAGTGCGTAAAACGACAGATCGGTCCCGCGTCGTCGCACTGAACGTACGTGTTGATCGTTCGGCGCAACAACAGTATTCCCCACAGGGTAGAGTTTGACCTTTTGCGTGCTATACTGGCGCAACGCCACCGCCGTGCGGCGAGAGCTGTGCGTTTCGCAGGTTCGTCCGCGACCGACCAGACATGACGTCCTAAGGGTTCCGCTGCCCGATCCGGACTCGTGTAGCCTACCGGTCCGTGAGATGCGATGTTGGGACATTGCATTCGGAGCGCGGTTCACTTTCGGTCGTGCCATGTCGAAGTCGCCGGTTGCGTCAACCGGGTGTCGCCCACCAGAGTGGGGCGGGATGGGAAGAGCGATGCAACAGTCCCGAGGACAGACTCCTGGCCGGGGTCAAGGTATTCGGGTCCACGGCGTTGCAGATGCTTCGGTTGTCGGACGGGGCCAAGGCCGTCAGCCTATGCCCACTGGCCCGAATGGAGCCGAACCGATGCCGAGTAGACCGAGCCGGCAGGACCCGTCGATGCTGGGCGCGCCAGTCTCTTTTGCCCGGATCAAAGTTGTCGGGGTGGGAGGGGCAGGCGGTAACGCCGTGAATCGCATGGTTGCTTCGGGGGTCGAGGGGATCGACTTCGTGTCGGTCAACACCGACGCCCAGGCTCTGCTGACGTCGCAGGCGCCACTCGCAATTCGCATCGGCGACAAGTTGACCAAGGGCCTTGGTGCGGGCGGCCGACCCGAAATCGGCGAACGCGCCGCCGAGGAGAGTTCCGAGCAGCTCGTCGAGGTGCTCCACGGCGCTGACATGATCTTCATCACCGCCGGCATGGGAGGTGGCACTGGCACGGGTGCCTCGCCGGTGATCGCTAAGGCCGCCAAGGCGGCCGGGGCATTGACCGTCGGTGTCGTAACCAAGCCGTTCGAATTCGAGGGTGGTCGACGGCGCCGTTCGGCCGAGGAGGGTGTTGCCGCCCTGCGTGAGGTTGTCGACGCCCTGATCGTCATCCCGAATCAACGGTTGATCCATCTGGTCGACGCCAAGACGCCGATCACCCAGGCGTTCCAGTACGCCGACGACGTCCTGCGTCAGGGCATTGCCGGCATCTCCGATTTGATCACGAAGCCGGGCGTGATCAACCTCGACTTCGCCGACGTCAAGACCATCATGCAGGATGCCGGATCGGCTTTGATGGCGATCGGGTACGGATCTGGCGACAGCCGCTGTGCCGATGCGGCCCGTAACGCCATCGAAAGCCCCCTCCTGGAGATGAACATCCAGGGCGCCACGGGAGTGCTCTACAACATCACCGGCGGCGAGAACCTCAGCCTGATGGAGACGAGCGAGGCGGCCGAGATCATCCGCGCCGCCGCCGACGAAGACGCCGAGATCATCTACGGTACTTCGATCGACGAGTCTCTGGGCGAAGAGGTCAAGATCACCCTGATCGCTACTGGCTTCGACGATGCCGACCCCGGCTACGGTCAGCGCGGCTTCACCCCCCAGATGACCTACGCGCCACAGTCGACGGTTCGCGATGCGCGCGACTACCCGCCGCCATACCAAGATCAGCGGCGTGAACGCGGCGGCGGCCAGCAATACCGCCAGCCGGCGCCTCAGCCTCAGCAGCAGAGCCAGCCGGTGATGCCGGACGAAGACTGGGACAATGAGTCGTCGATCATCCGCTTCTTGCGGGACGGGAACCGAGAGTAGCGATCAGCGATTAGCTGTCAGCTCTCAACGGATCCCGGTGATTGATGGCGATGGGTTGCCGATCTAGGTGCGTTCAGGGGCGATGCATGCATCGCCCCTGCGTCATTTGCCTGACGCCTGAAAGCTGATGGCTGGTCACTTACAGCTGAGAGCTCTTCTATGCGATGCCCATTCTGCCAACACAACGACTCGCGGGTGGTCGATAGCCGCGAACTGGACGACGGCGATGCCGTCCGCCGGCGCCGGGTATGTCCAAAATGCAACCGCCGGTTCACGACGTACGAGCGATACGAATCTGCCGGGCTGATCGTGATCAAGAAGGACGGCCGCCGGGAAGAATTCAACCCGGACAAGCTGCGCCAGAAGGTGCGCGTCGCCCTGACCAAGCGGCCGATCGGCGAAGACGCGATCGACGCACTCGTCAACAGGGTCGAAGGGCGGCTGCTCGCTGAGGGCACCCGTGAGGTGCCGTCGATGAGGGTGGGTGAACTTGTCCTCGAAGAACTGCGCGAACTAGACAAGGTGGCCTACGTCCGCTTTGCCTCCGTCTACTTCCAGTATTCCGACCTGGACGAGCTTCAGCGGGCAGTCGAAAGCCTCCGGGACCGCCAGGGGGCATCGGCGCTGGGAACGGGCTCCTAATCGCTAACGCCATCTAAGGTGAGTCGCGACGGCTCGGCTGGTAGGGGCGGACCGATGTGTCCGCCAGGACGCAATCCGAATGTTTCCGATTGGACACGCCATTCCCGATTCGGCACAACGTGGTTGGTTACCGGGCGGACACATCGGTCCGCCCCTACAAAGCGTGACACCGGGGCCGAATTCGGATCCCGGCGGAGGGGTTCCAAATTGTCCGGCATCTTCCAACGCATGCCAAAGCGCCGGAGGCCATTTCGCCTCCGGCGCTCGTGTGCATTGGTGAAGTCAGCTTGGACTCTTATCCGGCGACGACCGGGTCCATGTGGCGATTGACCACATCGACGATCGATCGCTTCGGAAAGGCGCCTACGATCTTGTCGACCGGCTGGCCGCCCTTGAAGACGACCATGAAGGGCACGCTGGTGATTCCGAGGCGGGCGGCGTAGGCCTGATCCTCATCGATGTTGACCTTGACCACCTTGAGGCGGTCAGCGTTCTCCGCGGCGATCTCGTCGAGGACCGGAGCGATCGCTCGGCACGGTCCACACCAGGAGGCCCAGAAGTCAACCAGCACAGGCGTCTTGGCCTGGAGCACTTCCTGCTCAAATGTTTCGTCAGTGACGTGTTGCGCCTTACCCATTGTTCCTCCGTCCCCGAAAGATGGGGAGCTTCAATACTTCCCAAATGATAGCATAGGCCGCCGGATTTGTCGCCCTCCCCTGCTTAACAAACGTAGCGGGGACTCTTGCCGGGCGGGACGGGTCCCGCCGTGCAGGTCCGGCGTCGGGAATCGGGGTAGCACCGTATATACTACGCCGCCCTTCCCCGGCAAGCCGCTGGGCAGGCCGGGCCGGTCTTGTCAGGGCGCGAAGGAGTTCGAGTTTGCGGGTTGCGATCGATGCCAGCATCCTGGCGCTTCCTCCGTCCGGGACTGCCACCTATGTCCGCTCCTTGAGCGCTGCCCTGCGGGCATCCTACCCTGACCTGGAACTGCACCTACTTGAGCCGGACTGGCACGACACTGGTGGAACAGGGCCACTTGGTCGCATTCGCCATGACCGCCGGCTCCGGCGCCTCCTTTGGGACGCCTGGGGTACCGCGCGGGCGGTGCGACGGATTCGTCCGGACATTCTCCACATTCCTCAGTTTGCGGCACCGCTGTGGGCGCCGTGTCCGGTCATCGTCACCATCCACGATGCCATTCCCTTCCTGCTGCAGGAGTACCGCGGATCTCGTCCAAGCCGTCTTCATGCGAGCCTGATGAGGCGGACGACGAGAAGAGCCAGGCTCGTGCTGACCCCGTCTCAGGCCTCTGCAAACGATTTGCATCGCGTCCTCGGCATTCCCGTTGAGCGGATCAGGGTCACGCCCGAAGCAGCTGATCCGATCTACACTCCGGGCGGGGACACAGCTAATCTCGCCGAGGTTCGCAGCCGGTTGGGGATCGGCGAGCGGTACGTCTTCAACGTCGGTGGACTCGATGCCCGCAAGAACCTTCCGCTACTTGTTGAGGCATTTGCCCAGTTGATCGCGTCTTTGCCCGAGCACATTGATCTGGTTATTGCCGGAGCGGCCCACACCGACAATCCTGCCGTCTACCCACCCCTCCAGCCAGTTGTCGACAGGCTGGGATTGACCAATCGTGTCCGGCTCATCGGCCGAATCTCTGAAGGCGATAAGTTGGCCTTATACCGCGGCGCGTCGCTGTACGTTACGCCCTCGCGGTATGAGGGATTTGGTTTGACAGCGCTCGAAGCAATGTCGTGCGGCGTGCCGACGATCGCGGCCGCGCGCACGAGCCTGCCCGAAGTCGTAGGCGACGGGGGACTGCTTGTCGAGCCCACTGTCGACGATATGGCGGCGGCTATGAGATCAGTCCTAGCCGACCCGGAACATGCGGAACAGCTTCGAACCCGTGGATTGAAACAGGCGGCACTGTTCTCGTGGGAAGAAACCGCACGTCTGACCATGGCCGCATATCAAGAGGTCGTTACCGGCAGAATGTGATTTAGAAAGGTAAGTATGGCCGCCAAAATCGAGCGAGAGACACGAGACGCCCTGCGGATGCTCGTTCCCGGACCGCTAGCGCTGCTTACGACGATGTATCACGACCAGCCGAACGTGATGACGGCGGGGTGGCTCTTGCCGCTCAGCTTCGATCCTGTGTTGATCGGCATGGCAATTCACCCCGGTCGCCTCTCGCATGAGTTCGTCACGAAGAGTGAAGTCTTTGCCCTCAATATCCCCAACATGGACCTGGTCGCCGCTGTCCACGCCTGTGGGATGACCTCGGGCCGGGAGACCGACAAGTGGTCCGCGACCGGACTGACGCCGGCCGAGGCTGTCGAGATCGAGGTTCCGCTGGTGACAGAATGCGTCGCCCACATCGAGTGTGGACTGCTAGACCGACGGATGTGGGGCGATCACGACCTGTTCGTTGGCCGGGTCTTGCACGTGCAGGCCGACGACGAGGCGTTCGCCGGATTTTGGAACATCGAATCGGACCCAGGGCGGATCCTTCACCACCTCGGGGCGGACCGATATGCCGGGCTAGGTAAGCCTTATCGCGTTCCTGACGAGGACGAGGAACGATAGCGAACGTCGTCCGCTATCCGTCCTCGTTGCAGCCCTGGTAGAGGAAGAGGCTCATCTCGACGCGTCCCGTAGGTTCGGCGATGTTGGCGAACGTCTCGTAGGCGTCGGTCTCGAACATGTCGGGGTATTCGTCCTGCAGGATGGCGAAGATCGCCTCGGCGAGGTCGTTGCCCTGGCCGATGGAGTCGGCGTAGCCGCCGATGATGGTGAACCCGACCCGGCAGTCGATGTAGGGGGCGAGGACGTCGTCGAGTTGGGCCACCGCGTCGTCGCGGGCGTCCTCATCGCCGTCGAGGATACCACCCAGCGAGACGTCGATCGTGAGGTCGACGCGGTTGGGGTCGAGGGCGCTGTTGGCGGCGGCCTCGGCCAGAACGGTGGCCGTCTCCTCGGCGGCGGCCTGCTCCTCCTCCAACGACGCCACCGTCGTCTGGACCACGTTCACACGGGCCTGAGCGGTGGCGAGGTCCTCGTCGGCCGATTCCTGATCGGCCTCCAGCGCGTCGATGGTGGCCTGTGCGTCTTCAGCCGCCGCTTCAGCCGTCGCCAGGTCATTGGCGCCACTTTCCGCGTTCTCGGTGGCAACAGCGGCGATCTCCGCCACCTCGGTGGCTTGAGCGTTGGCGGTTGCAAGCGCATTGGCGCCGTTTTCGGCATTCTCGGTAGCGATGGCGGCAACTTCGGCCTCGTTGGTCGCCAGCGCCGCGATCGTCGCCTGAGATGCGGCGGCGTCTTCGGTTGCCTCGAACGCGGCGGCGGCTTGAGTAGCGGAAAGATCGTCCAGGTCATCTTCGCTGGCCGCCTGCTGTGTCGCGAACGCGGCAATCGTCGCCTCGGCGGCGACTGCGTCCTCGGTGGCCTGTGCATCGGCCGTGGCCCGTTCGTCCTCCGACTGCGCCGCCCGCGTTGCCAGGGCGTTTGCCGTCGCCGTCGCGCCTACTGCCGCCTGGGCGTCGATCAGTGGCGGCTGCCTCCGCGGTCTGGCGTGCCAGATTCCGCATCCTGCTGGGCACTGGCGATATCGCTGTTCAGCGCCGCCACGTTTTCCGCGTTGGCGGTGGCCGTCGCCGCTGCGCTGTCCAGATCGGCCTGGATCGCGGCGTTCGCCGCTTCCGACGTGGCCAGCAAGTTTGCGGTCGGCGGCGGGGTCGCGGTCGGCGGCGCCTGCCCAACCGTATTGGCGGTTAGGAAGAGCATGGCCAGTCCCAACAGCAGGTCGGCAAACAGCCACCCGCCGAGGACGATCATGTCGCGTTGTGACCGGGGTCGACGGGGACGGAATCGCCTCACGTACACGAACCTCGAATCTACGGGGAACCGCTAGGGGACCGCCGCCACGTACTCGTCCTCGGGAAGGACGCTCCCGGCGCCACGATGAGAGCGAGTTGCGGTCGGAACTGTGGCCGGTCGGCAACATACAGATCGTAAAGCGGGAAGCCTATCTACTGCCCGCCGGGCCGGCGCTGGCTACGATGGAAGATACCGCCCGGGCGGTCTCCCGAAGCCCGGACCTCGATCGCGTCCGCGATCATATCGGCCTGAGCACTCAACTCCGATCGTAGCGCCGCCTGGAAGGCCCGCTCCAGCGACTCCGGCGATGCCGTCGCCGCCGATCGGCCCAGCGTCGCCGTGAGTTGCTCAAGCTGGCTCAGCAGTTTGGCGATGTTGTCGTTTACCTCGCGCTGGCGCTGGGCGGTGACGATACTGACTTTGCTCACATCGCCCGAGGACTGCGACAGCCCCGCGGCGACCTTGCTCTGCTCGCCGAGCAGCGTACGCAGCAGATTGGCCTGTTCGGCAGTCTGTTGGGCCAATCGCTTGAACTCGTCTCGGAGACCTGTCAGGCCGCCGCCGATCTCCTCCAGCCGTTTGGTGCTGCCGGCGACACCGCCGACGGAATTGAGAAGGGCATCGGCTAAGCGGCTATTCTGGTCTGCTTCGCGCAACACTGCCTGCTCCATCCGCCCCTGGCTGTCAGCAAGGCGCATGGTCATCTCAGCAATGCCGCGCACGGCTTCGGCGGCCACCCTGCCCGCGTGAGCCGCTTCCTGGGCGCCAGATACGCTCTGATCAGCGGCGCCGGTGATGGCATTGGCCGCATCAGCAAGCTGGCGGGTGACGGCGTTGTCGCTCTGGATGCCGGACCCGACAATACGCTCCAGGCTGGTCACGGCCGCGAGTAGATGCCGGCTCTGGTCACCCGAGACCCCGACTTCGCTCGTGAGATCTTCCAGAGCGGTCTGCAGGCCCTTGGACACCTGGCGCAGATCAACGAGTAGGCGATGAGTCTCCTCGGCCCCGGCGCGCATACCGCTAGCGAAGACGCCAAAGTCCTGGAACTCGCGCTCACGCCGGACGGCGATCTGCTCGAGCCGGTCGTGCTCGACACGAAGGCGGTTGAGCAATTCCTGGCTATTGCGGTCGAACCGGTCGGCCAGCCGCTCGACATTGTGCGAGAGCTGGGCGGGCCGGCTCCCCCGGTCGGCGCCGAGCGCTACCGTGGCCGTGGCCAACACATTGTCGAGGTCGGTCTGGAAGCGCTCCGCGACCTGATCGATCCGCTCGTCCCGCGCTTCTTTGCGCCCGTGGGCGTAAAACGTGAGCAGGATGATCAAGAGGATAATTGCCGCGTCAATGATCGCCACTGTTGAGAACGTCGGCGCCAGACCGCCAAGCTCCCCGCCGAAGCCTTCTTGCCAGAGGAGCAGGAAAGGTTTGCGCACCTCATCCGGGTTCGCGGCGATGAAGCGGGAGTAGGCCCGGGTCGCTTCGTATAGGGCGTACCAGGTGAGCAGGATCGGCACGAGCACGAGCACCTGCCGGGCCCGATCGGCGATCTCCAGGGCACCGGCGGCGAAGCTGCCTTCGCGCCGCTCGGCGTAGGCCGCGGCCAGTCGCTCGGTATTGAACGCCCGGCGCAGGTCGACATCCGCCCAGCGGATGCGGCCCTCCTCGGTGCCAATCGATCTCGCCAGATCACTCAGCCGCTCGGACGACCGGGGATCGACCTCCCCGATCGTCGCGGCCATGCCGTCCAGGTCTTCGGCGAGTTCGCGCCGTTCAAACAGGGGATCGGTGACGACGTTCCCGGTCCGGCGACGGCCGGTACCGATGGTGGGCATCCGCTGGGTCGATTGTCCTACCGCATCATTTCCCAGGTTCGCGTCGTCGGACGTAGCGCCAGTTTTCGGCGTTTTCGACGATGAGCGTAGTTGCACCGCTTCGGCTCCTGCTACTCTCGAATGGGGTTGCTGGGCGGATCGATTGCTCTCGGCTACCCTGCGGAGTCCGGGGCGGGGATAGGCCACTAAGCGTTCGGTGAGACGCGTCCATCCTGGCCAGAATGAACGACTCGCATGGACGGTGCTGTGCTCTACTGTACCACTCGAACGTTTCACAGTTCCTTTTCTTACAGACAATGGTCCTGGATCCTGACTCTGTGCCTGGTACGGCTGTAAGCTCGACACGGAGGATCAATTCTCGATGCCACCGCTCCAAACGCTCGATCAGGCGATGCTTCACGCCGCCACCGCACTGCCGATCTTGGGACGGATCGGTGGCGGTCAGATCGCGCTCGTCGATGGGCGCCAACCATGGCGGACGGTTGGCATGGACAACGCGATCTATGTCCTCCGGCAGCCAGCCGGTCACATGCTCGCTCTGCGCATTCCCTTGACGGATGCGGTCGGGCCCACCTCGGCGGCTCACTACACCGCGCTGGCCAATGACCCACGGTTACTCCCCCTGAAAAATGCTCCGGGAAGCCCAATCCCGTCCCGCGCTGCCTGGTACGCGGACGGGCTGGCGCTGCCTGCCCGCGATCTCCGATCCGTGCGGCATCCGGTTGCCGTCCTGGATTGGATCGACGGCCCGACGTTGATCGCGGCCGTCGATCGCTCATGCCGTGCCGGCGATGGCGGCGCGCTGGCCGCGCTGGCAAATGCCTGGTCCCAGATGATTGGAACATTGAGCGCGCACGGCTTCGTCCACGGAGACCTTGCCGCCGACAATGTGATCGTCCGTTCAAACGGGTCGCTTGCCCTGATCGACTTCGACACCGCCGTCTGGCCGGGAAGCCCTCCAGCCCTGCCCGCAGGGGCAAACCCCGCGTACGGACATCCGGGTGGGCATGCGCACCCAGAACCGGGTCGAAGGGACGATTTCGCGGCACTGCTCGTCTATGTCTCACTCCGCGCTCTGGCGGACCGACCCGATCTCCGCAATCAATTTGGCGACCCAACGAGCGAGCCTGGCGGCGCTCTCGTGTGGAAGCACTGGGATCTCACCCATCCGCAGAAATCGCCGGTGTTCGCGGCTACCGCGAACTTTTCTCCCGACTCCGAGCGACTCGTCCAGATCCTGCGCCAGGCGATTGCCGAACCCGTGGAGCGTACTCCACGATTGAGTGATCTTCTTGCGGTGGGATCGGACCCGGCCCGGCGTCCGCACTCACTTCGATGCCATCAGAATTGCATGGTCATGAGGCGCAACCCGGACCATTGTCCCACCCGAATGCGCCGCCCCCGGCCCAGATTCCACCGCGGCCACAAAGTCCGATACCACCAGCTGGTCCTCAACTTCGCCCGGCGGCGTCCTCCGTAAGCCGGCCTTCAGGTGCAACGGCGGCGGCGCGCGGTCTGCAAGGCCTGCTGACCCAGTTGAACGGATTGCTCCTGTCCGGGGATGACGTGCGCACGCTTGCCTTCTGGCGAGAGAGCGGACTGAGTCAGGACCCAGCGGTTGTCCGGGAGTACGCCGCTAAGATCCGCGAAGTCGAACAGCGCCAGGCGGCCGCGCTCATCCAGGCGACAGCGGCGAAGAACGACTCTCTGGGCGTGTTGCGCCTCTGGCAGGAATCGGGGCTCGATGGCACGCCAGCTGGACGGGCGATTTACCCGGTCGTCGAGCATGCCCGGCTCCGGGTGGCCCAGGCTGAGCGACTGCGGGTCGCCCTCGCCGCAGGGGACCGGGATAGGGTCGCGGCGCTCTGGCAGGACCTTCGAGGCGATCCGCTGGTCGCGATGGAGACGGCCAGGGTCGCCGCCTTGCTCGGCCATTCCATTGTCGAGCAACTCAACCAGGCCCTATCACAAAAGGATGATCCGGCGATTCTGACAGCCGTCGCCGCTGCCGAGGCGGCGGCAGTCCCGATCGGCCCAGATGCACGTCAGGCACGGCGAGCGGCGCAGCGGCGCGAATCGACTCGTTCGACGTTGCTGGCCGCTCAGCGTGACGGTGATGATGCCGCGATCGCCGAGCTTGCATTAACCGGGCGACTCGACGAACTCGGCCGGCTTGATGCCGCCACAAGTCGGACTGCCCAGCGCGCCCTGCATCGCACAACTCTGGCAAATGCCTTGGAAGGTGACGACGACTGGGTGATCGCGTCAGTCTTCGAAGCGCACGCGGGCCTTTACGACGAAGGTGACCTGACCCCGGAAGAGCACGAGCGCATCGACCTGGCTCAGTCTCGTCTGGCCTGGATCGCGGAGGTCAGAGGAGCCCTGCGCAAGCGCGATCTGGAGGTACTCAAGTCTCTGACGCGATCCGCGCCACAGGGTGCGGTGGCGCGGCTGAGTGATGTCGAGCGGTCGCGCATTGAGCGCCTGAGCCGCCGCGATGTCGCGGTGCGCCGCCTGGAGCGGCTCCTCAGAGAGGGCACCGACCGAGAGATTCTTGCCGCTCTGGCAGCGATGAAAGAAACGGGGGCCGACTTCCCCAGGGGTTTGACTGGGCGATGCTCAGGGCTGTTGAGGAGCGCACCGAGTTGTCCGATGGGATTGTGGCGGCCCTCGCCAGTTCTCCCCCTGATCTCGATCGCCTCTCGTTCCTGCTTCCCGCCGCCAAAGCCGCCACTGAGGCCGGCAATCCGCCTCAGTTCCTGGGGACGACGCTCGAACAGATTGAGCTCGATGCACTGCGGGCGGCGCGCGTTGCCAGAGTGCGGGAAGCGATTGCTGCCAATGATGATGAGGCAATCCGTTCTATCGCATACCCGGATACCGAGAGCCTGCTGGAGATGCTTACCGATGAAGAACGGAACCGGGTGCTGCAGGCACTCTCACGGAGTCAGGTCGGTGTTTAGGTTGGGTTTTGATAGAGACCGCGTGTCTCTGTCGCCCGGCGCTGCCGACGAGCGGTGCGACGCGCAATTGCACTGCGAAGCACGCGGCCCGGACGACACTTCCGGGCCGGGCCGCGTACCACCGAACAACTTCCCGCTAAACCGTTGCTGGTGTCTCCCAGGTGCCCGACGATGAGGAACGCTCGACCGCGTCGAGGACGGCCTGGCAGTTGTATCCGTCCCTGAACGTCGGGGACGGAGATTTGCCGGCCTTGATACCGTCCAGCAATTCCTTGATCTGATGGACGAAGCTGTGCTCGTAGCCGATGATGTGACCCGCTGGCCACCAGGCGGCGGCGTAGGGATGAGCGCCGTCGGTAACCTGGATCGTGCGGAAGCCTTGCAGCCCGCCGGGGTCGTTGGTGAAGTAGACCTCCAACTCGTTCAAGCGCTCCAGGTTGAAGCTGATCGAGCCCTCGGAGCCGTTGATCTCGAACGAGTTGTAGTTGCGTCGTCCGGGAGCCAATCGCGTCACCGCGAAGGTGCCAGAGGCGCCGTTCGCGAACTTTGCCAGGAACGAGGCGGAGTCATCTACCGTCACCTTGCCGGTCTCGTTCGCGGCTGTCGCGGTCAGGCCGGCGCCGCCGGACGACGCGGTCTCGAGCGGCCGCTCCTTGATGAAGGTGTCCAGCGCACCGACGACGCCGGTGATCGGCCCGACGACATAGTGAGCTAGATCGACGATGTGCGCGGCGATATCACCCAGGGCGCCCGTTCCCGCCAAGTCCTTCTGTAAGCGCCAGACGAGCGGGAAGTTGGGGTCGTTGATCCAGTCCTGGAGATAGACGGCCCGCCAGTGGCGCACCTCCCCGATCTTCCCTTCCGCCACGAGTTTGCGGGCGAACTCGACGGCCGGCACCCGGCGATAGTTGAAGTTGATCATCGAGACGATGCCCTTGGCCTCGGCCGCCGTGGCTGCGTCGAGCATCTCCTTCGCTTCGCCAAGGGTATTGGCGAGCGGCTTCTCGCACAGGACGTGCTTCCCGGCCGCCAGCGCTTCCATCACGATATCGTGATGGGTGTTGCCGATGGTGGAGACGTCGACCAGTCCGATGTCATCGCGGGCGATGAGCTTATGGTAGTCGGTCTCGTATCCGTCCCAACCGAGCTGCCCGGCGGCAGCCTTGACGCCCGCTTCGTCCCGGCCGCAAATGGCCACCATCTTCGGCGCGGGATCGACATCAAAGAAATGCGCAACCTGGCGATACCCATTGGAATGGGCCCGCCCCATGAACTTGTACCCGACTAATCCGACGCCTATTTCGCTCACAGAAGGCTCCCTTCTATCGCTAGGTAGTGAGATGTGAGGGGTGGGAACTACTCGTCATCCTGAGCTTGTGAAGGATCTTGGCGCTTCAGCGCCTTCGTCCTCGTTCCAAACTGCGATGCCGCGGTCGGCGACAAAGGCCGTAAACGGCCAAGATCCTTCGCTCCGCTCAGGATGACGGGGTTTGCTCGGTTCTCGATTCTCGGTTCTCACGTCTCCGCTAGACCCACCATGCCTCGCCAGGTTGCTCGGTGATAACGCTGTCGGTGAGGAATTTGGCGGCGCGGGTGAAGCCTTCGTTGATGCTGAGGATGGAGTCCTCGTGCTCGATTGAGAGGGCACCGTCGTAGCCGGCGAGGCGCAGCTCGCTGATGAATGCCCGCCAGAACTCGGTGCCGTGGCCGTATCCCACGGTGCGGAAGATCCAGGAGCGGTGCTTCTCGTCGGTGTACTGCTTCGTGTCGAGGACGCCGTTGCGCTTGATGTTCGGCTCGTCCAGCCAGGTGTCCTTGGCGTGGACATGGAAGATGGAATCACCGAGCTCACGGACGCAGACGAGCGGGTCCATCCCCTGCCAGAAGAGGTGAGACGGGTCAAAGTTCACGCCGATCGTCTCGCCGCCGATCTCGCGCAGGCGGAGAAAGCTCTCCGTATGGTAGGCGATGAAGCCGGGATGCAGCTCAATCGCGATCCTGACTCCATGGTCCTTGGCGTACTTGGCGGCCTCTGACCAGTATGGTGCCGCCTTTTCCGCCCACTGCCACTCCAGAATCTGAAGATAATCCGGCGGCCAGGGGCAGGTGACCCAATTCGGGTACTTCGAGCCCTCGGAATCGCCCGGGCAGCCGGAGAAGGTGATCACATTCTGGACGCCGAGCTCCGCCGCGAGCTTCACGGTCTCGCGGAAGGAGGCATCGTGGGCCTGGGCGATCTCCGCCTGTGGATGGAGGGGATTGCCGTGGCAGGACAGGGCGCTGATCTCAAGCCCTCGGCTGGAGATCGCCTCCTGGAACTTCTTGAGCGCGCCCTTGTCGCCCAGCAACTCCGATGGCTTGCAGTGGGCATCACCGGGGTAGCCGCCGGTGCCGATCTCGACGGCGGTACAGCCTGCTTGCTTGACGTAATCGAGGGTCTCCTCGAGCGGGCGCCCCGAGAACAGCACGGTGAAGATTCCGACCTTCATGTGGCCTCCTTGCCGCGATGGGCAGTCAGATTCGGTTGGCGAGGGATCTTACCGCAGGCAACCAAGGACTGAGGAACCCCTCACTCCTTGGTTGCGCCGGAGGTGAGGCCACCGACGATGAAGCGCTGGAGGGCGGCGAAGACGACGATGATCGGGAGGGCGACGGTTGTCGCCACGGCCATGAGGCTGTTCCATTGGACGCCGTACTGGCTGATGAACTTGTTCAGGGCGACGGTTACGGGCTGGATGTCCTCGTCGATGTTGAGCGTGAGCGCGAAGATGAACTCGCCCCAGGCGAAGAGGAAGGCGAAGGCCGCGACGGTGATCAGGCCTGGTCGCACTAGGGGAAGGACGATCCGCCAGAAGGCGCCGAAGCGGGTGCTGCCGTCGACGAGGGCGGCAGACTCCAACTCCATCGGGACCGTGAGGAAGAAGGGCCGCAAGATGATGACCGAAAACGGGAGCGTGAAGGTCGCGTCGGCCAGAATCAGGGCCGGATAGGAGTTGACGAGGTCGATCCGGCTGAAGACGACGAAGAGCGGTCCCGCGATCACGATGCTCGGCAGCAACTGCGAGATCAACAGGAGGAAAACCATTACCGAGCCGCCGCGCAGCCGCAGCCGGGCAAGCGCGTAGGCCGCGGGGGTCGCGAGGAGCAACGTCAGGACCATCGTCCCGAAGCTGATGATCACGCTGGCGCGAATCGCCCGCAGGACGACCTCGTTGTCGAAGACCGCCTCGCGGTAGACGTCCCACTGGGGTGGGCTCGGGAAGAGTTTTGGTGGACTCGCGAAGATGTCGGGCTGCGACTTGAGCGAAGTCGAGGCCATCCAGAAGACTGGGAAGAGATAGATCAGCAGGATCACCGCACCGATTGCCGTCATGCCGTAACCGCGCGCCCGCAGCCGTGCCAGGAGGTTCATGCCGCCACCTCCTCCCGCCGCGTCCAGAAGAGGTACGCCAGCGCCACCCCGATCAGGGCCACGAGCAGCATCGTCGCCGCTGCAGCTCCTTCTCCGAATCGGAAGAACTTGAAGCTCAGGTTGTAGGTCTCAATCGGCAGGACCGTCGTCGCATCCACCGGTCCGCCGCCCGTCATCACGTAGATCAAATCGAAGACCTTGAAGGTGTAGATGATCCCGAGCAGCAGCACACTCAGCGAGACCGGCCGCATCAGTGGGAGCGTTAGCGACCAGAAGCGCTGCCACGCGTTGGCCCCGTCGACGCTGGCCGCCTCGTAGAGCGTCGTCGGGATGTTCTGCAACCCGGCCAGCAGGAGGACCATATTGAACGGGATGCCGACCCAAATGTTTGCCAGGATCGTCCCGGCTAAAGCCGTGTCCGGATCGAGCAGCCAGTAGCGGTTCTTATCGATCAGGCTCAGTTCCCGCAGGGCGTAGTTGAGCACGCCGAAGTCACCGTCGAACATCCAGCGGAAGACGCTGCCGCTTACGACGGTTGGCAGCATCCAGGCGAGCAGGAGCAACGCGCGAAAAAGGCCGTTCCCAGGAAACGGCCGGTTGAAGTAGAGGGCCAGGGCGAAGCCGATGGCGAACTGGAAGACGAGCGATCCCGCCGTGAAGATCACCGAGAGCCAGATCGCGTGGCGGAAGTCAGAGTCGTTGAGTAGGGTGCGATAGTTGTCGAAGCCAATCCACTGGGCGTTATCGGCCAGAAAGGTTCGAACTGTTACATCCTGGAAGCTCATCCGCAGGTTGTAGACGAGCGGGTAGAGCATCGTCACCGAGATGTAGATCAGGGCCGGCAGGAGGAAAAGGTAGTTGGAGAGACGCCGCGCCCGCGCCAGCCGGTGACTGCCGACCGCGACCGCGACCGTCCCTTCGATCCCTTCCTGCCGGATCGCGCGTTCGGCCATCACACCCTCCTCCGGCGCCGCTTCGATTCCAGGCTGGCGCCTAGGCCCCAGGTTTCAACCTGGGGCCTAGGCGCCGGATTTCAATCCGGCGAACCCATCAGCCCGCTTATCCTACGACTCCGGCAGCAGCGGCGTGATCGCCGCTTCCGCCTTCTCCAGGGCGGCGGCGACGTCGCTCTGGCCGCTGACGGCGCCCTGGATCGCCTCCTGGATCGCGTTGGAGATTTCGGGGTACTTGTCGCCGTAGGCGCGCGGCTTCGCCACCTTGAGCTGCTCGATGAAGACGGCCAGGACCGGATCGCCCGTCCACTGGGGATCTTCGGCCAGGTCGGCCCGGCTCGGCAGCTTGCCGGCCTCACCCAGGTAGGTCTTCAAGTTCTCCGGCTCCTGGGTCCAGGTCAGCAGCTCCCAGGCGGCGTCGACGTTCTCGCCGCCGGCAACGATGCTGTAGTTCTCGCCGCCAAGGATGGAGGCGCTGGTCGTTTGCTTCGGCAGGACCGCCACCTCCCACGTCAGGTCGGGGCTGTCCGCGCGTAGCGCCGGAATCTGCCACGGGCCGTTGATCATCATCGCGGCCTTGCCGTTCTGGAACTGGGCCAGGACGTCGCCCTGGCTCCAGCCCAGGATGCCCTGCGACATGTAGCCGTTTTCGACGTAGTCGACCCAGAGTTGCAGCGCCGCCTTGCCGCCGTCGCTGTTAATCGTAGGGATGTCCTCGCCAGTTTCCCAGAGGAAGGGCAACCACTGGAAGGTGCCTTCCTCACTCTTGATCCCGCTCACCGCCAGGCCGAAGCGGTCGCCCTCGGTCAGCTTCTCAACCGCGGCGGTCAACTCGTCCCAGGTCGTCGGCGCCACCACCTCCGCCGGGGTCGTGAAGGCCGTGTTGTACCAGAGCACGAGGCAATTGCTGTTGTCCGGGATGCCGTAGTTCTGGCCCTGCCAGATCGTCGAAGCCCAGGGACCCTCGAAGTAGGACTCGGCCTGACCCCAAGCGGTTACCCGCTCGGTCAGATCCTCCAGGATGCCGAGCGCGGCAAAGGCCTGGTGGTCGGGATTGTCGATCACGGCGATGTCCGGCAACTCGCCTGCGGTGGCGCCCTGCAGCAGCTTGGTCTTGAGGTCGGCGAAGGGAATCGCCGTGCGCTCGATCTTGATGTTCGGGTGGCTCTCCATAAACCGCTGATGCTGGTTGTCCATCGCGGTGTTGTTGGCGCCCTCGCTGTAGTAATCCCACCAGGTAAGAGTGATCTGCTCCTGCTTCGCGTTGGTCCGGCGCGGCCGGGAAACGCCCAATGCGGTTGCGCCGACGGCTCCCGCCGCCGCGCCCTTCACGATCTCCCGCCGTGTCAGCTTCGACCCCATCGTCGCTCGGTTCATTGCTCACTCCTCAGCGTGACGCGCCGCTCGGATCGGAGCGGCCGGATCGGAGGTCCCGCCCTGACGACGCCGTCAAGGGATACCCGCAAGACGAGGCGCGGGCCCGGAGCTCTGTCGTACCTGTAGCTCGGCCCGCAGAAGCCGGTGGATTGGCTCGACCTCACCTCCTTCCAGCAGCCGGATCAGGTACTCCGCCCCGAGCCGGCCCATTTCCTCCGCCGGGAAGTTCATCGTGGTGATCGTCGGCGTGAGCGTTTCGGCCTGCCGCGCCGAGGCAATCGCCAGAATGGAAAGTTCGTTCGGAATCGAGCGACCCCGCTCCTGCGCCGCCTGCAGCATCCCGCTGATCGCGTCGTTGTGACCGGTCAGCACCGCGGTGCATTCCGGCGTCTCGGTCAGCAGTGCTTGCACCGCCTCATACGCGGCCCGCGGCGTCGGCGCGCAGTGGATCCAGCGCCCTTTCAGCCCGAGCTCGGCGATCGCGGCGTCGAACCCGATCTTCGACCGGACCTCTGGTCCGTACCCCGCGTCGAAGAGGTCTTTGGTGAAGCCAAGGAACGCGATGTCGCGATGGCCGAGCCCCGCGAGGTAGGTGACGGCTTCCCGCGCCGCCGTCGTGAAATCGAGGTCGACGAAGCTGATGCCGGTGTTGTCCTCGCAGTGGCCGATCATCGCGAAGGGGTAGTGCCGCTCCCGCAGCAGCTCCACTCGCCGGTCGTGAAGCATGATCTCCATCAGGATCAGGCCGTCGGTGAAGCCGCGACGGGTGAGGTGGACGACTTCGGCGTCCTGATCGGGGGAGATGGAGATGAGGAAGGCGTAGCCGTGGGCGGCGGCGGCGGCGGCGGCGGCGGAGACGAACTCGAGCTTCTCTCCGCTGAGGCCACGGAGGAGGGCGGGAAAGACAAGGGCGATGGTGTTGGAGCGGCGGCTGGCGAGGGCGCGGCCGTGGGGATTGGGGTGGAAGTCAAGGTCGCGGACGGCGTCGAGGACGCGCTGTCGCGTTGCCTCGGAGATGGTGCGTTTGCCGCTGAGGGCATACGACACCGTCGAGAGGGAGACCCCGGCTTGCCTGGCAACATCGTGCATCGTCGGCATCGACGATTCCTTGCCGAGTCGAGCGTCGCGAGATTGTCGAAGCGTTTCGACGATGGTCCGGAGTCTATAGGGTGATGCCAGGGCCGTCAATAGGGGAGAAAACGATGAGGGGACGAGACTAAGCGTCCCGTCCCCCGCCGGCTCGGATTTCGCCGTCTAATTCCGTGCGGCCTTCAGTTCCGCGACCAGCGCCGGTACGACCTCAAAGAGATCGCCCGACGATCCCGAACGACGCGATCTTGAAGATCGGCGCATCGGGATCACGATTGATCGCCACGATCGTCTCCGACCCCTGCATACCCACCAGATGCTGGACCGCGCCACTGATCCCGACCGCGATGTAGAGCTTGGGCGACACAGTCCGGCCCGTCTGTCCCACCTGCTCGTGGTGCGGTCGCCAGCCGGCATCGACCACCGCCCGCGAAGCGCCGACAGCGGCATTGAGCGCTCCCGCCAGATCCTCGATCAGGGAGAACTTGTCCGGCTCTTTCAGGCCCCGGCCACCCGCGACGATCACCGATGCGGAGTCGAGGCTCGCCGTGCCGGCTTCGGCCTCGGCGGTGCCAGTAACGGTAACCCGAAGATCGTCCGGGCTCAGTGCTACTGAAAGCTGCTCGGTGGGGGCGTTGCCACCTCCGCTGGCGGCCTTCTCAAAACTTCCTGGCCGCACTGTCGCCATCTGAGGGTGGCTGCCGGGCATCCGCACCGCGGTCTGCACTTTGCCGCCAAGTACGGGGCGGATGGCAACGAGATTGCCGTCCTCAACCGAGAGATCGACGCAGTCAGCGGCGAGGCCAACGCCCAGCCGGGCCGCGGCTCGGGGCGCAAAGTCCCGGCCCGAGGTCGTCCCTGGGATCAGGACGATTCCTGGAGAAACGTGCTGGATCGCGGCTACGAGCACGGCCGTCGCCGACTCGCTCGTAAAATGCGCTAGTCTCGTGTCGTCGGCGACAAGTACCTGATCGACGCCCGCCCCGCTCAGCGCGGCGGTGGCCGCGTTGATGCCTGATCCCATCACCAGGGCGATGACGGAGCCACCCGTTGCGGCGGCGACGTGCTTGCCGGCGGTGACGAGTTCAAGTGAGACGGGACGGAGATCGCCATCGCTCGTCTCGGTGACGACGAGAACGTTCTTCTTCGAATCGGTCATGGGTGCTCCAACGGTGCGTCAACAGGTCAGGTGCGTGCGGCCACCACGAGGTCCAGTAACGAGGGTCTAGATCAGCTTGCGTTCTTTGAGCCAGGAGACGAGTTGCCTGGCAGCGTCGGCCGCCGGCACATCCTGGACAATGACGCCTTGAACCGTGCGCTCCGGCACGAAAGGTTCGCCCCACGTCACCCGGTCGGGTACTGCCTCGATCGCGAGTGGAATCTGATCGATCGGCTTCTTCTTCGCCGCCATGATGCCTTTGAGGGATGGGTAGCGCGGCTCGTTCAAGCCGGTCATCGCCAGGACGACCGCAGGCAGATCGAGCTCGACCGTTTGCTTGCCGTCCTCGGTGTCCCTGGACGCGGTCAGATGCGAGCCAGATACCGTCAGCTCAGTGACTGAGGAGACACTTGGCAACCCGAGCAGTTCGGCGAGCTGGGGACCGACGTGGCCCGTGGTCGAGTCATCCGAGTTCTGGCCGACGAGGATCAGGTCGTGCGGCAACCCCTTGAGCGCCCCGGCGAGGGCTGCCGCCAGCGCGAGCGTGTCGACCGAACCCGTTTCTCCAGTGAGTAGGTGGACTCCCTTGTCGGCGCCCATCGCTAACGCTCGGGTGATCGCGTCCTTAGCTGACTGCGGTCCCGCGCAGACGACAGTTACCTCGCCGCCGTGGGCGTCCTTCAGCCGGAGCGCCTCTTCAATGGCGTACTCATCGAACGAACTCACCACGAGCTGGCCGCTGAGCACCGGCTTTCCGGAGGCGCGGTCGATTTTGACCGCGTTCATATCGGGAACCTGTTTGACGAGCACTACGATGTTCAAAGGGTCCTCCGAGTCGAGAGACGTAAGACGTGGGTTAGGAGCCGGTGAAGGCGGGGCTGCGCTTTTCGATGAAGGCGGTCATCCCTTCGTGCTGGTCATGGGTGGCGAAGGAGCGGGCGAAGAAGTCGAGCTCGATCGCGAGGCCCTTGCCCGATTCGCCGTGGGATGCGGCAATGGCTTGTTTGGCAGCGGCGATTGCCACCGGGCTGTTGGCCGCGATCTGGTGAGCCATTTCCTTGGCTTTGTCCAGCAATGCTTCGGGTGGATAGATGGCGTTGACCAGTCCGATTCGGAGCGCCTCCTCCGCGGTGACCCGCCGCCCAGTGAAGATCAGCTCAGCGGCGAGTCCGGGGCCGATGATCCGGGGGAGGCGCTGGGTCGCGCCCCAGCCGGGACAAATGCCTAGACTGACCTCGGGCTGGGCGAAGACCGCCTTCTCTGATGCCAGCCGGATGTCTGAAGCCAGGGCCAGCTCGCAGCCCCCGCCGAGGGCAAAGCCATTTACAGCCGCGATGACCGGCTGAGGCAGAGACTCGAGGGCAAACGCAGCTCCATGACCCAGACGCCCAAACTCACGGCCTGCCTCCCTGTCCATATCTCGCATTGCGCGGATGTCGGCTCCGGCAGCGAAGGCGCGGTCGCCCGCGCCAGTGAGGACGACAGCGCGCACTTCCTTGTTCGTACTCAGGTCGCGTACGACGGCGATGAAGTCGCGCAGGTGGTCGGTGTCGAAGGCGTTGAGCGCTTCAGGGCGGTTGATGACCACCGTCGCGATGCGGCCATCTTCGTGGATCTCGATTGGCATGCGTTTCCCCCCACCGGTTGACGCGCCAAACCGGCGACGCGCGTGACCAACAGTCGATCAGGTTCAGGCCACAGGCGGCACGAGGATTGTCCTGACCAGGCTCCAGATTACTCGGACGCTGACTCACTGGTAACGTCGGCGATGATCTGGCGAAAGGTCGCTCCATTGCGGACATACTTCTCGGCAATGGCGTCGAGCAATGCCTTGCGCTCTGAAGCCAGAGGACCGCGGTCCCTGGCTGGTATCCCCATCATCGTGGCGCCAGGAGCGACAACTGTCCCTTCAGGGACGACCGCTCCAGCGGCGATCACCGCCCCGGCGCCAACGGTGCAATTGGACAGGACGATCGCTCCCATCCCGATTGTCACCCCGGGTTCGATGACGCTGGCATGGACGATGGCGTTGTGGCCAACGGTGACGTCGTCGGCGATCACGCACGGGACACCGCCATCGACATGAATGACAGACGCGTCCTGAATATTGGTGCGGGCCCCGATCCGGATCGGGGCGACATCTCCCCGGATTGTGACGTGGAACCAGACGCTAGCCTGCGGGCCGATCTCGACATCGCCGACAACCACCGCGCCCGGCGCGACAAAGGCGTCTTCGGCGATACGCGGCCAGACGCCGTTGAACGGAAGGATCACTGGTCGCAATTCACCGTGGTCACTGGCGCGAATGCGGGTCGTCATCGGGCACTCGTCCCAGGGACGCTGACGATCAGCGCGTCACCCTGGCCACCGCCGGAGCAAATGGCGGCCAGGCCGATGCCGCCGCCCCGCCGGTGCAGCTCATTGATCAGTGCGAGGGTGATCCTGGTTCCGCTCGCTCCGATCGGGTGGCCGAGGGCGACCGCGCCGCCGTTGACATTGACCTTGTTGGGGTCGACGCCGAGGCGACGGGCGGCGGTGATGGCCACACTGGCAAACGCCTCGTTGATCTCAACCAGATCAAGATCGTCAACGGTGAGTCCCGCCCGTTCGAGGGCGATCCGGCCGGCCATCTCCGGCGTGAACGCCAGGTACGGAGCGTCCCACCCGGCGACGCCCCGGGCCAAGATCGTCGCGCGAGGCGTGAACCCGTTCTGCTGTGCCCACCGCGCACTTGTGACCACGACCGCCGCCGCGCCATCGTTGATTCCGGGGGCATTTCCTGCCGTGACGGTGCCGTCCGGCGAGAAGACGGGCTTCAGGTTGGCCAGGGCTTCGAGGCTCGTGTCGCGGCGGGGAGCCTCGTCCGTGTCGACGGTCATCGTGCCTTTGCGCACCTGCACGTCGACCGGGACGATCTCCTCGGCCATCACCCCGCGACCCTTTGGCGGCGAAGTAGGTCTCGTGGGAGCGCAGCGCCCAGGCGTCCTGCTCCTCACGGGAAACACCGACCTCCTCGGACACGTTGTCGCCGTGCGTACCCATTTGGACGTTGCAAACGGCGCAGAGCAGACCGTCCTTCACCATCAGGTCTTCAAGGACGCCGTTTCCCATGCGGTACCCGCCGCGGGCCTTTGCCAGGGCGTATGGCGCGTTCGACATGCTCTCCATCCCGCCGGCGACCACGACGTCATGGTCGCCCGCCCGGATGAGCAGATCGGCCTGCTCGATGGCGAGCATGCCCGAGCCGCAGACGCGGTTGACCGTCTCCGACGTTACCGTCCTTGCCAGACCAGCGCCGAATGCCGCCTGCCGGGCCGGGTTCTGACCTGCTCCGCCCTGGAGCACCTGGCCCATCACGACGTGATCGACCGAGCGCGGATCGACGCCCGTCCGGTCTAGAGCGGCCCGGATGACGATCGATCCGAGTTCGGTCGCGCTCTTGGTCGAAAGCCCGCCGTTGAGCTTCGTAAACGGTGTGCGAACACCTCCGAGAATGACGGACTGATTCCTGGACTCGTTTGGGGTTGCCATTGTCTTCCTTGGGTCCGCCCGTCTTTAGACGGACCACGTTTGGTGATGCGTGGGCCGATCGCCGCTGATCACACCAATGAGGAGTGCATTATCCGTCGGCGAGCACAACCTCGCGGAGCTCGGCGAAGCCGGCGGCCGGCGGCTGCGGCCTGCGCAGCGGCTTGTCCTGACGGTAGCCCAGCGCGTATTCGGCCTGGAGCAGGGTGTGGATCTCGCGAGTACCTTCGTAGATGACGGCGCCGCGGGAGTTTCGCCAGAAGCGCTCGACCGGGTACTCGTTGGAGAAGCCGTAGGAGCCGTGGATCTGGATCGCGTCGTCTGCCGCCTGCAGGGCCGCGTCACAGGCGAACCACTTCATCATGCTGGTTTCGCGGGTGTTGCGGATACCGCGATTCTTGAGCTCGGCGGCCTTCATCGTCAGCAGGTAGGAGGCATCGTAGCCTGCCGCCATCTTGGCGATCATCTGCTGCACGAGTTGGTGCTTGCCGATCGGCACACCGAACGTCTCGCGCTCGTTGGCGTACTTCACGCTGGCATCCAGACAGGCGCGGATGAGCCCAACTGCCCCGGCCCCAACCGTGAACCGGCCCTGGTCGATGCAGCTCATCGCGATCTTGAAGCCTTCGCCCTCTTCGCCGATCCGGTTTTCAACTGGCACGCGGACGTTGTTGAACGCGAGCTCGCCGGTGTTGCCCGCCCGCACTCCCAGCTTGCCCTTGATGGTGCCGGTGGTAAAGCCCTCCATGCCCCGCTCGACGACAAAAGCCGTCAGACCCCTGTGCTTCTGCGAGCGGTCGATGCTACCGAAGACGAGAAAGTGATCGGCGACGTCCGCCAGCGAGATCCACATCTTGGCGCCGTTGAGGAGGTAGGAGTCGCCGTCGCGGGTGGCAGTTGTCTCGATCGAGCCGGCATCGCTGCCCGCGTTGGGCTCGGTCAGGCCGAACGTGCCGAGCTTCTCGCCAAGCGCCTGGGGGGTCAGCCAGCGCTGCTTCTGCTCCTCAGTCGCCCATTGGAGCAGAGCCAGACTATTGAGCCCGACATGGACGCTCATCACCACGCGCAGGAAGGTATCGACGTATTCGAGTTCTTCGCAGGCCAATGCGAGGCTGATGTAGTCGAAGCCGGAGCCGCCGTACTCCTCTGGAATCGGGAGGCCGAGGATGCCGAGTTCGCCCATTTTGGTCAGGACCTCGCGGTGGAACTGACCCTTGGCATCCCATTCCTGGATGTGGGGAGCGACTTCGCGGGCGGCGAACTCGCGCACCATGTCCCGTACCTGGATCTGTTCCTCCGACAGCTCAAAATTCATTTGGTCGTGCTTCCTTTGGCTGAAGTAGGGGCCGTGCGCCGTTGCATCAATTCGGCCCACGCACCGGGGTGATTGGGACCTGAACCGGCTGAGTATATGCCCGTTTCAGCAGACGGCACAAGGCAGCCTGATCGAGGAAAAGTGGCGGAAGTCGCCAATAGTACACGGTGTGAACTGCCCGGCTGGCGGATTCAGCCGTTTGCGCCTTCGCTCCGTGGTCCCCGCGTGAGGTCACCGGCAATGATCTTGACGATCTCTCCAGTCGCGTCCCGGACGAGAAGAGCGCCGTCGTCGTCGATGCCAAGCATCTCACCCGAATACTGCGCGGGCCCATCCGCGACCCGGACGCGTTCGCCCACGAGCGCGGCTCGCCTGGTCCATCCGCTTAAGTCCGGTCTGCCCGCCGTTTTGGCGAATGCGTAGTAGGCGGAATTGAGCTGTGTAAGCACAGTGCGAAGGAGTTCATCTCGAGACAGGAGTTTTCCGACCACCGCACTGAGGCTAGTCGCCCCGGGTGGCAGATCGGCGGGTTCGACATTGACGTTGATGCCGATGCCTAGGACCACGGCAATACCGTCCGGACCGACCCGGGAATTGACCAGGACTCCGGCGACCTTGCGGCCATCGAGCCAGAGGTCGTTCGGCCACTTCAGCTTCGGGGAAACCCCAAACTGTTCGAGCGCTTCAGCGACCGCGACCCCGGCCACCAGCGACAGCGAAGCCAGGCGTTCCGCCGGGACAGCCGGGCGGAGCAGCACCGACATGAGCAGGCTCGATCCGCGCGGAGCGGTCCAGGTGCGTCCGCCTCGTCCCCGCCCGGCGGTCTGCTCCTCGGCAACCACCACCAGACCCTCTGCGGTGCCATTGGCCGCGAGGCTGGCAACCTCGTCCATGGTGCTGCCAACCGAGTCCAGGCGGATGATCTCACGCCCAATCACCAGTTCGGTACCATTCGCACTATCCAACCAAGGGCCGGTATCGGCAACCTAATCAGGCTCATTGCCATTGAGGTCCACATCCGAGTCGGTGGTCTGATCTTGTCCCGATGGTGGCGCGTACCGGGCCATGCGCAGGCGCCGCACCCGGCGACCCTCGACTTCGATGATCTCGCCTTCCAGGCCTTCGCCAACGAAATGGTCGCCTTCACGCGGCACTCGGCCGAGCACATTCTGGACGAACCCGCCCACCGTCTCGAAATCCGAATCTTCAGGGAAAAAGATGCCGAAGAAGTTCTCGACATTTTCCAGCGGGAGGCGGCCGTCCGCCAGGATTTCGTCGGGACCTAGCGGCTCGAAGAGAGGTTGCTCTGTGTCGTACTCATCCTGGATCTCTCCGACGATCTCCTCGAGGATGTCCTCGATCGTCACCAGTCCGGCCGTGCCACCGTATTCGTCGGCGATGATGGCAAGGTGTACTCGCGTCCGCCGGAGCTCCTTCAGCAGCACGTCCAGGTGCTTCGATTCCGGCACGATGTGGGGCGGGCGCAGATGTTCGGAGATGACGAATGCCGAGGTGGCAGTGAGCAGATGAGGCAACAGATCTTTTGCGTGCAATACGCCAACGATCTGATCGATCGATTCTTCGTAGACGGGGATGCGCGAGTGACCGGCCTGAACGATGACATCGATCAAGTTGGGGATCGGTGTGTCGAGCCGGACTGCCACGATGTCCACGCGAGGGACCATGATCTCACGAGCCGACAGTTCCTCAAGGCGGAGGGCCGCATCGATCATCTCGCGCTCATCGGGATCAATCATGCCAGCCGAGCCGTCGACGCCGATCAGGGAGCGGAGTTCCTCCTCGCGGGTCAATGGGTCCACCGGTGCAGCCGGCAGCAGACCGGCGATGATCCTTCCAAGCGATTCGGAAAACCGGACAAGCGGGCGGATCGGCCAGATCAGCGCCTGGGTCAGCACGTTCAGGACACCGGTTGTCTCGTCATATCGATGGCGGGAAAGGCCGCGCGGTAGCGCCTGGGCAAGGATCAGGTAAATCGCCACGACGATGACTGGCGTGAGAATCCAGGCCACACCATCAAATTCGCGCCGGAACACGGCGTCGAGACTCAGCGTGGCGATCACCAGGGCAACCGCCTGAAGGATAAAGAGGGAGGTCGTCATCGTGCGCCGGGGATCGATGATGCCTTCTAGCGTGCGGAACCGGCTCGAAATGTCTCCGCCCGGAGATGAACCGCCCCGTGCCCTACTGGGAGGGACAAGTCCGGTGATTGCTTCGAGGACCGCCGCCAGACCAACGACAACGAATGCCGCCCCGGAGACAACCAGATCCAGCCAGCTTTCGCTCGACATCCATCTCCTCAAGTCGTGAGACGCGAGACGTGAGTCGTGAGTGATGAGTACGTCTCCACGTCTCACGTCTCGCGTCTCTTAGGTGAACAACGCACTGATGCTCAGGTCCTTGTGGATGCGCATGATGGCTTCGGCCAGGAGCGGGGCTACGGTGATGGTCGTCAGGCTTGGCGTGATTGGTCCCGTTGGGTGCGGGACAGTGTCGGTTACGTAGATGTTCTTGATCGGCAGGAGGCTGATTTTCGCCACGGCGTCGGCCGCGAAGACCGCATGGGTGGCAGCGACATGAATCTCGGAGGCGCCGCGCTCGTTCAGGATCGTCACCGCCTGCTCCAATGTCGTGCCGGTCGAGATCATGTCGTCGACGACGATGGCCACTTTGCCCGAGACGTCGCCGACCATCTCCAGGCTGATGCCATCGGGCGTCGGCTCGTGCTTCGTCACGATACCGAGCGATCCGCCCGAGCGGGACCGGAACTCCTCCGCCCGAGCCACTCCGCCGGCATCGGGACTGACGATCACCGCCCCATCCCTCGCCAGCCGGCGGCAATGCCCGGCGAGCAGCGGCGTTGCCCGAAGATGATCGACGGGAATATCGAAGAAGCCTTCGATCGCCGGGGCATGAAGGTCGATCGCGAGGACGCGATTCGCTCCGGCGGTCGTGATCAAGTTGGCGACCAGCTTGGCGGAAATCGGCTCACGCCCGGTCGTTTTCTTCTCCTGCTTGGAGTAACCGTAGTAGGGGATCACAGCCGTGATCCGAGCGGCCGATGCGCGACGGAGCGCATCGATCAGAAGCAGCAACTCCATCAGATGATGATCGTACGGCGTGCAGATCGATTGGATGATGAAGACATCCGATCCGCGGACGTTTTCGTTGAGCTTGATCTTCGTCTCGCCATTTTCCATATTCGCCGACGATCGCCCGCCCCAGCGGGGTTTCCAGTTCCTGCATGATGGCGGCGGCCAGGCGGGGGTGCGAATTACCGGCGAAAACCTGTAGCCGACCATCCATGGTTAGCGATCTCCCTGATCTTCGTTTGCTGCACGCTGTGTTCGCTGATGTACCCGCGCCGGAACCCCGAGCACCGTCTGCCCGTCGTCGACATCGTGGGTTACCACCGATCCGGCGCCGGTCGACGCTCCTGCGCCAATTCGAACTGGGGCGACGAGGACGGTGTCACTGCCAATAAAAGCACGGTCGCCGATGACTGTCTGAAACTTGCCCACACCATCGTAGTTCGCCGTGACGACACCGGCGCCAATGTTGACGTCTCTGCCAATCGTTACGTCGCCCAGATACGAGAAGTGTCCGACCCGCACGCCGGGCCCGATCGTTGCCCGGTTGATCTCGGCATGCGTTCCGATCCGCACGCCCGCCTCAAGGCGCGAGTTCCCACGGATGAGTGCGTACTGCCCGACGCGCACGCCCTCGCCAAGATATGAATCCGTCACCGTCGATGTCCCGACAACCACGCCGTCCGCCAGCGTGGCCCCACTGAGCACCGCGTTAGGACCGACGGTACAGCCCTGTCCAACACGCGATCCATCGGAGAGCACAGAGCCGGAGAAGACCGTGCTGTCTGGCCCGATCGAGACGCCGGCATCGATCACCACCGTCTCCGGCGCGATGATCGACACTCCTCCCTTCATGAGATCGTTGCGGATGCGAGCACGCATCGCTGAATCCGCCTTTGCCAGCTCGCCGCGATCGTTGACCCCGGTCGCCACCTCAGAGGGGGCGTTTACCGTCGCCACTGGCCAGGATTCGGCGGAGACAGCGCTATCACGCACGGCGATTTCGACCAGCTCGGTCATGTAGTACTCGCCGGTAGCGGGGCTCTTCGTCAGCCGGTTGATCGAGCGGCGGAGCCACTCCCCCTCGAACAGCATCATGCCGCTGTTGATCTCGGTTGCGTCCAGCCGGTCTTCGGGCCGGTCGTCCTTCTTCTCTACGATCCGAATCGGGTGGCCGTCGTCATTTCGGGCGACGCGGCCGAACCCTTCGGCCTCGGGAAGAACGCACGAGAGAATCGTCACTCGCGCTCCAGACTCCTTACCTCCCTGGAGGAAGCGCTGGACCGTCTCGCCGGTAAGAAGAGGATGATCGGCGAAGAGAACCATGACCCAGTCCGCGCCCCCGGTTGCGGGGACAGCGCAGGCCAGCGCGTGACCTGTACCATCCGGAGAGGGTTGAGGCACGCTGATCAGGTCAGGGCGATTGAGATCGGTGGCGATGTTTTTGGTGGCTTCGCTGACGACGAGGATCGTCCGCGATGGCTGAATCGCAGCGGCGGCATTGAGGACGTGGGCGACCATGGGAACGCCCGCTACCGGGTGAAGCGGCTTGGGCAGATTGGAGTGCATTCTGCTGCCTTGACCGGCAGCGAGGACAACGACGGCGACCGTCCCGCGGTTCAGTCCGGTCGCCACCTGTTCGTCCGGTTCAGGCACGGGCATCAGCCAGCGCCGTGAGCAGCGGACGAGCGGATCTCATGTATGAGGGCGGGTTTGGCGAGTTATCTAAGGGGAACTGCATCATGTAGCGCGGTCCATAAGGCTGGCGGGCCAGGATTCGAACCTGGAACAAAGGTTCCAAAGACCCTTGTGATACCATTTCACCACCCGCCATTGTGGCCCCGAACGTGCTGATGCCTACGTGCCGCCGGAACACCGTGTCAAGGCGATGCGATCCCGGCTTGCGCCACGAAATAGCGGCGCCTCCGAGCATGCACGGCCTGGCTAGACTCCGAGAGCGTCCTTGACCTTGTCGAAGAATCCGCGATGCGGTTGCTGGGTCACCTCGCTGCCCAGCGTCTCGGCGAGTTGAAGGAAGAGTTCTCGCTGCTCGTCGTCCAACTGCTTGGGAATGACGACCTGGACGGTGACCATCTGGTCGCCACGGTCGCCGCCACGCAAGTCGGGAACGCCTTTGCCGCGCAGACGGAACTGCTGACCGGACTGCGTTCCTCCCGGTACTTTGAGGTTGACCGGACCATCCAACGTGAGGATCTCGATCTCGTCTCCAAGCGCCGCCTGGGCAACGTTGATGCCGACGCCAAGCTGAATCGTCTTGCCGTTGCGCGTGAACGTTGCGTGCGGTCGAACCCGGATCTTGATGAACAGGTTGCCGGCGGGACCACCGTTTGGACCAGCTTCGCCTTTGCCTGGGACACGCAGGGTCGCGCCGTCATCGACGCCGGCTGGCACCGTGATCGAGACGGTTCGAGTCCGGTTGAGGCGGCCCCGGCCCCGGCATGTCGGGCATGGATCGGTAACCTGCACCCCTTCGCCGTTGCAGGCGGAGCAGGGCGCCGCGGTCATGAACTGGCCGAGGATGGTCTGCTGTACCCGCCTGACCTCGCCACTGCCGCCGCAGACGCCGCATTTCGCGGGCGTCCGCCCGTCTTTCATTCGGGTGCCGTGACAGTCCTCACAGGCCTCCAAGCGGATGACTTCGACATCTCGCTCAGCGCCGAAGACGGCCTCCTCGAACGAAAGGTCGATGGTCTCTTGAAGATCAGCGCCGCGCTGCGGCGCGTTGCGGCGCCGGGACGCGCCGCCGGCTGCTCCGCCGAAAAAGTTCTCGAAGAGGTCGCCGAACGGCGATCCGCCGAAACCACTGAATGGGTCGCCCCCGCCCATGCCATTCGCGGCGGCATGGCCGAACCGGTCGTAGGTTGCCCGCCGGTCCGAATCGGACAGGACCTCGTGGGCTTCGTTGATCTCTTTGAAACGCTCTTCGGCGTGGTCCTCCGCATTGATATCGGGGTGATACTTGCGGGCAAGGGTTCGGTATGCCCGCTTGATCTCGTCGGCGGACGCGGTTCGCGACACGCCGAGAACCTCGTAGTAGTCGCGTTTTTCGGCCATCGTGTCCATTTGTCCAGGTTGGGGAAACGCCGTCAACGGCGTAGGTCGGTCAGAAAGCGGGACGAACGAGCGCGGTCGGTGGGGCGATCAGGAATTGACGCAATGCCGTTTATGAGCGATTCGGATATCCGGATCGCTCTCGCCCGAGCCGCCACATTGCGGTCGAAGTCTCTCTAGAAGTATATCGGGCAGAGTAAGAGCGTCAAGCCGCGTTTAGCACTCCGCGTACGAGAGTGCCAGACGCCAAGGTGTTGATGGGGGCCTCGCATTGATCGAAGGGAATCTCGTCTCATTGCGGCCGTTCAGAGCAGCCGACCTTCCCGTGATGCGAGCATGGTTCGACGACCCGGACGTGATGCGCTTCTGGGGTCAGCGGCAATCGTTTGTTCCTGATCACGCCTTCGAAGTAGACCTCCTCGGCCGGTTCTCCCATTTCGACCGCGACGGCTACTTCGCCATTGTGCCCAAAGTGACCGGCGCTGAATCGCAAGGATCACCCGATGCGCCGATCGGACGGATCGAGTGGGAGGGCCTCGATCCCCAGGCTCGGTCGGCGGAGGTCATGGTTCTGATCGGACGGCCCGACTACTGGGGCGGCGGTTATGGCACAGACGCGATGGTAAGCCTGCTTCGCTACCTCTTCTGGTCCCGCAACCTGCATCGAGTCTCTCTCAGCGTGCTCGCTTGGAATGCCCGCGCGATCCGCTCCTATGAGAAAGCCGGGTTTGTGCGGGAAGGCGTGCTCCGGTCAGATGTCTTCGATGGCGGCCGATATCACGACCAGGTCCTGATGGCGGTTCTCCGCCCCGAGTTTGAGGCGCGCTGGGGAAATCCGCCGGAGTAGTGGTCGGGTCGATGGCTCATGCGGTGAGCGGGCAGGCATCGCGTATGCTTTCGCCGCGAGATTGTTGATTGGTGGTGAAGCGCGGTGTACGCCGCGTCGGCGAGGACAAGGCTGCGAGATGGCGGTAGACGCGCAATACGATGTTCCTCGCGGTCAGGTTCCGTGCACCTATCACCCCAAGACGATGACCGGTCTCCGTTGTTCCCGCTGCGGCAAGCCGATCTGCCCGCAATGTGGCGTGCGCACTCCGGTCGGCCTCCGCTGCCCAGATTGCGCGGGGGTTCGCGGGCTTCCGACCTACCAGACAAGTCCAAACTCCCTCCTCAAAGCCGGCGCGGCCGGACTGGCGGTCGCGGTCGTCGTTGGCGTGATCTGGGGCTTCATCCCCGACTGGGGGTTCTATCTTGCCCTGGTGCTCGGGTTCGGGGTCGCCGAGGCGATGGCCAAAATGGCCAACTACAAGCGGGGTCGAGACCTCCAACTGGTTGCGTTGGCGATGGTAGCAATCGGGCTGTTTATCAGCCGGTACGTACTGGCGCAGCGACTCGGGATCTCCTGGGAGCAAATCAACCACCTCGACGAATTCGTCTTCAACCAGGCGATTCGCGATGATTTCGGCGGCCCCGTGCGGGTGACGACCGCCATGCGCCTGCGCCTTGTCGATCTCATTTTTATGGCCATTCCGTTCGTCATCAATTGGGTTCGGTTCAAGTAGGTGCGCGGCAGCGGGCGGTCGTGATGGACCGGGCTTCGGACCCGGCAGAGCCGATGACGCAGGGCGGCGGTGTTGTGGTCGGCCGCGGGATCGCAGCCGCCGCGATCCTGCTCATGTTCGGCACGGTGCTCAGCCGCATTCTTGGCCTGGTGCGCGAGCAACTTGCCGCCGGCAAGTTCGGCACCGGCAACGAGATCGCAGCTTTTACCGTCGCCGACAACGTCGCCACTCTCCTCTACGACCTTCTTGTCAGCGGCATGCTTCAGGCAGCGCTCATCCCGGTCCTTGCCCAATGGGCTATGCCGGACGCGGCGTCACGGGCCGAGCTTCGCCGCATTTCCGGTGCCCTTCTGACAGTCGTGCTGATTGCCGTTGGGACATTGGCCCTCCTGGGGATGATCTTCGCACCCGCCATTGTCGACCTGATGACCTCCATTGGCGGCGAAGGGGATGCGCGCGGAGCCGAGACGGTCGAGCTGACCATCACGATGGTGCGCTGGATACTGCCGTCGGTTGTGCTGCTGTGCGCCGCTGGGGTCTTGATGGCGGTACTGCACGCGATCGGCCGGGTCGAAGGGCCATCCCTGGCGCTAGCGGCGCGTAACGCCGTGGTCGTGATCGCGATCGTGGTGGCAAGTGGGTCGCTGGGCGTCAAGAGTCTGGCGGTCGGCTCGGTTGCCGGAGCAGGCGCGATTCTGCTGCTGCAAGTCTGGCCGCTCATCCGGGCCGGAGCGTTGCCCAGACCGAATCTCGCGGTCAACCACCCGGCGGTACGCCAGGTGCTTGGTCTGTACGGGCCGGTCTTCGCGGGCCTACTCGTCAGCACGGTCGCCGTCGTAATCGACCGGAATCTCGCCTGGGGCGCGGGCGAAGATGCCCTGGGCGCCATGCGCTACGCGACCACGATCGTGCAGATGGTCCTCGGTGTCGTGGCCGCGGCGATCTCGCTGGCAGCGCTGCCGACGCTCTCGCGTCACTTCACCCGGGGTGATGAAACTTCGTACCGGGCTACGCTGGACCGAGCGGTGACAATGACGGCCGTCCTGATCCTGCCCGCAACCTTCGGGTTGGCCGCGATCGGCAAGCCGGTCGTCGATCTGCTCTTCCGGCATGGAGCTACCGGCGAAACGGGCGCGCACGAGATCTTGATCGCCCTGCTTGGGTATCTACCCGGAACACTTGCGGCGGCGTTCGACCAGATTCTGATCTTCGCCTGTTACGCCCGGCGTGACACCAGAACACCGGTCATCGTCGGGGTTGTCTCGGTTGGGATCTATTTTGTGGTCGCCCTCGCTCTTGTGCAGCCAATGGGGATGCTGGGATTGGTGCTGGCAAACTCGGCCCAATGGGGCGGCCACGCTCTGATCCTCTGGTGGATCGTCCGCCGTCGCCTTGGCCCGGCGACAGATAGGTCTCTCCGGCGGACCACACTTGCCGTCACTGTCGCCGCGCTGGTTTCAGCCGCTGTGGCCGGACTCGTCTGGATTGGTCTCGACGTTGTCCTTCCGCAGTGGTCGTCCCGCGTCTTGAGCGTCCTCCGGGAGCTCATGGTCGTTGGTGCTCCAGTGGCGGTTGCGGGCCTTGTCTACGTGGCGATCCTGCTCTTGCGACGAGTCGAGGAGATGGCGGTCTTGCTGCGGGCAACGGTCGGGCGGTTTGTCACACTTCCGGCCTGGCTTGGCCGAGCGTGATTGGGTCCGACTTGTAGGAGCAGGGCTTGCCCTGCCCGGCCACGCGTACAGGGACTGGGCAGGGCTTGCCCTGCCCCTACCAGCGCACTGGGTCCGAACTGAGACACCATCGATTTTGAGATCTTCCCACGAAGGTGCCCGTCTCAATTCATGGCCGGAGGCCCGGCAGCGATCAGCTCCCGTATCGTCTCGTATCGCTCTTCGGGTGCGACCGTTTGCAGCCACCATGTCACTCCGGCGTCCGACAGCGCGGCGATCCTGGCGCGCAGTTCAGGGGCAGGCACTCCGCGTGATTCGGCGTGGACGATGACGTCCTGAGGATGATCGGACTGCCGGAACTCGGCAATGTAGGCGAGGATCTCCCTGATCTCGTCCGGATCGGACGCGAACGATTCGCGTTCGACGATCGGGAAGACGCCGTCCCATCGTGCCGCCCGCCGAAACGGAGGTTTGTTCGGCCAAACACCGGCCACCCAAACCGGTATGCGCGGCTGCTGGAGAGGCGTTGGCAGAAACTGGACGCTATCAACCTGGTAGTGATCTCCGTGGAATGTGAATGGCTCTCCCGTCCACAGTCCGGCAATAATCTCGATCGCCTCGTCCAGCATGGCGCCACGCTGCCTGGTGCTACCCGGTTCGCCAAAGCCGAGGTATTCAGCGTGCCAGTCACCGCCGAGGCCGATGCCAAGCACTACGCGCCCGCCGGACAGGTGGTCCAGGGTGACCGCCTGCCGCGCGACCTGCCACGGTCGCCGGCGCGGCAGTGGCGTGACCAGCGGGCCGATCCGAATCCGCTCCGTATGCAAAGCCATCGTCGTCGCGGCGATCCACGGGTCTGCCAACGGCATTGACGTGTCCGACGGGCGGATGTGGTCCCAGACGAAGCAGCCATCCCAACCGGCCTGTTCGGCCGCTTCCGCAAGCTTGCCGAGTCTGCGGGCGTCTCCAAAGTCGCCGAAGTTGGGGATGGTGATGCCAAATTTCATCGGTTGACCGGTGCTCACGCGGTAATCCTCCCGCCGACGTAGACCTCTCCAAGCCGGGCCGCTTCGTTCCAGACCTCACGAATTGGGATATCACGCAAGCGGGCGATGGCGACGCAGTCGTCGTATTCCGGCCGGGCATCGAGGACACGTCCGTTCCAGCCCCGAAGTTTCACCCGGACATCGCCCCACCGCGTAACGACGGTCTCGATGCGACGAGCCGCCTTGACCCGCTCGACCGGCCGAGATCGCACCCCGAGCGTGGTCGAGTTGGCAATCAGGACGTCTTCGAGATCGCGGCGTGATCGCGACGCTGCGATCACGCTCACCTGTGTCGCGGGACGTCCTTTCTTCATCGTGATCGGCGTCAGCCAGACATCCAGCGCTCCGGCCGCGAACAGCCGATCGGAGAGCAGCTCGAAGAACTGGGGGTTCATGTCGTCAATGTTGGTCTCGAGGAGGATGTCGCCGTCGTTAACTTCGTCGCGATCTCCCTGGATGTCGCCGATCCAGACGCGCAGCGCGTTCGGCCAGGGCAATTCTCGACTGCCGAGCCCGTAGCCGATCGCATTTGGCACGAAGTCGGGCCGGCGAAAATCCGCCAGCGTCGTCAAGATGGCTGCGCCGGTTGGGGTGAGCAGCTCGACCTGGACGGCTTCGGTGCCGGGGTCCGGACCGGCAGTCGGCGTACCCGCGCTGGCGAGGAGCGACGCGGTGGCCGGCGCAGGCACCGGCAAGAGTCCGTGGGCGGCGCGTACGAAGCCGGAACCGAGCCGGGGAGGACCGCTAAAGACAGCATCCACTCCGAGCAGTGCCAGGCCAATGCAGGCGCCACAGATATCGATGATTGCATCGACCCCCCCGACCTCGTGGAAGTGCACCTCCTCTGGCGAGGTGCCATGCACACCGGCTTCGGCCTCCGCCAACCGTGTGAAGATCGCCAGGGCGGCGTCGCGTACGGGGGCATCGAGGGCCGACTCCTCGATCAGGCGAGCGAATGTCGCGCCAGTGGCGATGGGGTTGATCTTCGGCCGGGGCCACGGTCACCTTCGTTCCCGTGACGCTCTGGCGCTCCGCCCGCTCGATGGTCATCGTGTATCCGGGGAGATCGATCTTGCCCAGGTCGCTCCGGAGTGCGGCTTCGGGAAGGCCCGCGTCCAGCAATGCACCCAGGATCATGTCGCCGCTGGCGCCGGAGAACGGGTCGAAGTAGGCAATACGCACGCGGGAGAACCTCCGTACCTTACGAGTTGAGCAGTACCCACCGACTGGCGCATCTTAGCAGTGCCTCCGGTCGCGCTATGATCTAGCGAGCAAGCGATGACCGCTGGGGGTGGGCTGGAGGTGGCCCGAAGGAGCAAGCGATGACTGCCGTCGAGACCATATTGCGAACCGCGACCGAAAGGCGATTCGGCGGGCATTCGATGTCCGCGACATTGCGGACCGTGATGGTGAGGCGGCCAGCTCCCCCGGCCCGCGATGACGACTGGCGGCGATTCGGGTACCTGCACCCGGTCGACATCGCCCAGTCGGAGGCCGAACACGCCGCCTTTCGCCAGATCCTCTCCGAAGAGGGCGTTGAGGTCGTCACAGCGGGGCCAGATCCTGACGGCGAACTCGACGCCATCTTTGCGTACGATCCCACGTTCATGACCGATGGCTGGTGCGATCCTGACCCGGATGGGTAAGCCCGCCCGGCTTGCAGAGGCGGATTACGCAGCTCAGACCTATGCCGACTTGGGAATTCCGATCCTGGCCAGAATCGAGGAGCCCGGGACATTTGACGGCGGAGATGCCTTCTGGCTTGACGAAGGAACCCTCGCCGTCGGCCGCTCCTACCGGACGAATGATGCCGGTATTGCCCAGCTTCAGGCGATTCTTGGTGGAATCGGGGTCGAGGTCGTGCGCGTCGACCTGCCGCATTGGCATGGACCGGCCGAGTGCCTGCACCTCATGTCGATGATTAGTCCGGTGCGGGACAACCTGGCCGTTGTCTACCTGCCGCTGCTACCCGTTCCGTTCGTGGAGCTGCTACGGCAACGCGATTGGAGACTTCGTCGAGGTTCCCGACGACGAGTTCCTCTCAATGGCCTGCAATGTTCTCGCTCTGGGACCTGGACGTTGCCTCATGCTCGACCAGAATCCGATCACCCGCTCGCGACTCGAGGCCGCCGGTTGCCAGGTGAGGACCTACAAGGGTGACGAGATCTCACGCAACCGCGAGGGCGGTCCAACCTGCCTCACCCGTCCGATCTGGCGGGCGTCGTGAAGAGTCCGTTCACCCTGGACCAACGCGAATCAGCATGACTCACTCCACACATGGGCAGGGAGCAATAGAACTTCGTGACGTTTGCAAGCGGTTCGGAACGATCCGCGCCGTCGACGGCGTCTCGCTCCGGATCGAGAGCGGTGAGTTCCTCACCTTGCTAGGTCCGTCTGGGTGCGGCAAGAGCACCACGCTCAAGGTGATCGGCGGGTTCGAGCCTCCGGACTCGGGCGATGTCTTGCTCGCGGGGACGTCACTGGGCCGCACCCCTCCGCATAAACGGCCGGTGACTACCGTTTTCCAGAACTACGCGCTGTTTCCTCACCTGTCGGTCGAGCAGAACATCATGTTTGGCCTGCGGATGGCACGGGCCTCCCAGGCCGACCGGCGGCGGCGAGTCGATGAGGCAACGACCCTGGTCCGTCTTAATACCGGCGACCAGCGGAAGCCTTACGAGCTTTCGGGTGGCCAGCAGCAGCGCGTCGCCCTGGCGCGAGCGCTTGTGAACCGGCCGGTGGTGCTTCTCCTCGACGAGCCTCTCGGTGCTCTGGATCTCAAGCTCCGCACGGAGATGCAGCGGGAACTTCGCCAGCTCAACCGGAGTCTGGAAACGACGTTCCTCTATGTGACGCATGATCAGGATGAAGCCCTGGCCATGTCGGACCGGATCGCGGTCATGAACCACGGGCAGATTCTTCAGGTCGGAACTCCAGAAGAGATCTATGAACGGCCGCAGACACGATTCGTCGCTGAGTTCATCGGCCAGACCAACATGCTCAACGGGGCAATTGGCGACTTGCCGGGACGGGGTGGCTGAGGTTGCTGTCGCTGGCATCGGGACGTTACGGGCGACGGTACCGGCAGGCGTGTCACACGCGAGAGGTGACGCCGTGTCGGTCGCGGTGCGTCCGGAGAGGGTCGAAATCACGCCCGCGCGCGCAGAGTTGTCAGGCGCGAATCGCATATCCGGCTTGGTAGTCGAGTTGATCTATTTTGGCGGTCATAGTCTGGTCGTCATCGAGGCTGCCGGCGGAACCAGATTCACCGCGCACGTTCCCCGAGCTACGGGCGGATCCCCGGCGATCAGCGGTGGACAGACCCTCGACCTGACTTTCGCTGTCTCGGACACATTCGTCTTGGTCGATTAGGACTCGGCTGCGTCGTCCTCGTCATAGTGGATCAAGTGGGTTGGGACATCTGGGAGATTGGCGATCTTGGTGCGCAGAAACGTTGGATACAGGAGGGTTGTTGGAAGCTCGGAGTATAGGAACCTACGGAAGATCAGCTGCAGATCATCGCCCTCTACCCCGGTGTAGATCTGGTTCTTGGCGAGCAATGGTGACCCCGCCGGCAAGTCGAAAAGGTAATAGCAGGCAAGTTCATGGACCTGCTCGATCGTGTTCCCAAAAAAGTTTTCGACAAACCAGAGGAGTCGCGTCGCCCGGATGGTGATGCCTAGTTCCTCGTGCAACTCCCGCTCGATGGCCTGATTGGACGGCTCGCCGATGTGGCAGCGCCCTCCGGGTAGTGCCCAGAAGCTGTCGGTCTCGGCCCGGTGGAGCAGGGCATAGCCGTCGTGCACACACAATCCGGCGACCCGGTAATTGAATCTTCGGCTTCCCCGCTTGAATTCCGCGTTGTCCATCTTGGTGCTCCAGGAGTCCGCCAAGCTCGATTTAAAGGAATGAACATCGCATGCAGATCGCGAGTTGGTATGTCTCTTGCGGCAATGCACGCTCGGATGATCGACGCCGATCCTTCCAATCCGCATCTCAATCGGGTCTGCCGGTGCAAGAGATGTTCGCGGTGTGGGCGAGAGCTATCCGAACTTCGTGATCGAGATCAATGAGTGAGTTTTGAATTCCACGTCACCCGTATCAGCGCGATCGGAGCGCCGGTCGCATGCTAGCAACCGCACTCAGCGGACACAATCAAGCTTGCGGACAAGATCAACACCGACACGCGAAACGGCGGGGCAGAGCGCACGTTCCGGCCGGACATCGAAGGATTGCGTGCTGTCGCGGTGTTGCTGGTTTTGTTCGATCACGCCGGCATGGCCTTCCTGAGCGGTGGCTACATCGGTGTCGATGTCTTCTTCGTGCTTTCGGGGTTCCTGATCACTGGAATCCTGCTCAAGGAGCAGGAGCGCAGCGGTCGGATTTCGCTACCCAGGTTCTACGCCAGGCGAGCCAGGCGATTGCTGCCGGCGGGGTCGTTGGTCCTCGTCGTGACGGTGCTGGCTTCGTACCTCTATCTGGGCGAGAGCCGCGCCAACCGGGTCGCCGAGGACGCCCGATGGGCGACGCTGTTCGCCAGCAATTTTCGATTCGCACGGCAGGGCACCGACTACCTCAACGCCCAACTCCCGCCGTCTCCCTTGCAGCACTTCTGGTCGCTGGCGGTCGAGGAACAGTTCTATTTTGTCTGGCCCACATTGATCATTCTGGTGGCGATGGTTGGTCGCCGAGTTCCACTGAGGGTCAAACTTGGAGTGGTGCTGACGGCCATCATCGCCGGGTCGCTGCTCTGGTCGATGCACCAAACGCGGGTTGATGCCACGGTAGCCTACTTTTCGCCGTTCCCGCGGGCATTTGAGATGGGTGCCGGCGCTCTCCTCGCGGTCGGCGCGCGCTGGCTCCAGCCGTTGCCGCGCATCCTCGGGATAGCAATGAGTTGGGCGGGCGTTGCCACCATCCTGGCCGCGAGTATGTTGCTCGACTCGACGACCCAGTTTCCGGGATATGCCGTGACGTTGCCTGTTCTGGGGACGGTCCTTGCGGTAGCGGGTGGCACGATCGCATCGGGCGGTGGCGCCGAGACGATCCTGGGGACCTGGCCTTTTCAGTGGATCGGAAAGTTGTCCTACTCACTCTATCTGTGGCACTGGCCAGTCCTGGTGATCGCCGCCGGGAAGGCCGGCCGGGATCTCCACCTCTACGAAAGCCTGGCCCTGTGTATTGTGGCAATAGCGCTTGCCGCGCTGACGTACACGATCCTCGAGGACCCCGTTCGGGATTCCGGCTATCTGAAGCGTCGCGCTCCGACGTTGAGCGTCGGAATGGGGGCAGCGCTGATTGTTATCTGCCTGGGGTTCTCTACCTGGATGATCCAGAGCCATCGTGTCCAGGGTGAAGTCCTGGCTGATACGACGGTCCAGATGGCCTTCCCTACTATCAACGAAGTCCTGTTTGCGGTCGACGAGGCGTCGGCGACTACGGACTGGCCGGAACAGCCCGCCAGGATCAAGAATCCCGCTTACAGCGATGAGTGTGACGTCACCCGCAAGGCAACGACGTCATCCGCCTGTGTCCATGGCGATCCAAACGGCTCCCAGACCGCCGTGATCTTCGGAGACTCGCACGCCGCGATGTGGGTCCCTTCACTCGACGTGATCGGCAAACAGGGTGGCTGGCGGGTGATTCAACTGACCAAGCCCGGCTGTCAGGTGCCCGATTTTCCCCGCTACTCGGAAACGCTCAAGCGTGAGTACACCGAGTGCGCCGAATATCGTGAGTGGGCCCTGGAGAAGATCGCGACCATCCAGCCGGATGTCGTCCTCATCACCAGTTCGTCTCGCGACGTGCGGGTGATGGCAGATGGTGAACCGACCGAGGATGGAGTCGAAGAAGCCTGGGCGAACGGGCTGAAGACAGTGATTGATCGGATCTCGCCGGTCGCCGGGAGGATCGTGATCATCGGCGACATGGCGTACCCGAATGAGCCTGGGATCGATTGCCTGAGTGCACACCCCGGCGATGTTCCTGCCTGCAATACGCCCCGTGCAGAGGCGGTTCCACATGACTTCAATGCGGCCGAGCTACGGGTGGCTGTCCAGGCAGGTGTCGAGTACGTCGACACGATCCCCTGGTTCTGCAATGAAACGATCTGTCCCGCCATTGTCGCCGAACTGACAACCCACCGCGACGAGATGCACGTCGCCGAGAACTACGCCGTGTGGCTTTCGGGCGTACTCGGGATCGCCACGGGGCTACTCCCCGAAGGAACACAGTTGCAACCGATGTAAACCCTCTCTACCGATCGACAACCCCCAGAGACTCGGCGCAGGCTGCGCTTAGGACAGGTAGCGCTTAACTTTAAACAGATATTCCTCTGAATGGTGCGCTGAACCATAGGGTGCGTTAGGCTGCGTCCTGGTGGTGGTCGCGCCAATGTCGGAGCACGGAAAGGGAACCCAGATGGTTTTTGCACCTGGCTCGTTTTCGTGGGGTTCCGCGGATGCCTATGAGGCGTATATGGGGAGATGGAGCCGCAAGCTGGCGCCAGCCTTCGTTCGTTGGCTCGGAATTCCCGCGCAGTGCGACTGGCTCGACGTCGGTTGTGGCACCGGCGCGCTGGCGACGGCCATTCTCGATCTGGGTAACCCGACGACGGTATTGGGCATAGATCCGTCGTCAGATTTCGTCGCCGCCGCCGCCGCGCAGATCGTCGACCCCAGGGCAGTCTTCGAGGTTGGTGATGCCCGGGCAATGGCACAGGAAGATGACCGTTTCGCCGTGGTTGTCGCCGGGTTGGTCCTGAACCACATCGCTGACCCCGCCGCCGCGGCCGCCGAGATGGTGCGGGTTGCGTGGCCGGGCGGAACCGTTGGCGCCTACATCTGGGACTACAGCGGCGAGATGCAGATGGTGCGGTTCTTCTGGGAGGCGGTCGCGGCCACGGACGTCAATGCAGCCGACCACGATCCGCGATCCCACTATCACATCAGCCACCCGGAGCCGCTTGCGGACCTCTTTACCAGCATCGGCCTCGTGGACGTTGTCGTAGAAGCCATCGATGTGCCCCTAGCATTCCAACACTTTGATGACTACTGGATTCCGCACACACTTGCCGGCCCGGCCGCGCCTCAACGGTATGTCGCCAGCCTGGATGACAATCGCAGGGAGGCGTTGCGCCAGCAACTCCTGTCCACTCTGCCAGTCGAGCAGGACGGTGGGATTGATCTTGTCGGCAGCGCCTGGGCGGCACGCGGTAAAAAGCGATTGCAATAGAAGCGACTCGAGTGAGCGTTTCGGAGTCGAGTCCCACTACGCTGGCGATCCCGGCTTATGAGCGCCAGACGTAACTTTGCGTCCGGCGCTGCACTCTTCATCATGTTCCCTGAATCGACTATTGAACGCGTTATGCGGCGACGCAGACGCCGTCAACGCATGCGAAGTTGTCGGGACCGTTCAAGCAATTGACGGAGTTTTCGCAGGTCGTACCGCAGGCGGAAAAATTCGAGTGGAGATCGTAACACCCCGGTGTCCCTGCGAAGTTACAACAGATCGCTCCGGCACAGCACTCAGTATTTGACGAACACGAAGCAACAGGCTTCGTGAACGGAGGGGTCACCGCAACGCATGTCGGTGCCGCGGTCGTGGTAGTCGTGGCCGTCGCGCCGCAGCCGCCGGGAGGGCAGATACATGCGCCTTTGACGCATGTCGCGTCGGCCGGGCAGACCGTGCCGCAATGCCCGCAATTCTCCGGATCTCGCTTTTGGTCGAAGCAGCCGTTCGGGCAGGGATCGGTCCCCGATGGGCAAGTGCATTGGCCCTTCTTGTTTGGCGTCTGGCCTGTTGGGCAGGATTGCTGGGCGGCGGCGCCGTGGACGCCGACGAGGAGTGCACCGATACCAACGAGGAAACCGCGCCGGGTGCGAGGAGTGGCGATGGTGCGAGAGAACTCGTCGAATCGATGTGAGTCCATTTGTGAATCCTCCGGTTCTGGGTAGGCGGAATGTCGGCCGCGTAGGGTCAGGAGCGCGAGCAGTTGCGCGGCGCCTGAATTCGACGATCCAAATGTCTCAGCCGATCAGACCGTCCGATCGGCGCGTCGCCATCGTAGAAACCAGAGCGCTCCCGCCGAATGGAGGGATTTACCCATTTGCCCGCGAACGGTCCACCCACGAACAGGGCAATCGACGCTCCCTCAGACCGGTTTAATCATGGCCCGCACAACAGACTGCTCCGCCACGGGGCAAGAGATCACTTTATTCACGCGGCCTTTTCCTAGGGGACGGCGGAAGTTGAGTGGACCTCCACCTCCTCAAACAGATCGCAGTTTAGGCACACTTCTGCACCGCGGCACTCAGGTTTGGGCCGCAGAAAATCGTAACGTTAGAGTCACATGATGAGATTCGGTAGAGGCCACAGCATGTTGGTCAAACCGCAAAGAACCGCAGGACACTTCTTGCGGAGCTTCTTCAATGTTGGAATACATGTATGCAAAGTGGACACAATTGAAGGCGAGGGCGCATGGGAGTCGAACCCACCGGCGCCGGGTTCGCCGACGCCCACACGGTTTTGAAGACCGGGGAGGCCACCGGGCCCCTTCCGCCCCCATGGCGACGATTCCTCGAAGCGCCGGGCGCGGCGAGTCTAGCATAGGGTTCGCGGCAGTCCTGCCGATCCGTCGGGCCCACATCCCAGATTAAGGTTGACGCTCATCCGGTGATCCTCCTACCTTAAGTGGGGATGTCCAGATTTGCACAGATTTGGAAGATTTCCCTAGATTTATCTCGCCCGTCTTCGGCATTTAGGGGATGAGTGCTCGCCCACATGTCGCACGGTGATTCAACCCGGCCCGCTGGGTTTTCGGTGCAAGGAGCGTCGAGTCTCGTCCGGTTCGGGACACGGGGCAGTGCCCTGGCGCTCGCCCAGACCGACCTCGTGATCGCGACATTCAGTCGCATTCATCCTGAGATCAAGACCGAATCTACAATTATCCGCACGGATGGTGACGTCGATAAGTCGTCGCCGCTAACGGTCATTGGGGGGCGCGGAGTCTTTACGTCGGCCCTTGAAGAGGCGATTCGCCGCGGCGTTGTCGATGCCGCGGTCCACTCGGCGAAGGACCTGCCATCCGAAAGCCAGGACAATTTGCGGCTGATCGCCATCCTCGATCGCGAAGATCCGCGTGATGTGTTGATTTCTCGGCACGCTGTGCCGTTGATGGAGCTTCCCGATCGGCCGGTGATAGGAACATCGTCGCGGCGCCGTGCGGTCCAAGTACTCGCAATGCGTCCCGACGCCCAGATCGTCGAACTACGGGGCAATGTCGATACTCGACTGCGCAAGGCGGCCGAAAGCGACCTGGACGCAATCGTCCTGGCTGCGGCCGGCGTGACGCGGATGGGCTGGCAGGACCGCATCGTCGAGTATTTGCCACTGGACCGATTCGTTCCCTCGCCCGGGCAGGGCGCACTCGCGATCGAAACCCGGGCCAATCCGGTGGCGCCAGCTCACTTCCTCGCGGAGCTGGATGACCATGCCGTTTCGCTGCCGGTACGGGTGGAGCGTGCGTTCTTGCGTGGCATCGGAGGGGGCTGCACAACGCCCGTAGGAGCCAATGTCGAATGGTCCGGAGAGGCGCTGGTACTGCGCTGCATGTTGGCGCGGGAAGACGGGAACCATGCCATCTGGAGGACGGAGTCCTTACAGCCCGCCCAGGCTGAGGCGCACGCCGCCGCTCTCGCCGGCGAGATGCTCGCCGATATTGGTCCGCCGCACCCATCGCCGCCGCTGGTGGCCGGGCGCCCGCTTGCCGGGCTCAGCGTGCTCGTCACGAGACCCGGGTCGTCGGCGACGTCGTTCGAGACTGACTTGATCGCCGCTGGGGCAAAGCCAGTGTCAGCCCCGACGATCAAGATTATCCCGCCGCGAGATACGGACTTGGTCGATCGGGCGATCACCGAGATCGGTTTCGGCGTCTACGACTGGGTCGTCTTCACGAGCGGAAACGCGGTTGATGGAGTTCTGCGCCGAATTGAGATCGCCGGGCTCTCGCCGGTAATCTTCAAGGCGACGCGTGTTGCCGCCGTCGGTTCGGCGACGGACGCGCGCTTGACCGGGGCCGGTGTGACAGTCGATCTCGTGCCCGCCCGGTTTGATGGGGAGGCGGTTCGCGATGCCCTGATCGCAGAGGGTGTGTCCGGAAAGCGAATCCTCTTGCCGCGCGGCAATCTTGCCCGCGACGTGCTGGAAATTGGACTGCGTGAGGCCGGAGCGATCGTCGATCACGTCGAGGTCTATCGCACAGAGCCGCAGCGTTCGCTCGATCCGGCGATAGTTGAGGCGATCGAGCGGGGCGAATTCGACGTGGCCACGTTCGCGTCGTCCTCATGTGTCCGCGCGCTTTCCTCGCTGCTACCGAATGGACTTATAAGCTTGCTTGGCAGCGCTGTTGCTTGCCTGGGACCGGTGACGGCCGAGACCGCCCGCGACTTTGGCCTCCGGGTCGATATTGTCGCGGAGGACGCAACCATGGCCGGTCTCGTCCAGGCGTTGATCGACAGGCGGGATCGCATCGACGCCGTCCGTGGGCAGCGATCACCGCGCCTGGTTGGGGCCGAAGGTGGGAGGACTCGATGACAAACAACGGCCACCAAGAATCGACCACCGAACAGCTTGGATTTCGCCGGCTGCGCCGGCTGAGGCACTCGGAAGGTATTCGCCGCCTGGTGCGCGAGACCGTTCTCGCTCCCGGTGACTTCATCTTCCCCTTGTTCATCACCTTCGGCGTAGGGGTGCGGCGCCCGATTGATTCGATGCCGGGACAGTTCCAGCTCTCGGTTGACCAGCTTCCAGCTGAGCTGGATGAGCTTGTCGCGCTTGGCATCGGCGCGGTGCTGCTGTTCGGCATTCCAGCCGAGAAGGACGCGGAGGCCTCGAGTGGGTATGACCCGAATGGGCCGGTGCAGGAAGCGGTGCGGGTCATCAAGCGGCACACACCGTCGACCGTGGTCATCACCGACGTCTGCGGTTGTGAATACACCGATCACGGCCACTGCGGCATCGTCGTCGGTGGCGAGGTTGACAACGATCTGACCCTGAACCTGCTCTCCCGGATTGCGATCAGCCACGCCGAAGCCGGTGCCGACATCGTCGCCCCGTCCGACATGATGGATGGCCGCGTGGCCGTGATTCGGACTGCCCTCGACCGGGCAGGGTTCACCAACTTGCCGATCATGTCTTACGCGGCCAAGTACGCATCTGCCTTTTACGGGCCGTTCCGCGAGGCGGCCTCCAGCATGCCTGCCTTTGGCGATCGCCGCTCACACCAGATGGACCCGGGCAATGCTCGCGAGGCGATGACCGAGATCGCGATCGACATCGAGGAGGGCGCGGACATGGTCATCATCAAGCCCGCCCTGCCCTACCTTGATATTGTTCGTCGTGCCCGTGACACCTATGACATCCCGATCGTCGCCTACAACGTCTCCGGTGAGTACGCGATGGTCAAAGCAGCATCGCAGATGGGGTGGATCGACGAAGCCCGCGTAGCCATCGAGATCCTGACCTCGATCAAACGGGCCGGGGCTGACCGCATCATTACCTATCACGCCAAAGAGGTCAGTCGCTTGTTGCGGGAAGCCGCGCGGCCACAGACCGCTGTCGTCGGATTCCCTCGATAATGTCTTTAGAGCAGGAGCCAGCATGACCGAACACAGCAACGGCGTAGAAGGCGCAGCCGAACCCACCGGGCCAATGGCGCATCAGCCGGGTAAACGCCAGTACGTCAAGTTCACGTTTTTCCGGGTCGCGCCGGAGTGGCGCCGGCTCGACACATTGACTCGGGACCGGCAGAAGGCTGAGTTCCGCGAGGTGGTCGAGGACTGGGCAGATCGCAACCTGATCCGCTGCTACTCGACCGTCGGCACTCGCGGAGACGTCGATTTCCTCCTCTGGCAGGTGAGTTACGAGCTCGACGATCTTCAGAGGATGGCCGGTGAGCTGCTCGGCACGGAACTGGGTGGGTGGCTGGAGACACCGTTCTCGTACCTCTCCCAGACGAAGCACTCCAACTACGTCGAGAAGTATTCCGGTCCGGGACGCGACAAGTTCACCCGTCTGGCGCTCGCACCGGGCGAACACAAATACCTGTTCGTCTACCCTCTGACGAAAGCGCGGGAGTGGTACGGTCTGCCGAAGGAAGAGCGGCAGCAGGCAATGAACCAGCACATCGCTATCGGCCACACGTACTCGTCAGTCAAGCTGAATACCACCTACTCGTTCGGGCTGGACGACCAGGAGTTCGTGCTGGCGTTCGAAACCGATGAGCCCGGAGACTTTCTCGATCTGGTCCAGGAGCTCCGTGGGTCTGTGTCGAGTGCCTACACCCTCACGGATGTGCCGATCTTCACCTGCGTGCATGCCACCGCGGCGGAGATGCTCGAATCGATCGCCCGGGCGCGACAAGCGGTCGCCGTCGGTGCCTAGGATCGATTTATTTCCGGACAAGCGGAACATCGTCCACGCGGAAATGTGCGCTCTCTCGTGACCACCGAACCAATGACAGGGCGTCAGCGCCTCCTGGCCGCGGCGCACCGTCAACCCGTTGACACAACTCCCGTCTGGTTCATGCGCCAGGCTGGACGCTGTCTGCCCGAGTACCGGGCGCTGCGCAAGCAATACGACTTCATGACGGTAGCGACCACACCGGAACTAGCGGCGCAGGCGACGATGATGCCGGTGGATCGGTTTGGCGTTGATGGGGCGGTCCTCTTCGCCGACATCATGTTGCCGCTTGATGGGATGGGCATTCCGTTTCGGATCGATCCTGGCGTTGGCCCGGTGATCGATGACCCGGTCCGCACGGCAGGTCAGGTAGCCCGCTTGCGCGTCGTTGATGCTGAGGAAGCGACTCCATACGTGCTCGAAGCACTCCGCCTGCTCAAAGCGGAGCTTGGCGAACGGGCTGCATTGCTGGGTTTCTCCGGGGCGCCGTTTACGCTCGCCTGCTACATCGTCGAGGGGCGATCGTCGCGGGAGTATCCGAAGACGAAGGCCCTGATGTACGGTGACCCGACCACCTGGCACGCCCTCATGGACACGCTCACCGAGGTCGTCATCCGCTATCTGCGCGGGCAGGTCGATGCAGGTGCGGACGCGGTCCAGCTCTTTGATTCCTGGCTAGGGTTATTGAGTCCGGCCGCCAACGCTGAGTACGTCGCGCCATATACCCAGCGGATCTTTGCCGCACTCCGCGGCACCGCACCGACCATTCATTTCAGCACTGGGACCGTCTCGTTACTCGATCAGATCGCCGCAACAGGACCTGATGTCGTTAGCGTCGACTGGAGGTTGCCGCTGGACGAGGCCTGGAACCGGCTTCGTCCAGACCAGGGCATCCAGGGCAACCTCGATTCGACGCTGATTCTGGCGCCATTCTCAACGGTGGAAGCCGGCGCGAAGGACGTTCTTCGTCGTGCCGCGGGTCGCCCCGGTCACATCTTTAATCTTGGCCACGGTATTTTGCCGGAGACGAATCCAGACGTGTTGACGCGGCTGGTCGAAGTGGTCCACGGCGGTTTGGCGCTCTCTGAAGCGTGAACCGGGTGTGGCGTTTTTCCGCCCTTTCGTCGACGATGCGTTGTTGGTGCTAAATACACAAGTAGGTGACCCTGACCGCGGGTTTTCATGGCACGCTGAGACTGGTACAACAGACAGGGCATCCTTCGAGGAACGTGGGACCGGCTCGTTTCGGCCATCGACAAACCGGTGTGGAAACACTGGGTTGGTGATCGATGTCCCGAACTCGGAGTTCCGCGACGGAGCCTCGATTCGCTGGCACTCCGGCAACAGCCGGATATGGAGGTTGACCCTATGGCGAGCACGACGGACAGCGGCGCCTCACAGGTGGATGAGGCTTTGTCGAATCGGCGGGCTGGAGAACTCGGGCGGCGTGAGTTTCTTGTGCGTTCTGGGGCCGTAGCCGGGGCGACGGCTCTGGCTGGAACCGGCGCCAGGGTCGCCTCGGCCTCGCCAGGTGCCGGCCGGGCTAGCCGTAGCGGTCTCGCTCAGGACGGGGATACCACCCTCCGGTTTGGGATGGGCACCGACGCCGACTATCTTGACCCACGCCAGATCAACACGCAGGAAGCCTACGTCGCCTGCGCCAACATCTACGACACGATCACACTGTACGACCTCGGCGCCTCCACCATCCGGCCGGGTCTGGCCGAGTCGTGGCAGATTTCCGATGACGGCCTGACCTACACGTTCTCCCTCCGCCAGGGAGTCACGTTCCACGACGGCACGCCGTTCAATGCCGATGCGATCATCACGTGGTTCAACTCGATTTCAGAGGGCGCAACCGGATCGCAGTATGACGCGACGCGGATGCCGTACATGGCGGCGTTCATCACGGACTTCGTCTCGGGTGTAGAGAAGGTCGACGATGCCACTGTTGTCTTTACCTTACCTGCTCCTTACTCACCGCTCCTGGCAAATCTGGCAATCCCCATCGCCGCGATTCCCAGCCCGGTGGCCATTGAGCAATTCGCCCTCGACCTCGGCGTCAATCCATCCGGCACCGGCGCCTTCATGCTTGCCTCCCCGGACGATTGGACCCGCGACAGCCAGATCGTGCTCGCGGCGAACCCGAACTACTGGGGCGGTGCGCCGGCGGTGCAGCAGCTTGTGATGAGCGTGACGCCGGAGAGTTCGACCCGACTGCAGCAGATCGAGTCAGGGGAGATCGACATCGCGATCTTCCTGACCCCGGATGACGTTAGGAAGGCGCGAGACAACTCCGATCTGGTCGTCGTCGAGCAGGCCGGCCTCAACACCAACTTCGTCGAGTTCAATGTCACCAAGGACCCGTTTATGACAAAGGAGGTCCGGCAGGCGCTGAACTACGCCATCAACAAGGAGGAGCTTTCGGCCGGGCTCTACGACGGTGGCATGGTCGTCGCCGGCGGTGTCCTGCCGCCCAGCGACTGGGCCTACAACCCAGACTTGCAGAGCTATCCGTACGATCCCGACAAGGCAACGGAGCTTCTGACCGGCGCTGGCTATGACGAGTCCAACCCGCTCAGCTTTACCTTCATGGCCTATACGATCGCGCGGGGCTACAACCCAGCGGGAGATCGCCTCGCCACCGCGATTCAAGAGTATTGGAAGCAGGTCGGGGTCGAAGCCGAGATCCAGACCGAGGAGTGGACCCAGTACCGGACGGACCGGCGCGCCAACATGTTCCAGGTCTCCCTGTCCGGCTGGCAGGGCGACAACGGCGATCCGGATAACTTCCTCTACTCACTGCTCGGCGGACCGAGCAAGGGCGCGGCGAACACGGCGTACTACGAGAATCCTGAAGTCGATGCCCTGTTGGTCGAGGCGCAACAAGTGAGTGACCAGGCGCAAAGGACGGAGCTTTACCATCAGGCCGAGCAGTTAATTGTCGATGATGCACCCTGGGCTTTCCTGGGCTACCAGAAGCATCAGGTCGTCACGCGAAGCTCGGTCGCCAACTTCCAGATCCAGCCGACGTACATCTACTATCTGGCCGGTGTAAGCAAGAGCTGAGACGTAGAGGGCGACACAGGGTTAGCGCCCTGATACGGAGAGGGGGAGACGCTCGTCTCCCCCTCTCTTCCTCTCATTCTCATCCCCGGGAGCGTCCGTGACGGGTTACCTTCTTCGTCGCATCGTGCTGTTGATTCCCGTCTTGTTGGGGATCATGACGGCGGTGTTCATCTTGTTGCAGCTCATTCCCGGGGACCCAGCGATCGCGCTTGCCGGGGAGAAGGGGACGACCGAGCAGATTGCTCGTGCGCGGGAGGAGTTTGGCCTGAACCGGCCCGTGCCCGTGCAGTACGCCTATTTCCTCAAGGCAACCGTCACCCTCAACTTTGGCGAGTCGCTGCGCACACACCAGCCAGTCTGGTCGGAACTGCGCCAGTTCTTCGGCGCCACGATCGAGTTGAGTCTGGCTGCGTTGCTGATCGCCCTTGTGGTCGGGGTGCCACTCGGGGTGCTGGCGGCAACGAAGCGCAACACCATGTGGGATGCCGGCGCGATGACCCTTGCCCTCGTTGGCCTGTCGACGCCGGTCTATTGGGCGGGGATCGTATTGATCTATGTCCTCAGTTTCAAGCTCGGGCTCTTCCCAATCGCTGGAATCATCGATAGTGATGTCGATCTCCGCAGAGTGACGTACGGGTATGTCCTTGATAGCTTCTTGACCGGAAACTGGGCCGCCTTACGCTCCAGTCTTCACTATCTGATCTTGCCGGCGTTTGTCCTCTCGACGATCCCAATGGCAATTGTCGCCCGGATGACCCGATCATCGATGCTGGAAGTGTTAGGGCAGGACTATCTGCGCACGGCCCGGGCGAAGGGCCTCCGCGAACGGATCGTGATCCCGCGACATGCGTTGAAGAACGCCCTAATTCCCGTCACGACGGTGATCGGGCTACAGTTCGGCTCGCTGCTGTCAGGAGCATTCCTGACGGAGACGATCTTCTCCCGCCCTGGCGTGGGGCGCTACGTCGTCGCCGCGATCGGAGCGCGGGACTACCCGGTGATCCAGGCCGTCGTCCTGGTGTTCGCCGTCATGTTCGTCTTGATCAACCTGATCGTGGACATGTTGTATGCCGTCCTCGATCCCCGGATTCACTACCAGTGAGCCGCGAGGTAGCAATAGCGGTCGATGGACCGCGCGCTCGGGCGGAGCGGCTGGCGTCGCCGAAGCGGCGCCAGGCCGGACTGTGGGGAGACGCTCTGCGGCGGCTGCGTCGTGATCGCGCGGCGGTCGTCGGGGTCGTGATTGTCGTGGTGCTAGTGGTCGCGGCGGTGCTCGCGCCGGTGCTGGTACCTGACTCACCGACGGACCAATCGTTCATCGATAAGTTCAAGCCGCCGGGCGGCGATCATTGGCTCGGGACTGACGAGTTTGGGCGTGATACGTTCAGCCGCGTAGTCTACGGCAGCAGGGTGGCGCTCTGGGTCGGGTTGGCTCCAGTCGCGCTCGCAATGGTTATAGGAGTCACGGCCGGGCTGGCAGCGGGGTATTACGGCGGCCCGATCGACCAGGTTGTGATGCGTCTGGTCGATATCATGCTCGCCTTCCCCTGGCTATTGCTCGCCATCGGGATCATGGCGATTCTCGGGCCGGGAATCAACAATGTGATCATTGCCGTCGGAATCATTTACGTGCCTGCATTTGCCCGGATTGTGCGCAGCTCTGTCCTCTCGATCAAAGAAAAAGAGTATGTCGAGGCGGCTCGCGCCTCCGGCCAGACGGACGTTCGCATCATCACCCGCCACGTGCTGGCCAATGCCTGGGCGCCGATTATCGTGCTGGCCACGCTCTCGATCGGTCAGGCGATTATCTATGCCGCGGGCCTCAGCTTCATCGGCCTCGGCACCCAGCCGCCCAACGCCGACTGGGGAGTCATGCTGAAGTCCGGACATGAGTTCTTGCGCGACAGTCCATGGATGGGCATCTTCCCGGGCCTGGCAATTCTGGTGACCGTGCTGGCATTTAATCTCGTCGGCGACGGTCTCCGCGACGCGCTCGACCCGCGCATCCGCTGATCACCGCCTGGGCCGAGATTAGAGTCCCCTAAGGAATTCTTCCTGCGTCCGGCTCACACGATTCTAATGATCTGCCATCTGCTTCCATGGATAGGCTCGGTATACTGACAAGACGGATGCACACGGCATGCGGTCTGCGGCAGTCGTGACAGTCGGTTCATTTCCCGAAGAGGTTCTCAGATTGATGGCGACGGTCGAGTCGGGGTCTACACTGACCATTGGCATGCAGCGCATCCTGGTCGTCGACGACGAGCCGACCATCCTGGAGATGTTGGGCTTCAACCTTCGCCGAGAAGGGTTTGTCGTTGAGATGGTCGAGGATGGGCGGGAGGCGCTGGCGGCGGCGCGGCGGAATCCGCCCGATCTTGTCGTCCTCGACATCATGCTCCCCGGCCTCGACGGATTTCACGTCTGCCGTGCCCTGCGGCAGGAGTCGAACGTCCCGATTTTGGTGCTCTCGGCCCGAAGCGAAGAGTTCGACCGCGTCCACGGATTGGAGCTTGGCGCCGACGACTACTTGACTAAGCCATTCGCGATGCGCGAGCTCCTTGCGCGGGTGCGATCGCTCCTGCGGCGGGCGCAACTTCCGCCGACCCGGCTTGACGCGGATGCTCCGATGGGGATGGAAGCCAACCGCGAAGGACGCGGCGGCAATAGCGCGGCGATTGCTGCCTCGCTTGTCGTGGGCTCCTTAGAGGTCGACGTTGCTCGGCGGCGGGCAGGCCTGGGAGGCGCCGTACTGACGCTGAAGCCAAAGGAGTTCGACCTCCTGCACTATCTGGTGCGCAACCCAGGGATCGTCCTTTCCCGAGATGCCTTACTTCGCGAAGTTTGGGGATACGATTTCCCGATCGACACCCGCACGGTCGATGTCCACATCCGCTGGTTGCGTCAGAAAATCGAAGATGACCCGAGTGAGCCAAAGCGCATAGAGACAGTCCGCGGATTTGGATACCGATTTGTCCCGGATAGCCGCTAACCCGGGCGTGTTGGCAGTGGACCGCATTGGCGAAGAGCCAGCAGTTCGTGCTGGCCGTTTTCCTCTCTTACGGACGCTGCGCTGGCGTTTGGCGCTTCCGTACATCCTGATCATCATCGCCGTCATGGCGATTCTCGAGATCTGGATTGCCGTTGCGGTGCGGGACGAGTACCGCGATCAGCTGGGGGAGAATCTGGCCGATCAGGCAAGTCTAGTTGCCCAGCTCACCGGTCCGGCGATCGAGCGCGGCGACAGCCAGGAATCAATCGACCAGTTGATCAAAAAATTGGTCGGCGAGATCGATGCCCGCGTGACTGTTATTCGCCTCGATGGCGTAGTGCTCGGAGAGACCGATCTCAGAGCCGCCACGATGGAAAATCATTCCGCACGGCCGGAGTTCATCGAGGCGCTTGGCGGTGAGACGGGTCAGTCGGAGCGTTTCAGCACGACTGAGGGAGAACGTCTTCTCTATGTCGCCGTGCCGATTGGTGATCCTCCGATTGGCGTTGCAAGAGTGGCGGTGCCAACGGATCGCGTCGACGCCGCCGTCTGGAAACTCCAGCGAAGTTTCTTGGTTGCTACGGCTATCGCCGCCGTCCTGGCGATGGGATTCTCCCTCTTCGCCGCCGGACGCATCTCCACGGCGCTCGATCGTCTCCGGCGACAGACTCAAGCGGTCGCTGCAGGTCGTTTGGATGTCACGGTGGAACCAGACTCGATCATGGAGGTCGGCGACCTGGGGCGGGCGTTCAATGCGATGACGGGCGACCTTCGCCGGCTGGTCGACGAGATCGAGCTCTCAAGAATTCGCCTCGAAGCGGTTCTGGCTTCACTTCATGACGGCGTTGTCATTACCGATGCCTCCGGCGATGTCGTTCGTCTCAATGCCGCCGCCGGCCGCATGCTCCATATCGATCCCGCCGTTGCCGTCGGACAGCCATTTGTCGTCGTAAGCAGGGATCACGAGCTGGCCGACCTGCTCCGGCGGGCGATTTCCGGCGGAACTCGCCGGAGCGCCGTGATCGAAGTTGGGCTCGATCGCCGGGTCCTGGAGGCGTGGGGGCAGGCGGTCGTTGGCACACAGGAGATGCTGGGCCTGGTCGTCCTGCGCGATGTCACCGAACTGCGCCGCCTTGAGGCGATCCGCAAGGAGTTCGTCGCCAACGTCTCGCACGAATTGCGCACCCCCCTGACGTCGATCCGCGCCCTCGTTGAGACCCTGGAGGCTGGCGCGATCGATGAGCGGCCGATGGCTATCGATTTTCTAGCCCGGATCGTCGGCGAAGTCGATCGCCTGGCGGCCCTGGTGGACGAACTGCTCGACCTCGCCCGGCTGGAATCCGGCAGGATCACGCTCCGGCTCGAGCCGATGAACCCGGACGATCTCATCGGCCGTGCGGCGGAGCGTCTCAAGCCCCAGACTGAACGGGCGCGCCTCGATCTGATTATTGATGTACCTGCCGGTCTGCCGACCGTCCGAGCGGACCGCGCCAGAATCGAACAGGTCCTGCTCAACCTGATCCACAACGCGATCAAGTTCACGCCGGCCGGCGGCACGATCACTATCTCCGGTTGGATCGAAGGAGACGCCCTAGCGGTCTCCGTCAAGGACACCGGGGTCGGAATTACCGAGGAAGAACTTCCCCGCATCTTCGAGCGCTTCTACAAGACCGATAAGGCCCGCCGGTCGGATGGAACCGGGCTCGGACTCGCTATCGCGAAGCACATCGTGCAGGCCCATGGTGGGATGATCGGCGTCGTCAGCCAAAAGGGGCAAGGAGCGATGTTTACGTTCACGCTGCCGCTTGCTCCGGCGATTCCCGACATCTCTACTCAGCCCCAGCGGCGATTTGTGCGCGTTCCGAATTAACTTCGGCGCAACACCTTCACACCGTTCCACAGATAGGATGATTCCAGAAATCCATTTGGCCGACTCGCCCCCGCGAGGCTGTGGAGTACTGTTTCGCAATGTTACAGCCTGGGACGAACGTCCTACTCATCGCAGACGACCAAGCGGACCGAGCAGAGATCGCGACGGCGCTGGTTCAGGCGGGAGCGGGGGTCAAAGCGGTGCCCGATGGCGCGGCGGCGGTGCTGCTGGCGTCGAGCGGATGGCGGCCCGACATTGTCATCGTCGATCTGCTCCTCTCAACACGAGATTCCTACGTGACGTTCCGTGCCCTCCGGCTGGCGTTTGGCGCGCCGATCATCGTCGCGGCCCCGAGTTCGATGCGCTTCGGCGAGGTCGATGATGTCGTCGCCCGGCCGGTCGATGTCGCTGATCTTTTGCGCAGGATCGAAGAGCGGCGCGGTGCGTCATGCCCGTCGATCGAAGTCATCCGGGCCGGCGACCTCTTGCTGATGCCCCGGGCCGGCAAAGCGTTCCTCGCCGGTGAGGAGTTATCGGTAACTTCAGACGAAATTTCTCTCCTGGCGTGCCTGGTCGAGAATGCCGGCCATGAGGTGCGCAGGGACGAGCTACGCGGCGTGCTGCGTGGCGTGACCGCCGACATCGATCCGCGAATGGTTGACGTTCATCTCGTCCGCATGATGGTGAAGCTGGAGTCGGCGCGGTCCGTACATCTCCGCCGCACCCCCAGCAACGATGCCTACGTTCTCTCGGTGGATGCGGCGGCAAGTTTGGCGGTACCGGCATGACGATCAGCGCCCATCCGGATTCGACTCGAACACTACATGGCGTCGGGATCGCGCCGGGGATTGGCGAGGGCCTGGTGCTCTATCGCCACCGCATGGATCGAACAGGATTCGCCGAGGCCAGGGGAAAGGTCGTCGTATGCGATGCGATCGGCGACTCCGAGGCCGTCTTGCTGGTTCACGCCAGGCCGGCGGCGGTCGTGATCACGGGCGCTGTGTCCCATAGTGTCGCCGCCGTGCTGCGCGATGCCAGGGTCCCGGCCGTCGGCGGCGTGTCCATGGAGCAGTTCGGGCTCGCACGTGGCTCTGGCGCGATTGTCGATGGCGCACGAGGACGCGTCTGGCGAAATGCGCTCCTTGTCTCCGCCGACGGCTCACAGAGATAGCCCAACCCTTCTTTGCTCACCCCCCCACCCCCACCAAACCGTCCGGCGGCCGATGGGCCGCCGGACGGCGTTTTCGGGATGTGGTTCGTGAGATGCTAGCGCCGACCCGACCGGGGATCGAGTGCGTCCTGGAGGCCATCGCCCAGCACGTTGAACGCGAAGACCGTCAGCGTCAGGGCCAGACCGGGGAAGGTCGTGTACCACCAGGCATCGCGAAAGTAATTGCGGGCATCGGCGAGCATCGTGCCCCATTCCGCCGACGGTGGCGCCGCGCCAAGGCCGATGAAGCTCAGTGAGCTGGTCGCCAGAATGGCGTAGCCCACATCGAGTGTGACCTGGATGATCACCACCGGGATCGCGTTGGGCAGGATGTGGCGGAAGATCAAGCGCAGCGGCGAGATACCAAGGCTCCGTCCGGCGCTAACGAAGTCTCGCTCGCGGATTGTGAGGACCTGCGCCCGGACGAGGCGGGCGTACCACGGCCAGAAGACGGTCGAGAGCGCGATCATGGTGTTGGTCAGGCTGCGACCCAGAGTCGCGGCGATCGCGATCGCCAGCACGAGGGCCGGAAACGCCAGAAACATGTCCGTGATCCGCATCAGGATCTCATCGGCCATGCCTCCGAGGTATCCTGAGATCGCTCCGACAACTGTCCCGACCGTCACCGCGAAGATTAGGACGACAAAGGCAACCTGGAGCGACGTCCAGGTTCCGACGATGATCCGGCTGAAGACATCACGGCCAAGTTCGTCGGTGCCAAAGAGATGGTCCCACGACGGGGAGATCAGTTTCGATCCGGTGATGTCCTGTGCATAGGGATCGGATGGCGTCAATTGGAGTCCACGCTCATCCAAGAAACCAACAATTGACATGATGAGGAAGAGCCCAACCAGGCAGGTGCCGACCAGATTGAGCCGATTGCCTATCAGAAAGCGGCGCAGGTTTCGCCGAAACTGGCTGTGCTCCGGGGTGCGGACAGCTTTGCCAAGCGTGCGGTAGCCCTCGTCGGGGTCGGTCTCGGCCACTGGAGCCGCAAGCGATAGCGCCCGGTTGGTGATCTGTTCGGCGCTCATGCGTAGCTGATCCGAGGATCGAGGAAGAGATAGAGGATGTCGACGACGAGGTTCATCACCACGAAGATCGCGGCAATCACCAACGTCGTCGCCATGATCCCGTTGTAGTCGATCTTCTCGATCGCCGAGACCGCGTAGCGGCCAATGCCCGGCCACGAGAAGACGATCTCAACCAGGAAGGCGCCGGAGAGCAACAGGCCAACTTGCAACCCGATCGATGTGACTGTGGGTAGCATGGCGTTCTTGAGCGCGTGGCGGAAGATCACGGTGCGATGTTCTAGCCCCTTCGCCCGCGCGGTTCGCACGTAGTCCTGATTGAGCACATCCAGCATGCCGCCGCGGACCATTCGGGTAATCACGGCCAGTGATCCATAGGCGAGCACAACTGCCGGTAGTAACAGATGCTTGAGGGCGATGCCGAGGACGTCCCAGTTGCCCGTAAGCAGGGCATCGACGGTGTACAGGCTCGTAATCGAGGTTGGAGGATCGACGCTCTGCGGGAGCCGCTCGCCATCCGGCAGCCACTGAAATTTCCCGAAGAAGAAGAACTGCGCCATGATTGCCAGCCAGAATACCGGCAGGGCCAGCCCCGAGATCGAGATGAATCGGCTGACGTTGTCGATCCAGGAGTCACGTCGGACCGCCGACAGGACTCCCAGCGGCACGCCGATGACCGTCGCCAGCAGGAAGGCGGCCAACCCAAGCTCGACTGTAGCCGGGAGGTAGCGCTTCAGATCTTCGGACACCGGACGCCGGGTAGCCGTCGAGTCTCCGAAGTCGAATCTGACCGCGTCTGAGACATAGTTGACGTATTGGACCGGAACCGGGTCGTTGAGGCCGTACCGTTCGCGGACCGCCTCCAGTTGCGCCTTGCTGGAGCGCGGTCCGGCGATCATCCGGGCAGGGTCTCCCGCCACCAGGCGGGAGAGGCTGAAGGTGATCAGCGACAGGCCGAAGAGGACGAAGACCAGGAATACCAGCCGCCGTACGATGAGCCGAACGATCATTGGCGCCCCATCAAGAGTCTTGAGACGTGAGACGTGAGACGTGAGTAGAACGGTTTGTCTTACTCACGTCTCACGTCTCACGTCTCACGTCTCACGTCTAACTCGCCGTCCGGGACATCTTGTAGAAGGGGTAGGACCCGAGGTACAGCGGGTTATTGAAGTAGCCTTGAATATCTGAACGCAGGATGGTGTACATGAGCGTTTGTCCCTGATAGATGCAGGGCGGGTCTTGCTCGGTCAGGATGTTTTGCGCCTCGGTCATAAGTTCTTGAAGGCGGGCTTCGTCAGAGTAGTTCGCGGCTTCGACCATGATTTCCTCGAACCGAGGGTTGACCCAGTCGCCCGCGTTGCTTCCACCGCCATCCTTAGCCGCCTCGGTGAAGTTCGGGTAGAACTGGTTGTACGGATCGTTATAGTCAGGCCACCATGCCCAGGAACCGATGAAATGCGGCTGCTCGTCGGCAGGCATATCTCCGTAGATGAGATCCTCCTGAGCGCCGCCTTCGATCTCACTGATCTCCAGGTCGAAGCCGATCTGCTGAAGATTTGCTTGAAACAGCTGGGCCGCGGTGCGCTCCGGTTCGTCACCGGCGGTGAAGATGTATTCAAAGGAATCACCCTCGGCGAACCCGCCAGAGAGGATCAATTCCTTTGCCTTCGTGAGATCGGTCTGATAGAGGAACACGTTCGGATCGAAGCCGCGCACGGTGTCGGGTAGTGGCCCCGATCGCTTCAGCAATCCCTTGTAAACGCCATCAAGGACCTCTTGATACGGATAGGCGTACGAGAAGCCTTGCCGGACCTCCTTGGTCTTCAAGCGGGCCACGTTCATGATGATCCAGCCGACCCGGGTGGTGTCATAGGTCAGGACCTGCAGGTCTGAGTTCTGCTTCAATGCCTCGACGTCGTCGGGCGTGAGGTCGAAGGTCAGCGCGTCGCCCTCGCCCTGCTCCAGGAGCAGGCGCCGGGTCGCGTTTTCAGGCACGATCCGGATGACGATCTCCTCGAATTCAGTGCCGGTGAATCCGCCGTGGTAGTCGGGGAAACGGGTCAGGACCTGGCGCTCGCCGGGTAGATTTTCGCTCAGGGTGTAAGGACCGGTTCCGGCCCCCTCCATGTTGAACTTCAACCACTCGTGCGCGAACGGATCCTCGTCCGTCTTGTTCGCGTCGATCACCCGGGGATTGACCACGAATGGGCCGTACTCGGAGGCCATCGCAGCCAGGAAGAGCGGCTGCGGACGTTCGAGGTCGAACCGAATCGTGGCTGGGTCGACGACAGTCATCCGCTCTGGGTCAGTCATGAACCGCTTGAGCACGTCCGCCACCGCGGCGCCCATCTCGATGTAGCGCGTGTAAGAGTCCTTGACGGCCTGGGCATCGCAGGGTGAGCCGTCGTGGAAGACGGCGTTTGGAGCCAGATGGAAGGTGTACGAGGAGCCGTCTTCGTTGCTCTCCCAGGATTGGGCAAGCATCGGGTCGTACTGGTCGGTGAAACTGCCTTTGTACTGGATCAGCATCTCGTATGTCGCCAGGAAGATGAGCGATGCCCGGCTGCTATAGGCATATTGCGGATCTAGCTCGGCGACATCGATGCCACTGATGACCGTCAGCGTACCGCTGCCGCCCTCTTGTCGAAGCGGCAGGCGGCGTCCACTCACCGCCGGCCCAGCCGATGCTTCAGGAGCTTTCGCCATCAGGGCCGTGATCACCGGTGTGGCCAGCCCGAGTTTCAGCCCGTGGGACAGAACGGTCCGGCGGTCGAGCCGGCCAGACAACGCTGACGCAAAGTAGCCGGTCCGTCGAAAGTCGGTCATGCAGCCCTCCTGGTGCCTTGATAGCCCGAATACGCCCACGAAACGGTGCATGGTGGATCTGCGATCCAACCAACGCCCCGGTGACTCTGGAATGGAACTGTGCTGCGACTAGCTTGAAACGCCGAAGTGGGGAACTGCACCTGCCCCTCCAACGTTGTCGTCGGACTCGGTTGTGGGATCGCGGTAAGCCGCGACACTATAGGATGTCGATTTCCACGGTGCAAGGTACTTCCCTTCAGTGGAGACACGACGCACTGTGTATGTTGCACAAAGAGGGGGTTACGGCGCTGGTGAGCCAGGCATGCTCGGGACCGGCGGGACAGTTCGAGGCCCGTGCTCAGGTGGCGGTTCATCTCGGCCAAGGGAGCGCGGAAAGGTCTCTGGGGCAAATCGCCAGAAGCCGATCCCCGCGATGACCGAAAGGACTGTACAGAACCACAATGCGGCTTCGGGTGTGCCGACGTCGGCGATGGCGCCCAGCAGCAGCGGGCCGAGCACGTAGCCGCTGTCGGCGATCATCCGGTACCCGCCCATCGTCGCGGCGGTCTCTCCGGCTCGGGCGGTGTCGGCCGCGTAGGCAGCCGTGGCCGCGCCGCTGATCCCAGATGCCGTACCCCACCAGGCGCAAGCGACGATGTACCAGCCGAAATTCGGAGCGAACGCAAAGACGAGCATCGCCGTCGCCGACAACAGCGCCGAGGGAACAATCACCGGCTTACGGCCCAGTCGGTCGACGAGGATGCCGGTCGGAATGGTGAAGAGCAGGCCCGCAATGCTGATCAGCCCGAGGCCGAAACCGATCTGGCTCGGCGAAAGGTGCATTTCGTCTTCGGCCAGAAGTGGAACGACATTGAACAGCCCACCGGTTCTGGCGAAGAACGCGGTGAAACTGACGAACCCGATCCAGAGGAGCCCGGGTGTCCCCCAAACGACCCGCATCTGCTGCCAGAAGGGCGTTGCCGCCGCCGCTATCGACGCGGCGGCGTTGGTGGCGGCGGTGGCGGTGCGCTTGCGCAGGTCTCGTGTCTCCGGAACTCGGTTCCAAGCCAGGAAACTGACGAACCCCGCGAGAATTGAATAGGCGATGAATGGCGTTTCCAGGCCAAACCGGCTGGCGAGGAAGCCGCCCGGAAAGGCCCCGGCGCCGACCGCGAACAGGAACACCCCCTGGTACGTTGCCATCACCCGGCCGCGGACATGGGGCGGCGAGATGTCCGCCAGAATGATTTGCCCGCCGGTCAGGACCATTGACGCACCGGCACCGGCGACGAATCTGGCCAGGAGGAAGATCCAGTAGTCGGGGGCGACCGCGCAGGCGAGATTGCCGACCACGGTCAGCAAACCCCCGAGCAGGAGCGTCCACCGCCGCCCGTACTGATCCGCGATTCGGCTGGCGGGAATGGCGATCAGGAAGCGGGCGAGTCCATAGACCGCGATCGTCAGGCCGATTGCCGTGGCATCGACACCGTAACTCTCGGCGTAGAGCGGCACAACGGGCACGATCAAGCCGAATCCGAGCTGGTTGACGAAGATGAGGAGGCAATTCCAACCAAAGATGGCACGGCGCTCCCCTTCGAGCGGAATCGACGGGAGCCTGAGCCGCAGCATCTGGAGTGCACCCCTGACCGTGATCTGATTATTCCTGTCTCCGGGCCATAGCTTCCCAAACTTTGTGTTCGACTGCAAAAGGTCATCGCGTAACGGGTGGCGTCGGAGTTGCGTAGACCACGGACTCAGGTCACCCTTGGCGGCTTGCGGTTTTCCGCGAACCCAATTCCGGGCGGTATGCGTTTCAGCAAGCGGTGGGGATTGACGGTGTGGTGGGCGAGTGACGGATAACGGTCAGATCGGATACCCGGGACCAATCAGTTCCGGTTCGCGGGGCTGGGCGACGGGCACCAGGTTCGGTGACCGCTACCTGGTCGGCAGGCTCATCGGCGAAGGTGGTTGGGCGGAGACCTACGAGGGGCAGGATCTGCTCCTGGGGCGCACGGTTGCCCTTAAGGTCCTGCGGACCCAGTTCGCGGGGGACCCTGCTCTCGTCGACCGCTTTGAGCGCGAGGCGCGCATCTCTGCCGCCGTCAGCCACCCGAACGTGGTCGCCGTCTATGACTACGGCACCCAGGACGGCAGCTTCTTCATCGCTCTGCAATTCGTCGCCGGCGAAGACCTCAAGCAAGTGATCGTCCGCCGTGGTCGAGTTCCCATCCCGGAGGCAATCCACAACACCAGGGAGATCCTGCGCGGTCTGGAAGAGATCCACCGGGCCGGGATCGTGCACCGGGACGTCAAGCCCCAGAACGTGCTCCTCGGCCGTGATGGGCTGATCCGGATCACTGACTTCGGCATCGCCCATCAGGAACTCGCTACCCGCGTGACCACACATGGCGATGCGATCGGCACGGCGTCATACATGGCGCCGGAACAGGCTCAGGGCGGGGATGTTTCACCCGCCACCGATGTCTACGCCGTCGGCGTCGTCCTCTACGAGCTGATAACGGGCAGGTTGCCGTTCAATCGTGGGCACGCGATGGCCATTCTGCTTGCCCACATCCAGGAACAGCCCACTTCCCCAAGCGCTGCCGCCCCGGACGCCCAAATCCCACCGTGGCTGGACGCTGTCGTGTTGCGGGCGATGGAGAAGGAGCCGGGTGCTCGCTTCCCGTCGGCCGCGGCGATGAGCGATGCCCTGACGGGCTCGCCGCGGGGGAGCGGCATCACGGCGCCGATCAGGACTGAAGGCGCTGCGGCCGCGACCATAGTCGCCTCGCCAGGCTTGCCAACACGGCGCGCCGACACGGTCGTTTCGCCGCCAGTCGATGGAGCGCGTGCCCGGGGGAGCGGCGGGGCTCCGCCACGCAGGCCTCCACCGCCAGCCCAGGCGGCAGGCGACCGACCGCGGCCCTCGCGATGGGGACGTAGTCTCGCCCTAGCTTTTGCCGTCATCGCCGTCCTGGCCATCGCGGCAGTGGCGGCGTCCGGCCTGCTAGATGGCGACCCGCTTGGACTATGGGGCGGGGACGGCGATTCCGAGCCAACGGCAACAGTTCGGAGTAGTCCGGCGCAGCCGACCCCCACCGGGGTCGAATCTGACGCGGGCGACGAGGAGGAGACTCCGGAGCGGCCTGAACCTACTGAAACCGAAGAACCCGAGGAGGAATCCACAGAGACTCCCGCACCGTCGATTGCGCCGCGACCGACGGTTGAGCTGCCTCAGACACCAACGGAGGAGCCCGACGTTCCGCCAACCGAGACGCCGGAGCCAACCGACACACCCGAGCCGCCGACCGAGACACCTGTCCCGGTCGAGGAGGAACCTACTGACGTCCCCGATCCTCCAACCGAGCCTGTTGACGAGGACCCGGGTCAGCCAACCGGTAGTGGCGACGGACAAGACGCGGACGAGATTCTTATCCCCGCCAATCAATGGACGGGAGGGGCGGGAACTCGAGTTCGACGATGACGGGAGCGATGGGGACAACGGTGAACCCCGTGAAGTTACCGAGATCGACACGTCCTCCGACGACGATGCCGTGGCCACCGCCGTGTTTGGGCTCGCGACGGTGCCAGGTGACGGAGTGATGATCGAGATCGAAGTCCGGTTGGAGGACGCGAATTCCCGCCCGGGCGAGCTGATGGTCGCGGTGAACGATGCGGGGATGGGCCAGCCATTGGACCTAACGGCTGGAGGCGAGGGCTGGAGTATCGTCGAAGTGTCGGTTCCCGTGGAAGCGCTCGCCGTCGGCAACAACCAGATCGTGGCTACGGCAATAGATTCAAGTGGCAACGCGGACGGCCGAGCGACAATTCTTCTTGGTGACATAACCATCACGCCGAAAGGCGCTGCCCTGGACTCTGTTGTTGGGTCGGACAGTGAGCCCGATGCGGCGATCGTGGACGAGGAGACTCAGTCTCCTGACTTTGGTCAATCGGAGCCGACAATTGCTCCCCGATAGCTTTGCCAAGCCATCCGCGCGGATGTCGTTGCGCTTCATTTTGCGCATTCGTATTCGAATGGCGCCGGCGTAGGGTGGTACCCTGTAGAACTCAGATACTGATTGAGTTGTCGGTCGTCGACAGCCCTCGGTCTTGGCCAGACCGGGCATGGGTAACGGGGGAGTTCCGGGGTGCGGAAACGGGGCCAACCGGCGATCGATCGAGCGGTCTCGGTGCGATCCAGGACCGTCGTTCTGCTTGCTGCCATGCTCCTGACTATCCCCCTCACGTCTATTCAACGGCCAGTCGGCGCCGCCCCGGCATTCCCAACGACACCCCAAGTGGCGCAATCGGCGCAGGCGACCCCGGATTGGCTCAGTGCCGAGTCCGCGGCCCGGCTCGATCTTGACTTCCCGGTGTTGGTTCCAGGTGCTGTTCCCGGTCCGTTCGGCGGAGAGCCGAATATCTACGCCGCCGGTGGCTACTACAGCCTGTATTGGGTGATCTACGGGGGCGCGCCGACCTTTCTCGAGATTAGAGGAGAGGTCGGCGGCGATATTCCCGATGGCTCTGCCTACGATCTGAACGTGCCGCTCGTCGCCAACGCTAGCGTCCGGGGAAATCAGGCCTATCGGGACCTGACCCCCATCTATGACACGATCTGGTGGGAGTCAGGTGGTGTCGTCTACATGGTCAGTAGTAAGGGGCTGACCGGCACAGATAGTCTCGCGGTCGCCAATGCCCTGACCCGATTTGTTCCTTCGACGCCCGCGGAGCCTCCACCTGTTAGCCCTGACCCGGGAAGTGGTTCTCCGAGTACTCCAGATCTCGGCGGTGCGCCCGGAGAAGATGGTACCGGAACGACCGCGCCAGCGCCCGCTCCCATCGTCGTCGCGCCGGAAGTGGTGGTCTCCGGAGAGGCAACGACCATTGCCGTTGAAGGCATCTCCGGCGCCACCCTTCAGGCTGATGCCGGAGTCTTCTCTGATACCGGCACCCGGACCTACGATGGCGTGGGCGGCTTCTCGGTACGCTGGGAAGCGCCTGTGGTCGAATCGGATCAAACCCTGAGTTTCGTCCTCCTCGATCCAGCCAATGGGCAGTTGCTGGCGACCGCATCAACCCAGGTTCTGGCCTCTGGCGCCACCGGAATAGAACCGGATCCAGATGGACTTGGCGGGACGAACCTGTCGTTACCAGACGTGGATGAAGGCGATGGCACCGGCAGCCCGGCGCCGGGCCCTGTCAGCCCCGGCATGACGACGTCCAATCTGACCGGCGATATCGCAATGAGTTGCCCGACGGTTGCCTACAGCGGCCGTTTGATGCCGATCAAGATCGAAGGCGTCATTCCCGCGATCGTGAACTCCACGCTCGGCGGCTGGCCGGACGAGCCCGGCAATCGAGTGTTCGATCCTGAGGTCGACGGCGGGCCAGCGCTCATCGGCGGCGTCGAACGGGATGAGAGCATGTTCATCCATTGGCGAGCGCCAACCGTGACAGGTACGACCGAGGGCCGGTTCTTCCTCACCCACCCGGACGGCACTGCCCTGGCCGAATGCTCCGTGACCATCCAGCCTGGAGAGCCGCCGGCTCGACGTCCCCTACCTTCGTTGAACGGTCGTCTGGAACAGGATGGCACCGGTGGCCCATTCCCATTTCGTGCTGACGGCGGCGCGGATTCACCCGCCGACGAGCCGGCGGAGATCGTCGGGCCCATGCCAAACGGTGGTCAGGGCGACGGCTCCCAGGGGCCGATGATCCAGAGCAGCGACGGCTCCGACGGTCAACCGCTGCCCTTTCCGGAAGGAGACGGGTCCGAGGGACCGGGGACCGCCCGCTAGTTTAGCGTGACGGTCAATTCACTCGAACCCTGGTGGCGCCTGGAAACCACCGATCACCTTTTGCATCCGGCGGGCGAAATCAATCGCCGTGCGGTCGCCGAACTCGGCGGCGACGATCTGGATGCCGACCGGCAATCCGCCTGGCGTTAGCCCAGCCGGCGCCACGACAACCGGCAAGTGAACCGCGCCGATCGCCTGCAGCCAGGCAAACTGGTCCCCATACGGTCGCGACTCGCCGTTGACGAGAATCGTGCGGGCATCTACATCTGGATTGTGATCGTGGGGTATGGCCGGGGTTGGCGTAACCGGACATAGGAGCACGTCGTACGTCCGGAAGAACCCTGCCCACTCCGCCTTCTGCCTGCCGCGAGTTTCCCGAGCGTTGAGCAGATCGCGGGCCGTCTGCGTGATGTTACGGGCGAACCGGATCTGTGGGGCATCATCATCCGCGGCGGCAGACGTCGCGCGACTCGCCAGTGCTCGATATCCTTCGTCAGGTATCCACGGAGAGATGCCTCCCTGGATAAGTTGTTGGGAGAGAGCATGGCCGTCGGCGAGCGGAACCGGTCCGGCCGTCTCGGTGACGGTAGCGCCAGAAGCTCGTAACTCCTCGATGAGTTGGCGATAACGGGCGAGGATTTCGGCATCAATGGGACTGTACGGATCGTCGATCCAGGCCGCGATGCGAATGTCCCGGAAACTACCTTTGATGGCGTCTGGCAGATGAAGCTTCCAGCCGACTCCAAGGGCAGCATCCGGACCCGCCATTACGGATAGGGCTATGTCGAGATCCACCGCCGATCGCGCAATTGGACCGATCGTGCCGATATCAGGTTCGGACGAAGTGCCAGGTGGAGGGGGGATGTGGCCCTGCTGCGGGATGATCCCGTACGTCGGCTTAAGGGTGTAGGTCCCCGTGAAGTGAGCCGGAATCCGCAGTGATCCACCAAGGTCGCTGCCGAGCTCCAGCGCGGAGAGACCGGCGGCGATGGCCGCAGCCGACCCGCCGGAGGAGCCGCCCGGGGTTCGAGATACGTCCCAAGGGTTGTTCGTGGTTCCAAAGAGGTCGTTGTATGACTGGGAGTCGCCAGCAAACTTCGGCAGGTTCGTCTTCCCGATGACGATCGCCCCGGCGGCTTTCAAGCGTGCGACAGCCGTTGCGTCGTCTGTGGGCACGTAGTCGGCTAGCTCACTTGCCCCGCAGGTCGTGCGCAGACCAGCGGTGGCCAGGCAGTCCTTAATAGTGATGGGAAGTCCATGGAGCGGCCCGACCGCACCACCAGCGCGAATAGCCATGTCGGCTGCGTCCGCCTGTGACCGTGCAACGTCCGCATCAAGCGTGACGACCGCATTGATGCCGGGATTGAAGCGCTCGATCCGATTAATGTAGACCTCCAGCAGTTCACTGCTGGAGGTCTCCCCATTTCTAATCGCGGCTGCAAGACGTGCTGCACCCGAAAAGTGATCGCAAGGCGCCTGGAACGTCGAGTCGCTGGCCATTGCCTCGTCTCCGTCGACGCGAACCGCGGCCCAGTGGCTTGCGGAATGAGCTATGCCCGACCGGTTTCCAGCAAGTCGCCCTCGATGATCTCGGCCAGCGTCTTGATACCGGGCTCGATCTGGTCATCCTGAGCGTAGGAGTAGGAAAGGCGAACGGTGTTCGCTCCCTTGTCTGACACAAAGCAGCCCCCGCCCGGGAGTATGACCACGCCGCGCTCCTTGGCCTGTGTTCCAAGTACTTCGCCGTCCAGTCCTTCCGGCAAGGTCATCCAGATGAAAAAGCCGCCTTCCGGATTGGACCAGGTCACGCCCTTGGGCATGTGCTTCTCTAGGGCGGCGATCATCAAGTCGCGGCGGCGGTGATAGATCTCCCGAAGTTGCTTGATGTGGTTATCGAGGTGCTCAGGGAGCCACTCGGCGGCGACGTGGGAGCCGAAGACATTCGTCCCGCCGTCGATCTTGAGGACAGCCAGGCGCATGATCATGTCCGCGGGGCCGACCAGCCAGCCGATCCGCATGCCGGCGCCCATAATCTTCGACAAGGTCCCCAGGTAGAGGACGCAGCCGCTGTCATCGAGCGCGTAAAGCGGCGGAAGGAATTCGCCCTCGAAGCGCAGGTCGTAGTAGGCGTCGTCCTCCAGGATCATGGTCCCGTATTCCTGGGCCAGCGCGACGATCTTCTTGCGTCGCTCCAGGGTGGTGGTCACGCCAGCGGGGTTCTGGAAGTTGACGATGATGTAGATGAGCTTCGGGGTAATCCCCTTGGCTTTGAGGTCCTTGAGCACCTCTTCCAGAGCGTCGGCGTCCATGCCCTGGTCGTCGACGGGCACGGCGACCGGCTGCGCGCCGACGTTCTTGAATGCCCGCACCGCGCCCATCCAGGTCGGCTCTTCAGTGATGACGGTATCGCCCCAGTCGACCAGCGCATCGAGGACCAGTGCCAGGGCCTGCGAGCCGCCAGCGGTGAGGAGCATATTCTCGCGACTGGCGTTAAGGCCTTGATCGCGATTCAGCTTCTTCGTCAACTCATCGATCAGGCCGGCATAGCCCTTGGCGTCACCGTACTGGAGGGCTTCATGCCCCCGCGCTTTAAGGGCGCGCACCGTGGCTTCTGCCACCTGATCGGAAGGGAGCGACGTCGGGTCGGGGAATCCATAGGTGAAGGAGATGTGGTTAGCCGCCTGGGTTGCATCCAGTCGAGGCTTTGACGGGAGGTCCGCCGCGCGCTTGGAGAGCAAATGCTGGAGCCGGGTCGAGCGATCGGCGACCTGGGACATCGGTACAAGACCTCCTCGGTGTACGGTAATGCCGTGCGCCGCGATCGCAGAACGTCCGTGGCGGGCGCCAGTTGTACGGTACAGGCTCGCGACCGCCCGATTGTACGGGTGGCCCGAACACCGCGACAATGTCCACCGCGGCGATGGCTATCCTGCCGCTGAAAAAGCAGGGAAAATCCGACCTCGATGGTACGATATACGTTGACCGTCAACAAAAGGTGCGTCCGTGTGGTGTTTCGGGCTATAGGGCACGGTCATACAGCCTGCGAGGAGATCTGAGTCGTGTCCACTTTGGCAAACAACGGCGCCGGCAATCAGGCCAACCTCAATGGGGCCGATTCCCGCCATCCCAGCGACATATTCGATATCAGCATCATCGGCGCCGGCCCGACAGGCTTGTTCGCGGCGTTCTACGCCGGCCTGCGCGGTGCGCGAACCCAGGTGATCGATTCACTCGAAGAGGTCGGCGGCGCGCTGACCGCGATCTACCCCGAGAAGTACATCTACGACGTCATTGGTTTCCCCAAGGTGCTGGCCAAGGACTTCGTCGAGCAGTGCGAATTGCAGGCGCAGCGCTCCGAGCCAGTGATCCGCCTCAACGAAGAGGTCCTTGAGCTTGAACGGACCGATGACGATCTTATTCGGCTTGGAACAAGCAAGGGCAACCGCTGGAGCCGGACGGTTATTATCTGCGCCGGAGTAGGAGCCTTTGAGCCGAAGCGGATCGAGGCGCCCGGCATCACTGAGCTCGAAGGCAAGGGCGTTCATTACTTTGCCAAGCGCGTTGCCGATTTCGCCGGCAAGGACGTGGTGATCGTCGGGGGTGGCGATTCGGCGGTCGACTGGGCGGTGACGCTGGAGCCGGTTGCCAGCCACGTCACGCTGATTCACCGCTCAAAGTTTCGCGCCCATGAGAAGACGGTGCAGGAACTCGAAGCCTCGTCCTGCGATCTGCGCTATCCGGGCTGCGAGATCACTGCCGTCCACGCCGGCGACGATGGCCGGTTGGGAGGCGTGACGTACAAGAACGGGGACGGCAACGAGGAGCGGATCTCCGCGCATGAGCTGATCGTGGCGATCGGCTTCGTCGCTGACCTCGGCCCGCTCAAGACCTGGGGCTTTGAGTTGCAGCGCAATCAGATCGTGGTTGATCCGATCACGATGGCGACGAACATCCCGGGCGTTTACGGGGCGGGCGACATCGTCGCCTACCCAGCCAAGTTCAAGCTCATCGCGACCGGGGCCGCGGAGGCGGTAACCGCCGTCAACCACGCGGTGACCTTCTACGACCCGAAGGCTCGCCTGGATGCCGGGCACTCAACGACGATCATGGAGAAGCGCGAGAAAGTGGCCACATGCTGCCTTGGCAGGGGCAGTCGCGGACTAACTTGGCTTCACGTTCGCAAAAACGAAGAGGGGCGGGACATTTGTCCCGCCCCTCTTCGCTTGCACGGTATTCGTCGTAACGACGTTAGGCGGGAGCGGCGATTCCGTCGAACCTGAGGACCATGCCGGCCGGCGCGCCCATGGCGATGGCTCCCGCAACCACGAGGAGATTGCCTTCGGCGTCAAAGGAGATGCCGTTCGGGAACATCAGGCCGTCAACAACCACTTCGAAAGTGCCGTCAGCGGCGATGCGGACGATGCTGCCCGGTTCGGGAGGTGAGGCGATGAAGTTAGTCGAGAACTGACAGGCGTAAAGATTTCCGTCCGGACCCTAGCTCAGTATCGGTCAACATCGTCAGGCCAGTGGCGAAGTCGGACACCGTCCCGTCTTCAGTCACGGCAAGAACCTTTGCGGCCCCGGCCGGAAATGGCCCACCGCTGAGAAGGCTCACGTAGACTCCGCCAGCAGGGTTCTCGACCACTCCGGTGGGAACCGCCTGAAGCGTCGGCGGCCCCTGGGCGCCCTCTGGCAGAGGAATCTCGTCGAAAACGGCAAGGATCGACAACTCGCCCGATGCGGAATCGATGTTGTACACGGTGTTGCCGCCGGCATCGGCAACGTGAATGATTCCATCAGTACCCACGGCAATGCCATAGAGATTGGAATCGACTGTGGTGGCCTCGGGGTTGTTTGCTTCTTCGTAGGCGCCGATGTCTGCGACGGGCGTCACGGCGCCTGTCGCGGGGTCAATTGAGACGACGGAATTCTCGTTCTCGATCGGATCCAGTAGCGGGAGCGCTGGTCCGGGGCCTCCGATGGCGAGCCAGATCATGCCGTTCGCGAACGTAATCCCGGCAGCACCCGTCGGCTCGTTCCCGAACATATATGAGGGCAAGCCCCGTGGCCAGGACTGACACGGTCCCATCTGGCGCGATCTTGGAAACCTGACCGGTAAAACCTCGACTTCCAGCGGGCTCCGCGGCCGGAGTTGCCGCATGGCGGCTGGGGTCGCCTCAGGCGGGCCGCCTTCGCCAGCAGACGGATCTTCGTAGATCAGCTCGTCTCCGCCAGTGCCCGACTCGGACACGTACAGTGAGCCGTCGTCTCCTACGGTGACAAATCGCGGGTTGATAAGACCGCTTGCCAGTACCGTGGCTCCTTCAGGGAGTGGTGGCATCTCCCCGTCGGAGTAGCGTCCTGCGCCCGGATCGATGACCGTACCTAGGGCCAACATTCCTGCCGTGGCCAGGGTCGCGCCCGCGCCTCCGCGAAGGACTGATCGACGAGACAGCGAACTTGCATTGAGATCTCCGAGTCGAGCCTTAAGTGCCTCAAGTTCAGTCATGGACCTTCCTCTCTGAACCTTGACCGTCGCCTGCGCTGATTTACTGGCGCGGGTCATACTGTGGCACTGCAATGGGATTCGCGTGTATAGAAATAGTGAATCCTTTGCCATATCTAGCGGGTCTCTAGAACAGCTCGCGGCCGTCCGAATCCCGTGGTCACCAGAGGCGCCAGGTAGCGACCATATCGGAACCTCACCGGATTTCCCCCGGTGTTTTCCCAATACAGTCAGCTAGCAGAATTTTTGCCAGTGCGTTAGGTCAGGTCGAGGTCGTCCACAATCTCACGAGCGTGATGGAGCCAGCGCTCGTCGGTGTCGTCCGGTACGGAACACCCGCCCGCCAGAATCAACCTGCGGCCGCCCGTCTGGGCAACGGCATCGACCGCTTCGGCCAGAATGGCGTCCTCAGGACCCTTTGAAAGCGGTCCAAACTCATGCCATCCGCCCATCAGGCACTTCGACGTGATGGCTCTTGCCTCTTTCAGACTGGGACCGGCCATCCTATCCGACCAGCTGAGGACATCCACGGGATAGTCGAGCACCGTCTCAAAGTGCAGGTCTTTTTCGCCATGAATGTGAAGGACATTGAGCCAGCCATTGACCGCGCCCTGGAGCGCCAGGAGATCGTAAGGGCGGCCAAACTCCCGGTATTGCGCTTCGGTCATGATCGCCGACGTGGCGCCCTGGAGTGCGAAGAAGACGCCATCCGCGCCAGCCGCGATCACCTCCCGGATATGGGCGCGGAGGTTTTCGGCGATCGTGGAGAGCGCCTCATGTACCACCGGTCCGGCTTCCTGAGCATGGTGCAGGAAGTGCTCCTGGTCGACTGCCGCGTAGAGCGCCTCAGTCAGTGGGCTGAATAGCGTGACGATAATAGGAGTGTCGAACCCCAATTCGTCGCGGAGCGCGCCAACCGCCTCGACTCGTTGCGAAAAGAAGCGTGAGCGATCCTGGTCGATCGGTTCGAAGAGGCGCCACTGCTCCACGTTCTTAATCGACCGGTTCGGGAATGGGTAAGGCACGTCCGGCATCAGCTTGAGGATGTCGAGGTCGAACTCCTGGTCGAAGAACGCCAGACTCGCTTCGGCCAACTTGCGGCCGGAGCCGTTAGGCTGAAAGTGATGCCAGAAACAGACGGGCAGGCGATCAATTGGCTCGCCGCGGACCGCCGCCATGACGCGTTCCGTCCGGGTCATTTCCTCGAACCGAAGACTTGCCGCGCCCCGCTTGTTGCCTGCCCGTGCCGCCATGGTCGTCTCCTTAGTCCCGAAGGGCTGCCGAGCCAATGCCGATGCGGTCTCGCGCCAGTGCCATTTTGGGTGCAGCAAAATCGCGCGCCCGGTCGGCGCCGGTCGCGAGGACCTTGGCGGCGATGCTTGGGTCGGATTCGAGTTCGACGAGACGCTCCTGGATCGGAGAGATCGCCGCGACAGTGATCTCGGCGAGATCACCCTTGAACGCTCCGTAGCCCTTGCCCGCGTAGCGCTCTTCGATTTCCGGGATCGGCTCTCCGCTAAACAGGCTGTAGATGGTGAGCAGATTGGTCAGCGCAGGCTTGTCGGGGGTGGCGCGAACGTCGCTGCCGGAGTCGGTTACTGCCCGCCGCATCTTGCGCCGAATCGTATCGGCGTCGTCGGTGAGGGCGATGAAGCTGGCAGGGTTGGGATCGCTTTTGCTCATCTTTTTCGTCGGATCGTCGAGCGACATGATCCGCGCGCCTTCCGGCTTGATGTCGTGCTTTGGTATGACGAACGTTTCGCCATATCGCGCGTTGAACCGGGTCGCGATATCGCGAGTGATCTCGACATGCTGCTTCTGGTCGTCGCCTACGGGAACTAGATCGGCGTCGTAGAGGATGATGTCGGCGGCCTGCAAGATCGGGTAGGTGAAGAGCGCCGCCGAAACGTTGAGACCCTTGCCAACCGACTTGTCCTTGAACTGCGTCATCCGCTGGAGCTCGCCGAACTGTGTAACGGACGACAGCAGCCAGCACAGTTCTGAGTGCTCACGGACGTCGGACTGGACAAAAAGGATCGACTTCTCCGGATCGATCCCGCAGGCAAGGAGCACGTTCGCCATGCCGCGGATTTGCGAGCGGAGATCGTCGCGGTTGGTCGGGAGCGAGAGGGCATGGAGGTCGACGACGCAGAAAATGCTGTCGTACTGCTCCTGCTGCCGAACCCAGTTGCGGATGGCTCCAAGATAATTGCCGATGTGAGAGATGCCTGACGGCTGAATACCGGAGAAAACCCGGAGCCGGCGGCCCGGCACGCTTCCTCCGTCCTGCCGCGTCTCCGTCTGATCTAACTGCGCCACCATATCCAGTCCTCGCTATTCGCCTACACGTGTGAACGTCTTGATCGGCAGTATACCGGCCACGCGTGCCATCCCCGATTGTCGACATTCGGGCGTAGAATCGCGCTGGCTGGCTTTTTGCATCCGCCAGGTAGCTATTCAGAATGCGCATGAGGGGAGATTGCAAGTTGGGGGCTCACAACGACGCCGCGCTGGTCCGCGAAAAAGTCGATCAGGCCATCGGCGTCCTCAAGGAAGAAGGGATCGACTCCTGGATCCTCCTCGGTCGTGAGAGCGACGTGCTCGGAGATCCCAGTCTGCCGTTCATCGCCGGCACAAGCGTGACCTGGGAATCGGCATTCATCCTGACCGCAAACGGTGACCGCGTCGCCATTGTCGGGACCGCCGACGTTCCCAACGTCGAGGGCACCGGCGCCTGGACCGAGGTCATAGGTTACGTCGAGGGAATGAGCAAGCCGTTCCTGGAAACAATTCAGCGGCTCGATCCTCGCTCAATTGCCCTGAACTTCTCGCCTGGCAACTACATGGCCGACGGGTTGACCTACGGCATGTGGCTCAACGTCCAGGGCTGGCTGGCGGGCACGCCGTACCTCGATCGGATCGTCACCGGCGAGGACGTCGTGATGCGCGTTCGCGGGCGGAAATCGCCGGAGGAGATTCGCCGGACCCGAAACGCCGTCAATACGACCGTCGAAATCTGGGACGCCCTGATCGCCTGGTTGCGTCCGGGGTTGACCGAACGTGAGATTCAAGCGTTCATGCACGCCGAGTGCGGGCGCCGTGGACTCGGCACCTCGTGGGACCGGCGCTATTGCCCGACAGTAACGGCGGGTCCAGACTCGCCGGTCGGCCATACGCTCCCTGGCGAGTTCAAGACCGCGCCCGGAGAGTTGCTGCGGATCGACTTCGGTGTCAATCAGGAGGATTACACGTCCGACATGCAGCGGACTTTCTACTTCCTGCGGGAAGGCGAGACTGAGGCACCCGCTGACCTCCGCGAGCAGTTCGCCCACATCGACGCCGCGATCCAGATGGCCGCCGCCGCGATCAAGCCGGGGGTCGTCGGGTGGGAGATCGACAAGATCGCCCGGGATTACTTCGCCGAGAACAACCTGCCAACCTGGAACTATGGGCTTGGCCACCAAATGGGGCGCGCGTGCCACGATGGCGGAGTTCTCCTTGGACCACGGTGGGAGCGCTACGGCGAACTGCCGAATCAGGTTGTCGAGGAGAACCATGTCTATGTGCTTGAGACGGGCTTCAGTATTCCCAACTACGGTCTGGCGGTGATAGAAGACGACTTCGTGGTAACGGCTGACGGCATCGAATGGCTGGCGCCGCCACAGCGGGAGCTCATCCTGATCGGCGCGAACTAGCTGCAAAAATGAAGTTCGCCCCGCCGGACCAGATCCGGCGGGGCGACTCCAGGTGAACGCCGCGGTCAGAGGCTAGTCGCCCAGTGAGCACTCGTGGGCATGATGGGGATCGTCGCAGTCCTCGTCGTTCAGCCAATGAAGGCCGAATTCGCGCATGCTCTCGATCACGGGGAGGAGGGCGTGACCTTTGTCCGTCAACGAGTACTCGACCCTTGGCGGTACCTCAGCAAAGCAGCGGCGCTCAAGGACGTGGGCCTCCTCGAGACGCTTGAGCCGCTCCGACAGCGTCTTCGGACTAATTCCGTGCAGAGATCGTTCCAGCTCGCTGAAGCGGCGCTGCCCCTCGGCGAGATCACGGACGATGAGTGGTGTCCATTTATTGCCCATTATCTGGGCGGTACGCGCGACTGGGCATCCGTAGGTGTCCATCGCGGCGATCGCGCTCCCCGCGATCCGGGGTGCAGGTTCCAGAGTCGCCGATGAAGAGGATCGCATCTGATGCATAGTTGCCACTCCGCTGCCCGCTGCCATGCCCACCGCTACGGCAGTTGACCATAACTGTCAAAAGGATAGCACAGGAGCAGACCACGCCGCAGGTCCGTTCGATCGCTATACTCACAGCGTCTGACGGCTCGAATGGCGGAGGGAGCGCGCAGCGATATGGGAGATGAGGCAAGGGAGCTCGATCCCGCGTCGCTCGTACAGGGCTGGTTCGAGGTCCTGGCGCCCGAGCCGGGCATCTACACGATCGTCGAGCCACTCCACGTCGAAGAGGTCAAATCCAACTTGATCGTCGGCGACGAGCGGGCGATGTTGATCGACACCGGCATGGGTGTCGGCGACATCCGGAGCGTCGTCGAGGGGCTGACCGACCGGCCGGTGTTTGTGGTCAACAGCCACGCGCATTGGGACCACATCGGTGGTAACTGGCGCTTTGAGGAGATCTGGATTCACGAAGCTGAGGCCGCCTGGCTGCCAAAGGGCATCGGCAACGAGCGCCTGCGCCGTTGGTTCACTCCGGAGAATCTGAGCGGCCCGCTTCCCCCCGGCTTCGATCCAACTACAGCCACGATTCAGCCGTCGCACCCGAACGGGGTCTTGCAGGGAGGAGAGGCCTTCAATCTCGGTGGCAGGACGCTCGAAGTGATCCACTGTCCGGGACACTCGCCGGGAGGGATCGCGCTGTTCGATCCCGACTTCGGCGTGCTGTTCAGCACAGACGTCGCGTATCCCCATGACCTCTACGCCTATTCCTCTGAGGCCGATCTGCGGGCATACCATCGGTCGCTTACCAGATTGGCATTGCTGACCCCGGTGCTCAGGACGGTCTACCCATCTCACGGCGCCAGCCCTATGGAGCCAGCCTTACTGCCGGCCATGCGCGACGCGGTTGGGGATATCCTGGGAGGCCGGCGGGCCGACCGGATCGATGGGGAGATCGCCCGCCACGAATTCGATGGGTTCTCGGTGTTGACCGACGCGAAGGGCGCCGCCGGGTGAGGAACCGACTTATCGCCTATCTGATCGGCAGCGCCTTTGCGGTGCTCATCCTCGCGACGGTCTCGAAGCGCCTTATTCGCTACGACGACGCGAATTCGGTGATGGTCTTTGCCATTGTCGTCGGTGTGCTCAACACCTTCTTGCTACCGGCGGTGCGGACGCTGACGTTGCCGCTGAGCTGCCTGACGCTCGGGTTCTTCACCGTGGCGCTGAATGCCCTCGTCTTCGCAATCGGCGCCCTGCTCAGCGTCGGGGTGACGATCAGCCTCTGGGGCGCAATCCTGGGGGCGATCATGACGAGCATCGCCAGCGGGGCAATCTACTCCGTGATCGATGAGCGGCCGGCAGTTTAGACGAAGCGCTTCTCCGGCATTCGGCCGGCGACTAAGTGACGACGGGAGGTCATGATGGCGGAACCACGAGTACCAGCAGGCGTTTACGCTCCGGTCGCGACCACCTTCGGGCAGGATGGCGAACTCGACCTCGACGCCTTCCGCAGCAACATGAATTGGTACGCTACCTCACCTTTGGATGGCGTCGTCCTCCTCGGGTCGAACGGTGAGTTCGCGCTGCTGGACGGTGACGAAAAGCTGCGCCTGATCGAGGCTGGAGTCGACGCGATCGGCGGCCGCAAGATCGTGATGGCCGGCACGGGGACTGAATCAACCCGGGGGACGATCGAGCTGACAAAGCGTGCCGCCGCCCTCGGCATCGACTACGCCTTGGTGGTAACACCCCACTATTACAAGCCGCGCTACGACCACGCGGCGAACATCGCCCATTACCACGCCGTCGCGGATGCATCGCCGGTGCCGGTCATCGTTTACGTGATGGCGGCCTACACCGGGGTTGACCTGGCAACCAACCTGGTCAACGAGCTCTCCGCACATCCCAACATCGTTGGGGTGAAAGACTCGGGCGGAAATGCACCGAAGGTCGCGGAGATGGTCGCGGGCGCTGCGCCCAACTTCGGTGTCCTGGCCGGCTCCGCCAGCTTCCTCTATGCGGCACTCTGCCTGGGCGCTACCGGTGGCATCCTCGCGCTTGGCAATGTGGCGCCCGACCTGTGCGCCGAGCTGGCCCGTCTCTTCCACGCTGGCGAACATGACGCGGCCCGCGCGCTTCAGGCACGTATGTTGGCTCCCAACGCCGCGGTGACGTCCCGATTCGGCATTCCGGGTCTGAAGGTGGCGATGGAGGCCGTCGGCTTGCGCGGTGGCCTGCCCCGCCCGCCGATGCTTCCGCTCTCGGAGAAGGACGCGGACGAGGTCCGCCGGATCCTGCGGGCCGCCGACATCGGAGCTGTTACCACGGGTGCTTAGCACGTTACGCTTCCAACCTACACGGGAGCGGACCTTCAAAGCGCCGACGACCATCGGGGTCATCTCCGACACCCACATTCACCTCCGCGGGGCCCGGCGAATGCCGCCCGAGGTGGTCGATCTCTTTATTCGCTTCCGGGTTGGCCTGATCCTCCACGCCGGGGACGTCAACACCTCCGGCGTGCTCTTGGCACTGAGTGAAGTCGCTCCAGTGCTGGCCGTGCAGGGCAACAATGACGACGCCATTCTCATGGAGAACTTGCCGGAGGCGGTCGAGTTCACGGTCGGACCTCACCGATTCGGGATGATCCATGGCCACGGCGGGGCATCAGCCCGGAGCGAGGCGAAACGTCAATTCGCGGGACGAGTCGAATGCGCTGTCTACGGCCACAGCCATATCCCGCTGATTGAGCGGGACTCCGGCACGATCCTGTTCAACCCTGGTTCGGCTACCGACCGGCGCTGGGGACCGCACTTTGGAATTGGCTTGATCCATGTCACCGAAGACGAGATCGATCCTGATCTCGTTCTTTTTAGCGATCCGCGTCACCTGACGAGCATCAAGCCCGACTAGCTCTGCCTATACTTTCAGGGCCGGTTGCTACACAGCGTGGCAGCCACTGTGACATTCTGTGATGTCGAGAAAGTGCGGCCGAGCCATGCCTACCAACCTGAGAATCCCAGGGCCAACGCCCGTCCCACCAGCCGTGATGACCGCGATGGAGCGGGAGATGATTCCGCACCGGGGTCCGGCGTTCAAGGCGCTGTACACAGAGACGCTGCGTCTGGCGAAACTTGCCCACCGGACAGATGGCGACGTTCTGACGTGGCCCGCGTCGGGCTCCGCCGGATGGGAAGTCGCGGTCGTCAACCTGTTCTCACCCGGCGACCCGGTGCTCTCGACTGTTTGCGGCGATTTCGGCGAACGGTTCACCAAAGTTGCCAAGCTCTTGGGTTGGATGTTCGCACACTGGACGTTCCCTGGGGCAAGGCCGTGACGCCGGATCTCCTGCGCGACGCCCTGAACCAGCATCCGGACGTCAAGGGCGTCTTCCTCACCCACAACGAGACCTCGACCGGCGTCACCAACCCGTTGCCCGAACTCGCGGCTATCGTTCGGGACCATGGCGCGTTGGTCGTGGTCGATTCTGTCAGTGGCGTCGGCGGCCTGCCGTTGGAGATGGACGAGTGGGGCATCGACTTCGTCCTCTCCGGATCGCAGAAGGCGTGGATGTGCCCGCCGGGTCTGCTGATCTGCGCGATCGGAGCCAGGGCCTGGGAAGCGACCGAGCGGTCGACGTTTCCCAAGTTCTACTGGGATCTGCGGTCAAATCGAAAGTTGGCTGCGGAGGGCATGACGCCGACGACGCCATCACTCACGCTCGTCTATGCCTTCCATGCGGCGTTGACGCAGATCCTCGATCAGGGACTCGAGCACGTTTGGGATCAGCACCGACATTGGGGTGAATTCACTCGGGCTGGTGTCAAAGAACTTGGCCTCGAACTCTTTGCGGATCCAAATTATGTTTCCAACACGGTGACAGGTATTGCTCTGCCGCCGGAGCACCCGGCTAAAGCGCTGGTGAAAAGTGTGCGAGAAGCCACCGGCATTGAAATCGGGGCGGGGCAAGGCAAATTCGCAGATGTCATGCTACGTGTCGGCCACATGGGCTGGTGCGATGAGGAATCTTTGCAATTGACGTTGGATGCGCTCGGCGTCGCTCTTCGCGAGCGCGGCTTCGTTGCACCCGCGGCACCACAGGCGATTGCAGCCCCGGTGTAGTCCAAACTAAACCAGTTGCCGGAATTTCTGACCCTCCGGTATACTAACGGATACAGCTCTCCTGGCCGACCGGTTCCAGATCGGAACCGCATGGGCAGGGGAGTCCGCGCGTTTCTGTTGGTACTAAGGAAGGTGTATGGACGGTTCGGAGATTCGCGAGCAAGAGGCTCAGGCCGGCGCTGCTGCTTCCACGGCGACGGACATCGCCGCTGAGAGCAACGGCGACGTGTTCGGGGCGTCGCTCATGGAACAATTCCTCAATGATCCCAGCCATGACTACAAGACCCTGAAATACGGGGATGTCATGGACGGGACCATCATGCACATCGACCGCGACGAACTCCTGGTCGACATCGGGTCGAAAGCGGAGGGAATCGTTCCGGCGCGCGAGTACTCCACGCTATCCTCTGAGGAGAAGCAGGCGCTCACGCTCGGGGACCAAATCCTGGTCTTTGTCGTCCAGCCCGAAATCCGGAAGGGCACCCGGTCGTCTCCATCGACCGTGCTCGTCAGGAGAAGAGCTGGCGGCGTCTGCAGGATCTGCACGAAGCCAACGAGGTCATCGAGGCTGAAGTCACCAACTACAACAAGGGTGGCCTCCTGGTGAACCTCGACGGGGTCCGGGGCTTCGTCCCGGCCTCGCAGGTGACCGAGATTCGTGGCGGCGACGAGGCGAGCAAGCAGGCCGACATGGCCCGCCTGATCGGTACCACCCTGCCGCTCAAGGTCATCGAGATCAACCGCCACCGCAACCGGCTGATCCTCTCCGAACGTCAGGCGATTCAGGAACGCCGCGACGTGATGAAAGAGCAGCTGATCCAGGAGCTGAAGGAGGGCGAGGTCCGCAAGGGCCGGGTCTCCTCCATCTGCGACTTCGGCGCATTCGTCGATATCGGCGGAGCCGACGGGCTGGTCCACCTCTCCGAGCTCTCCTGGAGCCGTGTTCGCCACCCAAGCGAAGTGCTGCGGGTTGGTCAAGAGGTCGATGTCTACGTCTTGGGGATCAACTCCCAGGAGAAGAAGATCGCCCTTTCGATCAAGCGGACCCAGGCCGAGCCGTGGAGCCGGGTGGCCGCCAAGTACGAGGTCGGTCAACTGGTGCGCGGCGCGGTGACGCAGCTCGCCAACTTTGGCGCCTTCGCCCGGATCGAGGATGGGATCGAAGGTCTTATCCACGTCTCTGAGCTGGCCGACGAGCGCATCACCCATCCGAAGCAGGTGGTCCACGAAGGCCAGCCGCTGCTCCTCCGCATCATCCGCATCGACCCCCAGCGCCGCCGCATGGGCCTGAGCCTCCGCCGCGCGCTCGACACTCCGGATCCGGAGTTGGTCGCCGCCTTCGGTGAAGAGGGTCTGGCCGAGCGCGATGCGCTCCAGCAGGCACTCCGTGCCGCGATCGAGGCAGAGGGTATCGAGCCGGCACCAGCGCGTGACGCCTCGGCCGAAGAGACGGGCGGATCCGAAGACGGATCGCAGTCCGAGGAGCTGGGCACTGCCGCGATTGCCGGCGATCCAGCGTCCTCCGAGCAGCGAGATACGGAAGCTCCCGTGATCGCCGCAGAGGAAGATGCCATCGTCCAGGCTGTAGCCGGAACGCCGAGCGCCGACGTCGCCGAGTTGAGCACACCTCGGGCTCCGAAGGCAGATCGCCGGGCATCCCGGACTCGCCAGACTCCGGAACTGCCGGTCGATCTTCAGGACGAAGAGCTGTCGGCGATGGCGATGGCCTTCGCGATGGCCGGCGCGCCGGACCTCGTTGAAGAGGTCGTGGGTGGCGCCGAGCCTGCCGAAGAGGAAGTCGCTCCCGCAGAGGCGGTCGTCGAATCCGCTCCGGTTGAAGCGTCTGCACCCGTTGAGGCCGAGGCGGTTGCTCCGGTCGAAGCTGAGGCTTCTGCCGAAGAACCGGTTGCGGCTGAGGCAGTGGTCGAAGAACCCGCTGTCGCTGAGGCGCCGGCCGATGAGCCTGCGGTCGCCGAGGCCGCTCTGAGCACCGGCGGATGAACCTGCTGCGGTCGAGGTCGCTGCTGAGGCTCGGCGGATGAACCTGCTGCGGTCGAGGTCGCTGCTGAGGCTGCGGCGGACGAATCTGCTGCGGCCGAGGCGGTCGCTGAGGAGCCGGCGGCAGCGGCCGAGGAGTCGGAGGAAGCGCCTGTCGAAGCCAGCGCCGAAGAGACAGCCCCGGTCGTTGAGTCAACCGCAGACGACGAAGCCGTTCCCGCGAACTCGTGATGAGCGGCGAGTCGGGCTTGACCCGGTTCGCGTTCCCTTTGGGTCTTGTGCACAACGTGAATGAGACGACGGCGGGCGCAACAGCGCCCGCCGTCGTGTCATTGGTAGATCTTGCCGTATACTTGAGCAACCGGATTGAAAGTCGGCCCTCGGACGGGGGCGCTCGAGTGAGCGCCTGTGCTTTCGCATCCCCGAGCGGTGTGACAATCCGGTCTGATCGTCGTCTTAAACACAGTCGGTGCGCCGCTCCTAGCCGGACGGGCAGTGTCCCTGGTCGGACTCCACGGACTACTCTCGATCCGAAAGTACCGGGATTAGGTGTAGGGAAGCCTTGTCCTGGAACGAAATCGGCGGTAATAGGTACATAGCAGGCGTGCGCGCCGGCCCCGGACACGATCGGGGGCGGGCGCGCGGGCCGGTTATCGAAGGACGCCAACGATGGCTGGTCCTCGATCGCCCCGTACTGAACATCTCGGATTCGTCTCCCTTCAGAGGTCGCTGCCGGAGGACCTCCAACTCAGGGAGTGTTACTGGTCCGGCGCCACTATCCTTTCCGTAGTGCTATCGTAGAGATGGTGTATCGGGGCGGCCGCGGGGCCAGACGTCCCTTGAACGCACCGGGAGAGCCAAGGATGGCGGACAAGTTCGACAAGTTTACGGAGCGAGCCCGCAAGGTCCTCACCCTGGCCCAGGAGGAGGCTCAACGCTTCAACCACAACTACATCGGCACCGAGCACCTGTTGCTTGGACTGGTGCGGGAGGGTGATGGCGTTGCGGCACGCGTGCTCGGCAACATGGGCGTGCAATTGCCCAAAGTGCGTTCGGCGGTCGAGTTCATCATCGGCCGTGGCGAGACAATGATCACCGGCGAGATCGGGCTCACCCCGCGCGCCAAGAAGGTGATCGAGCTTGCGGTCGATGAGGCCCGGCGTCTCAATCACCACTACATTGGCACAGAGCACCTCCTCCTTGGATTGGTGCGCGAGGGCGAAGGGATTGCCGCCGGCGTGCTGGAAAGCCTTGGCGTGAACCTGGAGAAGGTCCGCGCCCAGGTGATGCAAGTCGTCTCGCAGTCATCGTCCTATCAGAGCCAGAGCAAGCAACAGACCAAAACTCCATACATGGACGCCCTCGGGTTTGATCTGACCGATGCGGCCCGCAATAGCAAACTTGGACCCCTGGTGGGCAGGTCGATGGAAATCGACCGGGTGATGCAAATCCTCTCCCGGCGCACCAAGAACAATCCTGCCCTCATCGGTGAGCCAGGCGTTGGCAAGACCGCCATCGTCGAAGGTCTCGCTCAACGCATCGTCAGCGGCGATGTGCCTGAACAACTCCAGAACAAGCGTCTCATCGCCCTCGATATTGGCGCCCTGGTCGCGGGAACCAAGTACCGTGGCGAGTTTGAAGAGCGCCTGAAGAAGATCGTTGCCGAGGTCAAGGAGACTGGTTCGATCCTCTTCATCGACGAGCTCCACACCCTGGTTGGCGCTGGTGCGGCTGAGGGCGCGGTCGATGCCGCCAATATCCTCAAGCCTGCCCTCTCTCGTGGCGAACTGCAGACGATCGGCGCGACGACGCTGGATGAATACCGCAAGTACATCGAGCGCGACGCCGCCCTGGAGCGGCGCTTCCAGCCGGTTCAAGTTGATGAGCCAAGTGTCGAAGAGACCATTCTGATCCTCACCGGTGTCCGCCACCTCTACGAAGAGCACCACAAGCTCAAGATCAGCGACGAGGCCCTCAAGGCCGCCGCGAACTTCGCTGCCCGGTACGTCACCGATCGGTTCATGCCGGATAAGGCCATCGATCTGATCGATGAGGCCTCCTCTCGGGTGCGGATGTACCGGTCCGCCGCGCCGCCGAGCCTCAAAGAGGCCCTCGCCGGATTGCAGGCGGTCCAACGCGAGTTGGAAGCCGCGGTGACTGGCCAGGAATTCGAGCGTGCGGCCGAGCTCCGTGACCGCGAGCACAAGCTTCGCAGCCGGATCGAGGATCAGGAGCAGGAACTGCGTGATCAGCAGTCCGGCGACGACCTCTACGTGACTGAAGAAGACATCGCCCAGGTCGTTTCGATGTGGACTGGTATCCCGCTGGCCCGGATCGCGGGCGAGGAGTCTGAGCGACTGCTCCACATGGAGGAGGCGCTGCACCAGCGGGTGATCGGCCAGGACGAGGCCATCGCGACGCTCTCCAAGGCGGTCCGCCGGGCTAGAGCGGGGATCAAGGATCCGCGCCGGCCGATCGGCAGCTTCATCTTCGTCGGTCCGACTGGTATCGGTAAGACGCATCTCGCCAAGACGCTGGCCGAATTCATGTTCGGCTCGGAAGACCACCTCATCAAGATCGACATGTCGGAGTTCATGGAGCGACACGCCGTGTCCCGCCTCGTTGGGGCGCCTCCGGGCTATGTCGGTTACGAAGAGGGTGGCCAACTCACCGAGGCCGTCCGACGCAAGAGCTACTCGGTCATCCTGCTTGACGAGATCGAGAAGGCGCACCCGGAAGCCTTCAACATGCTCCTCCAGATCATGGAGGACGGGAATCTCGCCGACGCCAAGGGCCGCAAAGTCGACTTCCGCAACACGATCATCATCATGACCTCGAACGTTGGCTCCGATCAGATCTCTCGGGATCTGAACTTCGGCTTCGCCTTCAAGGAAGACGAAGTGAAGGCCAACGCTCGTGACTACGACAAGATGCGCGACAAGGTCATGGGCGAACTCAAGAAGACGTTCCGGCCCGAGTTCCTCAATCGCCTCGACGGCGTAATCGCCTTCCACTCCCTCACCCAGGAGCAGATCCGTTCTATCGTCGAGCTGGAACTGACGAGGGTGCGCAAGCAGCTGACGGAGCAGGACATCGAGATCGAAGTGACGACCGAGGCTATGGACCTGCTGGCGGACCGTGGCTACGACCACACCTATGGTGCGCGGCCGCTACGCCGGATCATCCAGAACTTGATTGAGGACCCACTGGCGGAAGGGCTGCTCAACAGCCGCTTCCAGGCCGGTTGCACGGTCCGCGTCGATGTCGAGGACGATCTCCTCAAGCTCGAGATCGTCAACGTGCCGGAGTTGGCCGGCGTCTCGTAGTCGGCCGGCACACAACAATTGTTGGAATCGCGGAGGGGGTGGAGCTTACCACCCCCTTCGGCGTCTCAATCGCGACGGTGATTCATGGCGAAGGCAAAGACATCATACGTCTGCCAACAGTGTGGTTACGTCAGCCCCGGCTTCCTGGGGCGATGCCCGAACTGCTCGACGTGGGGCTCGATGGTTGAAACGATCGAGGACCGGCGGACCGGCTCGACCGGCGGCGCCCGGATAAGGGCAACGGCCCGAGCGCAGCCGCTCGCGTCCGTCGACTCCGCCGAGGTCGACCGGATCAGCGTCCCGATCGACGAGCTCAATCGCGTGCTTGGCGGGGGCCTAGTGGGCGGATCGCTTGTCCTGATCGGCGGCGATCCCGGCATCGGCAAGTCGACACTTGTCCTCCAGACGGCGGCTGCGCTCGCCGGAAAGGTCGGCACCGTCCTCTACGTATCCGCGGAAGAATCGGCACAACAGCTCCGTCTCCGGGCGGATCGGCTCGGGCTACCGCAAGACGATCTCTGGGTGCTATCGGAGACGAATCTCGTCGAGGTGTTGGCAGCGGCCGACGAGCACAAGCCTGGCCTCTTGATCGTTGACTCGATCCAAACGGTGTTCTTAGAGGACCTGACCTCGGCGGCCGGTAGCGTGTCGCAGGTCCGGGAATGCACAGCCCGCCTGATGCAATGGGCGAAGCCGCGCAATGTGCCCGTGCTGATCATTGGCCATGTGACGAAAGAGGGGACCATTGCCGGTCCCCGTGTGCTCGAGCACATGGTGGACGCCGTGCTCTACCTGGAAGGTGAACGATTCCATCAGTACCGCATTCTGCGGGCTGTGAAGAACAGGTTTGGCTCGACGGACGAGGTCGGTGTCTTCGAGATGGCCGACGCCGGTATGCGCGAGGTGAGGAATCCTTCCGAGGCGTTCTTAGAGGAGCGCAATCGAAGTGCCTCTGGCTCGACTGTCGCTGTCACGATGGAAGGCACCCGCCCAATTCTGGTTGAAGTCCAGGCTCTGACGACATCGACCGCCTTCGGACTTCCCCGCCGGAGCGCGAATGGGTTGGACGCCAACCGCCTGCAGCTCCTGGTTGCCGTGTTGCAGAAGCGGGTCGGCCTCTCCCTGGGCGGCCAGGATATCTACGCCAATGTCGTCGGCGGCCTCAAAATCGCGGAGCCCGCCGCTGACCTGGCGGTAGCCCTGGCGATCGGTTCGAGTTTTCGCGAGCGGCAGGTAGACCCAGGGACCGTCGCAGTTGGTGAAATCGGGCTGTCGGGAGAGTTGCGGTCCGTCAACCAGCTTGATCGCCGGGTCAATGAAGCGCGTCGTCTTGGTTTCTCCCGCGTGATCGTGCCATCTGCGCCCGGGCGGCGACCGCAATCGCTGCCGGATGGAATCGAGATTGTCCGCGCAGGGTCCGTCGCCGAGGCGATGGAGGCGGCGATGGAAAGCTAGCGACCCCGGTCAGGCTGGCGACCCGCAAGGCGCAACAGTTCGTCCGCAACCCGAGATGCCGCGTCATGGTGGGTGCGGGTCCGGGCGTTTACTACCATACGTGCACGGCGTTCACTGTCCAGGAGAAGAGCCCGAATCTCCCGATCCAGTCGCTCCGGCGTGGCCTCGGACTGCGGGATGAGGATCGCCGCGTCGATGTCGCTGAGGACACGCGCGTTGTGGGTTTGTTCGTCGCCTCCCGCGCCCGGAAGAGGAATGAGAATGGCGGGCGGCCCGTACGAGGCGATCTCGGTAACCGTGCCGGCTCCTGATCGGCTCACGACGAGGGTCGCCGCCGCCATGATATCGGCCATCTCCTCGCCAATGACGTCGACGACCCGATAGCGCCGTTTCAACTCTTCCGGCCAGGTATCTTGGGCGGCCATGAGCTTCTCGGCATCGCCGTGGGCAGTCGATGGACCGGCCTGGTGCACGATTTGACAGGTCTCGAGGATGCCGGGCAGCAGTCCGGCGATCCGGTCGTTCAAAGGGCTGGAGCCACGAACACCGCCCGTCACCAGCAGGACTGGAAGATCGTCCGTGAATCCGACGTGTGCGCGACCAGCGGCGGGGTCGCCATCAGCCATGCGGGCGCGCACGGGGTTTCCCGTAACGACAACCTGACGATGGACTGCATCAGCCGCATCCCTTGTCCGGTCATGGGAGAGCGCAAACACGTCGGCGAAACGGGCGTTGATCCGGTTAGCCAGTCCGACCACCGCCGTCTGCTCGTGCGTCAGGATCGGGGCGATCCGGGCGGAGGCGATTACCGTCGGTACACTGACGAAGCCACCCGTCGAAAAGACGAGATCCGGCCGGTAGGAGCGCAGAATGCGCCATGCCTGGACCGTGCCTACAGGCAATCGCACCGCGTCGGTGACCGTTTGCACGGAGACGTAGCGGCGGAGTTTACCGGTCTGGATCGCGCGAAAAGGAATTCCCGCCTGGTTCGCTCGTTCACGTTCGACGCCATCGCTACTTCCGATCCAGAGCGGTTCGAGACTGATGTTACGCTGCCGCAATTCATCAATTACGGCGATTGCGGGTAGCACGTGGCCGCCGGTGCCGCCGCCGGCGATGACCAGGCGGAATGGACGAGACTCCAACCATAACCTCCGTGTACATTGCGTCGGTGGGGACGAAACAGTCAGGGATGGCGGCAGTATGGCCACGTCCTGGCAGGCAGATTGCATACGACCGCAGCGCCAAAGGTAGCGCAGGCGCTGTGCTACCATCGGTTCCCTGAGTCCGCGATTGACACTCGCACGCTACGACTGGGATGTGAACTCTTCTCCGAACACTTGGTCCGCAACTCCCAGACGTCAAGACTTGGATCCGGACCACGTTTCGGCACCTGAAGGCTGCGACGAACATGATAGCTGCAAGGAAACTCAAGTCCCTTCGATCAGCGCTCGACGAGCGCAAGGCTACCACTGAAACCGAGCTGGCGAACCTCCGGGAGGAGTTGCGCGACCTCGGCGGCGATTCCGACGACGAGAACGGGAGCGTCGGCAATCACCTGGCCGATGACGGCAGCAATGTCCAGGAGCAAGAGCGTATCTTGCGTGTCGAGGCCGACCTGACAGTGATCCTGGGTCAGATCAATGACGCCTTCGAGCGCATGGACAAGGGCACGTACGGCGTCTGCGCGCGTTGCGAGAAGCCGATCGCGGAAGAGCGGCTCGAATACCTTCCGTTTGTAGCGTATTGCATCGATTGCCAGGCGTTCCTCGAACGCCAATACGGGGGCACCTAGCTGAAGGACCAAAACACAGCTCCCCTACAAGGCACAAGAGCCAGATTGCTCCCCAGCATGATCCTGCCGGTCTCTGTGGCTGGGATTGCCGTCGCGAGCGACCAGGTGACGAAGGCGATTGCATCGAACTCGCTGGGACGAGACGCTGATACCCACCGGTTCGAATTGCTCGGATCGCTCTTGGCGTTCGAGTACATTGAGAATACCGGCGCGGCGTTTGGAGTGCTGAATGGCCGGGGAGTTGTCCTGACGCTAATCGCCGCGGCCATTGTTGTGCTCCTGATCTGGCGATTCGTGCGCGTGGGGCAGTCATCGCCCATGCTTGCCGCCAGCCTGGGGCTGCTCGTCGGCGGCGCCCTGGGCAACATCATCGACCGGGTACGGCTCGGGTATGTCGTCGACTTCGTCGCGCTCGGAGTGTGGCCAAAGTTCAATGTCGCCGACTCCGCGGTGACGATCGGCGTTCTACTCGTTGCCTGGTTAATGACTCGGGAAGACCATCGGTCTCGTGATTCGCGGGCGGACATTTCGTCCGGCGCTGATAAGCACATTGCAGCAGTGGATGGTGGTCCGATTGCGAAGCGATACGTTGAGGGTGGTTGATCTGGCGATGGAATCTAGCAGCGATGAGTATTTCGATGAGGATGAGAGATTCGGTGCGCAACCAGCGCCATTGGGAACGATCGAACTTCGTCCGGAGGCCGCGCACACGAATCTGCGCCTCGATCGGTACGTCACGGATGAGTTACACACGCTGAGCCGTGCCTACGTACAGGGGTTGATCGACGATGGCGCGGTGCTCGTCGACGGCGTGACACGGCGGTCGTCGTTCAAGCTCACGCCCGGCGAGGTTGTCTCAGTCACTGTGCCTCCGGTCGAAGAGATTCACCTTGAACCTGAGAATATCCCCTTACAGATCGTGTTCGAAGACCACGACATGCTCGTCCTGGAGAAGCCAGCCGGTCTCGTCGTGCATCCCGCCCCCGGCCATCCTCGGGGAACGCTCGTCAATGCCCTGCTCTATCACGCTCCACAGATTTCGATCGCGGGATCGAACCGGCCAGGCATTGTGCATCGGCTGGACAAGGACACGAGTGGCCTGATGGTCGTAGCCAAGAGCGATGCCGCCCATCGCTCCCTCCTGGGACAGTGGGCCGACCGATCGGTGCGTAAGGGATATCAAACGCTCGTGGCGGGGATACTAGAAGACGACGAGGCGACGATCGATGCCCCGATCGGCCGCGATCCGCTCCAGCGCCAGCGAATGGCAGCCCAAGCAAAGGGCAAGCCTGCCGTCACTCACTTCACCACGCGAGAACGCCTGGCGACCACGACCTTTGTCGATGTTGAGATCGAGACCGGGCGAACCCATCAAATCCGGGTGCACTTCGCCTTCATTGGGCATCCTGTCATCGGGGACGCGATCTATGGGCACGACCGGGCAGCGGCAATGCGCCGCAACGAACCCTGGCTGAAGCGTCACTTTCTCCATGCACATCGGCTCGGGATCCGCTTGATGGACGGACGAGATATGCTGTTCGAGTCGCCGCTGCCTCCTGAGTTGACCAAGGTGCTTGAGGCGCAGCGCCAGGCTGCCCAAGAGTGGGCTTCCGAGTCGCCTCCTTCGCAATCAAACAGGTAAGGAGCGTTTCGGGACGATGGACGACGACGCTGAGCTGATCCGTTCATGGTTTGCCGGGGCTCTTCGCGCGGTTGATCCTGAACAGGCGGTTCGCCGGAATCTCACGAGCGATGGCAATCAAGTCATCGTCGGCGAGCAAATCGTGCCGGTTGGCGGGAGGATTTGGATCGCGGCGGTTGGGAAGGCCGCCTGCGGCATGGCTCGGGGCGCGCAGGGAGCCCTCGGTGATCGGATCGCCGGCGGCGTGGTCATCACGAAGGACGGCCATGTCGATCAGCCGGTCGCGGCGCCGCTCATGGTCTACGAAGCGTCGCATCCCATCCCCGATGGCCGGGGAGTCGCCGCGACCGAAGCACTCCTGTCGATGGTACGAGGGGCGACTGCGGACGATCTCGTCCTCGCCCTGATCTCCGGTGGCGGTTCGGCGCTTTTAGAGGCGCCCCGTCCACCGGTGACACTCGCCGACATGGCCCGAACCACCGACCTGCTCCTACGCGCGGGCGCGCCGATTGGGGATCTCAACGCCGTACGCAGTCCACTGAGCCTGGTCAAAAGCGGCGGATTGAGGCGAGCTGGCCAGAAGGCGACGTTCGCCACGCTCCTGCTCTCTGATGTCCTCGGGAATGATCCCGCGGTGATCGCCAGTGGCCCGACCGTCGCGTCGAGCGCCACGGCGCAGAACGCACTCCGCATTCTGGATAGGTATGGCCTGGCTGATCGCGTGCCGGACCACGTGCGTGCTGTCCTTGCCAGCCAGTCTGCCGAGTCGGCGACGCCGATCTCGAAAAGTGAGCCCGTCGTCGTCGTGGGTGATAACGCTCTGGCGGTTAAGGAGATGCGGACGCTGGCGGAGCGGTCAGGTCGACAAGTTTCAGTCGTGTGGGCCGGGGTGGAAGGTGAAGCTTCGCGTCTCGGGCAACAATGGGTTCGCGAATGCATTCAAGCGCCAGATAACGTTGATGTCCTGCTGGGTGGCGGCGAAGCGACCGTGACCGTCCGGGGAGACGGCGTTGGAGGTCGCAACACTGAGTTTGCCCTTGGCGCCGCGATCTCCATGGCCGAGTGGGATGTCAATAGCTGGCTCGTCGCTAGCCTGGCTACCGATGGCCAAGACGGCCCTACGGGCGCAGCGGGAGCCATCGCTGATTCCGGAACGGTGGGGCGGGCCGTGGCGGCCGGGATCGATGCCGTAGCAGCGCTTGCCGACAATGACAGTCTGGCCGTGTTTGATGCCGCGGGCGGAACGGTGCGAACCGGACCGACCGGTACGAATGTGAATGACATCTACGTGGCCATCCGCCGACGCTAGCCGCCGCGGCCAGGGAAGTCATCTCCGAATCCGGTTATTCGGCTGGTATAGTCACCGATCTTAGGTGGACAAGCCCGCAGGTTGAACTCTGGGAGGAACCGGCGATGCAGGGAGCCCGCGCACTTACCCGGGTACTGATTGAGAGCGATGTTACCCACATCTTCGGCCTTCCCGGTGATACCGGTGTAGCGTTCTACGACGCCCTTCGCGACGAGCAGGATCGCGTCACCCACGTGATGACGCGCGACGAGCGCTCCGCATCGTTCATGGCTGATGTTTACGCCCGCGTCTCCGGCAAAGTCGGTGTCTGCGAGGGACCAAGCGGAGCTGGCGCCACCTATATCGTTCCCGGAGTGGCCGAGGCGCAAGGTTCGGCGATCCCGCTGGTCTGTCTGACCTCGGATACACCGGTTGGACAGCATGGTCAGGGCGTCCTCACTGAGCTGGACCAGGAGACACTCTTTCGACCCGTCACGACCTGGAACACGCGAGTCAACAGCGCCGAAACGCTGGCGGCGGCGACACGCCGCGCCTTTCGCATGGCCACCTCCAGCCGCCCGGGAGCAACGCATCTCTCCCTGCCGGCCGACGTGCTCGAGGGCGAAACGCCGGACACCAGTGTCTGGGGCGTCCCTGAATTCGGGCGGGCGCCAGCTCTGCGCACTCGCCCCGATCCTGCATTGGTTCAGCGGGCCGCAGATGCGATTCTTGCCTCGGCGAGGCCGGTCATCGTTGCCGGTGGCGGAGTAGTGACTGCGGGGGCGTGGCATGCGCTCACGACACTTGCTGTGGCCCTCAACATTCCAGTAGGTACATCGATCAACGGCAAGGGCAGCATTGCCGAGAACAGCTCAGTGAGCCTCGGCATCGTCGGCGGGAACGGCGCTCGATCCTACGCCAATGCCTGGGTCACGGACGCCGACCTGGTGATCTACATCGGGTCTCGGACCGACTCGACGACTACTCATCACTGGACCGTTCCGAGCCCAACTGGTCCACAGAATGTCATCCAGCTCGATGTTGAGCCGTGGGAGATTGGCAACAATTACCGGTTGGTAGCGCCGTTGGCCGGAGACGCCAAGCTGGGCCTGGAAGACTTGCTCGATGCGATCGAGCCGACCGATCGGTCCCGGTTCAAGGCAAGCCAGCAGACCCGGATCGATGCGCTCCTGGCGGAGCGCGACCGCTACTGGGCTCAGATTGCTGAGCAAGCCCAGAGCGATTCGCAGCCGATCAAGCCGCAACGCCTGGTGCGGGCCATGCGCCAGCAGATCGAGGACGACGCCGTCATCGTCGCCGATCCGGGCACGCCCACTCCGTACCTTGGCGCCCAGTACGAACTCCGCCGGGCGGGCCGCACGACAGTCATCCCGCGGGCGCATGGCGGCCTGGGATACGCGATCCCCGGAGTGGTTGGCGCGGCGATGGCGGCTCCCGGCCGACGGGTCGTCGGCATGACTGGGGACGGCAGCTTCGGCATGTCCTGCGGGGAGATGGAGACCATCTCCCGCCTGAACCTGCCTGTGGTCATCATCCAGTGCTCGAATGGAGCCTATGGCTGGATCAAGCAACTCCAGCACATCCACCATGGTGATCGGTACTTCGGGGTTGATTTCAACACCGTTGACTATGCCGCCATCGCCCGTGGCTTTGGCTTCCGTTCTCGACAGGTGACTGATCCCGCTGACCTCGACCGGGCACTGGCGGATGCCCTTGCCGACGGTGGTCCCTATTTCCTGGATGTCGTAACCGAAGCGCAGATGACCGAAACGCCGCCGGTGGCAGGCTGGGAGTCAGCGGAGGCCGCGCGCCGGCAGAAGCTTGGAGCCCAGCGATGACCACGCCGATCATCCTCGACGTCGACACCGGTGTTGACGACGCGCTCGCTATCGCCCTGGCACTTGCCGATCCGGAGATCGAGCTCGTCGCATGCACCACGGTGGCGGGCAATATCGACATAACCAACGCTACCAACAACACACTGACGGTGCTCGACTATCTCGGTGCAAGCCATGTGCCGGTCTATCGGGGAGCAAGCCGGCCGATTGCCCGTCCCCTCTTCATGGCCGACTACTTTCATGGGATCGACGGCCTCGGCGAATCCAACCTGCCCAAGAGCACTCGCCAGCCCGGAGAACTATCGTGGGCCGGCGGCGATGATCCGGTATGCGACCGAACGACCAGGCGAGCTGTACGTTGGTCTGCGTCGGACCGCTCACCAATCTGGCGATCGCCCTCAACGTGGAGCCTCGTCTGCCGGAGATGGTGGCGGGCGTTGTCATGATGGGAGGGGCATACCATGTTCCAGGCAACATGAGGCCATGGGCGGAGTTCAACATCTTTTGCGATCCCGAATCGGCCGGTCAGGTCTTCGAAGTCGCACCGCAATTCAAGCGCTTCGTCGCGATTGGTCTGGACGTGACGATGCAGGTCGCGATTACTCGCGATGGCTATGCCGCCGCTGATGAGCATCCAAGCAATGCAGCGGAACTCGTTCGGCACGTTGCCCGCCGCTCGTTCGAAGAACGCCAGATCACCGATTTTCACCTGCACGATCCGCTTGCGGTCGCGGTGGCCGCGGTGCCCGATATCATTGAAAGCGAGCGGTCCGCGGTCGCGGTCGGCACCGACGACGCCCACCGTGGCCAGACGTGGGTCGTGGGGTCCGGAGCTGTCGAAATTGCCCGAAGTATCGACAGAGATGCGTTTTTGAACCGCTTTCACGAGGTGCTGGACCTACCGCGAGGCTAACTACGCAAGCTCATCCCTTCGAAGAATCCGGCATCCGGGTGCGCAAGCACTTTCATGTACGGCCGATGTGTGCTATGAAGGACTCGTCCCCGTCTCCGCCTTGCCCCAAATAAGGGGCCATACGTCCGGAGGTCCGCAGGATGGGCGACGCGTCATTGTTGATCGATCAGGCCCCGGTGCAAGACCGTGACCTGTTGCAGCGACTCAGCTTGTACTTTGACGGCTTTGATGCCCGCCTCAAGCAGGGCCAGGGTTGGTTCATCTTCAACGCCGTGCCTGGTCGATCGACCAGGATCTCAGAGTTCATCCGGGCACGATTGCAAGAAGTCAGGACCTCGGTTTCCAGCACGATGGTTCCCTGGCGAGATTTCGCCCTCAGTGCTTACGTCCAGGAGATTGGGCTACGCGAGCTGGCACCCGCTGCGGAGACCGGCCAGGACCCGGTCCTCAAGCACGAGTATGACCTCGCCAGCCGGGTGACGAAGGATACCTGGGACCGATTCCTTTTCTCCGATGTCCTGGTGCTGATCGGCCTCAAACCTGAGCATGCGTACGAGGCGATGTTCCTCGACCGCGCGATCGACAGTCGCTATCAAAAGCGCCTGGCAACCATCCTGCTCACACCGGAGATGCCTGACGCCCTGGCAGCGGAGTTTGCCATCGTAGATCCAAGCCGGACCTATTGGGACCGACTCTTCCAACGCATGTACGAGACGAGCCTGGTCGCATTGTAGGGATCATTGGCGGAGTTTAGATCAGGCTAGAACGTCCGACTGGTTGCGATGTCGGCGACTTCGGCCAGCATTTCCGCGGTTTCAATATCTGGAACCACCGTTAGACGCCGCTTTGCGCTAGCGACGAACTCCTCAGCAACCTCAATCGCAGCTTCGATCGCGCCCGAGGCCCGGATCGACGCCACCACGGCAGCAATGTCTGCGGGTAACTCCGACTCGCCGGTGACAATTCGCTGCAGCCGGGACATATCTTCGCCGTCCGGATTAAGCGCCTGAGCGTAGATCATTGTCGGGAGGGTCACGGTCCCCTGGAGGAGATCGTTTCCTGCCGGTTTGCCGAGCGCCGCCGTCTCCTCGCGCAGGTCTAGCACGTCGTCGATGATCTGGAAGGCCATGCCGAGGTCGGCGCCATATCCGCGCAGCGCGGCGATATCCTGATCAGGCGCGCCCCCGAGAACGGCACCCATCTCCGCGGCGCCGGCAAACAACGCGGCGGTCTTGCCATAGATTCGGCGCTCGTACTCATCCCGGCTCTGCTCGACCCGGTGGGAATCGATCATCTCCCGTAGCTGGCCGTCGCAGATGTCACCCAGTGAGGAGGCGAAGATGCCGACGACGCGCGGACTTTGCGTTGCCGCGGCCAGAATCGCCGATTGGGCGAAGAGGAAGTCACCGATCAGGATGACGGCGCCGGAGCTCAGAGACGAGTTGAGGGTTGGCCGGCCGCGGCGCAGGGCGGCCCGGTCGATGTTGTCGTCGTGGACGAGCGATGCGGTGTGGAGCAGTTCGACTCCGGCCGCCGCGGCCACCAGGCTCTCGATTTCTGGGGCATAGGCCCGACCCGCGAGGAGGAGCACCAGGGGGCGAAGGCGCTTGCCTCCTGCTTTGACCAGATCCTGGACCAGGGCGGAGACACCTGGCAAGTCGATCATGGCGGCAGCCATGAGCCGCGCCTCGACCAGATTCAGGTCGGCTTGCATCGTTTGGAAGACGTGGGCCGTCTGAACCTTCACTCTTGAAGTCCTGTACACATTGAAGATCGAAGCGGACGCTACCTTACTTGTGAAAAAGGGCACGCACGCATGAGATAGTATCCTCGTGCGCTTCCACCCGTGTCAATTCGAGCAGTTTAGCGTTTATGTCCGTGTGCTACACTCGAAATTACCCTGCGATCGGTGTGTGCAATTCCCGTGAGGTCCAGGTGTTACGCGGCTATCCGTGCGACGTCTGACGTCGGAATGTGACCGTGGACTACAGGTTGGAACGTCGTCGTCTACCGGCGGCATCGTCCTAGCAAGGGATGGTGTGACCTGTTCGATTCGAATCGGAGACCGGTCTCCATGTCCCGCGCGGCGGGTATCCGTCGTTCGCCCGCGATCGGATCGCCGCGCAGTAGGCTAAAAACCTCCCGGGTCCGCCCGTGGAACGCTATCAGTTGGTGGTATTCCATCCTCTTCGTCATTCCCGTCGTGATCATGGTCGCGCGGATGATCTTCGGCGGTGGTTCCGATCCCGATCATGTCGTCTTCCGCATAGTCGACCAGTTCACCGGGCAGGCACTTGCCGGCGTCACCGTCTCCGGTGGAGGCGTCGCGGCGACCAGCGATTCTGCTGGCACGATCCAGATCGACGAGCCGAGTGAGGCGTTTCAGTTAACCGCGACCTCTCCCGGGTATGCCCCATTCACGGTGGACGTGATTCCAGGCGATGAGGTAAATGACATCACGCTCCAGCTCGTCCCGACGACGCTCCGTGGCGCGCTCACCGATGCCAACTCAGGGGAGCCGATCGAAGACGCCAAGCTGACGCTGACCGGAAGTGATGGTGCGACGCAGGAGGTGTCGAGCGGCGCGGATGGGACCTACTCGTTCGAGGACGTCCCCAAGGGCGCGACGCTGTCAATCGACGCGGGAGACTACGGCACAAAGGAAGAAGAGGTCGGCAGCAGAACAGTCGCCGACTTCTCCTTCACCATCTCCACCCTTGCAGGTTTGATCACCGATGACGAAGGCAAGCCCCTGGCCGGCGCGGTCATCAGCGCCGGAGACGCTCGTGGCGTCACCGATGACGACGGAGAGTTCAAACTCTCCGGCGTTGCGGATGGCGTTGAAGTGGTGGTCGGGGCGCCGGGATACCTGAATAAGACCAGTCCACTGCCCGCCGAGCGCACGCTCACTCTGGCGCTCGAGCCGATCATGATCAAGGGGATCTACGCCGGCGCGTATACCCTCTCGGAAGAAGACGAAGTCCAGCGGCTCATCGAGTTGGTCGACGAGACCGAGCTCAATGCGATCGTCCTCGACATCAAGGAGGACGTCATCTTCTACGACTCGCAGGTGCCCTTCTTCCAGGACATCGAGGGCATGATCGTGCCGACGTACGATGTCCAAGAGCTTGTTGCCGAGTTGCGGGAGCGGGGGATCTACACGATTGCTCGAATGGTGATCTTCAAGGATCCCCTGGTCGCGGAAGGGCGGCCAGACCTGGCCGTTCTCGACGACAACACTGGTGGCTTGTGGGAAGGCGCCGGTGTCGCATGGGTGAACGCATTCAACGAGGAGCTTTGGGACGCCAATATCGATCTTGCGCTCGAAGTCACGACGCTGGGTTTCGACGAGATCCAGTACGACTACGTTCGGTTTCCCTCTGACGGTGACTTGACGGTCGCGAACTTCGGCCTGGACTACAGCGAGTCGGCCCGCATCGGCGCGATCTCAGAGTTCATGAAGCGCAGCTACGATGCAATTCGGCCGACCGGGGCGAAGTTCGCAGCGGATCTTTTCGGCATCATTGGGCTCAAACCGGACGACCAGGGAATCGGCCAGAAACTGACGGCGCTCGCGCCCTACATGGATTACATCTGCCTGATGATCTATCCGTCTCACTACATCGAGGGCAACATCATCTCTGCCCCCGGGCATCCGAACGATTATCCGTATGAGACAATCCTGGAAAGTTTGGAACGGGCCCAGGAGCAGCTCCCGGACGAGTCGCGGCTGAAGATGCGGCCCTGGCTGCAGGATTTTTCTTTGCCCGGCATGTCCGATTATGGCCCCGATGAAGTCGCCGCCGAGATCCAGGCGGCGGAAGATTTCGGGACGAGCGGATGGATCCTCTGGGACCCGACCAACGAGTACACGGACGAGGCACTCGATCCGGCATAGATGGGGACCGACAACATGAATGCATCCGGGGGGCGCCAACACTGGCATTCGCCGGCTGCATTTCGGGCTTCGACGCGAGGTCATATGCCAGCGCCGCGCGTCCACAATGGTCGCAATTCGAGCGGCAAAGAACGAAGATATAGACGGGCCGCTGGAGACGGTAACCGCACACACGACTAACCAGATCAGAATACGAGCGGGTGAGAATGAGCTCGACCGAGACAGAACCCATCAGCGTCAGGATTCACCCGCGCAACCTCAACGTCCGCCGGATGGCCCTCGGTGTGGGACTCCCGCCGCTGTTGCGGGCAATGCGTCCCCACCAGTGGACGAAGAATGCAATAGTCGGTGCGGCGCTCATCTTCGACCGGCGCCTGTTCCAGCTCGATCCGCTGCTGCACGGGATCGCCGCGATTCTCTGCTTCTGCGCCGTGAGCTCCGCGATCTATCTGATCAACGACCTACGCGATGTCGAAGCGGACAAGCTCCATCCGGTGAAGCGGCTGCGGCCGATCGCCGCCGGTGAGTTGAGCCCACGCACCGCCGGAGTAACCGCGGGCGTGCTCCTGGTCCTTGCTCTAATTGGAGCGGCGCTGGTTGATCTCGGGTTCCTGGGGATCATCGCCGGCTACGCCGTCTTGATGATTGCCTATTCCGCCGGCCTGAAGCGCATGGTCATCCTGGACGTCTTCGCCATTGCGGCAGGCTTCGTTCTCCGCGCGGCCGGTGGTGCGGTCGCGATCGACGTGCCCGTCTCGCCTTGGCTGTACGTCTGCACCCTGCTGCTCGCTCTCTTCATCGGTTTCGGCAAGCGACGCCATGAACTTACGACACTCGAGAGTGCGGCCAGCCGGCACCGGGCGAACCTGGAGGCCTACTCCGTACCGCTCCTCGATCAGCTCATCGGCATCGTGGCCTCGGCAACCGTGATGGCGTACTCGATCTACACCTTTGATGCGTCGAGCGTCCCTCGCAACCACGCGATGATGCTGACGATCCCGTTTGTTGCCTACGCCATCTTTCGCTATCTCTATCTGATCCACCGGCGCGATCTGGGCGGCAGCCCGGAAGTATTGCTGTTCACCGACCGGCCGCTGCTGGCCTGCATCGTTGGTTGGGGCTTTGCGAGCATTCTGATCATCTATTTGTGGACCTGAGCCATCGCCTAAGCGCCACTTGACGCAACCTCTATGCTGTAAGGCAAAAGCCAGAGACGAAGTGCTCATCAGGTCTTATACGATCCGTAGCAAGTTATCGTCCTGTGCGATATAATCATCGCAGCCATTCCGGTACTGTCCGGTTTGGTCGAGCGGACGTCCGCCGAAGGGAAGAAGGAGTGCGGATGTTTGTTGTTCGACGCGCCACTGCCCGGGATCTCAGCCGGGTCCAACAAGACATGGAAGAGATGTTCCGTTCTCTCATTCCAGGTCGGCCCTCGGGCGGCTCAGGGCAAGGAACCCGCTGGCGTCCTCCCGTTGAGGTATACGAAACGGAAGACGCCCTGGTGGTCTGCGCCGAGATTGCGGGGATGAGCGAAGAGCATCTGCAGGTCGTGATGGACGGCAGTGTCTTGTCCATTCGCGGCGAGCGGCCAGATGCCAATCAGCACGAGCGTCGTTCCTATCACGAGGCCCGTATCCCCTACGGCGCTTTCGGAGCGGACGTCTTCGTGCCATTCGCGGTCGACAGTGACCGGACCGCGGCCGAGTACCACAACGGGTTCCTGCGCATCGTTCTCCCCCGGGCAACCGCGCGCACGATCGTGCCGCGCCGCCCGGACCAGAGCGGTGGCTAGGGAACAGGAGTTGCATCTCACCATGACAGAAAACACCAATCAGCCAGAACAGGATGTCCAGGTTCCCGACGAAGAGGCGCCCGAGTCCGAAACAATCATCATTGCCGAGGCGGACGAGGCGGTTCCCAGCGTCGACCTTGAGCAGGAAGGAAACATCCTGACCTTGCCGCTGCTCCCACTGCGCGGCACCGTCGTGTTTCCCCTCACCGTTGTTCCACTCGCCGCCGCCCAGCCTCGCTCACTTCGGCTGATCGATGAGGTGATGTCCGGAAACCGGACTGTCGCCCTTGTGATGCAGAAGGACTCGGAGCTTGAAGGCGCTGGACCTGACGACGTCCTCGAGATCGGCACGATCGCAACCATCCACCAGATGATGCGTGTGCCGGATGGCAGTGTCCGCCTGGCGGTCCAAGGTATCGAGCGGATGCGTATCCTCGAATTCGTCGGGGAAGAGCCGTTCCTCGTTGCCAGGGTCGAGAAGGCACCGGAAGTTCTGGAAGACACGGTCGAGCTTCAGGCACTGACCCGAAACACGCTGGAACTCTTCCAACGCCTCGTGAGCCTCGTCTCACACCTGCCAGATGAACTGGTGACGGCCGCGCTGAACGTCGATGATCCCCGCCATCTGGTCTATCTCGTGGCGACGAACATCCGGATGGAGGCGACCGAGCGGCAGGAACTGCTCGAGCTGGACTCCGTCCTGGAGAAGCTGACCAAGCTCAACGCCTTCATCGCCAAGGAACTCGACGTTCTCGAGCTTGGCAAGAAGATCCAGACCGATGTTCAGGAAGAGTTGAGCAAGAACCAGCGCGAGTACTACCTGCGCGAGCAACTGAAGGCGATCCAGAAAGAGCTTGGCGAGGGCAGTGAGACCGAAACCGAGGTCAACGAGCTCCGCGCCAAGATCGATGAATCCGGCATGCCGGAGGAGGCCGCCAAGGAAGCCCGCCGCGAGCTCGATCGCCTGAGCAAACTGCCCTCCGCCGCCGCTGAGTATGGGGTCATCAAGACCTACCTCGACTGGCTGACGACCCTACCCTGGAACAAGAGCACCGAAGGCGCGATCGACATCCCCAAGTCTCGGCAGATCCTGGACGAGGATCACTACGACCTGGAGAAGATCAAGGACCGCATCCTTGAGTATCTGGCGGTGCGCAAGCTCAAGCGGGAGATGGCGGCTGCTGAAGGTGAGAGTGGCTCGACCGAAGTCAACCGCGAGCCGATCCTCTGCTTTGTCGGGCCTCCAGGTGTCGGCAAGACGAGTCTTGCTCAGTCAATCGCTCGCGCACTCGGTCGTGAGTTGACCCGGATGTCGCTCGGTGGCGTGCGCGATGAGGCGGAGATCCGGGGACACCGGCGCACCTACGTTGGCGCGATGCCTGGTCGGATTATCCAGGCAATTCGCCGGGCTGGTACCAACGATCCGGTCTTCGTCCTTGATGAGGTGGATAAGGTCGGTAGCGACTGGCGAGGAGATCCGTCCTCAGCGTTGCTGGAGGTCCTTGACCCCGAGCAAAACAGCACGTTCCGGGATCACTACCTGGATGTCTCGTTCGACCTGTCCAAGGTGATGTTCATCGCAACCGCCAATATGCTCGATACCATTCCGGCCCCGCTCCGAGACCGGATGGAGATCTTGGAGCTGAGCGGATACACCGACGAGGACAAGCTGAACATCGCCAAGAAGTACTTGGTACCCAAGCAGATCAAAGCGCATGGCCTAGCTGCGGACCGGTTCGCATGGACCGATGATGGCCTGCTGGCGGTTATCCAGGGCTACACCCGCGAGGCGGGTGTCCGTAACCTCGAGCGGGAGATCGGCAGCATCTGCCGGAAACTCGCTACCCGAGTTGCCGCCGAGCAGGAGGTCAGCCCAACGGTTGGACCGGCGGAAGTGCGTGAGTACCTTGGCCGCCGACGCTACTACTACGAGGAACTCGCCGAACGCACGGCTTTGCCGGGTGTGGCGATTGGCGTCGGCGTCAACAGCTTTGGCGGGGACATCATGTTCCTGGAGGCGACCAGGATGCCGGGCAAGGGCTCGATGACCGTCACCGGCCAACTCGGCGACGTGATGCGCGAGTCGGCCCAGGCGGCGCTCTCGTTCGTGCGCTCGCGCACGAAGGATCTGGGCATCGACCCAGAGTTCTATGCCAACTCTGACCTCCACGTACACGTTCCTGCCGGAGCTGTGCCGAAGGATGGTCCGTCCGCGGGTGTCGGTATGACGACCGCCTTGGTATCGCTTCTGAGTGGTGTCCCTGTCCGCGAGGACGTGGCGATGACCGGCGAGATCACCTTGCGCGGTCAGGTCCTGCCGGTTGGCGGCATCAAGGAGAAGGCGCTTGCAGCGCGGCGAGCGGGGATCAGCCGATTTGTCCTGCCGCAACGCAACGAGGTCGACCTGGACGAGTTGCCGCAAGCACTGAAGGACGATATGACCTTCATACTCGCCTCGACCATGGACGACGCCCTCAGGGCGGTGATGCCGGATGAGTTCCGGACACGGGTGGCAACGCCTGACGTCTTGATCGATGAACGGACCATAGCGCAGGACCCAGTCGTCGCCCGCGCGTAAAAACATCCTCACTCTCGGAAAGAGTCAGAACATCCGCCGGCACATTGTGCCGGCGGATGTTCTGCATTTCCTTGGCAATAATCTGAGGTGTCAGCTGCCGATGGGCGCCAGACGGCGTGCCATGGCGGCCTCAACGAGCGACTGGAATGGCGCAAGTTGCTCCGGATGGCGTTCGAACATCATCTCAGGGTGCCACTGCACGCCTAGCATGAAGCGATACCCCGGGACAGAGACAGCCTCGATCAAGCCGTCGTCCGACACCGCTTCGACGACGAGCCCATCGGCGATCTCGCGGATCGCCTGATGATGAAACGAGTTCACTCCCACGGGCGAGTGGCCGAAGATCTGGTCCAGAACACCACCGGGCGTGGGCACGACGGTATGCGCAATCTCCTCTTTCGGGATGCCTGCCTCTTGCTGACGATGGGGCGTATCCGAGGGAGCCTGCTCCGGTACGTGCTGGTACAGGGACCCGCCCAAGGCAACGTTGAGGATCTGAATGCCGCGGCAGATGCAAAAGACGGGCATGTCTCTTTTCCGCGCGCCGGCAATCAACTCAATCTCGAACTCGTCGCGAAGTTGATCGACCCCATACGTATCGGGATGCGTGTCCGCATCACCGTATCGTGAGGGGGCCACGTCGGCGCCACCGCTCAGGAGGAGGCCATCGATCGTATCGAGCAGATCTTCGGCTATCCCTCGTTTGCGGTGGGAGGACAACCGGCACGCCTCCGGCTGCCGCGACCGCCCGAACGTAGGTATCGGACATGGCGAATCGATAGAAGTCACCATGAGAAAACTCGTCGAACTGGGGAGAAGGCGTGATCCCGATTACGGGTCGCATGAACATAGTCCTCCAGGGAACGGCGGCAATCGCTGAATCGAACAATGTTGGGGTCATTCTCTCGCCGCATTCTCAACTGCACAAGAACCCGTCGACATTGGTTGAAACCGTCGGAACCCGATGACCTGGCGAGCAGATTAGTAGGCAGGCGGGAACCGTGATGACTGTCTCCGGAGATTCGATGTATCGAATTGCACCAACCAGGAAGTGCAATGCGCGCAATATGGCTTGACACGGGGTTCATTGGTCATTAGTATTCCGCCTCGCGCCTACGACCTGAGGTTGTGGAACGGCGGTCGGAAGACTGGATCGATCCACAGCTTGAGTGTCAAGGGGGCACATTTCGCGGGACTGTCTCGCGTCCGGTCCAGAGAGATTTGGATCGCTCGATTCGCGGCTGACTCAAGCAGATTGGGTTGACGCGGATTCGAAAGATGCGGTAAACTGCGAAACGCTGTTGGTGACTGACTGGCAGCGATCCCCGGACTGGAGGCCAGTGTGGTGTAGAGCGTCGCAAGACGACTCGACCGCATGTTTGAGGGAGAGATCCTTCAAGCTGAACTGGTATCCGCCCCCTGAAAATTGGGGGCGGTTCTGTGTCTGGAGCACCTTAGAGAAGCTGGCGCGGCGGCTCAGGTCTGTCCTAGTGGGCAGGGGTGAGACAGGGAGCCGGGCCGAAGACGGAGCGGGCGGGTCCTTAGGGACCCGTCTGACGTGGTTGTGACGTAGATACGCAGCACTTCAATCCCATTTCGGTGGGATCTTGGTGGAGAGTTTGATCCTGGCTCAGGATCAACGCTGGCGGCGCGCCTAATGCATGCAAGTCGGACGGGGTCGGCTTCGGTCGGCTCACGTGGCGGACGGGCGAGGAACACGTGGGCAACCTGCCCCGGGGCGGGGGGTAGCCCTCGGAAACGAGGGGTAATTCCGCGTACGCTCGCTGGTCAGTGGGACCGGTGAGGAAAGGCGAAAGCCACCCTGGGAGGGGCCTGCGGCGGATTATGCTTGTTGGCGGGGTAACGGCCCACCAAGGCGGTGATCCGTAGCTGGTCTGAGAGGACGGCCAGCCGCAGGGGGACTGAGACACGGCCCCCACTCCTACGGGAGGCAGCAGCAAGGAATCTTCCGCAATGGGCGCAAGCCTGACGGAGCGACGCCGCGTGGGGGAGGACGCCTTTCGGGGTGTAAACCCCTTTTCTCGGGGAAGAACACAGACGGTACCCGAGGAAGAAGGACCGGCAAACTACGTGCCAGCAGCCGCGGTAATACGTAGGGTCCGAGCGTTGTCCGGAGTTACTGGGCGTAAAGCGCGCGCAGGCGGTCCCGCGCGCCCGGCGTGAAAGCCCCCGGCTCAACCGGGGAGGGTCGTCGGGGACGGCGGGACTTGAGGGCGGTAGGGGCCGGTGGAATCCCTGGTGTAGTGGTGAAATGCGTAGAGATCAGGGGGAACACCCGTGGCGAAGGCGGCCGGCTGGGCCGTCCCTGACGCTGAGGCGCGAAGGCGTGGGGAGCGAACGGGATTAGATACCCCGGTAGTCCACGCAGTAAACGATGCAGACTGGGCGTGGCGGGCCTTGACCCCCGCCGTGCCGGAGCCAACGCGGGAAGTCTGCCGCCTGGGGAGTACGGCCGCAAGGCTAAAACTCAAAGGAATTGACGGGGGCCCGCACAAGCGGCGGAGCGTGCGGTTTAATTCGACGCAACGCGCAGAACCTTACCCGGGCTTGACATGCTCCTGCATCCCCGGGAAACCGGGTGGCCTTCGAGGGTGGAGCACAGGTGTTGCATGGCTGTCGTCAGCTCGTGCCGTGAGGTGTTGGGTTAAGTCCCGCAACGAGCGCAACCCCCGCCGCCAGTTGAACACATCTCTGGCGGGACAGCCCCTCGCGGGGAGGAAGGAGGGGATGACGTCAAGTCAGCATGACCCTTACGTCCGGGGCGACACGCACGCTACAATGGCCGGGACAACGGGTCGCCAAGCCGCAAGGCGGAGCCAATCCCCCAAACCCGGTCTCAGTTCGGATCGGGGGCTGCAACCCGCCCCCGTGAAGCCGGAGTCGCTAGTAACCGTGGGTCAGCAGTACCGCGGTGAATGTGTTCCCGGGCCTTGTACACACCGCCCGTCACGTCACGAAAGCCGGCAACACCTGAAGCCGGTGGGCCAACCTTCGGGAGGCAGCCGTCGAGGGTGGGGCGGGTGATTGGGACGAAGTCGTAACAAGGTAGCCGTAGCGGAAGCTGCGGCTGGATCACCTCCTTTCTAGGGACGATTGTCCAGCGGGGTCACCCGCTCGATACATCCCAGGTCAAGCCGGGACGCGCGGCGCGGGGGCAACCCCGTGCGAGAGTTGCGTCCGTGCGGGCACCGGGTCCGGTTCGCTCCCCCCGTTTGCGGGGGTCGAGCGGGCGGCGGGGCCGCCGTGCGGATGTGGCAAGCATCCCGGTTCGGGGGCACACGCCCCCACGGGGGGAATCCCCCCCAGGGCGGGCGGCAACGCCCACCCACAATAAGGGAACGGCGGCGGCCGGTCCCGCGTCACATCTCGTCCGGCGGGGACCGAGTTGGTCCCGCGCGCTCCGTCTTCGGCCCGGTTGCCGGCCCTCGGCCACCGGTCGCTTCGGCGATCCGGGGGGATGAGGGATCCGTCGCGTGCGCGAGCCGTGAGCCAGCGAGCGGGCGCGTAGCTCAGGCGGTCAGAGCGCGGCCCTGATAAGGCCGAGGCCCCTGGTTCGAGTCCAGGCGCGCCCACCCGGCCCCGGGGGAATCCGGGGTGGGGCATGCGTCGTCTGGCGGCAGCAGGGGGCCGTAGCTCAACTGGGAGAGCGCCGCCCTTGCACGGCGGAGGTTCGGGGTTCGAGCCCCCGTGGCTCCACCGGTCTCCGGGATGACCGGGAACCGGGGACTGGCCCGACGCAGCATCGAGCCGCACTTTGACAACCAGCCGCGCGGGGGGCCGACCCCCGCGGGAGCGGCCTGGGGGGAGACGCCCCCCGGCCGCGCGCACCGCGCCGGAGGAGACTCTGGCGGCCAGCGCGTCGCGGGCAACCGCGGCTGCGTGGGGCAGCGCGTGCGGCAGCAGCAGGTGTGTGTAGGTGTGTTGCGTGGCATGGAGACGTGGGCACGAAGTGCGGACCCGTCGTGGCTTCGGCCAGGGTGGGGCATGACCGCAGAGACGGGCGCACGGTGGATGCCTAGGCGCCGCGGGCCGAAGAAGGGCGTGGCCACGCGACGAAACGCCCCGGGGAGGCGCTGGCAGCCGGCGATCCGGGGGTACCCGAATGGGGCAACCCGCCGGGGGTGATACCCCGGCACCCTGCTTGTCAGGGAGGGCACCCGGGGAACTGAAACATCTCAGTACCCGGAGGAAGCGAGAGGATTCCCCTAGTAGCGGCGAGCGAACGGGGAGGAGCCCAAACCCCAACGGCGGTAGAGGCGGTCGCCGGTGCCGTTGGGGGGTAGAACGGGGGATGCGGAGGGGTCGACCGGCCCTTCGCCCCAACGACGCAGTCAACCGAAGGCCGCTGGAACGGGCCACCGGAGGGGGTGAGAGTCCCGTAGGTGACGGCTGCGTGCGTGGGGTGGCGTTCTTGCGTGAGTACCGCCGGACACGCGGAATCCGGCGGGAAGCGGGGTGGACCACCACCCAAGGCTAAATACCCGCGGCGACCGATAGCGAACCAGTACCGTGAGGGAACGGTGAAAAGCACCCCGGCGAGGGGAGTGAAAGAGATCCTGAAACCGTGCGCCCACGGCCGGTCGGAGCCAGGCTTGACCTGGTGACGGCGTGCCTTTTGTAGAATGAGCCGACGAGTGACGCCGCGTGGCGAGGCTAAGCCGGGACCCAGGCGGAGCCGGAGCGAACGCGAGTCCGAAAGGGCGACGGGGGTAACCCCAGGAGTCGCGCGGCGTCGACCCGAAACCGGGTGAGCCACCCATGGGCAGGCTGAAGCGGGCGGAACACGCCCGTGGAGGGCCGAACCCGGACACGTTGCAAAGTGTCGGGATGACCTGTGGGTAGGGGTGAAATGCCAAGCGAACCCGGAGATAGCTGGTTCTCCCCGAAATGCATTTAGGTGCAGCCCTGGCGCTGGGCCGTCCCGGAGGTAGCGCGCTGGATCGGCGAGGGGGCTTCCCGCTTACCGACCCGAACCAAACGCCGAATGCCGGGAGGGTGCGCTGGGAGTGAGACAGTGGGAGCTAAGTTCCATTGTCGAGAGGGAAACAGCCCAGACCGCCGGCTAAGGTCCCGAAGTCCAGACTAAGTGGGCAAGGCAGTCGCGGCGCGGAGACAACCAGGAGGTTGGCTTAGAAGCAGCCACCCTTGAAAGAGTGCGTAATAGCTCACTGGTCGAACGTGCCGCGGCGCCGACAATCCACCGGGGCTCAAGTCTGGCACCGAAGCCGCGGATGCGCCTTTGGGCGCGTGGTAGGGGAGCGTCCCAGTCAGCAGTGAAGGGGAGGCGGGAGCCGACCTGGAGCGGCTGGGAGTGCGAATGTCGGCATGAGTAGCGCGAGGAGGGTGCGAATCCCTCCCACCGGATGCCCAAGGGTTCCGCAGCCAGGCTGATCCGCTGCGGGTGAGGCGGGCCTAAGCCGAGGCCGGAAGGCGCAGGCGATGGACAACGGGTTCAGATTCCCGTCCCGCCGCCAGGTGTTTGAGCGATGGAGAGACGCGGGGGGGTACGCCCGGGGGCCGCGACGTGGCCCTCCAAGCCTGTAGGGAGTCCTGGTAGGTAAATCCGCTGGGGCGTTGACCTGAGGGGTGACGGGGAGGGGAGGCGTCCGCGCCGAACCGAACGGGCCGAACCCGAACCGCCAAGAAAATCTTCTAGCGAATCTGGCGGCGACCGTACCGCAAACCGACACAGGTGGGCTGGTAGAGCATACCGAGGTGGACGGGAGAACCCCCGCTAAGGAACTCGGCAAATTGGCCCCGTAACTTCGGGAGAAGGGGCACCTCGTGTAGCGTGAAGGGGCTTGCCCCCGGAGCGTGAGGGGGTCGCAGAGAGCAGGCCCAGGCGACTGTTTACCAAAAACACCGGTCCCTGCCAACGCGATTGAGCGCGGACGCATAGGGGCTGAGACCTGCCCAGTGCCGGAAGGTTAAGGGGAGAGGTGCGAGCCTTGAGCCGAAGCCCCGGTAAACGGCGGCCGTAACTATAACGGTCCTAAGGTAGCGAAATTCCTTGTCGGGTAAGTTCCGACCCGCACGAAAGGTAGAACGATCTGGGCGCTGTCTCAGCGGGGGACCCGGCGAAATTGCAGGGCCGGTGAAGATACCGGCGACCCGCGGCAGGACAAAAAGACCCCGTGGAGCTTTACTCCAGCTTGTCGCTGGGCGCGGACGCGGCTTGTGCAGGATAGGTGGGAGCCGGCGAAGTTGGGGCGTCAGCCCTGGCGGAGGCGACGGTGAGATACCACTCTGGCAGCGTCTGTGTCCTCACCCTGGCCGGCTTACCCGGCGGGGGACCGCGGCTGGTGGGGAGTTTGACTGGGGCGGTCGCCTCCTAAAGAGTAACGGAGGCGCCCAACGGTTCCCTCAGGCCGGAAGGCAATCGGCCGGAGCGCGCAAGGGCACGAAGGGAGCTTGACTGCGAGGGGGACATCCCGAGCAGGGACGAAAGTCGGGCCTAGTGATCCCACGGTCCCGGGTGGAAGGGCCGTGGCTTAACGGATAAAAGCTACCCCGGGGATAACAGGCTGATCCTGCCCAAGAGTCCACATCGACGGCAGGGTTTGGCACCTCGATGTCGGCTCGTCGCATCCTGGGGCTGGAGAAGGTCCCAAGGGTTGGGCTGTTCGCCCATTAAAGCGGTACGCGAGCTGGGTTCAGAACGTCGTGAGACAGTTCGGTCTCTATCCGCCGCGGGCGTTGGGAGATTGCGGGGGGCCGTCCCTAGTACGAGAGGACCGGGATGGACGGACCGCTGGTGGGCCAGTCGTCCCGCGTGGGGCGCCGCTGGGTAGCCACGTCCGGACGGGCTAACCGCTGAAAGCATCTAAGCGGGAACCCCTCCCCAAGACGAGTCTCCCCACCAGTATTGGGTAAGGCCCCCGGGAGACCACCGGGTTGACAGGCGGCGGGTGGACGGCGGGCAACCGACCGGAGCCGAGCCGTGCTGATGGCCGAGGGCGGTCACCCCACCACAACCGGGACCGCGCCTCGATGCCCACAGATCCCTCCACCAACCCACCGACCACACACACCAGGCTGACTGCCGCCGCACTGTCCAGGCCGCCGGAGACGAGACCGGGGCGGGCGCGCGGCCGGGGGGGGGATCAGTCCCTCCGCCGGAGCGCTCCCAGGCAGCAACAACGACGACGTGACGCGCGAGACGCGCTGCGCCGCCGGTCCCCCGTGCGGGGGGTCGGGGGCGCCCGTGGCCGAGAGCGCGCTGGCCCCACCCGGTCCCATCCCGAACCCGGTCGTGACCCAGTGCAGCGCCGGAGAGTACTGTGGGGGCGACCCCACGGGAGGCGAGGCCGCCGCGGGCGCCCCCGACCCCCGGGAGACACACACCCGAGGGACCAAGGGCAGCGAGAACGACGAACGAACCAGGACGGCCGTGCCCGTCCGCCGCGGGGTGGAGCAGCGGCAGCTCGTTGGGCTCATAACCCAAAGGTCGGGGGTTCGAATCCCCCCCCCGCTACCAATTGCCAACGAGGCCATCCGATTGATCGGATGGCCTCGTTGCATTTTTCTGTCCTGAAGTCGAGAAAGAAATCCTAGCCGAACAGACTGAGCTGGGCGGCTGCCTCCTGTGCCCGGGCCGCCTCCATATCTGTGCGCGTCGAAAGCTGCGGGAAAAATGCCTCGAACTCTGAGTCCGATGCGAAGAGCGGACGGAACCGATCTGCGACGTCACGCAGTCGTTTGAGCAAGTAGGGGATGCTCTCGTCGTTGGCGTATTCCGCTAACAGAGCCAGCTCCCCGTCCTCACGCTCGTAATACGCAATCCGATCGCCAGTCTTGGTGTCGTGGGCAAGACGTACCTCGAGCCGCTTGAATCGCGGCTGGGCGCGTAGCGTCTGCTCAGTCAACATCCCCCACTGAATGAACGAGTCGATCCGTAAGGCACGGTTGCGAATGCGTTCGCCGAGATTGAAGTAGTGATCGCGGACAACTTCGCGATCTCCACTCAAGAATGTCTTGGCGGCTGACGACAGGAAGTCGCGAAAGCAGCGCTCCATTCGCCTGCTGCGCAGCGAGCTCCCCTTGAGAATCATTCGACCATCGTGGTCGAGCAACGCGTAGTTCTTGAGCTTGAGCGACAGCATGCCGGCATAACTGCCATCGTGGGCCAGTCGGATCCCAGGCGGTAGCGTTGACCCCATCTCCTGGACGTAGGCGACTTCGTCCGCCTCCGCCTTGACGTGGCTCGGCGGCACGAAATAGACACCGTCAGTGTCGACTTCGATCGGGATTGACCCGGTGTCCTGTAAGCGGTCTACCACGCGTTTGATAATATCCTGGCCCGCCAGCGTCACCCGCTCGGCGGCATCGTAGTCATTGAGAAATCCCGCGCCGTATCCAAGATAGCCGTAGAAGGAGTTGATCAATACTTTGAAGCTACTCTGAAGGCCATCCCACATTGCCTGTTCGTTACCGGTCGTGCGCCGGCTCTGCGCCTTCGCGTGGAGCCGGCGATTGGTAAGGTCGGCTAGCATCGGCAGGGATGCGTTCAACACATCACTTTTCGAGGTGATCCGCTCGGCCAGCATGATCGATGGGTATAGGCTTTCCACATCGCACTTGACCACCGGCCTGAAGTCACCGACGCGGAGCAGTTCGGCGTGCCCGCCGGGATAGTCGCGCGGTTGCTGGGCTTTGGGAATGCTGTGGCCCGCGTGCAGATAGGCCCGCAGCATCATGTCGTTGATTTTTTCACCAGGTCCGCCGATCGCGACATTCTGAAATGGCCGCGGCACGAGTTGAGCTTGATAGAATTCTGTCGGAAGGCAAAGCCGTGCCAGCGCGTCCACATCACGGACGTCGTCGAGCGCGTATTTTTCGAGGCGGGCCCGGCCCTCGGCGTCCTGCCATGTCTCGTAGATCAACTCACCGGCTATGAACTCGCGCTCGTCGCGCTCGAGGCCGAGCTCGCGCATCACGCGCTTGAGGGCGTAGCTACCTAAACGCCCCGCCGTGTCATACCGCTGGATCTGCTGATAGGTATCGACCACGTGTCGACCGTGCACGTAGCAAGGGGTAAAGGGCAAGGTCAGCGCGGCGACCTTGAACCGTTGCACTCCTTGACCCAGTCGTGGCGGCGATCCGTCACGGCCCCAGCGGAGTGCAACGCCAAGGCGCTCCGCCCTCGCGATCAGAAACGGAACATCGAAATTGAAGATGTTATGGCCCTCGATGACCTCCGGATCAGTCTCCTGGATCCGCTCGTTCAACTTGAGGAGGAGATTGGCCTCGGGCTCGCCAGGAAGGCGTCCGAGATACCACTCCTGGCCACCCGAAGAACGCACCGCGATACCGATGATCTCGGCATCGGGAGCTGTGGAGTCCAGACCGGTCGTCTCGATGTCGATCTGCAGGCGGCGCAGGTCTTCAAAGACCATGCCCTTGAACAGGGTCCGGCCACTCATGAGAAGATATTGCTCAATCGGCGAGCGCAGGCGGACGTATGCCTCTTTGGCATCTCGCGCAGCGCGCTCGGCATCGACGTAATCTGGCCACGACGCGAATCGGATCAGGTACCGAAATGGGTGATCGCCGGCAAGCGTGTCGATCTCGGGAGCGCGTCGCAGAGCGGCCCAGGGCTCTGCCCGATCTGCAACCAACCAGGGCCGAAGTCGGTCTCTGGTGGCGGTGATGACCCCGTCTTCACCACGAGAATACAAGGTAACAGCATCGATTCCCGCTCGTTCGACCGCGACGATGCGCGGGGTCGGATCGGCACCGTACAGCAGGACCTCAGGCGACAGCACCCCCCGATCGCCTTTGGGTTGAACATCGGACTGCGAAGTAACTACCATTTTTCGAGTATACCCCGCGAGGCTTTTCGACCATGGCGAGAATCACACGCCTGGCTACCGGAGTGCTTGATACCATCTTTCCTCCCCGGTGCGCCTCTTGTCGCCGGCGCGGTGTCTGGGTGTGCGAAGACTGCCTTGCGACCACGACCCGATTTGTTTCGCCGATGTGCCATCGCTGCGGCATCCCGTTCGGGCTGGCGACCTGTCGCTGTCCAGAGTTGGCACCGGAACTCGCCGCCCACCGCTCCGTTGGCGCATACGGCGGTTGGCTGCGGGCAGCCATCATCGCCTTCAAATACGGCGATGAACGCGCCCGCGACGTTCATCTGGGAACCCAACTGGCGACAATCGTGCCCGAGGTGGGCATCGTAGACAGCGTGGTTCCCGTCCCGCTTCACCGGAGTCGGTTGCGGGAACGGGGCTTCAACCAGGCGGAGCTGCTCGCGCGCAGGGTTCACATCCTTACAGGCATCGAGCATCTGAATGCCCTTGAGCGGACGAGGGCAACTTCCCATCAGGTTGGACTAAGCGGTGTAGATCGAGCGGCGAACGTCAACGATGCCTTTCGTCCAGCTGCGAGGCGTTGACGTAACCGGGAAGCGGTTGGCCTTGATCGACGACGTCTGTACAACCGGTTCAACGTTAGGCGCCTGCGCGAAGGCGCTTATTCGGCATGGAGCCGCGGACGTGGTGAGCTTGACTCTGGCCCGAGAACTCTAGGATCTGGAGATCGCCGTAATTACCGCCCCAGCTTCGCGCCGCGCCCAGTCGTCTGCCGCCGCAATCGACTCGAACGAGAGCGGACCGTCGGCGTGGTGAGCATCGACAGTCCGTTGGACCGTCTCGACGATCTGGGGGAACCGCAATATCCCCTTGCGAAATGCCTCAACCGCGATATCGTCGGCTGCGCTGAGTACCGTCGGGTAGGTTGAGCCGGTCATGCCGGCCTCTCGGGCCAGGTCAAGAGCCGGAAAGCGCTCCGTGTCCGGTTCTGCAAAGTGCAGAGCGCCGATATCGGCGAGAGATAATCGGCGACACGGACTCGGGGCGTGTTCGGGAAACGTCAGCGCGTATTGGATTGGCAAGCGCATATCGGGCAGACTCAATTGTGCGATTTGGCTGCCGTCCACGAATTCGACGAGCGAGTGAATAATACTTTCCGGGTGAACGACGACTTCAATTCGCTCAAATGGAATGTCGAACAGCCAACGCGCTTCGATAACTTCCAGCCCCTTATTCATCAGCGTGGCCGAGTCGATCGTGATCTTTCCACCCATCGACCAGGTCGGGTGTGCCAGGGCGTCAGCTACGGTCACATTGCGCAAATCGCTTTGAGGAGTGAGCCGGAACGGGCCACCCGACGCCGTTACGATGAGGCGATCGACCTCGCGAATCGAGGACCGCCCCAGGCTTTGCCAGATTGCGCTGTGTTCGCTGTCAACAGGCCGGATCTGGACGGCCTTCGTTGCGGCATGGGGCATGACCAGTTCGCCGGCACACACGATCACCTCTTTGTTTGCGAGTGCGATCGTCTTGCCGGCTGAAATGGCCTTGTACGTCGGGATAATCGCGGCGTGGCCAGAGGTTGCGATGACGACGATCTCCGCGCCAGCGTGCGTCGCCGCTGCTACGAGCCCCTCGAGACCGTACATGACCCTGTTATGGCTGATTTTCCCGAAGGAGGTTTCACGCTCGCAGGCAACCAGATCTGGATTGAACCGCATTATTTGCTGGTTGAGCAGATCGGTGTTTCCGCCGGCGGCGAGAGCCACGATCCGAAACCGATCGGCATGGTGGGCAATGACGTCCAGAGCCTGCGTACCGACGGATCCGGTAGATCCAAGTACAGCGACGCCAGTTGGGCCCATCGGAATATCGCTGCTCGGCGTCATTGGCGGCAGCCTCTCGTGCGACAACAACGATCGTTCGCCACCGATCGCTAGCTCCATCGCTCGACGAGCGGAATTGCGACGAATCCAGCGACGAGAGCAAAGATAAGCGCATCGACCCGATCCAGCACGCCGCCGTGTCCTCGAATGAGCGTGCCGCTGTCCTTCACTCCGACCTGCCGCTTGAGCAGGGACTCGCAGAGGTCGCCGATCTGGCCGACGATGCCGAGCAGGAGACCAAACGCCACGCCAAGGTGCCAGGGAACGTCAAGGCCGAAGAGTCCCGCGCCGATGCCACCCGCCAGCATCGACCCGATCAGGCCCCCGATCGAGCCTTCAATCGTCTTCTTGGGGCTGACCGCCGGCAAGAGCGGCGTCCGGCCGACAGTCCGGCCGACCAGGTAAGCGCCGGTATCGCCGAACCAGGTTGCCAGGATCACGATGAGGAGCCAGGCCAGACCCCGCGGTGACGCGTCCCAGCCTGGAGAAAGCCAACCAGCGAGATCGGAGAGCCACTCGGCGTCGACGTTGCCATCCGTGCCACGCACTGCAATCGCGGCAAAGAGCGGAAGGCCGAGATACCCCACGCCTGTGGCCGTGAAAGCCCAAGTCTCGACCGCGGCGGGAGCGGGGCGTCCGTTTCCTTTCAACTCGAACACGAGTGGGAACAGAACGGCACCTGCGATCGACGCCAGGAGCGCTTCTTCGCGTCCGCCGGCGAGGGCGGAAATTCCGAAGGGCAGCAGCAGCAGTCCCGCCAGCGCCGTGACGGGAATGCCGAGGCTGCTCGCCATCCGGCGATATTCATCGAAGCCAATAATCATGAGAACCGCGAAGACCGCGGCAAAGACAGGCCCGCCCATAAATGCCGGAATCAGCCCGACAGCGACGACTCCGATCGAGCTGATCGCGCGGTCTTTCATCGGCTGCTATCTGCTGAGGGCGGCCGAAACGCGGCCAAAGCGACGCTCGCGGTGGCTGTAGTCCAGGACAGCCGCGTGCAAGTCTTCCGGGCCAAAGTCGGGCCAGAAGATCGGGGTGAAATAGAGCTCCGCGTATGCGGCCTGCCAGATGAGGAAATTGCTCATCCGGTATTCGCCAGAGGTGCGGATGACGAGATCAGGATCCGGGATTTCCCTGGTGAACAGGGTGCGGCTGATCGTCTCCTCGTCGATCTCCTCCGGGGCGACCCCCTGAGCGACCAACGCGCGCACGGCCTCAATTATCTCCTGACGGCCGCCGTAGTTGAACGCGAGGGTCAACACCAGGCGGTCGTTGTTCCGGGTGAGATCGATCGCGGCCTCGACCGCGCGGCGGGTGGGGCCAGGGAGACCTTCAAGACTGCCGATGTGGCAGAGCTTCGCTCCCTGCCGGTGAAGGGCTTCCGTCTCCCGTTCGACCGCCTCGGCAAGGATCCGCATGATCCCTTCAACTTCGTCGAGCGGCCTGTTCCAGTTCTCAGTTGAGAACGCCCACAGCGTGAGGTACTGAATCCCAATCTCGCCGGCGGCGTGGGTGATCCGGCGGATATTTTCCAGTCCCACGTTCATGGCCCTGGATGCGAGGTAGTCCCTGTCTGTTCGCCCACCGGCCGTTGCCATCCATAATGATGGCAACGTGCCGGGGAATACGGTCGACGGGAATCGGCTCGATGGTCGCGGAACCAGCACTACGGCCATTTGCGGTAGATGAGGTCCCGTTGCCGCCGAATGCTCCAGTCCTCGCCGATCCGACGTCGTGTGATTCGTTCATGGCAGCTCCCGAGTGCCGGCTGATGCGAGCGTGCGAGAGATGGATTGACCGGCCAATCGCGCGTGTCGCCGGGAACGCCACTTTATCACATGAAGCACTTCATCAGGTACTGCCCGATTTTGGCAGACACCGCTAGATCTCGAGGACCTCGGCTTCTTTCGCCTTGCCGATCCTGTCGGCCTCGTCCGTGAATCGCTTCGTCAGGTCGTCGACCTGGGACTCGGCCCGGCGGCCATCGTTCTCGGATACCTCGCCCTCGGTAATCAGTTCGCGCAGCGTATGGGTGCCGTCGCGGCGAATATTGCGGACCGCGACCTTGGCCTCTTCGACATTGCTGTGCACAAGCTTGACGAGCTGCTTGCGCCGCTCTTCGGTCAAGGGCGGGATCGCGAGGCGAATCACCTGACCATCGCTCGATGGGTTGAGCCCGAGATCCGACTTGAGGATGGCCTTCTCGATTGCCGGGATCGTGGTGCGGTCCCAGGGCTGGATCGCGATCAGGCGGGATTCGGGGACGTTGACACTGGCGAGTTGGTTGATCGGCGTCGGCGCGCCGTAGTACTCGACCTGAATTCGGTCAAGCAGGGTCGGAGAAGCGCGACCGGTCCGGATCGACAGGAGGTGATTGCGGAGCGCGTCCATCGCTTTCGACATGCGGCTCTCGGCGTCACTCAACACATCCTGGATCATCAGTGCCTCCTCTTCGTCGAGCGCTGCGGTCGTATGCGGACCGTTGTACACCAGCCAGGCATCGCCTTGAGGGCTCTTTGGCTCCGCGTCCATCACGGAAGCGGACGATAGCCCGGTTGGCAGGCGCGATTCCTATGCCGGTTTCCCGGCGTTTGGGGCAGGATACCCGCTGTCCGCGGATTGCACAGGAGTTGCGGAGAAGATTCCGGCGGTAGCGGTCTCTTCGCCGTTCAAGCGGTCGGGCGGAGCGGTCGTCGAGACCATGGTGCCGACCGGTTCGCCCTTGACCGCTGCCTCAACCGCGCCAGGTGCGGACATATTGAAGACCAAGATCGGCAGGTCGTTGTCCCGGCAGAGGGCCAGAGCCGAGGCGTCCATGACCTGCAGGTTGCGCTCAAGCGCTTCCTGATGTGATACCCAGTGGTAGAGCCTGGCGTCAGGATCGCGGCGGGGATCGGCCGAATAGACCCCTTCGATCCGGTTCTTCGCCATGAGCAGGATGTCGCAGTCGAGTTCGAGGGCGCGGAGCGCGGCGGCGGTATCCGTCGTGAAGTACGGATTGCCGGTTCCGGCCGCCAGGATGACGACGCGGCCCTTCTCCATGTGGCGCAGGGCCCGCCGGCGGATGTACGGCTCCGCGACCTCGTGCATCTGGATGGCGGACATTACCCGGGTTGGGACGCCCGCGTGCTCAAGGGCGTCCTGGAGGGCCAGCCCGTTGAGCACCGTGGCGACCATGCCCATGTAGTCGGCGGTTGCCCGGTCCATGCCCTTCGAACTGGCCGCCAGTCCGCGCCAGATGTTGCCGCCGCCGATGACGACGGCAAGCTGAGCATCGAGGTCGACAACTCGGCGGACCTGCTGCGCAATATCTTTGACAACCGTGGGATCGATGCCGAAGTGTGCCTCTCCCATGAGCGCTTCGCCGCTCAACTTGAGCAGCACGCGCCCGAACGTGATCGCCACGACATCATCCCTTTCCGCGGTCAGCCGGCCAGACCCAGGCTACGAACGAATGCCTACTCTGCTTCTTCGTCAGCAGCCGGCGGGAGATCGGCGCCAAGCTCGAACCGGGCAAAGCGGCGAACCACGATGTTTTCGCCGACCTTGGCAATGTTGTCATTCACCAGATCTCGGATCGTGCGACGGCCATCCTTGATGAAGACTTGATCGAGCAGACAAACGGCCTGAATCGCCTTGGCCCGGTCGCCGTACTCCTGGATCAGTCCGTCCCAGGCGTCCTCGGGGATCTGATCTTCGGAGACATACTTCGGGCTGGAGGCCGCGACCTGCATCGCGACGTCATGGGCAAGGGTGCGGAACTCCGAGGTGCGGCCGACGAAATCGGTCTCACAGTTCACCTCGACGAGGGCGCCGATGCGGCCGCCGGCGTGGATGTAGGGCTCGACCAGACCATCGGTCGCAGCGCGGCCGGACTTCTTCTCGGCCTTCGACAATCCCTGCTGCTTGAGGATCGCGATCGCCTGGTTGACGTCGCCGCCTGCATCTTCGAGCGCCCGCTTGCAGTCCATAATGCCGGCCCCGGTCTTCTCCCGGAGATCCTTAACCTGAGAAGCACTAATCGCCACGATGTCTCCTCTTCTACTGTAGGTGCTAGTCGTACGCATGCGCGGTCGGAACGTATGCTCCGGCCACGCTCTATCTGTTGATCGTCTCCGGCCGGGCGCCGCAATTGCGGCGCCCGGCAACGTGCTGGTTACTCGTCGTCGCCGGTCGGGGTCTCTACAGCGGCTGGGGCCGCGGGTGCAAAGTCAGGTGAGAAGATGGGTGCCTCGTCCTCATCCTCGCGGCCAACGTTTGCCGCGCGTCCGATATCCTGCGCCCGCTCCGCCTGGACAATCTCCTGGCGCATCAAGCCCTCGATCGCGGCGTCGGCAATACCGGCGACGATGAGGCGGATCGAGCGGATGGCATCGTCGTTGGCGGGGATGACGAAATCGATGCCATCCGGATTGCAGTTGGTATCGACGATCGCGATGGTCGGGATCTTGAGCCGGCGCGCTTCGTGCACGGCGAGGTGCTCGCGCTTCGGGTCGATGATGAAAACGGCGCCCGGCAACTGGCTCATGTCACGCATGCCGCCAACCGTCCGCTCCAGCTTCTCAAGCTCCTTGAGTTTGTCGGCGGCTTCCTGCTTGGGCAGGTAGTCCAATTCGCCGCGCTCGGCCTGGCCCTGGAGCTGCTTGAGGTAGCGCAACCGGTTGCGGATGGTGACGAAGTTCGTCAGGGTTCCGCCCAGCCAGCGCCGGTTGACGTAGAACTGACGAGACCGCTCAGCCTCAGCTTTGATGATCTCCTGGCCCTGCTTCTTGGTGCCGACGAAGAGCACCCGCCCGCCGCGCGCGGTCAGGTCGGCGACGAAGGAATGCGCTTGCTCGAGGAGCTGAACCGTCTGCTGAAGGTCGATGATGTGGATGCCGTTGCGCTCGGTGAAGATGTACGTCTTCATCTTCGGGTTCCAGCGCTTTTCTGGTGACCGAAGTGGACGCCTGCTTCGAGCAAAGCGCGCAAACTGGTCGTACGATCCTGATTGAAAACGCTTGTTACCACACATTCCTCCGGTTTTGGTTGACTTCCGCGCCGTTCACCCCGGGTGCGGACCGTCGGTCGGGCTTGCCGCCGCCGGCACCTCGCCCCCAGTCCGGGCGCGTGCAGAATAATGGCCCAGCATGCGCTGAGCCGACGGAAAGTATAGCACCCAGCGGCAATTCTTCCCACCAATCTGTGACTTTTCAGGCACGAATGGACCCTCGCCGGCATCCGACTGACCCTGGAAAATCGGGCTAGTTTACGGTGAAATAGGCAGATTCACCTTAGCGACGGGACAGACAGGCGGGACCTCCTCCCGCCCGGGCGCCGGCAACCCACGAGGGCCGTTGGCATGGCCGACTTCTCTACCCACGCTGACCAACCGGATCCGATTCGACTCATACACATGCTCGCGGGATTTACCTGGCTGCAAGCGCAGGAATCCCGACGATTCCAAATGGTCCTGATTTCAAGTTCTGTCTTCGCATTCATGGCGATCGACGCCGCCCTCAGGTTTCCAGGGCCGCTTGATATCGCCACAATCAAGTTCGTTCAGCGTGTCCATTTCTCCCAAATGCATGCCTGGTCGGATGCCTTAGGCCTTCTAACCGACTCGGCCGGCGCCGTGGTTGCCTGGGGCGTGACGCTTGTGGTCTTCACCCTGTTGCGCTGGTGGCTACCCCTACTCGGGACCCTGGCAATCCCAATCGGCGGCGTCGTCAACGAGACGATCTCTCGCGTCCTGATCCATCGCACCCGACCACACCTGGAGGAACTACGTCACGTCAGCCGTAACTTCGAGGAACGATCGTTTCCAAGCGGTCACGTCGTCGGGGCGGTCCTGCTGTATGGCTTCATCTGGTATGTCGTGGGCGAACGAATCCAGTTCACACCGTTGCGCCGGCTGATCAGGGTGGTCTGCGTGGCCATCATCCTGCTTTCGGGATTTGACCGGGTGTGGAGCGGCGCGCACTGGCCATCGGATGTTGGTGGTGCGTACGCACTGGGCATCGCGCTTTTGCTGCTCTTGATCATCACCTGCGATTGGATCGAGCACGAGGCGGACGGACTTCAACGCAACGAGGGCGTGCTGGCCGTTTTTCTGTCTGTAGGAGTTCGTGCAAACGGGGAAGCGTCCAAGGGACTCCGCGGCCGCGTCCAGCACCTGATGATTGCCATAATGCCGATGGTCCTGGCGCTGGCGCCTCCGCCCACGTCGAAACCCGATGAAGCCACACCGGAAGCCCCGCGCGGTCACTGATGGCTCAACTCTGCTATCGTGCGACTTGAAGGGGTCCGCCCGGGCGGTGAGAACCGGGGATCCGATCGGGGTTTACACGATGGCAAAGTCGCGTCGGCCGCACATGGAGCGGGTGAGCAAGGGTTGGGATCCTTCCCTCTGGGCCAGCCGCAAACCGTTCGGCATCGGCGAACAGCATCCAAACAACTTCAAAGAGATTTCCCGGGCTCTGTGGGAGAACCGGGATGAGGCGGGCTATACCTGGCGCATATTGAGCCAGGGCGTGTGCGACGGGTGCGCATTGGGTGTCGCGGGCCTGCATGACTGGACGATGGACGGCGTCCATCTCTGCAATATCCGCCTGCGCCTGCTCCGACTGAACACGATGCCGGCGCTCGATCCGGTAGCCCTCAGTGATGTCGCCTTGTTACGAAACAAGACGAGCGCCGAACTCCGCAATCTTGGTCGGCTGCCTTACCCGATGGTGCGGAGGCGTGGAGAACGCGGGTTCACCCGTGTGTCCTGGGATGACGCACTCGATTTGGTGGCGGCACGAATCAGGACTTCTCCCCCTGATCGCCTCGGTTTCTATCTCACCAGCAGGGGCACTCCGAACGAGACCTACTACGCTGCCCAAAAGGCGATTCGGGCCATCGGCACGAACTCGGTCGACAATGCCGCACGGATCTGTCACTCGCCGAGCACGGTTGCCCTAAAGGAGACGATCGGAGCCGGGGCGACGACTTGCTCCTACGGTGATTGGATCGGGACGGATGTCCTGGTCTTCATCGGGGCCAACCCCGCCAACAATCAGCCAGTTACGACGAAGTATATGTATTACGCCAAGCGAGCCGGTACCAAAATCGTGCTGGTCAACACCTATCGCGAACCGGGAATGGAGCGTTACTGGATTCCGTCGGTGGCGGAGAGCGCCCTGTTCGGGACGAAGCTGGCGGACGAGACGTTCCTGATCAACACCGGTGGGGATGTCCCATTTCTCAACGGAGCGCTCAAACACATCTTTGAGCGGGATCTTCTCGACCACGACTTCCTCGCCGCCCACACCCGTGAGGTGGAGACTGCTCGCGCGGCCGTTGAGGGCCAGTCCTGGGACGACCTGACGGGACTTTCCGGATCCTCCGAAGCAGCGATGCGGGCCTTCGGGGAGATGATTGGCACCGCCAAGACGGCCGTCTTCGTCTGGAGCATGGGCGTTACTCAGCACGCATTTGGTGAAGACGGAGTCCGGGCGATCATCAACCTCGCCCTGACGCGCGGATTCGTCGGCCGCGAACGATGTGGCCTGATGCCGATCCGCGGGCACTCTGGCGTCCAGGGCGGAGCCGAGATGGGTGCCTACGCAACCGTCTTTCCCGGTGGCATTCCGGTCAACGCGGAGAACGCGCAGCGGCTGTCGGAGCAGTGGGGCTTTGCGGTTCCTTCGACAAAGGGAATGACGACGCCTGAGATGATCGACGCCGCCTCCGCGGGAGAACTCGACGTCCTCTACTCGTCTGGCGGCAACTTTAGGGAGGCGCTTCCCAACCCCGCCTTTGTCGACAAGGCGCTCGCCACAGTACCCCTGCGCGTGCACCAAGACATAGTGCTTTCCAGCAAGATGCTGATCGATCCAGCCGACACCGTGGTGATCTTGCCCGCTGCCACCCGGTACGAGATTCCCGGTGGCATCACCCAGACGTCGACCGAGCGCCGCATCATGTTTAGCCCAGAGATTGAAGGGCGGCGCATCGCGGAGGCCCGCCCGGAATGGGAGATCTTCTTCGACCTCGCCCGCCGGGTGCGCCCGGACCTTGCGGATCGCCTCTCGCCACAGGGTACCCAGGAATTGCGGCGAGGAGATCGCTCGGATCGTGCCGTTCTATGCCGGCATTGAAACGCTTCACAAGACGGGCGATCAGGTGCAATACGGTGGCGAGCACCTGTGTGAGGGCTGGACCTTTGGCACGGCGGATGGCAAAGCGAAGTTCACCGCGGTAGCGCTTCCCGATGCCGCCATACCGGATGGCATGTTCGCCGTGGCTACCCGCCGCGGGAAGCAGTTCAACACCATGGTCCAGGAGGCGAAGGACGCGATCACCGGCGCCGTTCGCGAGGCAGTCCTGATGAACGCCGCTGATGCCGCCGACCTCAAACTGCGTAACGGCGATCCCGTGCGACTTTCCAGCCTGCATGGCGAGTACGAGGGCCGGGTCTTCATCGCACCGGTCACCCGCCGGAACCTGCAGGTCCACTGGCCGGAGGGCAACGTGCTCCTCGATCATGGCAAGCGCTCGCCCGAGTCGCATGTACCTGACTACAACGCGTTTGTCCGAGTTGAGCGAACCCTCCCAGAGCAGGCGAAGGTGGCTGGAGATGGTTAGCTCACTCGATCGCACCGGACGGGGCGTACGGCGGGGCAGCAAGGCCACGGTCCGCGTCCAGCTCGTCGAAGCGGGGCGAGTTTCAACCCGTCGCGACGACCTGGCGACTGAGGAGCCGCTATCGATCCGAGTGAAGTCAGGCAACGATGTGCGCGATGTGGCGATCACGATGCGGACGCCGGGAGCGGACTTTGAACTCGCCGCCGGATTCCTCTTCTCTGAGGGGATCGTGCGGGATCGTTCAGATATCGAGCAGCTGTCCTACTGCGTCGACCAGGGCGTTGCCGGAGCGCAGGAATACAACGTCGTCACGGTCGATCTGAGATCCACTCTTCCCGGCATCGCTGAGATTCCCGAGCGGCCGTTCGCGATGAGCAGCGCCTGTGGCATCTGCGGGCAGGCTAGTCTCGATGCCCTCTCAGACAAAGGATTGGCCAGGATTCCCGCCGGATTCCATGTCATGGCGTCCGTATTGAGTGACCTCCCTGAACGCGTGCGCAAGCGCCAAAAGCTCTTTGACGCCACCGGCGGACTCCATGCCGCGGCCCTTTGCACGCCCGAGGGCGAGATCCTCGCGGTGCGTGAGGATGTGGGGCGACATAACGCGGTGGACAAAGTGATAGGTTGGGCAATGCTCGACGGCAAGTTGCCGCTTCACAACGCCCTGATGATCGTCAGTGGCCGGGCGGGGTTCGAGATTACCCAGAAGTGCATTGCAGCTGGTGTACCGGTCCTGGCGGCCGTGTCTGCCCCAAGCAGCCTGGCGGTTGACGCCGCCCTCGAGTTCGGCATGACGCTCGTTGGGTTCGTCCGGGGAGAACGTTTCAACGTGTATTCGGGGATGGAGCGAATTGTCGTTGACACTGCCCCGGCCGGAGAAGTCGATACCAATTAGCCGTCACCGATTGAACTGAGGATCCCTTGCGACTTCTTCTTGACCACACCTTCATCACCTCCCCAGTCGTCCACCCGTTTGTCGGCGGCTGGGTAGAGGCCCCCGCGGAGCTCGACGTGAAGGCAACGGAGGGTTTGAAGGGCCGAGATATTGGCCCGGACGACTTCGGTTTGGTGCCGCTGCCGGAATACTTGTGGCTTCAGGAGACGCACCAGATCGTTCCAGACGTGGCTGTCGTCGCTGGAAACTCAGGCATGGTCGCGATGCGCAGTCCTGTTCGGCCCGATGGGATCGGTATCACGCCAGTGCGCTTGATCGACGTTGATGGCGCAGGCGAACTCTTGGCCAGGGCAACCCTGCGCTCGTTCTACGGTATCCACGCGTCGGCATGGTCCCGGTCGGATGAGGAATCTGCGGAGGTCGTGATCGTCTCCGGACCGCTGGCTGTGCAACCGCCGGAGGCAGGGTTCAGCGAAGATCTCTGCCGGGCCTGGGTCATCCTCACAGGTGACCGCGCCGTCAGTCATGTCCTGGTGGCGCCGCGTGCGGCGGACCGCCCGTCAATCGAACCGTTGATCGATTTCTTGAAGCGGTCGGTCGCGATGGGTCACGAACGGCGTCGGGAGCTTCGCCGCGAGATCTCAGAGCCGTACGGCCTCGACCGTGATCGCCTGGCTGAGCTGCAGAACGCCTACTCGTTCGAGTTGGACGCTGATGATCAGCGATCCGCCCAGGCCCTACTTCAGCGAGGAACACCCGGGTCTGCCTACCCCCATATGAGCGGCGTCACCTTCATGGCGCGCTCGTAGCGGTCACCCCGGACCGCGCGGAGACGTTGGACGTGCTGCCGTCTGTAGGCGCCTTTGCCGGGACGGCGCCCCCGCCCGCCCGTTGCAGGCTGATCGTAAATGTCGAGCCTTCACCGACGTCACTGGTAACCGAAAGTTCGCCGTCCATTTGCTCGACCAGTTGCCGGGCGATTGCCAGGCCGAGGCCCGCTCCGCCGCCCGACCGCGAACGCGAACGATCGCTCCGGTAAAACCGATCGAAGACAAATGGCAGATCGTCCGGAGCGATCCCAATACCAGTATCCTGGACATAGAGGTCGATCCGATCGCCGTCGGGGCGGGCACCGACCAAGATGATCCCGCCCTCGTGGGTGAAGCGGATGGCGTTACGAATGAGGTTTTGGAGGACCTGAACCAGTCGGGCCCGGTCGCCCAGGCAATTCAGGTCACCAGGGTCAATCATCGCCTTCATGGTGATCCCGGCCGAACGCCGGGTTGGCTCGACAAGCGATTCGACCGCCTCGCGCACTGCCGAGGCCGCGTCGATTGGCTCCCGCTCGAGCTGAATGATGTGATTCTCCAGGCGGACGAGTTGGAAGAGGTCGTTGACCAGGCGTTCCAACCGGTCGGTTTCGCGCAAGGCGATTCTGGTGTACTCCTCGCCGTTGCTCGGGTCATCTTCCAGGGACTCGAGGTGGCTACGAATTAGGGCGACCGGTGTGCGCAACTCGTGCGAGACATTGGCCACCAGGTCGCGGTTGGCGGCGAGGAGCTGCTCGGCTCGAGCCCGGGCGGCGACTTCAGTCGCAAGTGACGCTTCCAAGCGGTCGGCCATGCGATTGAACGAAGTGCCGAGGTGCGCGATCTCGTCCTCACCTTTGACCTGGACCCGCACCCGCATGTCGCCCGCCGCCAGTAGCCCAGCAGCGCGGGCCAACTCCTTGATTGGCCGGCTGATCGCCCGGGCGCGGCGGATGCCCAGAAACGCCGCTGCGGGCAGCGCGGGGATACTGAACAAGAATATGAAGAAGAGGCCGCCGGCGATGACACCGACGACCGTTTCGATGAGTAGGTTGCTACCTTCCGGGATGAGATCGGAATCCTTCGCGACTACGACGGCGGCGATGACTTGACCGGTGTCGTCCCGCAATGGAGCACTGCCGTAGGTAGTCGAATTGAGACTTCTATCCTCGACGACACGGCCGCTGCCGCCGGATGGTGAAGAAGTAGCCGCGACGGCAACCTCGGCGATGAAAGGACTTGTGGGCGACGAGGCAGAGCCAGCGGCACTTTGCTCGCTCGATACGATGACGACACCGTTGGGATCGACGATCAGGATCGCGGACGCGTCACTTAACTCGTTAAATGCCTCCGTTTCCACTCCACTGAAGTCCGCAACGTCGTCTCCAGTGGCATGATTGAAGGCAGGGGTTTTCATAATGCCCAGGATCGTCCTGGTGCGTTCGCTGCTTAGATCCACTGAGTTATTGACGCCTAGGTCCTGAAGCGTTTCCGCTGCAAATCGTGCTTCTTCGTCGGGTGACTCGATGGTCGGCGTTTCATGGAGCGTGAAACCGACCGCGAGGCCGAAAATCAACACGCCTATCAGCATGAGGGTTAGCAGCACGGTGCTATGGTGCGAACCCGCAAGCCGCCAACTTAGGTTCTGGCGGACGTTGCGCCGATAGGCCGTGACGATCGGCCAGATGAGCAGGAAGCGCCACTTCGACTGCTCTACGCGCGGACGTGGCCAGGGGTCCACTGCACACCGCATCAGCTGCCGGTGGTTGCCCGTCTCCAGCGCGGTGGTCGTCGTCGCCAGAGGCGTGCTGACCATTCAGGGACACAGAACGCTATCCATGCTCGACGGCCGAGGTCGAAGATGACTCGGTTGCTCGCGGCTGAAATTTGTAGCCGATCCCCCAGACGGTACGGATGGCTTCCGCGTCATCTCCCATCTTTTTGCGCAGGCGCTGAACATGACTGTCGACTGTACGATCGGTGACGAACGTGTCGTCGCCCCAGATCCGCTCAAGCAAGTAGTCGCGGCTGAATGCCCGCCCTGGGTGCCTGAGGAAGAGCGTCAAGAGATCGAACTCTTTCGGCGTAAGGTCGATCTCCTCGCCCCCGACTGATGCGGTCCGCATGGTGACGCTGATTTCGATCCCGCCCGCTTCGACGCGGTCGTCCTCACCCACATGGGAGCTCTCACCGCCATGTTCGTCCCGGAGGAGCGTGACCCGTCGGAGCATTGCCCGGACCCGGGCCTGCAATTCGCGCATGCGGAAGGGTTTGGTCAGGTAGTCGTCCGCCCCGACCTCGAGGCCGAGAACGATATCGGTCTCCTCGCTGCGGGCGGTCAGCATCAGAATCGGTGTGATCTGGCGCTCGCGAACCTTGCGGGCAACGGCGAGGCCGTCGAGCTTGGGCAGCATCCAGTCGAGGACGAGCAAATCCGGCTCGATCGCACCCGCCAGGTTGAGACCCGTGATGCCATCATACGCCTGATAGACCTCGTGGCCATCCTGGCGGAGCTGCCGGGTGATCAGGTCGTTGAGATCGACTTCATCTTCGACAACGAGAATCCGTCCCATTGCGCCTGCCATCTCTCGTACGACTTTGGGGACAGCCACACCGGGAATGGGCCTGGGCGCGGACTGCCGATCATGAAAAAACGTGTTCATACGAATCCTACGAGCCAGCAACGGCCCCGAACAAGCGCGAACAACCTGGGAACAACCTTGGGCCGCCCCGATTGTTGTCTCGATACGACTGTAGCAACCGGATGTCATGAGGGTCGGGAGCCGGTGTTGCGAAAGTGTGGAGCCGAAATCTCCGAATTGTGCATCCCGCAACAGTCTATCGCTGATCGAACCGGGCTGGGTCACATGGGCCATGCAAATTGGGGGCGAAAAAGGGGTGACTCTGCCGTCCAGAGTGGTACATTACGCATAACGCATTGGGCGGAACGCCAGAATCCCTCCGGCGCGTGTGGGGATCGTGGTATTTGGGACGTGATGTGCAACGGGTCAGGCAATGAAGGCCTGGGTGTAGCCTTCAGAGAGGGGCACAGAATGTCGACGTGCGCGATCCGGTATCGTTTGAATGCCCCTGGACCGTCTGCTTTCATTGTCGAGTGCAACGGTGGGATGCGGATGTATACCCGCGGGACGCTCGGTGGGCGGCTCCCGGAGGGGTACACCATGGCGCTGGTCGGAAGCCGGTCTAACCATTGGGTGCCAGCTTCAGGCGAGCTGATTCTTGACTTCGACCTCGATGACGAGCCGAGATTGGCATGGGAGTCAGTGGCCGCGGCATCGCCGCCGGCGGCGCGAGTCGCCGAAATCGGCACTCACGGAACATTGTCCGCATAACCAACTGACGTCAAACCAGTCCAGTTGATCGCCCGGGGCCGCTTCGGTCCCGGGCGCTCTGTTGACTTCGCCGCGTTTCTCGTCTAGTCGGAAAGACTGCTGATCGCAATGATGATCACGATCAGGCCGTTGTTGGTTGCATGAAGGGCTATGCTCGGCCACAGGCTGCGATTCCGTTCGGCGAGGATCGCCAAAATTGCGCCCATCACGAAGAGCGGCGGGATCACGACGTGCAGCACCGCGAAGATGAGAGCGGAGACGATCACCGACAGTGCGACGCCAGCACGGCCGCGCAAGTATCCATAGAGCAATCCCCGAAACACCAGTTCTTCGATGAGTGGCGCCAGAATCGCGAGCAAGAAGAAGAGTCCCATGTATTCCAGGACAGGAAATCCGGAACCATCCGGCGAAAACGACTCCTGCTGTTCCTGAGCACGCTCCTCACTGCCGAGACCGAGCAGGAACGAGACCGGCGCAAGCAGGAGGGCATTGAGGATCAGCAGGCCAAAGCCGGCGGGAATCATCGCGAGGAGGATCTTGGGGCTGACTGGAACGAAACCGAGGCTGCTCCAGGAAAGGCGCTTTCGCCGGACGATCAGGAGCCAGGTCGCAGCGCCGAGACTGAGATAGAAGGCCGAACCTATGGCGACGACCTGGGCGGTATCCGAGTCCAGGTCATCGACAACTTCGGCTGGGAGCGCTGCCGCGGCGATGGCCCCCACGATGATCACGACGATTGCAATTAAGACCGCGAGACCAACGACGGCCAAGAGTTCTCTGAACGACCACGGAGCGCGAGCGCGTCGCGGGGGCGTTGCCCAGTACTCAGGTGAAAATGAACTCTGCACCCTACGTACCGGCGGCGCTTGCACGAACCTCGCGTTGATAGTCGGCTTCGCTGCCGACCCAGGTCGCTCCGTCGGAGTAGTGCTCCTTCTTCCAGATCGGGACGATCTCTTTGATGCGCTCGATCGCATATGCGCAGGCTGAGAATGCCTCGCCGCGATGTGGCGAAGCCACCGCGATGACCACGCTGGCTTCGCCCGGGGTCAGGTAGCCCGTGCGATGGGCAATAGCGACCCGCTCGATGCCCCACCGATCCCGGATCTCGTCGCCAATCTGCGCAAGCAGTTTTTCCGCCGCCTCGGGATAGGCTTCGTAGTCGAGCGCGACGACACTCCGGCCACGGGCGTTGTCGCGCACGGTGCCGGTGAACGTCACGATCGCTCCGGCGGCCGCCGACGCGACGAATGCTTCGACTGCCCGAGGATCCAGCATCGCCTCGGTGACGACGAACCGATCAGTCAGTGGAACGTCGATGGACCCGCCACTCACCGGAGGGATGAGCGCCAGCTCATCACCGTCGCTGAGCTGGTGCCCGGGATCGACGTACCCCTGATTGACCATCAGGAGCACGCTCCCTTTCATCGCCTCGAGCCGGGCTTTTTCGGCGCCAAGCTCATCAAAGACCGAACCGGCTGTGGCCCCGGCGCTGACCTCGCGCTCCTCGGCACTCTTTCCCATAATCTCGCGAGCCATCGCGAAATAGCGCAGCTTGATTCGCATCCGGCAACGACTCCTCGACCATCCAAGATCAGGCTCTCAACCGCTTTGGCGATGAACCAAGGCGGTCGGACCATGATCGGTGCCGCGAGGGTCAATGACAAGGAGTCGCGCGTGCAGTGACGTTGAGTCCGGCAGGTTCTGCTCGCCTTAGTTGGCGAGGTATCGCCCGAGAGCGTTGCGCAGCCTTTGGACGTACTGGCGGTTGCCGTCGCGGAGTTCGCGGAAGATCACCGCGGTGTCGAGGTCTCCCTCCGCTTCCGCATCGCTCGCGTATTTCGCCAGCACTTCCTGACTCTGAAGCAGGTTGCCCATGGTAGTGATTAGGTCGTACTCGATATTCGACACGCCGAACTGCTCTTCGCCGGCGCCGCCCGTGCTACCAGTCGTCGAGATCACCTGTGTACTCATCTCGCGTTCTCCTCAGCCGACCGGCCTCGCGATGGAGACGTGTTCCGGCCGATGTACTGACAGGTATTTCGCCTAAATGGCGATCCCGCCAGCGAATCCAGGCGCAAGGGACGTGCCATCTGCCCCGGTACGATCGAAAAACCGGTGATGGCATCCTCGAATCTAGATGAGCACGGCGACACGGTGTAGGCTCCTGGCTATACAGAGGCGAACCTGGTCAGGTCCCGGTTGCGGTTCGGATGACTAGAGAAGTGAGGAGCACCATGTCCTCGGATGCGCCGGCCCCGACGTTCAGGCTGCGGGCTGCCACACTGGAAGATCTGGACGGGGTGTTCTCAGTAGTGGCCTCGTCCGACATGCGGGAATTCGGTGAGATCGATACGCCCAAGGAGGAGTTTGCCGTTGACTGGGCGGAGATGGACCACGCCAACAATGTCCGTCTGGCCGTTGAGCCAGACGGACGAGTCGTCGGGTACGCCAACTGCACCGGGGAGGGACAGTTTTCGGGGATCGACGCCGAAGGCTATGTCCACGCTGACCACGAGGGTCGTGGTATCGGCACGGCATTGATTCGTTGGACGGAACAGCGTGCCGCTGACTTCGTCGCCCTCGCCCCAGAGGGCACCCGCGTGATGCTCCAGAATCCGACAAACGCCTACAACACCGAGGCGGCCGAACTCCTGACGGGACTTGGGTACAGCCTTGCGCGACAGTTCTGGCGCATGCTGATCGTTTTCTCTGATCCTCCCCAGATTAGGGACGAGCCGGTTGGAATCAGCATCCGGGCAGCGCGCGATGAGGCCGACGAGCACCTCATCTGGGCGACGACTGAAGCGGCATTCGAGGACCATTGGGGGCATCGCCCGCGAACGTTCGATCAATGGAGCAAAAGCCGCAAACAGTACGACCACGACCCAGGAACGTGGTGGATGGCATTCGCCGGTGAGCAACTGGTTGGCACCCTGATCGGCAAGATTCCCCCCGGCGGAGGTGGATGGATCCAGGATGTCGGCGTGCTGCCTGAGTGGCGCCGGCGTGGGATCGCTCGAGCGCTCTTAGAGCGCTCGTTCGCTGGGTTCTATGAGCGTGGATTGTCATCCGTGGCACTTGGAGTCGATACCGCAAACGCCACTGGGGCGACGAAGGTATACGAGCGGGCCGGGATGTCGATCGTCCGGGGCTTTTCGATCTGGGAGAAGATGCTCCGCGACGGCACCATCTTCACTGAGGATGACCGCGGCTAGCGGCTCAATCGCTGCCCGATCCCCGAAGTTCGCCCGTCAGCAGTGCCGAAACGACATCTCCGGCAGCGTAGGGCTCAGGGCGGGGAGGGATCTCAAGCAGCGCGTTGGCCCCGATGAAGGAGAGCAGGCGGGATGACGCCTGGCTGCCGGTGGTGGTTGCTTCCAGTCGGCCGTCCTGCCCGACACGGACTACTGCCCGCTGGTATTCGATCCGGTCGCTGGGACGCGCCTCCTCGGCAAGGCGAACAGAGACCTTTGGCCGGTCGATCGATCGCTTGCCGGAGAGCGTGGCCAGTGCGGGCCTGATGAAGACTTCAAATCCGGCCAGAGCGGATACAGGATTCCCAGGCAGGCCAAAGATCAGTACCGGCGGCCGGTCTCTGGCGTGATCGGGACGTTCGGCGGTGGCAAAGGTGAACGGCTTGCCGGGCTTCATGAAGACCCGGCGGACATGGACGTTGACGCCTGCAAGCTCACCGATCAGGGCCTTCACGAGGTCTAGCTCCCCCATCGACACACCGCCGCTGGTAACGACCACATCGCTGGCGGCAATCCGTTCCTCCAGGAGTGCCCGCAGTGGCTCTCGCTCGTCGGGAGCCATGCCCGACCAGACAACCTCCGCCCCTTCAGCGCGTAGGGCGGCCATCAGGCTGAACCGATTTGAGTCGCGGATCTGCCCTGGCCCGAGAGGTTGCCCGGGATCGACAAGTTCATCGCCCGTCGAGAGCACGCTGACCCGAATTCGTTGGTGAACCGCAACCGGAATGTCGCCGAACCCGGCAACCAGCCCAATCTCCGCCGGACCAAGAAGAGTCCCGGCAGGCAGCAGCAGGTCGCCTTTGCGCACGTCGACGCCAATGGGCCGGACGTTTTGGCCGGGCGTGACGTTCTCGTCGTGAATGATGACGTGGTCTTCCGTCGGCTCGGTGAGCTCGACCTGCACGACCGCATCGGCGCCCCGGGGCAGGGGTGCTCCAGTCGTAATCCGGACGGCGGTGCCCGGCGTCACCTCGAGGTCCTCAACCCGGCCCGCCATCTGATCGCCCAGGACTTCGCGCCAGGGCGAATGATCCTCGGCCAGGACAGCGAATCCGTCCATCGTCGCGGCCGGAAATGGCGGATGGTCTTCCGGCGCGATCAGGTCCTTGCCCAGGACGCGCCAGGTGGCATCCGCGATGGCTACCGACTCAAATGGCAGGGCGGACGCGAACCGCAAGATGGTTTCCCGAACTTCCGTCGGGTGCTGAAGGCGATACTCATCGACCGAATGGTTGCCGACGGAGGTGTTTTGGGTTCCCGATGTCGTCACGATGTCCCTCGCGTGTGCGATGGCGGCAGTCAGTGGTGATGCCGATTTAGGCATCCACACACTCAGGCATTGAGTATCTACCGGCACCGTCGTTCACACAATCGGCGCGGTGAGACAGCGGTTGAAGACGGGCTCAGCGCACCAGCGTGCGGGCTCGCTGGATTCGCGAATCCACGCGATCTGCGCCCTTGTGGGTGGCGCGAACGTTCGCCGAATAGAGATCCAATTTGACGCATTATGCGTAGATTTAGGCAGAGATGCAGCATTCCCACGGCTCTGGATTTGTTGACGGTGCACCAAGGTTTGCGTACACTCCCGCCACTCAGACGGAACATGCGACGCTGCAAGAGCCGCCACCGGTATCTCCTTTTTCCTAGCACCAAGGTACTACTTGCCCATGCAGCACGTTCCCAGTCCGTCCGGCGATGTCGCCACCGCCGATCTTCGCATCGGTGAGGCGGCAGGCAACGACGTTGTAGAAGCCATCGCGATCCCGGTGGGTCCTCAGGTTGCCGCGGCTCTGACAGATGTCGGGTCAGATCCAACCATCCTCGAAGCGCTCGCCGACCTCGATGCCGCCCTCTACAAGGTCAACGGCCCGGCCATGGCCAACCTCGAGCTGATCGAGGATGCCAAGGCGATGGCGATCCGCGCCCACGACGGCATGTTCCGGCGCTCCGGTGAACCGTATGTCGTGCACCCGTTGCGCACGGCGATGATCCTGGCCAATATGTCCCTCGACGCAGAGACCGTGGCCGGCGGGATCATGCACGACGTGGTGGAGGATACCGAGGTCACCCTGGAGGAGGTCGAGTCCGCCCTCGGGTCGCGGGTGGCCAAACTTGTTGACGGTGTCACCAAGCTCGGTCAAATCAAATGGTCCGGTGAGCATGATCCCAGCAAGAACCGCGAGAAGGCGCAACAGGCCGAAAGCCTGCGCAAGATGTTCCTGGCGATGGTTGACGACATCGGCGTCGTCCTGATCAAGCTGGCCGATCGCCTGCACAACATGCGCACGCTGGGAGCGATGCCGCCCGAGAAGCAGATCAAGATCGCCCAGCAGACGATGGAGATCTACGCGCCGCTGGCCAACAGGTTGGGCATCTGGCCGGTGAAGTCGGAGCTCGAAGATCTGGCCTTCCGTTACCTTCTGCCAGAGGCATATCAACAGATCACCAAGTCACTGGCCGATCGCGAACCCGACCGGGCTGCCTACATCGTTCGCGTGCTTACCGATCTGCGCGACGCTCTCCGCGAGAACGGCAGTCGAGGCCGAACTTTCCGGCCGGGGCAAGCACATCTATTCGATCTATCGCAAGATGCAGCAGAAGCAGCGCAGCTTCGATGAGATCTACGATGTGGTCGGCGTGCGCGTGATCGTCGAAAGTAAAAAGGACTGTTACGGTGCCCTAGGTGTGGTGCACAGCATGTGGCATCCGATCCCGGGCGAGTTCGACGACTACATCGGCACGCCCAAAGAGAGCATGTACCAGAGTTTGCACACCGCGGTGATCGGGCTCGATGGGCACTCGCTTGAGATCCAGATTCGCTCCCGGGAGATGCACCAGGTCGCCGAATACGGCGTTGCCGCCCACTGGCGATACAAAGAGGGAGGCCGGAAGGACGACCGGCTCGAAGACAAGATCGCCTGGCTCCGCCAGCTCATGGATTGGCAGAAGGAGATCTCCGACGCCGAGGAGTTCGTCGAATCCCTCAAGTCCGATATCTTCCAGGACATGATCTACGTCTTCACCCCAGGTGGCGAGATCAAGGAACTGCCCAGGGGTGCGACGCCGATCGACTTTGCCTACCGGATCCACACCGACGTCGGTCATCATTGTGTCGGTGCGAAGGTCAACGACCAGCAGGTTGCGCTGGACTACAAGCTCGAGAACGGCCAGGTTGTGCGGATTCTCACCAGCAAGGCCAAAGTTGGTCCGAGCCGCGATTGGCTTCAGTCCGACGGCGGGTACGTCGTTACGGCGAGCGGCGCGGGAGAAGATCCGGCAGTGGTTCCGGCGGCAACAGCGCGATGAGATGATCTCCCAGGGCCGCGAAATCCTCGATCGCGAACTGCGCAGACTCAGCATCGACTCGAAGTCCGACGAGATCCTCAAGCACTTTCCGACGTACCAGAAGATCGACGATTTCCTCGCCGCTATCGGCTACGGGGCGGTCTCGCCGCAGCAGATCGTGGCTCGGGTCGGTGAGACGCGGAAAGACGAATTCACCTTCCCGACCAACGTCGTCGCTCCGACCACTCCGGCGAGAGTCGATGTGATGGGCGCGGGCGGCCTGCTGACAAACCTGGCGTCGTGCTGCAAGCCGGTGATGGGCGATCAGATCATCGGATACACAACCCGAGGACGGGGCATCACGGTTCATCGCACAGATTGCCCGAACCTGATCAACATCCCCGATCCAGAGCGGCTGGTTTCAGTAGGCTGGGGCAACCAGGGCGGCAGCACCTTCCCCGTCGCTGCCCGGATCAGTGCCTGGGATCGGGTTGGCCTCCTCAAGGACGTGAGCACGCTGCTGGCGGACGAAAAGGTCAACATCCTCTCGCTGCTCACGACGACGCACGACGACCGCACAGTGACCCTGCTGTTGACCATGGAGGTCGAGGGTGTGAGCCAGCTCGGACGGCTGCTGCAGAAGCTGGAAAGCATCCGAGATGTGGTTGAGGTGCGCCGCGAGACCGCGGCCATGCCCGGCCGCATCCGCGCTAACGCGTAGCCTGCGCGGTGGATGAGGAGCCAGTTCGTCCCCTTCTCTCGATCGGTGAGGTCCTGATCGACCTGATCGCCGTTCCGCCGGCCACCGGCCTCCTTGACGTATCGCAATTCGATGTCCGGCCGGGCGGCGCGCCCGCCAATGTTGCGGTCGCGCTCGCCCGGCTTGGCGTTCCAGCGGCGTTCTGCGGCGTGGTCGGGAACGATCCGTTCGGAGAGCGACTGCGGACGACTCTCGGGGACAACCGCGTCGACACCAGCCGCTTGCGCCATGCCGAAGGAGCCGAAACATCACTGGCGCTTGTCTGGAAGGACAAGGATGGCGACGGACACTTCCGATTCGTGCGCCTGGCCGATCGATTGCTCTCAACGGAAGACATAGCTGCCGCGAGAATCCCCAACACTGCCGGGATCGTTGTTGGATCGGTGGCGCTTTCGGTAGAACCATCGCGGAGCGCGATTGCGCGAGCGACCGATATCGCGCACGAGGTTGGGGTGCCGATCTGCTTCGACGTCAATGCTCGGCCCTCGTTGTGGAGGAGTAGGGACGAGGCGATAGGCCACTGCGCCGAAATCGCCCGGCGAGCAACTCTGCTGAAACTTAGCGTCGACGATGCCCGCTTTCTGTTCGGCAGCGGGACCGCGGTTGAGGCATTCTTGACCGCGCGATCATGGACGGACGGAATTGTCGTCCTGACCGACGGCGCTCGGGGCTCGTGGTTCCTTCCGGTAGGTGGGGATGTGCCTCAGCACGTTCCGCCCTACGCTGTCGAGGCAATCGAGCCGACCGGCGCGGGAGATGCGTTTACCGCCGCTCTGATCTCCAGGCTCCTCAAGCACAATTGGCGGCCGCCTGAACGTGCGGATATCGAGTTCGCCGCTGCCGCCGGCGCTCTCGCGACGACGCGGAGTGGCGCCCTCGACGGCCTACCGACCAAGTCTGAGGTCGAGGCCTTTCAGGCAACCGCCAAGGTGAGCACGCGTGCCATCTCCGGCTGATCCAACCGCCATCGAGATCGGCGCCATCTCCATCCGATGGTACGCCCTCTTCATCCTGCTTGGGATCATCGCCGCCATTTGGCTGGCACGGGAGTTGGCCAGACGACGGGGCATGGATCCCGAGTTCATCCTCGACATCGCCCCGCTGGTGGTTGTCTCCGGATTGATCGGCGCCCGGGCGTACTACGTCCTCCTGCGGTTGGACTATTTCACTGACCACCCATCGGAGATCCTCAATATTCGTCTTGGTGGGATGACGATCCACGGTGCCATCGTCGCCGGGGTTTTGATGCTGGCGTACCTGTGTCGCCGCCGGGGGGAGAGCCTGCTTCGCTGGTCTGACGTGATCGTCCCCGGGCTGGCCCTGGCGCAGGCAATCGGCCGCTGGGGGAACTGGGCGAACCAAGAGGCATTTGGCACGCCGTCCGACTTACCCTGGGCGGTCGAGATCAGTCCGCGGCGGCGGCCAGATGAATATCCCGATGCCGCCACGTTTCATCCGACATTCCTGTACGAATCGATAGCCAATCTAGTGATCGCCGCCGCACTGTGTTGGATCGTGCTGCGGATCCCCACGGACCGTCGCTTGCGCGATGGCGATGCGCTCTGGGTCTACTTGATCGCCTATGGGACAGTCCGATTCTTTATTGAGCGTATCAGGACGGATAGCCTCTACATCGGCCCGTTGCCTGCCGCGTACTGGATCAGTTTTGGGTTGGTCGGGATTGGAGTCGCGGGGATCTTGTACAGTCGGTATGCGCGGCCACCGAGTCCGGTGGCATCCCCGGCATAGTTGAGACTTAGGCGTCCATTCCGGTCCCCACGGGTTCCAGGGAAGCGGGGGATTCGACGATCGTCGGGCAGGTGGCAGGGATACGGGCGCGCCGCCGGTGGCATTGCCAGGTTGCGTTGATGTAGGTCCCGATGAGAAGGACGTGCGCTAATAGATAGAACCAGAAGACCAGGACGGAGACAAAGCCGAAGATGGTGGCCGTTCGGTTGAACTGGCTGAACAGGTGGACATAAAGCGGAAATATTTGGACGATGGCGAGGAACATGAACCCGGCGGCGAATGTTCCGGGCCAGACGTCTTTGAATTTCTGGCCGGCGTTCGGTAGCCCCCGGTACAGCAGCAGGAAGAGGCACATTGCCGCCGCAGCCGCAACGCCGTAGCTCAAGAGGCGACCATCGACGGTCCTGAGCAGCCAGGGCTGGAAGTACGTGGCGAATTCGCGACCGATAACGAACGTGGGCAAGATGGCGGCCAGTGCCGCCAGTTGGAAGAGAATCGCAAAGGCGATAACCACGACGAATGCCCGCGACCGCTGAAAGATGTAGTGGCGGTTCGGCACCTGATAGACGCGGTTCATCCCTCGGGCAAGACTTGAGACAAATCCGGTGCCGACCCAGGCGAAACCGACGATGCTGGCGACGCCTAGCCAGCCATGATTGTCTCGAGCTTGAAGCAGGGCTTCCAATGCATCGCGGGCATCGTCCGAAGGGAGCGCCCAAAAAGCGGCGTTCAGGGCGGTACGAAGGACGGCGTCGTCCCGGCTCAAGAGGTAGCCGCCAATCGAGACCACCATCAGGAACGACGGCACCAGCGCGACCAACGCGTGGTAGGCGATCGCCGCGGCGAGATCACCGGCATTGGCCTGGTGATAGCCTCGGTAGAGCCACCGGGGGACCGCGCCCGCGTTATTCCAGGTCAGATGGGCATCCCAATCAATGCGACGGCCGGCACGGTGATGCCGACCGTCCAGTTGGCGGGGATGTAACACTCGAGGAGTCGGTCGGGACACTGCGCCGGGACGATGCACTACTGGTTGTGGAGCGGTTCGTTGCATTGCCATGCGTTATGCCTCCGCTTAGGCATAGAGCATGAACTGTGCCGCAGTCGAACCCGAGGGTGGCGCGTGCCTTATGGCATGCGCCACCCTCGCTGTTCGGTGTTAGCCGCGCAACTTATGCGGCTTCGCGGCTAAGTCTACGGCGACGTGTGTAGGCCGCCGTGGCACCGGCTGCGCCGATGAGGGCGACGATGATCATCACGCTGTCGGAGTTCGATGAGTCGATGTCGCCGGCCCCGGTGTTCGGGAGCTGTGTTACCGGAGGGGCAGATGGGGATGGGGACGGGGACGGGGATGGGGCCGGGGAAGCTGACGGTCCCTTCGGCAGGTCGTACAAGTCGCAGCGGACATCCGCGTCGGGCTCGGGAGAGATGCTGGCCGCGTAGGCGTCGGTAGGCGCGGGATCGCGCTGAACCAGACTGTAGTGGACGTCGATGCGGTTGCCATCGACAGTGCAATAGAGGAAGAAGGGCGGCTCAGTCGAACCCTTTGGCACCTCGTGTATCGGGTCCCGGGAGAGGCTGATCGGGCTCCCGATTGAGTTGTTCGCCGGGAGCGGCAGCGTGACGAAGCCGTTGGCGTCGGTCACACCGCTGGTCAAAAAGTCGAGCTTGAAGGCCGATGCAGTGAACGTATAGCCGGACTGCGGGTTGTCATAGCAGTCGGGGTAGTAGCTAGTTCCGCTGTAACCCGGAGGGCAAGCGGTGTAGTAGATAGTGACCGATCCACCGTCGTCGCCCCGAGAGTCGGTGGGAACGATGTAGACATCGCAGCTGATGTCGGCGCCTCCGGGAACGTCGAGGTAAAAGCCGAGGTCGACGATCTCGATGTCGTACCGCTGTCCTCCCTGCGAGCAGTAGACAAAGAGACGATCGATGAAATCACCCGGCAGATCGGCGGCGACGTTCCAAGCGCCTTCGCCGAGCACGAGAGACGTGAAGCCGTTGCCATTGGTCACCCCGGTTATCGGCAGGCCGCTGCGCTCGATGGAGACGCCGCGCTCATCAGGGCGAGCAGTGAACGACTGGTTTCCTACCGGGTTGCCGTAGCAGTCCTCGTAGAAATCCGTGCCGGTATAGCCGGGATCGCAAGCCGTGGCGTAGATCGTCACGGTCCCCTGGTGGAGGGGCGGGTTCGGATCATCGTCGCCGGCCGGAGAGATGAAGATGTCGCAGCGGATATCGTTGTCGGTGGTGAGGTTCATTTGGTACTCACTGCCGACTTCGAAGGGGTTGCCATCTTCGGAGCAATTCCCAGGTGCACTGCTGATCGCGAACGGGACGTCGAAGGTGAGCTGGAAGAAGCCGTCGTGGTCGATGCCTTCGATAGCGGCGAAGCCGCTCGGGCCGCTGGTGCCGCTGTAGGTGTCGGAGGGATCTTCGAGGTTGGTGAGCGTAAAGACGATCCCTTCGCCCGCGGGCGTGTCGTAGCAGTCGTCGTAGTAGTTCTCTTCCTGGTAGTTCGGTGGACATAAGGACGAATAGATCGTGATCGACGCCAGTCCGTTCTCCTGAGCGCTGGTGGACAGGGCCGCTGGAATCAAGGCCGCGAGCGCTATCAGCAGCCCGGTCACAATGCGTATGATCGGGCGGCGTTTGTTGGGATGCATTCGTTTCTCTCCGCGATGCGTGAGTGAGATGAGGCATGAGTAAAGACGGGCGGCGCACCTGTCGGGTCCCGGGTCCGACGGCGCCTCCCCGTTCACAAATGCCTAACGCAGAGCGACTTCGGTTCCGTTTCGCTCGATCTTTGCAGAGGATTCTCGGCACATGGCGATGCCCACACTGGATGCCCAATGTGTGTGCGATAAGATGTGAGAACAGACGTTGAGCGTGTCCTAGAGGTTCCTGACAACCTGCCGGCAAATGGCGCTAAGTGTCTCGAAGACCCCGATCCCTTGGGTCGCAACGGCCGCAATCCGGTGCCGCGTGGACGGATTCAGTAACCTGTCTAATTCGGCTTCCGGAAGCGCATCTGGCAAGTCCATCTTGTTGTACTGGAACACAAGGGGGAAGGTCTCAAGGGGACGATCTATCCGATTCATGGCCTCGGTCAATTCGTCGAAGCTGCGGCGGTTGTCCTCCTGGGCGGATGCTCGGGAGTCGGCCACGAAGACGATGCCATCTACCCCATTGAGAACTGTCAATCTAGTCCTGATGTACTGGATCTGACCCGGCACGGTATAGAGTTGAAAGCGGAACGAGTATCCCTGAATCGTGCCGAGATCGAGCGGCAGCAGATCGAAGAAGAGGGTTCGTTCATTCTCGGTATCGATCGATACCAACTCACTTCTGGCCTCGACCGGCAGGCGATCGTGAAGAACCCTGAGGTTGGTCGTCTTGCCGCCCAACCCTGGACCAAAGTAGACGATCTTTGCACGGATCAGGCGGGCGTCGAAGTCGATCAGCGCCATCGACGGTCCGCGGCGACGAGGGCAACTCCGGCGGGAGGTGCGGGCAATCCAGGGCTGTCAACCACCACCCTGGTTCGTAGTCCGATCACGGCGAGTCGATTCCCAATCCGCGGACTCGGGGAGCACCGTCGGGATCGCCGGCAACCACATGGCCCGATCACCCGAGCCGTTGGCGCCAACGATATTGCCAGGTCCGCGTCATTCTTGGCGACCGCGATCACGTAGCCGATGCCCATGTTGAACACCTGGTAGCGCTCCTCAGGGGAAAGACGACCCTGCTCGCAGAGGTAGGTGAAGATTGGAGGCACTGCCCATGTGTCCGCGTCGATCTCGGCGACCAAACCTGGGCGCAGCATCCGGGGGACGTTGTCGACGAGCCCGCCGCCGGTGATGTGTGCCATCCCTCGCACGATGCCAGCATCGAGCAGTGGCCGAACCGCGGAAAGGTAGGACGGATGCGGCTGCATGAGCGCCTCGCCGATCGAGGCTCCATCACCGCCGGGTAGGGGAGCACTGAGACGTTCGACGTCGATGGTTCGATCCCCGGTCAGGCCGACAATCTTCCGAGCGAGGCTGTAACCGTTGGTGTGGAGGCCGATGCTGGGCAAGCCGAGCAATACATCGCCAGGCTCGACCCTGGAGCCGTCGATGACTGAGTCCGGGGCGACCTCACCGACAATGAATCCGGCGATGTCGTACTCGCCGTCAGCGTAGATCCCCGGCATTTCGGCGGTTTCGCCGCCAACCAGGGCCATGCCTGCCTGTCGACAAGCATCAGCCATCCCCGCCACGATCGCTTCAACTGTCTCGGGAACAAGCTTGCCCAGGGCGATGTAGTCGAGGAAGAAGAGGGGGCGGGCACCGAGTGCGAGGATGTCGCCAACGCAATGATTGACGATGTCCCCTCCGACACGAGAATGGGCATCGCCGCCAAGAACAAACGCCAGTTTCAGCTTCGTGCCAACGCCATCGGCACTTGCCACAAGCAGCCGATCCGGACCCGCGGGCAAGCGATACATCCCGCCGAAGTGCCCGATCGGTTGACCGGCGACACCAAGGGTAGCGGCCGCATGCTGCTTGATGCGGTCAACCACCTCGGTTCCGGCCGCGATATTGACGCCCGCCTCCCGATAGGTCAGTCCTTTGGAACCGTTGGACACGATTGTTGCTCCGTCTCGTCGTGGGCTGCGGCAGGCGGCGGTAGCTGTACGTTCAAGTATAGGAGAGAGCGATCAGACAAACGACAGCCGCTCTGACCACAGGGTCAGAGCGGCTGTCTCTGCATCGTTTGTCGCTCAGGACGCGATGCTTGCCTGGCGCTGTACGGGTGGTGTCTGGCTCGCCGAGAACGCGACAGCGTCCAGTGAAAGGTGCTCCGGCTCGTCGCCGACCTCGGCGGGCACGCTTCCCAGGCGAGTCGCAAATGACCCGAATCGGCCGATTTGGCTCTCTGGTAGGAAGCCCAGGGCGCACGTGCCCGATTCATCGAAGGTGACGTCCTCAACCCGGCCGATGCGGTGAAAGAGGGCGATGACATCGCCTCGATCGAAGGGTGCCTTGACCCGCACCGGGACAAAGCTGGCGTCGATCTCCAACGTTCGCTCGACCACGGCAAGCAGGTCGTCCAGACCGATCCGATCTTGAGCCGAAATCGCCACAACCTCGACGGAGTCATCGAGAACGAGGCCGAGACCCGCCGCGATCTCGTCCGCCGGCTTGTTCGGATCGGGTAGGGCGTCCACCTTGTTGAGGGCGAGGATCGTCGGCTTGTCGTCCGCGCCGAGCTCTTCGAGGATGCTGTGGACCGTTTTCGCCTGATCGAATGCATTCTCGTGGGTAACGTCGAGGACGTGGACGAGGACCGTTGCCTCGTTGACCTCCTCAAGCGTCGCCCGGAATGCCGCGATGAGCAGTGTCGGTAGGTTGTTGATGAAGCCGACGGTGTCTGTCAGCAGCACTTCGCGGCCACTCAGTAACCGGACCCGGCGAGTAGTCGGGTCGAGGGTGGCGAAGAGCTTGTCCTCGGCCACAACGTCTGCCCCGGTAAGCGTGTTCAGCAGTGTGCTCTTACCGGCGTTCGTGTAGCCAACGAGTGCGACCACTGGCACCGGCTTTTCCCGACGGGCATCTCGATAGAGCTGGCGATGAGTGTGAACGTTGCTCAGCTCTCGCTTCAGATGAGTGATGCGCTGCATCGATTCCCGGCGGTCGGCTTCCAATTGGGTCTCACCGGGGCCACGGAGACCGACGCCGCCGCCGCTCTGCCGCGAAAGGTGGGTCCACATTCGGGTCAAGCGCGGCAGCCGGTATTGCAGCTGGGCTAGCTCGACCTGCAAGCGCCCTTCGTGCGTCTGGGCCCGGCGAGCGAAGACATCGAGGATGAGGGCCGTCCGGTCGATGATCTTGACGTCGAGTACTTTCTCCAGGTTGCGTTGCTGGTTCGGGTTGAGCTCTTCGTCGAAGATCACCAGATCGTAGTTGAGCTCTTCCCGCAGATCCTTGACCTCCTGCAGCTTGCCCTTGCCGAGGTAGGTCCCACCCAGTGGCTGGGCGAGTTTCTGGGTCACCGAGCCGACGACTTCGACCCCGGCCGATTCGGCCAGGCGGGCGAGTTCCTCCAGTGAGTCGCGCACGGCCCAGGTCGTGCCGGGCCGGTCGATGGCAACCAGCAGCGCGTTCTCGATCGGAGACTTCGTCGTCAATGGACCACGGGTCGAGCCACCATGGATGACATCGTCCACGTCGAGCTCATCGTCCAGCTCGATCGCATCGTCGAACGTCGTGTTGTCGGCCGGTTCAATTTCGGATGCTTGATTGAGTCTCTTTCGGCGGGAAATAGGAATACTCCGATATGTGTGCGGACACCATTGTCCAGTTCCAGTCGAAAACCAACCGTTCGACTGGCTTTCCAAATTATACTTGGTTGTGACCACCGACCCTCGAAACTGTGAGACGAGCGTGTCCAACGTGACGCGAAGACGATGAATCGGACCGATCGGTTGACCGGGATCATTCTGGCGCTCCGGGGCGGTCGCCGCACCGTGCAGGAATTAGCCGACCGGTTCGAGGTGTCTCGGCGAACAATCCTGCGCGACATCGGTGCTCTGTGCGAGATCGGGGTGCCGCTGATCACGACCGCTGGTACTGGCGGCGGGGTCGAGATCGCGGACGGCTACTGGCTGGCTCCGCTGCAATTGACGGCCGCCGAGGCCTCCGCACTCCTGCTTGGCTTGCAGGCATTTGGAGATGCCGGCGCTCCGCTCGCATCGGAACGGATCTCCGCCGAAGAAAAACTCAGGGCGATTCTCCAACCTGATATCGCGGGGATCGTTGCCCGCGAGCTGGGCGATATCAGTGTCTCTCCGCCGGCGCGAGCGGTCGAGCGGTCGATCTTCGCCACCCTGCGGGATGCCATTCGCCGTGGAATCTGGGTAACCGGGACCTACCAATCGGAGCGGAGGGTTGCCGTCCAGATACTGTGGCCAGTGAAACTCTTTCTGGAGGAGGGTCGCTGGTATTGCACCGCATTGGTGGCAGGAAAGGTCGGCCAGCGTCGCTTTCGTGTCGATCGGTTTGTCGATTTGCAGCCCAGCCTCGCGCCGATCGCGGAAGGAACGAGACCCGAGGAAGAACCCGCACCCGCTTTTGCCTACAACGACCCTAGCTACCCCGAGTTGGTCATTCACCTGACATACGTCGGCATGCGCCGGGCCGAGGACGAACGTGGCTGGGCAGACCATCTTCGCGACCTGGGCGATGGGCTGTGGGAGGTGCGGTTCCGCTGTCCTCCGAGCGAGCATCCCTTCTACGCACGCCTCGTCTACACACTTGGGCCGGAAGCAGAAGCCATCGCCCCGGCAGAGTTCCGTGAGCGTGTGCGCATGTTGATCCGGCAAGCCCTTGATCGGTACTCCTCGACACCTTGAATCGCATTGGTGACATCCCGGTGTCACTAAACTGCCGGCATGCTGGTCTATATCGGAGTCGTTCCGACTGACCAGGAGGTGCAACCATGTCGCGGGAGATCCGAGCGCTAGCCTATCTGCGCAAACATGGCCGGACCGTCGACGCGGCCTGGTTGGCTGCCACTCTGGGCGAAGGATCACCAGACGACCTGATCCATGAACTGGCAGCCTATCAGAACCCCGATGGCGGATTCGGACGTGCCCTGGAGCCGGATATTGCCTCACCCTTGAGCCAACCGTTTGCCGCGCGTATCGCCCTCCACGTCATTCAATCGGCGGAACTACCTTCCACGCACCCTGCGGTTCAGGCGCTGGAGACATGGCTCGTTGATACTCAGGATGAAGACGGCTGCTGGCGGTTCCCACCTGGCTTGTCTGACCACCATTTGGCGCCGTGGTTCGCGGCCTGGACGTTTCCGAGTCTGAATCCCGCCCTCTGTCTCGCCGGTGCGATGCACCGGCTGGGATTGGGGACGGCCACGACCCAGGAGCGTGTGACGCGCCTGTTCGTGCGGCTGGCGTCGGTGGAAGAGGCTGAGACAGGCGAGTTTTACTCGGTGTTGCCGTACGCTGAGTACGTGCCATGGGTGCACGAGCTTAGCGATGGACCGTACCTCGACGCGCTGGTGAGCGGAATTGCTCGCCGCGCGTCCTCGGGCGGCTACGATGACGCGGGTCATTTCTTCGATCACGCCGGTGCGGCAAATGGGCCAGTTGCAATCCGGTTGCCAGATGACATGATCCGCGACCAGTTGCGCCGGTTGGCCGAGGCGCAGGAGGCCGACGGAAGTTGGCCGACGCCCTACGCACCACATTGGAAATCGTGGTCAACCGCAAGCGCAGTGGTGACGCTCCGGGACTACGGATTCATGTAGCACAAGACGCAACTTAAAACCCTCTTTCTGGTGGTTGTGCGCGGCCCAGACGCGCAGTAAGCTGCCGCGCTGGCCGCGTACATCACCGAGGAGGAGGATCGCTCGTGACAGGACAGTCTTCAACAGATACTCGGCGCCCGATAACGCCCGAGGATCTCTTTGCATTCTCGATCGTGAGCGATCCCCAGCCAGCGCCGGACGGATCCTCGATCGCCTATGTCGTCACCAAGCTCAACCAGGAAGCGGACGACTACAAAGCGGCGATCTGGCTGGCGCCAGCCGACGGCGGCGCGCCGGTTCAGTTGACAAGTGGGGCATTCCGCGACACATCGCCACGGTGGTCGCCGGATGGAACTCAGATAGCCTTTGTCTCCAACCGACCTGCGACCGCGACTGCAAATGCTAAAGATCCAGAGAGCAAGACCGACGCCAAGTCCGCAAGCAAGGGAACCGAGAAACCGAAATCTCAGATCTGGACGATTCGTGTGGCTGGAGGTGAAGCCCGCCAGCTCACCGTCCACCGAGCATGGGTCCAGCGCGCCCGCCTGGTCGCCGGACGGCCGAACGGTCGCATTCATTTCCAGCACCTCGCCGGATGGCGAGCCGGGAGTCCCCGAGCCAGCGCACAAGAAGGTCGCCGACGAGCGAATATTGACGAAACTGCGTTACCGGTTCGATGGCCGCGGCTACATCGAGCGGTTCTCCCATGTCTGGACCATTCCCGCGGAGGGCGGCGAAGCCAAGCAACTGACCTTTGGCGACGCCGACGACGCCCAGATCGCTTGGTCGCCGGATGGGCACACCGTCGCCTTTGTTGCCAACCGCCATCCCGACCGGGATCAGATCAACCGTTCATTGGTCTACACCGTGCCCGCTCATGGCGGCGACATCCGATGCCTTACCAATGGTGACTACGATTTCGATTCGCCGAGCTGGTCGCTGGACGGGACGCATCTGGCAGTGATCGGCGGTGACGACCCCGAATCCGGCGGATCCAAGAATTCCAACTTGTGGACAGTCCCCGCGGGAGGCGGCACCCCCACCAACCACACCGCCAAGTGGGACCGTTCACTCAGCGACAGCGGCATGAGCGACCTGTTCCAGGGGGCGGACCAGCGCCCAATCTGGTCGAGCGATGGCACCGAAGTCCTGGTACTGGCGTCCGACCGTGGCAATACCGCACGTCTTTCGGGTAACCATCTCTGACGGCACCGTGACTCAGATCACCGAGGGAAATCGCCGTATCACAAACGTGGCCCAGGTCGGGAACGAGAAGAAGCTGGCGTATGTCTCCGGGACGGGCGCTACCCCATTTGAAGCTCTTCGCTTCCGATCGGGACGGCAGCAATGAGCGCCAACTGTCTGCCCAAAACGCTGATCTGCTCAATGAAGTCGCCATCTCCTCACCGGAGGAGTTCACCTTCAAGTCCCAGGCGGGCGACCTGGACATCCAGGGCTGGATTCTCAAGCCTTATGGCTTCACAGAGGGTGTGAAGTATCCGCTGATAGTCCAGATCCACGGTGGTCCACACTCAATGTATGCCCAGGCGATGTTCCATGAAATGCAGCTCATGGCGGCGCGTGGCTATGTCGTCGTCTTCACCAATCCTCGTGGGTCAGCAGGCTACGGCGAAGAGTTCACCACATGTACCCGGGGCAAGTGGGGCGAGAGTGACATGCCCGACATCATGGGCGCGGTCGACGCGATCCTCGAGCGGGGCTACGTCGATGAAGCGCGCATGGGTGTGACGGGCGGTTCCTACGGCGGATACATGACCAACTGGATCATCGGGCACTCTGACCGATTCAAAGCGGCCGTGACCCAGCGATGCGTGGCAAACTACTACTCGATGGTCGGCACCAGCGATATTGGTGTCCACTTCGGTGTCTATGAGTTTGGCGGGACCCCGTGGGAGAACGCCGAAACCCTGCTGAAGTACTCGCCGATCACCTACGTGCAGGCGATGAAGACGCCGCTATTGATCATCCACAACGAGCAGGATTTGCGTTGCCCAATCGAACAGGCGGAGCAGCTTTACACCTTCTTGAAGCGCCTGGGCCGGGACGTGGCGATGGTCAGAATCCCTGATGAGGATCACAACCTCTCTCGGACCGGAAAACCGAGCCGCCGTCTGGCGCGGCTCCATCACCTGATCGGCTGGTTTGACAGTCATCTCTAAGACATAGAGCATCGGAGACCCGCCCCGCATGGCCACCACCGCCACCATCCACGCCATTGCATCCGACCTTGCCCATCGCCTGCGGGAGTCGTACCCCTCGAATGCCCACCCGGAAAGCCAGTTCGCCAGCGGACAGCTTCTCCGCGAGTCATTCAACGATTTCGGGCACAGTGCCGCCAACGCTGGAATCTCACTCGAGGAGACAATGGCGGTCGCCACCGACGCTCTCCAGGAGCTGTTCGAGCGGGTCGGGGGGAGTACCAGTGACCCATCGACGATGCTGGCGGCCGGAATTGCTCTGGCCGCGGTCGCGAGGAGTCATGCCGAGCGCGAGCCCTCACTGGGTCGGGGAGAGCTCGAGCAGCCCACGCCGGTTGCGCGCCTGGCTGCCCTCCATCGAGTCAATCGCGCGGCAACCGCGAACCTCGAATTGACCGAGATGCTCGACACGACCGTGCGTGTCGTCGCCGAGACGACCGCCAGTGACGCCTGCGCCGTCTTTCTCTTCGATCCCGCCACGGATTCGCTGTCGCTTCGTGCCGCTGTGGGATTCAACGCGTCATCGATCGGGGCGACAACCATCCGATCCGGCGTCGGCATCACCGGCCGGGCCGCGTCGGAACGCCGCCTGATCGCAGCTCCAGACGCTCACGCCCACGAAGCCTTTCACATGCACTCCACGATCGGAGACGACGTTTACGGTTCTCAGGTCTCCGTGCCGATGCTCATTCGTGGCGGCGACGAAGACCGGCTGGTGGGTGTGCTCAACATCCTCACGATCGACCGCCGGACCGTCGACGACGACGAGATCGCGTTCTTGCAGACCGTTGCGGGTGAGCTGGCCATCTCGATCGAGAACGCCCGCCTCTATAGCCGCACCGATGCTCGCCTGCGCCGTAAGGTGACCGAGCTTGGCACTCTTCAACGCGTCTCCAGGACCCTGGTTTCGACGCTTGACCTGGAAGGTGTGTTGCGCCTGATCGCGGAACAGGCGATCGAGCTGATCAATGCCGAGGCCGCCGCTATCTTCCGTTTCGGCCAGCGCACCAGCAGCAGCGACGACTGGACGCCTCTGGCCGAGTATTACGTCGGGCCGGTGCGGGAGCCAGAAGGACCTGGCCGCGACGCCTTGGTCCGCGATGTGGTCCGCCATGGCGCCGCCCGGATCGAGGACATCCTGTACGAGGATGGCACCAGTCCGGTCTTCTGCCTACCGCTGCGTTCACGAGGAGAGATGCTGGGCGCGCTCTGCCTCAGGTTGCGCTCTGACGTGCAGCTGACCGAAGACGAGCTGGGCCTTCTCCAAGCCTTCTCTGATGCCGCCTCGATCGCGATCGAAAACGCCCAGTTGTATCAGGATGCCCGCCATGGGCTCGAGACCGCCTCCGCTCTCCTTCAAGAGATGCACCACCGTGTGCGGAATAATCTTCAGACTGTCGCGGCGTTGCTCTCCCTCCAGGTGCGCAACAACGAACACGAGCCGTGGGCCCTACCTGTCCGTGAAGCCATCAGCCGGATCCAGGCGATTGCCGGCGTGCACGATCTACTCAGCGACGAGAAGCGGCTCAGTGGCACGACCGTCGATGTGATCGCCGGCTATGTGGCGGAAGACGCGCATAGCACGCTGATCCCACCGGGCTTGTCGGTCAAGTTCGACATTGCCCCCAGCGATGTGGTGGTGAAGTCGCGCCAGGCGACCGTCCTGGCATTGCTGATCAACGAATTGGTGTCGAACGCCATCAGCCACGGGTTCGAGGGCAGGGAACGGGGGACGATCAGCTTCCGGGCTGAGCAAGAGAACGGCATCGCCACCGTTGAGGTTTCCAATGATGGTCACGGTGTGCCTGACGACTTTGTGCCCGCAGAGAGCAATGGCCTCGGCATGCGGATCACGCACCGGTTGGTGACGTCCGACTTGCGCGGATCGTTCCAGATTCAGTCGAAGGATTCGCTGACCGTGGCCCGGATTATCTTCCCGCTGGCTACCGGCGACTCCGACGACTGAGTAACCCGACAACAGCCAATGTCACGACCATCGCCGACACGACGACGGAAAACGGCATCCGCTTTGCCGGCGGGCGGACAGAGGTGACCGGCATCGTCTGAGCGCCACCGTAGGATTCGTCGAGGATCTCGACGATGTGGCGGACGGTCTGGTCGCTGCCGTTCCGGCCAAGTGACGATCGCAATTGCATCGCGCAGCCTGGATTGGCGGTAACTACCTGGCTGGCGCCGGTCGCTTTCGCGTTCGCCGCCTTGCGATCGCCCAGGTCATTGGCCATCTGCCGGCGGATGATGTTGTAGATCCCGGCGCTGCCGCAGCAGAGGGACGATTCCCGCATTTCGATGAGGCTGAGTCCCGGCACAGCGCCGAGCAATGCCCTCGGCTGGGCGCTGATCCGCTGGGCGTGGACGAGATGACACGGCTCCTGGTAGGTCACGGTGCGCTCAACCCGGTGGGTCGGCGGCGTGATTGGCTCGGATCCGAGGTACTCGGTGACGTCACGGACGCGGGCGCTGAATCGGGCCGCTCGGTCGGCGTATTCAGGATCTTCGTGTAAGAGATGCCCATACTCCTTGAGAGCAGCCCCACAACCCGCGGCTGTGATCACGATCGGGTCGTCACCAGATGCTTCGAAGGCGTCGATGTTGCGCCGGGCGAGCACACGCGCCTCGTCCATCATGCCGGCGTGAACGTGGAGCGCCCCGCAGCATTGCTGTCCGGCTGGAAGATCGACAGCCGCGCCGTTGTGGGCCATGACCCGGGCGGCGGCCCGGTTGGTGTCGGCGAATACTGTCCCCATCACGCAGCCGTTGAACAGGCGCGCACTTTTGGTGGGCCGTGCAGGAGCCCATTGCTCCTTCCCCGGAACTAGTGACTTTCGCGGAGACCGTTGGCATCATCGCTTCGAGTTCGGACATTCGGAGGAGTTTGAGGACACCGGAGGCTCGAATCGCCGCCTCCAGGCCAATGCGCTGGTAGACGCGCAGACCTCCAACGAGGAATCGCAGCCTACCCGCTTCACCGAAAAGCCATCCCATTGCCACCGCTCGCGCCGCCCGTTGCCAGGTCGGCCTGGCCCGATGCTGCTCAAGCTGCGCCCGAGACGCCTCGACCAGTGGACCGTATTGCACTCCGGACGGACACACTGCCTCGCAGGCGCGACAGTTGAGACACTGGTACATCTGCTCGTCGAAGATCGGATCCAGCAAGTCGAGACGACCGTCGGCGACCGCCCGCATCAGCCATAGCCGTCCCCGGGGCGAGGACATCTCCTGGCCGGTCAAGCGGTAGGTCGGACAAGTAGGCAGGCACATGCCGCAGTGGACGCAGGCCCTGAGGAGGTCATCATCGGGCTGATCGGGTCCCGAGAATCCAGCCAGTCGTTTGAGGTCGGCCTCGACGGCAACCGCCATGGGTGTTCCTTGTCTCCGTGATTGGCGCGATGTGCGCCAGTGGTGTCAGATCCGCCCGGCGAAGCGGCCGGGATTGAGGACGCGTGCCGGATCGAACTGGTCTTTGAGCGTTTGCATCACGTCGAGTGTGGCGGGAGATCTTCCCCAGACGTCGATCGAGCGTTTGGCCTCAGGATCGGCCGCGAGGATAGTTACGGTATCGGCGATCTCGTACAGATCGAGTTGTAGGCCCGCCAGGTGGCTTCCGGTGATCGGTTCCTCTGATTCGAGACGCATGATTAGCGACCCGAGTCCCAGGGAGGCGGCGACGTACCCAGGTTTGAGCGAATAGCCGTCGATCGTGTTCAGTGCTTTCTGGAGCAGCTCGATGGTGCCTCTTGGTCGCACGCCGCAGCGGACGACGATTTCTCGCGGATCGCGGACCACTGGCGCCTGCGCATCGACGTAAGTGCGCCACCAGGAAGTGCTCTCCGGGCCGCTGAGACGCTCGCTTTCCAGGTTGACCAGACCGAGGATGCGATCGGCCGTTGTGGCAACTGTCGCGTCTCGTCCCTCAATGCGCACGGCGAGTCGCCAGTCCGCTCCAACTTGAGTGAGCTCCAGTGCGACTGGCTGGATCGATGACGCGCGGATCGCGGACGCGGCGCCAGCACCGCGCTCGATGTCTGGCACAGTGAAGAGAAGCGTCTGTTCCGCCCTTGGCTTGGGCAGCACCTTGAAGTTGGCGGAGACGATCACGCCGAGCGTCCCTAGCGATCCCAGGTAGAGCCGGGTGAGGTCGAACCCTGTCACATTCTTGACGACCATCCCGCCGGCTTTCGTCACCGTGCCGCTGGGATGGGCAACCGAGATGCCAATGAGCAGGTCGCGGAGCGTGCCCGATCCGAGCCGGCGGGGGCCGGCGAGGGCGGTTGCGATCAGCCCGCCGATCGTGGCGTTCTCATCGAGCGGGGCCTCAACCGGAATGCCCTGGCCATGCTCAGCAAGAATTGCCTGGGCGTCGCGGAAGCGGGCTCCCGCGCCAATCGACAGAACGAGGTCCATCGGCTCGTAATCGATCACGCTGTTCAGACGCTCGGTTGAAAGGGCGAGGTCGATGCGTTCGGGCACGTTGCCAAGCCCAAGGGCGGTGCCGCCGCCGATCGGAGCGACTGCCAGCGATCGGTCGGCCGCTTCGGCCAGGATGTCGGCGACCTCCTGAGCGTCTTCGGGTGCGACGACCCTGTCGGGTGTGACTCCGTCGATTGTAGGGGCGCCGAGACGCGGGTCGCCGGCGGCAGTCCGATGCGATGAGATATCAGAAGGCATAGATCCCCAACCGTTCGGCACGTTGGGCCATCGCCTGGGACCGTAGGGCCTTTACCTCTCCACATTCATAGCCCTTCGGGAAGAGCTTTTCGGGGTTGAATATCCCCCTGGGATCGAAGCTATTTTTCAGTCCGGCCATCGCGGCGAGATCTTCGGCCGTGTAGACCAGCGTCATGTAGTCCCGCTTCTCCGTGCCGACTCCATGTTCGCCGGAGATCGCGCCGCCGACCTCGACGCAATAGTGGATCAAATCGTGGCTGGCCTGAAGGACCTTTTCGACGTCGCCGTTTTTCGCCGGTCGAACAGCATCAGAGGATGCAGGTTTCCATCGCCGGCGTGGAAGACGTTGGCGATCCTGAGGCCGTATGTCCGGCCAACTTCATCGACGTTCTTCAACGTCGCCGGCAGCTTGGAGCGAGGGACGACGGTATCGTGCAGATAGTAGTTCGGCGCCAGGCGGCCCATGGCGGCCAGGGCCATCTTGCGGCCCTTCCAGAGCAGATCGCGCTCGGGCTTCGATGTGGCCGCCCGGACGGTCGTCGCGCCGTTTTCCAGGCAGATTGTTTCAATATCGGTCTGCATGGCGCCGACGTCGTCGGCCAGTCCGTCGACTTCGATCAGCAGCACTGCCCCTGCGTCCATGGGGTAGCCAGCGTGGTAAGTCGGCTCGACTGCCTGGATCGTCAAGTTGTCCATGAGTTCGAGAGCGGCAGGCAAGATCCCGGCGGCGATGATTCGCGAAACCGCCTGAGAGGCCGACTCAACGTCCGGGAAGGCGGCCAACTGGACGAGGATCGCCTCCGGCGCCGGGGTCAATCGCACGAGCGCCTTCGTCACGATCCCGAGCATCCCCTCGGAGCCAACCAGGGCCGCAGTGAGGTCGTACCCAGCATCACCCTGCGCTCGGCCGCCGGTCCAAACTACGCTGCCGTCTGGTAAGACAACCTCCAGGCCCAGGATGTGGTTTGTGGTGACCCCGTACTTGAGGCAATGCGGCCCACCAGAATTCTCGGCCACATTCCCGCCGATTGTGCAGGCTTTCTGGCTGGACGGATCTGGAGCAAAGAAGAACCCGTCGTTCTGGACGTACTCGCTCAACTCGAGGTTGATCACGCCGGGCTCGACGAGGGCGGTCCGGTCTTCGCGATCGACTTCGAGGACGCTATCCATCCGGGTCAGGGCGATGATGATCCCACCCTGTTGGGCAACCGCGCCTCCAGAAAGGCCAGTGCCTGCGCCTCGCGGAATGACGGGTAGTCCCGCCTGAGATGCCAGCTTGACGATGGCCGCGACCTCGGCGGTTGTCCGCGGCAGGACGACCGCCGCCGGGCGGCCGGTATCGACGGCGCCATCGACCGAGCCGTCATACTCATAGACGAGGATATCCGCGGGCCGATGAAAGACGTTCGCTACCCCGGCGATCTGCACTAGTCGTTCAATTAGGGTCGCCTGGTTCATCGACGCTCCTCAGCCCTGTCCAGTGAATGGCAGGCGGGTAGGCGAGTAGGCGTCGTCGCTGACGCATCCGGATTCCAAGTATCGCGCCGAAATGAGGGGTGGGCAAGATTCTTGTAACAAGGACGCTCTATCATCTGTTGGCGACGCCGTCGAACGTGCGGTAGTGCCGAGTGAATCACTGAGGGGACACCAATGTCGGAATCTTCAGATCAGACGACCATTCCAATCGGAGCTTCGGTCATTGCACTGGACGGGACAACGCTGGGCAAAGTAAGGGAGATCCATCCGCACTACGTGCTGGTTGGGGAGCAGGAAGATCCACATTACGATTTTGACGTGCCGGCTCGCGCGATCGCCCGCGTCGAGGGGAACATCGTGCACCTCAAGGTCAACCGTTCAGCCCTGACCGAAGTCGATGACACTGAGTCCGCCAATCGGCGGCTTGGGGGCCAGGACTAGGCCAGCGAGGAGCCGTTCAGCACATACCCCTGATTCTCGATTGCCTGCTGGACGAGCGGTGCGAACTCAGGCGGATCCGAAACGAGGATGCCGATGTCCTGCCCCTTGAGGAATGTCAGGAGGTCGTGCAGCGCCCCGGCGACGGAGGCGGCGAGGGGTTCGGTCGGGCGAACGCCGGGCTCGAGATGGAGTGCCCGAATGGTGAGGACGCGGGCGCGGCGGTCGTAAGAGGGGTCTAGCCGTCCAACAAGCCTGCCCTTGTGAAGAATGGTGAGGCTGTAGTAGCCGTACTTCCGCTTCGGCGCGGGCGTGTAGCACTCGATGCGGTAGTCGAAGTCGAACAGTTCCGCGGTGCGCCCCCGGTGCCAGGTGAGGTTGTCAAAGGGAGAGAGCAATGTCGTCAGTGTCGGGCGCCGCCGGCCGGAGCGGAGTTCGGAAAGCAGGTCAACCTCTTTGTGCCCGATGTAGACCGGTCCTCGAATACCATCCACTACAGCCGGGACAATCAACCCCTCCGCCGCGAGTGCCGCGAGTTCCGCGACCGATTCTCGGGCGGGAACGTACGCCCTTCCGCCTGTGCGGAAGTAATCCGTCACCCATGCCGGCGTCGCAACGCCAATAGCGTCGACGGACTTTGTCACAAACCAACGGCGCTGCTCTTCAACTGAGGGGAGCGGACCTTCGAATGCGTTTGGAAGGACATCATCGGTAGCGGCGTACGTGCGTTGGAAGTTCTCCCGTTTGAGGACCATCAGTTCGCCATTGGACCAGAGGGAATCGAGCGCCTGGCGCTCAGGCTTCCCTCCGTACCACTCCCACGGCTCGGGCGCTTTGCCTTCAAGACGCTCGAAGTCTCTTGAGGAAACGCTGCCTTTCTCGTGGGCAACCGCCAACACGCGATCGAGAACCTCTCGATTTGTGTGTTGCCAGCCCTGGCTGTCTCGGCCATCACTTCGGTAAAAGTCCATCCTGCGCCGGAAGTATGGGAAATACTCGATCGGGGCCAGGGCTGCCGCGTGGACCAGGTATTCGAACAGTGCTCCATTCGGGTAGTGCAGTGCGTTGAGGTCGGCGACATCGTATGGCCCTACACGGCTCCACATCACAGTCTCATGGGTTCGTGAGATGACCGAGATCGAGTCGAGTTGGAGGCAACCTATCGTGCGGATGGTGTCGAGCAGGAAGGCGCGATCACGGCGCTGCCTCGCGGGAGGACGCCTGTCCAGGCGCTGGGCGATGACGGCCAGGAAACGAGCTTCGTCTTTGGTCAGTGATATCGGAGTCTTTAGCGCTGGAGATGAGCCCAGGCTCTCTGAAATGATTGAAGACGCCGTCTTGGTTGGGGCCACTATCGTCCCTCTATGTTGGCGATGGCAGGCACCAACGGTGCTCCGTGGTGCCGCTCGTATACTGTGCCGGTCTCGTCAGGGTCAACGCCGGTGCGCTCGCATCGTGAGATAGCAAGCGACGACACGGGCTAGGAGGTCGGGGTCCGCGGTGCGGGTGGCAATTGTCCACGATTATCTCACCCAGATGGGCGGCGCCGAGCGGGTCCTTGAAGCCCTGCACGCTATGTTCCCTGATGCCCCGGTTTTCACCTCGGTCGTCGACGAGTCCGTGCTACCCGATGGGTGGAGAGGATGGGATATCCGCCCGAGCCTCCTGAATGAGCTACCTCGCGCCGAGCACTGGCACCGGGCGGTGCCACCGGCCTATCCGGTGATTTTTCGCGGGTTCGGGCGGGCGCTACGGGACTACGACCTTGTGCTATCCGATTCGAGCGCCTGGGCACATCAGGCTCCAGCGGGTCCGGGCAACGTTCACGTCTGCTATTGCCATTCACCGGCGCGATTCCTCTACAAGGACGACGCGTACCTCGGTCCGGCGCGCGTCCATCCAATCCTTGAACCCGCCATGCGCGCTGTGTTTTCGGTTTTGAAACAGGTCGATCGCCAGGCGGCGAGCAGGGTGGACAGATACGTCGCGAACTCCAACACGGTCCGAGAGCGCATCCGGAAGTCGTATGGTGTTGACGCTCCGGTCGTGTACCCTCCAGTCGATGTCAAAAGGATCGGGGCGGTTGCGGACAAGCTGCCCCACGAGCCAGAGGACTGGTACGTTGTCGTCTCTCGGCTTGTGCCCCATAAGCGGGTCGATCTGGCTGTGGAGGCGTTCAACCGGCTCGGGCTGCCACTCAAGATTGTAGGAGAGGGGCGGGCAATTGCCCGCCTGCGGGAGATGGCCAGCTCTAACATCGCGTTTCTTGGCAGACAGTCGGACGAATCGGTCGCCGAACTCCTCGGGCGGTCACGCGGTCTGATCCTCCCGGCGAAGGAGGATTTCGGCATCACCGCGGTTGAGGCCCAGGCGGCTGGACGGCCGGTTATCGCGCTCGACGCGGGCGGTGCCCAGGAATCGGTCTTGTCTGGTGTCACCGGCTTGCTCTTCGCTGCGTCCAGTGCCGATTCGCTCGTCGAAGCGGTGAAGGTTGCGGAGCAGCATTCGTGGGATCAGAGCACCATCCGCGCTCATGCCCGCCGGTTTGACCGCGACGTGTTCATGCAGAACATGCGAACGGAGATCGATTTGGCAATGAACGCTAGGAGTTAACTTCCGTCCTATTTCGTTTCCACGAAGGGCTGACCTGGCCGCCGGTCGAATCGAAGCTTCCAGACGACGAAAAAGGCTTCGATTACGATGCGCCGCGAAAGCTTCGATGCACCTGCAACCCGGTCCGCAAATGTAATTGGCACCTCGACAACCCGAGCGCCGGACCGAATCAGCCTGTAGGTCGTCTCGATCTGGAACCCGTATCCGTCGGAACGAATGCGCGAGAGGTCCAGGTGTTCTAAGGCGCTCCGGCGGAATACCTTGTACCCACCGGTGAGATCAGCGACCGGGACTCCAAGGACGAGGCGGGCATACATGCCGCCTAGGCGGCTGATGACGCGCCGGTGGAGTGGCCAGCCCATAGTTCCGCCTCCCGGAACGTAACGGGAGCCGAGCACGAGATCGGCGGATTGGGCTGCGGCGATCATGGCCGGTAACGATTTGGGGTCGTGGGAGAGGTCGGCGTCCATCTCGACGATGAAGGCGGCATCGCTCCGGAGCGCTTCGCCGAATCCGGCAATGTACGCTCGGCCGATTCCTTCTTTTTCGAACGGTGGAGAACTGTGATCCGGCCAGGGTGGGATTCGGCCAGGCGATCGGCGACCTCTCCAGTTCCATCGGGCGAGTCGTCGTCGACCACCACGATCCTGTACTCGGCGCCCAGCGCCAGCACCCGCGGGAGAAGTGTCTGCAGATTCTCGCGCTCGTTATAAGTTGGAATAACCACGACGACCGAGCGGCCGGCTACATCGAAGCCAGCCGCTCGGCTACTGGACTCGCTCAATGTCCGGCCCGCCGCCCGTCGTCATGCGACGTCGTCGTCTCCAAACGAGACTGCCGCGCCCAAGTCGCTCAGTTTCTCGACCAGGTTCTCATAGCCGCGGGCGAGGTGATGGATGTCCGTAATGACGGTTTCGCCTTTTGCCACCAGCCCGGCCAGGACGACGCCCGCTCCGGCGCGGATATCGATCGCCTGAACGCGAGTGCCATGTAGGGGCGTTGGTCCGGTAATCTCGGCGTGCGTCCCATACTTGCGGGTTTCACCATCACCATACGTCTCGACCCAGATGTTGGCACCCATCTGCTTGAGCTCGTCGGTGTAGCGAAGTCGCCCTTCGAAGACCCGCTCATGGATCTTCGATACGCCATGAGATTGGGTCATCAGCACCGCGAAGGGCGCCTGCAGGTCTGTTGGGAAACCTGGAAATGGCAACGTCTGGATCTCGACGGCCTTGAGCGACTTCTCAGCGCGGACCAACATCGAGTTTTCGTCCTGCCAGATCCGGGCACCAGCTTCGTGCAATTTTGCTGTCAGGGGCAGCATGTCCGAATCTCGAACGTTTTGGAGCTCGACCTCGCCGCCAGTGATCACGGCCCCAATTGCAAAGGTGCCGGCCTCGAGGCGATCGGGCAGGATCGAGTCCGAAACGCCATGGAGACGGTCAACACCCTCGACCACGATCGTGGGCGTGCCGTGCCCCTTGATCCTGGCCCCCATCCGAATGAGGAGATCGCCCAGATAGGTGATCTCAGGCTCACACGCCGCGTTGACGATCGTCGTGCGGCCGCTTGCCAGCGTGGCCGCCATCAGCAGATTTTCGGTGCCGGTGTGGCTCGGGTAGTCCATGTAGATGCGGGCGCCGGTCAGGCCGTCGCAGCGGGCGGAGACTTCCTGCTCGGTGAAGTCGACCCTGGCACCCATCCGCCGAAATCCGCGCACGTCGACATCGACCGGACGGGCGCCAAGCTTGCAGCCGCCCGGCGTTGACGCCGACATGTGGCCGAATCGAGCAAGGAGTGGGCCGGCAACAAGAAAAGAGGCCCGCATCTTGGCGACGAGATCGGGCGGCGCATCGACGCTCGTGATCTCGTTTGCTCGGACGCGGACCTGACGGCGCCTGACGTCAAATTCGGCCGACGCACCCAACGACCGAAGGAGGTCGATCATGGTGTAGATATCGGCGAGGTCGGGGACGTTGTTGAGGACGCACTCCTCCGAGGTCAACAGCGTGGAGGCTAGCGCGGGCAGCGCCGCGTTCTTGGCGCCCCCGATCACCACCTTGCCCCGGAGCGGTTGACCCCCTTCAATTCGGATGACTCGAGGTGACAAGGCGACGGGCCGAGCGCGATCTACGACCGAAGCAACCATTGGCGCCGAAAACTCCTCTCCCCGCATGCGGTCGGCGCGAAATCGCGCCTCGACAGGCGACGGGCGGCGGTCGAGGCTGTCGCCATTGACCGAGCGCGGGGGAGTCCGCCTCGCCTAGATCTCGTTGTCCGATCCGGTCGGCACGCCAGGTCCGCGGCGAGGGCTGCGGCGTTGACCGACACGGAGCCGGACCGAGGCGCGGCGCAGAGCGAGTTCGGCTTCCGCTAGATCGACGCCGGTTTCGCGCCGAGCTTTCAGCTCTTCCGCGCTGCGCCGGGCTGCTTCCGCGCGCCCAACATCGATCTCCTCGGCCCGCTCGGCGGAGTCGGCGAGAACGATGACCTTCTCCGGCGTGACTTCGATAAAGCCACCGAACACGACAATCGACTGCTCGCTGCCACCCTTCTTGATCCGCAACTCGCCGTTTGCGAGCAACGAAATCAGCGGCGCATGATGGGGCAGGATGCCGAGCGTTCCATCCGCACCGGGCGCGACGACCATGTCGACGTCATTCTCAGTGTAGACGACTCGCTCGCCGGTGACGATCTCGACGGAAAGCTTTGCCATGAGTCCTCCGGACGGAGTCAGAAGTTCCAAGTTCCAAGGGACAAGTTCCAAGTACTTGTCCCTTGGAACTTGCGACTTATTGAGATGCCATCTGCTGGGCGCGTTCCACGGCGGCGTCGATGTTGCCGACCATGTAGAAGGCGCGCTCCGGCAGGTTGTCGTGCTTGCCTTCGAGGATCTCCTTGAAGGAGCGGACCGTCTCCTCGCGGGAGACGTACACACCGGGGTTGCCGGTGAAGACTTCGGCCGTGAAGAACGGCTGGGACATGAACATCTCGATGCGGCGGGCGCGAGCGACGGTCTGCTTGTCCTCGTCGCTCAGCTCCTCGACGCCGAGGATAGAGATGATGTCCTGCAACTCCCGGTAGCGCTGGAGGACCTGCTGAACGTTCCGGGCAACGTCGTAGTGGTCCTGACCGACGATGCGCGGATCGAGGATGCGGGAGGTCGACGCGAGCGGGTCCACGGCCGGGTAGATGCCCTTGTCGGAGATCGACCGCTCAAGCGCGACTGTCGCATCGAGGTGGGCGAAGACGTTCGCCGGAGCCGGGTCGGTGTAGTCATCTGCGGGGACGTAGACGGCCTGGACGGAGGTGACCGATCCGGTCTTGGTCGAGGTGATTCGCTCCTGGAGCTGGCCCATCTCGGTCGCGAGGGTCGGCTGGTAGCCGACGGCGGAGGGCATGCGGCCGAGGAGGGCGGAGACTTCGGAGCCAGCCTGGACAAAGCGGAAGATGTTATCGATGAAGAGGAGGACGTCGTTCCCTTCGTCGCGGAAGTACTCGGCCATGGTCATGCCGGTGAGGCCGACGCGAAGGCGGGCGCCCGGCGGCTCGTTCATCTGGCCGAAGACGAGGACCGTCTTGTCGACGACGCCAGACTCGTGCATCTCACCCCAGAGTTGGGTGCCTTCGCGGGTGCGCTCACCCACGCCGCAGAAGACAGAGAAGCCGCCGTGCTCGGCCGCGATGTTGCGAATAAGCTCGGTGATGATGACCGTCTTGCCGACTCCGGCGCCGCCGAAGACGCCGGTCTTGCCGCCCTGGGTGAATGGAGCGATCAGGTCGACGACCTTGATGCCCGTCTCGAAGACCTCGACGGTCGAGGCCTGCTCTTCGAACGTCGGAGGCTCGCGGTGGATCGGCATGGTCTGTTCGTAAGTGACGGGACCCTGCTCGTCGATCGGGTCACCGGTGACGTTGAGAATGCGGCCGAGGGTGCCCGGACCGACCGGAACGCGGATCGAGGAGCCGGTGTCCTGAACCACCTGGCCGCGGCGGAGGCCATCGGTAGAACTCATCGCGACGCACCGCACGGCCTCGTTTCCGAGGTGGCTCTGAACCTCAAGGACGAGGTTGCCGCCGCCTTCGAGCGCGACGTTGATCGCGTTATAGATCTCTGGCAGCCTGTCCGGGGGGAACTCGATGTCGATCACGGCGCCGGCGATGGAGATGATGTTGCCGGTAGCGTGCTCTGTGGCTGTGGTTGCGGCCATGTGGGTGCGTACTCCTCGGTGGTGACGGCTGATCGCTGACGGCTATCGGCTACCCAGCGCGTTGGCGCCGGCGGCGATCTCCGAAACCTCGCGGGTGATTTGGGACTGACGGGCCTTGTTGTAGAACAGGTTGAGCTCGGCGACGAGGTCCTTCGCGTTCTGAGAGGCGTTCCGCATCGCGACCATCCGGGCGGAGTGCTCGGAGGCGATCGATTCGAGGATCGCCTGATAGACCTGGACTTCGACGAATCGGGGGAGCAGTGCGTTCAGCACCTCCTCCGGCGACGGCTCGAAGATGTAGTCGGTGTAGGCGCCCGCGCCCTCCGGCCGCGCGATCGGCAGGATCTGGCGGACCTCCGGCGTCTGCGTCAGGGTGTTCACGAAGCGGGGGAAGATGACGTAGACGGCGTCGACCTTGCCCGCGTTGAAGTCAGCCAGGGCGACTTCGACGATCGGACGAATGTCGTTGAAGGAGACGTTGTCTCCCAATGCGGTGAACTCCGCCACGACATCTTGGCGGGACCGGACCATGAAGTCGCGGCCCTTCTTGCCGGCGGCGATGACTTCAACGGGAACGTTCGCCTCGCTCAGGATGTAGCGCGATGCCCTCCTGATCAGGTTAGCGTTCATAGAGCCGGTCAGGCCCTTATCGGGCGTGACCAGGATGACGGCCGACTTCTTGACCTCGCGCTGCTCCAGCAACGGGAACGCCGCTGTCTCAGTGCCGTCGATCTTGAGGGAGGCAAGATCGCCGATCACGGCCTGAATCCGCTCCGAATATGGGCGGCTGGCCAGCACTCGCTGCTGTGCCTTCCGCATTTTCGCCGCGGAGACCATCTCCATGGCGCGGGTGATTTGGGAGATGTTGCGGACGCTGCGAATGCGGCGCCGAATCTCGCGTGTGCTTGCCACGGACGCTCCTTAGCTGTCAGCAATCAGCCGTCAGCCGTCAGGTAACGGGACGAACAGTTAGAGTGCCGCCGCCGCAACAGCAGCCGCAGGCTGCGAGAAGTTCGTGCCGCCCTTGAAGTTCTCGACTGCCTGCTTGAGGCCGGCGACGATCTCGTCGTTTAGTTCTCGTTCGGTCACGATTCGCTGAAGCACCTCTGGGTTGGCAGTGCGGAGCGTCTCGAGGAACTGGGCCTCGAACTCGCGAACGCGATCGACCGGGACGTCGTCAAGGTAGCCGTTCGAGGCCGCCCACAGGATCGCGATCTGCTCAGCGACCGGCATCGGCTGGTACTGGCCCTGCTTGAGGACCTCGGTCATGCGCTGGCCGCGCTCGATCTGGCTGCGGGTCGCGGCGTCCAGGTCGGAAGACCCGAACTGGGCGAAGGCGGCTAGCGAGCGGTACTGTGCGAGGTCGAGACGCAGCCGGGATTGTGCCTGACGCATCGCCCTGATTTGGGCGGCGCCGCCGACGCGGGAGACCGATGTGCCAGGGTTGATCGCCGGTCGAATTCCGGCGTAGAAGAGGTCACCTTCCAGGTAGATCTGGCCATCGGTGATGGAGATGACGTTCGTCGGGATGTAGGCGGAGATGTCGTTTGCCTGCGTTTCGATGATCGGCAGGCTGGTGAGCGAGCCGCCGCCTAGATCATTGCTCAGGCGGGCAGAGCGCTCCAGGAGGCGCGAGTGCAAGTAAAAGACGTCGCCAGGGTAGGCTTCGCGGCCCGGCGGGCGGCGCACGAGGAGGGAAACTTCGCGGTAAGCGGCGGCGTGCTTGGAGAGGTCGTCGTAGATGATCAGTGCATCACGACCCGTTTCCATGAACTCTTCGCCCATGGCGGTGCCGGCAAAGGGGGCGATGTACTGAAGGGGGCTGGCTCGGCGGCGGTGGCGACGACGACGATGGTGTGCTCCATCGCGCCGAACTCTTCCAGGGTTCGCACGGTCTGAGCGACCTGGGACTTCTTCTGACCGATCGCCACGTAGATGCAGACGACGTCGCCGCCCTTCTGGTTGATGATCGTATCGAAGGCGATGGCGGACTTGCCCGTCTGGCGGTCGCCGATGATCAGCTCGCGCTGGCCGCGGCCAATCGGGATCATGGCGTCGATCGCCTTGATGCCGGTCTGGAGGGCTGTATCGACGTTCTGGCGCTTGATCACGCCCGGCGCAATGCGCTCGATCGGGCGAGTCTTGTCGGTCGCGATCGGACCTTTGCCGTCGACCGGCCGGCCGAGGGCATCGACGACACGCCCGATCAGGGCATCGCCGACCGGCACGGAAGAAATCCGGCCAGTAGCGCGAACTTCGTCGCCCTCTTCGATCTCGGTGTACTCACCGAGGACGAGGACGCCGACAGCCTCTTCCTCCAGGTTGAAGGCGAGGCCGATGGTGTTGGTCTTCGGGAACTCGACCAGCTCGCTGTTGGCGACCTGGCTCAGGCCGTAGACGTTGGCGATACCGTCGCCGACGCTCACGACCGTCCCAACGTTTGTGATGGTGACGTCGTCGGTGGCCTGACTGATGGCTGTCCGGATTAATTGGGAGATTTCGTCGGCTCGTACGACCATTAGCATCCTCATTTCTAGACGTGAGATATGAGACGTGAGACGTGAGAATGGAGCAAAGAGCCAAGAGTTGGGAACTGAGAAGGCGTCCTACTCACGTCTCACGTCTCACGTCTCACGACTGCGTGAGCCTGGCGCGAAGTTGCCGGAGCCGCGTCACGACGCTGCCGTCGATCAATTGGTCGCCGACGCGAGCGACGATGCCGCCGATGATGGCCGGATCGGTCTTCATCCGCAGTTCGATTTCTTTTCCGACAATCCGCTTGAGTTGGTCCGCAATCGCGGCTTGCTCGGCGGGGTTCAGATCTTCGGCGGTGGTGACGTTCGCCACCGCGATGCCCTGATCCGCCAGCCGGGCGTCGGTGTAGATCCGGTAGAGGTCGGCGATCACGCCGAGGCGGTTGCGCTCGGCGAGCAGGCGGGCCAGGTTTCGCGCCTCGGGCTGAGCGTTGAGCAACGCCGAGTCGAGCAACTGGACCTTCTCACCCAAACTGATCCGCGGGCTGGAGAAGAATTGCCCAGCCTTTGGATCAGACATCAGAGCATTGAGCGTTCCGAGGTCGGCTTGCCAGGCATCCAGGCTCTTCCGGTCCCGGGCCAGGCTCAGCACCGCCTGCGCGTATCTTTTCGCGGCGCCGGAGGCCATCGCAGGTGCCCTTTCTTGCTAGCTGCTAGCTGGCTAAGCTTGAGTCGTCGGTGTTGGAGGCCGATTGTTGTTCCCCGACCGGCCAGACGTTGCTTCGGCGAGTGTCTCTTCGATCAATCGAGCCTGGCTGGCAGGATCGAGCTCCTTGCGCACGATCTTGCCGGCGGCAAGGACGGCGAGGTCGGCGATCTCTTCCCGCAGCGCAAGACGAGCCTGGGCAGTCTCCTGCCTCAAGGTCTCCTGGGCGCGTGTCAGATAATCATCCGCCTGCTTGCCGGCCTCTTCCCGAGCGCGAGCGATCGTTGCGTCGCTCACCGCTCTGGCATTGGTGACGATCGACTGGGCCTCGACCCGCGCTTGGGCCAGAACCTCTTCGTTGCGACTGGCGGTCGCCTGAAGTTCTGCCTGCATCCGCTCGGCCGCGGCCATGCTCTCGCTCACCTTGGTCGACCGCTCATCGAGGATGCGCACGATCGGCCCGAGGGCGTATTTCCAGAGCAGGTAGATAAAGATTATGAAGGCGAGGAACTGGACCGCTAGGTTCCAGCCATTGATTCCAAGAGCGTCCATCGGGTTCCCCCAGGCGTCAGGCGTTAGGCGTTAGGCGTTAGGGACCGAGTGGCGTGCTCCTGACGCCTAACGCCTAACGCCTACCCCTTAGACGAAGAGGATCACGATCGCGATAACGAACGCGTAGATGGCGACGGCTTCCGCGAGCGCCGCACCGATGATCATCGTCGTTCGGATCTCACCGCTGGCCTCCGGGTTGCGGCCGAGGGCCTCCATGGCGCCTCGGACGGCCAAACCAATGCCGAGGCCAGGGCCGATGGCGCCCACACCGATCGCGATGCCCGCGCCGATGTAACGGGCAATATTCTCACCGGCAGCTGGATCCTGAATCCCGTCCAACACGTCGCGTTCCTCCTCTTGGCGCCGGCCGTAGTCGGTCCGGTCACCCCCCTATTTCATTGGGAAGCGACAACGTGCCGATTCCCGTCCTACTCTTGTCCGGGACGCCCCGCCAGCGGCGTCGCGCCGTCCGTCCGTACCTGTTACGTGGCCCTGGTGGAATCGCGCCGACTGGCGACTCGATCCAACCGGGGAGAACCACCGCTGTTAGTCGCCGGCACCTGCCGGAACGCTGGGAATGCCGCCGAGTGCCCGCGGCTCGGGCGCATGATGAGGATCTTCCTCGTGATGCTCGTCGCCATGGCCACCTGCGGCCGCCAGCGTGATGTAGATCAGGGTGAGCAGCGCGAAGACGAGCGCCTGGATCGATCCGAAGAGCAGTTCAAGGAAGAGGAAGACGACCGGGAAGACCACCGGAAGGATCGCGATCTTGATCGACGCCGCCAGGGCGTACATGACCGCGAGGAGCACTTCACCGGCGAAGACGTTGCCAAAGAGACGAGCGGAGAGCGAAACGATGCGGGAGAGTTCGGAGATGAGTTCGATCGGGAAGAGCAACGGGGGATCGGCCATGTGCTTGAGGCGGCCGATAAAGCCATGGGCGCGCACACCGACGATCTGGACCACACCGAAGGCGAGGAGCGCCATCGCCAGGGTCATGTTCAGGTCGGCGTTCGGAGCGCGGAAGTAGGGCACCAGGACATCCTCGTGCTCTTCCTCGTCGGCATTGGTAGCGTCTTGACCCTCTGAGACGACCGCGCCCTCTTCGGTCGCATGTTCGTCGCTGGTCGCGGCAGCTTCTTCTTTGGAAAAGCCCACCGTGCCGACTCCTGGAAGCAGGGCCGTCCAGTTCGCGATGATGATGAAGATGAAGAGCGCTCCAACCAGGGGGAAGATCCGGCGGCCCAGGCGCTTGCCGGCCGTGCCCTCGACCAAGCCGAGGAGAAATTCGACGAGCAACTCGACGGCACCCTGGGCGCGCCCCGGAACCATCTGCAGCTTCCGGGCGATCATTGACCCAACCAGCAGAATCAACCCCATGACGATGAACATCATCAGCATCGAGTTGGTCACCGGGATTGGCCCGATGTGGAAGAGCGTTTCCGCCGCGAGCTCGACGTGCAGTTCCATGCGTTGGTGCCGCTCCTCACCCGTTCGCCGTTCGTCGGGTTTTCCGACCCGGCTCGAACCTTTGCGTCGTTACTGGTCGCGTGGCAAGTCCCGGTTGCGTCCCTGGCGCAATCGGATCAAGCCCTTCGTGATAGGAGGTGCTTGTTCGGGCGGCCGCCCCACCCGCGCGAGTTCGAATAGCTGGTAGATCGCTCCAGCCAGTCCGAGGCCAACGCCGACAAGCGTCAGGATCGGCGACGTGTCTAAGACACGGTCAAGTAGGATGCCGCCAACAATCATCACCACGATGGTGACCGCGATCGAGCATCCGAGACCCGCGGCGACACCCGCCGTACTCAACTGCGCCCGTTGTTCTGGAGTCGGGCCCTTATGCACCCGATTGCTCCGACTCTTGCGCTGTGAAGGATATCACAATCTTTATTTGCTCACCACACCAAAATGCCGTACCCGTCTATCGCGGGTAGCCACTCCCGCACGGTCCGGCGCTCGCCGGGTATTGTCGCACGATCCTAGACAAGACCATCATCCTGCTGTCATCGCGTGCATCAGTTCTGCGCACAATAGGGGTTGAGTCTACCGATGGACACGAGCTTGGCCCAGCCCGTTGAAAAACGGACGACCAACTTCGGAGGATTCCCCCCCCGCTCTAGGTTTTCCCCATGGAGCCTGAAGGGGCGAACGAAACGGAGCGCGTCCCACATTTCTGGCGGGCGCGCTCCGAGTGTCGCGAGACGAAACCGGCGATCAGGCGACTTCAAAGACCGTCAGCATCCCCTCTTCCATGTGCGACTTCCCGGTCGTCGGATCGGGTACGAAGCACACCACCGCGTAGGTTCCAGCTTCTAGGGTGACCGGCAGCCACAGGGACTGACCGTCTGATTGCAGACTGACGCCGTCAGTTACGGGCACGAGATCTGCCGAAGTTGGGGCGCCGGCGGATGAGGGATCGCCTATGCCGAAGATAGCCAGGACGTCCTCGGGGGGCGTCCCCGCGGGCACGCCGACAAGCATGAGCGCGTGTGGCTGCTCGCCTTTGGTCGTCACTTTCCAAATCTGTGGGCCGGCCGGTACGCTGTTCGTGAGGCCGCTGAACGAGAAGTCTCCCATCTCCACCTCAACGTCGGCGGTCGGCGGCTCAGTGAGCGATCCGTCCCCGGTGACGGCGGCAAAGATACCCGGCGTTCGGCCGTCCGCTCCGAAGACCCCCCAGTCCCCTTCCGTGAGCAGCACGAGTTCTTCCCGGGTTTCATCAACGGGAACCATGGTCGGCCCACCCGGGAGCGTCGCGTCGTACAGGAATGGCGCCAACTCGCCTGGGCTAGCCGGTGGGATCGCAGCCGCGGCGATCAGCTCGGCCGCGGTCTGACCGGGCGCTGGGCCAACGATCGCGGCGTCGACACTGTCCTGGGTTGTGTTGATGACTGACACCACAACCAGGCCCGCCGGAACTTCCGCAACATCGAGGATATATGCGTCGTCGGTCACCGTCACCGACAATTTCGGGTATTCGTCGAACACCGATGCGGCAGAGGTCGCCCTTGGGTAACTACTTGGCACGGCGACCACGCCGGTGCCGATGACGAACAGGACAAGCACGCAGAGCAGGATGGAGCGACGCATGGCGGATCCTCCGTCGTGATCGGTTCGCTCCGACGACCTTGTTTGGCAATCGGCTTCCTCAGTGTAGTCCCCTGGAGCTCTGCGGCGAAGGACGAGGAGAACCGCCTGTCGACACGGACATCTCCCCGTACCTGGGCCACCCTTCCGCACCAGATCCACCGGCGACTACGGGGCGTGCAAAGGTGCGCACAATCGGTAAATCCCGCCGCAGCGGTTGCCTCAAAACCTAAAGCGCCATGTACGAAACAAGACGTTGATTTCGAGACGGGTTTCGCGACGAGAAACCCCGCATGAGACCGTTGGCGTGAGGGGCACCCTGGCGGTGTCGCAGAAACGGCCGTTTGTGCGACGCCGCTCGCTCATCCGTCGCCGCGGTTCCTCGCGCTTGTGCCTGAGCCGGGCCTCGGCGATGCTATCCCGACGATGGACAAACAGGCCCCCCCGTGGACAGTGGACAGTGGACAGGACGCCGACGCGGCCGGCTGGCTCTCGGCCAGTGCGGCGGCGGCTGCGCTCGGCGTCAGCCACCGCACCATCCGCCGTGCCATCGCGCGCGGCGACTTGCCCGCCGCGAAGAGCGGCGGGGTCTTCCAGATCGCGCCGGCCGACCTCGCACGCTACCAGGCGGGGCGCAGGCGTCCCGTGCCTCCGACGACGCAGACCCGTCCAGCCCCACCCCGGGTGATTCCCTTTCCCCTACGGGCCCAGGCGGTCGCGCCCCCCCTCCCACGCTCGCTCACCCCGCTGATCGGCCGGGAGCGCGAGGTCGCCATGGTGCGCGACCTCCTGCTCCACCCTGACGTCTCGCTCGTCACCTTGACCGGACCGGGCGGGGTCGGCAAGACCCGCCTAGCGTTGGCGGTGGCGTCCGACGTCGGGGAAGCGTTCACCGACGGGGTGTGGTTCGTCGGCCTCGCCCCGCTGGCCGACCCGGCGCTGGTGCCGGCGGCGATCGCCGCGGCGCTGGGAGTGCAGGAGGCCGGCGACCGGCCGCTGCCCGAGCGCCTCGCGGCCTTCCTGGCGCAGCGGGCGGCCCTCCTCCTGCTCGACAACTTCGAGCACGTCACGGCCGCGGCGCCGGTGGTGGCCGCACTGCTGGCGGCCTGTCCCCGGTTGACGGTGCTGGCAACGAGCCGCGCAGTCGTGCGCGTCTCCGGGGAACACCAGTTCCCGGTGCCACCGCTGGCGGTGCCCGACCCCGGACGCGTCGCGGTCGGTGGCGGAGGTCGCCGAGATCGGCGGCGGTCCGCCTCTTCTGTGCCCGAGCGCGGGCGGCGCGGCCCGACTTCGCCTTCACTGACGACAACGCCGCGAGCGTCGCCGCCATCTGCGTCCGCCTGGACGGGCTGCCGCTGGCGATCGAGCTGGCCGCCGCGCGCAGCACCGTCCTCCCGCCGCCGGCGCTGTTGGCGCGGCTGGAGCGCCGGCTGGCGCTGCTGACCGGCGGGCCGCGCGACCAGCCGGCGCGGCTGCGCACCCTGCGCGACGCCATCGCCTGGAGCCACGACCTGCTCGCCGAAGAGGAGCGGGTCCTCTTCCGCCGCTTGGCCGTCTTCCCCGGCGGCGGTACGCTGGAGGCGGCGGAGGCGGTCGGCCGGACGGGCAACGGCCCGCAGTTCGACGTCTTCACGGCCCTCTCGGCGTTGGTCGACGGGAGCTTGCTCCATCGGGAGGCGAGCGCCGACGGCGAGCCCCGGTTCGGGATGCTGGAGACCATCCGCGAGTACGCCCTGGAGCAGCTCGCCACGAGCGGCGAGGAGGCGACGGTCCGGGGTGCCCACGCTGCCTGGTGCCTCAACCTGGCCGAGCGGGCCGCGCCGTTCTGGTTCACCTCGGCGCAGAATCGGTGGGGCGACGTGCTGGAGGCGGAGCACGCCAACGTGCGGGCGGCGCTGGCGTGGCTGACGGAGATCGGGGGCATCGCTGCCGGCGTGCGACTGACCGCGGCGCTGTGGCCGTTCTGGTTTCTCCGCAGCCACTTCACCGAGGGGCGCGGCTGGCTGGAGCGGGCGGTCGGGTGGAGCGCCGGAGCCCGCACGATGGAGCGCGTTCGGGTCCTGAACGGGGCGGCGTCGATCGCGGTCTGGCAAGGCGACGAGCCGCAGGCGGCGGCCTGGTGCGAAGAGAGCGTCGCCATCGCCCGGGAGATCGGGGACTCGTTCGGCGCCGGCAACGCGCTGCTCATCCTCGGCCACGCGGCGTTGCTCTGCAGGGGACTACGACCGGGCGAATCGTCTGCACGAAGCGGCGCTCGCGGTGATGCGCGACCTGGGCGACACGGCCGCCAACGCCGCCGCCACGGTGAGCCTGTTGCTCGGCAACTTGGCCGATGTGGCCGTCAGGCGGGGCGACCACGCGCGGGCCACGCGCCTGGCCGAAGAGGCGCTCGCGCTGCAACGCGAGCGCGGGTTCGCCTGGGGGGCAGCCCATTCCCTGTTCACCCTAGCGGTGGTCGCCCGCAATCGGGGCGACGCCACCCGGGCGGCGGTGCTCTATCGGCAGAGCCTGAGCCAGGCCTGGGACCAACGAGACCAGCGACTCCTTGTCCGGCCGCTCGATGGCCTCGCGATCCTCGCTGCCGAAGGGAGCCAGGCCGAAGCGGCGGCCCGCCTGTTCGGGGCGGCCGCGCGCCTGCACGAGCTGCTCGGCGCACCGCTCGACCCCACACTCTGGCCGCACTACGACCGCGCGGTCGCCTCCGCGCGGACGCGGCTCGGCGACGACGGCTACGCCGCCGCCTGGGCAGCCGGCGGGGCGCTCCCCCTGGCGGCGGTGGTCGCCGAGGCGGCGCACGTCGAGCGGGTGCCGTCGCCGCGCACCCCGGCCGACCCCGCGGCGCGGCTGGGATTGACTCGCCGCGAACGCGACGTCCTGCGCCTGCTGGTCGCCGGCCACACCGACCGCGAGATCGCGGAGGCGCTCTTCATCGGCCGGCGGACCGCCGAAACCCACGTCGCGGCCATCCTCAACAAGCTCGGGCTCGACTCCCGGACTGCCGTGGCCGCCTACGCCGTCCGCCACGGCCTCGTCTGACCGCGGCGCCCCACATTCCCGTGTCTCCGCCCACCCCTCCGTAGCCCTACGGAGACCGCCGAGTTTTCCCTCCCGCCAAGAACTCCGTGGTCTCCGGGATGTGTCGCTACCGCCACTTCGGCAGGATGGGGCTGCGCGGTCGAGGGGAACGGTCCCCTCGACGGAACGCGGCCACGGGTCGCGGACACGGAAGGAAACGACGATGCAGGCGAACGCTCTCGGCGGCAGAATGCGGAACCTGGCGATAGTAGTGGCGTTGGCGGTCGCGGTGGCGGTCGGGCTGGTCGGGGTCGGTCAAGGGGGGCTTGCGACGTCAGCCCAAGAGGACGCCGACGCCCGGGCCGGCCACCCGATCGTCGGCGTCTGGAACGTGAAGGCCCCGGGCGGCCCCGCCCTGGCGGTCTTCTTCGCCGACGGCACCAACATCCAGGCGGTGGCGGCCACCCAGGCCGGGCCCGGAGGCGTGACCTTCGTCAGCACCGAGGTCGGGACCTGGGAACCCACCGGCCCGCGCAGCGTCCACTTCACCTCCGTCCAGCTGCTCTCCGACGCCAACGGGGCCTTCGTCGGCACCGTCACCATCGACGCCTACCCGACGGTCAGCGAGGACGGGCAGACCTTGCTCGACGATGACCCGCGCTCGGGGCCGACCATCCGCGACGCGGCGGGCACCGTCGTCGACGTCATCACAGGCGGCCCGCCCGCGACGGGGGTCCGGATGGGCGTGGGCGCGCCCGGCTTCCCGGCGGCGTCGCCCGCGGCCGGCACGCCGACCTCGTAACGACCAGCACGACCGATCGCACGGACGGGCCGGGAACCATCCCCGGCCCGTCGCGCTACCCTCGCAAAGCTCGGACAATCGTTATTCCACGATTCCTACGGCGCTGGCGTGCTGGTGCCGCGACCGCGCGAAGCCGAACCGTGGCATCCGCAGTTTTTGAGGAGTCCTGCCCAGTGGCGCACAAGCTCTGTCGATGGTGCGGCGGGCCGGTCCTGGAGGCGACGGCCCCCCTGGCGTGGACGCCACGGCGTACGGGCGACGCGCTCGTGTAGCCCAGAATTCGCGGCGGGCCCCCGTCCGTGATCCGGTGGAGCCGGTCGTGCGTAGTATCTCCGGACACCCCACCGCGGCTTCGCGTGGCGGATACACCCACCCCGACGGGGTTCATCGGCGCGCCCGACCGGCGGCGCGCCGGCCGATCAGGGGACCCCCGAGGACCGACATGACCCGCCGACCGATGCACGAGACGCGTCCGAAAGAAGCGGGCCGCTTGATCGGTTGGACACCGGAGACGATTGCCAACTACATCCGCGATTTCGCCGGCGAGGTCACGGCGGAGCTGGACCGGCTCGAGCGCGAGATGAAAGCACTGGAGCCGACCTGCTCCACCTATCGTCATCAGTACACGACGGCGGCCAACCTGACGACGTACTCCAACCTGCTGACAACGACGAAGACGGCGACGGTGCTGGGGTTCGCGCAGATGCGGACGGTCAGCGGCGCGATCTCCTCCGCCTGCGTCTGGGCCGACTGGGAGACGGGCGAGGTCTCCGTGACCGGCTGGCGGGCGTCCGGGGCGAGTGGTGCCTGACGGGGCTTTACCGTTTTTCCACGACGCCGCCAACTCACCTATAGTTTGGCAGCTATGACAGCTGCCACTGCCGAGCCCTTCCCTCATCTCGACGCGCCCGCGCTGGCGCCACGCGGTCGCATGCTGACGACCAAAGTGAGTGCCCCCCGGCTGCGTCCCTCGCTGGTCGCCCGGCGGCACTTGCTCGATCTCATTGCCGCCGCCGATGCCCCCGTGACGCTGGTCTCTGCCCCCGCCGGCTACGGCAAGTCGACCCTGGTCGCCCACGGGTTGAGCCTCTCCGGACTCCCCACCGCCTGGGTCTCGCTCGATACCTACGACAACGACCCCCTGGACTTCTTCGCCCTCGTCGTCGCCGCCATCCAGGCGGTCGAGCCGGCCGCCGCGGCCGGTTCGCACGCGCTGCTCGGCGGACCAATTCCGCCGTCGGCCCACGTGATCGTCCGCTCGCTGCTGGCCGATGTCGCGCCCACGACACGTCCCTTCGCCCTAGTGCTCGACGATTACCATGTCATCCAGGAACCGGCCATCCACGAGGCGATGGGGACGCTGCTGCCGAACTTGCCACCCGCCATGCGCCTCTTCATCCTGGCCCGGACCGCCCCTCCCCTGCCGCTGGCGCGGCTGCGCGGTCGCCGGGATCTCCTCGAATTGGGGCCGAGGGACCTGCGCTTCAGCGACGAGGAGGCGCGCGATCTGCTGCAACGGACCGACGGCGTAGCGGTGACGCCGGGCGAGGTCGGTACGCTGAATGAGCGGGCGGAGGGGTGGGTGACCGGATTGCAGCTGGTCGGCCACGTCTTGCGCGGGCAATCCCCGGAGCGGGTCCGTCGCTTCGCCGCGGAGTTTTCCGGCAACGTCCGGCCGATCGAGTCCTACCTCTGGGAGGAGGTGATCGACCGGCAGCCGGCGGCGGTCCAGACGTTCCTGCTCCAGACATCGATCCTCGATCGGTTCAGCGGGGCGTTCTGCGACGCGGTGACCGGGAGAGAGGACGGGGCGGCAACGATCCGGCAACTGGAGCAGGAGCGGCTGTTCGTCGTCGGTCTGGACCACGTCGGCCGCTGGTACCGCTACCACCACCTGTTTGCCGACGTGTTGCGCGAGCGGTTGGTGCAGGCGGTAGGGGAGGAGGAGCTGCTCGGCTTGCACCGGCGAGCGGCGACCTGGCTGGAGGGACAGGGGCTCGTCGAGGATGCGGCACGGCATGCGGTCGCTGCACGGGACTGGGAGCGGGCGGCACGGCTCCTGGTGCAGGTTGCCGACGACCTCTACGAGCAGGACCGGGGGCGGCCCCTGTTCGATTGGCTACGGGGGCTGCCAGACCACGTGCTCGCGCGCAGCCCAATCCTGGCGTACTACCTCGCCTTTTCCGCGATCCGCCTCGGCCGCCCACACGATACCGTGTCCCCGCTGCGCATCGCGGAGGAGGCCTGGACGCTTTCCGGCGACCGCGCCTCGATCGGTCTTGTCCAACTGGTCCATTTACTCCTGAGTTTAGCTAGGCAAGACCCGGCAGCGGCGATCGACCACGCCACCCGGGCCCTCGGCCTCCTGCCTGACGACCGCGCGGACGAGCGGTCTCATGCACTCGCCCTGCTTGGATCGGCGTACTACTGGGCTGGCGACTGTGCAATGGCCGAGGCAACTCTCGCGCGCGTCCGGATCGCCCTGGAAAGCGGCCGTTTTGCGTGGCTTGGCTTCATAGAGATGGCGTATTCCGGCGGAGTGTTAGTGCAGCGGGGGAGGTTGCCGGAAGCCACGGTCCTGTTACAGCGGTGCTGCACGATCGCCGACCGGCAGGACGAGATGCAAAGTTTGCATGCGTTGCACCGCCTGGGTGATATCTGCGTCGAGTGGAACCTGCTCGACGACGCCGAGCGGACCTTCCGGCGCGCCGACGCCGTCGCCGTCCAGACGAAGCACGACGGCTTTCGCGGCTGGACCGACCTCGGGTTGGCGCGCGTGGCCTGGGCGCGAGGCGACGCCGATACCGCCTTCGACGACGTCGAGCGGGCCATTGACCACGCGACCCAATCGCAGTGGCAGAAGTTTGTGCGCGATGCGCGCGCCGTGCAAGCCCGGTTCTGGCTGGCCTCCGGACGATTGCCGCTGGCCCGCCGATGGGCCGAGAGCTGCGATCTCGACCCGTACCTGCCGCCGCGCTACGAGCGCCAGGTCGAGCACCTGACCTTCGTCCGCCTCCTGCTCGCCGACGACCGCGCTGCCTACGCCCTCACGCTCCTCGACGCCATCGCCGCCCACGCCGCCGACCAGGGCCGGCACGGCGACCTCGTCGAGATCACCGTCCTGCAGGCGCTGGCCCACAAGGCGGACGGCGACCACGCTGCCGCCCTCGCGGCGTTGGACCGGGCGCTGGTGCTGGGGGAACCGGGAGGGTACGTCCGCGCCTTTGCCGACGAGGGAGAGGCCGTCGCGCTCCTGCTGCGCCACGCCGCCGCCCGCGGGAGCCACCGTGACTACGCGGTGCGCCTCCTCGCCGCCATCGACGGGTCGGCCGCGCAGCCGTCCACACCCCAGAACGACCGCCTGGATGCGCTGAGCGAGCGGGAGGTGGAAGTCCTGCGCTTGGTGGCGACGGGTCTGCCGAATCGGGAGATCGGGCAGCAGCTGTTCATCACCGAGAAGACCGTCAAGAAGCACCTCAGCAACATCCTCAGCAAGCTGGGGGCCGCCAACCGCACGCAGGCCGTCGACCAGGCCCGCCGGCGCGGCCTGGTCTGATTCCGTATCCGCCGCCCGCCGGCCGAGCCCGAGGCGCGGACCGACCCGGCCGGTGGTGCAGTCCTTGGCGGATGCGGCGATCTGATGGCCTCTGCTCCTGATCGTCTCGCAGGAGTGGCGGCGCCGTTCCACTCCCAGGACGACAACGGCAGATGGACGAGCTGCTCATGTCGGCTGGCGCGGCGCTCGGCGGGCCACGACCGGTCGTGCTCCCGACGCGATGCCCGATGATGGCTCCTGATCATGCACGAACCGTGGGTAGGGCGCTGCAGTCGAAGCGGTATGCGGCCGCGTCAGCACCGGTGGGGGAGCGTCGCGACGGGCGTGCGCGTCGGTCGCGACCGTCGGGGTATGGAGGCTCTTCAAGGCTGTCTCAAAAGTGATGATAAAGCGACTTGCTTCGTCAATGATCGCATGCTGGGAATCTCGGCGATCCGCAGATATGCGGATAATAAGACAGCGTGTTGAAAAAGCCCAGGAGGAGCAAGCGGGCAGGATCGCGCGACCTCCGCTCTCGGCGGAAACGCCAGCTATCTTCAGGTGGTTGCGAGCCGCAGGGGCGGCGCGGGGCGGGCCACCAAGCTCCCGCACGGGGCGTGGCGCCTGCCCCAACCCATCGCCGCGAGCCACCGCTTGAGATTTTGGCCCGCCGCGACCATCAATCCTTCGATATTGACGTTCGCGAGCCCGCGTAACCGGAATCGGCGCAGCCCGTGCCAGTCCTTGGCCTCGGCGAACATCGGCTCGACCCAAACCTGCCGCTTGCGCATCGCCTTTTTGTACGCCTCCGTGGCGTGGTAGTCGTGGACGCGCTCTAGGTAGTCGGCGTGGACGGAGCGCCGCACCGTCCGCCCCTGCGTGCTCGCCGTGCAGGCCGGCTTGACCGGGCAGGCGTTGCAGGTCGCGGCCGCGGCGCGGTAGACGACGGCGGCTTCCTCGGGTCGGATGACCAAGCGACCCATTGGGTGCCCCTCCGGACAGCGGTATTCGTCCTGCGCGGCGTCGTAGCGGAAGCGCGACGGGCCGTAGTACGGCGTCCGATGGTCGAGGTCAGGTAAGGGGACGTAGGCTCGGATGTGCTGATCTTCGATGGCGACGATGTTCTCGACCGTGCCGTAGGTGGTGTCGCCGGTGACCTGGCGCGGATGGAGTTTGCGCCGGAAGCGGACCCGCCAGAGCAGATCCTGCATCGGCTGGTTCTCCATCACATCGGCCGGTGTCACCAGCGCCGCCAGGATGATGCGGGCCCGGCCGCCGTCGACGACGTAATGGTCGTGGTAACCCAAGACCGCCCGGCCGTCGGCGCGCATCGGCGAAGCACCGGGGTCGGTCGCACTCACCCACCAGTCGGACACCCGCTGGTAGCCCCGAACGGCCGGCCGCGCCGGGTCGAGCCGCCGCTCCGCCAACAGATCCCACCGCGGGCGCTCGGCCGCCGCCGATGCTCCCGCCGACGGTGGCTGTCCGGGCCAGGGCAGCAGGTTCTCGCCCGAACCAGACCCGGCTGCAGGCGGTGGCGGCGCGCCTGGGTCGGTGTCGTCCCCGCCGCCCACGGGCTGACCCTCGGCGAAGAGCTCGGCGACGTGGGTCGTGGTCTCGTGGTAAAAGCGCGGGACGAGGGACCTGAGGGCGGCGTCGGCCCGCACCCGGGTCGCGTCGAAGAAGAGTTCGTTGCCCCAGACGAGCCCCGCCTCCTGACAGAGGTCGACGACCTGCTCGAAGAACCGCGCGAAGACGGCGAGACCGAGTCGCTGCCGGATGCGCGTCAAGCTGGAGTGGTCGGGGAGGTCTTCATCGAGCGGGTAGCCAAGGTACCAGCGGTGGGCGAGGTGCAGCGAGGCGGTCTCGATCAGCTTGCGCTCCGACCGAATGCCCTCGAAGAACATGACGAGCTGGAGCTTGAAGAACACCACGGGGTCGATGCTGGGCCGCCCTCGATCGGCATACCGTTCGTGCACCCAGTCGCGGACGAAGCCCAAGTCGAGCGTGGCCTCCAGGTGGCGATAGAAGTTGGTCGGCGGAACGAGGGCCTCGAGCGAGACGGCGATCGGCTGGTCCAGGCGGCGGGGTTTGGCGGGACCGAGCATGGCGGGCTCCTGAACCGAGTTCGCATGCGGAACGACGCACGGCCTACCACCATAAGCCTTGGCGGCGCCGTTGCCGAGATGAGCTGGGACCCCATCGCGGATCGACCGCGCCGGCCCAGCGGCGGGCGCCCTAGCGGACCGACAACGAGGGTCGGCGGTTGAGGGTCTCGGGATCGAAGCCGGCGGTGCGCCGGTAGTTTCGGGAAATCTCTTCCAGCTCGGCGCGGCTGATGACGTCGTCGAGGTCGGCGAAGCCGTCGGGCGCGCGCGCTTCCACGAGGTCGAGCGGCCGCTCCGGCCCGTTCCGGCGATTGGCCAAAACGACGCCCGCGGTGGCCGGGCGACGCTCGGCGTCGTAGGCCGCCACCGCCGCCTCGACGGAGGGCCGCAGCGCCAACTCGCGGGCCAGGTGCCGGGCGTCGAGGATCGCCTGCGAGGCCCCATTCGCCCCGCGCGGGTACATCGGGTGGGCGGCGTCGCCCAGCAGCGTGACCCGGCCAAAATCCCAGGTCGGCAGCGGGTCCCGATCCACCATCGGGTACTGGTAGACCACCGATGCGGCGCGGATGAGGGCCGGCACGTCGAGGAAGGGAAACGTGAACGCGGCAAACGGGGCGACGGCCTCCTCGTGACTTGCCGCGTGCACCCAATCCTGCTCCGGCATCGGGCGGCCTTCGGCGGTGCGGACGTTCGTCACCCAGTTGATCAGCGCCCGGCCCTGGTCCTCAAGACGTTTGGAGATCGGGTAGACGACCAGCTGGCAGCCGGAGTACCCCGCCATGAGCATGCTGCGACCGGTCAGGTAGGGCGTCCCCTCGGTGAGCCCCCGCCACATCGTGATGCCGTTCCATTTGGGCGGCCCTTCGTTCGGGTAGAGCGCCTGGCGCACGACCGAGTGGACGCCGTCGCAGCCCACGAGCAGGTCGGCCTCGACCCGCCCCACGACGACGCCGCGCTGCCGGTCGACGAACTCGCCCCAGACCTTGCCATCCTGCTGCCCAAAGCGGGCGAGGTGGTGGCCGGTGTGGACGCGAGCCGGGCCGAGCCGGGCGAGCACAGCCCGATGAAGCACCCCAAGCAACTCGCCGCGGTGGATGGAGAATTGCGGCCAGCGGTAGCCGGCGGCCAGGCCGCGGGGTTCGCCCCAGATCCGCTGCCCGTGCTTGGAGTAGAGGACGTACTCGGCGGTGGGAATGCCGACCGCGGTCAGGTCATCGAGGAGCCCGAGTTCGGTCAGCTCGCGCACGGCGTGGGGCAGGACGTTGATCCCAACGCCCAACACCTTCACAGCCGAGGCGGACTCGTAGACCGCGACGTCGTCGATGCCGGCGTCGTGGAGGGCGAGGGCGAGGGTCATCCCGCCGATACCGCCCCCGATGATGGCGACCTTCATGTCGCCCCTCCTTCTCCCCGCGCCCAGCGGGAAAGGGCACCGACGATCGCCCAATCGTATCCGAGCGTGAGGAAATCTGCTGACCCGCGCCCTCGGCCGTGCAGCGCACCCGGCGCCGCCTTTTTCAACACGCTGAAGAATTGTCAGCAGAAGGCTGATGATGGAGGAACCATGGCTCGCGTGCTGATTCTCGGAGGTTCCGGCGCAGTCGGTCAGGCGGTCGCACGCCGCCTGTTGGCGAGTGGGTGGGCGGTTGACATCACTGGTCGGCGGCCTGTAGGCGTTCCTGAGGAACTCACGAGGGCTGGCGCCAGGTACATGGTCTCGGATCGCGAGCAGCCGGATGAACTCAACTCCGCTGTTGGATCTGGAGTTGATCTCCTGGTCGATTGCCTCTGCTTTTCCGCCGCGCATGCCAGGCAGCTCCTGCCGGTGCTCGGTGACGTCGGTGCAATGGTGATGATGTCGAGCAAGGCGGTCTACGTCGACGCCGACGGCAATCATGTGAATTCCGACATGCCCCCTCAATTCGAGGGTCCGATCCGCGAGGATCAGCCGACATTGCCACCGGGCGAGATGGACTACAACTCGCGGGAGGGCTACGGACCGAACAAGGTCGCCGCCGAGCGCGTCCTGCTCGACAGCGGTCACCGCGTTTCCATTCTTCGAGCATCAAAGATCCACGGTCCGTGGGCATCTAACCCGCGCGAATGGTTTTTCGTGCGGAGAGTGCTGGACCGGCGAAAAGTAATCTTGCTTGCTCGCAACGGCGCCAGCATCGACCATACCTCAGCCGCCAGCAACATCGCCGCGTTGATCGAGGCAGTCGCGCCACTCCCTGGCCAGCGCATCCTCAACGCCGCCGATCCCGATGCCCCGAGCGCAATCGAGATTGCCCGCATCGTCGCCCGGCATCTTGGTCATTGTTGGGATGAGGTGTTGATCGAGGGGGACGATGGATCTCTTGGCGACCACCCATGGAACACGGCCAATCCGATCGTCCTCGACATGCGTGCGGCCGAACGACTCGGCTACGTTCCAGTTGGAGGCTATGAGGAGACAGTTGGCCCGGCGATCGACTGGTTGGTCGACACTGCCCGAACCGGCGGGACCGAGCGCCGCACGAAGTTCGACGACTGGTTCGCACCGTCTCACTTCGACTACGGTTCGGAAGACGACTATATGGCCAGAATACATGTGCGATTTGGGCGCCGATAGACCGGTGTCCGATGAGGAATCGCATCCCGGATCGCGAGGACTTCCCCTTGCGCGCCCGGCCCAATTCTGAGAAACAGCCAGTGCAAACCACGAGATCAATATCCAAGTCGACTCGATGGGTAAAAGGAGCTCCACCGCATCCATGGCAATCCCGGACGAGTTGGCTCATACCAAGCGAGTCGACACCGACGTTGGTGCCCCCGATGTCGGCGGAACCGACAGTGAACGCAAGGTACGGGCGTCGTCCCCGATGGACCGCCGGCGTGTCCTGGCCTTGGCGATCCCGATCATCGGGGAGAACTTCCTGCAAACGCTAGTCGGCACCGCGGACACCGTGATGGTGGCTCGATTAGGCAAAGAGGAGGTGGCGGGAGTTGGCACCTCCCTGGAGTTCATCTTCTTTATCTTGGCTGCCCTAAGCGCGGTATCGATCGGCGCGACAGTTCTGGTGTCGCAGGCGACGGGGGCTGGCGATCACTCGCTGGTCAACCGATACGCCCGCCAGGCAATCGTTTGGGGTGTCATCGCGGCGATCCCGGTGTCGATCGGGGGTTTTTTCTTGCTCGCCCCGCTATCGGGCTCTTTGGCGCCGAGGATGAGGTCACGCGCCATGGGGCGACGTACCTGCAGATCACGGCCGGGACGTGCGTTGTCCTCCTCTTGACCTTTGTCTGTGGAGCGATTTTTCGCGGCGTGGGAGACAGCAAAACGCCGCTGCTGGCGGCCTCCGTGGCAAACGTCGTCAACATCGTTGCCGCCTGGTTGCTCATCTTCGGCAAGTTCGGCTTTCCCGAGTTAGGCGTTGCTGGAAGTGCCTGGGGCGCCGCGATTGGCCGAACCGTGGGTGCGGCTATCTTGCTGACGTTGTTAGTCCACGGGCGGGCGAACGTGTCGTTGCGCGGGAAGCATGGCTGGCGGCCGGAACCAGGGACGGCCAAACGGTTGATGCGACTTGGTGTGCCCGCGGCGCTTGAGCAGATGTTGATGTCCGGCGGGTTCGTTTGCATGATCGCTGTCGTAGCTCTCTTGGGCACAGCCGAACTCGCGGCCCAGCAGATTGGGTTCACCGCGTTGTCGATGGCATTTCTGCCTGGGTTCGGTTTCGCGATTGCGGCAACGGCGCTGGTCGGCCAGAGTGTCGGGGCGAAGAATCTTGCGGATGCCAGGGATGCGGCCAGGATCGCGATGAACTGGTCGATTGGTTGGATGACTGTCGGCGGCCTGATTTACTTCATCATCGCCCGGCCCGTCATGGACGCCTTCTCCAACGATCCAGAGGTGATCAATGCCGGTGTTGACGCCCTTCGTGCCTTGAGCATCGGTCTGCCATTCTGGGCAATCTGGGCGGTAAACGGCGGCGCGTTGCGTGGCAGTGGTGACACAAGGACCCCGATGATTTCCAGCGCGATCGCCGTCTGGTTGGCGGTCGGGCTAGCCTGGGTTGCCGTGGTCATCTTTGACATGGGCCTCGGCGCGGTCTGGCTGACCTTCTTCATCTCGGCGCCGATCGCGGCGTTCTACAACCTGCGCGTTTTGCGTCGCAGGCTGGCGCCGAATTCGACTCTGCTATCAGAGATCGCTATCGGCGAAACCGCCCCGATCGTGATGTCAGGAGCGCACTAGCCTCTCGCCGGGGTCCCTTTACCACCAGCCGTAGGGGATGTTGCGACGTGGGTTGAGCGGCGGGTACCGGCGTTCCATCAAGAACCGTTCGATCCGGGCGAACAGGGCGTCGATCTCGGCTCTGCTCAATAGGCGAGCGAATTCGCCCCGGATCGCATCCGATTCCACACAGACGCGGGAGAGATCCGCGAGCAGTGCAGGGGAGATTTGCTCGCCTACGAGTTGCCACAGGACCGTTCGTAGCTTTGGGACGTGGTTGAAGGTCAAGCCATGGTCGATGCCCCAGACCTTGCCGTCCGCATCGCGCAGGCAGTGGCCGATCTTGCGGTCGGCGTTGTTGGTGATGTGGTCGAACAGGATGAGGCGTTCTACCTCGGGATGATGCTGCCCCCAGAAGTGGCGCAGCTCCGGTCCATCCGGTTCTGGCTCGATGTAGAGTTGAAGGCTCCCGACTCCGTGCGGGCCGGATCGGATGACCGTGGGCGGGACCAGGTTCCAGCCCAGGCGTTTGCTCAGCAGATAACTGGCGACCTCCCGCTTGAACAGGGTGCCGTCGGGAAAGTCGTACAGCGGCGATTCTCCTGATCGCGGCTTGTAGATCGCGAGCATGTCCTGCCCGTCCGGGGTCTCAAGGCCCACCGCGAAGGTGTAGTTCGAACCCCAGGGGACCAGCTTGCTGGCGGTGATGTCACCGGACTTCAGGATCGCGAGCGACTCTTCTTCAGATCGGACTGGAACGACGATCTCGTTGCCATCGTCCTTCTCTTGAAGGGTGACGAACAGATCTGGCATAGGGCGGCTCTCATCCCGGGATGGGTGAACGCAAATATGTTTGCACTAACCGCGGCGACGATGCCGGGTGAAACAGTCCGGGGATGGGCATCCCACTACGGCCAACTCTGCCGTACTCAATTCTACTCTCGCTGGCTGTCGAGCAAACCATGTATTCCGGCCAGGTTGTAGCCTCTAGAATGCCCCAGTTGAGGGCGTGGAATGCACGTTCTGGTTGCAGGGGCTGATTGGGAAGAGAGGGACGAATGAAATTCGTGCGATTTCGTGACGGAGGCGAGGCCCGGTACGGCGTCCTGGAAGGCGACGCGATCTACGCAGCCACCGGTGATCCTTTCTCCGGCCTGACGAAGACCGGCCTGGTCGGCAACCTGGATGATCTCAGTCTGTTGCCACCGATCCAGCCGGGAAAGATCGTCTGTGTCGGGCTGAACTACGTCGCCCACGTCACGGAGAACGATCCCACCCGCACCATTCCCGAAGAGCCTGTCCTGTTCATGAAGCCGCCGTCGGCGCTCATCGCGCACGGAGAGGCGATCAAGATCGCCAACCCCGAGAACCGGACGGACCATGAGGCCGAGTTGGTCGTCGTCATCGGCAAAACCGCTCGCAATGTGGCGGTCGAGGACGTGCCTGGCTTTGTCCTCGGCTACACCTGTGGCAACGATGTCTCCGATCGGGTACTGCAGCGGAAAGACGGCCAGTGGATCCGGGCGAAGGGATTTGACACGTACTGCCCGCTGGGACCATGCATCGAGACCGAAGTGGATCTTTCCGACGCCAAGGTCGAATCCCGGCTCAATGGCACGGTCCGCCAGTCGCAGACGACCGCGGGCATGATCTGGAACGCGCACACGCTGGTGAGTTATATCAGCGGGGTGATGACGCTTGAACCAGGCGACATCATCATGACCGGTACCCCGGAGGGTGTCGGCCCGATGCAGCCCGGGGACACGATCGAGGTCGAGGTCGGCGGTGTTGGCGTCCTCCGAAACCCCGTTGTCGCGGCCTAGAGATCGGCTAGATCTCCTGCCAACTCACGCCAGTGCCCTGCTCAAGCTGGATAAGCAAGTCGTCGGGACTGAAGACTGGCGGTAGGCAGGCAAAGTGCTCACAGACGTAGGCGGTCGCCCGGCCTTTCTGGGGCGGCCGATAGGCCAGGAATGGCAACCGCTCGGCGATGGTTTCGTCGTGTGGGTCGGCGTAGCCCAGAACCGTGTTGGGCTCGTATCGCCGATAGACCGTGTCCGCCAGCTCGATGAGCGCGGGATCGGTCTTCTCGCCGGCGACGGCGACTTCCTTGGTACTGGCAAGATACGCGTCGAGCGCAGACAACCAGCGGCCGAACCCGGTCGGGTGCTCGGCCATGGGTTGAGCGAGTAGTTGGAGCAACTCCGCCGCCCTGGTCGAGTACTTCTCGTCAGTCGTCATCACGCCCAGGCGCAGGAGGACTCCCGCGGCGGCAGCGTTTCCGCTCGGGGTGGCGCCGTCCTGTAAATCGCGCGGGCGGCTGACGAGTGCCTCGTGATGAGCACCGGTATCGAACAACGCGGCGCTATCGGGATCGGCGAATTCCTCCAGCATCGTCTCGGTCAACGCCAAAGCCTCCTCGAACCAGCGCCGGTCAAAGGTCGCCTCGTAGAGGGAGATCAGGCCGTCGATCAAGAAGGCGTAGTCTTCGAGATAGGCGCTGAGCTTTGCCCGGCCGTCCTTGTAGGTGCGGAGGAGGCGGCCGTCGCGCCGGAGTTCGCGTAGGAGGAAATCAGCGTTTTTCGCTGCCGCGTCTCGATAATCGGCTCGGCCGAGAACGCGGGATCCTTCGGCCAGTGCCCGGAGCATCAGGCCGTTCCAGGAGGTGATGACTTTGTCGTCGGTGCCCGGACGGACGCGCTTCGCCCTGGCGTCGAAGAGTTTCTGCCGCCCAGCCGCGATGATGTCCGCAATCTCAACGATTGGGAGACCCATTGCCGCCGCGATATCTTCGGCGGTTCGAGCGTAGGTCAGGATGTTCTTGCCCTCGAAGTTGCCGCGGTCGGTTACGCCGAAGTGGGCGCGCAGGACTTCGCCGTCCCCGGGACCTAAGATGTCGTCAATCTCTTCCGACGTCCAAACGTAGAATTTGCCCTCTTCGCCTTCGCTGTCGGCGTCCTGAGCCGAGTAGAAACCGCCTTCGGCGCCCGTCATCTCCCGGAGGACAAAGTCGAGTGTTTCCGTCGCGACCTCGCGATAGCGCTCCGTGCCAAACGCGCGGTAAGCGTCCAAATAGATCCGGGCTAACTGGGCGTTGTCATAGAGCATCTTTTCGAAGTGGGGCACGAGCCAGATGGCATCGACCGCGTACCGGGCGAACCCGCCGCCTAACTGGTCATACATCCCACCAGCCGCCATCTTGTCGAGCGTCAAGGTGACCATCCTGGCCGCCTGCTCGTTCTTCGTGCGCTTGTGGGTGCGGAGCACAAACTCGAGGACGGCTGGCTGAGGGAACTTGGGAGCTCCGCCAAAACCACCGTTTTCGCCGTCGAAGTTTCGGCGAAGACCGTCGTAGGCCTCGTCGAGGACATCTTGCGAGGGATCACCTGGAGTCGGGGTTGCGGTCGTCGCCTGTTCGAGGTAGGCGCGAAGCTGGGCGGCGTTCTCTAAGACGCCTTCGTGACGCTCTTGGTACGCCTCGGTGACGCCCTCCAGGACCTTGCGAAAGGCAGGCATTCCCTGGCGATCATCCGGCGGCCAGTAGGTGCCGCCATAGAACGGCGCGCCGTCAGGAGTCAGAAAGACATTGAGCGGCCAACCGCCATGGCCCGTCATCGCCTGGACAGCCGACATGTAGAGTGAGTCGAGGTCGGGCCGCTCTTCCCGGTCGACCTTGATGTTGATGAAATGCTGATTCATCAGATCCGCTGTCGCTGGATCCTCAAACGACTCGTGCGCCATCACGTGGCACCAGTGACAGGATGAGTAGCCGATGCTGAGGAGGATGGGCTTGTCGTCCTGGGTGGCACGTTCAAGCGCCTCGGCTCCCCAGGCGTACCAATCAACGGGATTGTCCTTGTGCTGAAGCAGGTAAGGGCTGGTTTCCTGCGCGAGGCGATTTGGCATCTGCGTCTGGTGTCCTTCCGCGGTGGCCACCCCACGTGACCAACGATGTGCCCAGCAATTGTCGCAGGCGGGGCAAGGTGACGACGCCAGACAGCTAAAATGCGTAGCCATCGCGCTTGATCTAGCCGGAGGGCAAAGTGGTGACGACGCACGGGGCGGTCGAGGTTAGCGGCGACGAACCAATTCCCGGAACATTGAGCGAGACAACGCTCGCATTTATCGGTGCCGGTGTGATGGCTGAGGCGATGATCGCCGGGCTGCTCAAACGCCAGTTGCTTGCGCCCGACCGGATTTTTGCAAGCCACCCGCGTCAAGACCGCCGGGATCGCCTGCACGAGCGGTTTGGCGTGGTCACGCTGGAGAGCAATCGCGACGCGGCGATCAGCGCCGATCTCGTTTTTCTCACCATCAAGCCGCAGATGCTGGGCACGGTCATGAACCAGTTGCACGGCAGGCTGAGTCCGACTCAAGTGGCGATCTCGATCCTGGCTGGTGGGACGATCGCAACCTTGAGACACGGGCTCGGGCATGACGCCATTGTGCGGGTGATGCCGAACACGCCGGCTCAAGTCGGCCAGGGCATGAACGTCTGGACCGCGACGCCCGATGTCGACGAAGGTCACCGTTCCCGTATTAGGGCGGTGCTGAGTGCCCTGGGAGAAGAGCTCTACGTAGATGAAGAGAAGTACGTCGACATGGCCACCGCCTTGTCTGGCACTGGTCCGACCTACGTCTTTCTGATGATGGAGGCCCTGATCGACGCCGGAGTCCACATGGGCTTCCCACGCCGAATCGCCGAGCAGATCGTCCTGCAAACCGTTTCCGGCTCGGTGGAATTCGCCCGCGCATCGGGTAAGCACATGGCGGAGCTGCGCAACATGGTCACCTCACCGGGTGGAACCTCGGCCGAGGCGATCTATCAAATGGAGAAAGGCGGCCTCCGGACGGTGTTCTCCCGGGCCGTCTATGCCGCCTTTCAACGCACGCAATCACTCGGTGGAACTTCCGACGAGAAGAACTAGCCCGGTGAGCGTTGACTACGCCGCCACAGCTCGTTCCTGGTAGTCCCCGACCTTCGGAGCGGACCCCAGGAAGTGATGGCCGACGAGGTGGAGCGTCAAGGCATCGGCGGCTGGACTGTCGCCAACCTCGGCCGCAATCCGGCCACGTACCGCGGCTATGTCGGTTGAACCCGCATGCACAAGATCGCTGAGGTGCTCAAGAAAGCCGACCGTACCGAGACCGAATCCGGGCACCATGGCGGCGACTCCATCGGCGAGCCACTCGCGGACCTCGACTGGAAGCTCGGAGCCTGGAAAAAGTTCGGTGACGCGGTCGGCAGCTACCCAGCCGCTCTCCGCGAGTTCGGACCAGAGCACCTTCTGCGGAGTAGCCTCCAGGTCATAGTCGCGGCGAATGTTCTCCAAAATCATCGCCAGACGAGTTGCCTCCGGTGTAGCCAGGGAATACACGCCCTCCGCCGCCTCGGTCCCGCCGAGAGCGACCACCGGCCTTTGCGACCCAATGAGCGCGGCGGCTTTCAGCGCCGAAGCCCGTCGGGAACCCGATGGAATCGTGATCACCGGAACCATGAGTTCATCTCGGATGAACACGTGCTCGGGAATGACCATCGCCTCAGCCATATAGATCGGATCCGGCAATCGCCTGATCGACCAGCCGGCGAAGCCATCGCCCTTCCGGCGGCGCATGGTCGTGACGTCCTCATCGAGCATAGCTCGCCAGGACGATTCCGGCCGCATCAGCGACTGCGCGGTAAGCAGGGCGAATCGCTCCAAGTCCCTTGCTATCGAGCGTAAGCTCTGAACTCTGGTCGCCCAGATGAATGACCGCATGGAGATCCGGACTGCCGGGCGACAGCGCGATGAGTTGCAGCGCTACCCGGGACAGCTTCATTCCCGCTTGCGCCCAACCCGTCTGAGTGTGTCTCCGTCCAATCAAGCGGACCGATTCTGAGCCCGACCGCCGTGCTTCTACATCGCAGCGCGCGAGCACGGCCTCGACCGTTGTCCGTTCGAGGTCAGGCGTGCAGATGTCGATCGAGAGGGCGTAGCGCAGAACAGATGCAAGCAGGTTAGCGTTGTAGCGCGCAACAATGTCAACCGCTTCAGGCACGAGTCCAACGCGCACCAGCTGCTGGTTCTGCTCGGCATCCAACGTGAGGAGTGTGTCGAGTTGGACGCCGGACAGGCCCATCGGCGTCGCGATTTCGTCCAGGAAACGAGATCGATCAGCCGCACAGACAAAGCCATCGTAGCTGGAGTTCGCAGTGTGATAGACGAGAGCCCGCACGTCGGCAGGCTCATGCAGATCCCAGCCGGCGAGTGCGAGCGCCGCTTCCTTGCCGATCACCTCGGAGAACTCGAGCGAGCGGTAGCGATAGCGCTCGGCCAGGCAGCTGAGCATGCAGCGGGCGACTTTAGGATCGCCGAACAGGTCAAGAATCACATCTGGAGAAAGGTCACTCCGCTTGCGCCCGATCATCCCTTCCAGGTAGTCGATCGCCAGGCCGATTTTGGGCAACATCGACTGGTCGCGGATGAAGCGTGGATAGAGACGACGTGGCGCTCCGTCTTTGCCCTTGCGGGTGGTCTTCGGAATGTCCTGGCGGCGAAACGCCATCCCTGTCCTCCCTAACTGTCGGCTGAACGACGACCCGCGGTTGCTAGTTGTTCAGACGGTCCTGTCGGGCCCCGGCGCTTGCGCACGCTGCGGCCCTCGGTCGTCTTCCGGCTGACCAATTCATAGAGCTTGGCCCTGCTGCTCTTGGGCCGGAGCACACGCCCCAGACGCTGGATGTACTCCCGGGTGGCGGACGATCCGCTTACCACGATGGCGACATTGGCATCGGGCACGTCAACGCCTTCATTGAGCACTCTCCCGGTGACCAACTTTGTGTACCTCCCAGAGCGGAAACCATCCAGCACCGCCCGGCGCTCGGCAGGATGCGTGCGGTAGGTGATCGACGGGAGGAGGAGGCGATGACTGAGGATGTCGACCATCGCGTTGTACTCGGAAAAGACAATCACCTTGTCGTCGCGGTGCTGGCGCAGCAGCTCTTCGACTTTGGCGATCTTTGCCTCGGCGTTGAGGGCAATCATTCGCGCTTGATGGTGGGCCCGTAGCGCCGACCGGGCGGCCGGATCTGTGCCAGAGCGGCGAATCAGCTCGACGAAGATCCCTTCCGGACGGCCCAGGCTGCCCCGTCGTGACGCAAGGTAGAACCGGTACTCGGCCATGAGCTGGTCGTAGCGCAGTCGCTCGTCGGCGGTCAGGTCGACGAACAGGCGCTTTTCGTCGTACTCGGCGATGTGCCGGTCGCGGGCCAGCTCGGCCGGAGTCCGGCGGAAGACAATCGGGCCGATCAGATGGTCGAGGGCAATGTGACCGTCATCGCTACGCTCTGGGGTTGCGCTCAAACCCAATCGAAACGGCGCATTGACTTTCGCCGAGATCGATCGGTAAGCCCGGGCTGGGAGGTGGTGGACTTCATCGACTACGAACAGACCGAAGCCGTCCAGGCGCCGATGGGGCATCGCGGCTGAGTCGTAGGTGATGACGGTGACATCGCGGACGGTCCGCTTGCCACCTCCGACGATACCGACGGCCTCCAAGGGGTAGCCCAGGCGATCCGCCAGAGCCTGCCGCCACTGTTGGAGGAGCTCGATCGTCGGCACGACCACCAGCGTCCGCAGCCCCAGCTGAGCCGCGACGCCCAGTGCAACGACGGTCTTGCCGGCGCCGGTCGGCAGCACGATCACGCCTCGGCCATCGTGGCGAGACCACGATCGGATCGCATCCTCCTGGTAGGGTCGCAAGATGATGTCCGTGACAGGAGGCTGGGACAGCCCAAACGTGTGGCGCAGGTCGGAAGTCACCAGGTCGGCGGGCATCCGCATGTCGACCGGCGCGACATCCGCATGCTGGGCCGATATCCTGGCCCGGCGGTTCGGTCTCAAGTTCGACCGCGATGATGTCGTCCGACGCACGCTCCAGTGCGCCAAACAGGTCATCGATCTCGAGTTCGTCCGAATTGCTCGCCGGCTCCGCGACGGGATCAGCGGCGGCATTCGCCCGCCCCGCACTCCCCGAAGGTCGGCGAAATCGGGCCGGGCGATAGGGCTGTCTCATCAGGCGGCCTGGCGAAGGGCAACCTGAGCCGGGATTGCCACGGGAGCGGCAGACCGGCCCACGGGCAGTGGAGCAGGCTCATCGTCCTGCTCGAAGAGATCCAACGGGACCGGAGCGTAGACCTTTGGCCGGCCAGACAGCACCTCAATGGCGCCCGCCAGGAGTTGCTGCTCGCGGACCTCGCCGAATCCGTACAGAGACCGGATTTCGCCGTTCTCGGCGGCCCGGCGGACATCCGCGGCGGTGCTCAGGCCCAGTTCGGCGTGGAGCCTCCAGGCTGTCTTGGGGCCGACAGTCGGAATGCGCATCAGCTCGGCGATCGCGTCTGGGAGCTCCGCGCAGAGCTCCACATAGAAGCCCATCCGACCCGTGGAGAGCAATTCACCCAGTTTGCGACGCAAGCGCGGCCCAAGCCCGGGCAAAACAAGATCGCCATTCTGATCGAGATGGACGCTCGCCTGATCCTGCTGGCGGAGGAGCAACCTCGCGGCACGGCGGTAGGCGCGCACGCGATACGGGTTATCCTCAGACAGCTCCAAGATAGTGGCCACATCGAAGAGAAGTTCGGCCGCGGTCCGATTTGAGATGGCCGGCGCCGGCGGCAAGGGTGCGGTTTGGGTTGCGGGGATAAACGTGGACATCGAAGGCTCCGATCTCGGGACGGGAACCCGAGCAGAATACATAGAACTATTGTTCGTATTGTAGGCGATTAGAACACATGTGTCAAGGCGGCACTGGTTAGTTACCGCCATGCCGTAGGGCTTTCCAATGCAGAATAAAGAGGATTTATGTCGGCTACCCCGCGGCGACCCCTCGAGTACCGAACAGGATTACTGGGGTCGTCGGGGCCGGGCTACCACCTACCGGTTCATTGGTAATCGCGACAGCATCAAAGGGGCCGTCCACGGGTATGTGCTCGACGACTATCGCGCCGTCCTGGCCGACCTCGAAAGTGATACTCGGGCGGGGAGCTCCTTCTATCTCTCCCGCATCGTCCAAGGTGATGAACCAAAGCTGGTAGTTGCGGCCCTGTTCGGTCGGTGGCATGCCGGTGGTTGATATGGTTGCTATGGTTGATGCCTCAGTTTCCAAGGCTACTACTGCATTGGCCGTCTCGGGCCCGTCTTCGGTCGGATCCATGGGATAGACCACCGCCTGGACCAGTCCGCCGCCGTGACCTTGAAGGAGCGCCACTTCATCCCGAGCGGCGTCCAGATCGTCCTTTGTGTTGTTGAGCCTGCTCTGGAGGGTGATACCCCAGATGATTGCGCCTGCCGCGATGAGCGCCAGCAAGCCCGCCGCCAGCCGCTCGAAACCTATCCGCCGCACGAACGGCAGAATCGTTCCCCCAGGTGCCGTCGAACTCCTCTGAATGGGCGGTACGGAGGGACCGGACGGTCGACGTGGCTGATCGATGGGTGGGGTTGCGCTCCCTGTACTTCCAGGTGGAGAGGAGCGACCGTCGTCACGGGCGGCCTGCAGAATCCGGGAACGAAGCGTCGCCGAAGGCTGCGGTAGATCCCTTTCATCGAGTGCCAGCGGCAGGAGATTGACGACAGGGCGCAGAGCCGCGACTTCTGCCTGGGCGTCGAGATCGTCGCGCAGGAAGGCTTCAAACTCGGCCAGTTCGGCTTCGTCGAGGGCGTCGAGGAGGTAGACGCCGACGGCATCGTCGAACTGTCCCGGCCCGGCGGGGTCGTCCGCTGGTTGGTTGTCGTTCACACGATCGTTGCGGTTCATCGTTCCTGGTGCCCTTCAGTCCCGTCGTTCATTTGTCTGTGCCTGACCGGCTTGATCACGTGATTCCTGTGGCCGGATCTAATCGGCTCCGGCCGAATTCGCGAGCTCGGTGCCCAGCGAATCGGCAAGGAGTGAACGGAGTTTTAGTAGCCCGAGCCGCATCCGGCTCTTGACCGTGCCGAGCGGAGTACCTGTGCGTTCAGAGATCTCCTGTTGAGTCAGTCCGCCAAAGTAGGCTAGCTCGATTGCTTGGCGCTGCTCTGTTGGGAGTGAACCAAGGGCGGATCGGATTTGTTCCGCTTCAATCTGCTCGGACACCACCGCAAAGGCGTCATCCGCCTCAGATTCAAGCCTGAACTCCAGGTCATCGATCGGGACTACCTCCTGCTCCCGCTTGAAGCGACCGCGGCGGCGATCGATTGCGGCGTTATGCACGATCGACATCAGCCAGGCGCGGGCGCTCCCCCGGTCCGCCCGGAAACTGGTACTGCGCCGCCAGACGGCAAGGTAGGCCTCCTGGACGACATCCTCGGCGGTGCCGCGCTCACCAAGAATCCGGTAGGCAAGCCCGAAAGCCAGGCGTCCGTACCGGTCATAGAGCTCCGCGAGCGCATCTTCGTCGCCCTGCTGGATCGCAGCGAGGAGTCCCTCATCATCGAGGTTGCTCGCGTCGATCGGCCCGGGTGGCATCGACCTCACCGCCTTGCAGCCACCTGCATGTACTACGTCGTAACCCGTCTACCAGATCAGTTAATTCGAGCCTTGATGCCGCTATTATCGCTTAAGGAGGTACTGCCCGGGGAGTGACCATTCGCAATGTGCCAAATGTAATCTCAATTAGCCCGTGATCCGCGGGAGTGACCGAATCGCCCAACCCTTGACGAATCAATCTGGACCAACCGACGTTAATACCCGATAGAACCGCGACGGGCGATGCCTGTTTGCGGTTACTGCCTGAGTGAATCGCCGATTTAGATAGAAAATGGCAACCAATGCCAGGTTGCGGGCTACGACTCTCCTTGTCTCTCTCGGTCGAAGCATGGGTACAATAGTCCCGGGTCAGGGGGTTGCGACCTCGCGTACTTCCGCAGAGAACACGAGGCGCCGTCTGGCGCGAAAGGAACTCCCCGTCGAAGTTCAGAGGCGCCCGGCGCCGCGCCGGCTCGACGCTGAGTTGGCAGAGCGAGCGATCCCGCGGGCAGAGCAACTGACGACTGCTTCAGACACGGCAGCGTTGTCGGGTGGGTCTGGGCAGCCGAAAAGAAGGGGAAACGTGGCAGGCGGCGACGCATCCTTGCGATTGTCGGTTTGGTGCTGCTCATTCCACTCCTCGTGCTCGGCGTTCAGGGGTATCGGATCATCGACGCGATCGGTCAGGCCCAGAATACCGCCGTCATCCCCCTTCCGACGCGAGTACCGCACACATCTCCATCCCAAACAGGGTCGTCCGAGATTGCCGCCGCGCCGGGAACTCCCACTGCGGGGTCAACGGGCTCAGGTGCCGCCGCACAGCCTCCCGAGGACGTATCTGACGAAACGGTCGCGGCCGGAGATGGCACCGGCTCACCGGTCGACACGACAGACATTGCGACCGCGGTGCCGACAACGATCGCGGGCGTCAACGCCGCCCCTCCTCTGGAGACCGAAGCCAGCGCCGAGGGCGATGTGGCCGACGCCGGCGGTGACGACATGTCGTCGTTCGACGTGATGCGCGAGCTAGCGGAAGCCGGCACTGATCGCGGCGATCCCGGCCTCGACGGTGTCTGGGACGGCAAGACCGACCTCACGATCATGGTGCTTGGAGTTGACCGCCGGGAAGATGGCGGCGACCAGAATGCCGACGTCATCATTCTGGTGAAGCTCGATCTGATTGCGAAGACCATCCAGGCGGTCGGCATTCCCCGCGACCTTCAGGTGTCTATCCCCAATCACGGTGAAGGGAAAATCAACGGCGCCTATAACATTGGCGTCCAGGAACACCCCAACCATCCCGCCGCGGGCGTGGCGATGATGCGCGACACGATCGAAGACAACTTCGGGGTGATCATCGACGACTACGTCTTGCTCGATTTCCAGGGATTTGAAGCGGCAATCGACGCCGTTGGTGGTGTCGAAGTAACCGTTCCCTATCGCATTGTCGATGACGCCTATCCAACCGATGACTATGGAACGGAAGTTGTCACTTTCGAGCCGGGCGTCCAGGAGATGGACGGCGAGACGGCCCTTAAATACGCCCGAACCCGTAACGTCGATAGTGACGACGGTCGTCGCGAGCGCCAGGCGGATATCTTGCTGGCACTCTTCGATGAAGCCAAAGATATGGGATCGATTACGAAGGCAAACAGCATGATCATCGCGCTTGGCGATTCAGTCCAGACGAGCTTCCCGCTGGACCAGCAATTGACGCTGGCACGGATCGGGCTCGACATGGACCGCAGCGCCATCGATCTGGAAGCCATTCCAGACGAGATGTTGACCGAGGGGTACGACGAGTCCGGAGCCTGGGTCTATATCGCGGACATTGCCTCGGTGGCGTCGTTCATCCAGGGTGAGCTTGGCATCTCACCGATCGCCTCCCGGTAGGGGCGGTTCCAAGACCGAGGGCGATTCAGTCCTGACGGACCGCTACCCGCTCACAGTTCCGTTCGATTCCTCATCTGGGAATGAGAGGCTGGCCGTCAGACCGCTGTATCCAACAGTTGTATCCGGAAAAATGCTTATGGCCTCCGGAAGCCAATTCTCCGGAGCTTTGAGTCCCGGGCTGAAGTGGGTAAGCCAGAGATGCTTCGCCTCACGATACCCTCGCAAGTGTCGCCGCTTCGCTGAAGGTCATGTGGCCCCATTCCAGGGCTTTTCCCGTGTCGGCTGGATCGCCATAGGTGCCCTCACAGACCAGTAGATCGACGCCGCGCATCAGGTCGCGGTGGACATCGAGCGGGCGCGTATCCGTCACGAACCCGAACGCCAATCCTGGGCGGGGCGGCTTCAGGATGTCGTCGGCGGTCGCCATCCCGCCATCCCAGGCAACGTCCTGTCCCTGTTGCAGTGTTTTCCAGAGCCGTCTTGGCACCGCCTGGGCTTCGGCTTTGGCACGGTCGAACCGCCGGGCCCGGTGAAGATCGAGCCGATATGCGAGGCTCGGGACGCCATGCTCGCCGAGCGCGACCTGGCCAGTAAGATCGTTGCCAAGCCGAAAAGCGTCATCGTGTTTGAGTTCGACGACGTCAAGCGGAAAGGTGAGATGCGGCGCGATCACACGCAACCCTTCCACGATCCGCCCAACACCGACTGGACCATAGAGGGTCACGGGGTCGGTCCGGCCCGCGTTCGCAATCGAGAAGAGCACTCCCGGCAGTCCCGCGATATGGTCGGCATGCCAATGGGAAACGCAGATCGTACTGACGCGCCTGAATCCCCAATGCGACCGGCGCCACGGGATCTGCGTGCCCTCGCCACAATCGAACAGAATGAGTTCGCTGCCGCAGCGGAGAAGGACACTGGACAACCAACGATCGGCGGTCGGGTGCATCCCGCTGGTTCCGAGAAGGAGAACGTCGATCACCGGTTCAATCCTTCAGACACTTCAAGGTCACCGTGAGACTCCATTGCTCCGATACCGGTATGTTTGTCGCCAATCCTACGACCTTCGTGGAGTCCGGCTGCAAGATCAACGTCGATCCCGACCTGCTGGTGCGCTCTGCGATACTCGGCTGATGACTGACTGAGACCGCGTTGATCGCTTGAAGAGGAGTCGAGATGGTAACTGTGCCGGACGTGACTGCCGGGGAGACGTTGGATGATCGGATTCCGGCATTGCGAGCGGACACTCCGGGATGCGCCGAGGTCGCTCACTTCAATCACGCCGGCGACTCCCTCTCGCCGAATGTCGTGCTTGAAGCGGTCATAGACCATCTCAATCTCGAAGCCAGGATCGGTGGCTATGAGGCGGCGGATGAAGCAGCACCGCGCCTGGAGGCCGTCTACGACTCCGTTGCCAGGCTCATCAACGCGCGACCTGAGGAGATCGCCATCGTCGAGAACGCCACCAGGGGTTGGGACATGGCGTTCTACGCCATCCCCCTCAAGCCCGGCGACCGAATCCTCACGTCGGAGAGTGAATACGGCAGCAACGCCATCGCATTTCTCCAGGTCGCGCGGCAAACTGGCGCGTCAGTCGAAGTCGTCCCCAGTGACGAATCAGGTCAGATCTCCGTACCGGCACTCGGAGAGATGCTGGATGAGCGGGTCAAGATCGTCAGCATCTCGCACATGCCAACCAACGGTGGGCTTGTCCAGCCGGCGGCGGCGATCGGCAAGATGCTGGCCGCCAGCGGAGATCAGAAGCCGATCTACATTCTCGATGCCTGCCAGACGACCGGCCAGATGCCAATCGACGTCCGCGAGATCGGCTGCGACATCCTCTCCACCACCAGCAGGAAGTATCTACGCGGTCCGCGCGGGGTCGGGTTCCTCTATGTCCGCCAGGACCTGATCGAGCGACTCACTCCTCCGTTCCTGGACAACCATGCCGCTACCTGGGTTGCGGCGGACCAGATCGAGATCCGCGGAGATGCCCGCCGTTTCGAGAATTGGGAGAGCTATGTCGCGGGAAAGCTCGGCCTCGGTGCTGCGATCGATCTGGCCCTGGAGCTCGGGCTTGACCGGATCTGGGCAACGATCGAGCGCCAGGCGGACACCCTGCGCCATCAACTCTCCGGGGTACCCGGTGTGACCGTCCGCGACCTCGGAGCGGTTAAAGGCGGCATCGTCACCTTTGACGTGGAAGGCATCCCACCGAAGGAGATCGTTCGACTGCTCCGCTCGAAGCGCATCAACACTTCCACGTCGAGCGTCTTCAGTACCCGCTACGACATGGAGCGTCGGGGGCTATCGGAACTCGTCCGCGCCTCCGTGAGCTACCTGACTACCGACGAAGAGATCGACCTGCTTGTGAGCGTCCTCGAAGGCGAAGTCGCCGGCCACGCGGGACATCGGCTTTGATGCAGACATGTGGGCGCGTCAGTCAGGCAGCCACCACATAAACTCGTCGGTGAAACGCATAGTCTTGGTGGGCCAGCCGGATGCGTGGTGTGCCAAGAGTTCTGCGACGACGCATTGGGGATAGACCACGTGATGGTGAATGTCTGCGATCCACATCCAGGTAGGGCTGCGTGACCCATCTCGATCGTCTTCGCGACCCGCCATCTCTGGACCAGTTCCGGTGCCGAATTCTCCTTCGCCGATCTCAGCCAGCCAGAAATCCTGGACACGGTCCGGAAATGTGACCTCAGCAACGATTCGCGACGGGCGAACCATGAGGCCAAGCTCTTCGACGACTTCCCGGACGACAGCCTGGGAAGATGACTCTCCCGGCTCGACCGAGCCGCCGGGGAAGACAAAGAAATGGTCCCCGCTTCGCTTCCGCTCGATCAGCGCGACCTGGCCGTCCTCGATGATGATGGCGCGGGCGCTGCGCCGGTCGGGTGGACTCACCCTCGTCACAAGCTGACCGTGCGCCACTCCGCGCGGCAGGGGTTGCCGGCGCAGGCGTGTAGGGTCTTGGCGGTGACGTCGATGATCACTGAGCCGATCGTACCGTAGTCCAAATCGCTCTCGGGAGCGTGATGTTTGCAGACCGACTTCGGGTAGTTGGCGTGGTCGGAGAAGATGCTCTTCATCGTCTGGGACGTCGAGCTGAGCCCCATGCCGCGTCAATCAGGCGCTCCACCCTCAGCTGGCGTAGCCGGGAGTTGAGAAGGTCCTCGCCGGCATCCAGGAGTTGCATGCTCGGCGAGACGAAGTGGTTGGCGTGTGCGAGGAAGCGGTTGCCCGCGTGGATCATGTTCCAATGTGCGCCCGATACCTCGACATCGATGATATCGCCGTCCGACGTGGCCAACAGGTGGTTGTTCCCAAAAGCCCGGTTGGCATCGGTCACCGCCCTGATCGCTCCTTCGATCGTCGATTGGGACAAGGCGCGTCGGTAGAGCAGCAGCTTCGGGATACCCTGGGCGGGCATCTCGGGCGTAGAGCGCGTTCCCGACCGAGCCGAGTCCGGCGCTATTGACGCCCTGGTGAAGCAGGTAACCGGCATAGGTGAACGCGACGAACGAGGGACCGTCGGTTGGCTCGGCCTTGATGAGGTACGCGAGATCGGCCCAACCGGCTGTCGCATCTTCGTTGTGGCCGAGCAGGACGTGGTTGTCACGGGTACCGGCAGGAGTGATACCGGCGACGGTACAGCCGCTCTTGTCCTTGTCCGGACCTGGCGCCGCACCGATCCGATCGGTATCGGCCGAGATCCCGGCGAATTGTTCGAGTTCTTCCGATGCGTTGCCGATGACGAGGTCTTCGTAGCGAATACCCGCACCATTTGCCATTGCCGCGGAGTTCTTCGCCGCACTCGGGCGCGTGGCTCTCGATGGCGTCAAGGATTGGCGGTAGTGCGGCCTCGATGCGGCTCCACTGGCTAGATGTATAGCCGTCTCGAGTGGCGGCAACAGCTGCCCGGAGCTGATCGGATACGGCAACGCCGACATCGTGGCCGATGTCGCGGGCGCTCCCTCCAGTCTCAACAAGCGGAATCATCGGACTCGTCCCCTATTGGAGATAGCTGACTGACTGTCAGGCAAAGTCGATGACCGTCTTCACGCTACCGGGGATGACGTGGCCGATGCCGATCTCGGATGCCTCGTCCAGGTTTAGCCGGTGAGTGATCATCGTCTCGGTCAATCCCGGCCAGAGAAGTTCGAACTTGCCCAGATCGGCCACGCCGAGGGTGAAGTCCTCATAGGCCGAGTTGACGCTGCCGACCGTTACCTTGTTGCCCAGAACATGACCTCGCAGGATCGAGGAGTAAGGCAGGGGCGACAGGTCATCGCCGCCGATGATGCTCAGCCAGACGAGCACGCCGTTGTTCCCGAGCAGATCCATCGCGTCGAAGGCCAGCAGGCCATGCCCGGTCGCTTCAAGAATGATGTCGATGTTGGGCAGCGAGCCAGCCAGCTCCCGGAATGGCGTTTCGCTCGTCGAGACATAGTGGGCACCACAGGCCGTGACGAGGCTGGCGTTTGGAGTGGGGGCAGGCGTTCGGGCAAGGGTGTATACCTCAAGACCACGAGATCGCAGCAAGAATGTTCCCAGGATGCCGATCGGACCGGCACCGAGCACGACCGCCGTTTTGGGATGCCAGGCCGCCAGTTCGTTGCTGAATCAAGTTCGCCTGCCGGACGGCCTTTTCGACCACACTCAGTGGCTCCAGTAAGACGGCAGTTGGTGCGAGCGCCGCTGGCACGGGCACCAGATTGTCGACACGGTCGACGAACCGCTCGGCCATGTAGCCGTGGAGCCCGATGATGCCCCGCTCGACATAACCAAGCGCTTGGCACATGTCAGGCTGGCCCGCCTGGCAGTAGGCGCAGTCATCTGGCCGGCGGACAGTCGCGCTGACGAAGTCACCGGGCGCCAGGGTCGCGACCTCGCTGCCGACCGACTCGACCACGCCAAAGACCTCGTGGCCGAGAACGAGCTCGTGTAGACCCGGGGGAGGGGTGCCGAACTTGCCCTCGATGATCTCCCGGTCGGTCCCACAGATACCGACCTGTCGTACCTTGACGACCGCGTCGTGGGGGCCGGGAGCAGAAAGAGGAATGGACGTGAGGTGCACCGAGTGGGGGGTACCGGGATGAACCGCCAATGCGGAGACATGGTCAATTGCCGCGAGTGACATGAAGCGATTCGCCTCTCGATAGCGGTCCGGCGGACGGGCCGGTGCCGGATATTCCTGTTCGGATCGTGCGTATCGTATAATGTGCGGCGGATTGCCGGTGACGGACAGTTTCTCCGTGTGCATCAGCGAGGATGGTGAGCAAGATTTATGCGCGTTGAGATTCGCGATTCCGAGGGCTTTGAGCAGCTCCTCCGCCGCTTCAATAAGAGCATTGAGCGCTCCGGGATTATCCGGGAGCATCGCCGCGGTCTGCGGTTCATCAGCGCCCAGGAAGAAGAGCGGGCAAAGCGCCGCAAGGCTGAGCGCCGCCGCCGCCGCAATCAGAGCTAGTCAAGCTCCGAGCGGCCACTGGGCCTACGTCGCAATCGAGCATGTGTGACGATCCGGCTGGACTTGGTCCGGCCGGATTTTGTCGTGCCCATCGAGTCACTCTTGCTCGGCGTCCTGCCAGGGCCACGCATTCGGCGACCTCCGCCTGAACCGATGGTATGATCCGGCGCCATACGCACGACGAGCATCAACGCTTTGATCAGAACGAATCGGCGCCCGAGTAAGGGCAAGCCGAGAGGAGAGGTTCATGGCGGAACGGGCGACTGAGTTTGATGCGCTCATCGTCGGGGCGGGCCATAACGGCCTTGTGGCCGCCTGCTACCTGGCGGGCGCCGGGCTGAATGTGTGCATGGTTGAGCGCTACCACGAGGTCGGCGGCGCCGCGATCACCGAAGAGCTCATCCCAGGATTCCGGGTTTCGACCGGCTCCTATGTCCTCTCGCTGGCGCCACGGAAGATCTTCGATGAGCTCGGTGCTTGGGAAGAGGGCATCGAACTCCTGGAGCGCAATCCGCGGTTCTTCGCCCCGTTCCCGGATGGCCGCTACCTCACCTGGTGGTCAGACCGCGAGCAGTGCATGGCGGAGATCCGCAAGTTCTCCGAGAAGGACGCCCGCAACTACGATCATTACGACGACTTCACCGAGCGCGCCGCCAGGGTGATGGACAAGTTCATCCTGCGCCGGCCGCCGACCTTCGCCGAGGTCGCCGCCGAGTTCGGCAATCGCGACGAGGCCTCGATATTCCAGAAGTTTTATCTGGGGTCTGCCGCCGATATTGCCGAGTACTTCTTCGAGAGCGAGCCAATCCAGGCGATCATGGCCGCTTCCGGCATCATCGGTACGTTCCGAGGGCCACGCGAGGCGGGAACCGGATACGTCAAGCTCTACCACTCGATGGGCAATGTCACCGGCAAGCGCGGCTCCTGGGCATACGTCCGTGGGGCGATGGGCGCAGTGACGCAGGCGCTTGCCCGAGTGGCGCGCAAGCGCGGTGTAACCATCCGCACGAGCGCCGAGGTCGCCGAGATCAACGTCAGCAATGGGCGGGCAACGGGAGTCACGCTCATCTCTGGGGAAACGATCAAAAGCAGGGTCGTCCTCTCCAATGCCGATCCGAAGCGCACGTACTTGAAGCTCGTCCCGGACGGCGAGGTGCCCGCCGATTACAAGGCGGACATCGAGGCGATCAAGATCGAGAGCCCGGTGATGAAGATCAACCTGGCCGTAACCGAACTGCCTAAGTTCACAGCCCTTGAGGGCCAGGATCAGCGTCAGGGCGTCACCGGGGGTCTCTTCATCGCCCCATCGATCGACTACATGCAGCGAGCCTGTGACGAAGCCCGCCAGGGCCACCCGGCGAGCGAACCCTTTCTCAATGTCCACCTGCAATCAGCGGTGGACAACACGCTGGCGCCGGAAGGCAAGCACGCCATTTCGATCTTCTCCCAATATTTCCCGTACCGGCTTGCCGATGGAACCTGGGATGAGCGCCGCGACGAGATCGCGGATCGGGTCATCGATACCTTCGCCAGATACGCGCCGAACGTGCCCGGTTCCGTCATTGCCCGGCAGGTGCTGGCGCCGCCGGACATCGAGGCGCGGTTTGGCCTTACCGGCGGGCATATCTTCCAGGGTGAACTCGTGCCGGAGCAGGCGTTCGACATGCGGCCCGTACCGGGATCTTCCTCATACGAAGGACCGATCGGTGGCCTCTATCTCTGCGGCGCTGGCGCCTGGCCGGGCGGCTGTGTGATGGGTGCCCCGGGCCATAACGCTGCCCACGAGGTCATTGCGCGGTTTAGCGATATCCGGTGACCGGCATCTGGAGTTCGGTCAGATTGTCTTCGGTGGTTTGAGGGGAGACAGCGCAGTGAAGGTACTCATTTCGGCCGACATGGAGGGGACGTGCGGAGTTGTCTCCTGGGTGCATGTCATGCCGCCAGAAGTTGGGTCTGAACCGTCGAACCAGTCGGAGTACGACCGGGCCCGGCGGCGGATGACGTTAGAGGTGAACGCGGCCATCGAAGGGGCGCTGGCAGCAGGGGCCGATGAGGTCATTGTCAACGACAGCCACGATGGCATGCGTAACCTACTTCCGGACGAGTTGCATCCCGAGTGCCGGTTCATCAGCGGCAATGACAAGGGCCTCGGGATGATGCAGGGCGTCGATCTCGACGGCATCGGCGCCGTGTTCTACACGGGGTACCACGCCAAGGCCGGCACACCAAACGCACCACTTGCCCACACCTGGTCCGGCTATCTCAATGATGTTCGCCTGGACGGGCTCTCAACCGGTGAGTTCGGAATCAACGCGATTGTCGCGGGCCACTTCGGGGTCCCCGTTGCACTGGTGACCGGCGATATCAAGGCCGTCGCCCAAACTCAGGAATTGCTTGGAGAGCGGGTTGTCGGCGTGTCCGTGAAGGAAGGGCTGTCGACCTTCTCTGCCTTGCACGTGCATCCCATAAAGGCACAGGCGTTGATCCGGGCGGGCGCCGAGGAGGCAGTCCGTCGGGTTGGGGAGTTGTCGCCGTTCACGTTGCCGGTTGGCTGTCGAGTTGAGCTCGATTTCGAGCACCAAACGCGAGCCGATCAAGCCAGCTATATCCCGACCGTCGAGCGGGCTGGAGAGCGAACAGTCGCGTTCTCCCCGACAGACGGCCTCGACTTCATCCACACCTTCCGGGCGATCATGAAGGCCTCTGCCGTGCGGATGTCGCCGTAGGGCGGGGATTGCGCTAGCGGTCCGATCCAGCCAGAGCCGCGCGGCGACCGAGATCGGCGAAGAAATCGGTCGCTTCATCGGTCGTGCTCGGCCGGCGGTGGTGCGTTAGGTCAAGTACCAGTGTTGTCGGGATGGCTACAAGCGAAACCGCGATGAGATAGCTTGCGAGCACGATCAATCCGACGGCCGCCCAGTCGAGCAGTAGATAGAACGCGTACCCAAAGATATCGGCCGGCGAGGTGTGGTCGCCGCCAAAGCCGAGCGCAAGGTTGATATCCAGCCGGTGGCGAATGGCAAAGAGCGGAGCCCACATGATCACAGCGCCGATCAGCATCACCACCTGTACGAAATAGCCGCCGATGTGGCGGGCAAACAGGGCGGCGACCGGAATCAAGGATGCGGCGATCAGGATGAACGTGATCGCCCGCAAGGCGTCCGGCGTCGGATCGAACTCGACCCGCTTCGAGGGAAATCGTTGCGAGAGCCGGTAGGGCAAATCTACGATCTGGCGCCAGTTATCAACAAACGTGCCCCACACCATGAAGGCCAGGACGGAGACGGCCGCAAGTTTGGGCACGATGCGCCATCCTGCGTCGGGATCGTTTACGACATCACGGACAAAGATCCGGTTCGCCCGGACCATCGCCACGACCAGGACGATCATGAACAGGCCAAGAGGTACATTCCCGGCGAGCCACACGTCGATGTGCATCCTGTCCCTCCTGATCAGCCTGCTGGACTTGCTTGCCTATTCGATATCTCCGCCCAATGCCTGAATATCTGCTTCGACGGCTGTCAACCGGCGCTGTGAGATTGGTAGCCCTTCGGCCAGCTTGTGCCGTTCCTCGGCTTCCTTGCGTCGTTCGTCGTCCAGCCGGTTGGCTTCAGCGCGCAATCGCTGTCGCTCCATCTCACGAAGCGCGCATTCAGCGCAGCGTCCGTTCCAATCGATCCAGCCGCCGCACTCCGAGCAAGGGCGGGCAAGTTCAAGCAGCGTGGCTGATTGCGGCAACGGATCTCCGGCCAGGGACCGATCGCGCAGGTTCGAGGCGAAGACCGCGACGCTGTCACGCAAATGATCGTTCAACGCACGCTGGTCGTCCACGTCAAAGGACGGCGGAATCAATCGCGAGACATCCCCAGCAACGGGTTGCAGGTCGCCGCGGACCGTGGGACCACCGCGCTCGTCCCAATCGGCCTGCTCCTCGAAAACGAACTGTTCTCCACCGATTAAGAACCTGACGCGGATGAGGTCGTGTCCCGCGGCTGAGATCGCGGTAATCGGTGTTGGTTCCACCGGAGGTCGACGCACCACCTGCCGACCTTCGATGGCGGTGAGATCGGCCTCAATTGTTGCTAGCGCATCTGTGAGCAGTTCGATCCGGTCCTGCCATGGATTCACTGGTTGCTGCGCGAGGAGGCCCTGATCGATGTCGAAGAGCAGGGCGTCACGTCTGCGTCGCAGTCCCGCAAGGCGCGCCTCGACCCCGCTATCACCCAGGCGTGGTGCCGGTCTGACCGGCGAAACATGGAGCGGCATCGCCGGTGTGGGCGTCTCTCCCGTGTGCTCCGATCTTGTTGGTAGGACCTTGTCACGGATTCGGCGCCAGCCCATACACTTCCTCGCAGTTGGTCCATTCTGCCATACGATGTCCGGAGGTCCGCTTGAAAGCTTGACCGCGCCGGCCGCCAGGGCAACAATCGCGGTCCCAAATCGCGTGAAATTTCACTCGCTCGAAGCTACGGGCGACTGCTCAAGTTCTCCGAGAATCCAAGAATCCAACAGGGGAGAGGAAATGGACACCGGACGCGCCCAGGCCCAGATTCATTCGGAGTCAGGAGCCGCGTGGCGCCCAACACCAGAGCTCGTTGCGCAGAGCAGGCTCCGACGATTGTGCGATCAAGCCGGTGTCGACGGATACCACGAGCTTCTCGACTGGGCGGCCGCCGATCCGGCACGCTATTGGGCTGCCGTCGACCGCGACCTCGATCTCGCCTGGCATGCGCCGTACTCGGCCGTCCTCAATCTGGACGATGGCAAGCCGTGGGCAAAATGGTGGATTGACGGCGGCTTCAACTATGTCGACACCGCCCTTGACCGCCATGTCTCCGACGGACGGGGGAGTCGGAACGCCATTATCTGGGAAGGGGACGACGGATCCACCCGTCGCCTGACCTTTGCCGAACTCGCCGCCGAGACCAACAGGGTAGCCAATGCTCTGCGCCAACTCGGCGTTGGCCGCGGGGACAGGGTGGGCATCTTCTTGCCGATGATGCCTGAGACCGTCATGACCGTCCTTGCGTGCGGCAAGCTTGGGGCAATCTACGTGCCGCTCTTTTCTGGATTCGGTCCGGAGGCCGTCGCCTCGCGGCTCCGCGATGCCGAAGCAAAGGTCCTGGTCACGGCGGATGGATTTCCGCGGCGCGGCAAGACCATCGGCATCAAAGAGATTGCCGACCGTGCGTTGCAGTCGGCATCAAGTGTCGAGCGCTGCCTGGTCTTGCGGCGCAACCATGAGCCAGTCAGCATGGTGGACGGCCGCGACGTCTGGTGGGACGATCTCGTTCCCGCGAAGTCTCCTGATTTTGACTCCGTACGCACCGCCGCTGACGACCCGTACATGATCATCTATACCTCCGGCACCACAGGAAAACCGAAGGGCGCCCTGCACGTCCATTCGGGGTTCCCAATCAAGGCCGCGCACGATCTCGCTTACTGCTTCGACTTGAAGGAAGAAGATGTTCTCTTCTGGTTCAGTGATCTCGGCTGGATGATGGGTCCGTGGGCTATTGCCGGCGGTTTGATGCTCGGGGCGACTGTCGTGCTCTTCGACGGCACGCCCGACTTTCCCGCGCCTGACCGCCTCTGGCGGATCGTGGAGAACCACGATGTGACCGTTCTGGGGACGGCGCCGACCGCGATCCGGGCGCTCATGGCCCAGGGAGATGACTGGGTCGAGCAGCGCGATCTTTCGTCCTTGCGCATTCTGGGCTCGACCGGTGAGGCCTGGAATCCTGGGCCGTGGTGGTGGTATTTCACGAAGGTCGGCAAGGAACGGTGCCCGATCATCAACTACTCTGGCGGCACCGAAACCGGCGGCGGAATCGTGGGCTGTGTTGTCACCGAGCCAATCGCGCCGTGCGGCTTCAGCGGGCCCGTGCCGGGGATGGATGCGGATGTGGTCGATGATCACGGCAACCCGGTGCGCGGTGCGGTCGGAGAGCTGGTGGTCCGCCAGCCCTGGGTCGGGATGACGAAGGGCTTCTGGCGGGACGACGACCGCTATATCGACACGTACTGGTCACGGTTCCCGGAAATCTGGGTTCACGGCGATTGGGCCGAAGTCGATGACGAGGGCTTTTGGTTCATTCGCGGCCGGTCAGATGACACACTCAAGGTCGCCGGCAAGCGGATTGGGCCGGCGGAGGTGGAGTCCGCGGCGACCGTCCATCCCGCCGTGCAGGAGGCCGGCGCGATCGGTATCCCGCACGATGTCAAGGGCGAGGTTGTCGCGCTCTTCTGCGTGCTCCGCCCGGGATTCGAGGTGACGCCTGGGCTGGCCCAGGAGATCCGGAAGTCGGTGGCGGACCAGCTCGGCGCGTCCCTGCGGCCGGAGACGGTCGATGTGGTGCGCGAACTACCCCGAACTCGCAACGCCAAGATCATGCGCCGGGTGATCCGGGCAGCCTATCTCGGCCTGCCACCCGGAGATACGACCGCGCTCGAGAATCCGGGGGCCGTCGATGAGATCGCGGCTCTCGGCAAGGCGCTCGCCGGAAAAGAGGCCGGGTTGACTTAAACCTTTGCGGATGGGCTAGCATCCGCAGGCTTGCCGTTGTGATGTTGAGCGCCAGTGGACCTGAGGAGATTGGCATGGATCGAGAGCAACTCATCGGGACCGAGATGATGGCGCGGGAGGCCGAGCTCCCGACAGCCCGTGCCACGGAGCGGCGAGAGCAGGAAATCCTCCTCGGTCTCGAATCGGCAGCCAGTATCAATGATCGCTCCATCCCCCTCTTCAGCCGGTCGCGCCCGCGCTACTCCTCGTCCGGGACATTCCTGGGCGTTCCTTATCAGGAGGACATGCGCGAACTGGGCGATGTCCACGTCGCCTTTGTTGGAGCGCCGCTCGACGCGGGCACGACATTTCGTTCTGGCACCCGGTTCGGTCCTCAGGCGTTGCGCAAGATGTCGGGTCTGCCTGGGGGATACAACTTCGAACTTGGCGTCGACTTGGGCGAGTCGCTCGACATGGTCGACTGCGGCGACATCACCGTAATCCCCGCCAATATCGAAAAAAGCTTCGACCAGATCGACAAGGCCGTCGCCTACGTCCATGAACGCGAGATCTTCCCGGTCATCCTGGGCGGCGACCACTCGATCGGCTACCCCGACGTGCGTGGATTGGCGCCGTATGTCGACGGCAACATCGGGATCATCCACTTCGACCGCCACAGCGACCTGTCGGAATACAACCTGGATGAGCGGATGCATGGCACGCCGTTCTTCCACGCGACCAACATTCCCAACGCGCCCGCCACTAATCTGGTCCAAATCGGCATCGGCGGATGGACGGGGTCGCGCCAAGGAGTTCAAATCGCCAGGGAGCGCCGGGCCGCGGTTATCACGATCGGGGACATCGACCGCTGGGGCGTAGATCGGATCGCCGAGATGGCACTTGAGATCGCCTGGAAAGGCGCCAAGGCGGTCTTCCTCTCCTTCGACATCGACAGCCTCGACCCGGCATTCGCCCCGGGAACTGGCACGCCGGAGTCCGGTGGGTTGCTACCGCGTGAGGCTTTCCGGATGCTGCACACGGTCTGCCGCGAGGGGCTGGCGGGTATGGAGTTGGTCGAAGTCGCTCCCCAGTACGACGTCGGGGATATCACCTCGGTCCTCGGTGTCCGGGTGATCAACGACGTACTCGGCACGTTGGTCGCGAACGGCAAACTGGGCCGCCGCCCGACCGAACCCGCGTCGGGCCGGCAGGGCGAACCCGAGGACACGCCAGCCGGCTAGCCGCGGAGCCGGGAGTACGGCCTCTCGAAAGAGCGATCGAACCTGGGGCGGCCTTGTAGGTCTGTGTTTCCCGGTGTCATGCTTCGGGGATGGCGAGTTCGGGAGATACGCAACCATACGACCCGCAGGGGGAAGTCACCGTCGGGGCACATCCCGCTGGCCCGTCGACTCAACACGGCGACGGGCCGACCACCGAGTTGTCGACGCTGGTCTCCCTACCGGCCGTGAGACCTCGCAGACGGAAGATCAAGCTTTGGATTCTAAGCGTCCTGGTGCTCGCCATTCTGGCGCCTCCTGTGCTGGGGGCGTCGCTTCTTGGCGCTGTCTACTGGCAGGCGCGGACTGATGAGACCCGACCGGTTGACGCGATCGTCGTAATGGGTACCGCCCAGTACAACGGCCGGCCGAGTCCAGTCCTCAAAGCACGATTGGATCGGGTCCTTGAGGTCTGGGACGAGGGCGTCGCGCCGCTGGTGGTCGTTACCGGCGGCAAGCAGGAGGGCGACGCCTTCACCGAGGCCGAAGCGAGCCACGACTACCTCATGGAACGAGGCGTTCCGGACCAGGCCATCCTTCTTGAAGATCAGGGAAGCGACTCCTGGGAGAGCCTGCAAGGGGTCGCAACAATCCTTGAGGACCGAGACCTCGATCGCATCCTGATCGTGAGCGACGGATTCCATCTGCTCAGGCTCAAGAAAATGGCTCACGATCTCGGGCTCAAGGCGTACGTTACCGCCGCTGACGACAGCCCGATCCGGACCGGCAGCAGCAATGAGTTCAACTACATGGTCCGCGAGGTTGGCGGAATCGGAGAGTACGTCTGGGACTCGTGGTTTGGATGAACACGCCAGGCCGCCCCATCTCTGAAGGGACGCATCATGCCGAGCGTTGAAGCCAGGCGGCTTCGGGATGCGCTCACCCTGCGCCGGCCGGAAGACACAGCCTCCGTCGAGGAAAGCCGCCTCGGCTGGGATGCGGCCGTCGTCGAAACCAATGCCAGGTTGTCCTGCACGGTCACGACGCTCGACATATCGGGCGTCCCGGGTGAGTTGGTCGAGGAGCCGGTGGCCGGCAATACCGACAGACCGGTGGTGCTCTTCCTGCATGGTGGTGGTTTTAACAGCGGATCGCCCCGCACCCACCGCGAATTGGCGCACCGGCTAGGCATCGTCTGCGGCGGATCGATTTTTCTGCCCGAGTATCGATTGGCCCCTGAGTACCCGTGTCCCGCCGCGGTCGACGACTCGGTCACGGCCTACCGTTGGCTGCTCGAACAGGGCTATCGGGCGGACCAAATTGCCGTGACCGGGGACTCAGCTGGCGGCGCGCTGGTGGTGGCGCTCCTGGTTACCATTCGAGACCTCGACCTGCCCCTACCAGCGGGGGGCGCACTGCTCTCTCCATGGGTAGACCTGACGATGTCCGGCCCGTCGTACGACTCCCACGCTTCGTTAGATCCTTTCATTACCCGGGCTGAGCTTGAGGACGCGGCTGGTCTCTATCTCGACGGTCGTGACCCGCTTGATCCCGTCGCCTCTCCGCTCTTTGCCGACCTATCCGGTTTGCCGCCGATGCTGATTCATGCGGGTGGCCTTGAAATCCTCGAAAGTGACTCCACTCGACTGGCGGACGCGGCGTCTGATGCAGGTGTTGATGTGCGGCTAACGATCTGGGACGACCTGTGGCACGTCTTCCACTTCTGGGCGGCGGAGGTACCCGAGGCTCGGGAAGCGATCCGCGAAATCGGTTCGTTCATCAAGTCCGTAACGACTCATCGGGCCTACGCAGAACATTGAGAAGGTCCAGACAGGTGCTAGTATCCAGCTAAGACGTTGCGCCACCAGCCTGTTCCGCGAAGGGAGGACGCCATGACCGCCACCACCGTTGCCCTCCAGTCGTCCCTCTGGGATTTCCCCACTTCGCGGAAGGACCTCTACGGTGCTGGACTCCCATCGCGCACTCATCGACGGGATGGATCGCCGCTACCGGCCTGATCACGACGTCCTCGCCCTCCTCGTCATCGGCTCGGTCGCCCGCGGCGACGCGATCGGACCATTCCGACGTGGACGCGGTCGCGATCCTAACTGACTCCGCTTTCGACCAACGGTTTCCGTCAGGCCACACGTATCGAACCGCGGAGGAACTCTCCTGGTTCGCGGGTGACCCGCTCGACGCGAAGCCGTGGCCGTTGCGCCATCTGCGGGCCGCGTCCGAGCGCGGCCCTGAGCCCACTCGCTACGGGTTCGTCGACGCTTTGACGGTCTTCTCCCGAAGCGAAGACGTCAATGCGCTGCTCCCCGTCATCCCAGTTTTCCCCGAGCATGAGCGGGCGGAAAAGCTAACCTCCTTTGCTGCTCAACTACCCATCCACCTCTCCTTCTTGGGTCTTGGGGACTACAGCGAGAACCCATACATCTTGGCCGACACGTCCCACGAGCTTGCCCTGTTCGGTGGCCGATTGCTGCTGGCTCACAACCGGCTGCTCTACCCTGGACGCAAGCGGTTCATTGCCCAACTCAATCAAGCGAAAGAATTGCCAGAGCGCTTTTTCTGGCATCACCAGCGCCTCCTGCGGCAACCGTGTATTCCAACCGCAACCGCGTACTGCGATCTGGTGCTTGGCTTCCGCGACTGGCCAAAACCACCGGAAGGCCAGGGAGCGCGCTACCTCCGCGACCGCGATGAGGCCTGGCTGTGGCGCCCGGCGATGCTCGCAGAGAGTTGAGGGGGACAACATGGACAGACCAGAGAGCATCGAAAACCGATGGGACCGGCTATACGCTGAGTTCCCCGATGTCTACGACGCCTTTGCCTCATTCCCGTACACACCGCGGCCTGTCGACATCGTGTTGGGGCGCTTCCCGATTGCCGGTGCCGACGTGATCGACCTCGGTTCAGGATCGGGCCGTTCGGCGTTACCCCTGGCCGAGCACGCTCGCTCGGTGGTCGGGGTCGAGGCCGAGCCGGCGATGTTGGCCGTGGCTGAGCGCTCCGCGGCCGAGCGCGGCATCACGAATGTCCGGTTCGTACTCGGCCGGGCGGAGACACTTCCGCTGCCGGACGAGTCGGCGGACGTTGCCACCGCCTTCACCTCGCCAGGAGACGTAGGGGAGGTCATGCGCGTATTGAGGCCGGGCGGGTTGTACGTGAACGTCGATATTGCGCCCGGTTGGTACGGTGGCGACCTTGCCACCGTTGTCGAGGATGGGACGCCAGAGCTAGGACCGGGCAACCACGCGATGTTCGAAGAGGCGGGATTTGCCTACGAGGACGTCGACACGGTTCAGGATTACGGCACGCCCGAGGCAATGGTCTCGACGTACGGCTTCATCTTCGGCAAGCGGGCGATCGACCACATCCGCGCAACAGGGCGGTCATCGGTCCGGTGGCGTCTCCGGCTTCACTGGAAGTACAAAGAAGAGTGAAAAACGGCGCTGGACGCTGGCGAAGGCGTTCCAGGCGTGGGTCACTTCCAGCAATCAGCGATTGCGCGAATGCCGATGCCCGCACCCGGATTCCTTTCATGGTTATCCGACACCGACTCCTTATCCATCTTCTTGGAAGGAGAGGCGCCGTGGCCACGGCCACATTTCTCTGGACCAACGATGAAATAGAGGGGTTCATGCGCGAGGCACTGGCCGACGCGCGCGGCTGCCGAGCAGGGAGAGCTGCCGATTGGGGCAGTTCTCGTAGTCGATCACGAGATCGTCTCACGTGGGCGGGCCCGCCATCAGGCGTCCCGAAGCCAACTCGCTCATGCCGAGTTAGGTGCTCTCTTATCTGGTGGAGAATCCCTGTGGACGGGATTTGAACGTGCTGTGCTGGTCTCGACCTGTGAGCCATGCCCGATGTGCCTTGGCGCCGCGGTGATGGCTGACATTCCGCACGTTGTTTTCGGAACCCACGATGCGGTGGTGCATTCGGCGCAAACGGTGGCCCACAACCCGTACGTTCGCCGGCACATTGTCACCTACCGCGGTGGCGTCCTGGAGGCAGATGTCCATCGGCTGATGGCGGAGTTTGCCCCGGACCTCCTGCGGCATGTGACCACTGGGGTGCCATAGGGCTGGGTTTGAGTGCCTTTGGTGCCGGAAGCGGGATTCGAACCCGCACGGGTTTCCCCGGCGCATTTTGAGTGCGCTGCGTCTGCCATTTCGCCACTCCGGCGGGAGTCTGGCGTGCGGCAGTGTACCCCAATCTCGGCGCGAATTCCGGCCCGGGACAAGAGTGATTTCATTCAATCGTCTCAGAGGCCTTCTTCTTTATTACTCTGTTGACGTTCACAGCCGTCCCCGGTAGAGTCATGTCTATCGGGACACGTCGAAGCGGTTCGACTCTTCGGTCCATAGAGTGTGTAGTTGGCGTCAAGCTACACCGAGGTCCACGCCGTTTAGTGAGAGGGATGCCACAGATGTCAGCTACGTCGCTGTCCAGGCGGAATCTCTTGAAGGTTGGGATGGGGGCTGCCGCGGGCGCCGCCGTTGTACCCGCGTCAGCATCCGCGGCGGGGGTGCGGGGACGGACCCGCTCATTGCTCATCAAGCAGGGTGGCCCGGTCACCATCCGTTTCATGACCCACAACACGCTCGAAGAACCGGCAGGGACCATCCTCAAAGAGATGATCGCCGAGTTCGAGACGCAGAACACCGACATCAAGATCCAGATCGAAGAGGTGCCGAACGCGGATATCCTCACTAAGCTGACGGCCTACGCTCAGGCAGATGATCTGCCGGACGTGATCGACGGGCAGTTCGGCCTGGCCAGTTTCGTCAGCCTCGATGCAGCCCTGGATATCACGGACCGGATCGACGCCGACGGACTTCGTGAGTCGTTCATTCCGGTGGCGCTGCAGGCAGCGACTGACGCCAACGGCCGAATCCTCGGTATGCCGCTCTACACTGGCACCGATGCGCTGTATTACCGCATCGACCACTTCGAAGAGGCCGGGTTGGACCCAAACGCGCCACCCACAACTTGGCAGGAACTGGTCGACTCCGCCAAGGCGCTTACCGTTCCTCGCCAGGGTCGATTCGGCTTCGGCATGTACGGCAAAACGCACACGGTGCGCTGCATCCACTTCATGCAAAACAACGGAGCAGACGGTGAGATGCTCCGACTGAACCGTGACACCGGCATCTGGACGATCCTCGTCAATAGCCCCGAGTCGATCGAGGCAATCCAGTTCATGGTCGACCTAGCACGCGTACACCAGGTGGTGCCGCCGAGTGTGGTCGAGATGGACTATCCGGCGAACGTAAGTGCGTTCGCCGGGGGTAACATCTCGATGCTTACCACAGGACCGTGGGGAGCCCAGACGTTCATCGGAACTAATCCCGAGATTGAGGGCAAATTCGCGGTTACCACGCATCCGACTCCGGATGGCTCCACTCCGACCCTCCGCCAGGGATCGCTGATCTACGCGGTCGGGAAGACCTCGCAGTACCCGGACGAAGCGTACCGATTCCTCAAGTTCATTGCTCACGATCGGCAGCCTTATTTCGCCGGCAAGGCAAAGTATGGGCCTACGACCCAGGCCGCCCTCGAGGATCCGCTTATCACCGAAGACCCATTCCTGTCGGTCTTCCTTGAGCAGTCGCTGACGGCAGTCGTCGAGCCTTACGAGGTTGAGCTTGGCGATTGGAACAGGATCAAGGATCAGTTCGACCCCGAATGGCAGGCGGCGCTGATCGGCGACAAGGAGGTTCCGGACGCGATGAATACAGCAGCCAGCCGCTTCGCAGAAATCCTCGCCGACAAAGGCGAACTGAAGTACCCCACGGGCTAATCCTGTAGACCGAGCGGTGCGCACCGGCCACCTCAGGCCGGTGCGCACCGCATTCCAACTTCACTTGGAGGATGTTCGTGGCATCGACGAGCCGGGTCGTTCGTGCTCCTGGTGCCGTGCCGGCGCGTAGGTCCCGTTCCAAGACGCAGATCCATCCGTTCCTGTTTGTCGCGCCTTCGGTGCTGATGTTGATCCTGCTGCTCGTGCTTCCTCTCGGGCAGGCGTTTCTCCGGTCGTTCGAATCAGTCGATGGCTGGGGCTTCGATAACTACCTCAGGGCAATTCGGGACGATCGGCTGGCTCGTCTTGCTATTCGGCATACGTTTTACTTCGCATTCTTCTCGGTCGTCGGTCAGTACTTGATTGGGTTCGTGGTGGCGCTGCTTCTAAACGAGCGGCTGCCGGGGCGTGCGCTGATCCGCGTGCTTTTCATGGTTCCGTGGATGTTTCCGGCGGTAGTGCCGGGGATCGTCTGGCGGTGGATGTTTGACGGCCTCTATGGGGTCATCAATGAGATTCTCTATCGCGTCGGATACTACAGCGCAGATGAGATTCCGATCGCGTGGCTGGGGCAGACGAGCACGGCGCTCCCCGCCACAATCGTGGCAAATATCTGGCGTGGATTTCCCTTTATGATGGTGCTCCTGCTTGCAGGATTGCAGGTCGTCAACCAGGAGCTATACGAAGCCGCGTCGGTCGATGGTGCAAACGCGTGGCAGCGATTCACTGCGATCACGCTCCCGGCGATGCGTGGGATTTCCTACGTCGCGATCTTGCTTGCCTGGATCGGCAGCTTCATGAACTTTGCCATCATTCAGGTGATGACGGCCGGCGGGCCGGCGAACTCGAGCGAGGTCTTCGCCACCCTAATCTACAAGAACGCATTCCTCTATGCCGATCCCAACTATGCCGCGACGCTCGGCATCTTGCTGCTCATCTGCCTGATGATTCCGGGCGCCCTCTACGTCCGGGCGACGCTCCGCTCAAGTCGCGCATAGGCCGCCCTGGCGCGGTAAAGGTCGGTTCAACCGATATGTCTACCGTATCGCCCATCACGATTCCCACCAGGCGGGGGAGGTCACTAGCCACCAAGCGGCGGATCTCGCTGGCCCTCAAGCTCCTGTTGGCCGCGATCCTTCTGGTTCCAACACTGTTCCCCATGTTCTGGATTGTGATCTCGTCGCTCAAGACGAACGTCGAGACGCACACGATTCCAGTGACCTTCCTCCCGGCCGAATGGTCGCTGCAGTCCTATCGCGATGTCTTCGAGCGGCGGAACTTCACCCGTTATCTGTTCAACGCGATGGTCGTGGCGGTTGCAACGACGGCGTGGGGCGTCTTGGTGGCCGCCTGGTCAGGCTATGGGTTCGCCCGGTTCGACTTTCGCTTCAAGCCGGCCGTGATGGCCTTTGTTCTGGCGGCGCAGTCGTTTCCCCGGATCCTGCTCGTGATCCCGTACTTTCAGATGGTCAACCGGTTCGACCTGAAAGACACATATTTGGCCCTGATCCTCGCTTACAGCACCTTCATCCAGCCGCTCTGTCTGTGGATCATGAAAGAGTACTTCGAGCAGATTCCACGGGAATTGGACGAAGCCGCGCTGGTCGATGGGGCCAGCCCCTATCGCGCATTTTGGGACATCATCTTGCCGCTGGCTCGCCCTGCTCTCGGGGCAACCGCCATCATCGGATTCCTGACAGCCTGGAACGAATACGAGTTCGCGCTGGTACTCACGACGACCGAGCGGGTGCGCACGATCTCGGTCGCGGTGGCATCGTTCATCGGCGAGTTCACGACGGAGTGGAATCTCGTGATGGCCGCTGCGGCGGTGGCGACGATGCCGTTGGTTGTGGTCTTCCTTTTCTTCCAGAAGCAACTTATGCAAGGTCTTACCGGAGGCGCGGTGAAGGGATAGCGGTTCACACAAGCTCTATGGGCGGCAGGGAAGGAGCGGAGATTGACCGAGCGGCTCAAGATCACTGGGGTCCGAACCATTGCCGTGGGCGCCGGCTGGCGCAACTACGTCTACGTCCTGATCGACACCGATGCCGGGATCACCGGTCTGGGCGAGGCTTCAATCGGCGGGCAGACTCACAGCGTGCTCGGTGCGATTAAGGATCTCGAGCCGCTTCTGATCGGCGCCGACCCGTTCCGGATCGAGCACATCTGGCAGCAGGCCTACCGGCACGCCTTCTGGCAAGGCGGCCCGACCTTTCTCAGTGCACTGAGCGGTGTCGAGGTTGCCCTTTGGGATATCAAAGGGCAAGCGCTCGGCGTCCCCATCTACCGGCTCCTAGGTGGCAAGGTGCGTGACTCGGTTCGTGCCTACGCCAACGGCCCGAAGGGCAGTTCGCCTGATGAGGTTGCCCGCTCGGCCCAGTCGCTTGTCCAGCGGGGGTACACGGCCCTGAAGTGGGTCCCATTCGGCGCGACTCCGATCCTCGGCGGGCGCAGGTTTATTGATGCCGCCGTGGCCGAGGTGAAGACCGTCCGCGAGGCGGTCAGTCCCGAGATCGAGCTGATGGTCGACGGTCACGGGCGTCTTGCCCCGGCGATGGCTGTGCGCATGGCCGAGGCACTTGCGCCCTACAAGCTGATGTTCTTCGAAGAGCCATGCTTGCCGGAGAACGTCCCAGCGATGCTCAGGATCGCCACTAAGAGTCCGATCCCGATCGCGACCGGCGAGCGGCGATACACTCGCTGGGGCTTCCGGGAATTGCTCGAGACCCGTGGGATTGGCGTCCTCCAACCGGACATCATCCAGACCGGCGGCATCTTCGAGGCGCGGAAAATCGCCGCCATGGCGGAGATGCATTTCGTCTCGGTGGCGCCGCACAATCCGTGGAGCTGGGTCAACACGGTTGCATCGCTCCATCTCGACGCGGTCATCCCCAACTTCCTCATCCAGGAGGTCGTGACGGATCCCGAGCCATGGCGTGATGAGGTGGTCAGAGGCCGGCCGGAACTGCGTGCCGACGGCACCTTCGCGGTGCCGGAAGCCCCTGGCCTGGGCATCTCGCTTGACCTCGAAGCCGCGAAGCGATTCCCGCCGGTGGAAGGGCGGCCGCCAGCAGCGTGGCACGAAGATGGCGCGGTCGCGGACTGGTAGAGTGCCGGAATGATCGACACTTGGAGGAGTTAGGTGAACAGTCCCGACGACCCTCTCGGGGCGGTGGAACAGCGGATCGGTGGGATTGACCGGCCGGTCAAGATCGTCGACGTCGTTCCTCACGTCCTCTTTGCCGGGCGGACCAACTTGATCTTCGTCGAGGTCGTGACCGACGCCGGCGTCACTGGCATCGGCGAAGCCAGCCTCGAAGGGAAAACCAAGGCGGTCGTCGGCGCGATCGATGACCTCAAGGAGTTCCTGATCGGGCAGGACCCGACCCGTATCGAACATCTCTGGCAGACGATGTACCGCCATTCCTTCTGGCGAGGCGGAGTCGTTATCGGCAGCGCGATCTCAGGGATCGAGCAGGCTCTGTGGGACATCTCGGGCCGCCTGCTCGGAGTGCCTGTCTTTGAATTGCTGGGGGGTCGGGTTCGGGACAAGGTCCGGCTCTACGCCAACGGACCATCCGGCGATACGCCAGAAGCGATGGCGGAGTCGTGTGTCCAACTGGTCGAGGCCGGCTGGGGCGCCCTGAAGTTCTGCCCGTTCGGCGCGACGCCCGGCGTCGCTGGTCAACCTGATATTCGGCAAGCGCACCATCTGCTCTCGGTCATTCGCGCTGCCGTCGGCGCCGAAGTCGACATCTTGATCGACTGCCACGGTCGACTTTCCCCGACCTCGGCAATCCAGATGGCGGCCGCCCTGTCAGAATTCGACATTTTCTTCTTCGAGGAGCCGGTCCTGCCGGAGGATCCGGCGGCGATGGCACACGTCGCCAGTTCGATTTCGATACCCGTGGCGACCGGCGAACGGTTGTTCACGAAGTGGGGATTCCGCGATATCCTCGCCCAGGGCGCAGCCAGCGTCCTGCAGCCGGATATTGCCCACTGTGGCGGCATCTGGGAGACACGGAAGATCGCCGCCGCGGCCGAGACGTACTACGTTGGGATCGCGCCCCACAACCCGTACTCGTGGTTGCTGACCGCGGTCAGCATTCACCTCGATCTCGCCTGTCCGAACTTCGTCATTCAGGAGTTCCTGGTTCACCACCCGCCGGAGGTCGAGGCCCTCTTCAAGGAGCGGATTGCCTGGGCCCAGGGAGGATGGGTCGAGCCTCCGACGGCTCCCGGGCTGGGTGTGGAACTGGACTGGGATGCTGTGCGAGCGCTGGAGGCGGTGCCCTATCGACGAACGTTCCAGCCCTCACTTTGGCATGTCGATGGCTCCGTTGCCGACTGGTAGGAACGAAGACGCATGCGGGTGATTGGGGGCTCCCGGCGCGGGTATCGGCTTCAGGGTCCGGCGGGGCCGGGCACCCGGCCGATGGCCGACAAGATCAAGGGCTCCCTCTTCTCGATGCTCGCGTCCCTTGATGTCGTACCGGACCGTGTTCTCGATCTCTACGCCGGAACTGGCAGTATTGGGATTGAAGCGCTCTCCAGAGGGGCCGAGTATGCCGACTTCGTTGAGCAGAACAATGCCGCTGCCGCGGTCGTGCGAGCCAACCTCAATCACACCCGCTTTACCGATGTTTCAAGGGTCCACCAGATGCCGGTGGCGACCTTTCTCGGGCGTGCGGAACGACCGTACGACCTTGTCATCATGGACCCTCCCTATGCGGACCCAGAGATCGTCGCCACCCTGAACAGGGTGGCCGAGTCCGGATTGGTACAATCTGGTTCGATCATCGTGATCGGACACTCGCCTCGGGTGTCGCTTCCCGAGGAGGAGGGTCGCCTCCTGCGCCTGCGGGAGCGATGTCACGGCGATAGCTGCGTGTCCATCTACGAGATTGACGACCCGGTCGGGGCAACGAAGCCAGGCGATCGGCCGGACTGATCCGGCAATTGGGAAGGGCTGGGACACGAACGTGACGCTCGCGATTTACCCAGGGAGTTTCGATCCGATTACCCTGGGACATGTCGATGTCGCATTGCGGGCGGCGCGCCTGTTCGACCGGCTGATCCTGGCGGTCTACGCGGGATCGGAAAAGCAAGGGGGGCTGTTCCATCCCGACGAACGAATCGAACTGGCCCGGGCGGCATTGCGGGACGCTGGCGCGGACAACATAGAGATCGAACAGTTTTCCGGGCTGACCATCGAATACGCGCGCCAACGAGGCGCGACCACGGTGGTTCGTGGCCTGCGCGCCGTTTCCGACTTTGAATACGAGTTCAAACTCGCCCATATGAATAATCATCTGGCTCCTGAGATTGAGGTTGTCTGTTTGATGACGTCGTCGCGCCATTCGTTTATCAGCTCCAGCCTGATCCGCGAGGTCTCCTCGCTCGGAGGTGACGTCGCCGGCCTCGTCCCGGACAATGTCCGCGAGGCACTGCGTGACCGGTTCGCTGTGTCGCTCGGAGCGCACGGGGTGGGACGCTAGGCCCATGAGCGACGATGATCGATTCGAAGACGGCTATGCGGAAGATGAGCTCGAACACGGCGCCGCGGCGATCATCGATATCGTCAACCGACTTGAAGATCTTGTCGGGATGGGCAAGCGGGTGCCGTTCAGCAGCCGGGTGGTCGTGGAGGCGTCCGAATTTCTCGGTTTGGTCGACCTCCTTCGCACGACCGTGCCGCAGGAGATTCAGCTGGCCCGACGGGTGATCAAGGAGCGCGAGAAGATCATCGGCGATGCCCACTCAGAGGCGGCCCGGATCCTCAAGACCGCGCGGGATCGAGCGGAGATGACTGTCTCGGAAGAGGGGATTCTGCTCGAGGTCCGCCAGCAGAGTGAGGAAATTCTGCGCCAGACGGACGAGCGCCGCCAGCGGTCGATGGGCATGGTCGATGTCTACGCCCTCAATCAGTTCGAAAAAGTCGAAGAGGCGATGCGGGATTGCCTCCGTCTGATCGATGGCGCCTTCCGCGACGCGATCGACTCGCTTGAACAGGCCAGAGCGTCGGTCACTGAGCGCCAGCGCTGAGGCGTTGTTGGCACATCAGAAAGGTGAACCTAAATGAGCGATGAAAGAGGTCCGGTTCTCAATAGCAAACAGCTTTCAATCGGGATCGATGAGCTGGCTCAAAGACATGGTGACGCACCGTGGAGTGATCAACTGACCATCAATTCCCGCTTTGTCATTTGGGCGATATGCCAGAATCCGGGTCATCAGAACGACTGGCATTACCATCTGGAAGACGAATGCTGGTACGTCCATCAGGGCGACATGTCATGGAGCTTTGAGGGATACGACGAACCGGTTCGAGTGACCGCTGGCGACTGGGTACTTGCGCCCGCAAATACATTTCATCTCATTCAAGTTCACGGATCTCAGCCGGCAATTCGACTGGCAATCAGTATGAACGGCGAATTCCACAGGCATTCGCGGGACGGGGTTACTCCTCCTGAGCCCCGTCGAGATGTCACATAGCCGGCTGCGGAGAAGGTAGTCAAAGTTCAGCGGTCAGGCCTTGAACGCTTACTCGTGACGAATCTCGAAAGGATGGACTGCGCCAACACTTTTCATTGACTCTCGTGATTCCTGACCCATATACTGCTCCGGTTGCGCGGGGGACCACCGGCGTAACTCCTTGTGGTGTTCACGAGGCTGTATTGGGATCTTGGACGCTGATGACCGAAAGTAGCCTTCGTCGTGGGCTTGTCAACGACACTGCCATCAATGTCGTCGGGCTGCTCCAGAGCGAAATCGGCGACCATCGGGACTTCACCCTCTCCGTCGATTCGATGCCGCTCGGGGATGATCTGATTGCACGTCAGATCAATGGGGACGTTCGGCTTACCCGACTGCGTGATCGCATCTTGGCTCAGGTAACTGCCTCGGCTGACGTTGCGCTCGAATGTGTCAGGTGCCTACGGACCTACCCACAGTCGGTACGCACCAAATTGGCGGAGGAATACTGGCAGTCGGTTGACGTTCGAACTGGCATCGCGGTCGATCCGGCTGAGGCCGTCGACGACGAGGAAGAACGCTTCTCGATCGACGAAAATCACGAGCTAGATCTCCGCGAGGCATTGCGTCAGCATCTTGTCCTTGCGTTGCCGATGAAGCCAGATTGTGGTTCGGAATGTCCCGGTCCGCCGGGTGTGATCGACGACGACGATAGTGCATTCGACCAGCGGTTCGCGGCACTCGCGGACTTGCTTGAAACCACATCAGATCGGACCTGAGTTGCGGCACGGGCCGCGTGATCGGTAGGATGATTCGCAGTTCCGGCGTTGCCGCGTGAGGGGTGGCGTTCGGGGGGAAGGAAGGAACGTCACATGGGAGCTCTGCCAAAGCAACGTATCAGCCGTCACCGCCAGGGTAACCGCCGGGCGCACATTCGCCTCAAGATTCCCGCACTTGTTCCTTGCCGCTCGTGCAATGAGCTCAAGATGGCCCACCATGTCTGCCCGAACTGCGGTGTCTACCGTGGCCGACAGGTGATCGTAATCGAAGACCGCCCGCGAGACGAGCAGTAACCAGCTAGCCGGCAGGCGGCAGATCGCGCCCGGTCCGGCAACGGAACCGGGCGCGTTGCTGTATCTAGCGCCCGGATAGCGGCGACCGGTCGGAAGGAAGGTAGCAGGCGATGCGTCACGCGGCGATCACCGGCTGGGGCATTGCGATTCCCGATCGGGTCCTGACCAACGCCGACCTTGAGCGATTGGTCGAAACTACCGATGATTGGATCGTCTCCCGCACGGGGATCAAGGAACGCCGCGTCGTCGGCGCGAACGATTCGACGACCTCTCTCTCGGTCGCTGCCGCTCGTCATGCGCTGGATAAGGCGAACCTGACCGCCGATGACATCGACCTGATCATCGTCGGGACATGTACCCCGGATCAATTCCTCGTGTCGCAAGCCTGCCTTGTTCAGGCGGAGATCGGCGGCAACGCCGGCGCGTTCGATCTGGGCGCGGCCTGCTCTGGTTTTGTCTATGCGCTCGTCACAGGGAGCCAGTTCATCCAATCCGGGCTCTACGATCGCGTCCTGGTGATCGGCGTTGACACGCTCACCCGGTTCGTCGACTACTCCGATCGATCCACCTGCGTCTTGTTTGGCGACGGTGCGGGTGCAGTTGTCCTGGAAGCGACCGATCAGGAGCGCGGCTTACTCTCGTCGGTGCTGGGCGCCGACGGAGTTGGGCACAAGCACCTCTACGTTCCAGGATGGGGCAGCCTCGTCCCGGAGTCGGCCGAACTCTTTCCTGAGTACCGGCCCTACTTGCAGATGAACGGGCGCGAGGTCTTCAAGTTCGCCGTCCGCGTTATGGGTGATGCGGCGATAGAAGCTATCGGCAAAGCTGGCCTCAATCTCGACGACGTTGACATGTTCATCCCTCATCAGGCGAACTCGCGCATCATCGACGCTGCCGCCAAGCGGCTGAATCTCCCCCAGGAGCGCATCTGGACCAATCTCGACCGATATGGGAACACGTCTGCCGCGTCGGTCCCCATCGCCCTGTTCGAGGCGATTGAGGCTGGCAGGATCGAAGACGGCGACAATCTTGTCTTCGTCGCCTTTGGCGGCGGTTTGTCCTGGGCCGCGGGCGTGGTCCGCTGGGGAACCGCTGGTGTCTGCCGCGATGAAGCGTGCCGGGGCAGTCGATCGAGGCGCGTCGCCAGCACCGGCTAGCCACCAGGAGATCGTCCACGACCTTCGGTAGGCCCGTCAATGTGGCCTACTCGGATGCATCATGAAAGGCGGCAACGTGGCTGACGGCGACAATCGGACCGGCGGAAATGGCAAGGTTGCCGCGATCACTGGCGGCACTCGTGGCATCGGACTGGCCATCGCCAAGCGCCTTGCCAACGACGGGTTTGATCTCGTCCTCTCGTACCGAGGCGATGAGGCGCAGGCCGCCGCCGCCACCGAAGAGCTTGCCGGCACTGGACGCCGAATTGAAGTCCTTGCCGCCGATGTTTCGACGGCCGATGGAGCTGGAGCGGTCATCGAAGCGGCGATGCAGAAACTTGGTCGACTGGATGCCCTGGTGAACAATGCCGGCATTACCCGGGACACGCTCATACTCCGTATGAGCGAGGACGATTGGGATGCCGTCTTGCAAACCAATCTCAAGGGCGCATTCTTGACTGCAAAGGCGGCGTTACGTCCGATGCTCCGGCAGCGATCAGGGAGCATCGTCAACCTGACCTCGGTCGTCGGCCAGGTCGGCAATGCCGGGCAGGCGAACTACGCCGCGGCAAAGGCGGGCCTGATCGGCCTGACCAAGTCGATGGCCAAAGAAGTCGGATCGCGGGGGATCACCGTTAACGCGGTGGCGCCAGGTTTCATTGAAACCCGCCTGACTGACGTACTGCCAGAGGAACTCAAGGCGAATCTCCTTAAGAACACGCCGCTGGGCCGTTTTGGTACGCCGGAAGATGTCGCGGGTGCGGTTGCGTTCCTGTTGTCGCCGTCGGCCAGCTTCATCACCGGCCACATCCTGACCGTTGATGGCGGCGTCTTCATGGCCTCTTGACATATGCCACCAGAACAGCGGCTGAGCGCGTCGTTCGTTCGGCTATGCTTCGCTCGATCACGGGCTTGCCCGCGAAATGCCGCATGAGGACGCTGGAGGTATCAGCCTGTTCCGCAAAGTCTTAATCGCTAACCGAGGTGAGATTGCACTCCGAGTGCTACGGGCATGCCGGGATCTGGGCGTTCCCGCTGTGGTCGCATACTCCGACGCGGATCGCGACTCCCTGGCGGTGCGTCTTGCCGACGAAGCCGTCTGTATCGGCCCGGCCGCGGCTGCCCGCTCCTACAACAACATTCCGGCAATCGTCAGCGCCGCCCTTGTTACGGGCTGCGACGCTCTGCATCCAGGTTACGGCTTTCTGGCGGAGAACGCGTTCCTGGCCGAAATCTGCTCCCAGGTTGGGGTCACGTTTATTGGCCCGAAACCCGAAGTCATCGAGCGGATGGGGGACAAATCAGAAGCCCGCCGCGCAATGAAGGAAGCAGGCGTGCCGCTGCTGCCCGGCAGTGACGGCACGGTCCCCAATCTCGGGGACGCTCGCCAGGCCGCCCGGCGGATCGGCTACCCGGTCATCATCAAGGCGGTCGCGGGCGGCGGTGGCCGCGGCATGCGGGTGGCCAACAACGACACGGAACTGACCCGCCTGATGCCGCTCGCTCAGGCGGAGGCCGAGGCGGCTTTCGGCAACGGCGGCATCTACCTCGAGAAGTATCTGATCAACCCACGGCACGTCGAGGTCCAAATCCTGGCCGACCATCACGGTCACGTCCTGGCTCTGGGTGAGCGTGACTGCTCATTGCAGCGGCGCCATCAGAAGGTCCTCGAGGAAGCCCCAGCCCCGAACCTCCCGCGCAAGTTGCGGGAGAGCCTGCTGCGGGCAGCGACGAAGGGGGCAAAGAGCGTTGGCTATACCAACGCCGGCACGCTGGAGTTCCTGGTCGATCAGGAAGGCCACTTCTATTTCATGGAGATGAATACCCGCATTCAGGTGGAGCACCCGGTCACCGAGATCGTCACCGGGGTCGATCTCGTCGCCTGGCAGATCCGGATTGCGGCGGGTGAGACACTTTCGATCGACACGAAGGCCGCCGAGCAGCCCCAACTCCATGCCATCGAGTGCCGGATTACCGCCGAAGATGCCGGTAACGACTTCATGCCCAACGTCGGCCGAATCGAAACCTACGTCGCGCCCGGCGGCCCGAACGTGCGCATGGATTCGCATCTGTACGCCGGATACCTCGTGCCACCGTTCTACGATTCGCTGATTGGCAAAGTCATCGCCTGGGGTAAGGACCGGAATGAGGCGATTGCCCGCATGGAGCGAGCGTTGGCTGAGACGGTGATCACCGGCATTCATCAGACGGCGCCATTCCATCGATTGCTCCTGGCCGACGAAGCATTCCGGCGTGGAGAGGTCCACACGGGCTTCCTCGCGGGCTTTCTGGAGCGAAACGCTGCCCGTCTGCGACGCGACGTAGCCGAGGCCAACGAGTCGGATCCGGATCAATTGGTGAGCTAACCAATCTCGGCCGGCCTGTACATGATGAGAAAGCCAGATTCGAGGTACCGCCTTTCCATGTCCGAGTCATCCGGATCTCCTGATCCCAAGCCCGAATCCGACGTCTCCGCGGCGAAGCCAACGGAAGCGCCGAAATCCGCCGCCGGGCGCAACCGGAATCACAAGCGCCGGAAATCGATCCGGTCCTCCAAAGCCTAGGGAGCGAGTGGCTCCTGGTGGTCCGCGGCATCTTGCCCGTATCACCGCGATGCAGGTGCTGTACGAGATCGATGTGGCTGATCACTCCGCCAGCGAGGTTCTGACCCGGACCTTCGATGACCCCGATCTCGCGGACGAGGATGAGGGGCCGGCGGGCGATGCCCTGGCCGATATTCGCGAACGGGTGGAACGGCTGGTTCGCGGGGTAATGGAAAACTTTCGCGAGATCGATCCCTATATCGCAGAGGCGGCGCCGGCCTTTCCGATCGCCCAGTTACCGGCGGTCGACCGCAATGTCCTCCGCCTTGCCATCTACGAATTGTTGCGTGAGACCGAAGTCCCGCCCAAGGCGGCGATCAACGAAGCGGTCGAGCTGGCGAAGCGCTTTGGCGGTGAGAATTCGAGCCGGTTTGTGAACGGGGTCCTTGGCACAATCGCGGCCAAAATCGATCGTGATCGGAACGCTCCAGAATCTGATGCCACAAACGGTGACCAGAGCGAAGAAGTACCTGAAACGTCGCAATAATTGATGGCAAACTGGTGGCTTGACGATCGCGCAGCAATGTATCATCTGGCGCGATACGCTCTTCCGCGATAAGAACGATGTGCTGTCGTGTGCATCAGGACTTTTCGGCGGGAGCGTGTCGGGATGGGGAGTTGGGTTGTTCACCCGCGATGGCCGGCGGCCAGGGATGGTCAGCCGTATCGCGGGTTCGAAAGGAGACGGTGTTGGCGGATACGACCGCGGTTTTTGATCAGGTAAAAGAGATTGTTGTCGAGCGACTCGGTGTCGACGACGACAAGGTGACGATGGAGGCCGAGTTCATCGGCGACCTGAACGCCGACTCTCTCGACATTGTCGGCGTGATCTCTGACCTGGAAGACAAATTCAGCCTGACAATCAACGACACGGATGCCAATAACATCCGCACCGTCGGAGACGCCGTAGAACTGATCGCGGAGCGTTCGGAGTAGAATCAGGTTGCCCGGGGTGGGCCGAGCGCCGCTAGAGCAAACCCGGCCCACCAATGAAGCCCGATTCGCCGCGAATGCGGCGCGCCTCGCAGCACGGCGGCACGACGAAGGAAGGCAACGCACCATGGCGCGAGCGTTAAAGCGCCCCAACATGCGGCTCAAGGTCCCGAACCTCAGGGTTCCGCGGTTACCCAATCCCAACGAACCTGATGTCTTCGAGGAGATGAGTCTCTACGAGCATCTTGATGAGTTGCGCTCGCGCATTGTCCGGACGTGTATATCCATTGGTGCGGCTTTCGTTATTGGCATCATCCTGGCTCGTCCGCTTCTCGATTACATTCAGGAAGGCGCGAACACCGAAGGCTTCGACGTCGTTAGCCCGACAGACCCGATTACGCTCTACTTCAAAGTAGCGCTCTACATTGCCGTCGTTATCGCTCTACCGATGATCCTTTATCAACTGATTGCGTTTTTCGCTCCCGGCCTGACAAAGAAGAGAAAGCGCCTGCTGTTCTCGGCGTTGCCGTTTGTGACGATCCTCTTCCGGCCCGGCGCGTCCTATGCCTTCTTTTTTGCGGCACCGAGAGCACTGACGTTCTTGTCGAACTTCTTAAGTGGTCTCTTTGAATGGTCGCCTGAAGGCGTGCAAGTCATCAACTTCTACCTGACGCTCATGATTGGCCTAGGGTTCGCCTTCCAGATGCCAGTCATCATGTTCGTCTTGGCGAAGCTCAATCTCGTCAGCGCGAAGAAGATGGCGCAATACCGCAAGTACGCCTTTCTCGGTATCCTTGTTGTCTCGGCGGTGATCACACCAAGCACCGACCCAGTAAACCTTGCCATCGTCGCAGTCCCGCTGGTGCTCCTCTATGAGGTTGGCATCGTGATCGCGAAGGTCTTCGCCAAGACATCAGTCAATGGCGAAGTCGTCGGCGCTTAGTAATGGCCTATGGCGAAGAAACCGTGGGCCGATTATTGGCCCACGGGTTTGTTTTCTCATGGGAACTAACTAAGCGGCAAAGCGAATTTCGACTCAAGGGTGAACCGCAATCGTGCGTTCATGGCGGTATGTCACCATGCCCGGTCCAGCGCCCTTGATCTTACGCACGATATTTGCGCTTGGTGACGTCAACTTCGACGCTCGAAGCGTTGCGGGCGGCACTGTAGTAGGCAGCCAGAGAGGCGGCGGCCTCGATCGTCTCCGGTTCTTCGGCCATGCCCGGGATGCGCCAACGGACAATTACGTGCGAACCTGGCACTCCACGCGCATGCAGCCAGGTGTCCTCCGGTCCGGCCAGATCGAATGTCACCAGGTCGTTCTGACGGCCGCTGTGGCCGATATAGATGGCATTGCCATCCTCGTCGCGCAGCGGCTTGGGCCGACCTGGCGAGTCTTTTCCTGGCTTCTTCCGGCCTACGCTCGGCGTGTCCAGGCTTCCGGGACGATGTACCTCCCACTCGTTCGCCAGTGATTCGATCTCCGCGAACCCATGGGCTTGCTGGACCAGGACCAGAAGCTGGTCCAGATACCCGATCTCGTGCTCCGTCTGGGCCCGCAGCTCCGGCAAGGCGGACGCCGCTCCCTGGGCCTTTCGATAGCGTTCAAAGTAGGACTTGGCGTTGTCCTTGGGCGACAACTTCGGATCGAGCGGGATTGTCTCGCCATCGACGGCGAATTCGGACTGTCCGCGGGAGATCTGCCACAGATAGGCGTAGATGAGCTCGCCCCAGGTGCGGTATTGGTCACTTACGGCGGCCTTCTCCTGCTGGACATCGAGGGAGGCAAGCCTGCCCTGAAGCGGTCTCGCGCATCCCGGATCGCGTCGGATAGTCGAGCACGGCGCTGAAGATGGGTCGTCACACTCCCCGGGAGTTCCGTTTCCTCGGCGGCGAGGGCTGCCTCCGAGATCGTCGCGGCCTCCTCCTCCTCATGGGAATCCTGGAGGTGCAGCAGCGGGAAAGGCGCAAACGCGACGACTTCCTCCGTCTCGCGGTCGCGGTAGAACTTGGGCTCCCACTCCGAGGTCAAAATCGGCTCATACAGGTGCCTGATCTCTCGAGCCAGCACGGTCGAGCCATGGTCACCTACAAGTGCCGAGACGCACGCATTGGCTTCCCCGGCTGCTCTAAATGCGATCTCTCTTGCTATTTGTGGGCTGACGGCCCGATAGGTCTTGACGAGCAGCGGCGCCAACTGAGTTTCGGGCGCGGCTGAGGTGATGAGGTTGGCCGCCTCCGGAGCCGTGACCCGGCGCGGATCGGGTTTTTCGACGGGCGGCGGCGGCGTGTAGACAGTACGCGGCCAGATTGGCCGCACCCGGCTCATCGAATGGGTCACCCGCTTGGCGCTTTCCATGATGACGCCATCGTCGTCAACCAGGATCAAGTTGCTGTGACGACCCATCAACTCGGCAACGAGGTGGAGATAGAGGATGCCGGAGTCGTCGTCCTCAGCCTCTTCCGTCTCGATCTGCCTGTCGAGCGCGTCGAGGTCGTCATCATCTTCGCCACCGGCAGACTTGGAATCAACAACGTACCTAATGCCGCTGGGATGGTCGATCACACTCGCGCCTGCGGCCACATCATGTTCGCCAACGGGTATCAGGCGCTTGCCGACACTGATGCGGATGACTCGTTCCAAGGCCGGGTTTTCGACAGCGACGATCGTCGCGCCGCGCAGGTATTTGCGCAGCAGCAGGCCAAAAGGCGTGATCAAGGCTGGATCAAGCGACACCGCCTGATCGCCGAGCATGACTCTGCCCCGTTGTGAATCGGCGCTCAGAACGAGCCAGCGACGGCGATGCTCCGCGTAGACTTCCATCGCCACCGTGAGGCGATCGACAAGGCCGATCCGTTGGATCCGGCCGCCGACAATCGAGTTAGAAAGCTCGTCCGCCATCGCGGCCATCGTCAGAACATCGAACACTCGCTACTCCAAAACTGGTTTAACCTGTCGGTAGACGACCACATCAAGGACAATCGCAAACCGTTATCATCTTACGGCTATTGAACGCGGCAGGGCATGCGACAGGTGGACAGGAAGGCATGAGAAGCGAGGAAGCGGTGCAAGACGGTCTCGGTCAGCGGGCTGATCATCAGATTGCGGCATTGCGATCTGGCCGGCATCCCAGGCTTTTCATCATCTCCGGTCCGTCTGGCGTCGGCAAAGACGCTATCATCGAACATCTGCGCGTTCGATTTCCGGAATCATTCTTTGCCGTGACCGCCACCACCCGCGAACGGCGCCCCGGCGAGATCGACGGTGTTCACTACATCTTTCTGACGGAAGACGCATTCTCCGAGAAACTTGCTGAAGGTGAATTCCTCGAATCCGCGTCGGTCTACGGAGTCGGAAACTACGGTGTTCTCAAAAGCCCGATCGCGAGCGCACTCTCATTTGGGCAGGACGCGTTCGTCAAGGTTGACGTGCAAGGAGCCGAGACGCTGCGTACGGCGATTCCGGAAGCCGTTTCAATCTTCATCGCCCCGGACTCGATGCAGGAACTGCTCCGGCGTTTACAGTCGCGCAAGACAGATGTGGGCGAGGCGTTGATGCGCCGGTTCGGCACTGCCAGTCGGGAGTTAGAATCTGCCCCCGACTTCGACTACCTCGTCTTCAACGAGGCAGAGCAGATGACGGAGGCCATTGAGGAGATCGCCGCGATCGTCGTCGCTGAGCGGTGCCGAGTCCACCAGCCCCAAATCGTCCTTTAGCCCTGACGCGGGACTGAAGTCCCGCGCTCAACCTACTCAGTCCCGAAGGTCTGAGTAGTAGGGCAAACACCGAGTCCGATTTCAGGGTCAACCTCGGAGAGGTCTTGTAGGTTGAGCGCTAGGTTTCAACCTGGCGTTCTAAGCGGCAGTGCCTTCAGCGGAATCGGTGTCATCGTCATCTTCTTCAACCCGCCGCAGAGTGCCGGGCTCTAACTTGTCAACGAACAGAACCCCGTCCAGGTGGTCGATCTCGTGCTGGACGACGCGTGCCGCGTAGCCCCTGAGTTTGATGCGGATATCGCGGTTGTTCAGGTCCATAGCCTTGACCGTGATGGCCTCGGCCCGTACCACATCGCCTGCCCAGCCGGGAATACTGAGGCAACCTTCCGAGCCGATCTCGTTGCCAATCGAGCGGACGATCTCCGGGTTGCATAGGGCCAGATTGAGTTCCGGGTCGCCTTCTTGGTCCATATCCGCCGGCACATGGACAACGATGAGGCGCCGATTGACTCCCACTTGAGGAGCGGCGAGTCCGACGCCAGGCGCGGCCAACATGGTGTCGCGCATATCGGCGGCCAGCCTGCGCAGGCCGGCGTCGACATTCTTGATCTTGGTCGATTTTTGCCGCAGGCGGGGATCGCCTTCATAGATGATGTCGAGAAGTGCCATCCGCTGAGTTGCTCCAAGAGTGGCGGCCAACATCCTTGTTGCCGCAGGTAACGAATTGTATGGATCAATTATAAGCCGCCGCCAATCAGTACCAAGCTAGAGAAGAGATTGCGGGTCGACGTCAATAGCCCAACCCGGCCGTGCCGGTAACCCATCGAGCAGCGGATCGAGATCGTCGGCCCGGAGGATGATCTGCCACTGATACTGGCCGCGCAGGCGACTGGCAAACGCGGGAGTTGGGCCGAGGATGTCGACCTTTGCCGTACTGCGCCGAGCATGGCGCGCAAGGAGGCGGGCCATTTCGTCAGCCTCCGCCGCGCATTTGGCCTCGTCGACGTGTCGGTACAGGTATCGGACGAGCCGGGTGAACGGTGGGTAGCGGTGTGAGCGGCGGAAGTCGATCTCTTCGTCGTAGAAGGTCTGATAGTCGTGACGGGCGGCGGCCTGGACGGCGTAGTGGTCCGGGCTGAATGTCTGCACGACAACCGAACCTCCGGCCGCCCGTCGTCCGGCTCGGCCCGCTACTTGAGTAAGCAACTGAAATGTTCGTTCGGCTGAGCGGAAATCGGGCAAGTGAAGCATAGTATCGGCGTGGATCACGCCGATCGCGGTCACGTGCGGCAGGTCAAGTCCCTTGGCAATCATCTGGGTGCCGACGATGATGTCGATTTCGCGGCGCTCGACCCGACGAAGCATGGCGGCGTGACCGCCGTTGCGGCGAACCGAGTCCTGGTCCCAGCGCAATACTGTCGCGGTTGGAAAGAGCTTGTTGACCTCCTCTTCGACGCGCTGTGTTCCCGCGCCGAAATAGTTAAGGCCGCTGCGGCAGGTTGGACAGTGTGACGGCGTGTGTTCGCGGTGGTTGCAGCGGTGGCAGATCAGGCGCTGCTTGTCGCGATGGTAGACCAGTGGGATGTCGCAGTACGGGCAAGTCAGTGCGGCGCCACAGCCACGACAGAGGACGACTGTGGCCAGTCCGCGCCGGTTGAGGAACAAAATGGACTGCTCGCCGCGATCAAGTGTTTGCCCGAGCAACTCCTGCAGGCGAGTGCTCAAAATCGAGGTGTTGCCCCGGTGAAGCTCTAGCCGCATGTCGACGATTTCGACTGGAGGTAACTCCAGTTCGACATTCAGGCGACTACCATCCGCGGCGACGCTGGCTGGACCGACCCGGGAAGCCAGAGTCAGTACGCGAGCTTCGCCGGCTTCGGTTCGCCAGAAGGTGTCGACCGATGGCGTCGCACTGCCGAGCACGACGACAGCCCCTTGTTGGGCGCCGAGGTGCTCCGCGAGGGCGCGGGCATGATACCGAGGTTCGGCGTCCTGCTTGTACGAGGATTCGTGTTCCTCATCCAGGACGATCAGGCCGAGGTTAGACACCGGCGCGAACAGGGCAGACCGGGGACCAACGACCACCGACAGTTCACCGGATGCGATCGACTGCCAGGTTGCGTATCGCTGGCCATCAGGCAGCGCGGAGTGCAGGACGGCGATTTGGCCAGGAAAGCGGGCGCTGAACCGCTGGACCACCTGGGTGGCCAGGCCAATCTCTGGGACCAGAACGATTGCGGTGCGGCCATGTCGCAGACACCAGGCTACCGCTCTCAGATAGACCTCGGTCTTACCGCTGCCGGTGACCCCATGGAGCACGAACGGCGTTGGATCTCGGCGGTTTAGAGCAGTTTCGATCTCGCGCCAGGCGGCCGCCTGTGCAGGCGTCAACGGCGGAGCAGACGACGTCCCCTCAGAAGCTGCATCGGGGCGCTGCGGCTGCCGGAGCAGTTGGACGATGCCCTTGCGCTCTAGCGCGGCGGCCGCCGCGTGATCGGTGCCGGTCCGAGCGAGAGCGTCATCTAGTCGCACCAACCCATCGCCGTCGACCGGCGCGAGCCGGGACCGTTGAACCAGATGCTCGTGGAGCGCCCGCTGCTTCGGCGCGTTGGTGACAGCCGTAGGGTCCGGATGCATCAGCCGGATAAATCGTTCCTGGCGAGACGCCGGGATTGTATGGACGACCTGCGCGGTTCGCTCGATCAACCCGCGCTCGACGAGCTTGGCGACAACGGTGGTGAGCGACGTTTGCAGCGCCGCCTTGGCCGTATCCAGGCTCACATCGTCCTCGCGCTCTGCCAGGAAACGCAGGAGCCTCCGTTGCGCGGGCGTTGCATCAACCCCGTCAGGATCGATCCCATCGGCCAGCCGGAGATGCTCGACCGCGCGATGAGAGACTCCCGGCGGCAGGAACGGAGAAAGAGCCGCGAACAGGCTGCAGCTCGTCTCCCGGGCCAACCAGGCGCCGGTCATCAGCCGGTCCGGGTCCAGGCGGAACGTCGGTTCGACAGGGGAGTGAATGGGCCTGAGCGCATACGGAGTCGGGTCCGTCCGCTCGGCGATCACGATCCCCAGCGCCAGCTTTTTGCGTAGCGGGACCCAAACGAGCTGGCCGATGTCGATCGACTGGCGCTGGCGCACGGTTACGCCATAGGTCAGCAGTCCATCGCCGCTGCCTTTGAACCCGCCGTCGACGGCAACGTCCAAGGCCTGGAGACTGCTGTCGTCCAGTAGGAAGATGGCGGGCGTCATGTTACTGGCCGAGTCCAAGTCGCTGTCGTCCACATGGCCATCTTACTGCCCAGTGAACGTATAGAACAGATGTGTCTTTTTGTCAGAGCCTAGCCATTCCTTTACAGGCTCCTGTTCGCGACCTATAGTCACCTTCGATCGATAACACGTCAGACAGGAGGAGAGGACGCACAAGCATGGCGCAGGCACCCGCAACCACCGGTATCCGAACTGAATTCGAGGAACGGTTCGCAGCGTCGCGCGCCATGTACGATCGTTCACGGCAAGTCATACCGAGCGGCATTACCCACGACGGCCGCTATCTGAAGCCTTTTCCTGTCTACGTTCAGCGGGCTCAGGGTGCGCACAAGTGGTCGGTTGACGGCCACGAATTGATCGACTACTCGATGGGGCACGGCTCGCTCATCCTCGGGCACAACGACCCGGAAATCCTCAGAGCTGTCCAGGAAGCGCTGCCGAACGGCACCCACTTTGGCGCGGGCCATGAAGGCGAGGTTGCCTGGGCGGAACAGATCGTCCGTATGCTGCCGGCAGCCGACAAGGTCAAATTCACACTGTCCGGCACCGAGGCGACGCTGCTCGCGATCCGGGTCGCTCGCGCCTACACCGGCAAGACGACCATCATCAAGTTCGAAGGTCATTTCCACGGTTGGAACGACTATCTGCTCAAGGGCGAGCGCCCACCGTTCGAGGGCGCCCCGATGCCGGGTATCCCGCGTGAGACACTCGATACGGTCTCTGTCGTCCCAGCGGACCTGTCCTATGTCGAGGAACGGCTCAGCCAGGGAGATGTCGCGGGCATCATCGTGGAACCGAGTGGTGGCTCGTGGGCGATGATTCCACTTCCAGACGGTTTCCTCAAAGGGCTACGTGAACTCGCCACGAAGTACAGCGCACCGCTGATTTTTGATGAAGTCATCACTGGGTTCCGGTGGGCACCTGGCGGCGCGCAGGAGCGCCTCGGTATCGATCCAGACTTGACGACCCTGGCCAAGATCGTGGCGGGCGGCATGCCCGGCGGCGCAGTCGCTGGTCGAGACGAGTTGATGAAGCACTTGGAATTTTCGGATGAACCAGGTTGGAACACAACCAAAAAGGTCCGACACCAGGGAACGTACAACTCGAACCCGGTCGCAGCTGCCGCGGGATACACGTGCCTTACTCGCTGCGCTGATCCGACCGTTCAGTCTCGTTGCGATGAGTCGGCCTCCCGGCTTCGCACCGGATTGAATGGCGTTCTCGCCCGCCGAGACGTTCCAGGCATCGTTTGGGGTGAGAGTTCGGTCTTCCACATTGCCCTGGGTACAGCGTCCTCCGACGTGAGCAAGGGCGACGTTCGATACCCAACGGGGATGGCAGCGGAAGAACTGAAGGCGTCAGCGGCCGGACCTTTGACCGGAACACTCGTCCAGGGAATGTTGATTGAGGGAGTTGATCTCTTCTCCTCAGGTGGCATCCTCAGCATTGCCCATAGTGATGCTGACCTGGAGAACACGGTGCACGCATTCGATCGAGTTCTGGACAAGATGGACGGCGAAGGGCTTTTCTAGCGGTCTGCCCAGGCGGCCTGAAGCCGAGCGTAGTCCTCGTCCGTATCGACATCAAGTGGGACCGATTGTTCGGGAACGGGACGCGGAGCACCGCGTCCCGTTTCTGCTGGATGACGTCGCGGGCGCCGCGATCGCCGGTGATTTTCAGAAGTTCGGGAAAGACAGTGCGACGGAAGATGACTGGATTTCCGGGCGTCCCGCTATACACCGGCTGAACAATATCTGAACCCGACGCATGGAACGCCGTAACGAGACGGTCGATGATCTGCGGCGTAACCTGGGGCTGATCCCCGAGCAGGACGATCGCGCCGGCGGCAGCCTCGCCAATCGCAGCTATACCCTTGTGCAGCGATGTGCTTTGCCCCTCAGCGAAGTCAGGATTGATGATGAGTTGCTGGCCGTGTTCGCTAATCGCGGATCGCGATTCGGTCGGCATCACTGCCAAGCACAAGAATCACATTGCGCGAGCAAAGACCGGCCCGCATTGGCCAGAACGATGTCGAGGATCGGCTGGCCGTCGAGTTGAAGTAACTGTTTGGGCCTGCCAAGGCGGCTCGATTTTCCGGCGGCCAATACGATTCCGGCCACAGGCGGACCACCGGCCGCCCGGTCGCGCGGCTCGGACATCGTCGTCTCGTTCACGCCGTGATCGTGCCTCGGATCGGGCCGCTGGCTTCGGTCAACTGTCCACCGGCTCGACCATGCCGCACCGCGATGATCTCAGCCAGAATCGAGACAGCCATCTCGTCCGGGGTATCGGCCCCGATGTTGAGACCGATCGGGCCACGTACGCGCGAGATGCTATCGGCGGAGACGCCCGCATCGGTTAGGCGCTGGCGCCGGTCCCTGTTGGTGCGGCGGCTGCCAACCGCGCCGATGTAGCGCGCTTCGGTCGCCAGGGCACCGATCAGGGCAGGCTCATCGAACTTGGGATCGTGAGTCAGGATCGCGACGTAAGTGTTCCGTGTGATTTCGAGCTCCGCGATCGCGTCGTCCGGCCAGGCTCGAATGATGCGATCGGCCTCCGGAAATCGCTCCTCAGTCGCGAGCGTCGCCCGCGCATCCGTGACGAAGACTCGAAAGCCGAGCTGTTTGGCAAACCGGCACAACGATTGGGCGACGTGGACCGCGCCGAAGATTACGAGGAGCGGCGGAGGTGGAAACGTCTCGATAAAGACCTCGACCTCGTCGTCCGTGCCGACAAGTGGGATTGATTTCGTTTCGGAGCGCTCCTGTTCCAGGAGTGCTTTGGCTTCGGTGGCGACCACATCGTCGAGGCCGGGCTGCGGAAATCCGCCCTCGATGCGATCGGGGAGAACCAGCAGCTTCGCGCCCACACCCGGTCCGCTGACGATCGTCGCCAGAGCCACGGGAGTGAGGTTGTCGATTGCGGCTCGGAGCGTTGTGTAGAGGTGGCCCGTTGTTTGGCTCACGCTACTCTTCGACCGGCTCGACAAAGACCTCGATCGTGCCGCCGCAGGCAAGACCGACGTCCCAGGCCATTTCGTCGGTGATGCCATAGCGCAGGAGTTTCGGCTCGCCCGTGCGAATGACCTCCTGGGCTTCGTCGAAGACAGCGGACTCGACGCAGCCGCCGCTGACAGAACCTGCCAGGTCGCCGCCATTCGACACGGCGAGTGTCGCGCCGACCGGCCGCGGCGCCGAACCTTCGACCTTGACCACGGTCGCTAAGGCAACCTTGTTCCCAGCGGCTCGCCAGGCGTCGATTTGGGGAAACAACTCTTTCATGGAGTACCTCTATGCAGGAATCGGCAACGGCTTAAGCGAACGAACTGGTGGGTTGTCCGCCATGTCGCTCAAGAGCTGAGACAGGGCTTCCAGGCTCTTGAGATTATGGACGGGGAGAAAGTCGTCAACGTACGGCAGCGCCGCGCGGATGCCCTGGGTCAGCGGCTGATAGCCCGGCGCGCCCAGGAGCGGGTTCAGCCAGATCAAGCGACGACAGGAGCGCTGCAGGCGAGCCATCTCGGCAGCCAACAATTTGGGATCGCCACGGTCCCAGCCGTCACTGATCATGACGACGGTCGCGCCCGAGCGGAGCACCCGCCGGCTCCAATCATAGTTGAATGTCTTGATCGCCTCCCCGATGCGAGTGCCGCCGGACCAGTCGTCAACCGCCTTGACCACTTCGGCGATGGCGTCATCGACGTCACGTTTACGGAGCGAACGCGTGATCCGGGTCAGGCGAGTCCCGAAGACGAAGACCTCGACCGAATCCAGGCCCTGCTCGATCGCGTGAACGAAGCGTAGAAGCAACCGGGAGTAGCGATCCATCGATCCAGAGATGTCGCAGATCAGGACGAGCGGACGCATCCGCTCCTTCTTGCGCCGATGGCGAAGGTCGATCGGTACTCCTCCGTAGCGGAGGCTGCGGCGCAACGTCGACCGCTGATCGATCACATCGCCGAGATTCGCTTTGACCAGTCGTCGGGTCTTGCGTGTTGCCAGCCGCCACGACATCTGGTCGAATGATCCGGCGGGCCTCGGCGATCTCCTCCGGCGTGAACTGCGAAAAGTCTTTCTTGCGAAGGGCTTCGCGGGCGCTGAAGATGAGGACATCCTCGGGGGGAGCCTCCATCTCTTCGGCCTCGCCGTTCTCCTCCGCCTCATCTGTCCCTTCAATCGCGAGGATCGTTCGCTCCTTCTCTGGCTCGCCAGAGGAGGTTGCTTTCTCCTGCTTCTTATTCGGCCGGGGTGCAGTCGGGAGATCGGCGGTGTCGGTCTCGCCCGTCATCAGGTAGGCGTCAGTGCGCTCGTCGACCTGGTCGAGCAGTTTTCGCCAGAACCTGCCGAACTCTGCATCGAAGACCGGAATGTGCTCAGGTCGGGTAACGATCGTCGACCGGGCTGCCCAATAGAGGTCTTGCCGACGGCGAGGATCGACCGCCCCGACCGCCTCGATCAGGCTCATGATCTGGCCGCTGCCGAGCGGCAGCCCTGCATCGCGCAGGCTCCGTCCCAGTGTCAGCAGGTTGGCCAGAATTGTCGATTCGAGCACATCCTCTGAGCGCGGGCGAACTGGACGGTTGAGGCCATCCTGGGTGCGCAAATTGAGCGGAGTGACCCCGGGCTTCGGGGCAAATGCCTCTGGGTTAGCTGGCTGTGACACGGACTGCTCGCGAAAGGAGTTGATTGGCTAGTTCGCCACGGATCTTGTCGACGTCTTCCTGATACTTGAGGATCACCCCCAGGGTGTCATCGACGATATCCTCGCTGAGCTGGACCGTACCCAACGCCAGGAGGGCCTGGGCCCAGTCGAGCGTCTCAGCCATTCCAGGCGACTTGAACAAGTCGACCTCGCGCAAACCCTGGGTGAACGCGCAGATTTGGCGGGCAAGTTGCTCCGGCGCCTCAGGCACCTTCGCCGCCATGATCCGAAACTCTTTCTCGAACGTGGGGAAATCGATCCAGTAGTAGAGACAGCGGCGCTTCAGGGCGTCGTGAATCTCCCGCGTCCGGTTTGACGTCAGGATGACGATCGGAACGTGCTCGGCCCGGATCGTACCAAGCTCGGGCACCGTGACCTGAAAATCGGAAAGCAGCTCAAGCAAGAACGCTTCGAGCTCCTGATCGGCCCGGTCGACCTCGTCAATGAGCAGGACCGGTGAGCGTTCGTGGGCGGCGTCGATCGCCTGCAGCAGGGGGCGCTTGAGTAGGAATTCGTCGCTGAAAAGATTGCGGCGGGCGATATCGGCATCCTCTCCACCCGTCGCTTCGATCGTGCGCAGGTAAAGCATCTGCCGGGGGTAATCCCACTCGTAGATGGCCGAGCTGGCATCGAGACCTTCGTAGCACTGAAGGCGGATGAGCGGCGCATCGAGGATGTTCGCCAATACTTTGGCGATCTCGGTCTTGCCGACCCCAGCTTCCCCTTCGAGCAGGAGCGGCTTGCGGAGTCTGAGTGTGAGGTACAGCGTCGTCGCCAGTCCTCGCTCGGAAATGTATCGTTCTGCTCTGAGGGCTTTTTCGAGATCCTCAGTGGTCTCGAACGAGCGACCGGCGTGAACTGTTTGAAACGTGGGGGCAATCGTGCTCAAAGGGGCCGTACCTTGTTCACTTGTCGCGCCGGCAAAAAGCCGGCGACTGTCCTGGCTGTCGACAACAGCATCTCTCGGAAAGTATCCGTCAGTTAGCCAATGACCGCCACTGTCTCACCAGCACAACGGGTTACGAAGACGCCGTCAACTCGAAAATGTATCCCGAAACCGGCGCTAACTCGGAGATGCCGGTGTAGTCCTCGATCTCGTTCTTCGCACCAACTGTCAAAGGAGCGGTGACCGCTGAACCGAGCAACGGCACCAAGTCATAGTCCCCGGGCACCAGCCCTTCAACAATTCCGGAAAGCTCAGGCGCCGGCACCGCCTCATCGTCGAAGTTGATGACGATGAGGAGAGTCTGGTCTCCTGATTGGCGGATGAACCCTGCGACGGGCGAGGGGGAGTCGAGGATGATGGTCGTACCGTGGGCGAGAGCGGGCTGGCTGAGGTGAAGGTCGATCATCGTCCGGTAATGACTCAACAGTGAGTCAGGATTGCCCGTCTGGTCGGCAACGTTGATGGTTTCGAGATCGTCCTGAAGTGGCTCCCACGGCGTACCGGTGGTGAAGCCTGAAGGGTCGGCCGTCCACTGCATCGGGGTGCGCAACTGTGGATCAGGCTTGTTGCCGGTCATGCCGATCTCTTCGCCGTAGTAGACGAAGGGAAGCCCCGGAAGCGTGAATAGCGTGGTCGCGGCCAGCTTGGCCTGTTCGGTGTCTCCCCCCAGCAGAGACATCGTCCGGACCTGATCGTGGTTGGTCAGAAACGGGGCAAAGCGCTGGTCGGGGAGCCGGTCGAGGGCATCTTCGATTGAAAAGGTGAGACTGCCTGCCGCATGTACCTGAACCGCCTGGAGAATCTGCGCTGAGATCTCGAATTGGAAATACGCGGTCAGTTGATCGGGAAAGTAGCTGGAGAGGAAGAACGCGCTGGCTCCGAAGATTTCGCCCACCGCGTAGATGTCGGGGCTGATTGAGGAGAGATACGTGCCATAGTCGCGTAGCCAGGAGTGGGTCTCCTCGGTACTTTCCTGCTCGGTGCCGTTCTCGATCAAATGCTTGATCGCATCGAGGCGGAACCCGGAGACACCCATCTCTTCGATCCAGTAGCGGGCGACATCCTTTGCGTTCGCCGTCACGTCGGGGTTGCGGTAATTGAGGTCGGGCAACCCCTCGCCGAAGGTAGCGTAGTAATAGGCGTCCCCCGCTGGCGTCGGAGACCAGACTTGCTGTCCGAACGATCCCTGATAGCCGGGATCCGTGGCTGAGAACACGAAGTAGTCTCGATATGGCGAAGCCGGGTCAGTCAGAGCGGCCTGGAACCAGGGATGGTCGACGGAAACGTGGTTGAGAACGAGGTCAACCAGGACGTGAATCCCGCGCTGACTGGCCTCGGCGGTCAACGCCTTGAAGTCCTCATTCGAACCATAGTCCTGCTCCACGGATAAATAGTCGACGGTGTCATACCCGTGATACGACGGAGACTCTGTCACGGGCATCAGCCAGATGCAGTTGACGCCCAGGTCCAGGTGTGATTGCGGATCGCCGTCGTTGAGGTAGTCAAGCTGGTCGATCACGCCCCGAAGATCGCCGATCCCGTCGCCGTTGCTATCGGAGAAGGAACGGACGAAGATCTCGTAGCAGACCGCGTCTTGCCACCAGGGAAGAGTAACGGCGGGTGTGGCCGCCGGCGACGCATCCTGTGCGGACGAGAACCGAATCGTGCCGAGCGGGATCGAGATCAACAAGAGGATGAGGAGCGTCGAACTCACCAATCGTCGGCCTCGTACGAGTGGTGATCGGGTCATATCGGGCTCCTTTGGTCATCGGGATGGGAATTGTCCACGCAATTGCGAGCTGAACACCGATTCGACAGGTGGCGGTCCGGCTGCATCGTACATTGAGCGCAGGGCTGCCGCGTGCCGGAAGTTGCGCCCGCGACACTTTCGCTACAGTTGGGACAACCGGCTGGCAAACCGCGGTGTCAGACTCGAATCTGATGCAGCCTGTCGTGTTTGCGGATGAGCAGAATCCAATCTGAAGGGGCGGCAACACCTGGCCGCGCGAAGGATAGGGAGTAACCGCGTGGCCGAACAGCTCAAACCAACTGAGAAGCTGCCTGAGCGAGTCGTTGCCTTCCGGCTCCTCCTGGTGCACTACGGAATCTACGCATTGACGAATCTGGTCCTGCTCACCATCAATGCCCTGACGACGCCAGGAAACTGGTGGTTTCTGTGGGTCGTGGGTGGATGGGGAATCGTCATCGCGGCGCACGCGGGTTTCTTCGTTGGCGGCCTGGCAGGGGCGCACTTGATGGCCTACATCGTCGCGGCGCTCGGGCTGATTGCGATCGACCTCATCTACTCAGATCGACGCTGGTTCTACTGGCCGCTGCTCCCGTGGTTGATCATCCTGATCCTTCACCTGATGTTTGCGAGTAGCCTGCGGCGGCGATACCTGGACTGGGAAGCAACGCTCGCTCAGACACCGGCTAATCAGGACTCGAAGCGCGGTTCTTAGTCCGCCCTAGGCACAGCCTTCTCACGGAAAAAATCTGTCGCCCGGCGTCGTGCGCTCTGTACATCTCCATGCTAGAGTCGCCACTGTTCGTTCGGTTTCAGTTCGCTCGCGCCGAGGGCGCAGCAATCTGTCTGACAGACCGTTCCTCGTCCGGAATATGCGGACAGGGGAGGGAAGCTTGTGTTGGCGAAAGTGTTCAGCTGCGCCGTCGTTGGCCTTGACGGCGTGCTGGTCGAAGTCGAGGTCGATGTAGGCGGTGGCTATCCCGGCATGGTGGTCGTGGGATTGCCCGATGCGGCCGTGCAGGAGAGCAAGGAGCGAGTGCGCTCTGCTATCCGTAACTCGGGAGGAAAGTTTCCGCACGGCAAGATCACAGTCAATCTTGCGCCCGCCAATCTCAAGAAGGCCGGTCCGACCTACGACCTACCGATCGCCATCGGGATCTTGATCGGCTCCCATCAAATTCCAGCCCAGTTGGATGATGCCCTCGTCGTCGGCGAACTCTCGCTAGAAGGCGTACTCCGCCATACGCCCGGTATCCTCTCGATGGTGGCACTTGCCGCCAATCGCGGGCTGAAACGGATCTTTGTCCCTCATGCGGATGCCGCCGAAGCCGCTCTGGTCGAAGGCGTCGATGTCTATTCGGTCCGCACCTTGGCAGATCTCGTCAACCACCTGACGGGTGAGGTCCCGCTCAGTCCGTATCTTGGGGGCGATCCTCTTCAGGATGAATTGACGTACGACGGCACGGACTTTTCAGAGATCAAGGGCCAGGAGCACGTCAAGCGCGGTTTGGAGGTCGCCGCCGCCGGGGGCCACAACCTGCTAATGTCTGGACCGCCCGGCTCGGGCAAGACGTTGCTGGCCCGCTCGCTGCCGTCGATCCTGCCGCCGATGACTTTGGCGGAGGCGCTCGACGTCACCGAAAGATCTACAGTGTCCGCGGACTCCTGCCGGCGGAAACCCCGCTCCTGCGCGATCGCCCGTTCCGGGCACCGCACCACTCGACATCATTGCATGGCCTGGTTGGCGGTGGCTCCTGGCCCCGCCCGGGCGAGATCAGTCTGGCGCACAGGGGCGTGCTGTTTCTGGATGAGTTGCCCGAGTTCGGGACATCGACGCTCGAGGTGTTGCGCCAGCCGTTGGAGGATCGCACGGTCAGCCTGGCCAGGGCAGCAGGGACCGTCACGTTCCCGGCTAACTTCACGTTGGTTGCCGCGATGAACCCCTGTCCTTGTGGGTTCGCCGGCGACCCGGTGAAGGAGTGCCGGTGCAATGCCGGGGCGATCACCCGCTATCAGAAGCGGATCAGCGGGCCGCTGCTGGATCGGATCGATATTCACCTCGAAGTGCCACGGATCGACTACGAGCGACTATCCGATCGCAGGCCAGGCGAAGCGTCCACTGCGGTGCGAAGCAGGGTTGAAGCAGCACGGGCGATCCAGGCCGAACGATTCTCCGGCACGACACTGCTGACCAATGCCGACATGGGGCCGCGCGAATTGCGTCTCTATGCCGAACTGGATGCTGCCGGTGAGGCACTGATGAAGGCGGCCGTCCAGCAACTTCACCTGTCCGCGCGAGCCTATCACCGGGTGCTCAAGCTGGCCCGCACCATCTCCGACCTCAGCGGCGAATCCACGATCCAGCCGGGCCACGTCGCCGAGGCGCTTCAGTATCGGAGTCGCCAGGCGGCCTAGTCGCCGCAGGGCTACGGTCGATCGGTCCCGTTCGATGTTGCCGCCCGGGACTTGGCCTCTATCGCTTCAAGGCGAGCGTCGAGTGTCGCGGCGAGATCTCGGTCCTTCAGCATGCTCGTGTTGACGCGGACGTTGACTGCGGAAGACCGAACAGCCGCGCTAGCCAGGATTGCGGCGATCTCGGCATCAGAGCGGACGTGAGGATTGCCATACGTCGTGATGAAGGCGATGTCCGGTAGAAGGGCGGCACAGGCGTCCGCGGTCGCCAGCGGGATTTCCGCGGCGCCGAGAAGGGCACTTTGGAGAGCCTGACGCCGGGTGTTCTTCTCAGCCGCCGTCGACCTCGGTAAGTCGACTGCAATGCGGTAGCTGCCGTAGGCAAGTTCATCGTCATGAGCCAGGGCTTCGAGTTTGGTACGTGCGGCCGACAGGCGGGCCAGTACCGCGTCGATCTCGGCATTGACGGCGGGATCCTCGTGGCGACCAATGCTGAACTGGCAGACCATCTCGGCCAGCGCGGCGGCCAAAGCCCCAACCGTCGCGGCGACGCTGCCACCTCCTGGTACCGGTGCGGCCGACGCGACAGCAGAGAGATACTCCGCCGCGAGGTGATCGGTGCTCATTGACGTCATGGCATCGGAACTCCAGCTTGAATCACAGGAAAGCGCTCGGTCGCGCGGCCAATGGGAGGATTAACCGCAGCCACTGGCTTTACTTCCCTGAGGGATGGAACAGTGCTTCGAGTTCCTGGACAAAGCGCTCATCGTCGGAGAACTCAACTCGGTAGGCCGACTCGTCCGCGGTCGGCGACGGCGGGAAGACAAACCGGACCCAGCCGTCCTCGGCTCCGCGGCAGAGAAGTTCTGTAACCCGTGCCTCGAACTTGTTATAGGGGATGCCCGGCGAGAGAACTCGATAGTAGCGCTCACCCATGCCGTTTCGCGTCCATATCAAGCGGACCAATTGGCGGTGCTTCGTGCGGATGTCGGACGACACGAGCTCGTTCGACATCAGTCCGCGCACGATCGCGGACATCTTGCCCATCTCCCGCACAGGGCCATGGCACACGGGGCAGGTATCTTCCCCAACCAGGTCGTCATGTCCGAATGACCGGCGGCAGTTGTCGCACCAGAGGTACGTCTTCCCGCGTGATTCCTCTTTGCGCATTGGCGTGATTGCCTCTCAGTCGATCTTGGCGCTCGCTCGGGCAGCAGCATTGCTCCAAAAACACAGGGACCCGGCGCTAGTCTTGCGCCGGGTCGCCGATGGGAACTCGGAGTTTCGCAAGTAGGCGAACTTACTCGCGGAAGGTGCGGGATTCACGGCGCTCAAACCCGCCGCCCGACCCGGTGTTCGCCGCCGCCGGCTGCTCGCCTGCCTTGTCGGCCCAGACCTGCACCCGGTGGGTTAACCAGATGCCGAGAATCATGAAGATCACGGCGATGACGACTTCGACGGTATCCGCCAACACCCCGAAATCGGCCATATTCTCGATGATCACTGAATGCCTCCTTCAGCCCCAGCTCGAGCCAGTGACGCTACTGAACCGTGAGTGTGCCAACCATGCCGGCGTCTCGATGGCCGGGCTGCGAGCAGTAGTATTCGTAGGTACCCGGCGGGAGATTCAAGTTGACTTCCACAGTCTGACCTGACCTCGACTGGGCCAGAGTAGACCTCAGGATCGTCGATCTTGAAGTCGTGGACTGCTTTGCCTTGATTCGTCAAGGTGAGCGTCACGTCGGTATTCGCCGGAATCGTCAATTCGGTCTCGCTAAAGGCGAGGTCGACTGTCTCGAGCGAAATCGCGGTCGCGGCGCCTGCGGCTGGCGTCGCCTCGCCCGCAACCGGCGTGGCTGCGCCTGCATCCGGAGTCGCGTCGACCGCGGCCGGAGTTGCGGCCTCTGCTTCGGGAGTCGCTTCATCCGCAGCGGGTGATGCCGCCTCCTCGCCCGAGGCTCCGCCTGCTTCAGGGGCGGTGACCGTGATCGTGCCCTCCATCAAGGCGCGGTGGCCGGGGATGGCACAGTAGAAGGTGTAGGTGCCGGGGGCCAGATCCGCTGGGACGGTCCAGTCGGTCTCGCTGCCGGGGGGCATATCGACCGGGGCGTCGTCGTTGTAGCCCTCGATGGCAAAGTTGTGCGGGCCGCCGCTCCCGTCGTTGATCAGTTTGATCGTGCCGCCCTGGGCGATACTGATCTCGTTGGTGCTCCAGGCGATGCCCGGGGCGGAAAGCTCTACGGTCTGTGCCGCGGCACCGCCGTTGCCTTCCTCACCCGTTTGGGTCCCTTCGGCCGCGCTCTCCTCGGCCGCCGCGGGGGCGGGCGGCTCAGGGTAAGCGCCGTCATTGGCTTCGATAGCGTCGTTGTACACGAGATCCCAGTCGACGTTCTGGATCATCAGGACGAGCTCTTCGATTTGCTCGTCATTGAGCTCGCCGCCGTAATCCTCACCCCAGGACGGCATGATGCACGTCGTTCCCTGCTGGGTGCAGCCGATCGGCTGGCCGCCGTGGATGCGCAGGCGGATAAAGTTCTCTCGCTCCTCGCGAATTACCGGATCGGTCGACTGGTTCAAAAGGGTCGCGGAGGTATTGCCGCCGATCGGTTTCCCGATCCAGCCTTCGCCGCCTTCGGAACCCTCGCCGGCCGGACCGTGACAGGCCAGACAGTAGGTGACGTAGGTGTCGATGCCGCGCTCAATGGCGACATGCTCTTGTTCCTCGGCCTCGGCCTTGCGCCGGTTCGGCTCGTCGGCCAGCGAGAGCACGAGCAGGACGGCCAGCGCGGTCAGGCCGACAATGACCACTGTTGCGAGCTTTTGTACGGCCCCCACGAACGCCCTCTCCTACTCCCGTTGCCGGTCTCTCGGGTCACCGGATCCCCAGCGATCCGACGCTACGCTAGTGTATGGCGTTGCCTGGTCCGGGCTGTAGCTGCCCCGGCTGCGGATATCGCCGGTGTTGACGGTAAGGTTGCCACTCGGATCGACGGTCACGCCCATGAAGTCGAGCGGACGTGGCGCCGGTCCGGCGATCCGGACCCCGTTCGGGTCATAGACGCTACCGTGGCACGGGCAGATGAACTCTGATCTACCCGCGTTCCAAGGAACGGTGCAGCCGAGATGAACGCACTTCCAATAGAGGGCGAGCACGCCGTCCTCGTTGTGCACGAGCCAAAACTTGCCCTGCGGATTCTTCACTGGGGCGGCGCCAACGGCCGGAACCTGCGAAGCAGAAACATTGATGTTACCGCCAAACGCGCCGGTTTTATTCGGCGTGAACAACTGGTAAAACGCAACAGCGCTTCCAGCCAGGACCGCCGTCACCGAGCCAAGGGCGGCGTTGCGAATGAAGCCACGCCGGGTCACGGCCGAGCGCGCACTCGAGTGATTCGTATGGAATCGGCCGAGGACCGTCGCCAACCGAGCGACGATACCACCGAGCACAAGTCCAAAAACTGTTCGAACGAGAGGAACCATCGCCTGTGTCCTTCGCTAGCCCCTGCTAGTCGTCATTGGTCCGCTGGCCAGCGAACTCGATCCGCTAGTGATGTTCCAGCGGCAGATCCCAGACCCAGGTCAGTTCCTGACCTTCACCGCGGAACGATGTGCCGACTATGGTAAGGATGACGTAGGTGACGACAAACCCGGTGAAGAGGGCGATGATCATTTCGCGCCGGGTTGGACGGAAGATCTGTTGGGTCATCCCCACCAGGACGGCGATTGCTCCAAGAATAATGATCGACGGAAGGACCTGGGCCGTGATGAACTCCGGAGCGTCGAACTCCCGCACCATCCACGACCCGATACCGAAGACTGTTCCCTCGTCGTCGATGAAGGAATCTGCCAGGACCATCCCGATCAACACAACCGTGGTGTACACCGTCGAGAAGGCGATGATCTTGCGGCCTTTGGTCGAAGTCCCGAGGATGCCGACGCCGAGCGGGCTCCGGTCAAAGTAGGGAATCGCCGCGATTCCGCCCAGGGCTACGGTGGGAATGATCACTCCGGCCAAACCCGCGTCCATGTGAAGAAGCAGTTCCTGGAGGTTAAGGAAGTACCAGGGCGCCTTGGACGGGTTCGGAGTCTGGTTGGGGTTCGCTCGGGCCGTGAGCGGTGCGTTGAACAGAACCGACAGACCCATCAGGAGGAGCAGGAAGATCGTCGCAGAGACAGCTTCAACAACTACCAGGGATGGCCAGACCATGACCTCGTCTTCGGAGAGGTCGGTCGGCCGCGCCAGCGCCCGTCCCCGAACCAACTCCAGCAACCGTTGCCTTTTCGCCTCATCGATGGGGGCGGCGCTCTGCCCCGGGTGCTGCGCAATCTCTGCCATCAGTCCTACCTTACCCTAGCCTGGCCCGGCCTAGCCGAGTGTCGCTGGCTCCACACTGCCGGTGGATGAAAACCGCGCGAGATTCTGAGCTACGCGAACCAGCCTACAGAGGGCCGGAGATACCTCCGTCCTTGCGGATGCGCCAGAAGTGGACGGCCATCAAGAACGCGGCAATGAGCGGCAGGAAAATCACGTGGAGGGTGTACCACCGGACAAGGGTGTTCTGGCCGATCTCATTGTCGCCGACCAGCAGGAATTCGACCCGATCGCCTACAAACGGCGAGGCAGCACCAATATTCGTGCCGACCGTGATCGCCCAGAAGGCCAACTGGTCCCACGGAAGCAGGTAGCCAGTGAAGGAAAGCAAGAACGTTGTGACGAGCAGCAGCACGCCGATCACCCAGTTGAATTCTCGGGGTGGCTTATACGACCCGGTGTAAAACACGCGTCCCATATGAAGGAAGACGGCGATGACCATGCCTTGGGCTGACCAACGGTGCATGTTTCGCATCAACTGTCCGAAGGTAACGCTCGACTCGATGTCCTTCATGTTCTGGTACGCCAGGTCGGTAGACGGGACGTAGTAGAACATCAGCAGCACGCCGGTCATCGTCAGAACGAGGAACATGAAGAACGACAGGCCACCGAGGCAGAAGGTGTAGGTCACCTTGGTGGCGTATCGCTTGATCTTGACGGGATGAATATGGAGGAAGACGTTGCTGGCGATGATCAGCGCCTGGTTGCGCTGGGTATCCGGATAGCCGTGCCGCACGACCGAGCGCCATACGGCTGACCCGGTGATGCGATCGGCTAGCGTCTGCTCACGCCGCATACCCTACCTCCTCGAACCCAATTGCCAATCCGCCTTTCGCCGGCGGTGGCCGTTCCCGCCTTGATGGAGCCCAGGACTCCACCGAAAGCTACTCCGGGTCGTTCGGTGGGAAGCCACCCATCGAACGCCGTTGCCAGCACAAGTTGCGGCCCCAAGCCGCGAAACGCATGCGTATTGTCCGTGTGGATCGGAAGCCGGTCAAGGCATGCTATTCGCTTGCGTGCACGCACTCACGATTGGGGCCAGGTAAGACCTCGATTGCGGTCGATCCTCTGAAACCACGGGGACCATTTCAGCCACTATCTGCCCAATAAAGCGCGGAACGGGCTGGCAGTATTCGCCAGCCCGTTCTTCACGATTGAAATTATGGTGGGCGTAACAGGACTCGAACCTGTGACCTCACGGATGTGAACCGTGCGCTCTAACCAACTGAGCTATACGCCCGAGGTTCACGAGAGTATATCAGCGGCGGTCGCAGGCGATCAATTCCGCAACGAGCGCACAAGTCATTCTGGCATTCAACTAAAGGAGGTCCCTTACGGGATGAGCGCGACGCATTCCACCTCGACGAGCGAGCCGACGGGGAGCTTGGCGACCTGGACGGTCGAACGGGCGGGGGCGTCCTCGCCAAAGTACTGCCCGTATACCGCGTTGAAGGCGGGAAAGTCGTTCAGGTCGGCGAGGAAGCAGGTCGTTTTCACGACGTGAGCGAACCCGGAACCGGCTGCCGTGAGGACCGCCTCCAGGTTCTTCATGACCCGTTCGGCCTGAACCGTCACATCACCGTCGACGAGTTTCATGGTCGCCGGATCGAGAGGAATCTGGCCCGCAGTAAAGAGCAGGTTGCCGGCCTTGATGGCCTGCGAGTACGGACCGATCGCGGCCGGTGCGTCCGGTGTCGAGATGACCTGTCGATGCGCCTGATCTCCCACAGAATTCCTCCTCGTGGCAATTGGCGTCCAGTCGTCGTCGGGTTTGCCCGACTGGGTAACTCAGGCAAGCCTATCAGGAGATCCAGCTCGCGACGCAAGCGGTGATGGCAAGAACCGGATTGGCGTGATGTACGTACACAAACCGGAACGTCAGGACTCCTCAAGTGTTCCAACTTGACACGTTCTTAGTGGTCGGGTGTTGGTTTCGCCATTTTCCGTCTTGTATAGTTGAAGTATCCGAATGTCCCTTCTGGAGGAATCATGATTTCGACACCCCGGCGGATCGCGGCACTTGGATTACCTGCAGTGCCGCCGGGGCCATACGACGTGCTTGCACGCCGGGCAATGTTGGGCCGAATCGCCAGATTGGCGACCATTGCCGCCCTGGTCGTCGCGGCCCTGCTCGTCGCTGGAATCATCGGGCTGTCGTTGTATGCGTACTCCCACAGCGGCCGTGTCTTTGAAGGTGTAAAGGTCGGCGATGTCGCCGTCGGCGGAATGTCCCGCGAAGAAGCATCAGCCGCGATCCAGGCCCGGTACGACGAATATTCCGGTGTTCCGTTGAGCGTCGTCGCCGAAGGTACCGTGTTCACCATGACTCCAGCAGAGGCCGGCGCGACGCTCAATCAGGACGCATCGGTCGATGCAGCTTTGTCTTATGGAAGAGAGGGGTCAGTCTGGGAGCGCTCGAGCGATTGGGCCCGAGGCTTACTCCGAGGTGTGTCACTCTCGCCGCACGTCGTGATTGACTCGCAGGCTCTTGATCGCCAACTTCAGACGATCGCTTCTGAGATTGATCGGGAGCCGCAGAACGCGACTGTGGAAATGGGTGCTACCGGCGGACCAGAACTCGTCGCCGACACGGACGGCCTGGCGTTAGTCGTCGATGAGGGCCGTCACTCGTTAGTTGCTCATATGGCCCGGCTCTCGACCGATACGATTCAGCTTCCTACCGCGGTTGTTCAGGCCGACATCACCGCATCGAGTCTGACTGGTGGCATGCCCGCCGCGCAGCAGGCGGTCAGTGCGCCGCTTGTCCTGGCGTCGGCGGAGCAATCATGGACAGTGTCCCCGGAGACATTGAAGGAGATCGTCTCACTCGACGCGGGTGGGACGCTCTCAGTCGATAGGGAAGCACTAGGCGAGATCATTGCCAACGCCGCCAGCGAGGTCGACCGTGAGGCGGTCGATACCGGCATCGTGATCGGCGAGGACGGATCGCTGTCGATCGTGCCGGGAAGCTTTTCGGCGGTTGTCAATCAGACCGAGACGCTCGACCGCGCGGTCGCCGCGCTCACGTCGGGCGAGCACTCAGTTCGGGTAGTGATCGATCGAGACGAGCCAGCCATTACTGATGCCGAAGCCACGGCCGGCGTGGCCGCGGCCGATGCACTGATCGGCGAAGGAATCAACCTTACCTGGAAGGACACCGAGGCTCGACTGGAGCGAGCAGACCTCGCCCGGGCACTGGTGATCGAGCCGCAACCTGACGATGAAGAGCAGGCGTTCGCGGTATCGCTCGATCCTGATGCGCTCGCCGAGGTGCTCTTTCCGATTGCCGCCGAAATCGATGTCCCTGTCCGAAATGCCTCGTTCCGCCTGATCGATGGCACCGTGACGCTCGTCGAGAAGGAAAAGCGGGGCCGGGCGACGGACATGTCCGCCTCGGTTGAGACCGTCATCAACTCCTTGAACGATGGCGACAATTCAGCCGAATTGACGGTCGTCAATGTCGATCCAGATGTTCGTGCCGATGAGCTGGACTCAATATCGGTTCCAGACTTCCTGAGTGACTCGTTCACGTATTACGGCAATTCGAGTGAGCCCCGGCGCCAGAACGTCGAGCGAGCCATCGATCTGGAAACGGGATGGCTAGTAGCTCCGGGCGAGGTCTTCTCCTACGTTGAGCACATTGGCGATATCGACGAGGAGAGTGGTTTTGCCACCGGTTATGGAATCGTCGCCGACGGGGACACCGGGAAGGTGACGACAGCGCCGGTGGTAGGCGGTGGTATCTGCCAGGTTTCGACCACGATCTTCCAGGCCGCGTTCTGGGCAGGTCTGGCGATCGAAGAGCGTTGGCAGCACCCCTATTGGCTGACGAGTTACGGTCAGCCTCCTCGGGGCATGAAGGGCCTCGACGCGATGGTCAATGTCGAAGATGACTGGTCTCTCGACATGAAGTTCCGCAATAACACTGAAAACTGGATTGCGGTCGTGGTGATGTACGACAGCCAGAATGTGACAGCCCAAATCCTTGGCACGGATCCTGGCTGGGATGTCTCGGTCTCCGAGCCAGTGATTTCCAATGTCGTGCCGAAAGACGACAAGATGTACTACACCGAGTCGCCCGAGTTACCGGTCGGCCAGGAGATGGTGGTCGAATCGGCGGCGGAGGGATTCGATACTGAGATTACCCGTGTTGTCACTAAGGATGGAGAGGTTGTCGATCACTACGTGATGACGAGCTCATTTGCACCCTCTCGAAACACGACGTTGCGCGGAACCGGGCAGGGTTAGGAGCAGAATCGCCACCTTGAAAAATTGGTTCGCGGAATTGGTTGACACGGTCTACCGAGTGCGTTAGACTCCGCAGGCTGTTGAGCGAAAGCCCAGCAGAAATGGCCAGTCATTCGACTGGCTGGCATCCACGAGGAGGCCAACGTGGCGTAGGTCGTCTTATCAAGACGTCCCTCACCAGATCCGGAAGTATCCGGGTCGAGTTGGTTTCCGCCCCCGAGAGGGGGCGGTTCTCTTGTCCGGCGAGAGCCGGACGGATGCGAGCACCTTAGAGAAGCTGGCGCGGCGGCTCAGGTCTGTCCTGTCAGCAGGGGTGAGCGGAGGCCGGGCCGAAGACGGAGCGGGCGGGTCCTTAGGGACCTCGTCTGACGTGGTTGTGACGCAGTACGCAGCACTTCAATCCCATTTCGGTGGGATCTTGGTGGAGAGTTTGATCCTGGCTCAGGATCAACGCTGGCGGCGCGCCTAATGCATGCAAGTCGGACGGGGTCGGCTTCGGTCGGCTCACGTGGCGGACGGGCGAGGAACACGTGGGCAACCTGCCCCGGGGCGGGGGGTAGCCCTCGGAAACGAGGGGTAATTCCGCGTACGCTCGCTGGTCAGTGGGACCGGTGAGGAAAGGCGAAAGCCACCCTGGGAGGGGCCTGCGGCGGATTATGCTTGTTGGCGGGGTAACGGCCCACCAAGGCGGTGATCCGTAGCTGGTCTGAGAGGACGGCCAGCCGCAGGGGGACTGAGACACGGCCCCCACTCCTACGGGAGGCAGCAGCAAGGAATCTTCCGCAATGGGCGCAAGCCTGACGGAGCGACGCCGCGTGGGGGAGGACGCCTTTCGGGGTGTAAACCCCTTTTCTCGGGGAAGAACACAGACGGTACCCGAGGAAGAAGGACCGGCAAACTACGTGCCAGCAGCCGCGGTAATACGTAGGGTCCGAGCGTTGTCCGGAGTTACTGGGCGTAAAGCGCGCGCAGGCGGTCCCGCGCGCCCGGCGTGAAAGCCCCCGGCTCAACCGGGGAGGGTCGTCGGGGACGGCGGGACTTGAGGGCGGTAGGGGCCGGTGGAATCCCTGGTGTAGTGGTGAAATGCGTAGAGATCAGGGGGAACACCCGTGGCGAAGGCGGCCGGCTGGGCCGTCCCTGACGCTGAGGCGCGAAGGCGTGGGGAGCGAACGGGATTAGATACCCCGGTAGTCCACGCAGTAAACGATGCAGACTGGGCGTGGCGGGCCTTGACCCCCGCCGTGCCGGAGCCAACGCGGGAAGTCTGCCGCCTGGGGAGTACGGCCGCAAGGCTAAAACTCAAAGGAATTGACGGGGGCCCGCACAAGCGGCGGAGCGTGCGGTTTAATTCGACGCAACGCGCAGAACCTTACCCGGGCTTGACATGCTCCTGCATCCCCGGGAAACCGGGTGGCCTTCGAGGGTGGAGCACAGGTGTTGCATGGCTGTCGTCAGCTCGTGCCGTGAGGTGTTGGGTTAAGTCCCGCAACGAGCGCAACCCCCGCCGCCAGTTGAACACATCTCTGGCGGGACAGCCCCTCGCGGGGAGGAAGGAGGGGATGACGTCAAGTCAGCATGACCCTTACGTCCGGGGCGACACGCACGCTACAATGGCCGGGACAACGGGTCGCCAAGCCGCAAGGCGGAGCCAATCCCCCAAACCCGGTCTCAGTTCGGATCGGGGGCTGCAACCCGCCCCCGTGAAGCCGGAGTCGCTAGTAACCGTGGGTCAGCAGTACCGCGGTGAATGTGTTCCCGGGCCTTGTACACACCGCCCGTCACGTCACGAAAGCCGGCAACACCTGAAGCCGGTGGGCCAACCTTCGGGAGGCAGCCGTCGAGGGTGGGGCGGGTGATTGGGACGAAGTCGTAACAAGGTAGCCGTAGCGGAAGCTGCGGCTGGATCACCTCCTTTCTAGGGACGATTGTCCAGCGGGGTCACCCGCTCGATACATCCCAGGTCAAGCCGGGACGCGCGGCGCGGGGGCAACCCCGTGCGAGAGTTGCGTCCGTGCGGGCACCGGGTCCGGTTCGCTCCCCCCGTTTGCGGGGGTCGAGCGGGCGGCGGGGCCGCCGTGCGGATGTGGCAAGCATCCCGGTTCGGGGGCACACGCCCCCACGGGGGGAATCCCCCCCCAGGGCGGGCGGCAACGCCCACCCACAATAAGGGAACGGCGGCGGCCGGTCCCGCGTCACACCTCGTCCGGCGGGGACCGAGTTGGTCCCGCGCGCTCCGTCTTCGGCCCGGTTGCCGGCCCTCGGCCACCGGTCGCTTCGGCGACCCGGGGGGATGAGGGATCCGTCGCGTGCGCGAGCCGTGAGCCAGCGAGCGGGCGCGTAGCTCAGGCGGTCAGAGCGCGGCCCTGATAAGGCCGAGGCCCCTGGTTCGAGTCCAGGCGCGCCCACCCGGCCCCGGGGGAATCCGGGGTGGGGCATGCGTCGTCTGGCGGTGACAGGGGGCCGTAGCTCAACTGGGAGAGCGCCGCCCTTGCACGGCGGAGGTTCGGGGTTCGAGCCCCCGTGGCTCCACCGGTCTCCGGGATGACCGGGAACCGGGGACTGGCCCGACGCAGCATCGAGCCGCACTTTGACAACCAGCCGCGCGGGGGGCCGACCCCCGCGGGAGCGGCCTGGGGGGAGACGCCCCCCGGCCGCGCGCACCGCGCCGGAGGAGACTCTGGCGGCCAGCGCGTCGCGGGCAACCGCGGCTGCGTGGGGCAGCGCGTGCGGCAGCAGCAGGTGTGTGTAGGTGTGTTGCGTGGCATGGAGACGTGGGCACGAAGTGCGGACCCGTCGTGGCTTCGGCCAGGGTGGGGCATGACCGCAGAGACGGGCGCACGGTGGATGCCTAGGCGCCGCGGGCCGAAGAAGGGCGTGGCCACGCGACGAAACGCCCCGGGGAGGCGCTGGCAGCCGGCGATCCGGGGGTACCCGAATGGGGCAACCCGCCGGGGGTGATACCCCGGCACCCTGCTTGTCAGGGAGGGCACCCGGGGAACTGAAACATCTCAGTACCCGGAGGAAGCGAGAGGATTCCCCTAGTAGCGGCGAGCGAACGGGGAGGAGCCCAAACCCCAACGGCGGTAGAGGCGGTCGCCGGTGCCGTTGGGGGGTAGAACGGGGGATGCGGAGGGGTCGACCGGCCCTTCGCCCCAACGACGCAGTCAACCGAAGGCCGCTGGAACGGGCCACCGGAGGGGGTGAGAGTCCCGTAGGTGACGGCTGCGTGCGTGGGGTGGCGTTCTTGCGTGAGTACCGCCGGACACGCGGAATCCGGCGGGAAGCGGGGTGGACCACCACCCAAGGCTAAATACCCGCGGCGACCGATAGCGAACCAGTACCGTGAGGGAACGGTGAAAAGCACCCCGGCGAGGGGAGTGAAAGAGATCCTGAAACCGTGCGCCCACGGCCGGTCGGAGCCAGGCTTGACCTGGTGACGGCGTGCCTTTTGTAGAATGAGCCGACGAGTGACGCCGCGTGGCGAGGCTAAGCCGGGACCCAGGCGGAGCCGGAGCGAACGCGAGTCCGAAAGGGCGACGGGGGTAACCCCAGGAGTCGCGCGGCGTCGACCCGAAACCGGGTGAGCCACCCATGGGCAGGCTGAAGCGGGCGGAACACGCCCGTGGAGGGCCGAACCCGGACACGTTGCAAAGTGTCGGGATGACCTGTGGGTAGGGGTGAAATGCCAAGCGAACCCGGAGATAGCTGGTTCTCCCCGAAATGCATTTAGGTGCAGCCCTGGCGCTGGGCCGTCCCGGAGGTAGCGCGCTGGATCGGCGAGGGGGCTTCCCGCTTACCGACCCGAACCAAACGCCGAATGCCGGGAGGGTGCGCTGGGAGTGAGACAGTGGGAGCTAAGTTCCATTGTCGAGAGGGAAACAGCCCAGACCGCCGGCTAAGGTCCCGAAGTCCAGACTAAGTGGGCAAGGCAGTCGCGGCGCGGAGACAACCAGGAGGTTGGCTTAGAAGCAGCCACCCTTGAAAGAGTGCGTAATAGCTCACTGGTCGAACGTGCCGCGGCGCCGACAATCCACCGGGGCTCAAGTCTGGCACCGAAGCCGCGGATGCGCCTTTGGGCGCGTGGTAGGGGAGCGTCCCAGTCAGCAGTGAAGGGGAGGCGGGAGCCGACCTGGAGCGGCTGGGAGTGCGAATGTCGGCATGAGTAGCGCGAGGAGGGTGCGAATCCCTCCCACCGGATGCCCAAGGGTTCCGCAGCCAGGCTGATCCGCTGCGGGTGAGGCGGGCCTAAGCCGAGGCCGGAAGGCGCAGGCGATGGACAACGGGTTCAGATTCCCGTCCCGCCGCCAGGTGTTTGAGCGATGGAGAGACGCGGGGGGGTACGCCCGGGGGCCGCGACGTGGCCCTCCAAGCCTGTAGGGAGTCCTGGTAGGTAAATCCGCTGGGGCGTTGACCTGAGGGGTGACGGGGAGGGGAGGCGTCCGCGCCGAACCGAACGGGCCGAACCCGAACCGCCAAGAAAATCTTCTAGCGAATCTGGCGGCGACCGTACCGCAAACCGACACAGGTGGGCTGGTAGAGCATACCGAGGTGGACGGGAGAACCCCCGCTAAGGAACTCGGCAAATTGGCCCCGTAACTTCGGGAGAAGGGGCACCTCGTGTAGCGTGAAGGGGCTTGCCCCCGGAGCGTGAGGGGGTCGCAGAGAGCAGGCCCAGGCGACTGTTTACCAAAAACACCGGTCCCTGCCAACGCGATTGAGCGCGGACGCATAGGGGCTGAGACCTGCCCAGTGCCGGAAGGTTAAGGGGAGAGGTGCGAGCCTTGAGCCGAAGCCCCGGTAAACGGCGGCCGTAACTATAACGGTCCTAAGGTAGCGAAATTCCTTGTCGGGTAAGTTCCGACCCGCACGAAAGGTAGAACGATCTGGGCGCTGTCTCAGCGGGGGACCCGGCGAAATTGCAGGGCCGGTGAAGATACCGGCGACCCGCGGCAGGACAAAAAGACCCCGTGGAGCTTTACTCCAGCTTGTCGCTGGGCGCGGACGCGGCTTGTGCAGGATAGGTGGGAGCCGGCGAAGTTGGGGCGTCAGCCCTGGCGGAGGCGACGGTGAGATACCACTCTGGCAGCGTCTGTGTCCTCACCCTGGCCGGCTTACCCGGCGGGGGACCGCGGCTGGTGGGGAGTTTGACTGGGGCGGTCGCCTCCTAAAGAGTAACGGAGGCGCCCAACGGTTCCCTCAGGCCGGAAGGCAATCGGCCGGAGCGCGCAAGGGCACGAAGGGAGCTTGACTGCGAGGGGGACATCCCGAGCAGGGACGAAAGTCGGGCCTAGTGATCCCACGGTCCCGGGTGGAAGGGCCGTGGCTTAACGGATAAAAGCTACCCCGGGGATAACAGGCTGATCCTGCCCAAGAGTCCACATCGACGGCAGGGTTTGGCACCTCGATGTCGGCTCGTCGCATCCTGGGGCTGGAGAAGGTCCCAAGGGTTGGGCTGTTCGCCCATTAAAGCGGTACGCGAGCTGGGTTCAGAACGTCGTGAGACAGTTCGGTCTCTATCCGCCGCGGGCGTTGGGAGATTGCGGGGGGCCGTCCCTAGTACGAGAGGACCGGGATGGACGGACCGCTGGTGGGCCAGTCGTCCCGCGTGGGGCGCCGCTGGGTAGCCACGTCCGGACGGGCTAACCGCTGAAAGCATCTAAGCGGGAACCCCTCCCCAAGACGAGTCTCCCCACCAGTATTGGGTAAGGCCCCCGGGAGACCACCGGGTTGACAGGCGGCGGGTGGACGGCGGGCAACCGACCGGAGCCGAGCCGTGCTGATGGCCGAGGGCGGTCACCCCACCACAACCGGGACCGCGCCTCGATGCCCACAGATCCCTCCACCAACCCACCGACCACACACACCAGGCTGACTGCCGCCGCACTGTCCAGGCCGCCGGAGCGGAGTCCGGGGCGGGCGCGCGGCCGGGGGGGGGATGCATCCCTCCGCCGGAGCGCTCCCAGGCAGCAACAACGACGACGTGACGCGCGAGACGCGCCGCGCCGCCGGTCCCCCGTGCGGGGGGTCGGGGGCGCCCGTGGCCGAGAGCGCGCTGGCCCCACCCGGTCCCATCCCGAACCCGGTCGTGACCCAGTGCAGCGCCGGAGAGTACTGTGGGGGCGACCCCACGGGAGGCGAGGCCGCCGCGGGCGCCCCCGACCCCCGGGAGACACACACCCGAGGGACCAAGGGCAGCGAGAACGACGAACGAACCAGGACGGCCGTGCCCGTCCGCCGCGGGGTGGAGCAGCGGCAGCTCGTTGGGCTCATAACCCAAAGGTCGGGGGTTCGAATCCCCCCCCCGCTACCACATCACTTCAGGTACGAGACGCCAGCCGGACGAGATCCGGCTGGCGTCTCGTGATTTTCCCCATCTGCTACCTGTCTTCCTTGACGCAACTACGTTAGCCACGTACAGTCGAGCGATTGACCGCCGAACTTCGCAGGCGGTCACCACTCAGCCTTCCTCCCCCACCTTGCACCACGATGTTGGTCATCCTCGTTGGGGAGGGAATCTACCCACGATCAGGAGACCATTTTCATGGCACAGCAAGGTCGGATTCCGACCGTCGACAAGCGACTCGCCGCCGCCGGCATCATGATGGGCGCGGCGGTTGGCGCCTGGGCGGGAACCAAGGCCCGGTCGTATGCCGCCCGAGAACGCGATACTCGTCTTATTGATTGGGAGCGTGCGCGTACGATCGCGATCAATATGAATCGAGGAAATGCCCTCACGACGGTCGAGCGGTCTCGCCTCGACGCGTACTACCGAGCACTGGTGGAACGATGCGTTCCAGTGGTCGCGGCATACACGGGGACAGATCTTCCAGATTCAGTTGAGCGAACGTTTGCGTTTGATCGGGTTGACTGGATCAACGCCAACCTGACCGCCTTTCAGGGGCTGTTTGCGCCGCTCGAGGCACTGAATGCTCAGAAGGGCGAAAACACATCGGTGTTGTCGGTTCTTTGGGGCGGAGCGAATAGAGCGGTGGTTAGTGCGGAGCTGGGCGTGCTCCTTGGCTACCTCGCGCGACGGGTGCTCGGTCAGTACGACATGGCGTTGCTTGGCCGCGAACCGATGGACGCTGGAAAGCTGTACTACGTTGAACCAAACATCGCCGCGGTTGAGCAGTCACTCGGACTTCCCTCTGAAGATTTCCGGATGTGGCTCGCACTCCACGAGACGACCCATGCGTTCGAGTTCGAGGCTTACCCGTGGGTCAAGGCACATTTCAACTCGTTGCTCACCGAATACATGGAGTTTCTCAAGGCGGATGCGGAGCACTTGAACAAGGGCTTCCGTGGCATCAAGGTTTTTGTCGATCGGGCGCGAAGCAGGAGCGACGAACAGGGATCCTGGCTCGAAGCGATCATGACGCCGGATCAACGAGCGCTCTTCCAGAAGATGCAAGCCCTGATGTGCATCATCGAGGGCTATTCAAACCATGTCATGAATGCTGTCGGCCGCGACTTGCTCCCAAACTACGAGCGGATCGCTCGCCGCTTCGAAGTCCGGCAACGCCAGCGAACCGCTGCCGAACAGCTCTTCGCTCGACTAACCGGGCTGAACCTCAAGATGGAGCAGTACCGCCTGGGCGAGATCTTCATCGACACGATCGCACGGGAACGCGGACATGATGTTGCCCAGCGCGTCTGGGACGGCCCAGAGTTCCTCCCGACCATGGAGGAAATCCGGACCCCATCTCTGTGGCTGCAGCGGTTCGAAGCGATGACGACCGAACAGCTGGCTAGTGCCGGAAGTGCCGCGTCCCAGTAAACACCATCGCCATGCCGGCGGCGTCCGCGGCCGCTATCACCTGCTTGTCGCGGATTGAGCCGCCTGGCTGAATCACGGCTCGAATGCCGGCTGCCGCGGCCGCCTCGATTCCGTCTGGAAATGGAAAGAATGCATCGCTGGCAAGCACAGTTCCAGGTGCCCGTTCGCCCGCAAGGCGAACGGCGATGGCGACACTCTCCAGCCTATTGGGTTGCCCGCTGCCGACTCCAGCGATTGCCTCGTCGTGGACCAAGACGATCGCGTTCGACTTGATCAATCGCACCGCTGACCAGGCAAAACGAAGGTCGCGCTCCTCGTCTTCACCCGGCTGGCGGCTGCTGACGACGGACCACGCTGTCTCGTCGTCAGGTTGCGTATCGGCGTCCTGTACCAGGAGCCCGCCCGCAACTGGCGTGATGTCCCAGCCTCGTGCATGGTCCGCTTTTGAAGCGGGAAGGCGAAGGACGCGGAGATTCGGCTTCGTGGCGAGGAGCGCAAGCGCCGCTGGCTCGAAGTCGGGTGCGATGACCACCTCGAAGAAGGACGCGCTGACTTTCGTCGCCGTTGCTTCATCGAGCGTCGCGTTCATGGCAATGATTCCGCCGAACGCCGAGACTGGGTCCCCGGCAACGGCCGCAACAAATGCCGCTGATAGCGAATCGGCCGCTAGCCAGGCCACAGGGGATGGCGTGCTTCACGACCGCCACGCACGGCCGCGCGGAGATCCAGGCGGCCTGCCAGGCGGTGTCCACGTCGACAATGTTGTTGAACGAGAGTTCTTTGCCTCCCAACTGCTCCGCATCCAGAATGCCAGTAACCGTCTGGCCCGCAACCAGGCGGCGGTAGGCTGCCGCTCGTTGATGCGGATTCTCTCCATAGCGGAGGGGCTGGGCTAGCCTGCCCGCAAAGGTCATCTCTTCGGGGAACGACCAATCATCGCCGCTCGTCTCACCCTGGAGGTATGCCGCGATCACTGAATCGTACGCCGAGACGTGGGCGAATGCCTTAGCGGCGAGTTTCCGTCTCGTTGATGCTGAAACGTCACCTGATCGGAGCTCAGCCAGAACAGATTCGTAGTCTCGCGGATCGATCACTACGATGACGCCAGCGAAATTTTTCGCGGCGGCCCGGATCATCGCTGGTCCCCCGATGTCGATCTGCTCGATCGCATCGATGTCGGCGATGCCGGGCGTCTGGACCGTCCGCTCAAACGGATAGAGATTACCGACGACCATATCGATTGGGCCAATGCCATGGGTGTCGAGCTGTTCGAGGTGGTCGGGGCGGTCCCTGCGGGCGAGGATCCCGCCATGGATGGCGGGGTGAAGCGTCTTGACTCGTCCGTCGAGCATCTCGGGAGAACCGGTCACGTCGCTGACGCTCGTGGCAACCAGACCTGCCTCGGTCAATGCTCGTTGAGTGTTCCCGGTCGAGATCAGGTCCCAGCCGAGCGTGCTGAGGCCGTGGCCGAACGAATCAAGCCCCGTCTTGTCGAAGACGCTGAGCAGCGCCCGCATGAACCATGACCTCCAGTGTTTTCAACAATTCCGACCGAATCATGCTCGGGGATGATATCAGCGGCCTTCTAACGGCTCGCCCAGACCGTTGCTAAGACACCGACAGGGTCAACTTGGTCGTCGAGCGAAAGGTCTCCCCAGGTCGCAGGACTGTCGATGGATACTCCGGTCGATTCGGCGAGTCTGGGAAGTGCTGAGTTTCCAGTGCGATACCGTCGCCCTGCCGGTAGGCGCGTCCACTTGTGCCGACAATCGCGCCGGTGAGCTGATTGCCGGTATAGACCTGAACGCCCGGCTCGGTGGTCGATAAGTGGAGGGTTCGCCCGCTCACCGGATCGCGCAGTATCGCAGCAAGCATCAGCGTGGAGTCATCGGATGTGGAACGATCGATCACGTAGCTATGGTCGTATCCAAGGCCAAACTGGAGCTGCTCATGCCGACTGCGAATCCGGGTGCCAATCGGTTGAGCTGAGGTGAAATCGAACGGCGTGCCCGCCACGGGCGCCAGGGTCCCAAGTGGGATGGACGTCGCATCAGTTGGCAGAAACCGAGACGCATTCAGCGTCAGTTCGTGATTGTAGATGTCGCCGGTGCCCTCTCCGGCAAGGTTGTAGTACGTGTGATTGGTGAGATTGACGATCGTTGGATCGGTCGTCTCAGCAACGTAGTTAATGATGAGGTCATTGGTTGCGGTGAGTCGATAGGTGACGCTGACCGCAAGTTCCCCCGGATAACCCTCTTCGCCGTCCGGACTCACGCGGTGAAGTCGAACGCCGGCACCCGCGTCATCTCGAATTCCTTCCGCCCGCCACACGAACCGATCAAAGCCACGGTGGCCACCATGCAGGGCGTTCGGGTCGTTGTTGGTGGCCAGTTGGTAGGTCGTCCCGTCGAGCGTGAATCGAGCGTTGGCAATTCGATTCGCGTATCTGCCGGTGATGCAGCCAAAGAACGCCCGGGATTTGACATATTCAGTAAGCGTTTCGAAGCCGAGGACGACATTCGCCACGTTTCCGTCCCGGTCAGGTACGGAAAGTGTGCGGATGACACCGCCAAACTCCAGAATGTCGACGCTCATCCCTGAATCGTTCGATAGGGTCCACTGTCGTGAAGGGACTCCGTCGACGTCACCGACATCGTGGGACGAGACCGCCATGTGCTCGGATTCACTCGACGGCATTGAGGGTCTCCAAATCTGGTTAGACTAAGTGAGTTCCATTGGCCCGGCCGATACTATCACTAAGCGTCAGGCTTAGCGTGCTACTTGGCTTGTACTAGCGCGTGGGCGAGCCGATCCTGGGATACCTAGCCATTCCCAGCGGAACGCTATCTTGCGGCCGTCTCTTGATCGATATGGCGAGGCCATTCGCGGCGCAGAGGATCGCGAACAGAGACCGCAAGCGTGCCGATCCCGTCGATCGTCATCTTGACCTGGTCGCCGTCCTGTAGCGGTCCGAGGCCCTGGTGGTTCGTCCCGCAAAGAATGACATCCCCCGGAACCAGCGTCATGTACGAGCTAATGAAGGCCAGGATCTCGGGAACCGCGTATTCCATGTCGCTCGTCGAGTAGTCCTGACGGAGATCGCCGTTGACGGAGAGGGTGACGCGCAAGTTCTGCGGGTCGGGAACTTCGTCAACCGTAACTATGGCTGGACCAAGCGGCGTGAAGGTGTCAAACGACTTGCCGATCCTGCTGGGACCAACCCGGCCGATACCCCGGGCGGAGACATCGATCCCACAGGAATAGCCGGCCAATGCATCCAGGGCGCGTTCGTCTGCCGGGAGATCTTTTGCTCGCCGGCCGACGATCAGGGCGAGCTCTGCCTCGTGGTGGAAGATGGTTGCCGGGTGGTTGGGCAGAACGACGGTTCCGTTCGGACCGATGACCGAGTCCGGGCTCTCCAGGAACATGTCCTGCGCCTGGCGCTCTCGATCAGATCCTTCACGGTAGTTGCCGAATGCCGCGATCAGTTTCGGCGGCCGCGGCACCGGAGCCTGTAAGTCGCCAGCGGGAAGGAGATCTCCGCATGAAGGCGAGTTGTTCGATTCGTTCCCTGCGATCCGGTAGGGACGCGATCACGCGCGGCATCCGGTCGTCGGCGGTGCGGAAGCGGATGTCGGCAAAGGCAGGTGAGACATCGACAAATCCACCGTCGCGCTCCACCACAATGCGATCTTCCGCGGTCAGAGCGAGCCTCATCGAACTGATCCTCCGGTGCCCGCCGCGACGGGATGCTGAGCGGATGCCTTCACCCGTTCCGCCGCTTCGCGGTCGATGCCGCGATTCCAGGCGCGCTGATGCTCGTCCCGCACGTAGATGGTGAAGGAGCCAATGCTGGAGACGGTGGTGACGACTTCGTCGCCGTCTTGCATCGAGCCCAGGCCCTGGTGGTTCGTCCCACAGCAGATCACGTCGCCGGGATGCAGGGTTGTCATAGCTGAGATGTACGCAAGCAGGTCGACGATCGGCCGCTCCATGTCGCTTGAGGAGTAGTCCTGCCGGCGCTCTCCGTTCACGTCGACGGTGATGCTCAGGTTCTGCGGGTCCGGGATGTCGTCTTTCGTGACGATCCATGGTCCGAATGCCGCGAATGTATCAAACGATTTTCCAAGGAAGCTGGCAATTCCAGACCGGCCCAGTCCGCGGGCAGACACATCATTGAAGCCGACGTAACCAAACACGGCGTCGATTGCGTTGGCGGGATCAAGATTCTTGGACTCCCGCCCGATGACGACCGCGATCTCCGCTTCGTGGTGAAAGATATCCGCCTGGTGTGGTGGCAAGACCACGGTGTCTCCGTGGCCGGAGATCGCCTCGGGCGACTTGAAGAAAAGGTCGAGTATCTGTAGGGGTCGGTCGGTCCCCTCGCGGTAATTTCCCATCAAGCAGATGATTTTTGACGGGCGAGTGAGGGGCGAATGAAGGCTCACTTCCGCAAGTGGTTTGCCTCCGCCTGCGTTGACGAGTCCGTCAAGCTGAGGTTTCAGGTCTTCATAGTGGGCAATGAGATCTGGAAGCTGGTCTGCCGGGGAGAGCGGTTCATACCGATCCAGTAAGTGCGTGATGTCTATAACGGTGTCGTCGGCACCGACGATGCCAATACGTTGATCGTCAAACGCAACGATACGCATCGAGCCCCCTCTCAACGTCTGAATTGTCAGTGAGGCCAAACCCTGCGGGTGATCGTTCCACTGTTGTTGGAGAGTGTCAACTGCTTATGAGTAAACAAGAATGACTCATTGGTTCGAGGATTGCGGCTCCAAGCAGTCGGTACCCCAGACAGGAATCGAACCTATGACCTCCCGCTTAGAAGGCGGAAGGGCCTAAATCCGGGGTTTTTCGGCTAATACCTACCGCCCAACTTTGGCCAGACCCACCGCCGTCGCGGTACCTATCTGGGCGGAATCGTAGCATTGTTTGTAAGCCCGAGTCGGGGTGAGCGCGCGTGATACTGACCCCACCATAGACTCAACGCACTGATTGACTTTGCGGTCTGCCAGACTACTATTACCTGCCGTGGCCGCTGCAATTGCCGCTTGATCAGACGGGTGTCATGACGAATCTGGTACGCCACAACATCAAGTGGGGTGGCCGGAGGACCATGAGCGACGTTGCCAAAACCCTGAATGATCTCGCCAAGCTGTGCGGGAAAAGCGAGTATCAACTCGCCCAGTACTCGGGTCTCGACCCCACCGTTGTTCGCCGGCTGTTCGACGGGGAGAAGCAGGCTTCGAACCTGACGATCATCCGGTTGACCATCGCGCTGGTGGCGTGCCCGGATCTGATCCGGACGTATCCGGCGCAGGTGCCGTTCGTCCTGAACGCCCTGAAGAACGCACAGCTCAGTGACGCGATTGCCGAGTTCCCCGAGTCTCGGAGTCGGAACCGCCGGCCGCGTTAGGCCGGGCTGAACCGGAGAACACCGAGCGGCGGCCACCACCAGAAGTGGAGTCGGGCAAACAGCCTGGCTCCGCTGTTTTAAAGCGGCCTAGCTAGATGAGATCCCGATCGGTCAACTGGCCGTCCATGATCTGGCGGCGCAGCGCCTCAAAGTTCGTCGAAGTCAAGCGGCAATCGGGGCCGGTTGGCCACGATAATGCACGTTATCAGTGGCCGCCTCCGGCCGAACGGCCGCGCATGCCGGAGTTGGCGGACGGAGCGCTTGACGTTGCTCAGGGAGTACCCGAACCCCATGTCCCGGATCTCGCACCACAGCCGGGTCGCCATCCGGCAGCCCTCCTGCCAGCGCTTGAGCAGGAATGGCCCGTACGGTTCGAGCACCCGCTGCCGGCCGTGGACGCTGAGGCGCTTGCGCTGCGGCGGCCCTTCGTCGGCAACCTGGCCGATGCCCCGGAGACCGTGCCGTGGGACCGCCTTCGAGGTGGCTGCGGCCGCCGGGGCCAGGCCGCCGACGCGGAGGCCTGGGCTTCAACCGGGGGACGACGAGCCGGTCGCTTGACAGCGCCGGTGGTGCGCTTATCGTAATAGATGGGAGAGCCGTGCCTTCGGGCTCCGCAGGGCACGACGTCCGCTCGGCGTCGGTGTTCGCGACTTCAAGTGTCGTCCGCGCCGAGGTCGAGTGACCCGGAGGCGACGGCTCGAGGATCTCGCGGCGAGTGGCGATGCTCCCGTGCGTCTGGAGTCGGGGCATGCTGGCATCCCACCACCGGTTGCGTGATTCGGCGAACCGTGTCGTCAAGAGGCATGGTCGGATGGTCGATCTGATCACCCCCGACCAACTCATCCCAATGCCACATGAGCTCGTCCTCGCGAACGGGACGCCGGCCACGATCACGGGGTGGCAGGCGCTGGCCGACGGTCTCCTGACCAACCAGTCCTGCGTCTTCCACCGCAACCTGGAGATCTCGTCGCGCTACGCCTGGATCTACAAGTTCCTGCCCGCGTGCTTCAAGTGGGCCGGGATGGCCGCCTTCGCGTCGCACCACGTCCGGCTCGCCCTCTTCCCGTTCCGCCTGGACACCGATCGCACGGGTTACGTGGACATCCCGCACAGCCTTGGTCGTCGCCAGAGAGCGCTGCTGATAGAGGACGTGAACGCGATCCGGGCGACGAACAACGCCATTTTCAACGACATCTTCTGGGCGCACCTCGCGTACGGCACCGCCGAAGACGGGATCGAACGGCTACGCGCGCTCCTGGGAGCGGAGCGCCACTATGCTCTCGTCCTCTCCGCCTTCGAGGCAATCGACCAAGGACGCCGTGTCCTGGAGGACGGGACGGCGTCCGCGGCGGCACGACGGACGGCCGACGACCTCATTTGGGCGGGCAACGTCCAGATCCTCGAACACGAGCAGCGCGCCTTGGTGCAACCCAGCTTCGATCGCCTCTCGTGTGCGTTCGCCAGGCTCTTCTCCATCGGCTCGGCCCTGACCTTTGAGGTGCGTGGCGTGCGGCAGGAGGTTGCGTACCACACCTCGTTCTACCTCTCCTCGCTCGGACGAGGGGGGCCGCTGGCTCTGCGCGCGCAAGCGTGGCCGAGGATCACCCGCTTCGACGACCGCTGGCGTTGGATCGTGACGAGCATCGTTCCTCGCTTCCGGCGATTCGACGCCGACGTGCACCTGGTCGACGCCAGCCTGCGCCGCATCTTCGACGAGGCGCGCGACTACGCGTCGAACCCCTGCGTCCTACCGCGTTCGCCGCAGCCGGAAGCACCCCTGTCGACCCGAACGAGCCGACCGAGGAGGTGGCCGGGGCGGCCAGGGACCGGATCCAACAAGGCAGGGTGAAGCACTTCGGCATGTCGGAGGCGTCGGCACAGACGATCCGTCGCGCCCACGCCCCAAACAACAAGGAGACAGGGGGTCTAAACGCCCGTTTAGACCGACCGCCGTGGGTTTTTGGCGCGATTTCGGGGGCGGTACCCCAGACAGGAATCGAACCTGTGACCTCCCGCTTAGAAGGCGGTTGCTCTATCCGCTGAGCTACTGGGGCACAAAAACGACGGTGCATTGGGGCGCATCCATCGGATCGACGTGCCCAAAACAGTATAAGGCTCCGCCCGAACGAGAGGGATTTCCCGGGCGGGCGATCGCCTTGTTCAACGTTACACGTCGATGGTTAGAAGACCTCGATCAACTGCATCATGCCGAGCTCTTCGTGGTTCATCATGTGGCAATGAAGCCCGTACTGCCCGGTGTAATCCAGGAAGCGCGTCCTGAATACGACACTGCCGAAGCGCGGCACGATCACGGAATCTCGCCACTCCGGAACAGCGACGCTCTCGCCGTTTATCTGGGTCACGAGGAAGGGATTGATGTGGATGTGAACGACATGATCGTGAAGGTGGTCGTTCACGATCGTCCACTCTTCCACGGAGCCTAGCGCGATCCTGTGGTCAACCCGGTTCGGGTCAAAGCAGGGCTGTGTCAAAGTCGTGGAGGGGTGGCGAGGAGGGCGAGGGCGCGATGGGCGTAGGCGCCGTAGGGGCGGAGGGCATCGGGGATGAGGGTCCAGCCCAATGCCCGCAATCGGGTGAGGAGCGCGTTGCGCAGGGCAGCCAGCGCCTGCGGGGCGGCCCCGACCCGGACCTGGCAGGCATCCTCGCCCAGCGTCACGTCGCGGACGTAGTGGATCCGGTTCTCGATCGTCCAGTGGCCGCGCCACAACGCCTCGATCTGGACCGGTGTCGCCAGATCCGGTGGCAGACTCGTGACCCCATAGGTCGCCTCCTCCTGGATCTCCCCGGTGGCGAGGATGACGCGGCGGCAGGTACGGCGCAGCACCTGCTGAGCGTCCGGCCAGGCGAGGTAGCCTGCGAGGGCCGCGCTGCGCTCGAGCTGGCGCCGCTCCAGTCGGCCGTGGCCCGTGCCGAAGCCGACCGCCGTCGCGGCCCGGTCGGCGGCCAGCGGCGGGGGCGGCTCGCGGAACAAGCGCTCGATCGCCTGATGCAGCTCGGGCTGGTTGGGCTTGGGCTTGACGGCCATCAGGTCGTGGCCGCCCTGGGCCCGGATCTGGGCGGCAATGCCCCGCTGGGTCAGCAGCGCGTCCAGGGTGGTCACGGTCCCGGTCAGATCGCGGTCCGCCAGGAGGCGGGGCACGGCGGTGATCTCGTTGCTTTTGGCGGCGACCGCCACCTGGCCGAGGACCGCCCCATCGCCGTGGCGGACCAGCCCGACCAAGTGGACCGCCGCCCCGTGGCGGTTGGCCCCGCGCACGGCTTTGCCGTCGACGGCGAGACCCACCCACGGCGCGGCGGCCGTCTCCTGAGCGGGTGGCCCGGTGGCGAGGGTGGCCAAGCACCGCTCCAACGCGGCGATTTTCACCGCCCGTAGCGCCCGTCGCAAGGTGGCGGTGCTGGGCAGGCGTCCCCGTGGTGGGGAGAGGAGGGCGACCAACTCCTCGGCATGCTCGGCCACCCACTGGCCGACAGCCCGCAGGGTCCGTTCGCCACTGGCCAACGCCGCGGCGATCAGGGTCAGCAGCAGCGGCCAGGCGTAGCGCCAGCCACGCCGCCGGCGCGGGTCGGGGACGGCCTGGAGGGCGGTGAGCAGGTCGGTAGACTGCGGGGCGTCCATTGGCAAAGCCCCTGGCGACGCGGCTGTGGGAAGCACGGCGCCCGGAGTCTAGCCAATGGACTTCGACTTTGACACAGCCCTGCCGCACGCGGGGGAGATCTGTGGAAGTCCAGACACATGTGAGACGTGGGCGGGGATGAAGTGAGGGGATCGCCCCGGGTATCTTGGGGGTGCTTACTCACCAAGATGCAGGAGATCCCCTCATGGCCAAGCATAGCAAGCGGAACCGGCGCCGGATGCACCAAGCCGGGATGGGTGGCGGCTTCCGGATGGTCCGCCAGGTGCCGGTCCGGTTCCAGCGCCGCCTGCCCCAGGCCGCGCCCCTCAGTCCCGAGGCCCAGTACCGGCTGCGCTGCCTGGAGCACGCGGACCGGACCAGCGTCCGCGAGGCGTCCCGTGCCTTCCAGGTGCCGGTCTCGACGATCTACCGCTGGCGCAGACGCTTCCGCCCCGACGACCTCACCACGCTGGAGCCCCGCTCGCGCCGCCCTCATCGGACCCGGCGCGCGACCTGGACCGCAGCGCAGGAGTCTGCGGTTTTGGCCCTGCGCCAGCAACACCCCCGCATGGGCAAGGGGCCGCTCCGGGTCCTGCTGGCGCAGCAAGGGCACCACCTGAGCGCGTCGATGATCGGCCGGATGCTGGGCAGCCTGCGCCGCCGCACCCTGCTGCGCGAGCCCCATACGGTGCGGGTTCGGCGCGAACGGCCCCAACGGCCGTATGCCACGCGGGTGCCCAAGGACAAGCGCACCCCGACCGAGCCCGGCGCCCTGGTCCAGCTCGACACGATGCACCTGCGTCCCGCTCCCCGGCGTCGAACGCCGCCAGTTCACCGCCATCGACGTCGTCAGCCGCTGCGCCGTGGCCGGGGTCCGGGCGACGGCCTCGGCGGGGACCGCGACGGCCTTTCTGGACGAGCTCCTCGCCCGGATGCCGGTGCCCGTCCAGGCCATCCAGGTCGACGGGGGCAGTGAGTTCATGGCGGGGTTCGAGACGGCCTGCCGGGAGCGGGGCATCGCCCTCTACGTGTTGCCGCCGCGCTCCCCCAAGCTCAACGGCCGGGTCGAGCGCCTCAACGGTACCGCCCGGCGCGAGTTCTGGGAGTGCTACGAGGGCGACCTCGACTTACCTGCGCTCCAAGCCGCCTTGCGCGCCTGGGAGCACCACTACAATACGGTCCGACCCCACCAAGCCCTCGGGTACCAAACCCCCGCCGCCTTCCTCTCCTCCCAGTCGTTCTCACATGTATCGAACTAGGACAAGATCTTGCGCCAGCCAGCACGATTTGAGATGATGCGGCGCACCCTGCGCATCGGCGAGATGCCGGTCGCGACGGTTTCGAGATGAACGGCGGGGCACCGTCCGGTCGCAGCCCGCTGTGTGCCCGCCCGGGCACGAGGAACGGAGGACACCCGATGGCGACAACCGCGGGCGCGAGCACCATCGACGAAGCTGCCGACAACCCGCGGCTCCGCCTCCTGCTGGCGATGGCGATGTTCGTGCTGGTGATCGACACGTCGATGATGAACGTGTCGATCTCGGCCGTGGTCAAGGATCTCGGCACCACGGCGAGCGGCGTCCAGTCGGCGATCGCGCTCGAGGCGCTGGTCTCCGCCGCGTTCATCCTGATCAACAGCAAGGTCGGGGACCTCATCGGGCGCAAACGGGCCTACGTGATCGGTCTGCTCGCCTACGCCCTCGGCGCCCTGACGATGGCGCTCACGCAGACCCTGGTCCCGGTGATTCTCTTCTGGGCGATCCTCGGCGGGCTCGGCGCCTCCCTCCTCCTGCCCGCCATGCAGTCCTTGATCCACGGCAACTTCGCCGGGCAAGGCGCAGGCGAAGGCCTACGCGCTCGTGGGGGCGGCGGCCGCCATCGCCGCCGCGGTCGGCCCGCTGATCGGCGGCTTCATCACGACCTATCTGTCGTGGCGCATCGGCTTCCTGCTGGAGGTCGTCATCATCGCGGTCGTGCTCTCCGGCATCAAGCTGGTGAAGGACGCGCCGTACACGGGGCCGCGGGAAATCGACGCCGTCGGCGCGGTCTTCTCCGTCCTGGGCATGGGCGGTCTCGTGCTGGGCATCCTCGTCTGGCAGGAGGGCGGGGAGGCGGTGGGCGCGCTCATCGCGATCGGCGTGCTTGCGCTCGCGGCACTGGCCTGGTGGCTGGTCCGGCGGAAGCGCGCAGGCAAACAGCCCCTGATCGACCCGGACCTGTTTCGGTCCCCGCATTTCCGGGGCGGGATTTCCCAGCAGATGCTGCAGCAGATCTCGCTCGGCGGCATGATGATCGCGCTCCCGATCTTCCTCCAGATGGTGCTCGAGTACGACGCGATGGAGGCCGGTCTGTCGCTGGCGCCGCTGTCGCTGACCATGTTCGCCATCGCCTTGCTGGCCGGCAAGCGGGCCGGCAAGCGGCGACCGAGCGCCATCATCGGAGCCGGGTTCGCGTTGCTCACCCTCGGCATGGTCCTGCTGATCCTGGTCGTGCCCCGCGCGGATTCCGGCTGGTACCTCACGATCCCGCTGATGATCGCGGGATCGGGGTTGGGCATGCTGGTCTCGCAGCTCAACAACTTCACGCTGGCGCCGATCTCGGAGGAGCGGATCAGTGAGGCGGCCGGGGTGAACTCCGCGGCGGGAAACTTCGGGCTCTCCTTTGGCCTGGCATTCGCCGGCGCGATCATGCTGGCGGCGCTCTCGTTCCTGTTCACCGACATGGCGGAAGACAGCACCGTGCTCTCTCCGTCGGAGCAACAGCAGGTCGCCGATGCGCTGGAGGAGGATGCCGAGATCATGAGCAACACCCACCTCCAGGAGTTGCTCGCCGGGCAGCCCGAGGCAACCCAGGAGGAGATCGTCCGCATCAATACGGACGCCCGGCCCCGTGCGCTCCAGGTCGCGCTGCTCGTGCCGCTCATCGCCGGCATCGTCGGCTTGGGGCTCTCGTTCCGGATGGTGCGCCTGCCTGACATCACGCCGTCCGCGTCGCTCGAAGGCGTGCTCGGGGGCTGATCCGGTCCCGTCGCGCCCAGCGGATGACATTGTCCCCCGCCGGGTGTCGCGTGGCGATGAACCCCAGTAATCCTCGTCGCGCACCGAGCGACCGAGCGCGGCGCCTAGGTTGGCCGGCCACCCCGGTCGGACGCGTCGGGTCCGTCGGCGCCGCGCGCGTGCCGGTCGAGGCTGGCCACCTGTTCGCCAAGGTCACGCACGAGCCGCTTGATTTCCTCGATCTCCACTCGGATGTCGCTCGCATCCTCCGTTCGTTGATCAGGCTTGGCCCGCTTCGGCGCCAGAAACACGTTGGTCACGAAACCGGTCAGCACGCCGAACAGCCCGATGCCGATGGTGAGCATCGCGATGCCGACCACTCGTCCCTGGTTGGTTACGGGAAAGCGATCGCCGTAACCGACGGTGGTCACCGTCACGTAGGACCACCAGAGGGCGTCGGACGCGGTCTTGATGTTGGTGTCCTCCTTGTCGGCCTCCGCCCCGCAGGATGAACATGCTGCCAAACTGGAGGACGACGATCGCCAGGAAGAGGGTGCCCAGCAGGGCGCTCCCCGCCCGATCGGTCCCGAACATGCGCCAGATGCCGCGGAGTCCGCGGTGGCCCGCGGTCCGGCCGACGCGGACCGTCCGGAAAATGCGCGCCAGCCGGAGCCCCGGAAACGGCAGGCTGCCGAGCAGATCGAGCCAGCCTTTGTCCTGGATGACGTACGCCCGCTTATTCGGGGCATGCTGGAGCCGCAGCAGGAAGTCGGTGAGCAAGACGAGGCAGAGGATCCCATCGGCGATGAGGACGACGTCGGTGACCAGGTCGCTGAGGGGCGCGATGAGCAGGAGGATGTTGAGCAGCGACAGTACCGACACCCCCAGCACGAAGACGTCGAAGTTGGTCAGCTCCTGATCGTTGCGCTTGTCCGTGATCTGTCCGCCCTCGCCCGGCACGCCCGTCCGACCGGCGCCGTCACGCCCGCGGCGACCGGTCGCCCTCACCGGGAGACGACGACCGTGATCTGCTCCCCGGCCCGCCGCGCCTCGTACCGCTCGGGTGTCACTCCTCAGTCGATCTCGGGCCCGCTTGACGATCTGGTGGGCAGTGCGAGGCGACGTTCGTGGGCTCTCGCCGTGGCCGACCCATCGCAACCTTCGTCAGGGATGCCACCCTGTCCGCCGGCAGTCTTAGCGGCCGGTGATCGCCTGGACTCGGCCGCGCTTGACGGCGGCAACGAGCGCGGCGTGGTCGCGCTCGGTCTGGTCGGCGTACGCGGTGGCGAAGCTGACGATCGCCTTGTCGAAGGCGGCTTCGTTGCCGAGATAGCCGGTGATGCGGGCCGCGTCGCCGGAGCGGGCGTGGGCCCGTGCCAGCGCCCAGCCACAGAGCGCGCCGTACAGGACCATCCGGTCGGGCGGCAGGAGCGCGACGTCGACCGAGGCCTTCATGTCGCGCAACTGGCGGACGTAGAAGTCGATGCCGGCGACGCGCCCCCAGCCGAGGAAGATGTCGCTGGCCGCCTGGGTGTGCTGCTGCCCGCGCACCACGCGCTGCCCGTGATTGGCGTACGTCGACTGGCCCGCGTAGGGCTCCAGCACCGAGGCGTTCGCCTCTTTGATCTGCAGGAAGAGCGGGTCCTCGTCGTGGTTGCCCCGCATGAGCACGATGTAGCAGCGCGTGCCGACGCTCCCCACGCCGACGACCTTGCGGGCCGCGTCGACGAAGGTGTAGCGGTTCAGCAGCGCCCGCAGGTCGTCGCGGATCGAGGAGCGGTAGGTTCTCGCTACCGTGCGGAGGCGTTTTTCCACCTCCGTATCACTGAACCGGACGACCAGCGGCGGGTCGTCGACCACCCGTAGGTTGCCGCCCTCGGCGGAGACCATCTTCTCGAGCATCTGCAAGTTGTCGCGGTGCGTCGCCTTGAGCAGGCCACGCTGGACGTCTTTCCCGACTTTTGGCGGCACGACCGCGGCGATGTCCGCTCCGGTGATCCGGTCGTACCAGACCGCGAGGTGGCCCATCGCGGCGAATGCGGCCAGCCGCTCGCGGTAGGAGCGGACCGTGGCGGCGGCGGCCTCGGCGGAGTTGGCCGCCGTGTGCCCGTTCGCGCGGCCGGCGACGATCACGCTGGCGGCCAACCGCTTGACGTCCCACTCCCACGGGGCCGGGAGGGTCTCGTCGAAGTCGTTGATGTCGAAGACCTGGTTGCGCTCCGGCGTGGCGAACGAGCCGAAGTTCGACAGGTGCGCGTCGCCGCAGGCCTGCACCTGGAGGCCGGAGGTGGGCGTCGCCGCCAGGTCTCGCGCCATCACGACGGCGGAGCCGCGGTAGAACGTGAACGGCGAAACCAGCATGCGCCCGTACCGGATCGGGACGAGATCGTGCTCGCGCGTCCGGTCCTGCTCGTGGAGCAGATCGAGCGGATCCGGGCGGTCGGCCGGTGGCGACCAGCCGGCGTGGGACGACCGTGGCGCCTGCTTTCGCAGCTGCCGGCCCTCCTCCAGGCGCTCGGCCACCGACGGCGCCGCCGGCCTGGCCACCGCGTCAATCTGTCGTGCCAGCCTGGCCTCTGCCGGTGCAGCCATGTACAGATACCCCTTCTCGCGGACGGCGACGCCCCGGAGTGGTTCGGTGGCCGGGTCCTCGGGGACGCCAGCCGCCACCACGGGTTCTCGCCATCGCCGCGACGTCAGCGCGGAGAACGTCAGCGTTCTGAATCATCGATGCAGTGACGGATCTTGTGTGATTGTAGCTTACCAGGGCGTTGCCTGCGCCCAGTGAGGAGTCGAAGAGCGCGAATAACACGTGGGTCTGAGCGGCGCTCATCGGACGCCCCTCCAGTCAGGCAGAAAGCCTCTTGAGCCCGTCGTTGCGCAGCCATACGCCGCAGACGACGACCAGCACCGCCATCACCGCCGCGGTGTTCGCGCTGAGCCGGCCCGTCAGCTGGGTCCGGTCAAGGTGATGCGTTGGACGGGAGCCCCTCCTCTCTGGTTGAGGTACGCCGAGCGCCGACGATCCTCGTGACGCGGACGAGGAGGGGCGACGGCACGTGTCGGTCGGGTCTAACCGTCGCGGTTACCTAATCGACGACGAGGCGCTTGCCCCGCTTATTCGTCGCGACGTTCCAGCCCCAGTCGGTGATGGTGTGGGCCTTCTGTTCGCCGCCGGCCAGCAGCATCAGGTGGACGCCAAGCCACGACGTCCAGGCCAGCCGACCGGTCATGGTGCGGCCCGAGTGGAATTCCACGACGGCCGCGCCGTATCCGATGGTGGCCATCGTGCCTTTGTCTTTGTACGCGAAGGGTTCGGTCTTCTCCCCGGTGACCAGGCGCTCGATGTTCTCGCCGGCACAATACCCGGCTTGCTGCGCCACCGAGCCAAGCTGCGGCAGTTGCTTGCCGGTCTTGGCGTCGGTGATCATGGCGATGTCGCCGACGACGAACACCTCCGGATGATCCGTCAAGCTCACGTCCGGATTGACCAGGACGCGGCCCTTGTCCAGGTCCGCCCCCAGCGAACGAGCGATCGGACTCGCCGTCAGCCCCGCGGCCCACACCACGGTGTGCGCCTTCACCTCACCGCCCGATCTCAGTTGGACGCGCGTCGGTTCGATCCCGACGACGCCCTCACCCAGGTGCAACTTCACGCCGCGCTTCTCCAGCGTTTTGTGCGCGTACGCTTGCAGCTTGGGTTTGAACGGACCCAGCAGGTGATCGCCATGCTCATACAGGTGGACCTCGGATCGCTCGACCGGAAGATTCGGATAGTCTTCCTTGAGTTCGGCCTCGATCAACTCGGCCATCGCACCGGCCGCTTCCACGCCGGTCGCGCCGCCGCCGACCACGCAGAACCTCAGCGCCCCGTCATCGACGAGGGTGGGATCGCGGTCGACCGCTTCAAAGCGCCCAAGGATGTGGGATTTCAACGTCACGGCGTCGTGCATGGTGTAGAGCGGGAACGCGTTCTCGGCGGCGCCTGTCGTGCCGAAGAAGTTCACCCCGGCGCCGAGCGCCACCACGAGATAGTCGTAGGCGATCGGGTCGAACCCGTCGGCTGTCACCGTCTTGTTGATCAGGTCGACGTCCGTGACGGTGGCCCGATGAAACACCCAATCGTCGCGGTCGTGCAGCATCTCCCGCAGCGGGAAACCGACCTCGTTGCGCGACAGCGCAGCGGTGGCCACCTGGTACAGCAAGGGCGAGAACGTGTGATAGTTGTTCTGGTCGATCAGCGTCACCGTGACCGGCGCGTTCTTCAACTGCTTCATGGCGCCGAGGCCGGCGAAACCGGCGCCGAGAATCACGACGTGTGGCGGATTTGAGGTGGAATCGGAAACGGCGTGGGCATCGCCGCCGTGGCGACGTCGATCGAGAACAGGCATGGCCGTGGTGCCTCCAATGTCCGTGGGTTGAGCAGGCGACGGGACGGGCGACGCCGCGGTAGGGACCGAGCGGCGTCTTGTTCGTGCAGTCGCCAGACGCAAACGTGGGTCAACCATCGAATGCAGATAGCCAACGGCTAAGCTGTTGACGCCAGCCGTTGGGGATTGTTACAAGGGGTATAGAACATATACGCCCCTATGAGCCAGATCCACGATTTACGCCTGCTCTTTGAACACGCTTACACCACCTCCAGCCGGCCCAACGACCCCCACGCGCCCTCCATGTGGCCCTTCCTGGCCGTCCCTTTAAAGGAACGCCTGACGCTCCTGGCCCTGACCGAAGAGTCCGGCATGGCCGAGTGCAAGACGGCCTACCCCTGGATGAAGGAGACCGACCACCGGCTCACTAGCCACCGCATCCACCGCGCCCTGGATATCCTGACCGCGGCCATGGAGCAACCGACCGCCTGGATCAACCCCGGTCCCCTGCCGGAGGTAGAAGTAGCCGACCTACTCCCAGACGAGACCACCGGCGAACTACCACCCTTCCCCGTGCCCGATCGGCTGATCCCCCGCGACACCGACAAGCAACTCCGCCAAGCCCTCTATCCATCGACACCATTACTGCTGTTCGGCCCCCTGGTGCCACCACGGCTCCATGATCTGGGTCTGCAGAAGCGTGGGATTCTCTACTGTTTAGTGGTCGAGGAGTTTGGATGGCTGGACATCCAGGAGCTTTTCGGTTGTAGCGAGTGGTTGATTCGCCAGACGATCAAACAGGCATATGAAGTATTGGGTGGGGATGAAGCATTAGCGGCGGCCATCCGCCAGATGGGAGGAATATGAGCAACAAAGATCCGCAAGCAATCAAATCAGTACTGGCCAACCAGGACGCGAAGGTGTCCTATACCAGCGGAACCCTCACGACCTGGGTCGGGGATTTCCCACCAGGAGACCACAACTCGAACATGACCTACGACCTCACATACCGGTACTGGGACGAGTGGTATCCCCGCACCACCACCTACTACCAGGTCGTTCAGTAGAGCAACTTCGAGAAGGCGTTCAAGATCGTGCGATCGCTGATGGAGAAGGGCCACATCAAAGAGATGACCGTCAAAGAGTTCTCTGATCTGGTGGAGGAAGTGGCTAAGGACATCTAGTGAGCAGCGCTCTACCCATCCCAGACATCATGCCGGCCGATGCCGAACCAGAGTTCATCGAAGTGCCTGTCACCAACCAGTTCGACCAGAGCCAGGTGATTGGGTATCTCCGCGTCGAAAAGTCGAAGCTCCCCAAGGTGCCTAACTACCTGTTCGCCATCGGCGGCACGGTCAAGCAGGCCGCCATGGAGTGGAACGAAGCCCTGGGGCGCCAGGTCTACACCATCCAGGAGTTCGCGCTCGAGGAGGTGGCGCTCGTCCCCGAGGACCAATACGACTGGGCCAAGGAAGGCGATGTCTGGTACCTGGAGCGCCGGCCCGAGGTGATCGAGCAGGTAAAGGCCGAGCTGGAGGCCGAGGATAAACCAGAGCCGGCGCCAGAGAAGCCGCCGCGGAAGAAGCGGGTGAGTATGAAGCCGGAGCTCTAAGCAGGTCGCGGTAAGTAGATCGTAGAATGGTGGGCGAGGAGGTTCCCCGCCGTGATCCGAGTCACCCTGACCCCCGCCCAGCACGAGGCATTGCGTGCTCGCACTCGCGAGCCGGGCCTCGCCGCCCGCACGCGCGACCGCCTGGAGATGGTCCGCCTGGTCGATGCCGGCTGGACGGTGCCGCGCATCGCCCGCCACCTCGGTATCCACGAGCAGACGGTTCGCAAGTACGTGAAGGCGTTCCTGGCCGAGGGCTTCGCCGCCCTCCCAGATCGTCCCCGCCCCGGGCGCCCGCCCACGGTCACCGCGGCCCACCTCGACGCCCTGGAGGCGCTGCTCGACGCCGGGGGACGCACCTGGACGACGCGGCAGTTGGTCGCCTGGCTGGAGCGGGAGCACGGGGTCCGGGTCCATCCCGACCACCTCAGCCGCGTGCTGCACGCCCGCCGCTTTGGCTGGAAGCGCACCGTGGCCTCGGTGGCCCACAAGCGGCGCGACCCCGACGGGTACGACGCCAAGGTCGAGGAACTCGATGACCTCAAAAAAAGCGCGGACCGGCGTGATCGACCGGTGGTTCCTCGACCAGAGCGGCTTCTGCCCGACCCTGCCGACCGGCTCCGGCTGGGGCCGCTTGGGACGGCGTTTGGTCGTGCCGCACGAGGCGCCCCAAGGCCGGCGCGTCAACGTCGTGGGGGCGCTGGCTCCCTACGGTCCCGATGGGCCGCGCCTCGTCTACGAGTCCCGCCGCAAGACCGAGGGGCGCTCCGACGCGGCGGCGCACCTGGCCTTCGTCGGGCGGGTGGCGGGGGAGCGCGCCGGCCAGCGGTCGCGCCCGTGCGTGGTCGTGCTGGACAACTATTCGGTCCACCACAGCCAGGCCGTCAAGGCGGCACTGCCGGAGCTGGCGACCGCCAATATCCATTGCTGCTTCCTCCCCGCCTACAGCCCCGAACTCAACCCAATCGAACCGGTCTGGCGCCACGGCAAGGACCAGGACATCCCCGAGCGCAGTCACCCGACCGACACCGCCCTCCAGACCGCCGTCGACGCGGCGTTAGCGACCCGCGCCGAGCGCCTCCGCGAATCAACGACTAACTTCCCTCGACCTGCTAAGTGGTCCATCCGGTAAATAGTCAGGCACGGATGATACGATAGGGTCCTCGTCAAGGAGGCTCCCGTGTCCGCCCTGCTCCTGCTCCGCCCGTTGACCGCCGAGGAGGCCAGCGACCTCCGCACGATGGCCCATGGCCAGAAGGTGGAAGCGCGGCTGCGTGACCGCGCCCGCATCTGCTGGTGCTCCCACCAGGGCAAGCAGGTCCGCGAGATTGTCGCGTTGGTCGGCGTCAGTGACTCGACCGTCCGGCACTGGATCACGCGGTTCAACGCCCAGGGCCTGGCCGGGCTCACCGATGCGCCCCGGATGGGCCGACCGCCAACCTACACCCCCGAGGAAATCGGGATCGTGATTGCGACGAGCCTGACCAGGCCGGACGACCTCGGTCTCCCCTTCGGCAGCTGGACCCTGGACCGGTTGGCGGCGTACCTGCACGAGGAACAGGGCATCCCGATCAAGCGCAGCCGGATCGGGGAGCTGCTGCAGGCCGAAGGCTTGCGCTGGCGGACCCAGGAAACCTGGTTCGGCGAACGGCCCGGTCCCGCCTTCGCCGCAAAAAGGGGGCGATCGTTACCCTCTACGAGGCGCCACCGGACGGCAGTATCGTGATCTGTCTCGATGAAATGGGGCCGGAAGCCGCCAAAAGCCATCCCGGTCATGCGGTGATCCCGCCCGATCCGACCGGGGCGCGGCGGGTCCGGGCGACCCAGGAGATCGACTATGGACGGCGCGGCAAGGGGTATGTCTTTGGCGCGTTCGTCTCGGCCACGGGGGAAGCGTTCACCCAGCCCTACCCCCGCCGCACGATCGTCAACTGGCTCGATTTCCTGGAGCAGGTCGATGGCGGGGTCGACGCTGGCGCAGCGCGGATCTACGCGATCCTCGACAACCTGAGCACGCATCGGGCGCTCGACGTGTTGCTCTGGGCAATCGCCCACCCCCGCTGGGAGTTCGTCTTCCAGCCCACCTATGCCGCCTACCTGAACCTGATCGAACCGTGGTGGAAGGTGCTGCGCTCATTGGCGCTGAAAGGACGGCGGTTCGAGACGTGGGCGGAGATCAGCGCGGCGGTCGAACGCGCCACCGCGTATTGGAACGCCCACCGGCACCCCTTTGTCTGGGGACGACGGCGACGGCATCGTCCGGCTCGCCGTCCGGGCGTTGGCTATCTCCCCGCCGCCCCATGAACTTGCCGGATGAACCACTAAGTCGGTCAAGTACCTACGAGATACAGACTTGCTGATCGTAGTATTGCGAATTCAAGTAGATTGCTCGTTCAATCAACGCTATTCGACAATTGATGACGGCAAATGAATGACGGCAATTGTGTCAGCTAATCAATTGCAGACGTTTCAGTCGCAGGTGCATTCCTCATAGCCCGCAATTCCTTCACGAAATCAGCCATGGCGGGGCCAAGATTTTCACCGGCCGCATTGACTGTTACCAGCGTCGTGCCCGGCTTGCCGACGTCTGCCCGGGCCGACACATCGCCGGTGACCCGCGGCAGCGCACCCTCCCGTCCGCCCATCACATAGAGCTGGTCGGAGCGACCGGTTCTGCCAGTTCGGTATCCCCGGCTCTCGAAGAAGACCTTGGCTCGCTCAAGCACAGTCTCCGGCCGCAAACGGCTTACCGCCTTGCGCTGGAACGCCGTGCGCTTCAGTTCCTCGTTGAACGCCTCCATTGTTGGTTTCCCGCGCTACAGCTCGTGGACGTCGTTTGGAGAAAGCGGAACGACCGTGCTGGAACATCGAGCCGCGACCAATTCGGCGAATGCGGCTGGATCCTGCCGGATGGGTGGAAAAGTATTGTAGTGGCAGGGGATGACCACGCTCGCCCGGAGGAGCGCCGCGGCCCGCGCGGCGTCCGCTGGACCCATCGTAAACGTATCGCCGATTGGAATGATCGCGGCGTCCAATCCCTCCTCGGCGATGAGTGCCATGTCGCCGAACAGGCAGGTATCGCCGGCCGCATAGATCGTCTTGCCGCCGAAGCGGATGACAAATCCGGCGGGAACCCCTGGTGCGACGAAAGTTGTCCCGTCGTTGTACGACGAGGTGTGCCAGGCAGGGGTGAACTTGGCCGTTCCGCCCTCAAATGAGATCGTCCCGCCGTGGTTACCCGCCAGTGTCGATATGCCCTGCTGCCCAAGGTACGTGGCCAGCTCGAAGGTGGCAATCACCGTCGCGCCCGTGCGCTTGGCGATCGATACCGTGTCGCCGACGTGGTCATTGTGGGCGTGGGTCAAAAGGATGGTCTGAGGGGACAGGCTGTCCGGAGAGACGGTCGCGGATGGATTGCCTGAGAGGAACGGATCGAGCAAGACGGTGTGCTCTCCATCCTCGAACTGGAACGCGGAGTGGCCGAAGTAGGTGATACGCATGCAGATTGCCCTCCGAACGTGACGCTATGCCTCGTAGACGACTCGACCATCGAGCACCGTCATTTCGGTACGAATAGTGTGTAGCTCACTTGGAGCTACCGTCCGGGGATCGCGATCGACCACGACAAGGTCCGCCAGCTTGCCCGGCGTGATCGATCCCTTGAGATGCTCCTCGAACGAGCAAAATGCTCCATTTTGGGTGAACATCACGAGCGCCTCGTCGATGGACACCTTTTGCTCCGGTCCCATCTCCTGCCCATCGCGCGTCCTCCGCGTGACCGCCGCGCGGATGTTGATCCACGGGTCGCAAGGAACGACGGGTACGTCGGAGCTCCCGGCGGCAACGATGCCTCGGTCGATCCATTCTCGGGCTGGGTAGGCCAGGGCCAGTTGCTCCGAAGTGAAATTCTCGATGTAGGAGTCGCCGAGGTAGTAGCCAAAGGCGGGCTGGGGAATGGCGACCGCACCGAGATCTACCATCCGATCGAGCAACTCCGGCGTGCACAGCCCGCAGTGTTCGATTCTTGGCCGGGTATCCTGTCGAGGTGAGCGGGTGTGGGCACGTTCATACGCGGTGACGATCATGTCGATGGCGCGGTCGCCGATGGCGTGCGCGGAGAGCTGAAACCCTGCCTCGTGCGCCCGGGCGAAGCGATCGTCCAGGCCCTCCTGATCGTAGATGGTGATTCCCCGGTTGCCAGGATCGTTCCGGTAGTCCGTCGACATCGCCGCCGTGCGCCCACCTCCCGAGCCATCTTGAAAGACTTTTGCCGGTCCGATTCGCAGCCAGGCATCGCCAAAGCCGGTCGCAAGCCCAACCGATGCCAAATCTTCGAGGGTGTCGTCGATCAGCATCATCGTGAACGTCCGCATCGGCAATTCGCCGTCGCGGGCGAGTTCCTCGTACGCGGCGAACTCGGTCGACGTGCGAATCGAGGCCTCGCCGACGCTCGTGATGCCGTACCGCAAGAATCGCGCTCCCGCGGCGCGGAGGTGGTCCTTGATTTCGGCTTTCGTCGGCGACGGGATGTGCTCACGTACCAGTACTATCGCGCGTTCGCGCAGAACGCCCGTTGCCTCTCCAGATTCATCGCGGTCGATTTGGCCACCGGTTGGATCGATCGTTGAGGTATCGATGCCTGCCACGCGCAACGCCGCCGAATTCGCCACGGCAAGATGCCCGCAGGTGCGCACGAGCAGTGCCGGCCGATCACCGGTCACCTGGTCAAGATCCCAGCGGGTGGGGTGGCGACGCACGTCGAGACGGGTGTCGTCGTAGCCGCGTCCCAGGAGCCACTCACCGCGCTGTCCAACGCCGTTCGATTCTCGGGCAGTTTCAAATGCCCGCTGCACGTCGGCAAGCGCCGGCGCCGCGTCCGGGGTCGCGTTGATCTGCCCGAGTGACTCTCCGTAGCTCATCGGATGGGTGTGGTTGTCGTTGATGCCCGGCAGGAGCGCGCGGCCATGAATGTCGATTACGCGTGTGGCGGGACCAGCGAGTGTACGAATATCGGCATCGGTCCCGACTGCCGCGATGATGTTGCCGGTGACGGCAACCGCCTGTGGCGCCATTGCGGCGACGACTGGATCGATCGGGATGACGGTGCCATTGACGAAGATGATGTCCGCGGGCATATGCCTCCCACCGGAGCGAATGGTACGCCGAATCACAGACCTGGCACTGTTCTATCGTGGCGCGGCCAGGCGATCGTAGGCGACCTGTCCACCGAGGATCGTCAGGTCAACCTGCACCTCGCTGATGGCCGCAGGCTCGACATCGCGCAGATTCGTCTCGAAGACCGTGACGTCGCCCAGCATCCCGGGGCGAAGGCGGCCCTTACTGTGCTCCTCGAACGACGCGTACGCTCCGTTGACAGTGTAGGCCGCGAGCGCGTCGTCGAGGGAGACGCGCTCCTCAGGCCAGACATCCCGGCCGCGAGCGTCCTGCCTTGTCATCATCGTCTGCAGTCCGATCGTAGCCGTTGTTGGCACCACCGGGGCGTCGGAGCTAGCTGCCGCGGGAATGCCGTATTTCCCGAAAGTTGCCATCCCGTATGCGTAGCGGATCCGGTCCTCACCGAGGTTGGCGACATAAGCATCGCGGAAGTGGTAGAGGAACGACGTGCCCGGAATGGGGATCACGCCCAGCCGTCCGATCCGAGCGATGGTCTGCTCGTCAACAATCGAGCAGTGCTCAACCCGGTGCCGGGGATTCGGGCGTGGATCGGCAATTGCTGCCTCTTCGTAGGCGTCCAGCACGAGATCGATCGCGGCGTCGCCGATCGCGTGAATCGCGACCTGGAACCCCGCCTTGTGGGCGTGGAGCACCTTTGCCTTGAGTTCCTCGGGTGGCATCATGAAGAGACCGACGTTGTCCGGTTTCATCGACGTAGGGCCGTCGCATCCTGGCGGTACGGCCGCCGATGCTGCCATCGCTGAAGAGCTTGACGGGCCCGATCCGGAGCGTCGAATCGCCAAAACCGGTCGTGATACCGAGGTTTTCGAGCGGGACGAGGTTCTCGTCGAGCATCATCATCAGGTAGGTGCGAATTGGCAGCCGGCCGGCGGCGTGTAGGTCCTGGTAGGCGCGTAGTTCTTCGGGCCGGTCGATGCCGGCCTCGGCGGTGCTGGTGACGCCGCTGCGGAGAAACTCGTAACCAGCGCGCTCGATCGCATGTGCCAATTGCTCGGTGGTGGGATCGCCGATCGCGCGCGTGACGAACCCGATCGCGTGTTCGCGGAGGACGCCGATAGGCTCACCATGCTCGTCTCGGTCGATTACGCCATCGCTGGGATCGGCGGTTTCGCGGGTGATGCCGGCCAACTGCAATGCCTTGGAGTTGGCGGCGGCGATGTGGTGACACATGCGCCAGAGCAGAACCGGGTGATCCGGCGAGACCGCGTCGAGATCGGCCCGAGTGGGGTGGCGCCGCTCACCCAGGGTAGCATCGTCGTAGCCACGCCCGATGATCCAGGAGCCGGGCGGCCGCCCCCCGGCTGCATCTCGCACCATTCCGGCGATCGCACTAATAGTTGGCGCACGCCCGGCCGAGATGTCGAGGTCGTCCAAGGCGAAGCCCACCAGCATCGGGTGGGAATGGGCATCGTTCAATCCCGGCGTGGCAGTGTGCCCGGCGAGGTCGATGATCGTCGCGTTTGGACTACCCGCGGCTCTAGCTTCCTCGTCGGTTCCTACGGCGGAGATGACGCCGTTAGTAATCGCTAGGGCACTGGCAGCCGGCTTGCCGGGATCCATCGTGATGATATTGCCGTTGACGAGAACGAGGCTTTGGGAGGTCGATGGGCTTGGTGTCATCGGAGTCTGCGGGCCTCCTAAGCGAAAGCGAGTACAACTACCGGCTCGCTAGGGCGTCTGATTGCGATCGAGCCACCACTGGGCGATGTGGTCGGCCCGGGCGATCCAGACGTCGCCACGGTCGATCACGTAATCGAGAAAAAGCGATAGTGCGCGTGAAGGTCCTGGCCGGCCACTGATGAACGGGTGCAGGGTCAGACACATCAGCTTGCCTTCGTCCCGGAGCACGTCGATGTCGTCGCGCCAGAACTCGGCTGTCTGCTGCGGCGTGACCATGTTGTCGACAAAGTAGGTGTAGTCGTCGAAAAAGCGGGAGGGGGGTAGTTGCACCACGGGAGGCTTGGCCGCGTCTGGCTGAGTAAAGTAGGGGAGATCGCCGCCGGGCTCGTCCATCAACCACTTCAGGCCCAAGTCCTGGGCAATGGCGAAGGTATTTGCGTCGTAGCGCCAGCCGCCGGTCTTGTGGCCGACCGGGGCGGTGCCGCTGATATGGGCAAGGGTTTCGAGCGTGCGGCCCATGTCTGCCGCCTGCTCCTCCCGGGTCATTCGGTTGTAGTAGCGATGGTCCCATGTGTGCAGCGCGATCTCATGGCCCTCCGCGACGGCCCGCCGGACGAGCCCCGGACCCTCTTCCGCCACCTTGCCGACCCAGCAGAAGGTGGCGGCGACATCGAAGCTTGCGAGCAACTCCAGCAACCGGACAGTGCCGGTTGGGTCGTACTCCGCCTGTGAGATCCAGTAGGTCTCGTCGGGCTGACGGGAGTTGCGCTCCCCGTAAGTCCCATCGACGTCGATCGAGACGCACAGTGCCGCCCGATGCCCAGCTGGCCAGAGCGATTCTCGCTGTTCATCGGCCAAGCCGTTACTCCTTGCTTGGACGCGGATTCCAACACCGGAACTGCCCGGCTATTCGGTGGCGGCGAGTGCGGCTTCCTTAGCCAGAATGCCCACCGCCTTCGCGAGATTGTCGACTTCTTCCTCGGTGTTCCACCAGCCGCAGGCCACGCGGGCAACGGTCGGTCCCGGAGGGTAGGCGACATAACGGACTGTCATACCCTGCTCATAGAGCTTGGCGGCAATGTCCTGGACGGTTATGCCCTCGATGGAAAAGCAGACCAGTCCGGCCATGATGTCCCGCGGAGTAGTGAGAGTCACACCGTCTTGCTCGTCGAGCCGGTCCCAGGCGTACCGGCCCAACGTAGCGACCCGGTTGTAAAGCCAGTCGAACCCGATCTCATCGCGCATCCAGAGCAACGTCTTCTCCAGAGAGATGATGGACGGGCCGTAGAACTCGCCGATTTCGTAGCGGAACGCGGCCGAGGGCGGCACGATGAAGCCATCGGCGCAGCTCTGGGCATAACGGACGTAGGTCGGGGCGATATCAGGAATCCGGGCCTTACGCACGTAGAGCGCACCGGTCGCCTCCGGGCCGCACAACCACTTTTGGCCGGAAAGTGCGTACACGTCGACCCCGGTCGCATGCAGGTCGATTGGTGCCTGCCCCGCACCTTGGGCCGCATCGACAATGAGAAGCGCATGGTTCCGGTGAGCTAGGTCGGCGAGTTCGGCCAGCGGCATGATCGCGCCGGAAGACCACTGGACGTGCGAGACAACGATGGCCCGGGTTCTGGGCGTGACCGCCTCGGCCAGGGCGGCAACGACATCGCCACCGCCGTTGCCGATATCGATCGTACGCACAACCACTCCGTAGCGGAAGGCAACCAACCCGAGCGGGTTGAACACACCCGGGTGCTCAAGGGTCGTTGTGATCACTTCATCGCCAGGTTGCCAGCGGATGCCCATCAGGGCGGCGTTGAGGCCTTCCGTGGACGAGTGGGTCAGGGCGATCTCGTGGCCGTCTGCCCCAAAGATCTCGGCGATCAGGTCGCGGACTCGCTGATTGCGTGCAAAGGCGCCTTCATAGACCCCCGGTCGAATCCGGCCCAAGTTCACTTCAAGTTGGGCGGCCTCGTGAAGCGCCTCGACCGCAAGTATTGGCAGTGGTCCGTTGGTGCCAGCGTTGAAGTAGGCCGTCTCTGAGGTGGCGGGGAGTTGCCGTCGCAGCGCTTCGACCTTGGCTGCATCCTCGACGCTTGCGGTAACGGATCTTGACGCCACACTGGTCACGCGGAGTCCTCCCTATCGTCAGGCATACGTCCCAGCAGCATCCCTATGAGCCAACGATCTAGGAGCCGGAGCATAGATGCCGGGTAGACGGAACAAACCAATCGATCGGCCGCTATCTTCGCGCTATCAGGCGTGCGAAGCAACCAGCCCCGCCTCCGAGCTCGCACGTCCGGCCGTGGCGGCATGGAGAGCCTGGTCAAGGTCGGCCATGATGTCTTCGGGGTCTTCGATTCCCACCGACAGCCGCACCAGGCCGTCGCCGATGCCGATATCGGCTCGCTGCTCGGGCGTCAGCGCGCGGTGCGAGGAGATCGCCGGGTAGAGGGTCAGGCTGTAGACGTCGCCCAGTGTCGTCGCTGGCATGATCAGTTTCAGGGATTCGAGGAAGCGGAAGACCGCCTCCCGGTCTGCCCCGGCGATATCGAACGAGATCATGCCACCCCGGCGGTCGTCATTGAAGATCGCTTCTGCGCCGCCGAGGTCCTCCAACCCAGGGTAGTTGACGTGGGCGATGGCGGGATGGTCGACCAGCCAGGCGGCAATCTCGGCGGCGTTCATCGATTGGCGGTCGATGCGGAGCGGCAGGGTTTTCATGCCCCGCAACGCCAACCAGGCCTCGAACGGTCCCAGGATTGAGCCGGTCAGCTTCAGGTCCTCGCGCAGTTCGGCGGCGCGCATTGCGTCGGTTGCGATAACACCACCGGTGACGTCGCCGTGGCCGGCTAGGTACTTGGTGGCCGAATGGATCACGACATCCGCACCATGGCGGACGGGATTCACCAGGCAGGGGCTGGGGAAAGTGTTGTCGACGATCAGCCGGGCCCGGTTCTTCCGAGCAATCGCGGCAAGTTCGGAGAGGTCCGCCACCCGCATGAGCGGGTTGGAGACGGTCTCGCAGTAGATCGCCCTCGGCTTAACCTCTGCAACGGTCCGCGCTACGGCGTCAATGTCGAGGGCATCGACAAAGATCGTCTCGACGCCCAGATCGGCGAACAGACGGGTAAAGACGGCGAATGTAGCCCCATAGACGTCGCGGGCCGCGACGATCTTGGCGCCGGCGGAGACTTCGTGGAGGATCGCCCCGTAGACCGCCGCCATCCCGGACGCGTACGCAACGGCGTCTTCAGTGCCTTCCATGTCGGCGACGGCCGTCTCGAAGGCGGAGATGGTCGGATTGCCGTAGCGCGTGTAGACATATCCCTCCCGCTCATGGCCGAAGACGGCGTCGAGCGTGGCGGTGTCCTCGTAGAAGTACGAAGACGCTGGATGAATCGGTGACACCGTTGGGGTGAAATCGGGGCGACCGGAGCGTTCTCCGGCATGGACGGCGCGCGTTTGGGAGCCATGGCGACTGCTTTCGGAGGACGTCAAGTGGTCAGACACGCTGGCTCCCTCTTTGAATCATTGTCATTTCAGCGGCTATAGAACAAAGAACTCCCCGACATTGTCGGGGAGTCTATGAAGGTCCGTGTATTCCGTCAAACCAGGAGACCCTGAGGATACTGCTCAACGGCCCGGACAGCGAGGGACTGAACATGGCGCTCGAATCGTGCCTACGGGGTCATTCGTCGGTCTCGACAAATTGCGAAGTGACGAAGCCCTCCCCAAAGTCAGTGTCGACGGGAACCCATGTGATATCACCGTCTTCTACCGGATCCCCAGTTACTTCCACTTCGTCACCTGTTTGAAGCAGACCGAGGGATTCGCTGTCGACACTGGCCTCTGCTCGGACGTTGAGATCGTTGGAGGTTACTATTGCGAGCTTCCCTTCACAAAACTCGCCAGGATCGCATGCGGGTGCTTCATCGTCGTTTCCATTGTCCCCGGATGTCTCATCATCAGCCGCGCCCGGATCTTCCTCATCGGTATTGTTGCCCGAATTGTCGTCGGTGGTTTGTTCATCTTCGTCGGCCTCCGGAGTATCACTATCGGTACCATTGCCGGACTGTTCCCCCGATGAGGAAGGAGGTGGAGTAGGTACCTGGGTTGGGGCTATGGTTGCAGTAGCGATGGCAGCGAGATCGTCAGGATTGTCGTCGTCTTCGTCGCCGATGAGGGAGGCCGCCCAAAACCAGAAGAGGCCGAGCATCAGGAGCAGGCCGACGACCGGCAGGGCGATCCGCAGGTAATCGGTCCAGTAACGCTCCTCAGGCTGGTAACTCACGGGCCGCTCCTGTCCCGGCGTATTCCCGGGTTGAACGGGCCGATCCGGCCCGGCGTATCCTCCGGGTGCGCCCACCGCATCCCGGGAATCTCGTCCAGCGTTGGGATCTCCGCCACGGGGATTGCCGCGGCCGGTCCCGCCAGACGGATCATACCCACCGCCGCCAGATCCCGCACCCTGCTGGGGTGGCCGACCGCTACCGCCGCTGCCACCGCCCGTGCCCCTCCACCGGAGGCAGTTGCGGCCACTAAACGTGGTTGAGGGCCGAAAAGGCGAAGAGGGCTGACCCGACCCCGTCCGCCCGCGGCGTCTGGAAGCGCGTCAACGTCGGAGGGGGTTTCGATGGGTTCCCAGTAGTTGCCGACGCGATGAGCGCATTCCATCCCGTCCTGGCTGACGAGGTGGCTCTCCTGAGGAGTGTAGAGGCGTGGATTGCGGCACCACCCCGAGCGCCAAATCGGCGACGGCTCGTAGTGACGGCAGTTGACGCACTTTCGTCCACTCATCGGCCGCCCGCCCCCGGGGTTGCGCTCTGGCTCACGACCGCACACTCGATCGACGTTCGCGGGCATCTGGTTGCATGGCTGTGCGGCTTCGATTCCACGATGGTGGCCGCGGCAGACGCTCTCAGACGTGGCACCCTACGATGATCGCGTGGCATGGAGTGTAGCACGCTGATACCGTCCGTACCCGACCGGACAGCCATTCGCGGGGCACGAAATCACCAGCCAAGGAACCAGGAACTTTGACCTCCAGGTGACAGGTCTGACTAGCTTTCGCCTTCCTTCTCCGGCTCGTCGTCTTCCACCCAGGGCTGTTCCGGACCGCCGAATCGACGGATAAAGGTGCTCGAGTTCGCCGGAGCGGACACCTCGGATGCCGGGCGCGCCGTTGCGCTTCGCTCACCATTCCCGGGAGCTGATGAGATCGGGGCGATCGGTCGCGGTCCCTTGACTGCTGGGTTCGCGAGATTCGCCATGGCCGTCATTTCGAGCTGGCCTTCGTAGAAGGCGCCCTCGTTGATCACCAGTGAGTCCGTTACGACCTTGCCACGCACCTTGCCGCTGGGCATGATCTGCAACCGTCCCCGGCAGCGGATGTCGCCGTTGAGGTCGCCGGCGACGGTGACATGCTCGGCTTCGACCTTGGCGGAGACGTTCGCTCCCTGGGCGACCATGAGGGTGCCCTGGCACTCGATCGTGCCCTTCGCCTCGCCCTCGATCCGGAGATCCCGGCTGGAGTGGAAGGTGCCATCGAACGTGGAATACCGGTCGATTACGCTGAATGAGTCGGCCGAACCTTCGGCGCGCATGATGCTGTCGTCGTCGCGTCCGCCAGAGTCCGTCGCAAGATATTCACCGGTATCAGGGTTGCGCATGGACATCGAAAACCTCACTTCTGTGGGTGCCAGAGCAGTCGTCCTCGACCTAGGAGAAGGATCGGTAGGCGTGGACGCACCGAATCTGGATCAAACGTGCTGTCTCGCCGAGCTGTCCTGTCGTACCTAGGCGGTGCCGCGCGTTGCGCGCCGCTGGATGATCGACGTCTTGGGGGACTCGGTACCCTCGCCTACGCCCATGCGGAACTGGCCGATGATGGAGGCGCCGTCGTGGACGACGAGGGTGGGAGACTGAATCTCGCCGTCGACCCGGCCCTGGGGCAAGACTTCGAACCGGTTGCCGCACCGGATTCCGCCCTTGACATAACCGGCAATCACCACGTTGGCGGCGGTGATCGTCGCCTCGACGTCGGCCTCCTCGGCAATAAAGACATCCAGTTTGGCCTTGATGGTCCCTTCGACTCGGCCGTGGATGTGAATGGTGCCCTCGGAGACGAGGTCGCCCTTCCACGTAGTGTCGTGTGCGACAACGCTCGTTTGGGCGTCAGTGAGAGGGATCGCCGGCAGGTCGGGCATCGCAGGTGTGCTCATGTCGTCAAATCGCTCCTCGGCGGTTCCGGAGGTCGGATACGTTCCATATGAAGAGGGAACGTCGGTGGCTTGATAGTCGTTTCCCGCCGACGCGGCAGACCCATATTGTGGTGCACTTTGATCGTCCGCCAGGACTTCGACGGTCTCGCCGGAGTAGGACTCTTGACCGCCGGTCTGGTGCGGATTAATGTCCGGGTTGGGAGCTTGCTGATGGCGGAGAGCGCCTATCTGCCGCTGAAACGCGTCGAGTTTGCTGTCTTTCTTGAAGACCATCGTTCCCCCCTCGTCGGAGCCCAGGAATACCTGCGCCCGGAACTGGCTGGGGCGTGACCCCACGCTCCACACCTGGAGCAGCCGCGCGAGGCCGACGGCAATCGCGGTGGACGTTTGCCCGCGCGCGTACTGCACAATCGTAGCATGCAACACGATTGCGCAGAATCTTATGCCGTGCGGGGGTACGTACGGCGACCGCCGAGACCGTACGTACACTATAGCAGCTTTATCGCATAACGCAAAGGGGTCCGCAAAACTCTTGCTAAAAGCCGGGGTGTATTGGTGTTACACCCCGGCTTCGATGTTGCTTCGCGATGCTCGTCCGTGCTCGCTAGGCAGCATCCTCAATGTCGTCGATCGAGAACAAACTCAGGGCGTCCTCACCGTCAATCCCGATCCCGTCCTGCGCCTGTTCCAGGTTGTCTGGGAAGTCTTCGGCGAGGCTGAGCATTAGGACAATCGCGATGGTATCGCCGCCGTCGAGGCTGTACGCCTGCCGCAGTGCCCACACCTCGCCACCATCTTCGAGCGTGTCGGCGATCAGGACAGCGCTTTCGTCGTCGTTGCTGTCCGCCAGTAGAACCTCGGCCTCGGATGACGCGTTCTCTTCGAGAAAGTCGTCTGATTCCCAGGAAATGGCGAAGTCTTCAGGTGTGGCGTCACCCGCCTCGAAGATCGTCACCAGGACGAGCGCTCCGCCCTCATTGTTCAGCCCGAGGTTGTCGACTTCGTCGTCTTCATTCGATGAGACGAGCTCCGGATTCGGAGTCCAATCGTTTGACCACTCGACTTCGGTCCCGAACTGTGGGCTCTCGTAGAGTCCTTCTTCGACGACACCCAGATCAGCCAGATCGCCTCCGGCCTGGTCGTCAACTCCTTCATCATCGCCCTCGTCCGCGTTTTCGTCCTCGTCGTCGCTGTCCGGCAGCGTCCGGCTATCGTCCTCATCCTCGTCAGAGGATGACTCGTCCCCATTGTCGAAGGAGGGGCGGTCGGAATCGTCGGAGTCTTCTTCTTCGGTTTCGTCGTCTGCGTCGTCCTCGGCTTGCTGGTTTTCGTCGTCACGATCGTCGTTCCCAGATCCGGCGGTGACCTCGGGAAGAAGGCTTTGCAGCGTGGCGCCGTCGATGCCTTCGAGCGCGATGCGCCCGTTGACCGTGACGTTCTCCTGGGCATCGGCCACGCTCAAGGCGAAGGTGGACGCTTCAGCGAGAATGCTGGTGAAGATGATCGTCCCGGTCACCGTGTTGGGCTGGATGTAGGTGAATAGCCCGGCGGGAATTCCGTCGATTATCGCCGCATCAAGCGAGTAGGACACTATGTCGGTCTGGCTGCGATCCACCGTGACGAACTCGTCGGCGTCGTCAGCGACCGTGTCGAGGACGAGCGCGAGGAACTGATTGAGATCGAGCGGGATGCCCCCCTGAAGCTCGCCGATGAGGAGCCCGGCCAGTGGAGACAACAGGCTAGCGACCTCGACGCCGACATCCTGACCACTTGAGTCAGGGTCGAACTCCCAAGTTCCGCCCCAGTCGACGACCATGCCGTCGAGCGCGAAGACATAGGTCGTGTCGTCCACCAATCCGGTCTGTTGACCCTGTGCCGGAGTTGCCGACACCGAGGCGAGCATCGTCACGACCAGTCCAATCGCCGCGATCACCCGGAGAGGCAGCCCCGACCGCCTTCGTTTCGTCAGCTTCGACATCGTCGCACCCCTCACAGAACCCGTTCCCAATTGCCGCTAGTCTTCTTACCAAACGGCCACTCGCCTATTGTTGTTCCCAGAGTGATTATTGCCGCGCCAGAGGCGCACAGCCAAGCATGTCAAAGGATCGGCTCTTCAACGGCGGAACACGTTCTTAGCGTAGGTGGGCTTCAATCTCGTCCAGATATTGGATGGTTGCCACTTCCGCCGCCCGCCGATGCACCACCTCTGGATGAATTGCGCGCAGTTGCCGGTAGAGGTCGATTGTCGCGCGGAGCGTGCGGGCGCAATCGGTCGGGGTGTAGTCGCCAACGGTAGCTTGTAAAGCCTGCACGAGGTCGGGCGCGATCTGCTCCAACCGGCGTACGCCGCTGGGACGATGGCCACGGCTCTGGGTGATGAGGGGGGCGAGTACGGCTCGGCGCAGGAACGCGACCTCCTCCAGGCAGGCGAAGAGCTCACCACGCCCAAGTTTTGTTGCGCCGTTGAAGATCCATGTCCAAAACCGATCTTCCATCCACTGTGGACCCGATGATGGCCAGTTTGCCGCCGCGCGGCTGAAGGCGGCGTCAATCAGACCGTCACGTTGCCAGACGATTCTTCCATCCTCTACTCGGCGATCGAGGTCTCTGTCGGCCAGGAATTTGTAGTCGACGCGGACGGGTGGTGGCCCGTACAGGCAGAGAAGGAGTCCGGGCTCGCGCACATGTTCGCCCGTGAACGCTGAAAGTAGCGGTCCAACCTGTGCCGCAAACGCTGGCGCCTCGCGGAGCAGGTCCGCAAGGGCGTCGTCACGCCCGGCAATCACGAAGTCCAGATCCGAGAATTGGTCCATCGTCCCGGTGGCGGCGGAACCAACCGCCAGCACACCGATGACCCGAGGGTCGGCTCTGGCAAGCGTGGCGACTGCATCCATCAAGGGGCGGAGGGACACGGGGGCCCAGTCAAAATCCTCTAATGCCACGGGCATCTCCCTGAGCGCCTATCCGATCTTTTTCGCCAGGTGATATTCTGAATCTCCCGGCAAGATATGAGGAATCCTCCCCATTGGAAACGGGACACCACAGGGATACGCTGAACCTACAAAAGCCAGGATCCACCTCCAGTCTGGAACCTGGCGCTGCCTGCGATATCACGCGACTCACGCGCTCAAGCGCACACCTGGCTGTACATATCCCTTGTAGTCTCATCCGCCGTATTCGCGGGCGATCTCGACTATTGAGTGGTCAGACAAAAACTCCACTGAGAGGACTTTACCGTGGCAGGCAGACACCTCAATCAGCCAATTCAGGCGCCTGATGCGATCCATCGAGCTCAGGTGACGCGTCGCTCCCTCTTTCAGTTGCTAGGTGGGGGCGCCGCCATGGCGTTTGCCGCCACCGCCGAGCAAAGCGATAGCCCTGCGGCCGCCCAAGAGTCCTCCGGGTCGGACACACCAACGGAAGGAACTCGACCGGCAGGAGGACCGGAGATTGACGACGTTCTTTGGGACCTCGAGTTCGACACCGAGCGGATTTTCCGCTTCGTCGCCGATGAGGTCGCATATGAGGCATACGCCGGATCGCTGCGCGGCGCGAAGGGCACCCACTGGGGGCTGGCCGGGAACTCGGTCGATCAGGCGCTCCTCCTGGCCGACTTGCTGACAAAAGCAGAGATTCCTGTCCGCTTCGCGGTGGGTGAACTTGACGACAAGGCGGCGAGCAAGCTCCTCGCCTCAATGCGCATCGATTCCGCCACCGCGCGGACTCAGGCCGAAAAGATCGACGCGGGCAGCCAGGTCGAGTTGGACCAGCACCCTGGGTTGACTGATGAGCAACGAACGGCCCTTCAGTCACCTGATGCCATACGTGACCGGCTGCTCGAACGCTCCAAGGACCGGCTCGAAGAGGGACTGACCACGATCGAGGAGGCGCTCGCCGCCGAAACGATCGAGCTCAATAATCCGTCACTGGAGCTACCCGAACGCGAAGTTCAGAAACACGTCTGGGTTCAGTACGCCGACGGTGCCCAATGGATCGACCTCGACCCAACTATTCCGGACGCTGAGCCAGGCAAATCCTATGCCGATCAATCCGAGACGTGGGATGCCATTCCGGATGACGTGTTTCACCGAGTTCGGTTTCGCGCCATCATCGAGAAGATCTCCGCCGGCGAGGCCGTGCTCGAAGAGTCATTCGTTCACGAAGCGCGCGCCGCCGATCTTGTTGGTGTTCCGGTCGTCTTTGCTCACGTCGATCCAAATGCCCTCAAACAACTCGGTCTCTCCATTGTCGGTTTCATCGAGGGGTCGACGCAGTACGTGCCCAGCCTCCTGGCGGGCGACGTTGGGCAATCTGGTACCCCTGTCATGCTTGGCGCCGGCGAAGGTGCCCTGGATATTCTCGGCAGCTCGGACGGAACCGACGGTGAGGCGACCGCGGAGTGGCTGGAGATCGAGGTGCTGCCGCTGGACGCCCCGTCCCAGAAGTACACGCGCGAAGTCTTCGACCGTGTTGGCGTCGACCGTCGGGCGGCGGGAGACGTCGATCTTGAGTCGCTCCCGCCAGTGGAACTGATCGACGTCCCCGGTCTCGGCAAGCGGTTCTTGCCGCTGGAGGCGGTCTGGCTTGTGGGTGTCGTCGGCGGGAGAGTTCCGGCCAGCTATTTTGCCCAGGACTACACTGTCGACGACCTCGAAGCGGATGTGTCCCTCCTCGTTCATGGCTACTACTCGGCCCGGGACTGGCTCCAGTTGGAGATCGCGGCTGACCGCGGTTATCGGTGGTTCCACGACCAGCCGAATCTCACGGCCGCGGTTGTTGATCTCGTCCAGGTCTCCGATGGCGAATTCCGCGTCTCGGCCTCGCTCGACGTCATTCATCAGGGCTACGGCGTCGTCCCGTTGGAGGATGAGACGCCTTCCGTCCATCCGCGCGTGCTCGCCGGAGTGCTGGCCCATGTCGCTGAGCGGGCAGGGGCGGACACAGCCGCGGACCTGGCGCCAGATGCGCCGCCTCCGGCGGGCAGCGTTGCCCAGGTTTTCGAGAAGGCGGCGCGGGACGGCCTCTCAATCCTGACCCTGACATCGGAGAATTCCGACATCGCGAACCTGGACATCTCAGATGTCGCCAAGGTCAGGATTGGCGAAGCGCTGGCCGCGGGCTACGTGGTCGTTGTCCCGGAGCGCTCAGTCGCGTTGGACGGGGAAGAACAGGTCGGGTGGTGGCAGGTCGATCCCGCCACCGGCCACACATTTGACCTCATGGAGAATGGCACAGGCGGTTCCCCAATCGGCGAGGACACGGTGATCATCTACGGAGGTCCCGCATGGCGGGCAGCCGAGGCATTCAGGCTGTTCGCGCTGGGTGTCGTGTTCGGCATCGCCGTTGCCGCCGCCATCATGGCATACAACAGGTATCCCAATTGATCCGCGCGGCGTGAAAGCTCTCCAGTTCACTCATGTTTTAAGCCCAAGTCCAGCTCTTGCCGCTAAGCGGAATCACAGGCATCCGCATTGCTCCCGACTGCAGTGTCCGGCACGGCTCCTTTGACCTCGGTAAGATGCGCGAGGGGCAACCTCATGCGCCTGAAAGCAAGACAGGAGACGCACCGTGACGAGTGGATACACATTCCCGCGAAGCACACCTGAAGCCGAAGGTATTCCGTCCGCGGCGGTGCTGGACTTCGTTCGGGCGGTTGAGCAGCACACCCATCCCCTGGACGCGGTGCAGGGCTTCATGCTTGTGCGCCATGGCAAGGTTGCGGCCGAAGGCTGGTGGGAACCTTACGGCCCCGACTATCCGCACACGTTTTTCTCACTCAGTAAGAGTTTTACATCCACAGGCATCGGCCTGGCGGTAGCCGAAGGGCTTCTCACCGTTGAGGACCCTGTTCTGGGGTTCTTTCCGGACGATGCGCCCGCGGACCCGAGTGAAAACCTGAAGGCGATGCGGGTCAGACATCTCTTGACGATGAACACTGGCCACGATGAGGACACCACCAGACGGGTATTTCATGGATCAGACGACAACTGGCCACGCACATTTCTTTCGCTGCCAGTCGAGCACGAGCCCGGGACGTGGTTCGTCTATAACACCGCCGCCACCTACATGCTGTCTGCCATCATCACCAAGTTGACCGGCGAGACGTTGCTGGACTATCTACGGCCGCGACTGCTTGACCCGCTCGGCATCGAAGGCGCCACCTGGGAATCCGACCCGCGTGGCATCAGCATCGGTGGGTCCGGCCTGCACGCCAAGACAGAGGACATCGCCCGCTTCGGCCAGTTGTACCTGCAGAAGGGGCTGTGGCAGGGGAAGCGCCTCGTTTCCGAGGACTGGATCGCGGAAGCAGCAAGCGCTCATTCCGACAATAGCAACACGCAGACGAACCCCGACTGGACGGTCGGCTATGGCTACCAACTCTGGCGCAACCGTCCTGCCGGCTACCGCGGCGATGGCGCCTTCGGCCAGTTCTGCATTGTCCTGCCTGAACAGGATAGCGGTGATCGCCATCAACAGCGGTGTGCGCGACATGCAGGCAGTGCTCGACAAAGTCTGGGAGCATCTCTTGCCCGCCATGCGGCCGGATGCCCTGCCCGCCAACCCGCAAGCGCACGGCGAGTTGCGCGAAAAGCTGGCGGGGCTGACATTGCCCGCGGCGGAGGGACAGCCGTCATCTCCCGCTGCCGAACGTCACTCGGGGAAGACCTTCCAGCTAGAGAGCAATGACCTAAAACTCACGTCTATCGAAATCACCTTCGGCATCGATCTCACCACGATCGCTGTGGAGGACGAGCGCGGCAAGCACATTTTGGATGTCGGATATGGCGCGTGGCGCAATGGGACCACGGGCGTTTATGGGCAGCGCGACCAAGCGGTCGCGGCCAGTGGCGCGTGGATATCGGACGACGCCTACGAAGCCAGGATCTGCTTTTGCGAGGGTGAGCTAGGCCTAGTACTCCGCTTCACCTTCGACGGGGACGGTCTGCACCTGGAGGTTGAACCGAATGTTGCATGGGGAACCCCGGCGACAACGACGATCGTCGGCAATCGAATCGACTTAGAGCGTCTAACAATACCGGTGGATCGCGTTGCAGCAGAGGAGCGGGCAGCCCAGTGAGAGGAAGGCCCGCTGGATGTCGTGGCGGCGCTCGTCGCGGATGGTCAGGCGGCGGGACCGCCCGAACCTGGGCTGCGTCCGCTCGACCACCCAGCTGTAGCGCCCCAGGCGAGCGATGGAAGGTCCCTTTGCGGGCGATCTGGACCGTGATGTGCCGCCGGGATAGTACCCGGCGGCAGCCTCTGGTCAGGAGCGCCGCGAGCGGGGTGCCGCGGTCGACCACAATATGGCGCCTAGTGCCCGGTTTGCCGCGGTTCGTCGGGTCCGCGCCGGTCCGCTGACCCACTTTTTTCGGTGGCGCTGGCCGAGTCCAGACCGGCTCGCTCCCAGTCGATCTGGTCTGCTGCGCCAAAGCGGACCATAAGCGCCCGGTGGGGACGGTCCCGGGCTCCGGTGTCTAGCCAGCCGCGCAGCAGCCGCCAGCAAGTCATCCCGGAGCCGCAGCCCAACTCCTTGGGGGAGGTCGTCCCAGGGGAGTCCGGTCCTGAGCACGAAAATGGTGCAAGTCAGGCAGGCATGGTCCGGCAAGCGGTGTCGCCCACCCTTGGGCTTCGGCGGCTCGGGCGGCAGCGGCGTTTCGATCGTGTCCCACGGTTCGTCGGGGACCAGAGGCTTGCTCATCCCCGTCCGACCCGCAAGCTCGTTTCCACGGTTTTGATCGGTACTCTCAGTCGCCTTTCAATCTGGACGCAATGACCATGTCCCTGCGCTGACCGCCCCGAGTCATCTTCTTGCGGAGCACCCCTTCCTCCACGAATCCAGCCTGTCGGGCTACTCCGCGTGACGCGGCATTTTCAACTTCAAATTGGATCTCAGCGCGTTCGATACCGAGATTAGAGTAGGAGAAGTCAACGACAAGCCGAACGGCCTTCGCGGCATATCCGTTGCCGCGATGCTGCGGAAAAATCCAGTACGAAAGTTCTCCATTCGCATCGTCCTGGATTCGAAGTTCGCATCCGCCCAGGAGAGTCTGGCTCGCGGGATCTCTTATCGCCCAGGCCCGTCGCGAAGCTCCGGTTTGCCAGTCATGACGCCAATTGCAGATCGCCAGGGTGACTGTCTCGATCGAGGATGCCAACGAGTCATTGAGCCACTTCTGATTCTCGCTGTCGTCGCCCGCGAGGTGCGATTCAACATCTGACAGTTGATAGGAATCGAGGGTCACAACTCCATCAGAGAGCGTAGGAGCTTCTTCTACTGATGGGTTCATCGTTCGTCCTCACATAGTCCGCAACGCATTCAGACTGGCAATGCATCGAGCCGGTCAACGTGACCGGCCCGCTCCGTCATTCTGTGGAAACTCTGGTACGGCCCGACAGGACTCGAACCTGTGGCCTCTTGCTCCGGAGCAATGGGGCTGCATTTCCGGCCTTTTTCGGAGTCTTGCCGCTTGCCTCCGAGCGGGCGGGCCCCTTGCCTGCTGGCGGGGAGAATACCGCTCCCGGGGAGCCGGAGCCGCTAGCGCAGATCGCGTTCGAGGACGCGATTCTCCATGATGGCGCGCCGCAACTGGGCGTAGCCGTGGTTCCCGGTCGCTCCCCAGAGGGGATCATTGGTGCGCCGGCGGAATTCGGCGATTTTGGCGTGGACTCGGTGGCGGGCCCGCGTCTTGGTGCATTTGAGTTCGCGCATCACCATCGGGTAGCCGCCGTTGGCCCACAATTCCAAAGGGTGATTTACGGTATCCATGGAACTATCGTGCTATCTGGCAGTGGTGGAATGCAACACCTTGGGGCGCGGCCACGCTAGCGAGTTGGACACGTCCCGATGCCCGCGTTCCGGATCGCCGAGCGGATCGGCACCGCCTGCTCCCGAATCTCGACGAGCGTCCTCCACCCCTCCGAGCGTCAACGTCGAAGTTGCCCCCATCGGCACGGCCTCGACTTGCGCGAATTGGCAATGCTCTGCTTTTGGGGGCGCAGATCCTGTTCATGTCCCGCAGGCCCCGTTGGCTTGGTCCCGAGCGGTCGGTCTCCCGGAGGCCGACCGCCAGGGACCAGCGCGCGGCCCCCCCACCGGGGGCGTGGAAAGAACCCCGATGAGCAAGAGACCGAAACCGGTGCCCTACCGACACCAGCTGCGATGCGCGCCCCACTTTCTGACGTGAGGGTGAGAGCCGTTTTCTACCTCCGTACGTCGCGGCGCCACCATGCTGCACCGGCGGCGAGCAAGAAGGCGACCGCGCCGAACCCGGCCAGCAGTAGGCTGTTGTCCGAGCCGCCGAACGTGGTGCCGGAACCCGTGCTTGGAAGTTCGGTCGGTGAGGCGGGTGTTGGGGCGGGTTCACCGGTGGGTTCACTTGCGGGTTCACCGGCGGTGACGACGATGCTGGCGACCATGTCGGGGTGGACCGCACAGTGGTAGGCGTATGTGCCGGCCGTGTCGAAGGTCGCGCTGGCGCTGCCGCCTTGAGCCAGTTGGCCGGTGTCGAACTCGCCGTTGTCGCCGGTCGCGGTGTGGGGAGCGCTGTCCTGGTTGGTCCAGGTCACCGTCGTCCCTTCCGTGATCTCGACGGAGGCCGGATTAAACGCGAAGTCGACGATGTCGATCGCAACCACGTCCTGGGCGCGGACCCGACCGATCCCCGCGGCGAGCGAGAGCATCGTCACGCCGACCGCTACGAGTGCCAACACGACAATCAACCGTCCACGCGCCTGTACGTGTGCCATCTCGGTGTCTCCTCCCGCTGTGTACGTCTATGTTGCGCTCGGCGTACGAAGTCCCTGGAATAACACCGATCGGCCAGAATGTCTATGGCGTTCGTGGTCTCTTGCTCCGGAGGCATACATGCCGACTGCAGAACGAAAAGTGCGTACGTACGCAACACTTTGGCTACTGACCGCTTAAACCAACTGCGCCTAAACGCATAAATCCTTGTCTCACGAACAGCAAAAGGCGGCTACTTTGGCTGAACCCGAGAATTGGTCAACTCCGCAATTGCATCACTGACCCGGACGCTCTCGAGCCGTTCCCATGTTTTCCCCTCGCATGCGACCGTTTCTGGCCTGAACGAACTCAATACTGAGTCGCCGATATTCCAGGTAGGTGTCGACGTCCGTAGGCACTGATGGTGGCCTGAATTCGTTGAATGGCATGAAGAACTTGATGGCGGAGTAGTCTTCAGTCACGAGGTCCTGGAGCAAGAAGAAATCTACATAGCCGCGGAAGTCGCTGAACAGTGCGAAGAAATCCCGGTATCGAGCCAATGTGGCGCCTAGAAGACTACTTTCCCCTAGATATTGCGACCTGATGCACTCAAGTGTGAGGTCCATCCGATCCGCGATCCTGGAATTGAATCCACGCGCTCCATTTATGGTTTGCTTGCCGTCAATCATGTTGCCCGGAAAAACTATCATGCCACCGATGGTATAGGCAATTGTCATGAAGGCCTCGTGGTCCGCGTCAGGGAGCTGCGTGGTAATGGATCTCACGGAGATCCACCGTGTGAACGTCTGAATAACTGAGTCGCTCGCTAGGAAGAACTCACCAATATTAGAGCGGTGATGGAGATACACTCCCGGTGTTGTATCAACCAAGTCGAATTGCGCACCGACGGGTAACGACTTACTCCATAAATACTTGTGGTATCGCCGAAGAGTCGGGCTATACGCGTCTGGGTCTTTTTCGGACGAATCAACTCTAAAGTCGAATTCAGTGTTAATTGTCAAGGACCGATCCAGTTCCTCGACTCCCATCGACCCGGACGTGACTCTAGAAAGGGGTACGCCCGCCAGGACTCGAACCTAATGCCTCTTTCTCCGGAGGCAAGTTGGGTGTATTTAGCGCGAAAAATCCCTAACCCATTTGACTGAAAAGTGGAAGATCAAGTGACGATGGGACAATTATAGCCGCGAGACGAAAGCCGATATCTAGACCGTCTATTCGTCGCCGTTCATGACCCCTGAGAGTCCTGAAGCGTACGTTGATAGAAGCCCGCAGTCCGCTACCCCAGGTCTTGACTCCACCCGGCCAAGGTGCTACAAGTCGCCACATCCAATCGCGGCGAGCTGTCGCGACAAGTTAAGAATAGAAAGGCAGTCCATCAATGGAGAAGGATGTCCTCGAAAGCATGCCAGCGGCCCAGCGCGCCAGTTACGAGCTGAGTCGACGCAAGGCACTCGGAATGGTGACGAAGTTGGGCTTGGGCGGCGCTGCGGCCGCGGCGCTCGGCGCGGGAATGGGTAGGAGATCAGTCCGTGAGGCACTGGCTGCCGGCGGATTGCCGCAAAAGGACTACAAGATCACGTTCGTCAACCATGTGACGACCAACCCGTTCTTCACACCGACGGTCTACGGAATCGAGGATGCCTGCGCGTTCTTGGGCTGTACCCACCAGTGGACCGGCTCGCAGACTTCCACCGTCACCGAGATGGTGTCCGCTATGCAGACGGCCATTGCTGACAAGGTGGACGGCATCGCGGTGTGCTTGGTCGACGCCGAGGCGTTCAACCAGCCAACTGACGATGCGATGAGTATCGGTATCCCGGTGATCGGGTACAACGCCGACACGACCCCCAATGCCCGGCTCGCCTACGTTGGCCAGAGTCTCTACCAATCTGGCTACAACATCGCCCAAAAATGGCTGCCGATGGTGGCACCGGGCGGTAAGGTGATGCTTTCCATCGCCACGCCCGGTTCGCTGAATCTGCAGCCGCGACTCGACGGCTACATCCAGGCTATCCATGACGCGGGAGATCCCGTCACGTTCGATACCCTCGAATCTGGTGTCGATCAGGCCACGCAAGAGTCCCGCATCGAAGCCTACTATCTCGCTAACGAGGATGTGGTGGGCTTTTTCGGCACCGGCGCAACCGATTCTCTGGCTGTGGGCAAGCTCTCCCAGAAGTATGGTCTGGCGGCGGAGGGAGTCATCACGGCCGGATACGACCTGCTACCAGAGACCATCGCGCTGATCGCCAGCGGCGACATGACCTTCACCACCGACCAGCAACCGTACCTGCAAGGCTTTATTCCGACTCTGCAGATCTACCTCTACAAGCTTTCGGGCGGCGCGGTCTCCCCTGCGAACACCGATACCAGCTTGGCATACGTCACGAAGGACAATGTCGACATCTACACTAGCCCGTCCCGGTTCGAGGGCAGCACCGACGCGGCACCGCAGTAGCGATCGAATCGTCGATCGATGGATAGGGGGATAGTCCCCTATCCATCGCTGCCCTCGTGCGAACGACGAGCAAACAGGGACGCCGGCAATCCAGCTGGCGTCCCTGTTCATCTGGCGATTTCGCCGTCACAGGCCCACAGATTCGAGCCATTCCGGTCGAGTTGTGGCCAATGACCACGGGTGAGGTGCCGGCGCAGCAGTGAGATCTGAAGTTCACCGTTCGATGAGGGTCGAAGCCGATTGCGGGATGCGCCAGTTCTCGGTACCGTCTACGGTGGACAATAATTCCCGATGGATAAACAGAAGTAGGGAAGATGGCACAGGAGATCGCATCCGAGACTCAAGTGGACACGCTGGCGCGGAGCCGGCAATGGCTAGAGGCTGCCCTCGCGATCGTCGCCCGTCATCGGGAAGCGAGCATCGCCACCGTCGCGGTCTTGCTCGTTGCGTATATACAGATCAACAACAGCGTCTTCCTGAGTAGCCCCCTGATGAGTGTGGTGCTGCGGGACACGGCCCGGATTGGGATTGATCTCCGTGGGTATCGTCCTGGTGATGATTACCGGTGAGATCGACCTGTCTGTCGGTGCGACCTTCGCCATGGCTCCGTACCTGATGATTCGGATGAGCACCGACTGGGGATTGGTCGCTCTGGCTGTCGCGCTCCAGTAGCTATCCTGATCGGTGTCGGCGTCGGGTTCTTTAACGGATTCATCACCGTCAAGTTACGCATCCCAGCGTTGATTACCACGCTCGGAACATTCTTTCTCATCACTGGTTTCACGGTCTCGTTTGCGCACAGCCAGCCCATCCGGATGCCGGTGCAAGAGCCATTCAACCTGGTCTTTGGCGAGAATCGATTTGGTCCGCTCGACTCGCTCTTCTCGTGGGACGGTCTCACCGGCTTCACACCGATCATCTGGACCTTAGCAGTCGTGCTGATCCTGACGGTCGTCCTTTCCCGCACCACCTTTGGCCTTCATGTGATCTCCACCGGAAGCAACCTGCTGGCTGCGCGGGAGATCGGCGTGCGCACTGATCGCATGAAGATCGCCGCCTTCATGATCCTGGGTGGATTGGCCTCGTTGACCGGTTTGATTACCGCCACCGTCTCGGGCTCCGCGGCTCCCGATGCCGGCGGAAGCAATCTGACGTTGCTGGCCATTGCCGCCGCCGTGATCGGCGGCACGGCACTCACGGGTGGGTCCGGCACTGTGATCGGCGCTTTGATCGGCGCTTTCGTGATCTCCTGCCTCAACAATGGGTTGGTGCTTCTGGGCGCCCAAGCCACGGCGTCCAATATTTACCTCGGTGCGGCGATCCTGGCGGCCATGATCCTCAGTGTGCAAGTGGATGCTGTGCGGGTGCGGAGGAAGCGCTGATGGTCGATGCTGCTGCTCCGGTCATCCTTGAGGCCGAGCATCTGAGTAAGCGCTTCGGCGCGGTCACGGCTCTGACCGATGTCAGTCTGCGCCTGCATCGCGGCGAGGTGCTAGGTCTTGTGGGGGACAACGGCGCGGGCAAGTCCACGCTGATCAAGATCCTCTGTGGCTTTCACAAGCCTGATAGTGGTACCTATACATTCGACGGCAAGCCGGTCAACCTGAGCTCGCCGATCGAGGCCCGCGCCATGGGTATCCAGACCGTTTACCAGGATTTGGCGCTGGTCAATGATCTCAGCGTCTACCACAACATGTTCCTGGGCCGAGAGCGGAAAAAGCGCATCCTGGGGATCCCCTTGCTCGACAATCGGTCGATGCGTCGGTTAACCATCGAGTATTTGAGCAACCTTGGGATCCGCGTTCCTAACGTCGACAACACGGTCTCGATGCTCTCCGGCGGTCAGCGCCAGAGCATCGCCGTAGCCCGTTCCATCTATTCCAACCCCACCGTGCTGATCATGGACGAGCCACTCGCCGCGCTCGGCGTGCGCGAAAGCCGTCTCGTGCTGAACCTTGTGCTGGAATTGAAGAAGCGCGGAGATATCTCGATCATCCTGATCGCCCACAACTACGGCCAGGTGTTCGAGGTGTGCGATCGGATCAATTTCCTCAGTGGAGGCAAGATCGTCTACGACACGCGTACCGCCGACACTACTGTTGCCGAGCTCATCAATCTGGTGACCTCGGGCTACAGGCTCAACAATTCCGATCCGGTGGCAGGCACCGCCGCTCGCGAGCTTCCGTGATTCACCTCGTTTGTCGAACCGTTATTGCCGCGCACCGCGGGCGGCCTCAGCAAACGGCGTGACTCGATGAAGCTCGATCCAAACCTAGCCGTTTGGAGTCGCGAGGTCGAGAACCGGCTGGTTATAAGACGCCACCCATGCCACCGTCATGACTGACGGGTAACCGCATGCATTGACAAAACTGCGGCCAAAAGGAGGCACGCACAAATGGACCGGCGGATCGCGCTGGCAATTCCCGAACTCGGCCTTTCAGCCTCTGTCAGGATGTTAGAGGACCGAGCGCCACTGACCTGTGCCGCCATTTGGGAGGCGCTCGAAACCCCAGTGGAACGGCGACTGATCCACACAGCGACCACGGGTCCAGTCGTCTTCTTCTATAACTTCCCCGCGCTCCGCGACGCCAAGGACCTGCCCATCGAGAACCACACCATCTACCCGAAGGCCGGCGATATCCTCTATTTCTTCCAACCGTGGAACGGACTGCGCTATCTCGAAGACTTTGACCCCGAATGGCTCCGTCCCGGGGACGACGTTCACGAACTCTTCTTCTCCTACGGTGCAGCCAACCTTCGTCTTCCTACGGAGGAAGGTTGGCGCGGCAGCGTATGGGGAACGATCGACGCGGGACTGGATGAGTTCGCGGCCGCTTGCCGCAAGATGCGAATGGACGGCACGAAGCGGATCAGGCTGAGCCGGGAGTCCTGACCGCGCTCAAGCCGGCTTCCGGCTCAGCGCACATGGTGCGGATCGAAGGCGTCTCGAAGTCCGTCGCCGATGAAGTTGATCGAGAGCACGGCCAGAGCGATCATCACGCCGGGCGGCAACCAGAGCCACGGCATCGATTCCAAGACCGGCAACGATTGAGCCTCGTTGAGCATATTGCCCCAGCTCGCTGTCGGCGGCTGCACACCCAGCCCGAGAAAGCTCAGACCCGCTTCGAGCAGGATCGCGCCGGCAATGCCAAAGGTCGCCGCGACGATGATCGGCGCCAATGCGTTCGGCAGCAGGTGGCGGAAGATGATCCGGCCGTTGCTGGCGCCCATCGCCCGCGAGGCGACGACGAACTCCTGTTCGCGGAGCGAGAGGAATTGCGCGCGGAGAATGCGGGCGATCGGCGGCCAGCCGAGCAATCCGATCACCACCATGATGTTCCAGATACTTGGTCCCAAGAGCGAGACGAGCGTGATGATGATCACTAATGTGGGGAAGGCGAGCACGATGTCCGCCAGCCGCATGATCGTCGAATCGATCCATCCACCGTAGAAGCCGGCGAAAGCGCCAAGGATGACGCCGATCGCGGTGTAGATCGCGACCGAGACGAGCCCGACCGAGAGCGAGACTCGCCCGGCGTGGAGCAGCCGGCTGAGGACATCACGGCCGGAGGCATCGGAGCCGAGGATATGGTCCATGGAGGGTGGCTTGCGGTAGAGCGAGATACTGGCGCGATTTGGGTCCTGATCGGTGATCAACGGCGCAGCGACCGCGGCGAGGGTCAGGGCCAGGAGAATGACCGCACCGATCACCGCGAGACGGTGATGGCTGAAACGCCGCCAGGCGCCCGCACGCGGACGAACCTGCTCCAGCGACCTCGCTTCCTTCGCCTCGGCCGAACCGATCGATTCAACCGCGCCGCTCATGACGACCCCCAAACCTTGTTTCCGCGAGGAGCGGCCCGGACCCAGCTGAGGACGGATTCCGAACGGAGGCACCGGATGATCCGTTTGGACCGGTCATCCCGCGTGGTTCTGCAGTTCTATACACGATGCGCAAAACAAAAAGCCTGCCCTTGCGGATCATCGTTAAGAGTATTTGATCCGGGGGTCGATGACCCCGTACAAGACATCGGCCACGAGATTACAGAACAGGATCAAGCTTGCGATGAGCAAATTGAGCGCCAAGATCATCGGGAAGTCACGCCCCCGCACCGCCGTGATCGCAAGCTGGCCCATACCCGGCCAGGCGAAGATCGTTTCGATGATGACAGTGCCACCGAGCAGATTCGGAAGTGCCAGCGCAACGACGGTGATGACCGGGATGAGCGCGTTGCGGGCCGCGTGGCGAAACAACACTACCCGCTCCGTAAGCCCCTTGGCGCGGGCAACGCTGACATAGGGCTGATGAATCACTTCAAGCATGCTCGACCGGACGTACCGGATGAGCGGCGCCGCGCTGGCCAGCCCGAGCACAACGGATGGCAACAACAGGTGATGCATCAGATCGCCGAACGTATGCCGCCCGCCAATCGTGTGCATCCCGGCGACCGGTAACCAGCCCAGCTTCAGTCCGAAGATAAAGATGCCCGCGAGCGCCAAGAAAAATGACGGGATCGAGATCGCAATTAGACCGAGGATCGTCGCCAGATAGTCGACGATCGAATACTGCTTAATCGCGGAGAGGATGCCGATCGGAATAGCGATCAGGAGGCTGATCAGCAGCGCGGTGCCCATCAAGAGCAGCGTCGGCTGGATCCGCACGCCGATTTTATTCGCGATCGGCTGCTGGTCGGCGGCCGAATAGCCGAGGTTGCCTTGCAGAACCTGCTGGCTCCAGCGCAAGTACCGAATCGGAATGGGATCGTTGAGTCCCAATTTTTCCTCTTGCTGCTTGACCCAATCCGGCCCGAGAAGGCCCGCCGATTCGGGATTGATCATCGCTGTCACCGCATTCCCCGGCGCGATCGCGACCATCGCGAAGGTGAACATGGAGATCCCGATCAGCACCGGGATGCTGATGACGAGCCGCCGCAACAGATACTGTCTCACGAGTGATATCCCCTTGGCTCCGCCGGCGCGTGGCGCAGTTTCAATTCGACGCGCAGGCGGGCGTTCAGGCTGCTCAGACAACTACCCTCGTGTCGAGCGGCAGCAGTTCGCGCGACTCCATCGGAATCTCCGCGATCGCGTCGAAGTCCAGTTCGACGCCGAGTCCCGGCGCGGTCGGCAGTGGAATCGCGCCATCGACGACCGTCAAGTACTCCTTGGCGATTTTGTGCGCCACATCATTACGGGTGTGGACCGACTCCGTGATCAGGAAATTGGGCGTGCAGGCCGCGAAATGGACAGTCGCCGCTAAGGAGACCGGCCCGTTCGGGTTATGCGGTGCGACCATGACGCCGGTCGGTTCCGCCATCGCCGCGATCTTGCGCGTTTCGAGGATTCCCCCGGCGTGGCAGAGATCGGGCTGGATGACATCAACAAGCCCGAGCTTGAGCATGTTCCAAAAGCCCCAGCGGGTGTAACCGCGCTCGCCCGTCGCGAGGGGCACGTTGACGCGCCGGCGCACGGATGCCAGGGCCTCGTCGTTATCGGAGAGGCACGGCTCTTCAAGAAAGAGCGGGTTGTACGGTTCGATCACCTTGGCGATCTGCACGGCGGCGGGCGGGTTGAACCGCCAATGGCCATCGACCGCGATGCCGGCCTCGGGACCAACTGCATCCCGCAGTGCCCGCATGCAGCGGTCGAGGTAATCGAGTTCGTGGGCGGTAACGGTGAAGTAGCTGGTGAACGGATCGATCTTGAAGTCGTTGTAGCCGAACTCCTCGCGCGCCTTCAGCGCCGCCTCGCCCAACCCTTCCGGAGACGAATACGGACCGGGCCAGGTGTAGGCGCGGATGCTTTGCCGCACCGGGCCGCCGAGCAGGCGGTAGACGGGCAGGTTCGCGGCCTTGCCGGCGATGTCCCACATCGCGTGTTCGAGGGCGCTCATCGCGGTGAAGTGAGCGGCGCCCTTCCAGGGAGCCAGCCGATTCATCGTCACCCAGTTGAGCTCGATGTCGCGCGGATCCTTGCCCATGATCGCGCGGGAACACTCCTGGATCGCACCGAGCGCGGAGAGCTCCTTACTTTCGAGCGTGGCTTCGCCGACGCCGCTGATCCCCTCGTCGGTGTCGATGCGGACGAAGAGGAAGTTGGAGCTGTGCGCGGTGCAGCCGAACGTCTTGATTTCGGTGATCTTCATGAACCGATACCCACCCCTGGATCTCCGCGCGGACGCCGCGCCGCCGAACCGGGCCTTGAACGAAGCCCGAGCGGCGGCGCGGCGCCGATGTTTGAGCCGCTGCGCATGCCGCGGCACTATCCCGTCGACTTGGACGCAGCCGTATCTACTGGGCGACTGACCACTTGTGCGCGCTGGAGATCACGCGGCCCGGGTGGCCCGGAGCCTTGAATCCTTGCACGCGCTTGTTGACGCCGTAGATCGCGTTGAGCCGCCACAGGAAGATCCACATGGCCTCATCGTTCACGATCTTGGCGACCTCGGTGTAAATCCGCTTGCGCTCCGCCACGTCGTTCGTCGCTCGTCCCTGGATCATCAGGTCATCGACCTGGGCGTTGGAGAAGTGGTTGTAGTTGGAACCGGTCGGGGTCGCGGCGGCCGTGGTGAGGTATTTCACCGTGATGTTCGGGTCCTGACCCATCACGCCGCCGCTGCCGATCATGAGCTGGAAGTCGCCGGTTTGGCCGTTTGTGGCGCCACTGACGATGCGGTTGGTGTAGTCGGGTACGTCGACCTGTTGCAGCTCGACGTTGATCCCAACGTCTTTGTATTGCTGGACGAAGATGTTGAGCAGCGACTCCTCCAGCTGGTTGCCCGGGATGTAGTGGGACGCGATGGTGACGCTGCTGTCCCAGCCCGCCTCCTGGAGCAACTGCTTCGCCTTGTCCGGGTCGTAGGGGTACGTGTTGAGCCCCTCCGGCTCGCCGTTCTCCCATTCCCAGCCGAAGAAGCAGGAATTGATCACCGTCGCATTGTCGAGCATGATCTCTTTGACGATCGCCGCGCGGTCGAGCGCATAGATCATAGCCTGGCGCACGCGCTTGTCCGCGAATTCGGGCCGCGTCAAGTTCGGCACAAGGAATTGCATCATGACCGACGGTTCGCTCGACACCGTCAAGTCGGGGTTGTCCTGGACGGAGGCCAGATCCGGAATCGGGACCTGGGCGATGTCGAGCTCGCCGTTTTGGAGCTGCGACAGCGCGGTCACGGTCTGGGGCAGAATCGGCAGGTAGAGCTGGTCGATGTTCGCCTTCGGTGGCTGATAGGCGTCGTTTCGATTGAGCGACACATACTGATCGGCCAGGTACTCGCCGAAGGTGAACGCCCCGGCTCCGGGTCCGGGAGCGAAGGTGAATGACGCAGTCTGAAGCTGGTCCGGCGGAATGGACCCAAAGGCATGCTCTGGCAGGATGGAGAAGCCCGCGAAGTCACCCAGGGTAACGAGCCAGGTCACGTCCGGGGCGGTGAGCTTCATGATGACCGTTTTGTCGTCCGGCGCCTGGAGCCCCGGGATGTCCGTGACCGTTTCGCCGTCGTACGCCTCGGCGCCCTCGATCGCGAGGAAGCGGCTGCGCCAGAAACTGCCGGTGCGCGGGTCGATCGCCCGCGTAAACGTGAAGATCACATCCGCCGAGGTCAGGGGGGTGCCATCCGGGAACATGAGGCCGTCGCGCAGATGGAAGGTGTAGGTCGTGGCGTCTTCCGAGATGTCGACCGACTCGGCCAGATCCATATCGACTTCGAGCGTATCGGACATGGCGACGAGCGCGCCGTAGACTTGACGCGAAACGCCCTGGTCAACGCCGGCGGTTGAGAAGAGCGGGTTAAGGGTGGCCGGGGTTGCATAGGCGAATTTTACCTGGCCGCCGAGTGGCCCGGCACCGGCCCGCGGCCCCGGCTTCGGGCGTGGAGGATTGGGCGGTGGCGACGCGCCGCGTCACCGGGCCCGCCAGCACGGCGCCACCGACGACGGCCGTGGTTGTGGTAAGGAATCGCCGCCGTGTGACCATTTTCTCGTTCACTCCCTGCTCCTTCTGACCGTGATGCGCGGCGTCCGCCCGATACGACGGACCAGTTAGCGCGAGCGATACGCGATCCGAGCGTAGTACCTCCTCTCCTTCATCCCTCGCCGACGCGACGTAGATGCGTTGACGCGCCATCCGCGGTCGCGAAGCGGTAGCCAAGGATGGACGAAATCTCCCGGCTCGCTTCCCAGAGGCGTTTGGACATTGCGTCGAGGGTGTCGTCGTGCATACGCGCAGTTGGACCGGAGACGCTGATCCCGGCGAGCGGGAGACCGTCGCCGTCGAGAATCGGCACGCCCACGCAGCGGGCGCCGATCTCGTTCTCCTCGTTGTCGGTTGCATAGCCGCGCAGCCGCGTCCGCTCCAACTCGTCTTGCAGATCGGCAACGTTAGTAATGGTTTTCGGTGTCACTGCCGTCCATGTCAGATCCGAAAGCACCGACTCGCGGTCCAGCTCTGGGAGGAATGCGAGAATCGCCTTGCCGATCGAGGTTGAATGAAGGCAGCCGCTGCCACCGACGCGCGATGCCATCCGCAAGCCGGGTCGGCTACTTTCGGCCATCGCGACATAGACGACGCGCCCTTCATCCATCACACCAAGGTTGATCGTCTCGCCGAACTCTCCGCGCAATTGGTTGAGCAGTGACTGACCGGCGCGGACGATGTCGAGGCGACTGGAAACTGCACCGCCGAGGTCGAGCAGCTTGAGTGCGAGCGAATACCGGTGACTCTCTATGTCGCGGCGGACGTACCCAGTCTCCCGCAAGACTCGAACCAGGCGGAAGGTCATTGTCTTGTTCAGGGCCCCGCGATGCTGAATCTCCGCCAGCGTTAGTGGACCGTCGGACGCCAGCAGTTCGAGAACCGCCAGACCCTTACGGAGTGCCGGAACGTCTCCGGTGCCAACCGACACAGCCTGCACCCGAGTCCTCCCTGTAGCGCCGAAACGCCAACTCAGCAGAGGTTCATATGTGAAACTGATTCTCTGAATATGAACACTATAGGGGGAGGCGCCGGTCTGTCAAGCGCTTACACGGTCGCGACAGAGAATCACAAACGACAAATATCTGAGAAGATGCCGACATTGGCAGCGTTGCCTCGATCCCATCGCGAACGACGAATCCCGGAGATGCGATACGATGGCAGACCTCAAGGTGGCCGCGTTGGTCACCGAGTACTTTCGCGGCTCGCACGCCGATGTGATCGTAACGAAGATCCTGGAAGGCTATGACCTTTACGGCGAGCGGACGAACTCGCGCATCAGTCTGGCCTCGATGTATCTGGAGCAGGCCGACGAAGAGGACATCGGCGTCGGCCTGGCGCAAAAGCACGGCGTTCCCATGTTCGAGAGCATCGGCGAAGCGCTCGCCGTCGGCGGAACCGGGGTCAACGTCGACGGTGTCGTCCTGATTGGGGAGCACGGGCACTACTACGAGAACGAGCTTGGCCAGCAGATCTACCCGCGCCGGCGCTTCTTTGAGGCGGCGATCGCGGCGATGGTTTCGGCCGGGAAGTTCGTGCCGATCTTCAACGACAAGCACCTCGACCAGCTATTCGTCGACGCCAAATGGATGACCTCGACCGCGAAGCGGCTGGGTGTGCCGCTGCTGGCCGGATCGACGCTTCCGCTCGCCTGGCGCGAACCTGCGCTGGAATGGCCGCTCGGGGTCGAGGTATCGGATGCGCTCGTGATCGCCTATGGGCCGATCGAGCGGTACGGGTTTCACGCCCTTGAGGCGCTGCAATGCATGGTCGAGCGGCGAGCGGGCGGCGAAACCGGGGTCAGCTCAGTGCAATGCCTCGAAGGCGAGGCCGTCTGGGCGGCGGGACGCGACGGGCGCTGGAGCCAAGAGCTCTTCGACGCGGCGCTTGCGACCATCCCGACCGGGCCGAATGCCGACCCGGAGCGGGACACACCCAACCCGATCGCCTTTCTCGTCGAATACGCGAGCGGACTGCGCGGAACGGTCATCCTGCTCGACGAGTTCGTCTCGTCGTTCGGATTTGCGGCCAAGCGCGGCGACGGGGTGGACGCCTGCGAGTTCTTCCTCCAGGACTATCCGCCGCACGGCCACTTCACCTTCTTCCTCCGCCAGATCGAAACAATGGTGCTGACCGGCGAGGCGCCCTACCCGGCGGAACGGACGCTGCTGACGACCGGCGTCCTCGACGCGGCGATGCACTCACGCTGGAAAGGCCACGTGCCGATGATGACCCCGGAACTCGACGTCGTCTACACGGCGCCTGCGTCGGTAAGTGAGACGGGCGTTGGCCATCCGCCTCCGGAGCGCAAGCCGGCCGCCCTTTTCTGAATCGACGGCCGGCGTTGGCGTGCCTGAAGGGCGAACGCTTTGGGTCGACTTCTCGGTAGGTGAGCACCCATTCGAGAGACGAACGCCTGGCCGATTGCGATTCACGACGGCGTCCGCTTGAACTCGACGACGACGGGGCCCATCCGCTCGTCGACGGGCAGCCCATCGATGCACCCGGTCGCCCAACGGTCCACCGGACCTCACTGGCTACGAAGGTGATGCCAAGCGCGGCCTTCAGGCGCAGTTAGATGGACCAGCGCAGGCCGGCTTCGCACCCGATCGGCCGGGGCCTGTGCGGACGGGCACCTTCGGCGACGCTAGCGAAGAGCGCGACGCGGTCGACAGGCGCGGCGAGGGGTGATTCGGCCGGTGAATGGCATGGTTTCTTGGTACCACTAACCGTGGACGCGGCGGGAAGCAGCACTCCGTTGGGCCGTATGCGGAAGATCGCCGGAACCCGAAGGTGAGGAAAAGAGAGCGACTTGGGCCGGGTGGCACCAGGACAGACACGCATTCGCCACTTGTCCCATCGGGCCAAGAGCGTTTGCCGATGGGGAGCAAGCATCGCGGCTAGATCATGAAAAATAGCAATAAAGGCTAATTCCAAGGTGGTAGTCGGCGATCTTGGCGTGGACCAGCTGGCGGGCCTGCGTCTTGGTGCATTTGAGTTCGCGCATGACCGCCGTGTATCCGCCATAGGTCCACCAATCGAGCGGGTGTTCAACAGCATCCATTGACCTATGTTGCGTATTCCCCGGTAGCAAGAACAAGAGTCATGCATGGTGTCGGGCCGCGTCACCGATGCCTATGCCGACGCGCAGCAAAGGGCGTGACGAGCGGGCGTCGGCGATGTCCGGTCCCTCCCAGCCCACCGCGGCGAGGAGCCCGTCCAGTGATAGCTCCAAGCCTGCCGCGATCTGCTCCAAGCGTTCTCGCCAGGGGGCATCACCCGGCCACTCTCATACCGGGCGATATCGGACTGGATGAGGCGTATCCAGGCGACGACGAATATCGGCTCCGAGTGATCACGGGCGTTGCCGCCACCAGACGGCGTAGACACGGCGACGATCGACCTAGAGTCGGAGCGCTTCGCCGGCATGCCCGATCGACCCTTGCGGGGAGACCTTGATTGCCCTCCGCCTCCCTTGGGGGCGGGGCGACAGGAGTTCGGCGTGCCACCGCGTATCGTCGCCGACCCACCAATCGCCGCGCCCAACGCCCGTCGGGAACGAAGGGGGCGAACGCGCTCCCCGGTTTCGCGTTGACGCCGCGGATCGCCTACTCCCCGTCGTTGTCCCTGGCCGAGGTGACGCGGTGCCGGCGTGGGCGTGTCCCGTTTCCCCCGACGATCGGCAGCCGCGCCGAGACGACCGTGCCGCCTGCGTCCGAGACGATGTCCAGGTCCCCGCCCAGCTGGTGCAGCCGGGCGCGCATCCCGGCGATACCGACCCCGAGCGGTACCGCGTCGCTCGGCCCTCCCCCGACCATCCCCCGCCCGTTGTCCGCGACGCGCAGGATGACCGTCCCCCGTTGCCTTCTCAGGTCCAGGACCGCGCGGTCAGTGCCCGCGTGGCGGGCGACGTTGGTCAGCGCCTCTTGCGCGACGCGGAACAGCGCGCTCTCTGCCTCAGTCGACAACCGGCCGACGTCGCCCAGCCCGCTAAGGTCGACGGTGACGCCGCTCCGACGAGCGAACCCCGCGGCGTACTCGCGCAGCGCGACCGCCAGCCCGACCCCGTCGAGTTCCGGTGGGTGGAGGACATAGGAGACGGTGCGAACCTCGCGGAGCATCTGCTGGCCCAAGGTCTCCGCGTCGGCGAGGAGGTGGTCGACCTCGGGGTCAGCGGCCTCACCCAGGCGAAGCCGCGCGGAGGACACGTCCAGCGAGAGGCCGACGAGGGTTCCTGCCAGCTGCTCGTGGAGTTCGCGAGCCAGGTGACGGCGTTCCTCGTCCTGCACCGCCAGGAGTCGTGCGCTCAACTGGCGCAATTCCTCCTCAGCCCGCTTGCGTGCGGTGACGTCCATCGTGATGCCGAGGTAGCGCGTTGCTCGCCCGTCCGCGTCGTGGGCGACGGCCCGACCCTGGCGCTCTAGCCAATGGATCGTGCCGTCCGGCCAGACGGTGCGGTAATCGACCGCGTACGGCTGACTGTCGGCCGCTCGTCGGCGCGCGATCTCGCGCACGCGTCTACGGTCGTCAGGGTGGATGAGGGCATAGAACTGCCGGGAGGAGAGACCGGGCGTGCCGGCCGGCAACCCGTAGAGCGGACCCGTGTGTTCCGACCAGGCGATCCAGTCTGCGTCGACTCCGCCAGTCCCAGGTGCCCATGGCCGCGCTCTTCAGGGCCAGCCGTAACTGTGCCTCACTCTCGCGCAGCGCCTCCTCGACCCGCCTGAGATCGGTGACGTCGAGGAGGGCACCAACGACCTGGCGGGGCTGCCCGTCCGGCTCGCGCGACAGGACGGTGACGCGCGCCGCCAGCCAGCGCCAGTCACCGTCGGCGTGGCGCATGCGGAAGGCGAACTCGACCACCTCGCCGTCAGCGGCTGCCACGACCCGGGCGACCGCCGCCTGTAGCGTTGCCCGATCGTCGGGGTGCCGCATGGCCATCGGATCGGTCTCCTCGGCAGCGATCAGTTCCGCCGCGGGATAGCCAAGGACGCGGCCGATCGCGTCGTTGACGTAGATTGTGCGGTTGGTGAGGACGTCGAAGACGTAGAGGATATCCGGACTGGCCGCCCCGACCCGGTCGGCGAAACGACGGCGTTCCTCCAGCGCCGCCTCGGCGCGCCGGAGCGCGGTGACGTCGCGACCGATCCCCTGGAACTCGACGACAACGCCGGCATCGTCGCGGATGGGATAGTCGACCCAATGCTGGTAGCCGACGGTGCCGTCGGGGAGGTCGACCTCGTGCTCGATCTCGGCGGTCCGGGGGTCGGCGGCGAGCGACGCGAGATGGGCCGCCACGCGCGCACGGTCCGATGCCGGGACGAGATCGAGGATAGTCCCGCCGAGGAGTTCCTCTTGCGTCCGGCCCGTGCTGCGGCAATAGGCGTCGTTGACGAAGGTAAGGGTCGTGGTGCCGGCACATAGCGGCAGATCATCTCGGTCTGGCTGTCGACGACGGCCCGGTACCGCGCTTCGCTCGCGCGCAGCGCCGCTTCGGTTTCCCGGAGGTCGGTGACGTCGAGGGCGGCGCCGACGATCAGGTGCGGTCGGCCGTCCGGCTGGCGTGACAGGACCGTGACGCGCTGCGTCAACCAGCTCCAGTCACCGTTGGCGTGGCGCAACCGGAAGTTCTGCTCGAACACCTCCCCGTCGGCGGCGGCCGCGACCTGGGCCCCCATCTCCGGCCACCGCGCCAGGTCGTCGGGGTGCATCAGCGCCCACAGGTCCGCCGTGCCGGCCTCCGTCAGCTGCGCTGGTGCGTAGCCGAGCAGGCGGGACAGGGCGTCGTTGATGTAGACATTGCGGTTCTCCGCGAAGTCGTAAACGTAGAGGACGGCCGGGCTCGCCGCCGCCACCCGGTCGGCGAGGCGCCGGGATTCGGCCAGGGCCGCCTCGGCCCGCATGCGGTCGGTGATGTCGCGCACGATGCTCAGGACGTTGCCGTCCTCGACTCGCACCAGCCGAGTTTCGTAGAACCGCTCCTCGCCCCCGACCTCCATCGCATACTGTTCCTCCAACGGAACGCCGGTGCGCGCGGTGCGCTCCAGTGCGGGCACTAACTGGTCGGCGACTTCCGGAGGCAGGATCTCGCGGGTGGTTTTGCCGAGGAAGGTTTCTGGTGGGACCAGGAGTTGGGCCGGGTCGCCGGCGTGGTAGTCGACGAAGGTGCCGTCGGGTGTTTGTAGGAAGAGTAGGTCGGGCAAGGCGGCGAGGATGGCGCGGTTCCGGGTCAGGCTCTGCCGTGCCTGTGCCTCGGCCTGCACCCGGTCGGTCACGTCGCGGAAGACACGAATGTCGATGTGGGCGCCGACAGCCGTGACCATTGGCGTGGCACGGACGGAGACCCAGCGCTCCTCGCCGGTGGTTCGGATGAGGACGCGCCTCAGCACCTCTGGCCCGTTGTCGCCATGAGAAACGGGCGCGTCCGTGAGGCTCGCGACGGAAACGGGCGTCCCGGACTCGTCGAAGACAGCGCAGCGGGCGGCAATCTCCGTGGGCGACGCGGCGACCAACGCGGCCGGCGTGGCGAAGCCAAACAAACGCGCGCCGGCGACGTTGGCGTGGCTCAGGCGCCCCCGTGCGTCGAGGATCGCGACGCCATCGTCAATGCACTCGAGGACCGCGACAATGTCTGGTGCGAGCATGGGTACGAGACTCCCTCCACGGACGGCACGTGTCGCGCCTACCCCGCGTCCCCACGCACGGCCTAGGGACCGTCTGTCTCGCCAACGTCACAGCCAGGCCTGTGGACTGGTGGGCAGCGATGAACGGGAACGGTGCATGTCGGCAGGATACCCGCCCTGTGTCCCGGCGGCGAGGTCAGCCAGTGTGGGGCGAGGGTCGCCCCGAAGCGGTCGGCGCCTGGATCGGAGAGGGAGACGACCTCGGCATCATCCGGGAATTGCGTTCCAGGCAAGCACCATGGTGCGGTCATTCCCGGCGCAGCGCGCCAAGCCGTCAACGCGTGTGCGAGCGCGTTCCTCGCCGTTGCGCTCGACAACGCGGACATCTCCCAGTGGGTCACCCGAAACCCCTGAATCGACCTGACGAACTCATTCCGGTCCGTCGTGACGCTCCGCGCACCGGTCACAGGTTGTTCCGTCGATGATCTGGTCACCGCCCGGCGGTCGGATCAACGTCTGGCGAATGCGCCTTTCGGCCGACGCCGCTACGACCCGCGATTTGGCACCATGCCAAGCGCACCGGTTGGTGGATGGATACCCACTGGCCGACTCAGGTGATGCACAAGCGAATGGATGTGGTCATCCGAAACCGGCGATCGGGTGCCAAAGGCAGCGGGGGCGCAGCCGCCGCCTGGGCGATCGTCCGCGGTAGGGTGACCGCGACATCAGAAGGGAGGCGGGCCGTGACGTGGTTGGAATGGACGCTCGGGCTCATGTTGTTCTCGCTCTACATCATGTGCATCTTCACGGTCTGTTCCCTCACCTTTCAGAAGGGGTACATCGTGCTCGGCATCGTCGGCATCTTCCTCCCCTGGCTGTGGCTGATCGGCGCCTTTCTGCCGGCCAAGAAGGGGTCGCGCTTCGAACTTGCCCAGGCGATCGCCTACCAGCAGCAGGTGGCGCAGTACACGCAGTAGCCGGCGCGTCCGCTCGCGACCGCCATCGAACCGAGCCCGTCTGAGCAGGAGGTTGTGACCGTGACCGGCGTGCTGGGGTTGGTCGTCATCGTCGGGGGCAGCCTGCTGCTGACGCTGCTCGCCGTCGTCCTCGTCCGCCGCCTGATTCCCCACCAGATCATGGCGCGGCACAACGACGTCGCCGGCTTCGTCTACGCCACCACCGGGGTCACCTACGCGGTCGTCCTCGCCTTCGTCGTGATCGCCGTCTGGGAAAACTACGCCTCGACCCGCGAGATCGCCGACCACGAGGCGAGCGCCGTCGGCGCGCTCTACCGCTTGGCCAACGGCTTCCCCGAGCCGCACCGGGCGGCGGCTCAGGAGGCGCTGCTCGGCTACGCCGAGGTGGTGGTCGAGGTGGCGTGGCCGGCGATGGAGGACGGGGAGGACCCCACCCTGGAGACGTCGGGGGCGCTGGACCACCTGTACGACGTCTATCAGCAGCCGGACTTCGTCGCCGCCGTCAACGCGCAGCAATACGGGGAGGCCCTGGATCAGCTCGCCGAGGTCTCGGTCACCCGCCGCGAGCGGGTCCTGGCCAGCCACAGTGGCCTGCCCGACGTCCTGTGGCTGGTGCTGATCGCCGGTGGGGTGCTGGTGGTCGCCTTCGCGTTCCTCTTCGGCGTGGAGAGTGCGTACTCCCAGGCGGCGATCGTGAGCGGGCTGACGATCACCATCTCGCTGCTCCTCTTCGTGGTCGCCGATGCCCAACACCCCTTCCGAGGCGGGTTCGCGGTGCACCCGGAGGGCATGGAGTCGGTGCTGGCGCAGTTCGGTCATCCCACCGGCCCCAGTGGCACCCCGGCGGCCACCCCGACGCCGTGAGGCCAAAGCGGTCATTCAAGAACCGCGTTCGGTGCCAGGCATCGCTGATCGCCGCCGCCGCATCGGCGAAGACACACTCGGCGGCGGACGATGTTAGCACGGCCGCTCCGACCCGCTGAGCTCCCAGTTCTGAGTAAGTTGCAATTCCCAGAGTCGGTCGATCGTATTGTGGGCAATATACCGTGGAATCAGCCTTAAGGACTGCAGCCATCTCGAGCAACTGCTTCGAAGGCAGTTGTGCAATCCTGTCCTCTATAGGGCTCCCGCTTTCCGGCTTAGCTAAGCGGTTCTTCGGCTCTTGCGAGTAGCGACTCAAAACCCTTAAAGCAGCCGACACATTTCCTTAAGATCAACCGCCGTGCAAGGGTGGGATAGCACGAGGCAGTGCGACAGTCGGCCAGCACGTGATGAGGCCAGAGGTTACCCGATCACCTCCACCGTAATCGACGGTGCTAGCCCGGGGTCAATGCTATATGCCAGGAGTGGTCGACCTCGAAGTTTCGATCGAGGCCATGAACAACTCCTCACATTCGACTCGGAGAGAGCAACGGCATGGCAAGGAATGGAAGGAATCTCTTGTGCCCGAAAGTGGACGCCGGTTGCCCGAATTCTTGTCGGTGTGTCGCAGCGTCGGCGCGTCCTCAGGTCACCGTTCTTGGCTTGGTTCCGGTGTTTTTTGATCGTCTCAAGCAAGGGCTTCGGTAGGCCGTACTTCTCGGCGGGCGTGTAGCCGTATTTCCTCAGGACGAAGAGCACCAAACGTCACGGCCGAGGTGATGGGCGCTCGACCAGCGGTAGATGGGGGCGTCGTGGCGGCTCTTCGGACCTCTCGCCCACACTTCTCGCCGCGCTTTTCTTGACACCGGTGGGTCGTATCGCTGGCCAACGGGACACCGCAGCGGACACACGCGGCGCCATCCCGTTGCACCGCCGACGCCAGACGAGGACCGGTGGTGTTCCGCCATCGCCGGTGCAGCTCTGGCCCGGTCGGCAACAAGGCTCCTTCGCCACGTCGACGGGCGGACCGGTCCTGCGCGACGGGACCGTGTCGGCAACAGGGACTGCTCAGTGGCCCGTCAGTTCGATGACGCCGACCTCGGCGAACCGTTGAGCGCGAGCTGCACGGCGAGACCGTCACCGGAGGCACGATCCCGGCGGGGTTCAGGAGGTAGGGCACCACCAGAGGCACGGTGGCGAGTTGTAGCGGTTCCTTGCCTTCGACGGCGAGGTTGCCCGCGGCCGGATCTTCGCGCCCGAAGACCATCCGGATCCCGATCAGGAGCAGCAGGAAGATCTCAACAACGGTCGTCACGGTGACCGACTCGAAGTCCATCTCGGTCCTCAATGGTCGCGTGGCAACCCCGGTCGATCGGAGTGGTGCCTGCCGGACTCGACATCATGGATCTCCTCGGGCGGCTGGTCTTCCACCAGGAACCTGATGCTTTCCGAAAGATGCGGGGCTTTGCCGGTGGAGTGCCAGAAGGTGTAGTAGAGCAGCGCCAGTCCCAACGCTCCAACCACGATGGGGGCGAAGAGAAAGATGTATTGCGGTCCGGTGACGGAAGCGATCAGGCCGAGCAGGAGGATGACGAAGAGGTTGAGCACATTCTCCTGTACCTGCTGCAACCCAAAAATACCGCCCTGTTGATTTTCAGGCACATTTCGATTTATGTAGACCTGGACTGCTTGTAAGCACATCGTCGAGCCAAAATTGGCGGGAAAGGCAATGAGGCCAGCCGCCAGCACCGCGTCGCTCAGGTCGACATCGGTGAACAGATTCACCAGCCGCAACGGGCTGATCACGGCGAGCGGCGTTGTCCAACACGTTGATCATGGAGAACAGGGCGACGCTGACCGCCATCAGGACCAGCGACCAGACAGCTACCCGTCGTTCCCCGAACCGTTTGATCAGCTTCGGGGAGATCGACGCTCCGACGAAGAACCCGACGCCAGAAAGAATGAAGATGTAGACGCTATTGGTTGGATCCTCATCGAGGACGTCGCGGACGAAAATGGGCACCAACGCGGTGACGCCCTGCAGCAGCGAGGCGGAAAGGGCGCCGACCAACAGCATCGAAGCGATCGGCCGGTTGGCCATGATCCAGTTGGCGTTGTATCTGAGCGAAAGCGCCCGCGGCTTCCAATCCAGGTCGCGCAGCTTCTTCGTCGTTTCTTGCTTGCCGAGGGCTTCCGCGGTCGGCAGACGATAAATGCGGATGGCGCTGAGTAGATAGAGGATGCCGGCCGCGATCAGAATCGCGTCGACGCCCGATTGCTTGATCAGGAACGGCGCGATGAAGGTCGAGCCGATCGAGGAGCCGATCGAGCCGACGATATTGACGAGCGCGCTGGTGGTCGCCAACTCGGCTGGGGTCGAAACGATCGCCACGATCGATTTGAGCCCGGGGCTGACGACCTGGCTGATCGCGCTGGAGACGAAGATAACGAACAGGAGGTCACCGCCGCTGGTACCGAGCAGGAAGGGGGTCAGGATGCAGATGGCTCCCAAGGCTGCGAAGCTGACGAGCAGGACCTGGCGTTTCGGACGGGAATCGGCCAGCATGCCGCCCTGCAGCCCGAAGAGCAGCGCCGCCAGAAATGAGGCGGATTTCGCCAGCGAGATTTCGAACTGGCTCGACCCTGCGGCGGCCAGAAAGACCATGATCCCGTAGGTCATGATCTGGGCGCCCATACGGGAGAGGAAGCGCGACGCGGCCACGATCCGCACCGGAGCATGGCTCAGCACCGAGCGGTAGGAGGGCGCTGTTTCCTTGACCGGTTGGAGCGGCTCACTCGTGGTATCGGTCACAAAGGTGCATCCAGACCATCAAGGGCATCTGCCCCGCGTACGCCGGTCGCCCGTTCACAGCGGGCCGCTGCGTTGATTGCATACCAACTGGTCGCGGGCACGCGTCGTGCGAGGCGGATAGGATCGAACCGGGACCGCTCAGATGATATCGCGGCGGCGGTAGCCGACGAATCCAACCGTCAACAACACGGCGATAGCACCCGCGATCCAAAGTAATCCCATCCAGTCGACGGTTGGCGCCAGAATGTTCGGAACGTGCCGCAACGGGCTCACGTCCAGTGCCCAGTCCGGGAGGTTGAACGTGGGGCCCAGAATCGTGAGGCCGAACGTTGCGACGATTCCTATCCAGCCGATGACCCGTCTGCTGGGCGCGGCACCGACGGCAGCCAGGACCAGGGCAACCAGGGCCCACACGGCCGGAATCGTCACGATCGACTGTCGCACCACGTCCGAGACAGAGAAAGCGTCGTCCTGCGCAGCGACGACCGCGCCGAGCAGCATTCCGGCGACCAGCATGGCGATCGCGAGGCCAATCAAGGCGACCAGGACGTTACTCGCCATATAGGTCGGACGACGCAGGGCGCCCGCGAGCAGGGGTTCCGCGCGATAGTTCACTTCTTCGGTGTAGATGCGGAGGACGATCCGACCCCCATCACCGCCGCGATGATGGCCACGATCTAGTCTGTCGGTGCGGATTGTCAGCGATCCAGCTGGTTCCAACGGTTGCTGCATCAATTCCTTCCTTCTGATCAAGCAGGAGTGCGCCGGCCTCTGCCTGGATTCGCGGGCGCGGGCCCCCGGTCGGTCTCGGCCAGGGCGTTCGATCAGGCCGCGGCTGCCGGTTCCGCGACTGCGTCGCGCGTGAGCCGATCGAGCAGATCGGCTAGCTCCCGGTGTTGCTCCGGTGACCACCCGGCGAGCTGGTCAGACAACCGTTGGCGCACGGCGGCACGTAGGCGTGAAAGCGCGTCCAGACCGGTGGCCGTCAATGGATAGGCGGGCGATCCGTCGGCACCGGTGGAGAGTTCGATCATGCCCTTGTCCCGCAACTCACCAAGCGCCAAGGTCACCCGTCCACGATCAACCCCGGCCCTGTTCGCCAGTTCGTCAAGATTGGCTTGTGGGACTTCGTCCAGGCGGGCGAGCAACCAGGCGGCAGCCGGGCTGAGATCGAGCGAGGCGTCGCGCAGACTCTCCTCCAAGAATTGGCGTTGGACGTCGCGTCTGCCCAATGTCGCCAGTCCGCGCACGATAACGGTCATCGAGTCGTCGGCGGTCGGCATCGCGAATGAATCGCCGAGATTGGCGCCCGGCATGGTCGTGCGCAAGGGGTGCTCCGGGAGCAGCCAACTGATTGCAAACGCGACCGCCGCGATCCCAGCCGCGATCAGGAAGACGTGGTCGATCGCGTTCGCATAGGCGCCGAGGAACGCGTCGCGGACGTCGTCGGGTAATTGTTGCAACGCCGCCGGGCTGAGTCCTCCGCTGCTTCCGGTCGTGGAACTCCCGTCCGGGAGAAGCTCCTCGAGGTTCGACGTAAGCTGGCTAGCGAAGATCGCCCCCATCAAGGCGGTACCGAGCGAACCGCCGATCAACCGGAAGAGGGTAACGCCGGACGTTGCCACGCCCAAATCGGCGTAGTCGATCTCATTCTGGACGGCCAGTACCAGGACCTGCATGACCAGGCCTAATCCCAGGCCCAGTACGAGCATGGCGAGGGAGGCGAGACCGAGACTCGTGTCCGTCTCCAACCGCGACATCAGATAGAGACCGGCGGCGCTGACCGCGGTGCCGACGATGGGAAAGATACGGTACCGGCCCCACTTGGTGATCAACAAACCCGAGCCGATCGAGGTGAGCAGCACACCGGCCATCAGCGGGATGAGTTGCAAGCCCGATTCGGTCGGACTCGAACCCTTGACGATTTGCAGGTAGAGCGCGAGGTAGGTCACCGAACCGAAGAGGGCGAAGCCGACGATGAAGCTGAGCGTGGAAGAGACGCGCGAATACCCGATTGCGGAACAACCGCAAGGGCAACACCGGTTCGGCGGCGCGACGCTCGACGACGACGAATGCGATCAACGCCGCGACTGCGAGCACACCGAGACCGATGATCTGCGGCGATCCCCAGTCGTAGGTCGAACCGCCGAGATCGGTGAAAAGCACGATCGCGCTCAGTCCGATCGCCAGGAAAGCGGTGCCGGCGTAGTCAATCGTTCGTCGGACACGAACCGTCGTTGCCGGCAGGGTCACGGCCAGCACGGCCAACGAGATGAGCCCGAGTGGGATGTTGACCCAGAAGATCCATCGCCAGGAGAGATGCGTGGTGAGATAACCGCCGAGCAGCGGTCCGGCGATGCTGGAGACGCCGAAGACGGCGCCAAAGATGCCCTGGTACCGGCCGCGTTCGCGCGGCGACACGACGTCGCCGACGACGGCCTGACTCAGGACCGAGAGTCCGCCGCCGCCCAGTCCCTGGATCGCCCGAAAGATGATCAGTCCGGTCAAACTCTGGCTGAAACCGCAGAGCGCCGATCCGATCAGGAAGATGACGACGGCCGATTGGAGGACAATTTTGCGACCGTAGAGATCGCCGAGCTTCCCGTAGAGCGGAGTCGCGATTGTTTCCGCGAGGAGGTAGGCGGTCACGACCCAGGCGATGTGATCGAGTCCGCCGAGGTCGCCGACGATCGTCGGCAATGCCGTCGCGACGATTGTCGCATCGAGCGCGGCCAGGAGCATGACGGAGATCAGGCCGCCAAATACGACCCAGAGCTGCCGACCAGGCAGGGTGAGCGGCGTGTTGGCTGCGGCCATCGTGCTAGCCATCGCGTCCCCCGAGGGCAGCCCGCATCGAGCCGCGCACAAGGGATTGTCATGGGGGACGGGGAGTAAGGGCATCGGTCGAAGGGTGTATTCGTCACTAAGCACCCTCCGAATAGCCATCGACACCACGACGGCGCCAACCGCTCACCCCCCAAACTGTCTCTCGGATGTTTGTGCGATCTCTGTCTTTTTAACTCTCCCGCCCGAGGGATCCGGATCCAAAAGTGATTTGTCAGAAGTACGATAATCTCTGAGAGCCGAAAAACGTTGACTGCCCGATAGAACGTGCCGTTAACGCTGTTCAATGTCGAGTACACGACCCGCCATGATCGCTCGACGCAGCTCGGCGTACCTCGCGTGGCCGATCGGGCGCCAGCCATGCGCACTGATGGCCTTACGCACCCCGCGGCGAGCCATGGGCAGATTCCATCCGGTGTTTCGCACGACCTCTTCGTCGCCGCCGTCGGCCCTCCAATCGAGCGGATGTCGCACTGGATCCATATAAGGTCTCCTTCAACTGAGCTAGCTATGGCATCCAGGCTACCGAGTTGCGGGGTGGGATGGCAAGACAGGGTAGTATGGCGGTGAAGCACGCTTCGCCGAGACTTCCTTGACACCGGTGGGTCGCATCGGTGGCCGATCGCGCGCCGGGAACGGCCACTCGCCGTGGGCCCTGACCGCCGCTCGCTCGCCGGCCAGCCCCCGCTCCCCGTAGCACTCCTCGCCAGAGGATGGGGCTCTCCCGCATATCAATTGAAACGAAGCCGTGAACTTCAAGGGGTGGGGGGTGTAGTCCGAACTCCCCCCTCACCGCTCGACGGCTTCACCGAAAGAGCGGAAGTGCCCTCGACGTTGACACATCCCTGCCCTTTTCGGCAATTTCGACTCCCCATTGACTCGGATATTATGTGATACAGTCCTGCAATCACCCAATCACTATGCGGGTCTCCCGTCACACCGGGCGGACACGTGCGGTCCGCGATACTGCCGCGCCCAAGAAAAGGCGTGCCAAGCTGGGAGTGTCCATGGCCAGGACGTTGCCGGACGATCGGCGCGCGATCCGGGCAGTGCCGCAACGTCTGGAATCGCGCCGGGACCCGCACCCGTCGCGGCTCCCAGCGCCGTTGACGAGTTGTCTCGGTCGGGATACGGAGACAGTGGCGGTGAGCGAGATGCTCTGCCGTCCCGGAGTTCGGCTCGTGACGCTTACCGGCCCGGGCGGGGTCGGCAAAACCCGACTCGCGATCGAGATTGCCGACCGTTACGCCACCGCGTGGCCGGACGGCATCGCATTCGTCCGCCTCGCGCCGATCTCCAATCCCGCACTCGTCCCCCAGGCGGTCGCGCGGTCGTTGGGCATCCGCGTCACTGGCAAGCATCAGATCGAAGAACGACTACGCTTCCATCTGGATGGCAAACTCATGCTGCTCGTGCTCGACAATTTCGAGCACATGATCGAGGCCTCCCCCTTTCTGGCGAACCTCCTCGCGGACACGAAAGACGTCACGGCATTGGTCACCAGCCGATGGCGCCTCCGGGTGGCCGGGGAGATCGAACACGTGGTTCCTCCGCTCCCGGTGCCCGACCCGGCGAGTTCACCGACTGTGGACACGGTCGGTGACTCCGGGGCGGCGCGCATCTTCGTCGAGCGCGCTCGCGCGGTCCAGGAGGAATTCCGCCTCACCCCGCAGAACGCGCCGGCCGTTGCCGAGATCTGTCGCAGGGTTGACGGTCTGCCGCTTGCGATCGAACTCGCCGCTGCACGGATGAAGGTGCTCTCCGCTGAGGACTTGCTCGCGCGGATGGAGCAGCGGCTTCCACTCCTGACCGGCGGCGGCCGCGATCAACCTGAGCGGCACCGGACGATGCGCGACGCGATCGCCTGGAGTTACGAGCTTCTCCCCGCGCCGGAGCAAGCGCTTTTCCGACGTCTTGGCGTCTTCGTGGGTGGATTTTCTCTTGGGGCTGCCGAAGCGATCTGGTTCGGCTCCGATGAATTGGATACACCAGAGCGGCGCCGGGTCCCGGTACTCGGGCCGTCGTGCCATCAGGCAGGTCGGCGTCCTTCGCCTCCCGCTCCGCTCAACCGCCCGCCGGATGCGGAGCAGACGGTGGTGCTTGACTTGGTGACCGCGCTCGTCGACTCGAGCTTGGTCCAACGGGGTCGCGATCCCAGCGGCGCGCCGCGTTTCAGCATGCTCGAGACGATCCGGGAATACGCGCTCGAGCAACTCACCGCCCACGGCGAGGTTCGAGTTACGGCGTCCCGACATGCCGCACACGTCCTGAAGCTGGCCCAACACTCGGCGCCATTGCTCGAAGGTCCCGACCAGATCGCCTGGCTAGATCGCCTCGATAGGGAAATCCCGAACATCCGTGCGGCGCTCGATTGGTTGTCCGCGGACGGCGACCCCGAGTCCGGCCTGGGGCTGGCCGGAGCCCTCTGGACCTTCTGGGTCGTGCGCGATCGCGTGGTTGAAGGTCACACCCGTCTCAGCGCCTTGTTGACCGGAACCTCAGGAGACAGTGCAGTACGCCTGAAAGCGCTGATGGTGATTGGCGACCTCAGCGAACGCCTCGGTGACTACGATCAGGCGGCCGCCTGGACCGGGATCGCGTTGGAGATCGCGCGGACCCGGAATGAGCCCGAGATGGAAGCCACGGCCCTGCGCGGGCTGGGCAACATCGCCGTGGCCCTCGGCGAGGAAGCCCTTCATCGACTTGGAGATCCGGTCCGGGCTCAGGCGGAATTCGACCGGGCGGTTCAGTTCCTGCGCGCGAGTTTCGAGTTGGCCCGCCAGGCCGACGACGATTGGGGCGCTGCACGGTCGCTCAGTTGGCTGGGCTCTGCATTTTCCTTAATGGGAGAGCCAAAATTGGCATTGCCATGCTTCGAGGAAGCGATTGCCGCCTTTCGAGGCCTAGAAGACGATCGTTCACTCTGTAACGCGCTCTGTTCTTACGGTTTCCTTTGCCTCTTTGAAGAGCTGAACGATCGGGATACGGCCGAATCAGCGTGCCGTGAGTCGCTCGCGCTCGCCGACCGGCTCGGCTACCGTTGGCTGGCGGCGCTTTGCGCAATACTGCTCGCCGATCTGGCTGCCGGCCAAGATCTCCCGGACCACGCGGCGCGCCTGCTCGGTGCATCCGCCCAAGTGCGGAGCCTCATGGAGGAGACCTTGCGCCCCACCATCCAAGTCTGGCACGACCGGACGGCCGAGCGTGTCCGCCGGCGGCTCGGTGACGCGGCGTTCCGGTCCGCCTGGGACGCCGGAGCGTCCATGGCGCTCGAATCTCGACTCTTGGCCATCGTGACCGGCATGATGGTGCCGGCGTCGCCCGCCCCCGAGCCTGTGCCGCACGACGCCTTGACCGGCCGCGAGCGCGAGGTCTTGCGCTCCCTCGCCGCCGGCGACTCGGACAAAGAGATCGCCGCCTCGCTCCAGATTAGCCGGCGCACCGCCGGGAGCCACGTGGCCAGCGTGCTCCGCAAGCTTGGTGTCCCGTCGCGCGCGGCGGCCGCGGCGTACGCCGTGCGCAACCAGCTCGGCTGACGTCGCGGTCCGGTCCGGTCCGGCGGATCGGTTGCCGCAATTACCGACGACCGTGCGGACCCCGCGGCGCCCCCTCGGTCATATTCCCAATGTCCGTTTCGAGCGCGGCCGGGTAGGCTGACCCAAATGGTCTGCCGCCCGCACGCGCGGGCTTGATCTCCCCGCTGGCCGCCTGCCGGCAAGCCCCAGCGGCGGGGTCTGCCGGATGCTTTGTCGCAGGCACGAGTACGCCGGGCCGGGGCGAGCGGCCACGCCGGCGGTCTGACCGAGGAGGAGGACCCATGCGCGCCTTCCTGTTCGTCTTTGGCCTCGCCGTCCTCGCGCTCGTCCCGGCGCTCCCCGCCGCGGCGACCCAGCCCGAGGCGGTCACGATCGAGACCTCGCGGCTGCGCGGCGAACCGGGCACGTTCTCCGCCGAGGGGGCCATCGCGGATGCGGGGACGTTCGCGACGGAGAACCACAACTTCGGCGGGATTGGGGCTCCAACGTTCTTCGTGGTCAACACGATCTACGTGTTCGAGGGGGCGCTCGGCACGTTCACGCTGCGGACGCACATCGAGAACAGCCTCACCGCGACGCCGAACATCTGGACCAGCGACGGCACATGGGTGGTCCAGGGCGGGACCGGCGCCTACCGCGACCTGCGCGGCCAGGGCGAGGTCACCGGGACGATCGATGAGACCGCCGAGCCGGCCCTGTTCCTGCGCACGTTCACGGGGGACGTGCACTAGGGTCGACGCCGGACGCGGTGCCGGCGCCCGCCCCTGCGGGTTCGCGCTGTCGCCGGCGGCCCGACGCCGGCGGGTGGATGCTGGGCGAAGCATTCCCCCGAACACGGGTTGCCGGGACGGCGGGCGACGGACGATTGCCCGACCGGGGCGACGTGACGAAAGGAGCGGACGGTGGCGACGACCACGGGTTTCTATCACATCGGGATGGCGGCACACGATCCGGCGGCCCTCGCCGCGTTTTACCGCGACGCGCTGGGGATGACGATCACCGGCGGCAGCGACGAGGGCAGCCAGTTCGGCGAGACCGCCTTCCTCGAGTAGCCGTCCGGAGGAGGAAAACCACGAGTTGGCGATCTTCGCCACGCCGATGTTTCGCCACCTTGCCTTCAAGGTGGCGTCCCTCGCCGACCTGCGGGCGCTCCACCGCCAGATCACCGCGCGCGGGATCCCAATCAAGTTGGCCTTCAACCACGGCTGTTCGCTCGCCTTTTACTTCGACGATCCGGAAGGGAACATGATCGAGGTCTACTGGCCGACCGGGCTCCACAACTACCAACCCTACGGCGACCCGCTTGACCTGGACGCGTCGGACGCGGAGCTCATCGAAGATGTGGCCGGTATCGCGGCACGTGCCGGGCTCTCGCTGCCACCCGCGCTGGCGGCGATGGGTGCCACCCCGTGAGTCGTGCCCACCCGCTACAGACAACCAACGCACCGTGCGCGTCACACCCACCGGCAACGTGGACAGACGGAGAACATGGAGGAGGCAAGCAATGGCAGCATACGCAGTCGTCCTCGTCAACGATGTGCGCGACCCAGAGTCGCTCGGTCGGTACCGCGAGGCGGTGGCGCCCCTCGTCGACCGCTACGGCGGCACGTACCTGGCCGCCGACCTCACGCCGGCGGCGGTCGAGGGCCCGTGTCCGCTCGGCGTCGTAGTCATCGAATTCCCGAGCAGCGAGCGATTGCGCGCCTTCTACGACGCGGACGAATACGCCCCGCTCAAAGACGTTCGGCAGCAGAGTGGAGACTTTACCTTCATGATGATCGAAGGGCTCCCGCGCTCCCAGCACCAATCCCCATCATGACATCCGATCGGCGGTACTCACGTCGCGCCGCTGGCGGCCTCGGGGCCCGACGATCCCGCCGCTCCGGTATGAGACGCATGTCAGGCGAGGCGCCCATCCCAGGAGCACCTCCCGATGCTCAGGGCACCCTCATCGCCGAGCAGCTCGTACGGCAACGCCGCCGACGGGTGACCACACGGTTCGACAACGCCGCCCATCGGCCACCGGTGCGACCCACCGGCGACAACCTTGCTCTGGCGAGGTGTGCCGGCCGCCGTGGGGGACGCGGTGACGCTCCTGTGCGTAGCGGGGGCGGGCTGGCTCACCGGCCAGGTCATCGGGGTCGACGGCGGCTCGTCGGTGATGGACACCGTCTTCCCCTCGAGATCCAGCGCGGATAGGGACCATCTGACGAATTCCCGCCGCGTCACGGAGGTCCGGGCACCGATCTCTCTGGGCTGACCTCGTGCGAGTTGGAGGTACTGCGGCTCGTCGCGCGGCATCAGACGGACGTGGCGATCGCCGCGTCCTCGAATCGGCGGCCGGCGGTGCGGCGACGTCTGCGCCCGAGGGTGACCTACACGGCGGGAGCCGTTTACTCGAGTCCGCACGAGCGCCTTCGAGGGAGGTAATGTCTCTGCGGTTCGGCACCTGTTGGCAGCGGCTCCCGCAGCCCAAGGTCCGACCCGCGCGCCAGCACAGTAAGGTCTCGTGGCGGGGGGGGGGGGCGAGGGGGGGGAAGGGGGGGGCGGGGGGGGAGAAAGGAGGGGCACAAGGGGAGGGTGGAGGGGGGGGAAGACGTGGGCCGAGGGCGCGGGGGCCAGCGGCCTGATCGCCTCCAACGTCGGCGCCAAGGACCTGTCCCTCTTTTTATGGGGGGGGGAGGGGAGAAGAGGGGAGGGGGGGGACCGACCACCACGTCGGCGCCCGCGGCATCAGGGGGGGGGGGGCCGAGCGCGTTCGGCGTCGATGAATGCCGTTTCGCGGCGGAAGGGGTGCTCTACGGCGGTCCTGGTGCGACAATTCGTCCGCGCCTTGGGGGTGCGCCGCTCCCGCCGCTCGGCCGTCGGGCGGTTCGCGCCCGTCGGTCGGGTCGCCGCGCAGGCCGGCCCCGAAACGCGAGTGGGAGGTGCCCGGGCTGCATCGGTTGCCGCAATTACCGACGATGCGGACCCCGCGCTCGCCCGATGACGACTCGAGATCGCGAGCGTTGGCATGGTCCACGAGCTGCTCGTTGCCACCCTGCAGCGCCTCCCGGCACCATCGCATCATTCGTCGTCATGAGATCAACGCTTCGCCACGACATCCTGGCTCTCCCGCCGGTTTGGTGAGGCCGATCCAGAGTTGCGCGTCGTCTCGTGGGTCGCGTCTTGTCCGACTGAAAGAGCTGCCGCCATTCACCTGCAGAGCTCGCACGACCATCCTACAGGCTGGTCGGGCGGATCGTTGACTGACCGGTGGTGTCGTCATGTCGACGGCCGTTCGGAGGCGCTTCGGTACGAATTGGCCTTTCGGTTGATGCCGCTACTCCCCGCTCTCCGTGACAATCCCCTGCGCGCGTCCCCGCGTCGGAGACCGGGACTGCGGGAATCGCGTGTGAGGCAGTATCACGCCTCGCCACGACATGCTTGACACATGTGTGCAGTCGGGCGTGGCAGAGCATGGCGGGCCGCCGATGCCGATCCAGGCGGCTGAACCACACCTCGTCAACGAGTGGTTGACACCGATGGGTGTGACCGGTGGCCGATACGGAGCATGGTTCAGGGGGTTGACAAAAGGTCGGCGACCGAGGATGACGCTCTTGCGGATTCCGGGATAGGGAAGGTCCAGCGCGTGTTTCACAACCCTCCGTCGGCGGCGTCGGCTCCTGGCTGGCGCGCCATCACCCAGATCCGCAGACCCGACCGCGGCAAGATCGTCTCGTGGATGACGTGGAAGCCGAGATGCTCGTAGGTCGGCACGTTGCGTGGGACCGATGTGAAGAGTTGGCAGCTTATCCGCTCCGCTTCCGCGCGAGCGGTCACGTGCCGCACCAAGGTGCTGCCGATGCCCGCCCTTGCTGGCCCGGCTCGACGCAGAGCCAGCGAGGTACCAGTGCGGCTCTGCCGCGAGTGGCCCGAAGACGTCGGCGACGTCGGCGGCGAACGCCTGGTAACGCGTGAACGCCTCGGCACCCCACGCTGCCCCAACTTCCCGCCATCCCGCAGCATCACGATCCGCCGCCGTGACCGTGGGATGCGTGGGGGAGATCCAGCAGGCGACCCCCGCGATCGGCGGCGGCGTCACCCAGACCTCGCCGTGTTTCAGGCCGATGCGCAGCACCGTTTCCAGCATCCGCGGCACGCCCGCGGCCCGTTGCTCTGCGTCCGGCAAGGCGTAGACGAAGATCGGATCGTCCACCGCCGCGCGGCCCATCACAGCGGCCGCCTCAACGAGGCGCTCCGGGGGCAACCGAACCGGCACAAACGTCGCGGCCATGGCGTACTCCGGGACGGGATCGGCCTACTGGGAATGGCCACGCTGTGACAACGGCGGCAATTCTCCTCCACAGGCACGAACCGCACAAGCGCCGCGTCCGCGCCTGCCCGGAGGGCTCGCCAACCCGCCAGGTACCAACGGCTGAAGTCTCGGCCACCGAGACGAGTCCTGCCACTGGCAGGGGTTGCATTCCTCTGCTACTTCGTGCCGCGGACCGCCCACAGGTGTCCAAGCAACGGAATCGACCCATCGTCGGCAATCGGCAACATGGTTTGCAGCCGCTCGCGCAGCGCCGTCCGCATGCCCTGCTCCCTGGGACGCGACGTAGCGCTGGGCGGGGGATGATCCGCCCAGGAGATGCGGCCGCCAATAGTCGTCGAAATCCCGGAACACGATCGGCACCACGACCGCCTCCACCGTCACGGCCTGCAGGCCGGCCCCCGTAAACAGAGCCGCGAGCGGTTCCGGGTGACACAGCGCACACTGCCGCCTCGGGTCCTGCGCGGCCGCGGCCGGATCGAGCGCCGTCGCCGCCTGCCAGAGATACCGGGTGAATTGCCCCTCGCCGGCAAAGTCCCAGACGTAGGCGGCCACGGTCCCGCCGGGCGGGCGGCGCGCGCCATCTCGCGGACGGCCGGCTGCGGGTCGGGCACGAAGTGCAGGACCAGGCCGGCGACGACCGCGTCGTAGGCATCGTCGGGCACCGGCAGCGCGCCGCGCATCCCCAACCGCGAAGCGGACCCGCGGATCGGCAATCTGCCCGGTGGCGGTGGCGACGAAATCGGCGGACGGATCGACACCGAGGATTTGCGCGCGGGTCGGCCGTGTCGAGGATGGCCTGAGTCAGCGCCCCGGTGCCGCAGCCGACATCCAGCCACGTCAGTCCCGGCGAGAGCCCCAGCCAGACGAGGGCGGCCTCGGCGACCGGGCGGCTCCAGCGCCCCATGTAGGCCTCATACGCGTCGGTGTTTCTCCAGACGTGCGGGCGCGTCACATCGGCCATCGCATCCCTCTCGGTTCTCCAGCAGGGTGTTTCTCGTGGCCCCGCTCGACCCTTGCCGTTTACTCCGGATGGGAGGATTGTCGCACGTGCCACGCCGGTTCACCGCCCGCCTGGATCGGCATCGGCGGCCCGCAATGACTTCTGCCACGCCCGACTGCACATATGTGTCAAGCATGTTGACGAGGCGTGAGGCAGTATGACCGAACGACTTCCGGGATCGGCTGGTGGCACGGCATAAATCCGCGTCCGCACATGGTCCTCCTTCACGGTCGCGGCTGGCGTCGACCATCTTTAATTGGCGGAGCCGCTCGTGAGACATGGTATCGAGCATCGTAGGCACCGTGGCCGACCGCCGAGAACATGGGAACCCGTCAGGAACACCCACTGCATCTGCCGAACAACGTCACCGATCACACGCCCATAGACGTCGTGGTAGCGAGCCCCCGTTGAAATGGTCCTTGAGACCGGCACCACCGATCCAGCCGATCTTCCCGTCGATGACCAGCATCTTGCGGTGGTCGCGGTTGCCGCCTCGTCCTGATGTCGGACGACACTGCGGTCGTCGAGTGGGCCGTCACGGTCGATAGGAAAGACGTCGTTGATGACGACTTCAGCCCCTGTTGCGGTCAGTTCGTCGAAGATGGCCTGGGACGTGTCAAACACCTTCGACCGCGACGACATTGCCCCGGACTGTGACACCCGAGCCATAGACCGTCCCGCCGGCACTCACCCGTGTCGGCGTCCTGCCCCTTGCTGTGTCTATCTCGTACCCCTCTCTTGGTCGCTTAGTCCACGCGCTCGACCTTGGCCGACAGGCGTCCGGTGCTCATGTCATTGGAGAAGCCAACCCGACTACACGCCGTCCAGCGCCCCTAGGTCGCGCAGGTCATTGCGTGTGGTGTGATCACGATTACGCCCTTGGGCGGATGTTGCTTCAACCCCATCCAGAGATACTCGATGTGCCATGAGCGCTGGTGTTCACAAGGACGAGCTCGCTAGAAGGGGTAATCATGTCCGCGCAGATGCTCAACGAGCGAACGTTCTCGCCGGCAAGTGTTCCGGCAGAACGAGAACGGCTGGCTGCGTCGACGATGACTGTGCCTGGGACCATCGTCAAATCGGTCGCACTCTTGGCCGTGGCACTACTCACCGGTGCACTCGGTTGGAGCGTTGGGGACGACTGGTTCTCCTCTTCGTCGGGTCTCTGGTGGCTGATTGGTTACTTCCTGCTAATCGGGCTGACCATCGCGGCCGTGTCGAACCCGGATGTCGCGCTGCCTGCCGGACTCCTGTACGCCCTCCTGATGGGATTCTGGATGGGGGCAGTTTCTCGAGTCTACGAGGAGAAGTACGACGGCATTGTCACCCAGGCGTTGCTGGCCTCGGTCTGCGCGTTCCTAGCCTGCCTGGCGCTCTATCTGGTCCGGGCCGTTCGCGTCACCCCGAAACTCACCCGCATGATCATCACGGCGACGCTCGGCATCTGCCTGCTGTACCTCGTCGCCTGGATCCTCAGCATCTTTGGCGTCGACCTCTACTTCTGGAACAATCCGACGCCGCTGGGGATCGGCCTGAGCATCGGCATCTGCCTCCTCGCTGCCTTCAACCTCTTTCTGGACTTCGCAGTCATCGAAGCCGGGACGACGAAGGGTGCTCCCGTCGCGATGGAGTGGTATGCGGCCTTCGGCCTGCTCTCGACGCTGGTCTGGCTCTACGCCGAGATCTTGCGCCTGCTGGCGCTGTTGCGGAACCGGTGACGGCGAGGAACACTACCGGGCCGCGCGTTCGGTGCCTGCTCCGCCTCGGCTCGCGTTCCAAGGTGGCCGTCAACCGTTCGGCGGCGAATTACTCGGCATCCTCGGGGTGCTCTTGGCGCTGCCCGCCGCCGCGGCAATCCCCGTCGCCGAGCGAATCTGGCCATGCCGCGCCGCCGATGGACGGCATCCCACTGGGGTAGGCGTCGGGCGTCGATGTCGTGGCAGGGCTCGGTCAGGGTGATACCCGATGGACCGAACATCGAGGCGGTGACGATCGGGGTCAAGACTGGCAGGGGAAAGTCGGGGACTTCGAGGACGTTGCGGGCGAGATCTCCGGATTGCGTGCCGCTGAATGCGACCTTCGGCCGCCGTCGCTACGACCTGTCCCCCGGTACCGTGAGCGCGCGGTACCGGCCGAGGATGACGTCAGTGCCGGACCGCGGTGACACATGCGGTAGTTCGTCGGTGTAGCGCAAGAAAGGAGCATTGGTTGGCATGAGCACGCTTGCGGTGATCGCGTATCCCGGACAGGACACAGCGGCCCAGGCAGCGGCGGCGCTGGTGAAGATGCAAAAGGAGTACCTGATCCAGCTCGAAGACGTCGCCTGGGTCACGAAAAAGCCCGACGGGAAGATGAAGCTGCACCAGGGGACCAGCCTGACCGGAGTCGCCGCCTCGGGCGGTGCTCTGTGGGGCTTCGTCTTCGGCCTGCTCTTCCTCGCCCCCCTCGCCGGCATGGCGATCGGCGCCGCGGCCGGCGCATTGGTCGGGCACTTCAGTGACATCGGGGTGGACGACAAATGGGCCAAGCAGGTTGCGGCCTCCATCCCGGCCGGCGGCTCGGCGCTCTTCGTTCTGGCGCGCAACTCCCAGAACGAACGCGTCCTCCCCGAGATGGCAAAGTTCGGCGGCCAGGTGCTGAAGACATCCCTGTCCGATGAGCAGCAGGCCGCCCTCGAAGAGGCGCTGTCGACGAAGCCCGCGTAACGGTGGAGGTACTGCTCCGCGCGGCACGGAACCCCGCCCCTCGCGATGTTTCGAGGGCAAGCAATCAATGCCCAGCGGCTTCGACAGGATGTCGCCTGCTGCGTCGGATTGGTTTGCCGACGGTCGAAGCGTGGGGCCGAGAAGCGGGCGGGCGGCCCTCGATCCGTCCTTGACCACGATCTGGCGAGCGCCAGCAATGGGGAGTTCTAAATGGCACGGACAACCAAGGCGCAGAAATCGACACCAGAAACAACCAAGACCAAGCGCTCGGCCGCCGAGAACAGGGCCGCCGCAGCAGCAGATACCGCCGCGACCGCGATGGCGGGCGTCGAGGACCTCGAGGAGGCCGCCGCCGATCTGGATGCGGCCGACGAGTTGCGGCAAGCCGCCGCGGGCGAGCTCGCCGCCGGTGTCGCTGACCTGACCCGCGCCGCCGACGCCACGGTGTCCGCCCGGCGCGTCGGGCAGTTGAGCCAGGTAGTCGCCGACGCGGGGACCGACGACCTCGCCCAGGCCATCCACTTGCTCTCGACCTCCGAAGACGTCGAGGTCATGGGCGCGGTCGTCGGCGTCATGAGCGAGGCGGATCTTGACCACGGGCTCCAACTCGCGCGGATCGCGGGCGAGTTGCGCGCGGCCGGCGGCATTGTCCGGCGGATGGAGATGCCGGTCCTCTCCGCCTTGTTGCGCGACCGAAGTAGGCAACTCAACGCGATGGCGGTCAATGCGGTCCTGCGTTCGACGAGCACGCGCGCCCTGGCGGCGGCGATGTTCGCGACGGGGACCGATCTGGCGGAGATGGGTGCGGAAGACGTCGTGGCAGGAGTGCTGCGATTGGCTGCGTCTGATGAGTTTGCCGCGCGTGTCGACGATCTGGCCGCTGACAGCTACGAGGGAACTGTCCGTGGAGCAGAGGAAGTTGCGGCAGCGGTGGAACTGGCCGGGATGGCGCGGGATCTGACCGACGTGGGAGTGGCCGAAGCGGTCGTCGGCGGAGCCGAACTGGGTGCCGCCACCGAGGAGGACGCCGCCGGCGCGACGTAGAAACGGGGACGCCTGACCGGCGACTTCGCGGTCAGCAGACGAGCCTACCCGTGCAAGGACCGTGACTCCGCTCACAGACCCGGCATGCGGTCGGGGTGTCGGTCGTGATCGGATCCGTGGCCGGGGTCGGGGTCAGCGAAAGGGGCAGCCTTTCTTCCTTCGTTGCGACCGCGTGGGATCTCCGCGACGCACTGGAGGATGCGACGAGCGTCACCGCGTCGGTAATAGTCGGCGCGAGGAGGAACGACCGTGAGCGACACCAGCTTGATCGTGATCACGTTCGACCGCGAAGACGAAGCCAGCCAAGTCCTTCGGAGTATCCGCGGGGTCGAGCATGCCGGCCAGATGCACATCGACGACACCGCCGTCATCGTGAAGGGTGCGGACGGCAAAGTCCACGTCAAGAATGAGTTGAGCAGCGGCACCGAATATGGCGCGGTCGGCGGCGGCCTGCTTGGTCTGCTGCTCGGGTCGGTCTTCTTTCCGCTGGCCGGTCTCGCCGTGGGTGTGATTGGCGGCGCGCTGGTCGGACGGATGCTGGACGATGGAGTCGACCGGCGCTTCGTCAAGGACGTGAGCGAGTCGCTGCGACCGGGGATGTCGGCGCTGTTCATCACGGCGAGCGGCGGCAGTCCCGACGCGATCGTGGCTGCGCTCGAGCCCTACCGCGGGACGCTGTACCAGACGAACCTCTCGTACGAGCTGGAGCAGTCGATGAAAGATGCGCTGGCGCGAGGCGAATAATATCGCCCAACTGCTCGGGGCCTGGATCTACATTGCCGGCGCCGTGATCGTCATCTCCAGCCACGACCTCTCGATCTTCGTCCTCGGCTGGTGTTTGATTCAAGGGTTGGGCACCGGTTTATGCTGCCGAATGTCCAGACCATCATCCGATCTAGCCTGGGCGGCGAGGCCCGCGCCGAGGCCTACGGCGCCATGGCCGGGGTCAACGCTTTGGGCGCGGCCCTGGGGCCGGTCATCGGCGGATTCCTGACCACCTTCCTGTCCTGGCGTTGGGCATTCGGCCTCGAGATCATCTCGCTCGTCCCGGTCGTCGTGTTCAGTTCGATCATTCCGCGCGACCAGCCGATAACTAGCCGACCTGGCATCGACAAGCTGGGCCTTGCCCTCCAGGCGGGGGCAATGATTGCGATCGTCCTCGGGATCCTGCTCATCGGCGACTATGGGCTGCTGATTGCGAAGAAACCCCTGGTCATCGCAGGCGTCGACGTGAATCCCCTCGAACTGGGACTCTCCCCCGTCGTTCTGTTGGAGGGTCTCGGGATTGTTCTCCTCATTCTGTTCGTGAAGGTCGAGCGGCGCAATGCCAGGAATCAGAAGCCCTCGTTGGCCCGGCTGACCCTGTTCGGGATCGTGGACTTTGTCAACGGTCTGCAGGTCAGGTCCATCCAGGTGTCATTCCTGGACATTCTCTTCTCGGCTCCGTTGTTCATGCAGGTCTCCTGCGGTTGACGTCGGGTCGTCCCGTCCCCATGATGGCGGCACACCTCCACCGCTCACCGCAGGAGCCGCCCGTGGCCGACCCGCCGCCCCACGTCTTCGTCAGCTACGCCAGCGCCGACCACGCCCGGGTGGCCGCCCTGGCCGCGGCCCTGGAGCGCGCGGGCGTCCGGGTCGTGGCTCGACCGCGCCGGCATCCCGGGCGGGGCCAACTACGGGCCGGAGATCGTCGGCCGCCATCCGCGCGTGCGGCGCGCTGCTGGTCTGCTGCTCGGCCGCGGCCTTCGCCTCGCGCAACGTCCGCCAGGAGGTGGCGCTCGCCTGGAAGCACGAGCGCCCGATCCTGCCGCTGCTGCTGGAGCGGGCGACGGTCCCCGACGACCTCGCCTATTGGCTGGAGGCCGCCCAGTGGATCGAGGTGCTCGACCGGCCCGAGGACGACTGGCTGCCCGAGGTGCTGCGGTGCGCTGCGGCGGCTCGGGGCTCGCGGTCGATCCCGCCACCGCCCGCGCCTCCCGCGGGTGCGGAGCCTGTCGGTCCGGTTCGGCTGCCGACCCCGCTGACGGCGCTCCTGGGCCGCGACGCCGAGGTGCGCGAGGTCGCCGGGCTCCTTGCGGACCACCGCCTGGTGACCTTGACCGGCCCCGGTGGCGTGGGCAAGACCCGGCTGGCGATCGAGGCGGCCCGCACCGCGGCGCCCGTCGTTTCCCGACGGTGTCGTCTTCGTCGACCTCGCCCCGGTCCGGGATCCGGCCCTCGTCCCCTCGACGATCGCCCGCGCGCTGGACGTGCGGGAGGCGCCGGGCCTGCCCCCGGACCGAGCGCTCGCCGCCGCGATCGGGGAGCGACGGCTCCTGCTCGTCCTCGACAACCTGGAGCAGGTGGTCGAGGCGGCGGCGGGGATCGCCGCCCTGCTGGCCGCCTGCCCTCGGCTCGCCGTGCTCGCGACCAGCCGGGCGGCGCTGGCGGTCCGGGGGGAGCAGGTGTGCCCGTCGAGCCGCTCCCCGTGCCGGCCGCGGCGGCGTCGCCTGGCCGACCTCGCCGCCTCCCCGGCGGTGCGGCTCTTCGCCGAGCGGGCGGCCGATGCCCGACCCGGGTTCGCGCTGACCGCGGCGAACGCGCCGACGGTGGCGGCGATCTGCGCCCGCCTGGACGGCCTGCCGCTCGCCATCGAGCTGGCCGCCGCCCGGGTCAAGGTCCTGGCGCCGGAGGCGCTCCTGACCAAGCTGGCGAGCCGCCTGCCGCTCCTGACCGGCGGGGCGCGCGACCTGCCGGATCGGCAGCGGACCCTGCGCGACGCGATCGCCTGGAGCCACGACCTGCTCACGCCCGACGAGCAGGCGCTCTTCCGGCGGCTGGCGGTCTTCGCCGGCGGCTGCACGCTGGAGGCGGCGGAGGCGGTGGCCAACCCGGACGCCGGGTTCGAGACGATGGACGTCCTCGCCGCGCTGGTGGACGAGAGCCTGGTGCGCCAGGAGACCACGACGGGCGAGCCGCGCTTCCGCATGCTGGAGACGGTGCGGGAATACGCCGCTGAGCGGCTGGCAGCGAGCGGGCGAGGAGCGCGCCACGCTGCAGGCGCACCTGGGTCACGTCACGGCCCTTGCCGAGGACGGCGCGCGCGTCCTGGGAACCCGGGATGCCCCCCTGGCTGGCGCGGCTCGACGCGGAGCGCGAGAACGTGCGGGCGGCCCTGGCCGGGGCACTGGACCGGGGTGAGGCCGAGGCGGCGCTACGGCTGGCAGCAATGCTTACGCCCTACTGGTCCCAGCACGGGGACCTGAGCGAGGGTCGGGGGTGGCTGGAGCGGGCTCTCGCCGCCACCCGTGACCCGAGCCCGCATCGCGCCAAGGCCCTGACGGGGGCGGCGGAGCTCGCCCGTTTCCAGGGCGACCTCGACCGCGCCGAGGCGCTGGCCGACGAGGGCCGCTCCGTCGCGCGGGCGTGCGGCGAGCGCACGGAGGAGGCGAACGCAATTACCGTCCTCGGCTCGGTGGCAGGCGGGCGCGGCGACCATGCCACGGCCGTCGCCTACTTGGAGGACGCGCTCGCCAGGTTTCGGGCGTTGGGCAAGCGCTGGGAAACAGCCATCGTCCTCGGCGGCCTGGGGGGCTACCTGGTGAGCCGTGATCCGGTGCGCGCAGACGGTCTGCTCCGTGAGGCACTCGCCCTCTATCACGCCTCCGGCGACACGAAGGGGAGTGCGTACGCCCGGATGGGCCTGGCCGAGATCGCGTTTCGGCGCGATGCGTCGGTTGAGGCTGCGGCCCTGATGGAGGAGGCGGTGGCGTCGGCTCGGGCCGAGGGGTCCAGCGCGGCCCTGGTTGGACCGTTGGTCGTCCTCGGGTGCATGCGCCTCGGCCGGAGCGACCACGACGGCGCGGAGGACGCGTTCACGGAGGCGCTCGGCGCGTGTCGGGCCAACGGCCGCGACAGCCTGTTGGCCCCCATCTTCATCTATTTGGGTGTCGTCGCACTGCGCCGGACCAACGTGACTGGCGGCGCCGCGTGGCTGGCGAAGGGGCTCAGGCGGATCCGGGACGCCGGACTCTCCCAGTTCGACGGCGAGGAGGAAGTCGTCGTCGCGCTGACGGACCTAGCGGATGCGCTCACCGACCTGGGTCGCCCGGAGGCAGCGGCGCGGTTGCTGGGGGCGATCGACGCGCTGCCGCTGGCAGGCTGTGCGGACTGGCCGCCGGAACACGCCCATCGGGCGGACGTCACCGACCGGGCTCGGACCGGGCTGGGCGCTCCCGCCTTTGCCGAGCACCGATCGCGCGGGCGGGCGTGGACGCCAGAGGAGGCGTCGCCGAGGCGCTGGCGGAGGCAGAGGCGCTCGCGGCAGCCACGGGACAGCCGCGTTCGTGCGGTGGTCCCGCTAGGTGATTCTTCCGCCACGCAATCCCTGGCACGTCCGACCTGCAGGGCGCCGATCTCGGCGCCCGCAGACCGCTTCTAGTCTTCGGCAACCTCCAGCGCGGCGATGATGCGCGCGGCCAGCGCCTGGATGTGGCCGAGGCCGCGCTCGAACGACTTGCGATCCTCGGCCAGCCACCCGGCCACGTACGGCACGCTGTAGTCGTCGCTGGCCAGCCCGAGGTGGCGTAACACCACGTAGGCCACGCTCTCGGCCACCACCTCGCCGTCCTCTTTGCCAGCTTCGGCAGGTCGTGGGCGAAGGCGTGCGCCGCCTCATGTACGGCCGTCTTGAGCATCTGCATGCGGGTGCCGGCCGGACGCACACCGTCCGGTCCCCGTGGCGGTAGAAGCCGTTCGCCCGCTCCCTGAGCATCGGATCGGCCGTGACGTAGCGGATGCCCTGCTCGGCTAGGTGCGCGACCAGCGCGGCCAGGTGGTGGCCGCCGGCCTCGTCGTCGAGTCGTCCGCGAGGGTAGGGCGAACGGGCTCTGGTGGCCGGGCAGCGGGTCGGTGAGGCAGAGGGACCATCCGGGGGCAGTTCCAGTTCACGCCCGATGGCACGAGATGAGGAGCGCCGCCGGATCGCGCATAAACGCTATATACGGATTGCATAGCAAGGAAAAAGGAGAACTAGGTCGAACTCAGTGTTCCGGAAAAGGAATATGGAAAGGGGACCCCGTGGACGACTCAGCGTTCCGCGACCGGCCGGACCAGGCGTCGCCGCACCGACGGTCGGCGACGACGCTCGCCGGCGACGTTGCGCCGCGGACGACCCGCCGCGAGGCGATCCTCCTCGCGGCGGGCGCGGCAGGCGGGGTCGTCGTGGCCGCCGCGGCGGCGACGAGGACCGGCGCACGCCGGGGCCGCGACGCCTGCCAGTCTACCCGGCCGCCACCCCCGCCGCCGCGCTTCCTGATATGCAGGATGTGGCAATCGACGCGCCAGAGCGCATGGAACAGCGAGCGTTGCGAGCATCCTAGTGGAAGGGCGTTCAACGCCCGTGACCAAATCGTGACCAAGCGGCCGAAAAAGGCCGCCAGCCTCAGCGGATCGCAAAAACGATTGATTCTACGCGGCTTTTTGGTACGCCCGGCAGGACTCGAACCTGCGGCCTCTTGCTCCGGAGGCAAGCGCTCTATCCGCTGAGCTACGGGCGCGTACGTACGCGGTTTCCTCCCGTGATCTACCATCTATCGCAAGCTGGGTTGACCCCATTGCACCTTGCGGCAATCAGTATAGCAGGCGGTAAGCAGACAGAAAACGGAGCTGTCCTGACGGCAGTAGGATAGCGCGTCAGTAGATCTGACCACCTGATCGATATCGACGTCTGGCTGTCTTCGGTCGCGAGGATCGCGAACGGCTTAGCTCGGCAATGGTTTTTCCCCACCGGCGTTGGTCGCGTCGGCCGATTCGGCGTCGAGCGCGGCCGCAAGCTGGCCGTCAACGGCCTCGCGTACGACGGTGGCTCCGCATGCCATGAGCATCCGTTCGGTCGCTTCGCCATCGCTCGCCGCGATGACGAGCACCGATTGGCCGGGCTGGACCTGCGAGCCCAAAGCCTTCAAGCTGTCGTTGCGGAATCCGGAATCGCGCAGTTTCGCGGCAAGGCCACCGATTACCGCCCCCATCGCAAGCGGGGAACAACCGCCGACCCCAGGAGACCGATAACACCGCCAGTCACCCCACCGATCACGCTGCCCTTGCGTCCGCGCATGTCTCAATCTCTGAAATGTGCAACTTTCCCGCTTCGTCGGCGCGAAGCACAGCAGCGTGCTGGATTCCCCCAATCGTCGTCGGCTGATCGCGCAGCGTCGCGAGGGCAGCACTCGCGCCGGCGTCGGTGTCGAACAGCGCAAGCAGTGCGTGAATCGGTTCGTTTGCCATTTCGATGCCCTCCGATGTGCCTATCTTGCCGCCCGACTTCCAAGGAAGATGTTTGGACCAAGCCGAAAGAATCCTCTGCCGGACGGGCGCCGGTTGCTCGAACAGCGATTTTGACCGCCTCGGGCACCGTTCACAACCGAGACGATCAGGATTGAGCAATGTCAGAGTCTATCGAGTTTCGGACGGCCAATTGCGCCGAGAACTTAAAGAGCGCCTAACAATACCGGTGGATCGCGTTGCAGCAGATGAGCGAACAGCCGAGGGAGAGGAAGGCGTCGTGGATGTCGTGGCGGCGTTCGTAGCGGATGGTGAGGCGGCGGAACTGGTTCAGCCAGGCCAGGGTGCGCTCGACGACCCAGCGGTGCCGCCCCAGCCGCTCGCTGGAGTCGACGCCTTTGCGGGCGATCCGGACCTTGATGTGGCGACGGGTCGAGCGCCCGCCGGCACGCGGGACAGTCATAGGCCTTGTCGGCGTGCAGCTTGGCCGGGCGCTTGCGGCGCCGGCCGGAGGGCCGCCTGATCGGGGGGATGGCGTCGACCAGGTACTCGAACGGGACGCTGTCGTGGCGGTTGGCCCCGGTCAGGCAGACGGCGAGCGGGGTGCCGCGGCGGTCGACCACAACATGGCGCTTCGTGCCCGGTTTGCCGCGATTCGTCGGATCGGGGCCGGTGGCGGCCCCCCCTTTTTGGCCGGGACGCTGGCCGAGTCCAGGCACGCCCGCTCCCAGTCGATCTGGTCGGCCTCCCCGAGCCGGTCCAGCAGCGCCCGGTGGAGCTGCTCCCACACCCCGGCCGCCTGCCAGTCGCGCAGGCGCCGCCAACAGGTCATCCCCGAGCCGCAGCCCATCTCCTGGGGGAGGTCCTCCCACGGCAGCCCGGTCTTGAGCACGAAGATGATGCCGGTCAGGCAGGCGCGGTCCGGCACGCGCGGGCGACCGCCTTCGGCTTCGGCGGCTCGTTCGGCAACAACGGCTCGATCGATCGTCCCACAGTTCGTCGGGGACCAGTGGCTTGCTCATGCCCGTCCGCACCCGCAAGCCCGGTTCCACGGTTTTGATAGAGGCTCTAAGCATTCGATTGCGGGTATCGACCATTGATCCGTCGCGGCCGTCTTTGAACTCTCAGCTCACTCATGCAACCTACCGTGCGGCACTCGGCTTTGGTCACTATGCCTTACGTGCCTGGGGTCGGGCAGGGCGTCAGTAGAGAGGTTTTCGGCCCGCATAGAAAAGGTTCTTGAAATGGATGCGCGCCGATCCTCAATTTGATGGGGCCGCTAACTCCGGCGGCAAGCGCACTATCCGTTGAACTACGGGCGCAAACGCAACGTGGATCTTCAGACTCTGACCACTTACTCAAGGTATGGAGATCGCTTCACACCCTGCAGCTGAGATTGTAGCACCTACATTCATATGCGCGTCCGAACCGCTCTGCATATTTCAACTTTTTTGCATTGCAAGCACGTTTGTGGCATCAGCCTTCCGGCCTTGTTTGTGATCGACTCGCCCGGCGGCCCTACGCGACATGTTGCAAGCGCCGGATGACGAGTGACGAAGGGTTCTTCTGGCGAATCACTGACGCAGGCTCGCAGGACCGTTTTTCGCCCCATTTGTGGAATGAGTCACCGATTCAATCAGCGCATTGCCAACTTTCGTTCAATCCGCTGCGAGGAGCGATCATTCGGGCGTCACGAATATGGCGCAAATCAGAGAGGAGCAATCCTCAATGCAGAGACTTGTCCAACTTACCGCGACATCAGTGGCATTGGCACTGTTGGCATTTGCGGTAATCACCGCGCCAATGAGTGCACACCAGTGCACACCAAAGTGAAACATCGCAAGGCAACGACTTCGCGATAACCGCGACCGATCATCGGTCAGGCAGCGTCTGCGACATAGAACGTGACGGCGCTGCTGTGACAGCCGAGTGGTACGACGCGGAAGGATTTTCCGTTGCCCTCGAAAGAGACGGTGGCGATTCCGGGTGCGACGAGGTCAAGTTTAGGGGCAAGGCCGTCTCCGTAGTCGTCTGTGAGGAGAACCTCCAAAACCCCGACCCATGCACCTATAGCGACACGAAATAGCAGCTGTCCACGTCTCGATTGCCGCCATAACTGCGCGGGAGCGGACTCCATTTGGAGTCCGCTCCTCGCGTGTCGGAGTACCAATCAGATCCTGTCGAGATCGAGCCACGCGCCAGCTCGCCCACAGATTATCTGTCGATCTCCAAGAACTGGTTACCACCGCGCTGGAACTCGTACGGCACAGGTGTGACGCGAAGCTTGTGCCCGCGTCGTTCGAATTCGGCGATGATCGGCGGAAGGTGACTGGACTGCTCACCGTTGAGGTCGAGCAAGGGGAAGATGCGAATTTGTCGCGCCACGCGGAGCATCTCATCGATCGCCGCCACATGGAAATCAAGCGAGAATTGGGCTGAGTAGAGGAAGAGAAAGTGTGACGAAAGGGCGACACTCTCAATAGTAGCGGTTTCCCGCTCGGTCATGCCGTTCACATGGCGCTCGGCCTCGACCAGGCGACGCTGCGCGGCCCGCCCAGGACCGGCGGGGTCCAGCCAGCGCAGCACCGCCGGTCGTCGGTCGCCCAGCAGCGCCGGACCTCAAGCCGTCCGTGGTCCTTCTCGACCACCTCGTGGCGGTGTGGCGATCCCGGCGAAGCCGGTCTCGCGAGCCCGGCGAACTGGAAGGCGACCAGTTCGTGCAGGGTGGGTGGTTGTCCTTGAGCGCCAGCACGTAGTCCGCTTCGCGGCGACGATCTTGGCCGCGATCGCCGTCTGGCACCCCATCGCGTCGACGGTGACGACGCTCCCGGCGATGGCCAGCGCGTCGAGCAGGCCGGATCGCGGTGATCTCGTTCGACTTGGTGTCCACGGCGACCTGGCCCAGCACGAGGCGGTTGGCGCTGGCCCAGGCGCTGACGAGGTGCAGCGGGTCGAAGGAGTCGTTCGCAAATGGCAATCTGGGCAGCGCACCTGCAACGTACCGGCCTTCACGGTGCCCCAAATTGAAGTCTGCGAGGAACTGGCGCATCGCCGTCATGCGCTGTTCGGCGTGCCGGCTTGGTGAACCGGCCCATGTCCAGACAAACCTGTTGCGCGCGGCCTCCATGTTGGCGACCATGAGTGGGTATATCTCGTCAATCCGAAGTGCGATGTCGTTCGCGTTGAAGCGATAGAGCGGGTCGCAGGCAACGACCTGGCAACCGCGGGCACTCGCCTCCGCGGCGAAGCTCGACGGACCGGCACCACAGTCGAGGAGTCGAACCACCAGATCGCTCGGCGATAGGTCAAACATACTGACGTATTCGTCAAATGGTCGTCCCCATGGAACCGTCTCTTTCAGATCTTGAAAAGTCATACCGAAGATTTCCCTCTGCGCGCCCGGCGGGGTCTGGTCGAGTCTTCGGCCGCTGCTGCGTGTGCGTCAGCAATGAGCTCAGCCAGGCGGTCAGTCGTGATCTCGTCGAGGCGGACCATTACTGCTGGATATCCGTTGTAATGATCGGTAGTGAAAAAGGTGTCCTGCTCTCCGGCGAGCAACGCCTGTTTGTCGGCGTCGTCGCCCAACCAAACGACGAAGATGTCGAAGCGCGTCACCCGGGGACGTTTGGGATCGACACGTTCTGGAAACGGCCAGACAAACCCGCGGGACCCGACGCGAAAGCAGTAGTCTCCGTCCTCGACGACGCCGTCAAGTGCCAGGCACAGGCGGCGGACATCGTCCTTGGTCGGCATGCCCTGACCTCTGATCGATCGACTACCGCATCGTCGATGGCAGAATACCGAGTTCGGCTCGGTACTTGGCCACCGTCCGCCGGGCGATCCGGATGCCTTCGGCAAGGAGCAGGTCGCAGATCTTGCGGTCGGTCAGCGTTTCGCCCTTAGCGACCTCCCGTTCGATCAACTCCTTGATCACATCCTTGATACTCAAAGACGGCGTGAAGAAGTCGCTGAAGGGAATGACTTTTCGGGTCGGCAGCATCACGTACTTCTCGGCGGTTGCGCGGCTTACGGTGGATTCGTGCACCCCGACCTGCTGAGCGACGATGGCCCGGGTCAGCGGGCGAAGTTCGCGAACACCGCCCCGTAGGAAGCCCTCTTGGAGTTCGCAGATACACCGGCTGATGCGCAGAAGCGTATCCCGCCTTTGCTGCACGTTGGCGATAAACAATTTTGCCCTGCTCGAGTATTGACGAACGTGCTGCTTGTCCGAGTCGGAACTTACGACCAACACCGTGTCATCGAGCTCATCACTCGAGTGGTGCCCATTTCCGTTGCTGCTCGACTCTCCGGATGAATCCGGTTCTGATTCCTCGATGCTGTTCACTTCAACCATATGGTCATCCAGCTCAACGGCGGACGACGCATGGCTCGACCGCTTGCGCCCATTCTCGGACGCAAGACGGTCGTACATCGAATTGATCCGCAGGTGAAAGTGGCGGCTGTCGACGACTTCGACGTCAAGCTCACCGTCCTTGACAGCAATGATGACATCGGGGGCGACGTAGGCCGACGAAGATGGACTCCGCCAGGACTTGGCGACGTGCGTCTGCATTGGAAATGGACTGAGGTATGAGCGGATGAAATCCCGCGCCTCTTCGACCTCGTCCGTTGTGAGGCCGAGGTCCCGAGCGATCTGACCGTACTTGTGGGCGCCGAACTCAGAAAGATGGGTATCGATGATCCGCTCGACGGCAGGTGGTATTTCCGAACCGCCCTGGGCTAGATAGCGCAACTGTATGAGCAGACATTCGCGCAGATCGCGCGCGCCGACTCCCACCGGAGCGACATCCTGGATGACTTCGAGAATGCTCTCGATCGCCTCCACTGGACGTCTTGTCAACCTGGCAACCTCTTCGATCGTGCATCCGAGAAAGCCCCGATCGTCTAGGGCGTCTACCAGGTATTCGGCGATGGAGTACTCGTCCGGTTCAAGGATCGTACGCGCGTCGGTGAGGATTTGTTCGGGGATGCTTATCTCCGCCGCCACCAGGGTCATCGGATCGAATTCGTCGGAGTCTTCTCGCAGAATGGTCGCGGTCACGAGTTGTTCGGGAAAATCTTCGTATGCCTCTTGTTCCTGGGTACTCGTCGAACTAATCAGACAGGTGGGGCAATAGGAGCCGTCCAGGAGGCCGCCGCAAAGTGGACAGACTTCGCCCTCGTCCATCTCCAGGGCAGGGTTCGAGTTGAGTTCGGCAGAAATGACTTCCTGAAGCTCTTGTCGCGAAAGGCTCAAGATGTAGTTGGCTTCGATGAGACTGGGCGATACCCATGGGCGCATCTCCTGCCCAAGATCGAACCGACTCTCCATGCCCAGCCGACCTCCCTGCGTTGGAATGATGGCAAGCAACTTGCTGTAGTGATGTTACGCCAGCAATGGTTCTTAATCAAGTACGTCCAAAATCGCACAATACTCCGCTCGTAGCCGCCCTTTACGTGAGGGACGGCTATTAATGATTGCACAAAGTCAGTTTAGCCCAGCAAGTCACGTTATTGATGTTTACAGGGCCTTGGGCATCGCAGCCAGGCCTGTTCGAGAGATACCAACAATTGGTATGATTGCGCATGGACACGCATCCATCTCAGCCCACTGACCGCGCGACGAATCGGCCTCCAGGAGCGCGGCGATCTAGTCGACGTCGAAATCGCCCCGTCCCTCCTCCTCAAGGGCCCAAGGTGCCTCGAACGACATGATGCGCTCATTCACGGTCGGCCAGATACAGGGTATCGACGTGAAGGTCCATCCAACCTTCGCGCTGGTCCTTGTCTGGGTGATCTGGGCGTGGGGCAATCGCTCTGGCGGCGTGGCGACCATCCTATTTGGTTTGGTGTTGGTCGGACTCGTCTTTGCCTGTGTGCTCCTCCATGAATTCGGGCACGCGGCCATGGCGCAGCATTTCGGGATCAAAGTTCACGATATTACTCTCGTCCCGATCGGCGGGATCGCCCGAATCGAACATAACCCTTCGACCAGTTCATCTGAGATCTTGATCGCCCTCGCCGGTCCCGCTGTCAACGTCGCGATCGCGGCGGCCCTGGCGCCCGTGTTGGTCCTGATCGGGCTCGTCCAGGGCGTCGACACGTTCGGCACGTACCTGGAGGAGCCGTCAGTCGCCGCCCCCGGCGGACTCATCCTCTACCTTTTCGCCACAAACCTCATGCTGGTGCTCTTCAACCTCTTACCGGCATTTCCACTCGACGGCGGGCGTGTCTTTCGCGCCGCTCTGCTCGGCAGATTCGACCGCGCCCGCGCGACCGGGATTGCCGTGGTCGTGGCCCAGATCCTGGCGGTTGGTCTGGCGGCGGCCGGCGTCTGGCTCGGAGATTTCGGTCTGCCGGTGATTGCGATCTTCGTCTTTGTCGGCGCATGGGCCGAGAATCGAGCCGTTCGTGTCGAAGCCGCGATGCACCGGTTGCGGGTTGGCCCCTTTGCGCTCTGGGACTACGGTGGGATATCGCACGATCAAACGCTCAACCGGGCCTTGACCGGAGGACCCCGCGACCAGGTCGTCACCGACGGGGGCGAGGTCGTAGGCATGCTATGGCGTCAGACGCTCCTGCAGGGTCTCAATGGCGGGGCCGGCAGCCGCAAAGTGGCGGACATCATGGACGTCGATGTACCAGTGGTTGACGTGAGCGTGTCGCTCTATGAGGTCCAGCGCCTGATGCGCGACCTAAATCGGTGGGCGATCGCCGTCACCGAAGATGGGGTCTACCGAGGCATCTTCACGGCGGAGCGATTTGCCCACATCTACCGGCAGTTGACGAACCCGCCCGATACGCGCACCGCGGCGGCTGGCTTTGTCGGTTCGATTCACTCGACGCTTCGGGCCATACTCCGATAAGGCACAGTCTCGTCCAACAACTTTCAGCGTTCGCTCATACGTTGATGAACCCGCATCCCTCTAGCTATTTGCGCACCGATGCCTTACACTTCCGAATGGAAAGTGCCGATCCCGCATCGGCCGGAGGCGTCCAGCCATGAAAATCTCAACTCGCGGGGAATATGGGGTTCGGGCGATGGTTGCACTCGCCCACCACTATGGATCTGGACCAGTCTCGATCACTGCGGTGGCGAAAGAGTCGTCGGTTCCCCCTGCTTATCTCGAACAGCTTATCGGTCCTCTGCGCCGTGCCGGTCTCGTGGAGAGCAAGCGCGGTGCCCAGGGTGGATACCAACTTAGCCGGCCACCGGCGGCCATCCGTGTCGGCGATGTTTATCGCGTCATGGAGGGTCCAGTCGCGCCGATGGATTGCGTCTCGGAAGATCCTGCCGACCAGACCTGCCCGTTGATCGATGGCTGCGAAACTCGGCCCGTGTGGATGAAGCTGCGCGATTCGATAACCGAGGCGCTCGACTCGACGACACTCGAAGATCTGGTCAAGGGGTCTGTTCGAACACGCAGTTTGGCCGTGCAGCCAGCGGCCGTTTAGCAGCGATACCACAGAGATCTTGAAGCAATCGACGATTTCGGTCTCGCGCCCGGGCCATGAGCGGCTCTGGCGCGTTTGCGTTTTCCTATGTCCTCACTCAGTATCCGATTTCCAGGAGTGCAAACATGGCGAGTTCGCTCGTCGACGAGACGATCTACCTCGATCACGCCGCCACAACCCCGCTCGATCCGGTCGTGCTTCAGGCCATGCTTCCTTATCTGGAGGACCGGTTCGGCAATCCATCCAGCATCTACGGGCTGGGGCAAGAAAATAAAGTCGCTATCGACCGCTCGCGACGCGAAGTTGCCGCGGTCCTCGGTTGCTCGCCATCCGAGCTGATCTTCACTGGGGGCGCAACGGAGTCGGACAACCTTGCGGTAACCGGAATCGCCTGGGCGGCGAAGTTCGCCAACCCAGACGGACCCGTGCCGCACATCGTTACAACCGCGATCGAGCATTCGGCCGTCCTTGAGGCGGTGCGCCTGCTTGAGCGGCAAGGGTTCACCAGCACCGTGGTGCCGTGTGACGATCAGGGAATCGTCTCCGCTCAGGCGATCGCGGATGCCATGCGGCCGGAGACATGCCTTGTCTCCGTGATGTACGCCAATAACGAGGTCGGATCAGTCCAGCCCATCACCGAGATCTCCCGAGTCGCTCGTGGTCGAGGCGTACCCCTCCATACAGATGCCACCCAGGCACCGGGTTCTCTCGACCTGAAGGTCGATTCCCTGGGCGTCGACTTGATGACCCTATCGGGCCACAAGTTCTACGGTCCGAAGGGCGTGGGCCTGCTCTTTGTCGGCAAAAGTACCGATCTGATCGCCACTCAGACCGGAGGTGGGCAGGAGGGCGGCATGCGTGGTGGCACCGAGAATGTGCCCGGGATCGTCGGCTTTGCCACCGCGCTGACCCGGGCTGAGGCAATGCGTGATCGCCTACGCTAACCATTGCCGGGCGCTTCGGGACCGCCTTGTCGACGGTCTCATGACCGAGATTCGCGGCGTCCACCTGAACGGGCCACCGACAGCCGGACCGCGACTACCGAACAATGCCAACCTGGCGTTCGAGGGGGTCCAAGGCGAGTCGATCCTACTCAACCTCGACATGGAAGGCATCGCAGCCTCAGCCGGGTCAGCCTGTACGGTGGGTAAATCGGAGCCGAGCCACGTGCTAGAGGCCATGGGCCTCACCGATGCCGCCACTAGGTCGAGCATCAGGTTCACGGTCGGGCGGTCGAACACCGAAGAGCAGATCGACGAGGCGATCGAGATCATCGCCGCAACTGTTGAGCGAGTTCGCGCGCTCGGGGCAGTCGCATCCTAGGCCTCTCCGGCAGTGTCGCTTGCGGCCGGTTCCACGTTGGATCTTTCATCTTCTTGGAACTCGGTCGTGATCGCGGCCGCGCTGAGCGCGTCGCGAATGTCGCGGCCGTCCACTTGCCCAAGCGGTGGAAGCTCGGCAAGAGAAGCGAGGCCGAAGTGCTTGAGAAAGTCGGACGTCGTGCCGTATTGGATGGGATTTCCTGGCGTCGACAGCCGGCCCACCGCCTCGATCAGGGTGCGATTGTGCAGGGTGGCAAGCACGCCTGAGCAGTCAACACCACGGACAGTCTCGATCTCCGCCCTGGTCACCGGCTGCTGGTAGGCAACAATGGCCAGGGTCTCAAGGGCGGCGCTGGACAGACGCGACTCGCGGTCGAGTCGCAAGAAGCGCCTGACCTGGGCGGCGAATCGTGGCGCGGTGGCCAACTGCCAGGTGTCGTTGTGCTCCTGCACGACCCAACCATCACGTTCAGTTGGTCGCAACCCGCGAAGCGTCACACGGGCCTCCGCCTCGCTGAGACCGGCGCCAGAGGCCAATTGGGCAGCGGTCGCTGGCTCGGGTGAGGCGAGCAACAGGGCCAGTATGAGGGCGTCTCGCTCTGGACCGGATGGTGGTCCATCGAAGACATCGAGGGGCAGACGTAGTTCAGTCATACTGATTGATCGCCCAATGGATCTTCGGAGACGACTTCCGGTGGGGTGGCCAACTTATCGGGCGCCGACGGTTGCAAGGTGATCTCGCCGAACGGTACCGCCTGTTCGACATCCATCACCCGCCGCCGTACCAGCACGAGGACCGCCAGGAACGCGGTCAATACCTCTTGGCGATCAGCACCCCGGGAGAGAACATCGCGGAAGCAAAACCGGCCCCGTGAAGAGGCAAGCCCAAGCGCCCGGGCGACGATCTCCCGGACAGTGACGATCGGCCGGGCGGCCAATACCTGGATTTCAGGCCCCACCTGCGAGAAGCGCCGGCGCAACGCCCGCGCTAGCGAACTCGGCTGGTGCGGCGCGAGCGGGGCAAGTGCCACCGGCGCCGGCACCACGACGCCCATGCCCCGCCCGAACGCCCCGGCGCCGCGCGAGTCCCAATCGCCCAGTAGGAGCGCCGCTTCTTGAAAACGGCGGTAGTCCGTCAGTTGCTTGACGAGATCGTCTGGGTCGATCTCTTGCTCAGCATGTATCTGGGGCCGCGGGAGGAGCGATCTCGACTTGAGCAGGATCAGGCGTGCTGCAACCGTGGCGAACTCAGCCAGGACCTCGGCCTGGGCGGAGCCGATTGAATTGACATAATAGAGAAATTGATCGGTGACCGCGACAAGTGAGACATCCGCGATTGCCAGTTGATCGCGCTCGATCAACCGCAGAAGGACATCGAGCGGCCCTTCGAATGTTGGCAGGCGAAGTTGGTAGCCGGGAAGTAGGCCGGCATCAGCGGTAGTCATGGGTTCGGCATTCTACGCGAACGAGGATCGGTGCTGCAGCCGATATTTCCGACATACGTCACTAGCGGGCGTGATAATCTGCGTCGACCAGCTGGCGAAGCTCTGGATCATCTATTGGAAACGACCGGATTCCATGATGTTCGATCAGCCAGCACGTCCGGGGGCTGCACCCCAGACTTGCCGCGATCTGCGCACCAAGAGCTGGGTGGTGCTCGGCGAGAACGAACCCAGTGCGCCATCCCCGCGCAGGCAGTGCCGAGAGTCGAATCCAGAATGGATGCGCAAACTTGGCCAGGGCAACGCGTAGCACCCGATGAACCAGCCGAACCCGACCTTCTGGAGAGACTTTGCCAACGTCGTGCAAGAGGGCGGCGACTTTGAGATCCGGCGACGCGCCAGGGTCAGCCTGCCTCACTGCCCGGTACACGCGGAGGAGATGCGCCTGATCGACACTCGACAGGTTGCAAAAGGCGCGGCGCTGGTCCGACGAGAGAACCGCGGGGATGATCTCGTCGCGGTCTGCCGGAACACGAGGGACAAGGGAGTCGAATCCCTGAGCGAGCCGGTACCGGGTTCGAACGATGAGTGACTGGACTCTGTCCAGCATCATGTTTGGTGCCGTAGGTCTAGAGCCGATATTCATTGCCAACAACGACCTTCTGCAAAAAATCGAGGACCGGGTAACTCATCTCCGAGATGACATTAGTTCCGAGTCCCCGACCAACGAAGATGAGGACGAGCAGGATCGCGAACCCATACTGCTCGAGCGGGGCCAGCTTTGGGGTCCAGAAATTCGGCAGGATCGCCATCAGGATCTTCGAGCCGTCCAGCGGGGGGATCGGGATCATGTTGAAGGCCGCGAGGCCCAGGTTGACGATGATGAAGACACGCAAATAGAGGTCGCCGTCCCCGAGATCGGTGCCATTGTTGCGCGCGATCCGGAACGGAATCGCGGCAGCCGTTGCCATCACCACATTCGAGAGCGGGCCGGCGAACGCGACCACCCCCATTGCGATCCTGCGCTGGCGCAAATTGCCACGTAGCCGGTAGGGATTGACCGGCACCGGCTTGCCCCAGGCGAACGCGGGATAACCAAGCGCGATGAGCACAAACAGAAAGAAGCCGAGCGGATCGAAGTGGGCAGCGGGGTTGAGCGTAATTCTGCCCAACTGCTTGGCCGTGTCGTCACCCAGCTTCCAAGCGGTCCAGGCGTGCATGAACTCGTGGACCGTGATCGCGATGAGGAACGTGATAAGCGTCGCGATGATGACGTCGGGGTCTTGATTTCCAATTCCAGGCACTACAAAGCTCCAAAGGCGTCAGGCGTCAGGCGTCTTGAACAACTTCGCCTAAGGTCTGACGCCTGATGCCTGACGCCTGACAGCTAAATTGCCTGGAAGGACGGCTTGCTCGACTGATCCGCGCCCGAGCCCGGATAGAGGTGGCAGGCGACGAAGTGGCCGTTGCCCTGATCGGCGAAGACCGGGTCGATCTCACGGCACACCTGCATCGCGTACGGGCAGCGGGTGTGGAAGTGGCAGCCGGAAGGCGGATTGATCGGGCTGGGAACATCGCCGGAGAGGATGATCCGCTCGCGCCGCTTCTCGATCACGGGATCCGGGATTGGCACCGCGGAAAGCAGAGCCTTGGTGTACGGATGGAGCGGATCCTCGTAGAGCGAGTTGCGCTCCGCCATCTCAACGATCTTGCCGAGATACATTACGGCAACGCGGTCGGAGATGTGCTTCACCACCGAGAGGTCGTGCGCGATGAAGAGGTAGGTCAGGCCGAACTTCTCCTGCAAGTCCTCAAGCAGGTTGACGATCTGGGCCTGAATGGAGACGTCGAGCGCGGAGACCGGCTCGTCGGCGACGATGAAGTCGGGATTTGCCGCCAGCGCCCGGGCGATGCCGATGCGCTGCCGCTGGCCGCCGGAGAACTCGTGCGGGTAACGATTTGCGAAGTAAGGGTTTAGACCGACAGTCTGCAGGAGTTCCTGCACCTTTTGGGTACGCTCGCCCTTGGAAACAAGCCGGTGAATCTGCATCGGCTCGGCGACGATGTTGCCGACGGTCATGCGCGGGTTCAGCGATGCATAGGGGTCCTGAAAGATCATCTGGAGGTGGCGGCGCATTTTGCGCATCTCGCCGCCATCCAACTGGGTCAGGTCCTTGCCCTTGAAGACGACTTCGCCGGAGGTCGGCTTGTAGAGTTGAAGGATCGCGCGGCCGGTCGTCGACTTGCCGCAACCGGACTCGCCCACGAGGCCAAGTGTTTCGCCAGGCTTGACGTCGAACGAGATGCCGTCAACCGCTTGAACCGCCCCGACCTTGCGCTGGAAGATGATGCCCTGAGTCAGCGGAAAGTGCATCACCAGGTTGTTGACGCTGAGAAGCGCTTCGCCGTTCTTTCCGTTCGACGGCGTGTTGCTCGGCATCGGCTGGGTGCGGCGGTCGGCGACCGTGCTCGCGGGATTGGACGACATTAGGCATCCTTCCTGGCTGGCGGCTCGGCGTCCTTGCTGACCTCTTCCCAGAACCAGCACGCCGAGTAGTGACCCGGCGCGACTTCAAGCAGGGGCGGGTTCTTCTGTTCGCACTGCTCACGCGCGTAGTTGCAGCGCGGCACGAACGGACACATGTCGGGCAGATCAATGAGGTCCGGCGGCATGCCCCGGATCGGCTCCAGCTTCTCTTTGCGCTGGGCATCCAACCGCGGGATCGACTTCATCAGGCCGACAGTGTATGGGTGGCGAGGATTGGCGAAGATCTCTTCGGTGGAGGCGGTCTCGACGATATGACCGGCGTACATGACCTGGATCCGGTCCGAGAAGCCGGCGACCACGCCCATGGAGTGGGTGATTAGGATCACGCCAGCGCCGGTCTCGTTCTGAAGTGTGCGCATCAAGTCCAGGATCTGAGCCTGAATCGTCACGTCAAGGGCGGTCGTCGGCTCGTCGGCGATCAAGATCCTTGGATTGCAGGAAAGTGCCATCGCGATCATCACGCGCTGGCGCATACCGCCGGAGAACTGGTGAGGATATTGATCGACGCGCTCTTCGGCGTTCGGGATGCCGACCATCTTGAGGAGCTCGATCGAGCGCCGCTTCGCCTGATCCTTATTCATATCCATGTGCAGTTCGAGCGCTTCGCTGATCTGCCTGTTCACGGTCAGGACCGGATTGAGCGACGTCATCGGGTCCTGGAAGATCATCGCGATCTCGTTGCCCCGAATCGATCGCACCTCTTCGTCGGACATCGTCAGGATGTCGTTGCTGTTGAATAGGATCTCGCCGGCGACGATCTTGCCGGGCGGATTGGGAATCAGGCGCATGATGGAGAGACCCGTCATGCTCTTGCCAGATCCGGACTCGCCCACTACGCCAAGCGTTTCGCCCGGCATCAGGTAGAACGAGACGTCGTCGACGGCCTTGACGACACCGTCCTGGGTGAAGAATTGCGTCTTCAGCCCTTTGATCTCGAGCAGCGGAGTTCCCTCTTGGGTAATTCTCCCCTGCGGTGTTCGGGCCGTTTGCGGCTGTGCCACCATCCCCGCTCCCCTGATCTTCCTGCGTCACCGATGCCGGCGCCGTTGTGTGCGATGAAAACCGCCCGTTGTTCTGCGCCACCAGAACGAATACGCGGGACCGTTCGAGTCGGATACGAACTTCCCGGAGATTAACCAAACGACCGTATGGTCGGCGGGCTCGGGCGTCAGATCCTTCCTTCGAGGCTTTCCGGGACGATAACACACGGTCAATTAGTACCGCAACAGAATAGGCGCTTACGCCAGAATTGGACCGTTCCAAAAGTAAGGACGACTGTGCAACTTAACCTGTACGGACAGTTGTTCGGCCCTCCGATCGCGTCGAGCGATAGTAACAGCCTCGTTACCCCCGGCGGGTGGCTCGAATCAGAGCCTCCATATGATCGAGGTAACGACTCAGCGCTTCCCGGCCCGCCACGGTCAGCCGGAACTCCGTGCGTGGTAGCCGTCCATCGAAGAACTTGGTGCAGGAGACATAGCCCGCCTCTTCAAGTCGCCTTGCGTGGACGCTCAAGTTGCCATCGGTTGCGCCGAGGGCCGCTTTGAGGTCGTTGAATGACATGGCTTCGGCCACGGCCAGTGCGCTCACGATGCCGAGCCGCATCCGCTCGTGGATCAGTCGGTCCAGCGATTCCGCACCACCTGACGTGCCGGCGATCGACATCAGATCGAGCCGGTAACCGTCGTCTGCATCGTCTGCGCGGGCCGTGCCGTAGGGACGTGCCATTGGGCCTAACCTCCATACCGGCGAGCGATGATCGCGCCGAACACGATGTGCAGACCACCAAAGCCACAGGCGAGGACGATGTCTCGTTCGAGGACCGGCGTCAGAAACGCCAGGCCACCGACCACCATAAACAGCACACCCATCACCGGAACGATCCGCACCGAAAATGCTCCCGCGGTCACCACGCCTGTGCCATAGAGCAGAAGCCACGTTCCCGGGAGCAACTCTGGCGCCCCATTTCCGAACAGCGCAACCGTCAGGATGAGTCCCGCAATCAAGGGAGGAGTCAACCCTCCGACAACTTGTCTTCCCGGACGAGAGAGCAGCGCCTCGCCGGCCCGGCTCGCCTTCGCCGCGGTGAAGGCGCAGGTGAGCGCTATTGCGACGACCGCTTCCGCCAACCAAACCGCCAGCCATCTGCCATCTGTCGGTTGGACAATGGCGATCAGGGCCGCCAGAAGGGCGCTGACCCCAACCAAGATCTCACCCATTCCAGAGATCGCGGTAAATGATCGGCTGCGATCCATCGTCTCCCGGATAAACCGCAGGTCGTCGAGCGCCCGAAGATGAATCGGCGTCGGCGAGTCTGTGTCCGGACGAATTGGACGTAAGGATGCCATTCCCGTTGATCCCCTGGTTGGGCGAATGCCCTGTCACTTTACCACACAGAGTTGGTGCTGGATTGGCTGCGGATCGTCGATAAGCAGTACTCGACCTAATGTAGAGTAGACTCCGATTCCCAATACGCAGTCCAGCCGTCGAATGGGCGTCTTGTTGAGCCCCAGAGGAACCTCCGCGTGACTGATATCCTCGATACTGCCAAGTATTGGGTCGCCTTTAGCCGGGTTCCGTTCATTGGCCCAAGCCGGATCAATCGCCTGATGGCCCGGTTCGGGTCGCTTGAACAGGCGTGGCAGGCGAGCGCTGCTGATCTCCGCGGCGTACTCGACGAGCGTTCCTTAGATAGCCTGATAAAGGTACGGTCCTCATATTCCCTCGACGACGAGATGGCCCGTCTCCAGCGCGATGGGATCAACGTCGTGACCCGAGGGGATAGTGCTTACCCCGCGCTACTGGCGGAGATTCCCGCTCCTCCCCCGGTGTTGTACACCCTGGGAAGCCTGCGGCCCGAAGATGCCACCGCGGTCGGCATCGTCGGCACACGCCGCATGACCGCCTATGGGCGGGAGATGGCAAAGCTCCTCGGAAACGACCTCGCCGCCGTTGGAGTGACGATTGTTTCGGGATTGGCGAGAGGCGTGGACGGGATCGCCCACGAGGCGGCCCTGGACGTCGGAGGGCGCACGATCGCTGTTCTCGGCTCCGGTGTGCGCAACATCTATCCGCCGGAGCACCGCAAGCTGGCTGCCCGGATCGCCGAGTCCGGCGTGATCCTCTCTGACTTTCACCCCGACGCGCAGCCGGACGGGCCAAACTTTCCGGCCCGGAATCGGATCATTTCCGGGCTCTCCCTCGGCGTGATCGTGGTCGAGGCGCCGGAGCGATCTGGCGCGTTGATCACCGTAGACTTCGCCGCGGATCAGGGCCGCGATGTCTTCGTCGTTCCCGGGAATGTCCTCTCCAGCCGAAGTGCCGGTTGCAATCAGCTCTTGCGGGATGGAGCTCGGCCCGTTCGATCGGCGGACGACGTCTTGGAAGACCTCAACCTTGGGCGGCGCAAAGAGCAAGTCGCCGTTCAGCAAGCGTTGCCGATCGACGACAACGAGCGGCGGATCCTGGCCGTCATTACGGCAGATCCGATCCATATTGACGACATTGCCGCCCTGGCAAACTTGCCGATCTCACAAGCCGGCGCCGTGCTGCTTACACTGGAATTGAAGGGAAATGTGCGCAACGCTGGCGCCCAACATTACTCCCGGCGTTCCTAATTCACTAGTACTGGCTTATACTGGCATCCTTGACACCCTCAAGATGCGTCCCGTATGGTGCTTTAAAGGAAGCAGCCCCGCTCGACAGATTTACCCCCGCTTGACACGAAGGCTTTCATTTATCGGCGATCGTCGCCGCCCCTTGTGAGACTATGCCCGAAGAACGAACTACTCGCGGTACTGCCGCAACCAAAACCACCAAAAGCTCGACGAAGCCGGCATCGAAGCCGCGCTCTAGTGCGGCGTCGAAGAGCCGGACCTCGTCGAAAACTTCGACGACTGGCACGACGGTCCGCTCCGGTGGCCGCAAACTGGTGATCGTCGAGTCGCCGGCGAAGGCGAAGACGATTGGCAAATACCTCGGCTCTGGCTACACCGTGATGGCCTCGATGGGCCACGTTCGCGACCTGCCCAAGAGCACCCTGGGCGTCGAGGTCGATCTCGACTTCGCCCCGAAATACCTTGTGCCCCGGGACAAGGTCAAAACCGTCAAAGAGCTCAAGAGCGCCGTCGAACGCGCCAACGAGATTTTCCTGGCGACCGACCCCGATCGTGAAGGAGAAGCGATCGCCTGGCATCTGGTCCAGGCGACCGATCCCGGTCTGAAGCCTGTCCGGCGAGTGGTCTTCCACGAAATCACCAAGGACGCAGTCACCGAGGCGATCGCGCAGCCACGCGACATCGATATGCAGCGGGTCGACGCTCAGCAGGCCCGCCGGATTCTCGATCGGCTGGTCGGCTACGGCGTAAGCCCACTCCTCTGGAAAAAGGTGAAGCGCGGGTTGTCGGCCGGCCGCGTTCAGAGTGCCGCCCTTCGGATCGTGGTCGAGCGTGAACGCCAGGTTCTCGCCTTTGTCCCCGAGGAGTACTGGACTCTTGACGCGGAGCTGGCACAACAAACCGGTCAGCCCCGGCGCGACAAGGATCTCTTCAAGGCGAGTCTGAGCAAGGTCGACGGGAAGAAGGCCGAACTTTCCACTGGGTGGCAGGCGCAGGACATCGTCACAGGGCTGGATGGCGCGAACTATCGCGTGCAGACCGTCACAAAGCGCGAGACACAGCGCCGCCCTTCGGCACCGTTCACCACCAGCACCTTGCAGCAAGAGTCATCCCGGAAGTTGGGCTACGCGGTCCGGCGCACCATGCAGATCGCCCAGGAGTTGTACGAAGGAGTGGACTTGGGCCCAGAGGGCTCGCAAGGTCTCATTACCTACATGCGGACCGACTCGACGACCGTATCCACTGTGGCCCAGCAAGCCGCCCGGTCGGTGATCGCCACCCGTTTCGGTGACGACTTTGTGCCTGAGCGACCCCCCGTTTATGCCCGCAAGTCGAAAGGCGCTCAAGAGGCTCACGAGGCCATCCGACCTACCGTTCCTGGTCGGGATCCCCAAAGCGTACGGCAGTTCCTTTCGCCGCAGCAGTTTCGCCTGTATCAGCTGATCTGGCAGCGGTTCATCGCCAGCCAGATGCGCAACGCAATCCTCGACAACACAGGTGTAGATATCGCCGCCGGCAAGCAGGAAAAATTGGCTGCCGGCGAGATCCCCTTCCAGTTCCGGGCGACCGGATCGGTCGTGAAGTTCCAGGGCTGGATGGCGATCTACCAGGTCGGTCGCGACGACGGTGATGAAGATGAACTCGACAAAGGCGCACTTCCACCGCTCAGCGAGGGCGAAGATCTCGACCTGATCCGGTTGCTGCCGGAGCAGCACTTCACCCAACCTCCCCCCCGATACTCTGAGGCGACGCTCGTCAAGGCCCTCGAAGAACAGGGGATCGGTCGACCGAGCACCTACGCACCGACGATCGGGACGCTGCTTGCCCGGGCATATGTGACATCGGAAGAGAAGAAGTTGGTCCCAACCGAGTTGGGTATGGTCGTCAACGACCTGCTCGTCGAGCACTTCCCGACGATCTTCGACATCGGCTTCACGTCCCAGCTAGAAAGTGAGCTGGACGAAATTGCGGAGGGCAATCGCGGCTGGGTGCCAACGATGCGCGAGTTCTACGGTCCGTTCACCTTGGCGGTGAAGCAGGCCGAAAAACGATGGAGCGTGTCAAGCTCAAAGACGAGCCCTCCGGCGAGTCATGCGAGAAGTGCGGGCGGCCAATGGTGATCAAACTGGGCCGCTACGGGAAGTTCCTGGCGTGCAGCGGCTTCCCGGAATGCCGCAACTCGAAGCCACTTCTCCAGCGGATCGGGGTCGAATGCCCGACCTGCCACCAGGGCGAGGTGGTCGAAAAGCGCTCGAAGAAGGGCCGGGCTTTCTTCGGTTGCGAACGGTGGCCGGAGTGCGATTTCACTTCGTGGAACCGGCCAGTGCCACAGCCCTGCCCCAGTTGCGGCAATCCGTACCTGGAGGCGATCGGTCGCCAAGGCAGCCTGAAGTGCCCGAAATGTGGCTACACCGGCAAGGAACAGGCAAAGCCGGAGGCGGCTTGACCCACCTGACGAATCACGTTGCGCGAACCAAGTAGAATGGACCGGTGGGTGCCAGGCGGCACCCACCGTTCGCGTTCATCGGCAGAAAACGCCTGAACGTCACTTGAAATGGACCATAGCAACCCACTGTGAATCAGCCCAATAGCTACACACGACCCCGACTCCGCGCCACGACCATTCTTGGGGTCAAACGCCAGGACGAAGTCGCCCTAGCCGGCGATGGACAGGTGACGCTTGGCGACGTTGTCCTCAAGCATGGCGCCCGTAAGATCCGCACGCTCTACGATGGCCAAGTCTTAGCCGGGTTCGCCGGCGCGGTCGCGGACGCCCTGACCCTGTTTGGCAAATTCGAAGCCCAACTCAAAGCCTGGGACGGGAACCTACGCCGCGCATCCGTCGAGTTGACGAAGGAGTGGCGCACGGACCGCTATTTGCGCCGCCTGGAAGCACAACTCATCGTTGCGGACACCGAGTCGCTGCTGGTGCTCTCCGGCGAAGGCGACGTGATCGAACCGGATGACGGCATTGTCGCCATCGGCTCGGGCGCGCCGTACGCCACCGCCGCGGCCAAGGCGCTGCTCAACAACACCGACCTGACAGCCCGTCAAATCGTCGAGGCATCGATGGCGATCGCGGCGGACCTTTGTATCTATACGAACCACCACTTTTCTGTCGAAGTCGTGCACCGCGCAAGTGATTCTGCCGAGACGGAGGACGCTCCGGACATCGCACAGTCTGAAATCCTGCCCGCTCAATTAGCCGCGGCGTCCGAGGATGACGACGAAGACGATGACGACGAGACCGAGCGCGAAGATGAGACGACTGGCGACGATGAGCCGGACGACACTGAGGAGATGGCGTAATGGCCGAAGCGCACCGTCGCTCGAACCAGGTTGCCACTCCGCCTCGGGCAGGATTAGACCGGGCCCCAGAAGAGAAGCTGCTAGAAAACCTGACGCCTAAAGCAATCGTCGCGGAGCTGGACAAGTACATCATTGGCCAGGCGGATGCGAAGCGGGCGGTTGCCGTCGCCCTGCGCAATCGCTACCGGCGGCAATTGCTGCCGGAGGAGATGCGGGCCGAGGTCCAGCCCAAAAACATCCTTATGATGGGGCCGACCGGAGTCGGTAAGACCGAGATTGCTCGCCGCGTGGCGAAGATCGTCGATGCGCCCTTCATTAAGGTGGAAGCGACGAAGTTCACCGAAGTTGGCTACGTTGGCCGCGATGTCGAGTCGATCGTCCGGGACCTCGTTGAGATCGCGATCGATATGCTCCACGGCGAGCGGATGGAGCAGGTCAACGACGAAGCGACGCGAGCCGCGGTTCAGCGGCTCGCCGATATTCTGGTCGAACAACTGGCCCCGAAGAAGACGTCGAGAAACGGCCGGAAGAAGCCAGCGGACCAGACCAATCCTGACGACCAAGCGGCCCTGCTCCGCCAGGAGCTGGCTGCCGAACGCCGGGTTCAACGCGAGCGCAAGCGTCTGCTCGATCTCCTCAACCAGCAGGCACTGGAAGAAGAGACCGTCGAGATCGAGATCGAAGAAGATGGTGGCTACGATGATGGCGGGTTCGAGCCTGGCAGCTTCTCCTCAGAGGATCTTCATGATGTGCTGCACGAATTCCTCGATGGCTACATGCCGCGGCGGCGCACGCGTCGCCGGGTGTCAGTCCGCGAGGCCCGCCGGATTCTGACCCAGCAGGAGGCGTACCGGCTGGTCGACTTCGACGCGGTGGTCGATGCCGCGATAAAGCGGGTCGAAGAGGCGGCGGTCGTCTTCCTCGATGAGATCGACAAGACGATCTCGACCAATGGCGATGTCGGCGGCGAGGTCTCCGGCGAAGGCGTCCAGCGCGACCTCCTTCCCATTGTGGAAGGGTCGGTCGTGATGACCCGATACGGACCCGTCCGGACCGATCACATCCTCTTCGTCGCGGCCGGGGCCTTTCATGACACGCGGCCATCGGACTTAATCCCGGAGTTGCAGGGCCGCTTCCCGATTCGAGTTGAGCTGAGTAGTCTCTCTGAGGAAGACCTCTTCAAGATCCTTACCGAGCCGCAGAATGCCCTGACCAAACAGTACGTGGCGTTGCTGAACACTGAAGGACTCGTGATCGAGTTCACAGAAGAAGGCATTCGGGAGATGGCCCGACTGGCAACCCTGGTCAATGCCCGCACCGAGGATATTGGTGCTCGCCGGCTGCACACCGTGATGGAGCGCGTCCTGGAAGAGGTTTCGTTCGACGCCCCTGACCGATCGGGAGAGACGATCACGATCGACCGGTTGTTCGTGGCCGAGCGCGTCGGTGAAGTCGCCGCCGATGAAGACCTGAGCAACTTCATTCTGTAGGATTCGACCCGCCTGGAGTCGGAAAATGGGACAGCTCCGGGCCAACGTTTGGGGTGGGGGTGACATGGCAGCGGACGGTGGACAGCAGGTACTCGCGGTCGACCTTGGTGGGACCAACATTCGGGTCGCGGTGGTCTCGACCGAGGGAGAGCTGACCCACCGTCGGGCGATGCCCACCGACTCAAAAGACGGCCACACGAAGGTCATCCAGCGGATGACCGACCTGGTCAATGCCGTTGCCACCGCCGCCGGACTGGGGCCCGACAATCCTGTTGGAGTCGCCTCACCGGGACCGCTCGACCCCAATACAGGCATCGTCCTCTTTACTCCGAATCTCCCCGGTTGGAGAGACGTGCCACTTGGACCGTCGCTCGCCGAGGGAACCGGACGCCGCGTCAGCGTCGCAAACGATGGCAACTGCGCGGCATTGGGGGAGATGCGTTTCGGCAGTGGCAAAGGCGCCAGGAATCTGGTCTATCTCGCCCTGGGCACAGGCGTCGGCGGAGGCGTCATCAGTGATGGCCGCCTCGTCGACGGGATCCGCGGCTTCGGCGCCGAGTTAGGTCACAGCGTCGTTGCCCTCGATGGCCCGCGCTGTACCTGCGGCGGAATAGGCTGCCTTGAGTCATTTGTCGCGGGCTGGGCGATCGGCCACGAAGGTGAGTTGGTTGCGACGACTGCCGATGGTGACGCGATTCTGGAGGCCGCAAATGGCGGTGCCGTCACCGCCGGTGCGGTCGCTACGGCCGCGCAGGATGGTGACCCGGCCGCAATCGCGATTCTGGCGCGGGCGGGGCGCGCGCTTGGGGCGGCGATTGGGTCGTTCGTAAACATTTTCAACCCGGAGGTTATCGTCATCGGGGGCGGCGTCGCGGCCATCGGCGAACTCTTGCTTGGCCCGGCGCGGCAGTCGATTCCGAGTTACTCCTTTGTCGCGAACCGCTCCTGCATGCGGATCGCCCTATCTTCGCTCGGCGACGACACCGCGCTGTTTGGAGCGGCGGCCTTGGCGTTGGGCAACCCGACGGACGTGTAGTGCAAACCGCATATATTGATAGAGATCAGGAAAATCGGAGATCGTGAGTTTGTAAACGACGTGCTTGACACCCTGTTAATCGCGGTGCTAAAGTCGCGGCGTTCGCAAAACTAAGCCGATTCGCTCGAGTATTCGGGCACAATGCCCGGTGGATCGATCCGATTATTCGGTTCGGCACCGCGTTCGAATCGCATCATAGCCACATCGCAGCACAGAGATTCGAGATTCGGACGCGTTGAACGTCACTACGCCGGGTAGGCTGGCTAGACTGCGTACCTTAGAAGGCTGTCATCGCCCGTCTCGAAACGCTGGTGTGCTCCTTGCCGTCCCGGACCCGTAACCGCGGACTGGCCCATTTTTGGGGAGGCGTGATGCTCCGCTACACCACCAGTCGCATCCTCTGGTTTATCCCGACAATCCTGGCGATGGCCGCCGTCACGTTTCTCATCATGAACGCGACACCGGGCAGTCCGTTTGATCCTTCGGCGGGCAATGGCGTCAATCCCGAAACAATCGCCAACCTGGAGAAGCTCTACGGTCTGGACAAGCCGCTGTATCAGCGCTTCGGCATCTATGTCTGGAACGCTCTGCAGGGCGATTTTGGCCCTTCGTACAACAACCGCCCGCAACAGGTCAGCGACCTGATTGGCCGGACCTTTCCCGTTTCCCTCCACCTCGGCCTGATGGCGACGATGTTCGCGACGATCGTTGGCATGGGGCTTGGCATCTTGGCGGCGGTGAATCAGAACGGCATCCTCGACTATATTTCCGTCACCATCGCGATATTGTTCTACAGCATGCCGAACTTCGTGATGGGTTTTCTGCTGATTTTACTCTTCGCGATCTACCTCCCAGACCACGGCATGAACCTCGGCTTCAACATCGGCGGCTGGGAACGTCCCATTGATTGGATCCTGCCGACAATTGCGCTCGCCGCGGCGCCGCTCGCCACCCTGGCCCGCTATACCCGTTCGAGCATGATCGACATCATCCGGAGCGACTACGTGCGGACCGCTCGCGCCAAGGGATTGGCCGAGCGTTCGGTTATTTTGAAACACGTGCTGAAGAACGCGTTGATTCCGGTCGTCACGCTCATTGGTCCCATCCTCGCGGCGGTCGGCACCGGGTCGTTCTTTGTCGAGCAAGTCTTCAATGTTCCCGGGATGGGCCAGTACTTCGTCACGAGCATGCAGGTCCAAGACCAGCCGATGATCCTCGGCGTGGTGCTGCTGTACGGCGTTTTCCTGGCAGTGATGAACTTGTTGGTCGATCTGGTCTATGGGGTCATTGATCCGAGAATTCGCTACTAGGACCCGAACCGCAACTCTATATCTCACACACCGTCCCGTACGAAGGAGCGCAGATGGCTCAGTCCTCGACTCACCCAGGTGACCGCACCTTCGATCCGGCGTCCGTCCGAGGCGACGGAGCCGCGAGTACCGGCGGCGTGCTTGGCGACCCGACGACACTGGCGGATCTGGGTTCGACTGGTGAGACATCTGCCCGCAAACAGGCGAGTCTTTGGGGCGACGCCTGGCGCCGGCTGATCAGAAACAAGCTAGCGGTCATTGGCCTCTTCATCGTCGTCGCCTTCATCCTGCTGGCCGTTTTTGCCCCGGTACTTGCACCTTACGGAGAGAGCGAAGTTATCTCACCGGAGTACATCGGGGAAACGAAAGGTCTTTCTCCCTCCTGGACTTTCCCGTTTGGTGTGGACTTGAATGGCCGCGACTTGTTCAGCCGGATGATGTATGGCGCTCGGGTCTCGCTCGTCGTCGGGGTTCTTGCCCAGGTCATCGTGCTCGTGATTGGCGTGCCGATTGGCGCTATCGCTGGGTACTACGGCGGCCAGACCGACAACATCCTTATGCGTCTGGTCGATGTCGTCTACGCAATCCCCCAATTGCTCCTCGTGCTGATGATCGTCAACTGGCGAGGGCCGGGTTTGACCAACATTTTCCTGGCGATCGGGCTCGTTGGCTGGGTGACGGAGACAAGGCTGGTACGCGGGCAATTCCTGTCGCTCAGGGAGCAGGAGTACGTCAAAGCGTCAAAGGTGGCCGGGGCAAACGGCTTCTACATCATCGGCCGGCATTTGCTGCCGAACAGTCTTACCCCGATCATCGTCGCCCTGACGTTCGGCATACCGACCGCGATCTTCATCGAAGCGGCATTGAGCTTCGTCGGAGTCGGGATTCGACCACCGCAGGCCTCCTGGGGCCAAATGGTCGGTGAGGGACAGGCGTTCGTCCGTTCCTATCCCCATCTGCTGCTCTTTCCGACGCTGGCCATCGGGTTGACCATGTTGGGGTTCACGTTCCTCGGTGATGGGCTCCGCGATGCGCTCGATCCAAAAGGCAACGACTAGAAAGCAAACAGCTCTCAGCGATCAGCCGTCAGCCATCAATGCTCAAAGATCCACGGTCGTTGTTCGATGGGACGCACTCTGATGTCTGACGGCGAACTGCTGACGGCTGAGAGCTAACAGCTGAAAGCTCCTTGGAGGCGATATTGGCAGTAGCAGCGTCTACGACTGAAACCGACGAGAAGTCGAAGAAAAGTCGCCGTACTGGGAACGTCCTTGAGGTGAAGAACCTCAAGACGCAGTTCTTCACCCGCTCCGGGGTTGTGTTCGCCGTTGACGACGTGACCTTCCACGTCAAAGAGGGCGAGACTCTGGGGATCGTGGGCGAATCCGGCTGCGGCAAGAGTGTGACCGCCTTGAGCCTGATGCGCCTGGTGCCCAGTCCCCCAGGCCGCATTGTCAACGGCTCGGTGACGCTGTCCATCGATGGCAAGACGCGCGATCTGCTTTCCCTCTCCGATCGCGAGATGCGGAATGTCCGCGGCAACGACGTCGCGATGATCTTTCAGGACCCGATGACGTCGCTCAATCCTGTCTACTCCGTCGGCAACCAATTAGTCGAACCACTGATGCTTCACCTAGAAATTTCCCGGCAAGAAGCGGAGAAACGCGCGATCGATCTCCTCCAGCGGGTTGGGATACCGGCCGCCGAAGACCGGATCAACGCTTATCCGCACCAGTTTTCCGGTGGCATGCGCCAGCGCGTCATGATCGCAATTGCTCTGGCGTGCAATCCGCGCCTGCTGATCGCCGACGAACCGACGACCGCCCTCGACGTCACCATTCAGGCCCAGATCTTGGACTTGATGGTCGGATTGAACCGCGACTTTGGCACGGCGATCATTATGATTACTCACGATCTTGGCGTCGTTGCGGAACTCTGCCAGCGGGTCATCGTGATGTACGCCGGCAAGATCATCGAAGAGGGCAGCGCCCAGGACCTGTTTGAGAACCCGCAGCATCCATACACACTCGGCCTGCTACGCTCGATTCCTCGGATCGGAGACAACGTCAAAGAGGAGCTCGTACCTATCGGAGGCTTGCCGCCTGACCTGCTCGAACCTCCGGCAGGGTGCCGGTTCCGATCTCGCTGTCCGCGCCGGCAGGCCAAGTGTGAAGAGACTCCGCCACTGGTTGAAACCGCACCCGGACAGCAGTCAGCCTGCTGGTTTCCTACCGGACCGCGCGGAACTCATGCTCGCGAAGTTCGCCGCCACGACGAGGTCGTCCTGATCGAATCTGAGTTGGGGCAGGTCGGGTAATGGCCACGGCGCAGGCGGATACGGCCGCCGCGGGGAACCGCCCGATCCTCGAAGTTGAGAACCTGACCAAGTACTTCAAGGTCGGTGGTGGCCTTCTGGGCGGCAAGGCGCTGACGATCCGCGCTGTGGACGGGATCTCTTTTTCCGTTCGGGCTGGCGAGACCTTCGGTCTGGTCGGCGAGTCCGGCTGCGGAAAGACGACGCTTGGCCAGACCATTATTCGCCTCTATGACCCAACCTCGGGATCGATTCGATTCGACGGGAAAGACATCAGTAGCCTAAGCGGCGCGAAGATGCGGCCATACCGCCGTGACATTCAAATGATCTTCCAGGACCCGTCGGCGTCGCTCGATCCCCGGATGACGGTCGGTGGGATCATCGCGGAACCGCTCAACATCTTCAGCGTTGGGAGTCGCAAAGAGCGCCAGGAACAGGTCCGCGAGTTACTCAAAGTAGTCGGTCTGAACTCCTATTTCGCCAATCGCTATCCCCACGAGTTCTCCGGCGGGCAGCGCCAGCGCATTGGCATTGCCAGGGCACTGGCACTCAACCCGAAGCTGGTGATTTGTGACGAACCAGTGTCCGCGTTGGATGTCTCCATCCAGGCCCAGGTGTTGAACCTGCTCAAACGGCTCCAGGGGCAGTTCAACCTGACTTATCTCTTTATTGCCCATAATCTCGCTGTCGTCGCGCACATCTCCGATCGCGTCGGGGTGATGTACCTCGGCAAACTGGTTGAGATTGGGGAAGCGCGGACGATCACCGAACTACCAAAGCACCCGTACACTAAAGCTCTCATCTCCGCGATTCCCCTGCCAATTCCGGGCCGGCAAAAAAGCCGGATCATTCTGGAAGGGGATGTTCCGTCCCCTGCCCGGCCGCCTTCGGGTTGCCGGTTCCATCCTCGTTGCCCGATAGCCAGGCCAGATTGCGCGGAAGTCGAGCCGCAACTCCGGCCGATCGGGGCTGACCATTGGGTCGCCTGCCATTACGCGGAGGCTTCAGATAACTCCGAACTGCCAGTCAAACCGGCGAAAGGAGGGCAGGGCGCAGTCATCCCCGCTGCGCGCTGAGGATCGTTGATCCCTAGACCAAAGGACGTGGAGGTTTAGCGGTTCAAGTCGGAGCGGGCGCACGAGGGCGCGCTTGCTGGTCACTGAACGTACGACGGTAGGAGGAACTCCGTGGCGAAGTACGAGAACGAACAAATCGAGCACCTTGCGAAGCGCTTTAAGAGCGCTGGAGTTGACCGCCGGACCTTCATGAAGGTCGCCAGTGCGATGACAGCGGGAACGGCGGTTGTCGCGGGCGTTCCGCGATTCGTCGGCGCTTCCCCGGCTGTTGGTCCAGTGCGGCGAATGAACGCCCAAGGAGAAGTTGAGCAGGTTTTCTATCATGGAAGCCTGAACGACGAGCCCAGCTCGCAGGACTTCAATCTCAACCTCTACTGCAATGGTGTCGTCGAATTGTGGGCCGGCCTGCTTAAGTTCGACAAGGACTTGCAGGCAGCTCCGGACTGGGCTGAGACGTTCACCCCGAACGAGGACGCCTCCGTCTGGACGTTCAACATCCGCCCGAACAACACCGGTTGGTCGAACGGTGATCCGGTGACTGCTCATGACTTCGTTTGGTCATGGGAGCGCCAGCTCAATCCCGCCAATGCAGCCGCATATGCCGGATTCTTGTTCGACATCAAGAACGCTGAGGCGTACAACACCGCCGCTGCTGGGGAAGGAACCCCGGCGGCAACGGCGTTGACGATTGACGATCTCGGTATGAAAGCGCTCGATGACTGGACCCTCGAGGTCACGATGGAAGGACCGCGAGGTTACTTCCCGGCCGTTGTCGCCTATACCGCGTCAGTTCCTGCCCACCGGGCATCGGTCGAAGAACATGGTCTCAACTGGGCTCTCGGGGACGTTCCGCTTGTCTCGAACGGACCGTTCAAGATGGACCAGTGGGAGCACCAGGTCAAGGTCGAGATGTCCAAGAATCCGGGTTACTGGAACGCGGAAGCGATTGCACTCGACAAGGTTGTCGTTCCGTTTATCCCTTCCGCCAATGACGTCAATGCGTACGAGGCTGGGGACGGGGATCAGCAGCAAGACTGGGCAATCATTGGAGCAACGGACCTCCCACGCTTCCAAGAGGACGCGGAGCTTGCCGCCCAGTTGCAGCCGTACGTCGTTCCAGGAATCTGGATGCTGGTCGCATCCAACGGAGTGCCGCCTTTTGATGACCTCAATGTGCGCCTTGCGCTCAATCACGCCATCGACCGCGAGCGGTTGGTTAGCTTGACCAACAATCTGGTCAGCCCCGCCTTCTGCATGGTCCCGCCGGGCGTCTTCGGCTTCCTCGATGACCCGGCATTTGAAGAGAATCTGGCGTTCGATCCTGCCGCGGCGATGGCGGCACTGGAGGGCACAGATTACGCGGGTGGAACGAACTGGCCGCCGATTACCATGTACCTGCGCGGATCTGAAGAGGGCATCAATTCCAACATCATGGCCCAGGACATCGCCGCCCAGTTGAACGAAGTCTTCGGCATGGAGATCACCCTTGAGGTGATCCCGGAGAACAACTGGCGCCCGCGCCTCTTCGAGAACCAGTTCCAGCTCACCTGGATTCGCTGGTGGTACGACTACCCGGATCCGAACAACGGCTACGGCGACATGTACTACTCCCGGAAGAACTCCGGCAAGCGGCAGGCGTGGTCGAATGACCAGTTCGATGACCTCGTCAACGAGGCCAAGGGTATCGCCGATCTTGACGCGCGCCTCGAAATCTACCGCCAGGCCGAGACCATCATTCAGAACGATGGCGGCTACCAGCCAATTGTGTACCGCCAGGACCAGATGGCCTACAAGCCGTGGGTGAAGAACCTGCCTGTTAACCAGCAAGGCTTCACGGTGCCCCAGGGCAATATCTACGTGGACTTCCTCCAGGCGGTCTCAGTCGAGGGTCGGCCCGAGTAATCGACGTTCGGCCATCGGCCGAAATCGATGGTTCGATGGAGACGGGGTGCCACACCCGTGTGGCACCCCGTCTCCATTTCGGCATGTACACAGACTAACCGCGATGTGGTCTCAAACGCCAATGGCGATTGGTTATCGTGCCCGAATCGAATGGATGCGATACTGAACCTAGGAGATTCGGCCCAATCACGGCGCGGGATGGCAGCGCGGATCGTTGGCGTATCTGGCAGGAGAAATGGTCGTGGGAGAGCATCCAAACTACTTGTGGTGGAACGGTGAGCAACTGCGCTGGGAAGACGCCACAGTCCATGTTACGGAACTGGGCTGGTCGACCGTCGGCGCTGTGTTCGAGGGCATCCGGGCCTACTGGGATGACCGCGACGAAGAGCTCTATATCTTCCGCTTCCAGGAACACTTGGACCGGCTCGTCAAGTCGTCTCGCCTCGTCCGGCTCCCCCTGAGCTACTCGATCGATACCCTCACGACCGCGACGATCGATCTGCTCCGCGCAAACGAAACCCGGGAAGATACCTACATCCGCCCATTGGTCTATACCGGCGACACCAGCGGCAAGCGGTTCGCTCAACTCGCCCCGAAGGCCGAGGTGCTGATCAACACCCATGCCATGCCCACGCATCTCCTCACCGGGATGACGCAGCGAGCCAGGGTCAGCTCATGGACGCGTATCTCGGACAACGTGATGCCACCCCGGGTGAAGAACCTCTCCAATTACCGCAACGGTCAGTTGGCCGGCAACGAGGCACGGCTGGACGGCTACGACGTCGCCTTCCTCCTCAATCCTCAGGGCAAAGTTTCGGAAGCTCCGGGCGCCTGCGTGATGATGATCCGGAATGGCGTCCTGATCACTCCGGGTGTCACCAGTGGCATCCTGGAAAGCATCACCCGCGACGCCCTGATGATCCTCGCCAGCGACGTTCTTGGCCTGAAGGTCGTCGAGCGCGATGTCGACCGCACCGAGCTCTACCTGGCCGATGAGATCTTCACGTGCGGTACTGCCGCCGAGATCTCGCCCATCGTGGAGGTCGACCACTTCGAGATTGGCTCCGGCGGAATCGGCCCGGTCACGCGCGAACTCGAGCAAGTCTTCCATGACGTACTCCGCGGCCGCGAGACGCGCTACGGCCACTGGCGGACGCCGGTTGGGGTTGCTTCGGCAGTAACCGCATAACCGAACAAACTCGCGGATACGATAGTCGCACAGCGGCCCCGGACGTCTGTTCGGGGCCGCATCGTTGCCCAGCGTTTGGGGAAGAATCAACGATCAAATCCGGCCATTGATGAGCACGTCCTCATGAATCAGTTTCGCCAAACGCCCCTCTCCACCGCAGTGGGCTACGGAGGTAGGGGGTGAGGTCCTCTTTCACGCCTCCCCTCACTAACCCTCGCCGGACTCGAACTGCACCCCATACGGTCGACTGGCGTAGTCGTAGAGATACGACGGAAAGTCCGCCCGGGCTGGCGTCTGTGAACCCGCGCGACTCGGGCTTCACTTCCGAGAGCTGGATCATGAAGGTGACCGTGCCGTTCTTGTAGAAGCAGTACAGGCTCCAGCGCTCGTCCCGTTCGAGGAGCGTGAAATCGCTCCGCAATGCTTCAGTGTGCGCCTGGAGGTGGGCGTAGGCTGCTTCGAGGTCATCAACCACGAAGCCGATGTGGTGCCAGGTCGAAGGCCGCCCATCCGACAGCGGCGCTTCCTGACCCGCGTCGAAGAAGAAGAGGGCGGTTGGTCCTGTCGCCATCACCGTCAGGTGGGGGTCGTCACGCATTACCTGCATCTGGAGGACGTCGCGAAAAAAATCGCGGGCGCCCGCCCGGTCGCCGACCGTGATCGCGAGATGATCGAACCCGATGTTCCGCCAGGATCCGGCATGGCCCGGGATCGGAACCGCGGACGTCACGAGCACCAGTTCGTCCGACACCCCGGAGAAATCGACTAAGTCTCCAATGAAGTTGTCGGCGAAGACTTCATTGCCTTGCAAGAGCGCGAACGTCAGGCGGTGGCCGACGGTCAGGCGCGCCGGCAGGGCGGCGTGGAACGCTTCGTGAACGATCTGCCCACGCCGCGCATCAGTTGTGAATTGGGACTCGTCTAGCTGAAAGACGACGTGCACGATTCCGTCGCTGTTTGAGACCGCCATCCGGTATGCTTCTCCCTAGCACATGAAGAGCGCCACACGGCGCGAGACATGACCGCGGATTGTATGCTCGGCAAACCCCTCCATACCCAGTGTTCCGCACACAGGAGCGTGTCGATGACCAAGGATAGTTGCCCGGAGGGTCCCATCGGGGCCACTCCGAAGAATCGGACGTGGCTCCGAGCCAGATTGGCGATCCAGGCTGTGTGCGTCGCGGCGCTGCTCGTCGTCGGATTTGTGGCCGGCGTTGGCGTGACGAGCTACCGGATGGACGGCGCCGGCGCCGGGGCGGCATCGTCGTTCGTAGACGCGCCCGAGTTCCAGGTCCTCCAAGAGACGTGGGATCTCGCCCACGACAAATACGTCGAGAGCAGCACCATCGACGATGCCGACCTGATTTTTGGCGCTGCCGCCGGAATGGTCGGAGCGCTGGGCGATGAGAACCACTCCCGGTTCTTGGCGCCAGAGGAAACCGAGTCCTATAACCAGTCACTTCGCGGGCAATTGACCGGCATCGGCGTCTATCTCGACTACCTTGGGCCGCAGCCAGTCATCACCCGACCGATCGAAGGTGGGCCCGCGATTGCCGCCGGCATCCAATCTGACGACGTCATCATCTCGATCGACGGCGAATCAACAAAAGGTGTCGACTCAGTCACGATCGGGAATTCGCTCCGTGGCGAGGCCGGCACCGAGGTCACCATCGAGGTCCTTCGCCCGGAAACCGAAGAGACGCTGACCTTCACGCTTACGAGAGCCGAGATCAAGCTCGACCCAGTGACCTGGGGAATGCTGCCAGGCGGAGTCGCCCACATTCGCCTAAGCCAGTTCACGGGCGGATCACTAGATGAGATGAAGCAGGCAATTCAGGAGGCGCGCGCGGCCGGGGCAACGGCGATCATTCTGGATCTGCGGGACAACCCAGGGGGCCTGGTCAGCGAGGCAATCGGCATTGCCAGCGAGTTCCTGCCGCTCAACGTGGTGATTTACAAAGAGCGGAACCGCGACGGTATCGTCTCCGTGAAGCGAACGCTTCCGGGACAAAGTGCGGTCGATCTGCCACTCGTGGTGCTCATCAATGAGTACTCCGCTTCAGCAGCCGAGATTCTGGCCGGGGCGATCCACGATAACGACCGCGGAATGCTCATCGGCGAAACGACGCTGGGCACTGGGACCGTCCTGAGCCAGTTTGATATCTCCAACGGCGCCTCAGTGCTCATCGGAACTGATCTCTGGCTCACGGCTGATGGCGATCAGATCTGGAAGCTGGGCGTCGAGCCGGACGAGGTCGTAGCCCTTCCGGATGACGTGGCGCCCACACTTCCCGAGCTCGACCCCGACGTGACGAAAGAGGAGTTGGAGGAGTCCGAAGACACGCAGCTCCAGGCGGCATTCGAAGAAGTCACGGCGGTCGCGTCGGCGCCATAGGAGTCGCCATGCTCGTCAGTTGAGCGTTCAAACCAACGAGCGGGTGCGAGTTCAGTGCCGATGGCGCAGTTTCTCCTCGTTCAATCCAAGGATTACGAATTCCCGGCGTACCCGTGGTATCGTTGCGACGGTCTTCCTCGAGACCGCAGACTTGGGGGGCCGGCAACCACCACGCCCGACGCGGGCCGAGAGGGAATAGAGGGGCATGTTTTCCACTGAGACCTGGCCGCAGCCCGCGCTGCGCCTGTGGACCATGGCACACCGGTTTCAGAAGTTTCTGGTTGTCGGTGGCGTCGGACTCAGCGTAAACCTGCTCGGACTGGTCTTCTTTCACGATCTCGCCGGTATCAGTCTTAGGCTTGCCTCCCCACTCGCTATCGCCCTCTCGATGGTGGTGACCTTTATTCTGAACGAATTGTGGACATGGCATGACCGAGGCAGCGGTCGCGTCTTCCATCGCGCGGCGTTGTATGTTCCGATTAATACCGTCGGACTGATCATCAACTGGCAAATCGCGCTCTACCTCGAGAAGCACGGCGACATGCATTACCTCGCCGCCCAGCTTATTGGAGCTGGCGTCGCCGCCGTGTGGAACTTCAGCCTCAATAATTTCGTCACGTGGCGGGACTAGCGACCGCTCCCGGCGTCGCCCGCGTCCCTCGATTTCGGATCTCACCGCGGACGTGGCGTAGTTGGCCTGTGCGCGTCTGGAAGCGCTCCGCCGGGGCGCTCGATCTCGGCGTTGACCGTGCCTGGGTCCGGCCGCTAATCGCGGTTTTCGTGCTCAAACAATTGTTGTTCCTCACCCTTTTCGCGCCGTTCACCGGACATGACGAGGTCGATCACTACTGGTACATCGCCCGGATTGGGTCCGGCGATGGACTGGGTGTCGTCGGAGAAGTGCTCCTCCCCGAAGAGACTCGGCCCTATCGCGGCTACGTCGCCGACTACCCCTCCAATGCGGAAGTGATCCAGCCGCCGCTGTACCACGTGGCACTCGCGCCGATCTGGCATGTCCTCCCCGGCGACTCTGACGATCGGCTGGTGGTGCTCCGCCTCTTTTCGGTGCTCCTTGGCGTATTTATCATCTTGATCGCGTACCTGACGGCCAGGTTGCTCTTTCCAGAGTCCGCGTTTATCCGGGCGGGAGTGCCACTCTTCGTCGCGTTCCAGCCGCAACTCTCATTCGAGGCGGCGATCGTCAACCACGACATCCTCGTCATTACCCTGTTCTCGTGGCTCGTTTACCTGCTGCTCCGCGGTCTTGAACGAGGGTTCACCACCAGAGGAGAGTTGGGGATCGGGCTGGTCTGCGCGGCGGGCCTTTGGACGAAGCTTAGTTTCGGGCTTGCCCTTCCGGTCATCGTGTTGGCAATCGCCTGGGCATGGTGGGAGCAGCGGCGATCTTGGGGCGATCGATGGCAATCACTCCAGTGGTTGGCAGGCAGCCTATTCTTGACAACGGCCCTACCCCTCATGCTCATCACACCCTGGTTCGTGCGCTCCTACTGGCTCTATGGAGACCCTACGGGGTCCCAGCGCCTGAGCGAGATCCGCGAATTCGGCAGCTCTGCTAGCAGCTATAGTCAGATGTTCACGACACCCGCGTTCTGGCGAGAGCGCCTCGAAGATTTTTGGGGCAATTACGGCTGGCGCAACATCCCGTTCGACATCCTGGTGAGCCAGGCAATCTGGGTCGTCTGGAGCACCGCCATTGCACTGGGTCTCGCCTTAGTCCTCCGTGAGGGATTGGCTCGAACGTTTGGCTGGCGCCCGCGCCTTACCTACGAACAGCGTCGGGGCCTGACAATCATTCTGGCGTCTGTCGCCATGCTGGCCTATGGGGTGCTCTACGTCGGCACCATTCAGTTCACGCAGTCCCGATTCATCTTCCCCGGAATGATCGGCATCGCCCTCCTAACGCTCATCGGCGTTGATCGATTCTTACCTGGTAGGTGGCGGCCGGTGGCCGCGCCGGTCTTGCTTGGGCTCTTGATCGTCCTTAACGGCCTGACGCTTATCCGATTCGTCATCCCGTTCTATTACGGGCCGGGCGGCGGCGGGGTGCTTTTGCCATGAGCGGTACGAGCAAACGGCGAGGGCCGCTCACGCTTCTCGCACTGGTCGTGGTTGCGATTTGTGTCGCCATCCTGTTCGTGCCAGTGTCGATTCGACATAACGCTCCTCTGGGCGTCAGCCGAACGATCGACTCCGGTCGGGGAATCGCCGTCAGGGGTGGGTACGTCACCCCCAACTATGACGAGTTCAATCGGCTCGACTTGGATATCCGCGCGTATGATCTTGACGCAGCCTACGACTTAGTCGTCCATGTACGTCCTTCCGGGCCGGACGCTCCGGATGTAAGGACCATCGCCCTGAGCCTCGATCGCGATGATGTCTGGCATGAGAAAGGCGCATTCCGGAATCCCTACACCACTGTGCGGTTTCCGGCAATCTCCAATGCCGCTGGACAGCGGTTCTACGTGTGGGTGGAGGCCGGCCCGAGGAACCGCGACGATATTTGGACGCTTTGGCGAATCAAGTCGTACTCGACCGTCCCCGTCTGGGAAGTTGCCAGGGCCTGGATCGAATCAGCTCCGCCGCCATTGGGCAAGTGGCTCGGCGGTACGGTGATCGTCCTGCTGCTGATCGCGTCGTTAGGATGTCTGGCCTGGCTGTTTGCCGCTCTATCTCGGCAAATTCCAGATTATCGATCGTCGCAATCGTTGTGACGTTGGCACAGACCGTGCATGTGACATTGCTCGCTTCCGGATGGTATACAGATGCTGCCATTTCAACCTACCCTGCATCGACCGCAGTGCCAAAAAACGAGAATTCATAGGGTCACCGTTCGTGGAGTGCGTCGCGCGTGATGCACAGGCTGCGCAGGCAGTAGGGCCGGCGTGCCACCGACCATCGTCCCCGATCGGCTCATCAGAGGGTCACCTCTGAGTCGACCGAAGAGCAAAGGGTCGAGCATGGCCGAATTGGTGGAGCGTCCTGGAAACGTGTCAATCGGGGAATCAGCGGAGGGCTCGACGGTCTGGTCTGCCGCCGCTTTCCGCTCCAGGATCAGTAGTTGGGCGAGCTTCCGTACCTGGACTCCGATCCAGAAGTTCGTTGTCACTCTCAGCCTTCTGTTCCTGGTCAAGCAGATCATCTTCGTCCTCGCCTTCCCTGCCTTTACCGGGCATGACGAAGTTGCCCACTTTGCCTATCTCCGAGTCTTCGCGACTGAAGGTCGCATTCCTGAGATTCCCGAACTTGACGACTGGAGAGAACGATATGCGGCCGGCGATCCTACCGGCGGGGCTGACCGTATTCCCGGCGAGCTGTATCGCTACTGTCGATATGTCACCAAGGACTGGTACTGCGATCCTGACGATCCCAGATTTCGGCTAGATGGCCCAACGGCAGTTACATTCGCCAACGATTTATTACCAAGCGGTTGGATCTACACTGCGAACCATCCGCCGCTGTACTACATTGTGATGACGCCGGTCTATTGGTTGTCGGACGGCGCATCTCCGGCAACACAGCTATACATCTTGCGCCTCGCCGCGATTCCGCTTGGCCTACTGACTGTGTTGTTGGCATTTCTGACTGTTCGGGTGATCTTTCCAACCGACCGGTTTCTCATGGTTGTCGTCCCAACGTTCGTGGCTTTTCAGACACAAGTCTCATACGAAGCCGCGATGCTCAACAACGACGTCTTGGGCATCACGACATACAGCCTAGTGCTCTATTTGCTCGTGATCGGCATACGCGACCATTTCCCCAGAAAGCTCTGCCTTTTTCTCGGCGTTGCGCTCGGGCTCGCGTTGTTGACGAAATCAACCGCCCTTACCGCCGTTGGCATTGCCGGCATTGCCATTGTGCTCCGGGTCGGTCTCAAGGATTGGCGCGGGCTTGTCTCGCGTGCATTTTTAGTCGGCATCCCGTTGGCGATCCTGGCGGCGCCCTGGTATGCGTACATGTACGCCACCTACGGTAACTTCAGCGCCCTTGAGCAGATCAAAGCGCTGCAGTATTGGAACTACCAGAGCGAAGACGCGCCAGGATTCTTTTCGATGTTATTTGACGTTGACTTCGCCGAATTCCGGTTCATGGAGACGTGGGGCGAGTTTGGTTGGCGGCTCATCCGGCTCAGCCGGGTGATGCTCTGGGCGATCGGGTTGCCATTACTGGTCTGTCTGGCCGGACTTGTGGTCTACGGATTCTCGGTGCTGAGGGGCCGCGCATCGTCGGCAGATGATCCGGTCGAGCACCCCGTAAGATGGCAGAAGCTGACCATCATTACGTTGCTCGTCACGGCGGTAGTCGCCTACCTGGCGATTATTCAGTTCGGCACCGAATTCAGCCTGACACAGGCCAGATACTTCTTCCCCGCCATTAACGCGGTCGCAATCCTGTTGGCGCTCGGGCTGAGGACATTGATTCCGATTCGCTACCATCCCTACGGACAGGGAGCGGTGCTGGCGGCGATGATCCTGCTCAACACGATGGTATTCACGCAGTTCGTCATCCCGTATTGGCAGTTCAACCCTTAGGAGCTCCCCGTGCCAGACACGCCGATCCACCCAGGGCCAGAAGATCCAACATCGGAGTCTGCGCCACTACCTTCGGATTCGAAGTCGGAGTTCGCTACGGACGCAACGATAGAGGTGGACGTCAAGCACGCCGACACTGGTCGATTCGTCCGGACGTGGGTTTGGATGATCGTCGTGTCCGGATTTGGCTTGTTCCTGGTGTTCGGGTCTGTCCGCGCCCATTACTGGGACGAGAATGCGCGGGGAACCTACTATGTTCCTGTCACCCGAGGAATGCAGGTACTCGACATCTGGCGAGCACAGGTGAATGGCCTGCCCGAGGTGGCATATCCAGTTGTGTTGAAGTCTGTCTTTCTGGTGACCGTATTTGGGTTCATCGGGCTCTCGGTCATTGCCCTCTGGCTGGCAACAGTCGAGATCTGGAATGCACCGGCCGCCGACAAAGGTGACTCCACCACAGGCGGAGCAACGAGTGGACCGGCCCCGGACACCGCTCCCGCTCCTGGTGCGTCTGCCGGGTGACCTCCGATCTACGCGAATCTGGATCTCTTCCACCTCTAACCGAGCCGTCATACATCCCCGGACATTCGGTCGTCTCAAAATTTGATCGGGACTATAGCCGCTGGTCCTCCAGGCTGGCGGCTGCCGCCATGATCCTGGTGGCATTATTTGTTTGCGTGCGCCTTGATGCCTTCGATGTGTGGACGACGGTGGAGATCCCAAACTTCGGAACAGTCCGTCTCGCAAACACCTTCGCCTCTGTCGACCATCCGTTTCACGCGACCAGGGCCAACACGCTGCTCGACACCATCCGGGAAGGCGAGCTCCTGCGATGGGTTGGCGACCATCAGGGTGGCTACCCGGTCGAGTTCTACCCGCTCGGCGAGGCCTGGCTCGAAGTCGGAGTCTGGGCTCTGCTGCTCGGCTCGGTGCCGATCCTGGCGGTCCACAAGTTGGTCGTCATCCTGATTTTTTTGCTGCCGGGCCTGGCATTCTGGCTATTGGCCCGCGACGATCGGGCGTCGGCCGCCGTGCCGCTGGCAGCCTTGCTCGTGCATGTCGCGGTTCCCGGTGGTTGGGTCCATGGCGGCTCGAAGGAATTGATCGTCTGGGGCCTTGTCACGAATGTGGCCGCGGCGACCGCGCTCCTATTCGTCTTGTGGGCGCTGGCGAACTTCCTGTCCGGCGGAAGGTGGCTGCTCGGTTCATTGGCCGCAGTTGCCGCGACCTTTGCCCTGGCGACCAACACGCGCTCCGCAATCGGCCTCGCCATCGTCGGCGTGGGCTGCTGGCTTGCGGCGATCGAGCGGGAACCAGTTCGATGGCGCCAAATCAGCGCACGTCTCACGGCGGTGGCGGTCCTAACCGCGATGATGTCCGCGCCGATCGTGATCCCGCTGATCCGCTTCGCGGATCTCTATTACTTCGTGCGCTACTCCCGATACGAGAATGTCGACTTCTACATCGACAAGATCCTGACGTCGGTCTCGCCACCGGTCGCGATACTCGGGTTGATCGGCGTGGGCATCGGGTTGTTCGTGGCGGATAGACCCGCGACTCGGGCGGCGGCCATCACCTTGTCAATCTACGTGATCGTGACGGCGGTCCTGGCCACGGACTTTCGGGACTCTGGACTCTTCGAGCAACTTGAAGCCACTCGGCTGATGCCCTTTCAACGGATGGTGACGATCTATCTTGCGGTTGTTGGGGCAGATGTGGTCTTGCGCTGGTTGTTCCCGCGCCGGCAGATGTTCCGCGATGCCGTGATCGCCGGATCGGCCGTTATCCTGTTTGTCGTATACGTTCGTCCGCTCGGCCCGGTCGCCGCGAACAACCATGGGCTCATGGAGGTAGGCGAGACACCCCGCCCTGGCAGCCCGACGTTGATCGATACTGGTTCTGCTGTCCAGGCCGAGTTTCTCTCGGCTGTGCGACTCGCTGACGAGCGAGTGCCTGGGGATGGAGCGATGCTGATCCTGGGCACCGCCCTCTCCTGGCACCAACAGCTCTGGGCGCCGACAGAGACCGACCGGCCGCTCTTCTACAACGATTTCCTCTGGTACTGGCACAGGCTCCACCAGGGACCCTACAACTTTCGCCAGGGCAACGCCTATCCCGCCGCGAACGTTGCCCAGACGTTGGAGGACGACTACCTCTCGGAGCACGGTATTGAGGTCGTGCTCGTGACTTCTGAGGACTTCAAGGAGGAGGCCGCGGTCGCGCCCACACTCGAATTGATCGAGTCTGGCCTCTACGACGTCTATCGAGTCCGGGACCCCGCGCCGATAGTTCAGCTTGCCGGTGGCGAAACTCAATCGGTCGACTTGAGTAATGGGAGGATAGCAGCGGTCGGCGCATCCACCGGTGGCGAAGCCAAGATCGCCCGCAATTGGTACCCACGTTGGCGGGCGGAGGTGAACGGCGAGCGAGTGCCGATCACGCGTACAGAGGATGGTTACATGTCCGTACCAATTCCAGCCGGGCAGGTCGAGGTATCGCTCATCTACAGCGTAGATCGCTGGGACTGGCTCGGGCGCTTACTCATGGTGATGGGAGCGTTGGCGACTGCCGGCGCGGCGATGATTGGGATCATCAATCGACGCGGGCCAGGTTCTATGAAGCTCCAGTCAGGATGAGTCTAACCGCCGATCTGGGACATGCCTCGGCCGGTGAATCGCTCTCCTTCGGCGAGACCGTGGCCCCACGGTTTGCGCCAGATACCGCCTCGGAGCTGAGCACGAATGGCGTCGTCGTCGGCGCCGGAGCGCATCAGGTCACGGACATCGACCTCATCCGGCCGGAGCAGGCACAGGCGGAGTTTGCCGTCCGATGTCAGGCGAACGCGGTTGCAGGAGGCGCAGAATGGCGCCGAGACCGGCGAGATGAAACCGATCGTTCCCCGGGCGCCAGGGATGCGCCACGTCCTCGCCGGATCCGATGGGTCTGAGTCGAGCGGCTCGAGTGGCCCGAAGCGTGCTTCCAGACGAGTTTGCGTCTGTTCGGAAGTAATTAGGCTCTCGTCGTGGACGTCACCGACGCCTTCGAGGGGCATGATCTCCAGGAAACGGACCTGCCAGGGGCGATCAATCGTCAGTGCCGCCAGGTCGCCGACCTCGTGCTCGTTTTGGCCCTTGAGGACGACAGTGTTGAGCTTGATCGGCGTCAGGCCGGCCGCATCGGCTGCTTCGATGCCCTGCCAAACCATGTCGAGTCGTCCACCTCGGGTCATGAGTTTGAACCGGTCCGGATCGAGCGTATCGATCGAGATGTTCACCCGGTCGAGGCCGGCTGCCGCCAGTCCCGGGGCCAACCGCCCGAGCAAAAGGGCATTGGTGGTCATCGAGACCTCTTCGATTCCTGGAAACGCCTTCATTTCCCGGACGAGGTCAACGATATGGGGGCGGATGGTCGGTTCACCGCCGGTGAGGCGCAGCTTGGTGAAGCCAAGCTCGGCGCAGAGTCCGACGACGCGGAGGAGTTCATCATCGGTGAGCATCTCGTCGCGCGGTTGGAACTTCATGCCGATCGCGGGCATACAGTAGACGCAGCGGAAGTTGCACCGATCCGTCAGCGATATTCGCAGGTAGGTCATTGCTCGCCCGAATGAGTCGCGGGCGAGTTTCGGCTGGCGCTCGTGGAGGAAAATGCTGGTCGTCACTGGTGCCGGAAGTGTCATAACCATCGTAGGTCTACTCCGTTCGCCGTGGACTGTACGTTCGCCCAATGTGCGGATAGTCAACGGCTTACTACTCGTCCCACGATATCACCACCCATCAGGCCGGTCAAACTCATCGTCGGTCCGAAACCTAGGAATTGCGGGTACCCAGCGGGCAGTTACGACCGAAGCAAGCACGGTACACGCCCCACCTATGACGACAGTCAGACTGACACCGATCAATGCGGCCAGTGAGCCGGCCTGAAACTCACCCAGCTGTGGGCCACCCATCGCGAACGTGGAGTGTAAGGCGGCAACGCGGCCTCGAAGTTCGTCGGGGGTAACGAGAGTTCGGATTGCCAGCCTGAGGGCCATGCTCACCGCATCTGACGCACCACTTCCGGCAAGAAAGAGAAGCGACACGATCATGGAGTCGCTTGCGCCAAACCCGATCAGACACGCTCCATAGCCCGCCACTGCCAGAAGAACCCCCAGTCCCGGTCGCCGGACAGTGCCTGAGAAGCTCATGATCAGACTTCCCGCTACAGCTCCCGCGGCCGGAGCGGAGTAGAGCAGTCCAAGCCCAGTCGCGCCGACGCCCAGGACATCCTCGGCAAAGATTGGCATCAGGGTATTGCTCGCACCGAAGAACGTGGCGACAAAATCCAGCCCCATGACCCCGATGAGGATCGGGCAGTTTCGGACAAACTGGAATCCTTCGATTGCGGCGGCGAGGCGGCCCGACGTTGCCAGCCGAATCGCGGGCCTGGCCCTCATCGTTACGATCGCGAGGATGACCACGACAAACGAGGCTGCGTCGACGAGGTACGCGGCGCCGACGCCCGCCTGACCGATGAGCAGGCCTCCCAAGGCGGGGCCCATGACGGTAGCGACCTGCATCGACAATGTGTTCATCGTCATAGCCCCGGTGAGTTCGCGCTCCGGGACGAGCGCTGGAATGAGCGCCTGGCGGCTCGGTCCTCCAATTGCACTGACGGAGTAAGAGGCAAAGGTGATCGCGTAGATCACCGGCATGCTGATTTGATCGGTGAAGGTCAGCCATGCGAGCAAGGCCGACGTGCAGAGGAGGATCGACTGCGAGATAAGCAACAGCCGGCGCCGGTCATGGCGGTCGGCCATGACGCCACCGACGATGCCAAACAGAAAGACCGGCAGGAAGCGAAAAAGTCCGAGCAATCCCAACTGAAAGGCATCGCCGGTGAGCTGATAGACCTGCCAGGCGACGGCTACACGCTGGATCTGACTTCCGCTGGTGGAGATGAATTCGGCTGTCCAGAGCTGGCGAAAGTCGCTATGGCGGAGTGATCGGAATGGCCGCGGAGTGGACTCGACTCGCTGGGACTCACGATCAGCATCTGGACGTTTCATCGCCGGAGAGCATAGCCGGTTGGTTTCGACCTCGCTCGACGCAGGTCGGAGGCGGTACACTAGGGTGTACGGACACACGTGCCGGGCTTCGAGGAGGATTGGTGATGACGCTGGGATCGATCGAACTTGTGCCGGACCTGCCCGGCGCCCTCTCCCGCGAGCAACTTCTCAGGTTGATCGAAGCTGAGCCGCCACTACTGACTGCCTATGTCAGCCTGGCCGACCAGGTTCAGCCTAATGGCGTCGACGTGACGCTGCATTCGATCAGCCGGTACTGTGGCCGGGGAACTGTCGCCGCGAGCAATGCCGATCGTGTGTTGCCAGAGATCGAGGCGCTGGAATTCGACGACGTAGGGTTCATCGATCTCGAACCGGGGCCGTATCACATCGTCTACAACGAGGTGGTGAACCTACCTCTTGATCTGATGGCCCTCGGCCGGCCCCGCTCCAGCCTTGCCCGGTGCGGCGTCACCATCCACACGGCCGTCTGGGATGCCGGCTACCACGGCCGGTCGACGTCATTGCTCGTCGTCAACAACCCAGCTGGCTTCCGCCTACAGCGCAACGCCAAAGTGATGCAACTTGTCTTTTTTGGCCTTTCCCGTCGCGCTGAGCAGGGCTATAGCGGCCGGTACCAGGGAGAAAATCTGGCCGCGCAGCTCTCGCGATAACGCGACATCGTCCTTAGCGGCCCTTCCTGGCGAAACTGGGTCGCTCCGGCGACTCGCCGGGGACTGGAATTTGGGTGGCCACCCGCTTCGTCTCAGCCGTGTGATTGCAATTCGGCACCGGGCAGAAGTAGATGAGGGTGTATTCCTCTTCTGTCTGGGAGGCAAATCGGGTCGGCCTGCCCTGCTTGCCGCGCAGATGCATCTCAACCTTGTGGTCGGGGCACAGGGGAATGGGCGGCTCCGGCTTCACCCGGCGCAGGACAACATCGATGATACGCTGCACAGCCCAAACTCCTTCTGGACGGAAGGCCAAAATCTCTTTAGCGCCCGCGCGCACGTTCGGTTCCGAATGGTACCGCAGACGGAACCAACCGGCGCTATTGTCGCGTTGTACATGGTGAGATACTGTTCATCGCTTCTTCCTTGCTATCATCGCTGAAGGGGCATCATCCATGTTCGACGATGTCATCCAAACACTGCGCGTCAGGTACGGCGAAGAGTGGGCTCGGGACGAAGAGGCGAATCTGCGCTTCTCCGTCGACGCTGAGCACCTGATTCGCGATGTTGCCGGCGCACATCTGATCGGCGACCCTGAGCTCTCCGATGACGGCGTCACTCTCCGGGTCTGGGTCGATCACCCGATCCGAGACTTGATGACCGCCGACCAGCTCGCCTACGACATTTTCGCGCGCTTGAGCGAGGACATTTTTTACGCCGAGCGGCGCTTCGAGGCAAAAGGCGTTCGCTACCCATTCGTCACGGGCTCCGCCAACCACGGCCACATCGGCGAACTGGTCCTCGCCGGGCCGCACGCCGCTGACTTTGCGGACCGGCACCAGGCTCGCGTCTCCGGTGGTCTTCGATTCCAGGCATAATTCCGGTCGTTCGGACGGACGCGCTGACACAGGAGAGCATGATGCCCTGGGTATCGGTCGAAAGTGAAAACAAGATCGAGTGCGATGAGGGCCGGCGACTCGTCTTGTGTATCGAGGATGCGGGAATCGACATTCTTCACCGCTGTGGCGGCAATGCCCGCTGCACGACCTGCCGTGTCGAGATTCTCGATGGCGATGCGGGCCAGATGACCGAGGCGGAGGAGGTGCGGCTGGCTCGGCTGTCGAACCGTCCCGAAAATCTTCGGCTATCGTGCCAGATCCAGGTCCGCGACGATCTTTCCGTGCGCGTTCTGCGTCGGCTCCACGAGAATCCAGACATGGAGGACCCAGGTCCGCGACCGATCGAATGGCCGGCGGATCACCCACTCCCCCCCGAGGATTGAGCGTCTGACGAACGGCGGATTTCGGACACGTCTATTGCCTAGAATTCCCGATTCGGGCTGAGAATTGGTCTGCCTACCGCCGCAGTGGTATAATCTGTTCAGCGGAACCAAGCTCTCTGCGAACGTGGGTCCCCAGCCCACGTTCTTTCTTGTTCAGAGTGTCTTGGTCGCACGTTGGCCCGCCCGATCGCTGGGGATCTCCCCTGGCATTGCGCGGGCAACGTTGTACAGATGGACTATGTAGTAGGAGGTGGGCGGGTGAAGAGCGACTTCTACACCGCTATCGCCCAGATAGCCCACGAGCGGGGCATTCCCAAAGAAGCGGTGATCTCGTCGGTCGAACACGCACTCAAGACTGTCTACGCCAAGATGGCCAAGACGGAGGAGGACGTAACTGTCGAGCTCGACGACCCTGCCGCGGGAATCCGCGTTTTTGTCAACAAGCGGGTGGTCGCCGAGATCGAGGATCCGATCAATGACATGCTTGTGCCTGAGGCGCAGAAATATGCGCCACACGCACAGGTCGGAGACATGATCCGGATCGAGCGTACGCCCGACAACTTTGGCCGGATCGCGGCGCAGACGGCCAAGCAGGTTGTCCTGCAGCGAATTCGCGACTACGAGCGCGATACGATCTACGACGAGTACAACGATAAGCAGGGCGAAGTCCTCAATGGTGTCGTCCAGCGCGCGGATTCACGCGCGGTGATCGTCGAGCTGGGTCGCGCCGAGGCGGTCATGCCGGCCCGGGAGCAGGTTCAGAGCGAGCGGTACCGGGCGGGGCAGCGCGTCAAGGTCTATCTGGTTGAAGTGAACCGCGATGCTCGCGGCCCACAGCTCATCGTCTCCCGATCGCACCCGAATTTGATCCGGCGACTCTTCGAGCTCGAGGTACCGGAGATCTTCAGCGGCGCCGTCGAGATTATGCAGATTGCCCGCGAACCGGGGCTGCGCTCCAAGGTCGCCGTGGCGGCCCGACAAGAGAAAGTCGACCCGGTCGGGTCCTGCGTCGGCGTCCGCGGTGTTCGCATCCAGAACATCGTCAATGAGCTGTATGGTGAGAAGATCGATGTGATCGAGTGGTCGCCGGACACGGCGACTTTTATCGCCAACGCGCTGAGCCCGGCCAAGCCAATCAGTGTATCGCTCGATGAGCCGAACCACGTCGCGACAGTCATCGTCCCGACCGACCAGATGTCTCTGGCGATCGGCAAGGAGGGCCAGAACGCGCGGTTGGCTTACAAGTTGACCGACTGGCGGATCGATATCAAGGATCCGGAGGCCCTCCGCCTGAACGGCGACGACATCCTGCGCCAGGCCCGTGCCGCGGTCGACGAGGTTCCGGACTTCCTGGCCTGGCAGGGCCGCCAACCTCGTGGTGTGAGCGAGGACGGCATGATCGATGTCAAGGGCCGGTCATTCGGACCATTGCCGGAGGATTTGATTCGCAAGAGCGTCGACGTGGATCTCCGGGATACGGCGTTGGAGGTCTACTACAACCGCGAGCTCCGGATGCGTTACGACTTTGCCACCGGAGATGAGCTTCCCTTGGATGATGATGTTGCCGTTATGACCGCTAGCGCGGCGTCCGAAGACGATTAGAGGTTGACCATGGGTGCGGTGCCGCATTCAGGCGCCGTTCCCCAGGGGGCGGTGCCCAAGAAATCCAAGCGCAGTGGGCCACGCCCGAAGCACATCCCCCAGCGGATGTGCGTGGCCTGTCGCGATCACGCGGCCAAGCGGACACTGATCCGGTTGGTCCGCACTCCCGAGGGCAACGTCGAGGTTGATCCAACGGGCAAGAAAAACGGCCGCGGGGCTTATCTCTGTGAGAATCCCGCGTGCTGGGAAAAGGCGTTGAAGACCGGCCTCTTAAGCCGCGCCCTCAACATCTCCCTGTCACAGGAGACGATTGCGTCCCTGCGGCAGCATGCAGCAACGCTACCGCCACCAGAACCGGTGAAGGTAGGGGCTAGCGAAGAGGGTCTTAATGACGAATACATATCAAGGGGGAACCCGCCGGAGTGGCGGGGCGAGTCGTGGCGGACCAGGCGGTCCCGGCGGCGGAAATGGCCGCGGCCGTGGCGGCCGCGGCCGTTCTGGAGGTCGCTCCGGCGGCGCCCGCACTGTCGCGATGAAGCGGGTGATGCCCGTCGAGCGCGCCCCAGTAGCCCTTCCTCCAGTCATGTCCGTCGCCGAGCTGGCGGACATTTTGCAGACAACCGGCATTGAGATCATCAAAGAGCTGATGAAGATTGGCATCATGGCCAACATCAATCAGCAGATCGACTTCGATACGGCGGAGAAGGTCGCAATCTCGCTCGGCTGGGAAATCAACCGCGACGGACCGGACGAACTCGCGAAGGCTGAAGCTGACTTCGAGAGCCGGCAGTTGGATGCCATCAACGACCCGAATTCCGTCACGCGGCCGCCCGTCGTGACGATCATGGGCCACGTCGACCACGGCAAGACGAAGCTGCTTGACGCAATCCGCTCTGCCAATGTCGCTGAGGGTGAAGCGGGTGGCATCACCCAGCACATCGGTGCCTACCAGATCGAAACGCAGGGGCGCAAAGTCAGTTTCCTCGACACTCCGGGCCACGAGGCGTTCACCGCCATGCGCGCCCGCGGTGCTCAGGCAACTGATATCGCTGTGCTCGTCGTTGCCGCCGACGATGGCGTGATGCCGACGACAAAAGAGGCCATCGCTCACATCAGGTCGGCCAACGTGCCGATGGTGGTGGCGATCAACAAGATCGACCTCCCGGCGGCCAACCCTGACCGTGTCAAGCAGCAACTCAGCGAGAATCTGGTCATGCCGGAGGAGTGGGGCGGCGACGTTCCGGTCGTCGAAGTCTCTGCTCGCGAGAAGCTCGGCCTGGATGACCTGCTCGAAGTGATCCTGCTAGTCGCCGACGTCAACGAGCTCAAGGCCAACCCGCACAAGCCAGCTACTGGCGTCGTGATCGAGGCAAAGGTCGACCGGACGCGCGGTCCTGTGGCCAGCATCCTGGTCCAGAGCGGCACGCTCAATCTCCGGGATGTTGTCGTCGCGGGCGCGACGTGGGGCCGGGTCAAGGCGATGTTCGACGACCGTGGCAAGCGGGTGCGCCGAGCGGACCCGAGCATGCCCGTCGAAATCCTTGGATTGCCAGAGGTTCCGCAGGCCGGTGATACGTTCCAGGTCTTCGAGGACGAGAAGATTGCTCGACAGCTCGCTGAACAACGCGCTGCCCAGCGCCGGGTCGAGAATCTGAGCGGCGGTGATCGGCCGGTCAAACTCCAGGACCTCTACAGTCAGGTCAAGGAGGGCGAAACGGCTGAACTCCGCGTGATCCTCAAGGCGGACGTTCAGGGTTCGCTCGGCGCGATCCAGGGGTCACTGCAGAAGCTCAACGAGGAATCCCAGGCAGGCGTGACCTTGTCGATCCCGTACTCTGGGACCGGCGCGATCTCCGAATCTGACGTCAGCCTGGCCAGTGCGACGCGAAGCATCATCGTCGGCTTCAATGTGCGACCCGACGTGGCCGCGAAGCGCGCCGCCGATACTTCTGGAATCGATATTCGGTTCTACAACATCATTTACAACCTGATCGATGAGATCAAGTTGGCGATGACTGGCCTGCTCGCGCCGGTATTCCAGGACGTGACCGACGGCTATGCCGAGGTCCGCGATACCTTCAAGTTGCCGAGTGGCGACGTTGTCGCTGGACTCTATGTCCTCGACGGCAAGATCACCCGCAACTCCCGGGCGCGCGTCCTGCGCAGTGGCACGGTGATGTCGGAGGGTGGCATTCGGTCCCTGAAGCGCTTCAAGGACGATGTCCGCGAAGTGGCCGCCGGTTACGAATGCGGTCTCGGCCTGGATGGATTCAACGATCTGCAAAACGGCGACCAGATCGAGTTCTTCCACCGCGAAGAAGTCGCACGGACCTAAGTGCGTCGATCCTGTCGAACTCCGAAGATCGGAGGGATATCGTGACACGACGCACCCGCATGGTCGGCGAAATGCTGCGTGAGGAGCTCACAGACATCGTCCGCAAGGAGGTCAAAGACCCCCGGCTGGCGTTCTGGAGCATCACCCACGTCGAGGTGCCGGCCGATTTGCGTACCGCCCGCGTCTACGTCAGTGTGCTGGGTACCGAACAGGAGCGCTCAGACACATTGGCGGCGATGCGGTCGGCGTCCGGGTTCATTCGGTTCCATCTGAAGCCTCGTCTGCGCATGCGCCAGATCCCCGATCTCGAGTTTCGGGACGATCGAACGATGGAGGAGGCGGACGAGATCACGCGTGTCCTGCGTGAGCTGGACGAGAACCGGCCGCCCCGCCGCGTCGATTTGCCTCAGGGAGACAGCTAATGGGGGACGTTTCTCCGGGACCGTGGTCGGTCGACCCCGGACTTGCGTCCGATGTCCTGGCGCGGCTGCGCTCGGCAAAATCCATTCTGCTTCCGACTCATCAGAACGTCGATGCGGATGGGCTTTCCTCGCCGTTGGCCATCACCCTGGCCCTGAAGCAATTCGGCGTAGTTGCGACGCCGGTCATTGGCGACGGCGAACTACCCTCTAGCCTTCGCTTTCTTCCGGGCATCGAGAACGTCCTGGTTTACGGAGAGCGGCCCTTGCCAGAGTTCGACGTACTCTGCATGGCCGATTGCTCTGACCGGCGCCGGCTGGGTCGCTTTTACTCCGACGATCCCAGCCGGGTTGATGGATCGATCCCGATCATCAACATCGATCACCACATTACCAACGACCACTTTGGAGAGCTCAACGTCGTCGAGCCTCAGGCTGCTTCGGCCTCGGAGATCGTCGCGGAACTGCTTGGGCTGTGGGGCACGGAGCTGACCCGTGATATCGCCCAGTGCCTGCTGGCGGGCATATACGGCGATACGCTCGGGTTGCGCACGCCCGCGACGACATCCAGGACGCTCCGTACTTCCGCCGACCTCGTTGATGCCGGCGCGAATCCCGCCGAGATCGTCGATCAACTTTTCAGACTGAAGCCGCGCTCAACGGTTTGCCTCTGGACTCGAGTCCTGAGCAATGTCCGCTGGACGGGAAGCCTGATTTGGACTGAAGTTTCCCCTGAAATCCTGGCAGAGTGTGGCGCTGTGCCATCAGAAGCCGAAGGGCTCGTCAACTTCCTTGCCGGAACGGAAGGATCGCGAGCAGCGGCAATCCTCTACGTCTCCGAGGGTGGCTGGCGGGCCAGCGTCCGCAGTCTCGATGAAGCAGTCGACGTTGCCGCAATCGCCTCGGTCTTCGGAGGCGGGGGACATCCCCGGGCCGCCGGTTTCCAAATCACCGGTGACGACGCTCAGAAGGAGCGGGTCATCGAAACGGCCGCTCGGCTGACCGATCTGGATACCGGCAAAGAAGGGCGCGGGCTCGAGCAGCTTCGCGCGGAAAAAGCTTCTTTTGGCTCTGAACGGGGCTGAGTACCCGCGAATGGCGACCGAATGAGTTCCGGATTGCACGGCTACATCGTCATCGACAAGCCCGCCGGTTGGACGAGCCACGATGTCGTCGCGAAGATGCGCCGCATCCTAGGCGAACGCAAGATCGGGCACGCCGGGACGCTCGATCCCGCCGCCACCGGCGTCCTGCCACTCGCTGTCGGCGATGCCACCAGGACCCTCGAATACTTGGCTGACGAATCAAAAACCTATCTGGCGGACATCACGTTTGGAGTAGAAACCGATTCGTATGACGCGGATGGCGCCGTGACCGCTGTATGCGATACACGGGACGTTGATCGAGCCCGGATTGACCGCGCGTTGGGTGCGATGTTGGGCCCCAGGGAGCAGGTCCCGCCGATGCATTCGGCGATCAAGATTGACGGGAAGCGGCTCTATGATGCCGCCCGGCGTGGTGAAACGGTTGAACGGCCACCGCGGCCAGTGACGTTTTTTGCACTTGAACTCATCGATTGGCGAGCTCCCGTCGCCCAGATCTGTGTCGACTGCTCAAAGGGCACCTACGTGCGGAGCCTTGCCTTTGATCTGGGCAGAATGCTGGGGAGTGGCGCCCACCTTTCCGGACTGGTGCGATTGCGCACAGGGCCATTCGCACTGGCAGAGGCATGGACGATCGCCGAGATGCAACTGCTGGCGGACGAGGGCCGAGACGTCCTGCGGAGTTGGTGGGGCCAGATTGCGCATCATCCTGATGCGTCGATTCTCCACCTACCGACGCTCATATTGGACGATGGCGATGCACGGCGATGGCACCAGGGTGGTACCGTACTACGAGACGCGAATTCGGGTATCGAACCCGAAAGCGGACCGGTCCGGGCGTATGATGCCAGTGGCAATTGGATTGGCATCGGCGTTCCCGCCAAGTCCGGAAGCGCATGGGCGCCGGCCAAAGTCGTCGGTTCGGGAATTGACATGCTCTCTAACCAGGATGAGGCGGACTCGCGTGGGTAATGCTACCTTCGACCGGCGGTGTATTCTGTGACAGTCCTGAACAGCTTTGAGGAGCTCGTTCCGGCGAGCCGTATCGTTACCATCGGAGCCTTCGATGGTGTCCATCGCGGGCACGTACACCTGTTGAATGAGACGGTTAACAGAGCCCGTGAGCTCGGGTTCGTCTCGACCGCGGTGACGTTCGAACCGCTGCCGGTGCAAGTACTTAATCCGGCGCGCTTCTCTGGCCGAATATGTCCTCCTCAAGACAAGCTGCGCCAAATCTCCTCTTCAGGTGTCGACGAGATCGTGACGATCACGTTCGACCACGACCTCTCGCGGCAGACGCCGGAGGAGTTCTTGGAGACTCTTGCCGGGGCCACCGGCATGCGGGAACTCTGGGTGGGAGAGGCGTTTGCCCTTGGGCGAAACCGATCCGGAGACATTGCTAAGATCACCGAGATCGGCCGTTCACTGGGTTTCAGTGTGACAGCGGTCCGACGCCTCGAGGATGATGGCCAGGTCATCAGCAGCAGCGTCATCAGGAGCGCGATCCAGGCAGGAGATGCGGGGAGGGTCGTGCACTATCTGGGCCGACCGTTTCGGGTCAGCGGTCAGGTCATCCACGGCGCCCACCTGGGCCGGACGATCGGATATCCCACCGCGAATGTTGCGCCGCCGGCGGATATGGTGCAGTTGGCAGATGGCATCTACACCAGCGAAGCCTCGCTCGAGGATGGCAGTGGGCCACGTCCCGCGATGACATACATCGGCACTCGGCCGACGGTCAACAGCGGAGCGAGATTGGTTGAGACCCACCTTCTCGACTTTGATGGCGATCTCTATGGGCAGAATCTCGATGTCGATGTCTGGCATCACCTGCGTGGCGACATGACCTTCGACGGGCTGGAGCCGCTCATCGCCCAGCTCCGCGCAGACGAGGTCGCCACGCGGATGTACTTCGCGGAGCGCGAAGGAAACGTTGGTGACAAGGAACTAATCAGCAAGGAGCACCTGGACGAAAAATCCCGGCAATTGACCGGCTTCTGACTGCGATGATACACTCTCATCGCTCCGCCACCGGTGAGGGTACCGGTCGCGTTATCGCGTTTTTCACACCTATGTTGCCGGAGCATTGGCGCTCTGTGCCGAGTCGATCGGGAGGTTGACCATTACCAGACCAGTTCAAACCCGCGTCAATGAGCGTATTCGTATCAGGGAAGTCCGAGTAATTGACGAGGAAGGCCAGCAGGTCGGCGTTTTGCTGACCAGGGATGCGCTTGAAATGGCGCGTTCTCGCGGGCTCGATCTCGTTGAAGTTGCGCCTAACGCTATTCCGCCTGTTTGCCGGTTGATGGACTACGGTAAGTACCGGTATGAGCAGAGCCAGAAAGAGCGTGAATCTCGCCGAAATCAGCACACCGTCGAACTGAAAGAGATTCGGCTGCAACCAAAGATTGCGGGACACGACCTGGATACGAAGGGCCGCCAAGGCCAAAAGTTTCTCGACGGGGGAGATAAAGTAAAGTTCACCGTCCGCTTCAGGGGCCGTGAGATGGCTCACCCAGAGATTGGGAAAGGGCTACTCGACAGGCTGGCCGAGCAGATGCGTTCTTATGGGACCATCGAACAGCCGGCGCGGATGGAAGGGCGGACGATGACGATGTACATCGCCCCCTTGAAGCAGAAACAGAGCCTACACGAACGGGAAGGGGACCAACGTCGTGGTGAAAATCAAGGCAAAGACCCACAAGGGAGCGAAGCGCCGCTTCGCGATGACGTCGACCGGGAAGCTCCAACGGACGCACGGGATGAAGAGCCACTTCCGGCGCCGGAAGGCTCCGAGAGTTAAGCGCGCATTCGACCGAATGACCGATGTCCACGAGGTCGACGTGAAGCGCATTCGGAAGATGCTGCCGAACGGCGTCTAGTCATTTGTCACAATATCGTCGTGATCGCTCGAATCCGATTTTGAGGAGTCTTCGACATGGCCCGCATCAAGCGTGGTGTAACCGCTCACCGGCGGCACAAAAAAGTTTTGGCCCAGGTGAAGGGCCACCGTGCGACGAACAACCGGCTGTACAAGCGCGCCCATGAGTCCCTCATGCACGCCCTGTACTATGCCTACCGCGACCGCCGGGTCCGCAAGCGCGACTTCCGTCGCCTGTGGATCATCCGCATCAACGCCGCTGCTCGCCAGAACGGCGTTACCTACAGCAAGCTCATCCACGGCCTGACGGTCGCCGGAGTTCAAGTCGATCGCAAGATGCTCGCCGATCTCGCCGTCCGGGACGCGGCCGCCTTTGCCCAGATTGCCGAGGTCGCAAAGCGCGCAAGCGCGTAGCGTGGTGCCTGTTCGTCGAACACAATCGCCCGGGCCAGCTGGCGACGTCATTCGAAGCTCCTCAAATCAGATCGTCCGGCATGTTCGCTCGCTCCAACGGCGCTCCACGCGCCAGCTGGAGCGAGCGTTCGTCGTCGAAGGGGTCCGGGCCGTCGAGGACGCACTCGAGACCGGAGCCATTCCATCAATAATCGTGGTCCGCGAGGGCGATGAGCACCTGCTCCCGGAGCCAGTAACGTCCCGCCGAATCGCTGCTCCGGACGTCTTTGCGGGCCTGACCGACACACAGCACCCTCAGGGAATCCTTGGAGTCTTTCCATTTCCCGATGTTGAGCCCCGTCGTTTGGGGCCCGACCTCTACCTGCTTGCCGACCGTATTGGCGACCCTGGCAACTTCGGTACGCTCTTGAGATCGGCGGCGGCGGCCGGGGCGTCGGCCGTTGTCACCTTGCCGGAAACGGTCGATCCATATAACCCAAAGGTCGTGCGGGCTGGGATGGGAGCCCATTTCAGGGTGCCGCTCTGGGACTACACCGATATGGCGACCGCGGAGCGCATCCACGAGGTCCAGGTACGCGTACTGGCCGACCTTGGCGATCACCCTGTGTACGATGAGTTCGACTGGGTGCGAAATGTCGCCCTGATCGTGACGTCGGAAACCGCAGGACCGAGTGACCTCGCGATGTGCTTGGCGACGGATCGGGTCACGATTCCCATGGACAATGCAATTGAGTCACTCAATGCTGGAATAGCCGGGTCCGTCATGCTGTTCGAGGCCGCCCGGCAGCGTCGTAACCAGGCAAAGCGCCCTTAAGCGTTGAAGGACAACGATCCTCCAGTTTGGCGGCAACAATCTTGCATCATAGTACCTAAGACCCGAACCTGGCCAATTCGGGGGTTTTTTGTGTCGCGGATTCGCAGATCCCGGAAAAACTCCCATGAATTAGCCAATTCAGGGTCTACGAAGCGCCTGCATTGGGTGCTAGACTGGCCCGACTGCAATGCTGTCTCAAGAGGGTCAGCATTTGACAGCGATGCATTTTAGCCTTGGGGGAGGATTCAGCATGCGGAAACAGGAACTCGTGCGTAAGGTCGCTGACGAAGCAAAGCTGACCGAGTCGCAGGCGACCACCGCGATCAACGCCCTGTTTGGCGCGATCCAGGGAGCCCTGGCCGACGGTGATGAAGTTACGATCAGTGGATTCGGATCATTCCGGGTTGTTGAGCGTGCTGCCCGTGAGGGCCGCAACCCGCAAACTGGCGAAACTATGCAGATCGCTGCTCGCAAGAGCCCGACATTCCGCCCAGGAACCCAACTGAAGCGGGCCGTGGGCGACGACTCCGGCGACTAGACCGCCGGGCGTTGCACGTTCTCGTTTAGGGCCCGACTCCGCCGCTGGCGTCAACCGGTTGTCGTATGTCAATTGCTGACCCAGCGGCGGAGTCTTGACCTTTTGCATTGAATGCCGCAATTGCCGCCCGGATGCCTCCTGGCAGATCCACATCGACTGAGCGTTTCGCCGCCTTGATTGCGTTCAATATAGCTGTCTGATTCGAGCGCCCGTGCGAAATGATGATCGTTCCATCGATGCCCAGGAGTGGAGCTCCGCCGGTTTCGCTGTAGTCCAGGCGCTTTCTCACGCCACGGAAGCCTGACCGTAAGAAGAGCGCCGCGAGCTTGCGCGGCAGCGTTGCCGTGAGTTCCTTCCGCAACAGCTCCGTCATCAGTGATGCCGTGCCTTCCGCCACCTTCAGAGCGACGTTCCCGGTGAAACCATCGGTGACGACGATATCGACCGTTCCTCCTGGGACATCCTTGCCATCGATGTTGCCGATGAAGTTTATTCCTGGCGAGTTCTTGAGGAGAGGGTAGACCTGCTGGACGAACGCGTTCCCCTTTGACGGCTCTTCGCCGTTGCTCAAGAGGCCCACAGAAGGGCTGGTGAGGCCCATGATGCGTTCGGCATAGACTTGGGCCATGAGCGCAAATTGGACGAGCTGTTGAGGCTTAGGATCGGTCACGGCGCCAAGGTCGAGGACAATCGTCTGGCCTCGCAGCGTCGGAATAGTCGCCGCGATCGCCGGCCGCTCGATTCCGCGAACTCTACCTAATGAGAACAGCGCTGACGCCATCACCGCCCCGCTGTGCCCGGCGGAGACCATTGCTTGCGCCCGGCCCGCCTTTACTTCGTTGATCGCGACGACAATGCTCGATCGTGGCTTCGCCCGCACGGCTTGGGCCGCGGACTCTGACATCTCGATACTGTCCGGAGCATCGACGACCGCAATGTCGACGCCCGTAGCATCCGCATGACGGAGTTCGGCCTCGATCGCAGCGCGTGGACCGACAAGCGCCAATGAAGTTCCGGTTGCGCGGGCGCCTAAGATCGCCCCAGGCACAACCACCGATGCGCCGATATCGCCGCCGGTCGCATCGATCGCAATCCGCATTTCAGCTCCTCGCAACGTTCTTGTCCCTCAGGTGCTGTCTGACGAACCCAAGGTAGCGGGAATGTAGCACAGCCGCCTGGCTGTACTACGAGCGCTGCTCAATAAGCCAGACGGCCGGTGGCATGTGTGCCACCGGCCGTTCGTTGCACGACGTTCAAGCAATTGTCTCGCTAGATGTCCAGGTTCTGGACGTCGCGGGCATGCGTCTGGATGAACTTGCGACGCGGTGGGACTGCCGCGCCCATCAGCATGTCGAACGTCTCATCGGCCTGGACGCCATCCTCGACTGTTACCTGGAGGAGGGTCCGCTGGGACGGGTCCATGGTCGTTGTCCAGAGCTGGTCGGGGTTCATCTCGCCCAGACCCTTGTAGCGTTGGACCTCGGACTTCTCGCCGAGTTCCTTCATGGCGGCCTCACGCTGCTCTTCGGTGTAGACCCATCGCTCCTCCTTGCCTGCCTTGACTCGGTAGAGCGGCGGCTGGGCAATGAAGATGCGGCCGTCAAGGATCAACTGCTCCAGGTTCCGGAAGAGAAAGGTTAGAAGGAGCGTCCTGATGTGAGCGCCGTCGACATCGGCGTCCGTCATGATGATGATCCGGTGGTAGCGGAGCTTGCTGATGTCGAACTGGTCGCCAATGCTGGTTCCCAGTGCGGTCACGAGCGTGCGAATCTCGTTGTTCTGCAACATTTTGTCGAGTCGGGCCTTCTCGACGTTGAGAATTTTGCCTCGTAGCGGCAGGATCGCCTGGAATCGGCGGTCGCGCCCTTGCTTGGCCGAGCCACCGGCCGAGTCACCCTCGACGATATAGAGCTCGGCTCGCGACGGATCGCGCTCGGTGCAGTCCGCCAGTTTTCCAGGAAGGCTGAAGCTTTCGAGGCCACCCTTCCGCTGGACGAGCTCCCGCGCTTTCCTCGCGGCTTCGCGGGCGCGGGCGGCGGTCAGGCATTTGTCGATGACTTTGCGCGCCGTCTGCGGATTCTCTTCGAGGAACGCCCCGAGCGCCTCATTGACGACCTGCTGAACCGCTCCGGCGATCTCGGCGTTGCCGAGCTTGCCCTTCGTTTGTCCTTCGAACTGCGGCTCGGCAAGCTTGACCGAAATGATCGCCGTCAGGCCTTCGCGGACATCTTCTCCAGAGAGCGTCTCATCGCCCTTCAGGAATCCATTGCGCTTGGCATAGTCGTTGATTGTCCGGGTCAATGCCGCCTTGAAGCCAGAAAGATGCGTGCCGCCGTCGATCGTGTTGATGTTGTTGGCGAAGGTGTGCGTCGACTCCCCGTACGAATCGTTGTACTGCAAGGCGACTTCGACCATGCACGCTGATGTCTCACGCTCGACGTAAAACGGGCGGTCGTGAACGACTGCTCGGTTGCGATTCAAGTGGCGGACGAAGGAGACGATGCCGCCTTCGAAGTAGAAGGTGACCTCCTTGTCATCGCGCTCGTCGATCAAGGTCAGGCGAAGGCCCTTGGTCAGGTAGGCCGTCTCCCGGAACCAATTGGCGAGGGACTCGTAGTTGTAATCGTGGCCGGCGATGAAGATCTCGGTATCGGCCAGGAACGAAGTCGTCGTACCGTGCGAACCGTCCGTGACCAGCTCAATCATCTCAACCTTACTGGTGGTCTTGCCGCGCTTATAGGATTGCCTGTAGAGCTTGCCGTCGCGCCGGACTTCGACCCTACACCACTCCGAGAGGGCGTTGACCACTGAAGCGCCAACGCCATGTAGGCCGCCGGAGACCTTGTAACCGCCCCCTCCGAACTTGCCACCGGCGTGGAGGACGGTCATGACGACCTCAAGGGCCGACTTCTTCATCTTCGCGTGAGTGTCGACCGGAATGCCGCGACCGTTATCGCTCACCGTGACGATGTTGTCTTTGCCGATCTTGCAGACGATCGTGTCGCAGTGCCCGCCCAGGGCCTCGTCGACCGAGTTGTCGACGATCTCGCGGATCAGATGGTGCAGGCCGCGCTGATCGGTACTGCCAATGTACATGCCTGGGCGGCGGCGAACCGCCTCCAAACCTTCGAGCACCTGGATCTCGGTCGCCCCATAGGCGGCAGCGGCGGGCTTCTTGGTGGTCAAGTCTTTGGTCGTAGTTGCCATGCTCCTAGGGGACTCCTTGTGAGTCTCAGCATCGCTGAGACGGTGCACTGATGATGCATGAAGGCGACGGGCGCGGGGTGTGCCGAGCGGCGATCCGACGAGAGATCGAGGTCGTCAGGTGGTGCCTGACAAGAGAGGCCTGGCCATCTCTGGCCGCCACCGGCGTAGGCGGTCGTCATAGAAGCGCATAGCCGCAAGTGCAAGTCCCGCACCGACAAACGCATTTCCGAGGACGCCGACTAACAAGCCAAACGGCGTTTCCATCTGTGACCTCCAGAGAACGCTAAGCCCTTCGGAGATGAGAAGAACGCTCCCCAAGAGTCCGAGCGCCGGCCAGAAGTTGCGCCGGACCACGTTGAACGAAAGGTACGCGGCTCGCAGTGGGCCGACCTCCGTGAGAACGATCGCGTCCGGCGTGAACATCAAGTAGATCGCTGCCGCCGCGGCTGGAACCACCAACGCGGCTCCTACAAGCGGCATCACGTTGAGTCCGGCAACGAGAAACAGAGCACTGCCCACCAGAATCGGACTGGCGACCAGGACAACCGTTCCAATCACCAGCGCGAGGAGGCCGAGAAGCCGGACCCAGGCGATGCCCGTCGCCCGGACAATTTGCCCGGGTGATCGATACTCGGCCCGGATGACAAGAGCGAGCGGTACACGAAAGATCGTGCCCAGCAACGTCGATCCGAATGCGAGCACGCCTACCGTGACGGCAGCCAGTTGCCACGATTCGGGCACCAGATTCGTCCCTGACCAGATCGTGTACACGTTGTCGTGACTGACCGCCTTGAGCAGAGACGGGACTCCCAGGGCTGCAAGCGGCAGCACATTGGACTCGAATCCGAGAGAGTCGGCCGTCGACTGGAGGTCTGCCCACCGCCGCAAGAGCGCCTCTGGAGAGATGCTTAGCCCACTCCAGAGTGCCAGATCGATCGCCAGTGGCACGAGCGCCACGAGCGGGTACACCAAGACGAGCGAGAGGCCATCCGCGATCGTTTCGATCACGCCCGGAACTGGTGGGGCCGTTGGCGTGCGCTGCACTCCAAGCCGCGATGGCTGCCGATCGCTCATGCCCACCCTAGTTCTTCAAGGCGAATCTCATCCATCCCCAGGTGATGACCAAGTTCGTGCACGACGGTGATGCGCACCTGGCGCATGAGTTCGTGCCGTGACCGAAACGCTCGCTCGAGGGGGCGCCGAAATATTGTGATCTTATCGGGCAGAACCATCGAATATCCGTTCCCGCGCTCGGTTAGCGGAATGCCTTCGTACAAGCCGAAGAGCATTTTAGGATCGCTCCCGTCACGGTTGAGTTGCGCCTCAGTTGGCCAATCGTCGATGACGACCTCGACGTTGTCGAGCATCCGCAACACATCGTCCGGCAGCCGATCCAGGGCGTCGATGACCAACCGTTCGAATTGCCTCTGACGATGACGCTCGATGCGTTGCCCCGCCGATTCGCGCATACCAAATAGTACCATTTTTCGCGCTAAATGACAACGAAAATGCACCTAAAAATGGGCGTACGTACGCGGAATATTGCGAAAGTTCCGACATAACCGCGGCACCCGCTGGCGATTCGGTGTCAGCCACGCCGCTGCCTGTCGCCAGTGCCAACATCTCCCGGCCGATATCAAGCGACGTCCCTTGTCCCCGGCCTCCATTTTCGAGGAGCACGGCGACTGCAAATCGGGGCTGGGACTCGCCGGCGAATCCAATAAACCATGAGTGTGGTCGCTGATCCGTCACTTCGGCCGTACCGGTCTTGCCGCCGACGCGGATTCCGGGAATCTGAGCCGCCTGGATCAGTCCCGACTCGACCGCGTCGACCATCATCGCCTGCACGTCACTGGCCGTGTCCGATGAGATTGGCGTTCGCCAGACCTCGGGCGCGGAGCGGTCGATCGTGTCTCCATCGGCATCCCTGGTCTCCTCGACGACGTACGGACGCATCATTTGGCCGTCGTTGGCGTAGGCCGCCGCGATCATGGCCATGTGGAGGGGACTGACGAGGAGTTCGCCCTGGCCAAAAGCGGTGTCGGCCAGCGCGTTCGGATCGGCGAGCGTCGACTCGTCACCGACCAGCTGGCTCTCGCTGGTGGGCAGATCAATCGGCAGCTCCGCCCCGAACCCGAACGCGCTGGCATAACGCTCAAGCTCGTCGGCGCCAAGCTCGAGGCCGATCTGGGCGTAAACGACATTGAGGGACCACATCAGGCCTTCACGCATTGTCCACTCGTCGATTGAATCGTCGGGGCGGTTATTTTCGATCAAGATCCGGCCGTCGATCTCTAGCGATCCATTGTCTTCGTATACCGTCTCGGGATCGGCAATACCGGAATCGATCGCGGCCGCGGCCGTGACGGTCTTGAAGGTGGACCCGGGGGCGTAGAGGCCGACCGAAGCGCGGGGGATCAGGGGCAGATCGGGATCAGACGTGACGAAGTCCCAGTACCGAGCCGCGTCAACTGTCTCGTCACGATCGATGGCCACCAGGCCATTGGGATCGATCGCGGGCGCGCTCGCCATCGCCAGGATGGCTCCGGTTTGGACATCGATCAGGACGACGGCGCCGTTGGAGCCCGAGAGCATGTCGACTGCCGCCTGTTGCAGGTCCATGTCGATCGTCAGGTTGACGCTCCCGCCGGTTTGTGGCCGGCCCAGGATCTCCCGTTCAAACCAGGCTCGCGGACTGGTAGTGGATTCGCCGGACAGAACCTCGTCGAAGGCTGCTTCCAGCCCGGTGGTGCCGTACTGCAACGGCGAGTAGTAGCCAACCAGCGACGCCGCGGCCGGTTCTGGAAAGATCCGGCGAAACCGGCCGTCCTCCTCCTCGGAATAGGCAATAAGCGTCCCGTTGCGGTCATAGATCGGGCCCCGATCTTGGTCGAGTCCTGTGGATTGCCGCCTCGGGTTGGCGATGATCTCGCCGTTCGGTGCGGTGGCCACCCGTTCGGTCGTTGCTGATTGGTGCACCACCTGCACCCGGACCAATTGCACGCTCAGGATGGCGAAGACCGTCGCCAAAGTGATCGCCGTCCTCACCGTCGTTTTCCCGGTTCATCGTGATCGTCCTAGGCACCGTGGACCACGTTGCACCCAGGATTAGTACCCAGACAACCCCGATGATTGCTAGCCACCGCGCGTCGCTCATTCGTTCGCCGCCGAGCAGGCCAAGTGAGACCAGACCTACCGCGGCGGCCACCGCGGTTCCGCGAATGAGCTGGTTCACTCTTTAGATTGCTCCGAGCGAATGGACCCGGACTCGGAGATTGAGAGCAGTAGTCCGACAATCAGGAAGTTCGTGAGCAATGAGCTTCCTCCGTAGGAGATGAATGGCAGGGTGATGCCAGTGAGAGGGATCACGCGGATCACCCCGCCAATGATGATGAGCGTTTGCAAGCCGACTGCCGTCGTCAGACCACCGGCGAGTAGTCGCTGGTAGCCGTCCGGCGCACTCAGGGCAATGGCATAGCCTCGCATCATCAGGAGGAAATAGAGCGCCAGGACGCCCAATGTCCCAAGGAGTCCAAGCTCTTCGCCGATCGCGGAGAATACAAAATCCGTCTGAACCTCAGGGATGTACCAGGGCTGTCCCAGGCCCAGTCCGGTGCCGATGAGTCCGCCGCTGGCCAGGGCGTAGTCCGACTGCACCTGCTGGTATCCGCTGTCTAGCGGGTCCCGCCACGGGTCGAGCCAGTTCTGGACTCGGATGCCGATTCGAGAGAACGCGAGGTACGCCGCCCAGCAGGCCAGCGCGAAGGTGGCTAGTCCGACCACGACGTAGAGGACGCGGCCGGTGGCCATGTAGAGCATCCCCAGAAAGATGCCGAAGAGCAGGAGCGCCGATCCGAGATCGTTTTGTACGATCAGGACAACCAGCGATGAGCCCCACATCAGTCCCATCGGGGCCAGGTAGGGCAGAGGCAAGAGTCTGAACGGTCCTAACGTCCACGCCGCGTGCGGTCCGAGTAGGTCACGCTTCTCATCCAGGTAACCGGCCAGAAAGGCGACCAGGGTGATCTTGACGATCTCGGACGGTTGGATTTGGAATGGCCCGACATCGAGCCAGAGCCTGGCGCCATTGATCTCGGTGCCAAAGACGAAGGTGACGATGAGCAGGCCGTAGCTCAGCCCGAGCCAGGTGTACTTGTAGCGGCGCAGCAAGTTGACCGGGCGCACAACCACGACCGACGCCCACAGGATGGCAAGGCCGACGCCAAGGAATATCAGCTGCTTGACCGCTAACGACTCGTACCCGGCGTCGATGGCGGCGAGGTCAGGATGAAGACGCTGAATCATCAGCAGGCCGAGACCCGCAAGCGCGGCGGTGATCGGCAGGAGTTGCTGATCACCTCTGTGACCAAAGAGACCAAATGTCAGACTGATCCCGGCCACAGCGGCGACGAAGACGAGGCTGACCGAGACATCGGACCAGGACCAGGTCGTCGTGCCCTCCCGGGCAAGAAAGATCGTGAGCAAGCCGACGACCGTGAGAAGGGAAGGCGCCAGAAGGAGCCGTGCTTCGGTCCAGCGCAGCATTGGCCGCCGAAGTGAGATCGGGGCGACCACTTAGGCGCCGTCACCTGTTGGAGCCGGACTCAAGTACCGATCGACGATGATGCCGAGGTGATCGCGGATGTCCGCCGGAATCGCATCCCGCGCCGTCGAGAGAGCCGGGCCGAGAGCATCGCCACAGGTGCAGGTCCGCTCGGGCAAGGAAGATTTTGCCAGGGCGGCAATAGTGCTCTGAGCGGAGACAACGTTCTTGTGCAGATTGGCGACGACCATATCGACCGTGACACTTTCGAACTCGTCATGCCAGACATCGTAATCGGTGACGAGGGCGAGGGCCGCGTAGCAGATCTCTGCTTCCCGGGCGAGGCGGGCTTCGGGCATCGCGGTCATGCCAATGATGCTCGCACCCCATGAGCGGAACAGCATTGATTCCGCCCTGGTCGAGAACTGTGGACCTTCGATGCAGATGTAGGTCCCGTCGGGAACCGCGAGGCGATCGGTCGTCCGCGTCGCCGCTACGATCGACCGGCGGAAGACGGGGCAATAGGGGTCGGCGATGCCAACATGAGCGACAAGCCCGTGCCCAAAGAATGTGCGTGGCCGGGTCACCGTCCGGTCGATGATCTGATCGGGAACGAGCAGGGAAAGCGGCGGCAAGTCCTCGCGGAGGCTTCCAACCGCGCTTACGCTGAGCAGATGGGTCACTCCGAGCGCCTTCATCGCATAGATGTTTGCCTGATACGGCAGGTCGCTGGGCGACACCGTGTGCCCCTGCCCGTGCCTTGGGAGAAAGACGATCTCCTGCCCGTGGAGCGTGCCGGCTATGATCTGGTCGCTTGGCCGGCCAAACGGCGTGTCGACATCAATCCGATCAACTACCTGGAGATCGGGCAGATCGTAGAGGCCGCTGCCGCCGATCACCCCGAGTTTCGCCGATGGCATCCGACTGACCATGAGTGTTCCTCCCAACCATCGCCGAAGTCCGGGCAATGTTTCGAATCTGAAATCTACACGTTGTTGGCGATGCGGCCGTTGGCCTTCATCAGCGTCACGATCAGATCCACCGGTAGAGCCGGAACGACATGATCGTCCCGCCCGACCATCGATTCCGCCGCCACGAGTGCGTTCAACACGGATTCGGCCGTCGCTTCGATAGTCGCCAAGAACAGATCATTGATGATCTCATCGTCCAGGTACACGTAGGTCTGCCGCGCCGGACGCTCGGTGCGCCGTACACGGTTTTCCTGTGCGTTCGAGAAGGCGATCAACAAATCTCCGGATGTATGCCGGGCATTCGCGCCGATCCGGCCCAGGCCGAGCATACCGCGCCGACACAATCGACCGAGTTGCCGTTCCGAGAGCGGTGCATCGGTTGCAATCGTCACGATGATCGAACCATCTTTCTTCGGCTGAGGTGGCGGCTCAAAGTCGATGAGCTCCTGCGACAATGGGACACCATCGAAGAGCAGGTCTCGTCGCCCTCCGTAGTTGCCCTGAACAATGACGCCGACCGTGTATTGTGTATTGTCGATCGCAACAACACGTGAGCTTGTGCCGACGCCGCCCTTGAATCCATACAGGATCATGCCGGTACCACCGCCGACGCTGCCTTCCGCGACCGGTCCACTGGCTGCCGAGTCAAGAGCGGAAAATACATGCTCCCGCTTGACATGCTGGCCGCCGGTGTCATTGAGCCAGCCATCGAATGTTTCGGCCACAACAGGTATGACGAAGTCTCCTGTTCCTAGCGACGGCTCCCGATCTGTCAACCATTCGACGCACGCTTGGTGGACCGCGCCAACCGAGAGCGTATTGGTAATGAGGATGGGCGTCTCGATCACGCCGTACTCGTCCACCTGCGACCGCCCGGTGATCTCGCCAGCACCGTTCAGCACCGCAATCGATGCCGGAATCATCGATTGATATACGGATCCTTCGTGCGGGATGATCGCAGTCACCCCTGTTCGTACCGGGCCAAGCCCAGGAATGAGTGGGCCATGTCCCTCAATGAGCGTGGTGTGGCCAACGCGGACTCCGGGGACGTCGGTGATTGCGTTCCACTGTCCCGGAGTCAGCCGGCCGACCTCGATCCCGAAGTCACGCAGCCTGGGTTTCAATGTATTGGATGAAGACGTGAACGGGACCACTCAATCCTCCAAACTCGCCGCGGTCGCACGACCGGGCATATTTCCTGATCGTCAGCAGGCCACGGTTTGATTCCTATCGCCCGTGTGGTCGCGAACAGCGTTTGCGATGGCATCGGATCGGCTGGTAGGATGCGGCATGGCCATCAATCATCTTGCCCCCACCATTACGCTGACCCCAGTTCATGTCCCCGATGACGGGCATCCACGCATGGAGCCGGACATCGACGGCGTCGCCAAACCTGCCGGGTCTCTCGAGACTGCTGACCAGAAATACGAGCGGCTTTGCCAGGACTTGCGTGAGATGGGTTCGGTCCTTGTCGCATTCTCGGCTGGCGTTGATAGCACACTATTGCTCCGAGCGGCGGTCGATTCCCTTGGTGCCGGCAAGGCAATCGCCGCGACCGGGCTGTCGGGTACGTACGCGCCGGAAGAGATGGCTGAAGCCCGCGACATTGCCGCTGACATGGGCGCAATCCATCTCATCGTTTCGACGATGGAGCTCGACGATCCCAGATATGCCAGTAACACGCACCAGCGATGCTTCTTCTGCAAATCGGAACTCTATACGAAGCTGGCGGCGGTCGCGGCAGAGCGCGGCCTCGCGGTCGTGATCGATGGCACAAACGCCGACGACCAGCGGGACTTCCGTCCTGGCATGCGCGCCGCCCGGCAACTGGGCGTGCGCAGCCCCCTTCAAGAAGTCGGCCTCACCAAGGACGAGATCCGCGAGCTTTCCGCCAAGCTTGGACTTCGCACCTGGGACAAGCCTGCCATGGCCTGCCTATCGTCGCGGTTCTCGTACGGCGATCCGATTACGGTTGAGAAGCTGCGCAAAGTCTCGCAGGCTGAGTCGGGGCTGCGGGGCCTTGGGTTGCGCGGATTCCGCGTACGACACCACGACACGGTCGCCCGCGTTGAGGTGCCGCTCGAGCAGATGCAGGAGGCGTTTGCGCGTCGCGACGAGGTGGTCCAGGCGGTGAAAGCCGCGGGATACCAGTTCGTGTCCCTCGATCTAGAGGGGTACCGCACGGGTCGGATGAATGAGGAATTGAATGCGCGTCTCCAGCCGCGCGGACTACGGAGTCCGGGCGCTCTTTGATCTCGCGCAGCGATATGGTGCCGGCCCGACCCAGGCACGGGAGATCGCGGCACGTCAGTCGATCCCCGAAGCCTACCTACATCAGCTCCTAGGGGCACTCAATCGGGCGGGTCTCGTGCGGAGCACCCGTGGTCCACTTGGTGGTCACGAGCTCACGCGTGATCCGGTTGGAATTTCGCTCTGGGACGTTTTTCTGGTGCTCGACGGACCAGACCGGCGCGCACACCTGCATATCTCAAACTCGCCCGATCAGGACATCGTCCACGAATGCTGGCACGAACTCCAAGAGCAGGCAATCACTTTTCTGGGTGGAATCACGCTCCAGGATCTGGTTGATCGAGGGCGGGCCGCATCGAATGAGGAAGTCATCCCCTCGGCCGCCCCGTCTACGGACTAGGCCGAAATGCGTCGCGGACGACCGCGCTTGACAACCGATCTAGACAGCATCGGCCGGTCAACTACGTCCTCGCCACTGACATCGGTGGGCGCCGTGCCGGACAGTTCCGCGGCCAGCGCATTGGGATCACCTTCAGGCAGCATCCAAGAAGTCATCGGCTTGATGATGAATGGCATGACGAACGTCTCGGTCGAGCGCACACCCTCTATTGGGGAGAGTCGTTGCGTGAGAAACTCGACGAGTTCCTCCTGGGATTGCACGACAACCTGAATGACGATGTCGAAGTTGCCGGTGACGAAGCCGGCGAACGTAACTTCGGACATGGCGCGCAGCTCTTCGGCGATCGACTGGAGCTTCCCAAGTTCGACCCGGAGGCCGATCATCGATCGTAGGTCGTATCCCAGCCGGCTCGGGTCGGCCACCATGGCGAACTCGATGATGCCGCGCTGTTGAAGCCGATCCATTCGACGCCGGACGGTGGACTCTGGAATCCCAGTGGCGCGGCTCAACTCCGCGTATGACATCCGGGCGTGCTGCTGCAACTGCCGGATGATTGCCCTATCTGTTTCGGTAACGGCGCGTGCCACAAGAGTCTCCTTCTAGCGTTACCGCGCTATCGCCCTCAAGTCGAGACGAACGGCGGCGGGGAGTATGCTGGAGTTGGTCGCCAGGGCCGACACTGTCGCTGACTGGGCCGTCGATAACCATACCCGAGTCCGCCGCGAAACGCGCGTCGGTCATATCGCGTTTTGATGAGAGGATGCCTCGAATCGCCGTCAAGGCTGGTTCCATAGCAGATTCAGTGCAGGCTGGGATGACATATCCGGATAGTCTTGCTACGATCAGTACGTACAACTCCGTATCAATGGGCCGGGATTTCCGGCCATCACCTGGGAAGGGTGATTCAGGCGGTCGGAGCCGCCCACATCGAACAGAATCTTGGCGCTCATGTCGCAGCCATGGCGTCACGTTGCTTGTGCGTCGAACGGGTTGGGGGGGAATCAATGCGCCGTTGGACTGGTGTCCCGCTGTCAGTCGCGCTCGCGCTCGCTTTTGTGGGTGGGTGGTTTGGAGTCCGACCGGCAACCGTCGGTGCACAGAGTGTCAGCACCTGGGTCACGCTCGCGTCCAAGAACCCCTCGGTGGGCTGCGTAGTCGACATCAGCGTCGAAGCCCGGCGTGCCGATGGGAACTCCGTTAGCGGTGTCGAGATTTTGCTCGGCCTGGTCATTGACGGTGAGATTTACTCGCTTGACCGCGCGGTGACCGGCGACGACGGCATCGTCTTCCTCGCCCTCGATACAAGCGAGGCGTTCGCCGGCGGCAATGCCCAGATCGACGTCAACATTGGCGGCGCCTATATGGGTTCGGCGCCGATCTCGCTGACGAAGAGTGGCCCCTGCTCCGATAATTCGACGATGTGGACGACGACGAAAGAGATCAACGTCGTCCAGGCCGTCACATCCGGCGATCCAGCTGCGATCGAGAGCGCGGGTGGAACCTTCGTCTGGGTGCCATCCTACGCCCAGCAGCGCAACCTGAGCTGTGAGTATGCCTCGCTGACGATTGCTACAGGCGCCTTTGGCAATGGGATTTCCGAGTACGAATTCGACAACCGGGTCGGATCATCGTCAAATCCGCATTGGGGCTATCGCGGCAACATCAGCGGCTCCTGGGGCAACACGACCGATTACGGTGTGTATGCTGAACCGCTCGTCGGGCCGTTGGCGGATTTTGGCTTCAATGGCGAGGTCTTCTACGGTTTGGGCGATCCCAGTGCGCTCAAGGCCCGTCTCGATGAAGGCCGTCCGACCCTCGTCTGGATCGCGCTCTGGGGCGACCTTAGCCAAGTCGATTACACCGATGACGGGACAAGTTTTACGTTGAACGCTGGTATACATGTCGTGGTCGCCTATGGGTATGACGCCGGCGGAGTGTACGTCTCTGACCCGGCGATTGGAGCGAAGCGCTACTACGATTGGGGCACCTTCAGCACGATGTGGAGCGTGCTCGATGGGATGGCGCTGTCCGTCTCACCGATGTAGTCCTGGATTCATTCCAAGTCGCAACGGACCTTCTGGCACTCCCATCGCGCTCTAGTATGGGACGACCGTGGGTTCGGTGGAGTCTATCCCCATGCAACGCGGACAGACATCCGTCGTGTAGGCGGCGACGCCTGCGTTGAGCAAGCCAAAGACCTGATGACCGGCGAGAACCGGATCACTGCTGTTCCACAGCGTTCCGAGACCAATCACTTCGCCGTCGTGCTCTTCGAGGAGTTCCGCAAATCGGGCAATCGTCTCGCCACTGATGACGAGGTTGTCGATAAGGAGAATTCGGCGACCGGAGATCAGGTCGTGGAGGTTTCCGGCAATCGTCGGGACGCCATTCCTAGGTGTTGCGTAGACGACATTCGCTCGCGGTTCGAGAAAGTACGCCACCCACTGGGCCAGACCGGCTCCCCAGATGGACGGTGCGGCCACGGTCTCAATATGGGCGGTGAAGAACTGCTTGGCCAGCGCATAGCCCATCCTGCTGGCCGCGGTTGGATCGGCCAGGAGTCGATCCCGATCGAGCAACGCTGTGCTATGCCGACCGGATCGAAACGCGAAATGGCCGTCGACGAGGAGTCTGTCTGCTCTCAGATACTCGAAAATTGCGGAGTCGAGTTCCTCGGGTCGATCCACGGGCTCCTCCATCCAGGCTTTTCCAGACGACGTCGCTGTCGTCGTGACTGGATGATAGCCCTCCTGCCTACGCATCGCGCACGGCAAGGCGTTCGGCAAGCCCAGTGAGGGTGACAGTTGCCGGGTTGTCTTGTCCATCGGTGGCTGTTCCAAGCGCGGTCATGGCCCTCGCATGGAAATCATCGACCATCGCCGACACCTCGCCGGCGACATGGTATTTGCCGAGGAGGGTTAGGACTTCGGCGACACCGGTGTCGGAGACGGAGCTCTCGCCATAGATTTGGTCCAACCTCGTCATCTCTGGCCCACTGACCCGTTGGCGCAAGAGCACGATCGGCAGGCTCTGCTTGCGGCGGCGGATGTCGTCCGCGGTCGTCTTCCCGGTGACGCCGGCTACTCCCCAGACACCCAGGGCATCGTCGCGGACCTGGTAGCCAAGGCCGAGTGCGAGGCCGAATTCCGCAAAGCGATCTCGTGTCAAATGCGATGCTCCGCCGAGAATCGCGCCCGCCTGGGCGGCGAACCGGACGATCGCCGCCGTCTTACCGGAGATCATTTCGAGGTAGTCGTCGGCGGTGATGTCAGAGCGGCCCTCGAAACTCAGATCGAGCACCTGCCCTTCGACGATCTCGATCGTCATCCGATTGAAGGCGTCGATCAACTCGACCACGGTTGATGCGTCAACGCCCAAACGGGTGAGGCCGAGGATCGGCAGTTGGGAGGCGGCAAAGAGAGCATCTCCGGCATTGATTGCCTGCTCGATCCCCCAGAGTTTCCATACCGAGGGGCGATGGCGTCGAGTTTCGCTCCTGTCCTGGATGTCATCGTGAATGAGCGAGAAGTTATGCAGGAGCTCGATCGCCACTCCGACCGGAGCGGCTGTCCGTAGATCACCACCATTTGCAGCGCAGGCGAGCATGGCAATGGCTGGCCGGAGCCGCTTTCCGCGGCTTTGGATCCGGATCTGGTCCGGCGCCGGGGTAAAGTCGGCGTTGGCGTACCCGAGGTGGTAGCGAATCATCCCCGCGAGCAGGGGAGACCGGCCGTCGAGCGCGGCGAGTGTCTCCGCAATCAGTGGCTCAATTATCGCGTCGATATCGATGGCCAGCGGGGCGACTTCATCGCCGGAGTTCGTTGCGGTCCCATCGATCGGGATCGGTCGACTGCGGACCGGCATTCATTGCTCCTCTGACCTGTACATCGTTCCCAATGACCGCCGATGCGCACATCCGAGCCCGGTGTGACGTTGGCAGAATGCAGCCCGTACACGTGCGGGATACTGGCTTCTGGGCTGCATCCGTACGGGCGATTTTAGCGTAGACTATTACGAGGGGAGAGTGCAGTTCTCCCTATACCGGACGATCCGCCGTGCCGATCGAGTTGATCGGGGCGAGTGCGCGGATCGACGGTTGGAGAAGGACGGGGCGGATGCTTATCTATATCGTATTCATGTTGCCAGGTGTCATCTTGATGCTCTGGGCGCAGAGCAAGGTGCGCGGGACCTATGCCAAGTTCAGCAAGGTTCGAAATTCTCGGGGGATCACTGGCGCGCAGGCCGCACGGCAAGTTCTTGACGCGAACGGCCTGTACGACGTTGCGATCGAAGCGATTCCGGGCGAGCTGAGCGACCACTACGATCCGCGAAAGCGCGTGCTGCGACTATCGCAGGGCGTTTACGGCGTACCTTCTATCGCGGCGGTCGGAATCGCGGCCCATGAGGCCGGGCACGCGATCCAGCATGCCAAGGCGTACGGCCCACTGAAGGTCCGGACGGCGATCGTGCCGGCCGTCAACATCGGCTCGAATTTTGGCTTCATTGTCCTGTTCGCTGGCCTCTTGCTTCAGAGCATTGGTCTGGCCTGGGCGGGCGTTGCGTTGTTCGGCCTGAGCACCCTGTTCGCGCTGGTGACGCTCCCGGTCGAGTTCGATGCGACCCGACGCGCGAAAGCGGCGTTGGTCCAGATCGGAATCGTCGACGGCGGAGTTGCGGGCGGTGAAGAGTCGCGGGGAGTCGCGAAGGTTCTGGACTCTGCTGCCTGGACCTATATCGCCGGGTTTGCCGCTTCGGTGCTGACCCTGCTGTACTACGTGATGCTGGTCACCGGGATGCGCCGCAGCGACTAGCGCGGTAGTAGCCGATTCCCGATTGAATGTGCCGAGATAGCGAGGGGGAGGATAGTGCCTCCCCCTCGCGCTGTGTAAGCTAGGCCGCGTAGCTAAGGGAAAACACAGCCTGATGGTCCCCGACGTGGCGGTGGTTGTGGTTGAACACGCGCAGGTCGTGTCGCCGGAGCAACTCGGTGATAGCGCTCTCAGGGACGGCATCAAGTTCCTGAAGCACCCGTGCCGCGATGACCGTGTGCGATCGATGCGAACCGTCGAGCACTCTGATCGCGACCCCCAGTCTGGATTCCGGCAGAGCAAAGCAAAGTAGGCCCTCAGCGCCGCTCTTCGCCACGATCCGGCCCTCGCCGACAATCATCAGATCGGTGACGAGCTGGCCGTGACCCGAGACGTTCTCCGGATGGGCCACCATCGCGGCGCCCAGGCGTCGCAACGCATCACTATGGGGCGCGTCCGCGCCGCATGCCGAGGCATGCGCCAGAATCGCGAAAGCGGTCGCGAACGATCCGACCGAGCCCGCAAACGTTGGCAAGCTGCACCCGTCGGTCCCGAGCACGATCGATTCACTGGGAACCCGCATGACGGTCGCCATGATCGAGAGGATCTGTTGCTGCAACGGGTGGTCCGGCGCAAGATAGTCGTCAATGGGCAGACCCAGCTGGAGGCAGGCGGCCAGCATGCCACTGTGTTTTCCCGAGCAGTCACACCGGAGTGGACTGGGTGCGGCCTGGCCGAATTCCTCGATACCGCCGGGCCTGAAAACACCGCACTGAAGAGCGCTGGAGTCGAGGTCCAGCTTCGCGAGCATCGCGGATACTTGCCGCTGGTGCTCGCTCGAACCGACGTGTGAGGCGCAGCACAGAGCGAGTTCGGCGGGAGTGAAGCCAAACCGGTCAGCCGCGCCTGACTCGATTAGCGGTATTGCCTGAAATGGTTTGGCCGACGAGCGGAAGAAGGCGACCTGGCCGGGGTCACCCGCGGACGCAACGATCTCCCCGTCGGAATCTGCCACGGCAATGATCCCGTGATGGAGGCTTTCGCGGATCCCTCCGCGAGTCACTTCGGCCAGTTCCGTAGGCACCCTTCGCCCTTTCAGATGAAGTCACGACAGTGTCGATTGCGGCGGTGATCCTATGTCAGCCCGGTCGACTCCGCCAGCCCGGTTCCGCTCTCAAGGAGCGTAGTATCCGCGAATGATGACCCAGGAAAAATCACGAGGACTTCAAGTACCTCTTTGCCAGTGTTGCCGAAGCCATGAACGACTCCAGCTGGAATGAACAGCGTCACCCCATCGCCGATCGTAACCTCGTCCTCGCCAAGCCTGGCGACGCCTGTACCCGCTCGGAAGACGAGAACTTCGTCCTCAGGATGGGTGTGCAGAAGTACTCGATCGCCTGGGCGAAGTGTTTGTTCAGCGACGAAGATTTTCGCGGAACCAATGGATCCATCGACGAGATAGCGCGTTGGAAGGCCGCTCGGGCTGCGCACGACTCCGGCGTCATCGCGGCTTATTCTGCGGGCGAGCGATTTTGGCACTGACGTTCCTTTCGACTACGTCGTCGAGTTTGGACTTTGCGAAACGCAAGGCATCTCGCTGACGTTAATGGATTCATACAGACGCTGCACTGAAGCATTCTACGGTCGGGGAATGGTCCGGATACGTCCAATTTATGCGTCGGGACGTATTCCAAAGTGCGCCAATATGGTCGAGGCGGACCATGCTGACCACTCAGCAAAACAGTGATAGCCGGTCGAGCCTGGCGTCGCGAGACGCCCGACCCACCGGCGTGTGTTGCTTCTCCCAGCCATCGAGGGGATCCCATGGGCCGGTTGAACTCAGTAAATCTGACTCACGTCGCGGGCGGCATGCGATCGCGTCTGCTGACTCGGCGCGCCTTCGCCGGAACCGCGGTGGGAGCAGTGTTGGCGTCTCTTAGTGGTAGGCGATCCGGGTTGGCGCAATCCCAGGGGAGCCAGGAGATTGTTCCTGTCACTACACGGGTCAATCGATACTTCGCCGAGACCGGGCACAACTTGAAAGATCCGTTTCTCGGCGTCTGGGAGCAAAACGGCGGCGAAGGCACCTTCGGCCTGCCAATCTCAGAGGAGCGATTCGATTCTGACTCTGGAGCGGTCTTGCAGTCGTTTGCGGGAATCACGCTCGTCTATGACCCGACGCTCCAATCTCCCTGGGATGTGCAAGGCCAGCACCTTGGTTCTCAGGTCCATACGGATCAGACGCCCCGGGCGGCTCGGACTCGAGTCAGCGGTTGTACCCGGGGCGCGGCGTCCTGCACGTACTTTCCCGAAAGCGGACACACGATCAGCGGCCGGATGGCGACGTTTTGGAACGAGCGTGGCGGCCTCGCAGTCCTCGGATACCCGGTATCCGAAACGTTCGCAGACGAAGAGTCGAGCAGCACCGTTCAGGTATTCGAGAAGGCGGTCGTCGAGGATGCGGGCGGAAACCGGATCTCGCTCCGGCCGATGGGCGAAGCGGCGGCCGAGGCGAAAGGGTTGCTAACTGACCTCGCGTTCACACCCGCACCGCCTACGGGGGGTACCACCTTCCTTGTCGATGCGTCCGATGGACTTCGCGTGCGCATGGCGCCCGGGCTGGACGCCGAGGTCGAGGTCGTCGTCCCGGATAATGCCGAGTTCATTTCGGCGCCCGGCACCCATCGGGATTGGGTTCCGGGATACGTCGATGGTTATTCCGGCTGGGTTTCGGCGGATTTTATCAAAGAGCCACCGGCGCTACCACAGCGATCACTTGCGGATTGGAATGCCAGTGTCTGGCAAGGCGGAGCCCTGGGAGAAACCAACGTGCGTGAGCAGCCCTCGACAACGTCGAAGGTTGTCGATGAGTTGGTCTACGGGGATCCGCTCGAAGTGACCGCCTGGGTCAAGGGTGAAGAGGTTTTCGAGGGCGCCGACCTCTGGGCGCAAGTCGGCCAGAATCGTTTCATCTACGCCCGCAACGTCGGGCGAAATGCTCCAGTCGCGCCGACACCGATTCCCCCAGAAGCACCAGCCACCGGTAAGTGGCTCGACGTCAACCTGACCCAGCAACTGATGATCGCCTACGACGGCAGAGAAGCGGTGCGGACGATGGTTATGACATCCGGGATGGCAGGTTGGGAGACTCCGCCGGGCTACTATTTCATCAATAATCGGGTGGCCAACGAGACAATGACGAGCGGCGCCATCGGCGCCGAGAGCTTCTTCAAACTCGAAGATGTTCTCTTCACCCAGTATTTCACGGACCGGGGCCACGCGATCCATTTCGCCTGGTGGCGAACGCCGGAAACCATCGGCCGGCCTGGTAGCCATGGCTGCCTCAACCTTCTCCTCGATGACTCCCGATTTGTCTGGGATTGGGCAGCGATTGGGACCCCACTCGTCGTTCACAAGTAGCTCGGTACGGTCCCGATCGACCTGGCAGTCCTGCTCTTTGTCTCAGGACCTCGGGCGCATCCAACTGCGCTCCGCGAGGTTTGCATAACCCTGCGAACATTGCCGTCGCGGCGGCGACATGGCATGCTGTCCGGACAACATCGGCGGAACCAACGGGGGTTCCTGACGTCAGTCCAGGTCGGACGCCGGTGATCCCGTGACCAGCGCACCGCCTGAATTCCGGCATAGATTTCGCGAATGTCCTTGGAATGCCGGATTATGAGACCGGGTGTGTACTGGTTGCGGCCCGCTGCAGGAGTCTTCATGTCTAGTCCCGCCAAATCGAGGCGGGAGCGTTCCGGCGCACCGGCTCCATTCTCGTCGGAGTGGAACTCGTCGCCGCCGCCTCCGCCGCGTCCGCGCCGGTTTGAGTTCAATCCGCACTGGATGCATGCATCGACCCCGAGCTGGCTACCGTCCGACCGGACGCTCAGCGCGTTGCTGGTGCTTCTACTCGTCTGTGTTGCTGCATTTGCGACCGGCGCTGGTTCGGATTCCACCCGGTTAGCCGCCAGCGACACAAGGCAGAGTGCTCAGGGACAGGGCGATGGACAGAGCGATGTCACTCTCCCAGCGGTCGGGGCGGACGACTCCGAAGCCGATGAGAGCCAGGAATCCAATGACGACGCAGAGTCGACCGAGCCGGCTCCGACCGAAATCGTCACGGCAACAGTCAATCTCGACCAACCGGAGACCGTCGCATCGGCTGATGGTTCATTGCTTCCCCAGTACAGGATCCTGACCTTCTACGGTCATCCGCACGACTCCAACATGGGCATCCTCGGCCAATATGGCGTTGAGAACGATCTCGATGGTTTGCGCGAACTCCTTGAAGAGCAGGCCGAGGAATACAGTACGGCAGACCCGTCACGGCCGATCAAGCTAGCTTTCGAGGTGATCGCCTCGGTTGCCCAGGGTAGCGAGCAAGAAGACGGAAGCTGGCTATTGAATACCGATGCGTCCACTGTCCAGGAATACATCGACTATGCCGCTGCTCACGACATGCTGGTTTTCCTCGATGTGCAGATTGGCCGGCGGGGTGTCCCGGAGGAACTTGAGTTGGTCCGGTCGTTCCTGGAGCAACCGAATGTCCACCTGGCTCTCGACCCGGAGTTCGCGATAGCGGAGGGGGAGGTACCAGGGGATCATATCGGCTCAATCACTGACGCCGATGTGCTCCATGCCCAGCAGTATCTTGTCGAATTGACCACAGGTCTCGGCATTCCTCCTAAGGTCCTGGTCGTGCATCAGTTCTTGCCGTCGATGATCCAGAACAAGGAGAACATCGCGACCGTACCGGGTGTGCAATTGGTGATCGTCATGGACGGACATGGTCCGCCCAGCACCAAACTTGAAACATACGGAGCAGTGATCTCGAGTCAACCACTCGATTACAGCGGCGTCAAATTGTTCTATGATCAGGATATCCCGCTGCTCACCGCCCGCGAAATAGTTAGTCTCGATCCGGTGCCGGACCTGATTATCTACCAGTAACTGCACCACCGATCGAGGCGTTATGGCTGATGGGGCCGCGCATTTGTTGCCGGAACCCGGCCTCGACGTGATCGGTAGGGAGTATTCCTGGTGAAGTCAGTGATCAACCCATTGTTGATGTCGAGCAGAGTGGCCGTGGACTGACACGGCGGGCGATCGTACAGGCGGGCGCGGCGTCCGCGGGCATGTCTTTTGGTATCCGGCAAGATGTGGGCGCAAACGAAGCTGAGATCGTGGGTGACGGCACAACCATCATCCCGGTAGACGGCCCTCGCCAGGAACGGTTCCAGCAGGTTAGCGGAGACGGTCTCCTGCCGGCGAATCGAATTCTGACCTACTACGGCTTTCCGACGAACCCAAACATGGGCATTCTTGGCGAATACGGAGTCAACGACGATCTGGATGGCCTGCGGGAGGCGCTCGAAGATACAAGCCGCTGAATACCAGGCCGCCGATCCGAGCCGGCCGGTGGTGATCGGGCTGGAGGTGATCGCGTCGGTCGCCCAGGGAGAGGCCGGTTCGGACGGGATGTATCTCGATTACACCGACTCCGACCTCGTACAGCAATACGTCGACTACACCGCCGCTCATGGCATGCTGCTCTTCCTGGACTATCAGTTCGGCTTGCATCCATTTGAGGATGAGCTCGACGCGTTTGACGAGTGGATCGGGAATGAACACGTCCACCTCGCCCTCGATCCAGAGTTCAGGGTGCCTCCCGGCGAGGTCCCAGGTCAGGACGTGTTTGGCACCCTATCCGCTGCGGAGATCACGTCCGCTCAGCATCGATTGGTAGACCGCTGCGCCGAGTTCGGTCTGCCACCTAAGGTCCTCGTCGTGCACCAGTTCTATTACACGATGATCGAGAACAAAGAGGAGCTCGCTCCTGTACCCGGTGTCCAATTGGTGATCGACATGGACGGACACGGGGATCCGGAGACGAAGATGGCGACGTACGAGGTCGTCATTACGCAAGAGCCCATCGAGTACTTCGGGATCAAACTTTTCTACCCATTCGACGAGCCCTTGATGTCCGCGGCCGAGGTTCTGGCGCTCGACCCCTCGCCAAATTGGGTCTGCTACCAGTAGTTCACTGCTTGTTTTTGGTCCCGACAACCAAACGCGCGCCGGCTGCGATACCCTGGTACTTCAGGGATTCGCAACCGGCGCGGTTCGATTTTCGGAGGAAGTGGTTGGGAATGGAAACTAGCGCCAATTGGCTCTCTGAACTGACCGGGGTCACGAAGCCGATCATTGGGATGGTCCATCTCCCCGCTCTGCCAGGGACTCCGCTGTACGGTGCGGCTGGTGGCATGAACGCCATTCGCGACTGGGTACGCCGTGACATCGAGGCACTTCAGGCAGGCGGCATCGACGCGGTGATGTATTGCAACGAAAATGATAGGCCGTATCGGCTGGACGCGGATGCCGCATCTGTCGCAGCCATGGCAGACGTCATCGCATCGACCCGAGCGGAGCTCTCAGTTCCGTTTGGGGTGAACGTGCTCTGGGATCCCCGGGCGACGATTGCCGTCGCCAAGGCAACGGGCGCAGTATTTGCGCGTGAGATCTTCACCGGAGCTTTTGCTGGCGACTTTGGCTTGTGGGTCCGCTCGGCGGGAGACGCTCATCGCTATCGGCGAGAGATCGGGGCGGACGATGTCCGACTCATCTACAACATCAACGCCGAGTTTGCCGCCCCTCTTGCTCCGCGTCCAGTGCCGGAAGTTGCTCGATCGGTCGTCTTCTCGTCGAGTCCCGATGCCATCTGTGTTTCGGGGCCGATCACCTCCCAGGCGATCGACGATTCAATTTTGGGCCAGGTCGCTGCCGCGATCCGCGGTTCGGGCGTGCCCATTCTCGTCAATACCGGTCTGAAGGTCGGCAATGCATCAGCGCTCTTGCAGCATGCTGATGGAGCGATTGTTGGGTCAAGCCTCAAAGTCGACGGGGTCACTTGGAACCGAGTCGATTCAGACAGGGTGAACGACCTGATGGGTGTTGTGCGGGGGATGCGATAGCGCGAAGACCTATGCTGTGCATTATGACTGATTTCCCGACAAGGCTCCCGGTTTGCCTGAAAAATGGTGTGTGGGACGCCACATTTGCTTGACCATATCTGCCCACAATATGTTATACGTGTAGCCTTACCTGCCTGCGGCCGGGTCCGGAGCCGACCCTGCATGAGGAGGTATTCTATAGAGGGTGCAATCCCGGAAAATCCAGGTCGATGCAGGTACACAAGGCGTGCTGAACACGGACGTTCAGTCTGTCCGTTTCCACAGGAGGAGAAACCGTGCAGTCCAACTGATCAGAACCGGATAGTTGGCAGCTTGCTGAGTGACTTTCATGCGCGGGGCCATCTCCCGCCGAGATCTCCTTCGCGGTGCCGCTGGCGTCGGACTCTCAGGCATCGCCTTCGCGGCCCTTTCCCAAGCCACCGCCTCAGGGGCGTTCGCCCAGGACTCCACCCCCGCCACCTTCGCACTTGGCTCAACCCTCGTCGTTCCCCAGGGTTTCCGTACAGATCTTAGCGGGCAATCGATCCAAGCCGTTCTATCCAATTCCACGGATCCCGATCTCCCATTCCTTGAGGCAGCCCTTGCCAAATTCACCGAAGTAACCGGAATCACCGCCGAGTTCATCCAAGGCGAGCAAACCGCCGATGCTCGCCTCCAGGCATATCGCCAACAATGGGCCGCCCAATCCAATGATACCGATGTCTATCAGATCGACGTCATCTGGCCTGGTGTCGTTGCTGCTCACGCCTTTGACCTCAGTCGAGTCACTGGCAGATCTCGCTGCTCAGCACTTCCAGGCCCTCGTTGAGAATAATACCGTCGACGGTGCACTGGTCGGCATTCCATGGTTCACCGACGCAGGCTTGATCTTACTCCCGAACCGTACCTTCTGGAGAAATACGGGCTGCAGCCGCCTACGACCTGGGATGAGCTCTACCACCTCGCTCAAACCGATTCAGGACGGTGAGCGAGCCGCCCAAACGAAACTTCTTTGGGTTCGTCTTCCAAGGCAACGCCTACGAAGGGCTGACCTGCAACGGCCTCGAATGGCAGTATCTCCAATGGCGGCGGTTCGATCATCGAGCCGGACGGCACTGTGAGCATAAACAATCCGCAGGCCATCGCCGCGTTCGACATGGCGACCGGTTTGGGTCGGCACTATCGCGCCGCAGGATGTCACGACCTTCAGGAGGCCTACTCCGCTCAACGTCTGGATCGCGGGCAACGCCGCTTTCATGCGCAACTGGCCGTACGCATGGTCCGCCAGCCAAGACTCCGGCAACTCAAGATCGCCAGGATTGATCGACGTCTCGCCGCTTCCAGCGGCGACCGGTGAAGGTGCCCGCAACGCCGATACCCTCGGCGGCTGGCAGTTGATGGTCTCCAAGTACTCACACCAAGCAGGAAGCGGCAATCGAGCTCGTTCAGCTTCATGTGCAGCCCAGAGATTCAGACGACGCTTTGCGATCGAGCGCATCGCACTTGCCGACAATCGCCTCCGTCTACGACGATCCGGGCGTGGCCGCAGGCCAGCGAGTTCATTCCGCGCTTGAAGGATGTCTTCCAGGGTGGCGCCGTTGCCCGGCCCTCGAGCGTCGCCGGCGACCTCTATCCACGAGATCTCCTCGATCTACTTCCCAGCAACTCAATGCGGTTCTCACTGGCAGCTCAATCTGCCGCGGATGCTGTTGCCTCGATGGAGTAGCAGATCACCGCTTCCCTCGAAGGCGAGTAGCCATCAAACGAAGGCGCCGAGCAGTGTTGCCCCGGTCGCTTCCCTATCCCGAATCGGAGCGCCGGCGTATCGATCGTTGCCGCCTGCTCCTGACGGCAAAGGCTTGGGCCGTATGACTGAGCAAGTTGCCGGCGCATCCAGTGGCGGCAAACCGCCACGCGAACGATCAAGGTCGCTCATCGACGCACCGCAAAGTTCATGGGCGAAGCGCGCGAGAACGGCTCGCCTGGATGCTGGTTGCGCCAAGTGTCTTCGTGGTCGCGATCGTCGCCTTTTATCCGCTTGCGCAATCTGTTCAGGCTTAGCTTCACCAACACCCGGCTCGCCAGCGAGCCTCGCGGTGGCGAGTGCTACATCGGACTCGCACAATTACGAAGTTTTTGCTCAATAGCGATGAATTCATTCAGGCCTTCCGCAACACCATTGTGTTCACCGTGAGTTCAGTTGCTGCTTGAAATCGATCCTCGGCGTCATTATTGCCCTAATTATCTAACTCACAGCTTCCAAGGTCGCGGATTGTTGAGGACCGCGATATCTCGTTCCGTGGGCTATCCCGACCGTCGTTTCGTCCCGGCTTTGGGAGTTACATGTACCGTGCCGATCTATGGTGTCATCAACGATCTCTTTGGGCGTCAAACTCCCGCGACTTGTTCGACTTGGATCCCGTTTGTCGGTGATGACATCGCCGCTTCGTTCCCGTCGCCTCGAACCTCGAGTTCTCTCAGACCCCACGGGACGTCCCTGGCGAGCATTGGTCGCGGTCGACGTCTGGAAAACCACACCGTTTATGGCCTCTGTTGATCTTGGCAGGGCTTCAGATCATTCCGAGCGACATCTATGAGGCAGCGACCGTTAGATGGGGCCAGCGAATTCCAGCAGTTCTGGCAGATGACGCTGCCGCTACTCCGCCCCGCTCTGTTGGTCGCTCTCATTTTCCGGACGCTGGATGCTTTCCGCGTCTTCGACGTTATCTTCGTCATGAAGGGCGCGGCATTGGACACGCAGTCGCTTGCGATCTATGCCCAGCAACAGCTAATCGAACGGCGACCGACTCGGTCGAACATCGGCCGCAAGTGTCTTCATCTTCTTATGCATCGCGGTTCCTCGTCTTCATCTACACGAGACTTGTGCGAAGGTCGAGGAGGCTTAACATGGCCAGCATTACCGCCGAGCGGGCACGTCACCCGCCGTCAACGCAACTTACAGCTCAAGGGCAAATTTTCGGCCAATACGTGTAACCGCGTCTCTGTTTTGGATGCTTGTCGCCGGGATCTTGCTCTACACCATCTTCCCGTTCTATTGGGCGATCGCTCCGCGATCCGGCCGGCGCCGACATGGCGACGTTGTCAGCTACTGGCCAGACAAGATCTACTGGGGGAATCTTGAGTACGTTTTCGAGAACGGTGATTTCGTACGGGCACTGCTGAATTCGGCGATCGTTTCAGTCGGGACAGTAATCGTCGCTCTTACGCTAGGCTCATTCGCCGCCTATGCGATGGGGCGAATGAAATTCAGAGGTCGGACCGCGAGCCTGTACATCATTCTTGCGATGACTATGTTTCCGTCCATCGCCATCCTGGGCTCGCTCTTCAAATGATCCGATGGGTCCTAACCTGTACAACACGATCCCTGCTTTGTCATCACATACTTGACCTTCACCTTGCCGTTCACCGTCTGGGTGCTCGCGAACTTCTTTAGGGCTATGCCAGGAGAACTGGAAGAATCGGCCCTGGTGGATGGGTCCACTCCGTTCCAGGCGTTCTACAAGATTCTCTTGCCGCTTGCACTGCCCGGACTCATCACCACTGGATTGCTCGCGTTCATCGCGGCATGGAATGAGTTTCTGTTCGCACTAACCTTTACGACTCAGGACTATCAGGCTCGTACCGTGCAACCTGCGATTGCAAGCTTTTCCGGCAATACTCAGTACGACGAGCCCTGGGGCAGCATCATGGCAGCGTCAGTCGTGGTAACGGTTCCGTTGGTAGCTCTGGTCATGATCTTCCAGCGGCGGATTCTTGGTGGCCTCACCGCCGGAGCGGTCAAGGGTTAGCGACCTCTCTGTTGCTGAAAAGAGATTCCAGATTGCCCTGGACGGGGCCGCCCAATTGGGCGGCCCCAGTCATGTTGGTCATTTGACCTGGAAACGAAGGTCTAAACGCCCAGTTGACCGGCTTCGATTAGCTCGCCCAGTAGTCGAGAGGCGGTGACGCCGACATGGGCAGAGTTCACCGCTAGTGAGGACGGTTACGCTGCCCCGTTCGGTCCCGTCGCGCAATTGTCCAAGCTGGCGGAGTAGGTCCTCGGTTCGGCGCGCAACAGCGACCCCACTGTCGATGATCGCGACTTTCGAGCCTGCCACCTTCTGGATGGGATCGCGTAAGAACGGGTAGTGCGTGCAGCCCAGGACAATCGTATCTACGCCATGGCGGGCAAGTGGGCGAACGAAGGTCGCCACTGCTCCTTCGACCGTTGGCCCGCGAGTTGTCCGGCTTCGACGAGGTCAGCCAGCCCGGGCGCCGCCTGGACGTGGACTTCGACGTCGTTGGCGAACTCGCGAATGAGTGCTTCCAACCGTTCACCGGCAACGGTTCGAGGCGTCGCCAGAACGCCGATCCGCTTGTTCTGGCTTTGACCGGCAGCGGGTTTCACCGCCGGGACCACCCCGACCACGGGAATTGGCAGACGAGCGCGGAGCGCAGCCAATGCCACCGAGGTGGCTGTGTTACAGGCGACGATCAGGATCTTGGCTCCTGACGCGACGATCTGCTGTGAGACCGCAATCGAGCGTGCCCGGATTTCCCGTTCGGGTCGGACCCCATAGGGGCACCAGGCGCTGTCGGCCACATAGATGATGTCTTCAGCAGGAAGGAGGGATCTGACATCGCGAAGAACGCTGAGTCCACCAAGTCCAGAATCAAACATGCCGATTGGCGCTGATGTCAGGTCCATGGCGGGATCGTACTCCTCAAACAGAGAAAACTGCAATGAACAAAGTAGCGCTGATCCGTGCATCTCCTTTGATTGATTCAGCTACTGACTCGGCGAATTTTCGCCAAGCCGCCAGGAGTGGAGCAACTCCCAGTCGAATTCGGTCCACCAATCGCCAGACCATTTCGGGCTCGTGAAGGCAAACAGCTGGAACGTGTCGGCAATGAACTGCGCTGGCCCTATCGGAGCGAGGTCGCGGACAAAGTCCAACACTTCGGCAGAGAATTGAGCTTTCACGTCAGCCATTGCCAGGGTCAGATGGGCGTGAAACATCGGACCAAGCCATTCACCAGGGGTGAAGTTGCAGTCCGGGTGGACGAATGGGAGTAACGTTTCGATGGCGGACTCATGGAACGTCTGCAACGTCTGGTTCGTCTCTCCGAGTTCGTCGTGATGGATGTTGATCACGATCGCCGATGTGCCAAAGGCGATCGGCCCGCCGTTCGAAATCTGAATTGGCTTCTTGTCAGAGAGATTCGCATCCATTGCGGCGACCAACTCCGTAACCTCAGCATCTGAACGGAAGAAGCCCTTAATGGTCGCGTGGGGCATGAATCGCCCGGCGACGCGGAGGGTGTATTGCCGGGCCAGGAGATCGTGGACCTCGGCCTGGGCGCGGCACATCTCCGCGCTGGGTCGCATATAGAATCCGTAGCGAATGTTATCCATCTGTCCTCCCGCGAAAGTTGCCATCACATCCACTTGGAGCGCCGATGCCCGCCGTCAGGGATGATAGGATGCTCTGAGCCTACGTGGAGTGGCTGCGACATTCGGTCGTGGTGGTCAGTCCACGCTATGTTGCTTGAACGTTGCATTGGGATCGTGATGGAAAGACTGTGCTAACCGGACATCGAAAGCGCCGTCGACGGCTCTCGGCGGTGGGCATGTTTGTAGTCGTCATGTTCGGAACTCTGGCGCTACTCGTGTTCCTGCGTGCGGTGCACACGGTGGCCCAGGACGGGTTGCCCACGCCGGAAGGGCGTTTGGGCGGAGCCATATCGATTGCAACCCAACCGCTGGAGCCCGCACTCCCCACGCCAACGCCGGTGACACGCCTTGATATCCCAGATCCTGAACTGTGTGACGTTGAACCAAGAACCGTTGCAGCCATGCTCGCATTGGTGGAGTCTCCGGTGACAAGTGAGTCGACTCCACAGGAGCAAAACGGTGTTGTGACAACAACTGCTCTGACTCCAGCCTCTGCGGACGCCGCGGAGCAGGCAACAGCGACTGTGAGACCGACGGCGACCGCGGCAGAATCCGATCGGCCGGCGACGGCGGCGATCGTTGGGCAGATCCAGCGCACGGTCCGCGAGATTGTCGCCTGCGGGAATGCCGGGGACTTACTCAGCGTCTGGGCCTATTTTTCCGACGACTTCGTTCGCGCAAGTGCGGTACGTCAACCTGCGCTCTTCAACAGCACGATTCTGACAGCCCGCGCGCGGGCGCAGGCGTCACGAACGGACGCCATGCCCAGGGTTACGGACGTTCGACTGCTGAGCGACGATCGGGTCTCTGCGCTCGTGACGATTCCGACCGCGTCACCCTTCTCGGTCGTGGCAGAAAAGACCGGCACCGTCACCGTCATTTTTGCGCAGGATAACAATGCCTGGCGTGTCGACGAGGTGCGTGAAACTGATGGCACCGGCGGATGAGGCTCTCTCTTCGGCAGCGGCAACTATATTCAAGCAATGGCCGGTTCTTCCCGTTCAGTTGACAACGAACATTACCGCGAGGAGATGAAGTGTGGCTGCAGAGTCGGTCTTCACGATGGAGAGTTCCAGTATCAAGTACGGGGCCGGCGCGACCCGCGAAGTAGGTTTCGACGCCGTTCGACTCGGATGCAAGCGTGTCCTGCTCGTCACTGATCCGCGCTTGAGTCAGAGTGAGATTGTAGCCACGGCCACGGCCTCGCTGGCGGCCTACGACGTTCAATTCGATGTCTTTGATGACGTCGAAGTGGAACCAACCGACGCGTCGTTCTTGCGGGCGATTGCCGCGGCGACCAGCGGGGCATATGACGGGTACGTGGCCGTGGGCGGGGGATCGGTGATCGACACGGCGAAGGCGGCCAACCTCTACGCGACATATCCCGCTGATCTGCTGACATACATCAATGCCCCGATTGGGGAAGCACGCCCGGTCCCAGGCCCGCTCAAGCCGCTAATCGCGGTGCCCACGACGGCGGGAACGGGCAGCGAGACGACTGGGGTTGCAGTACTTGACTTGAAGTCACTCGGCGCCAAGACAGCCATCGCTCATCGTGCATTGCGGCCCTCGCTTGGAATCATCGACCCGGACAATACTCGGACCTTGCCGCCGATGGTGGCGGCCTGCTCAGGCCTTGATGTCCTCAGCCACGCGATCGAGTCGTACACCGCCTTGCCCTACAGCAAGCGGCCTGCGGCCGACACATTGGCCCAGCGCCCTTCCTATCAAGGTGCAAACCCAATCAGTGATGTGTGGTCAGCTCGAGCGATGGAGATGGTCGCGTCAAGTCTTGTCCGCGCAATCCAGAATCCTGACGACGATGACGCACGTGGTCAGATGATGCTCGCCGCTGCGTTCGCCGGAATCGGTTTCGGCAACGCCGGTGTCCATCTGCCCCACGGCATGTCGTATCCGATCTCGGGCCTGGCTCGTGGCTTTGTTCCCGATGGCTACCCCGTGGATCATCCAATCGTGCCCCACGGCATGTCGGTCATCCTGACTGCCCCGGCGGTCTTCCGCTTTACCGCTCAGGCTGATCCCCGCCGCCACCTGGAGGCAGCCCGCCTGCTCGGGGCCGACACCGCCGGGGCGAAAGAGGAGGACGCGGGTACGGTGCTGGCCGATCGATTGGTGACGATCATGCGTGAAACTGGGATGCCAAACGGCATACGGGCTGTCGGTATCGGCGAGGAACAACTCGACAAGCTCGTTGCTGGGACCGTTCCGCAGCATCGCGTGACCAAGCTCTCGCCGCGTCCCGCCTCGGATGATGACTTGCGGCAGCTCTTCCTGGATTCGATGACCTGCTGGTAATGCCCACGACCTCTGGACAGGTACTATTCCCAGCGCGGAGGCGCGAACTGCCAAGTAGCAGCTATTGTGAACGCGCCGAAGGTTGGGGATGTCAGGTCCGAGCGGGTCGCAGGCGAATACGGACGTTACCGATGCGGGCCAACCGCTCGAGCCCCTTGGGTTGGAGCGCTATTTCCGCAAACTCATCATCGGGATCGTCTTTGCGGTGCTCGTTGCCAGCGCGTTGGCGCTCTTTGGTGATGTGCGGGACCTGGGCGATGCCTTTCGGAACTTCAAGTGGTGGCTGGCAGCGCCGATATTGCTGCTGACCTGCTTCAACTACGGGCTGCGCTGGGTCAAATGGGAAATCTATCTGCGCGTGCTTTCCCTACCCCGACCGGGGCGGTGGGATAGCCTCTGTATCTACCTGTCGGCGTTCAGCATGTCCGTCACTCCTGGAAAAGTCGGTGAGCTGATCAAGGCCATCCTGATGCGGCGGCAAACGGGCGCACCTGTCCCGAAGACGACCGCGATCATCGCCGCGGAGCGGATCACCGACGGTCTGGCACTGCTCTCTCTGGCGGCCGTGGAACTGCTTAAGTTCAACTATGGCCGCCCATTGCTGGCCGTGGCGTTCGTGCTGGCCGTTGTGGTCATCGTCGTTCTGCAACGCCCGGCCCTGACCGCCGCGGTGATGGAGCGTACCGCCGGGCTTCCGCTGGTCGGAGGGTTCGTCGAGCACCTCAGCGGATTCTTCAGCGCCTCCAACGTCTTGTTCCGCCCCTGGCTGGTCGTCGGGATGGTTGTCCTCGGCATTATTTCCTGGTTCGGCGAGTGCGTGGCGTTCTTCCTGGTGCTCTGGGGCCTTGGGTTCGATGCGACCTGGCGCCTGCTGCTAGTCGCGACATTCGTGCTGGCGGTGTCGTCGGTGTTTGGCGCAATCTCGATGCTGCCGGGTGGTCTGGGGGTGGCGGAGGCGAGCGTTGCCGGGATGCTGCTCATCCTGTTAGAGGACGACGGGATGAGTCGCGCCGTAGCGACGGCGGCCACGCTGATCATCCGCTTTGCCACGCTCTGGTTCGCCGTCCTCATCGGATTCGCCGCCCTTGCCCTCATCAGCCGCAAGATCAGCGCGTCGGCCAGCGCCGGTCAACGTGATGGCATCGCGACTGGGCCGAGTCCAGCTCGCCTAGGAGACCCATTCGCATGACGTTGAACAGTGCACCGGCGAGCGACGACCCGGATTCGACCGGTTCCGTCTGGGGTGGACAGGCGACGCCCCTCACTCGCGTACTCATCACCGGTGGGTCCGGCTTTTTGGGGATCAACCTCTGCCGCTTCTTGCTGAAGCGCGGCATCGCCGTTGTGTCTCTGGATCTGGTCCCATTTGACTACCCAGACGTCAAAGACTCGGTTGAGGCGATCACCGGCGATATCCGCGACGTGGCGGCCGTCAAGCACGCAATGTCCGGTGTGGACGCCGTGGTCCATTGCGCAGCCGCCCTGCCCCTCTACTCGCCCGAGGACATTTATTCAACCGATGTCGACGGCACGCGGAACGTCCTGGAGGCGGCACTTGAGGTAGGAGTTGCCCGGGTAGTCCACATATCATCGACGGCGGTCTACGGCATCCCCGATCATCACCCGCTGGTGGAAGACGATCGCCTTGACGGAGTGGGTCCGTACGGCCAGGCAAAGATCCAGGCGGAGATGATCGCGCTGGAGTTCCGGGCCAGAGGGTTGATCGTCCCGATCCTGCGGCCAAAATCGTTTGTCGGCCCGGAGCGCCTCGGCGTCTTTACGCTTCTGTACGACTGGGCACTCGAGGGCCGGAGATTCCCGATGATCGGGCGGGGGAACAACCGCTACCAGTTGCTCGACGTCGAAGACCTGTGCGATGCGATCTACCGCTGTCTCACCTTGCCGGCCGGGGTCGTCAACGACACATTCAATGTCGGCGCAACGGAATTTCAGACGATGCGCGAGGACTACCAGGCGGTCCTCGACGCCGCCGGACACGGCAAGCAGATCGTCGGGTTGCCGTCTATGCCGGTCATCTGGACGCTCAGAGTGCTAGAGCGAATGGGGATCTCACCGCTGTACAAATGGGTCTACGAGACGGCCTCCAAGGATTCGTTCGTGTCGACGGACCGTGTCCAACGGCGACTCAATTGGACGCCGAAGTACTCGAATCAAGATGCGCTCTTGCGCAACTTCGCCTGGTACAAGGAACATCGGGATGAGTACCTGGCCCGGACTGGGATATCTCACCGGGTACCATGGAAGCAAGGAATCCTTGGACTGGCGAAGCGACTGTTTTAGGCGAGGGATGAATGGGTGTGAGGACTGATGGGCAGTGAGTAGACGACATCAGAGTGTTAGTCACCGATCGCGAGCGCACGGCATTTGGGATCGCTGCGGTGGCGATGGCGATCTTTGCTGTCCTGTTCGGGTTGGTGCGCACAAATCGCAGCGCCGCCGCCGACCTGGCCATTACGATGAAGTTCCAGCAACAGCGGCACCCGGTCCTGCGGGCGGTGATGCACGCCGTCTCATGGCCTGGATTCCCGCCGCAGAGCCGCACGATTCCGCCGCTCATCGCGGCATCCATCGCGTTGAGTGGGCATCCGCTTTCCGGGCTATTTCAGATACTTGCCTGGGGCACTGGAGGGATTTCGGCCACCTTCAAGCGGATCATGCAACGACCGCGCCCACAACAGTCGCAGGTGGCGGTGGCCGCGGCTCGAATCGGCGGATCAAGCTTCCCCAGTGGCCATGTGCTCAACTACATGGGCGTCTATGGGTTTCTGGCCTATCTCGCCGGAACGCGCCTGCGCCCTGGACTTCTGCGCAATGCCATCGTTGGTGGGCTGGTGTCGCTACTTGCGCTCGTCGGCCCGAGCAGGATCTACCTGGGCCACCACTGGTTCACCGACGTCCTCGCATCGTACCTGCTGGGGCTGTGTTACTTGCTTGGCATCACAGCGATCTACCGGCGCATTCGGACCATGATGAACAAGGACTAACATCAGGTTCTCTGAAAATGCCGAGCGGCCGACCGGGATCCCAGTCGGCCGCTCGGCTATGTATCGTACGACTTTAGTGGCCGTTTGCCTGGGGGTTGCTGTTGGACTGCCACAGCCCCCGGATGACTACCTCCGGTAGGAGCGGGATCTCAGTGATCCGAACTCCGGTCGCGTCGCGGACGGCGTTCGCGACCGCACCCGCACCCGGGATCGCCGGCGGCTCGCCGACGCCCTTGGCCCCGAACGGACCATGCTCCGACGCTACCTGGACCATTACGACTTCCATGTTCGGGATCATCTCGAACGTGGGCATCGCGTAGTCCTGGAAGGTCGCGTTGAGGAGCTGGCCATCCTCGTCGTAGGTCATGCCTTCGTACAGCGCCCAGCCGATGCCCTGGGCAACGCCGCCGTGGATCTGACCCTCGACCGCGGCCGGATTGATCGCGAACCCGACATCCTGGACAGCGACGTAGCCCGTGACCTTCGTCACACCGGTGAGCTCATCGACCTCAACCTCGGCGAGGTGAACGGCGAAGCCCGGAGCGCTCTCGGTGATGGCGCTCGCGCCGCTGCCGAAGACTGGTTCGTAGCCGCCGCTGCCGGCCTTGCCGGCAATCTCCTTCAGGCTGACCCCAGAACCGGGAACACCCTTGACCTGGACCATGCCATTGACGATTTCCAGGTCTTCAAGTGCCGCTTCGAGATGCTGGGCCGCGATGCTGAGCAGCTGCTGGCGGGCGCTCTCGGCGGCTTTCACCACGGCAGGTCCGACCGTGTAGGTGATCTTGGAGCCGCCGGTGCCGCCCGACCACGGAGCCGTGTCAGTGTTGCCGGTCACGACCTTGACGTCGTCTGAGTCCATGCCAAAGACCTCGGCCGCCATCATGGCGAAGGAGGTATTGGTGCCATTGAGGTCGACAGAGCCGAGCACGACCGTGAGCTTGCCATCGGCGTCGAGGCGGCAGGTCGCCGAGGCTGGTTCGACTCCACCCGGCCAGCCGCCGACCGCGATGCCGACGCCTTTGCCCGACTTGCGGGTCTCTTCGCGATTGATCCAGCGCGGATGCTGGGCCAACGCTTCCAGGCTCTCCTTCAACCCGATCCGGGGCCACGTACCTCCGGTCGGACGAAGGTCGCCCGCTTCGACGGCATTCTTGATCCGCAGCGTTAGGCCGTCGATGCCGAGCTCGCGGGCAAGTTCGTCCATCGCGCCTTCGATTGCGTGCGACGCTTGCTGCGCGCCGGGTGCGCGATACGCTCCCGACTTCGGCCGGTTGGTCAAGACCTCTTCGCCGGTGATCTCAAAGTTTGTGAAGTTGTAGTAGCCACCGAGCAGGATCGCCGCAATCTGAAGCGGGGAGCCAGGAACCGAGCCCGTCGCGAAGAGCAGGTGGCCCTGCATCGCGGTGATGGTGCCGTCGGCCTTGGCGCCGAGCTTAACTGTGATCTCCGATGCCGGGGCCGGGTTGGCGGCGAGGAAGTCCTCGATGCGGTGGTACTGCAGCAAGACCGGGCGCTTGACCGCCATCGCCGCGGCGGCCACCATCGGCTCGATCAGCACGAACTTGCCGCCGAACCCGCCGCCGACCGGCATCGGCACGACGTTGATGTCGTGCATCTCGAGCCCGAGGACGGATGCCACCCGCTGGCGGCAGTAGAACGCGCCCTGGGTGCTGGTGTAGATCGTCAGCTTGCCAAAGGCATCCGCGGCGACCAGGGCTGTTTGCGGCTCGATGTAGCCCTGATGGACCGCGTTGCTGCGGAACGTCAGCTCAACGATCTTGTCCGCCTCGGTGAACCCGGCGGCGATGTCGCCCCGGGTGAAGTTGACGGTATTGGAGACGTTATGGTGACGGGCTTCGGCGTCGCCGTCCGCTGCACCAGCGGCGTCGGCGTTGTGCATCGCCGCCTCTTCCTCGTTCATGACTCCGCCGGCGGAGTTGACATGGATCGCATCATGGGCCATCGCTTCAACCAGATCGACGAGCACGTCCAACGGCTCGGCGTCGATTTCGACGGCGTTGGCGCCATCCTCCGCTGCCGCCTGTGTTTCCGCGAGGACGATAGCGACCGGTTGTCCCGCGTAGGTGGCTTCATCGGAAGCCAGCGGCTTGTCGACCGGAGCGCCGTGCTGATCCTTGGCGATTGGCAAGTCAGCGGCGGTGAGGACCGCCACGACGCCCGGAATAGCCAGGGCAGCGCTCTTGTCGACCCCGTTGATGCGCGCGTGCGCGTATGCACTTCCGACGAGGCGTGCGTGCAACAAGCCGTGAAGCTGTAGGTCGGCGGTGAACCGCTCCTGTCCCGTCAGCTTCTGCGGTGCATCCTGTCGCTTCTGTGGTTTGCCGACTGCGGCATGAGCCACCATGAGCTGAAAGCCCTCCCAATCACGTTCCATCTGGACAGCCGGAGTGTCGGAATGCGAGCGCCGCGACTTTGAAGCGGCTTCTAGCCAGGGCCGACTTGCACCGGAACTCTGCTCGCCATGGACTATTCTACCAACCGTGGCGCGGTTCCGGACCTAGTCAGTTGTTCAGGACACCAGCTGCTAAATAGAGCCCTGAGCGGCGATCACGTCGTCAGGCCCCCACTCCTGAACCCGCAGTGGTCGAGCGGCCATGTGTGACAGGAACCCATATCGATCCAGGGCCGCGCCGATCTCGGCGGCGTCTTCCGCCTCCCAAAGCGTGAAGATGCGGTCGTCGTTCATATCGGGCGACCAGGCTTTGATCCAGCGCGGCGACGCCGCTCCGGAGCCCAGATCGGTGGCCATGTCGAGCAGACGTGAAGGGGGAAAACGGTGCTGTCGTCAGGATCGACTGGTGAATGTACGACGAGATACAGCGCCATCGATCGCTCCCCAAAGCGTCAGGTCGGGCCTAGGATGACTCGCCTCCGCCCGCGGGGCGATTCGCGGGACCGCCCCGGCGCCGACGGCGGCGCCGACGAGAGGACGACGGCGGACCTCCAGATTCCTGGACTTCGCCGGCGTTCTCCTCTTCGCCGTCAAACTGTTCGACGACAGCAGCGGGCTCGGTCCCGTTCTGCTGAACGGCATCGCTGGCCGAAGTGGCCGTATTCAGCAGTTCGTCGACCGGTTTCTCGACGGGGACCGACGCCTGGGCAGGCGCTGAAGCATTACCAAATCCCAGATCGGCGCTGGAGAACACCATCTCCTGATTTGCGCCGGGGCTGGCCAGCCGAACCGTCACAAGTTCCTTGAGCACCTGAAGCGATACGACCAGCCCTGGACCCTGAGGTGTCTCGATCGTTTGCCCAAGCCGGGGGAGGACGGCCTTCATCTGCTTGTACTGCTCGTTTTCATACGAGAGGCAGCAGAGCAGGCGTCCGCAGACGCCCGAGACCTTCGTTGGGTTCAGGGAGAGGTCCTGCGTCTTGGCCATTCCCATCGAGATCTCGGGAAAGACAGGCAGCCAGGATGAGCAGCATAGCGTGCGGCCGCACCGACCCATGCCTCCCAGGAGACGGGCTTCATCGCGCGGTCCAACCTGCTTCAGCTCGACTCGGCAGTTGAAATAGTTGGCCAGGTCAATGGCGAGTGATCGCGGTTCGACGCGATCCTGCGACGAATAGTTCAGTGTGAGGTGGGAACCATCGAACGAGTACTCGGCGCTGATCGGCTTCATCGGGAGTCCGTGCTCGCGGATCTTGCGCCCGAACGTCTTGACGGCAACCGCTGACTCGCGCTTGAGCGATTCCATATGAGCGATGTCGTCATCGGTCAACCGGCGGAGCACCGGTTTTATCTCGCCCTGGAGCTGATTGAGGCGGATTTGATGCGGCGCGATGATGACGCGGCCGGCCTCGTGGCCACGGCCGGTTTCGACGACGACCCAGGACCCTGTTGTCAGCTCGTAGCCGTTCGCGTTGAAGTAGTAGGTCCGCCCTGAGTCGCGAAAGCGGACACCAACGACTTTCGCCGCGGGCTCGTGCGGCTTGATCTGAGCTTGCTGCCCTTCGGTGTGGCAATCACAGCCGCCGACTGGTTCACCATTTTGCAGTCGCTGCTTGAAGCGGTCTCGAGCGCGGGAGCGAGCTTCGTCGAGCGTCGCGGGAGGAGCGGGGAAACGAGAGTGCGTCGTCTTGACGCATCGGTTCGCCTGCTCCGGATGCGGGACCTATTGGGTGGAGCGGGAAATCGGCCATTGAAGCACCATGGATTCCAGGGCCAGGCGCGGCCGGACGTTCGCTTCGAGATCCGCAAGACATTGCTGCACGGAGCATATGCCCGCGTGGATATCCACGAGTGTCCAACCAGCTGCCAGCGCATACAGTCGTTCCGCGATCCCGCGGTAGGTCATGTGAGTGAGTTGGGTGGCGTGCATCAGCAGGGCATCCCGCCAGACGCCGAGGAGTGTTTCCAGGTCCTGGTAGACATCGGGCCGCTTTTTCGTGAATGAATCACCGAGGCGGACCGCCGTCACCAGGCGGTCATATCCGCTGCCTTCGATCCAGTCAAGCGCCTGTTTGACAGACTCCTGCTGCCTGGCGAGGACCTTCGAGTTGCCGGCGATCTCATTGGCAAGACCGGGTAGGCCGCCGGAGACCGACGCGACTTCTTCAGCACGGGCAGGGTCGACACCACGGGCGACCAGACCGTCCACGATCGCGGCCCGGGGCACTCGGCGCAGGTCAACGATCTGGCATCGAGAGCGGATCGTCGGCAGAAGCAGCTCAGGATCGTCACAAAGCAGGAGGAGCACGACGAACCGGGGCGGTTCTTCAAGTGTCTTCAGGAGCGCTTCCTGTGCGATCTCTTGAAGGGTCTCCGCATCCTCGATCAGGATGACCTTCCATCGCCCTTCTGTTGGGCGTAGGGCCGTTCCAGACGACAGTTCACGGACGGTCTCGATCGTCAGCGTCGTGTTCTTCGATCCTGATTTCTCGGATGCCGCCGCCTGGGACGCCAGGCTGAAAGTCTGCACGTCCGGGTGGACGCCTCTCGCGATTTTCCGGCACGAGAGGCAGCTTCCACAGGCTTGACCGGGAACCGGGGGAGTATCGCAACACAGGGCGGCGACGAATGCCATTGCAAAGGCGGTCTTGCCAACTCCGGCCGGACCGCCGATCAAATACGCGTGACGGACGCGATCGTGCACGATGGCATCGTACATGGTTGCCACGGCGGACTGATTGCCCCAGACCGGCCAGGTCAGGTTAGCTGGATCGACGTTGGCCGGGATACTCATAGAGTCACCATCAGGCGGCCTTTTCGGCCTTTTTCCGGACGGGGCGCTTCCGCACGGGACGGCGCTTGGTCGGCGTCCCACCCGTGGTTTCTAGCTGTTCACCTGTGGAAAGAAGGTCAACGAGCGCCTGCCGGTCCGCCGCACGCAGAGATTCGTCTTCCGGCAGGTCGCGAACGAATTGCGGTAACTCCTCGCCATAGATAGCGGGAAAATCAGGATCGGTCACGTCAAGCTCAGCGCGAGGGTTCAGGAAGATGATGGCGCCAGTAACGTCGACCTCGAGTTGGGCTTCGGCCAGCGCGGCCTCAACCGCTGAGATACTCTGTTGGGTTTCGGCGGACGGCTGCCCAAGCTGCGGCCCACTGAAGCCGAAAATACGGCGCAGACCGCCTCCACCCTTCCGCCAGCGGCCGTTCTTGCCAGTGATCTCGCCCGGTAACTCCTTGGCGGTCATCACGACAATTCCGCCAGGATGGACCAGCATATGCTCGACTACCCGCTTGCCGACTTGGGCGTAATGGATCAGCGTGTAACGCTCGCTCAGCCCAGATAGTTGCGTGTCGATCATCTGGTCATTTCGGGGCGTTCGCGACCACTTGCCGACCTGTTGCATGCCCATATTGAACAGGATGAAACCGCCGAACAGGAGGGCATAGGCAAACAGGAGCAGCCCAGGCCGCAAGGCGACGAAAAACGTTCCGGACAAGAGCAGAAATCCGACGAGCGCCGATAGCCGGGCGAACCTCTTGCGGCGCTGGACATAACCGACATTGCGAACGATGCGCATCTCTGTTTACCACTAGGCTGCGGACACGACGCACCAGGGACGCTGAGGGCAAGACAGCCTGGCGACAGGGCGTTCGAAGTTTAGCACAGCACCCAATTATGACTGCAAAACGCACGTAGTCACACGTATCTCATCAATCCGAGGGACTAACGATTGCAAGTCCGGTCTACTCGAGTGGCGGTACGCCGAAGGTGTGTTCCAGCCAGTACCTGCCCCCGGCGATCGCTCCCATCGCAATGATCGCCAGAACAACTGCCACGGAGGCGGGAACGCCAAGCTCCACGAGACTGCGATAGGAGCCATCTCGCCGGGTGGCGATCGTGACCATCACCATGGCAAGGATGGTGATCACCATAACGGCGCTGCTGAGGAGATACAGAGCGAGTGGAGCGTATAGCCAACCAGGTCCAGTCGAAACGATGAGTCCAAACGGGACGGTAAGCAAGACAAGAGATACGACTTCATTGAGGTTCTCGACGATCGCGAGGTCCCGCCGTCCAGTCCGCCAGAATGTCGCGCTGATCAGAAAGCACAGCGTCACCGCCAGAGTTACCCCGGTCAGCAATCCCGTGATAAGCCGGACCTCGTTTCGCGGCTGATACGGGTACCAGACGCCCATGTCCAGCAGGAGCGAGTTCGCGCCGTCAACCGCCATGGCGATTACAAACCCAGCGAGTACGGCGACAACGGGCCAGTTCGGCCTCGCGAACGCGTGGAGCCGCCCCCGCAGGGTGAGAACCGCGAGCGCTATCGAGCTTCCACCGTAGATCCCGGTCATGCGGGCATCGAAGGGCAGCCGGGCGTCGCCCAGCCAGTAGGAGTGACTTGGGCGCTGCGCGCACAGCCCGTGTAGCGCTTGCTGAATTTTCTCGTCGATAGCACCCGGGATCATCAAAAAGATTCCCGCGGCGGCGACGCAAACCAGCGGCAGGAGATACCCGGCATACTGCCCCGGCAACTGGGATCTCCAGGATGTTGGAAGTACGTCGAGCGCCTTCATGGGACCGAGTGTCCTTCTTCCAAGCAATCTCATACGGTTCGATTGTAGTAAAGACATCTTAACGGAATCTGCAACTGCACTCCCCGAGGACTGCAGCAAGGCGACATTTACATGTCAGCGCGGAAGATTACCGCGGTGTTGTAAGGTGGCGCATTTGCGCCGATTTTGCGCAGAATCCGCGATTTCTCAAGTGTTTTTCCACCACTATGGCGTTTCGATGCTAAGGAGACCAGTACTGGCCACCCGTTTGCTCTTGCGCTAAACTGGCCGGACCCGCAAGAGTCGCTTCGAAGAGGCGACGCCGAGCTGGCTCCATTCGCGCCGATCCGTCGATCGGCACTGGTCGATGAGACGACAGGATTTGGAACACACCCTGGTTGTACTCGCACCGGGGCAAGGCGTCGCTTTGGTTTCGTTTGTTCTGTGGGGGGACAATCGAAGCCCGTCTGGTTTGGACGTCGGCAACGTGATCCTCGTATGCAGTGAGGCGCCGGGCGTGCTGGCGTCCAGCTTCGCTGTTTGCCCCGGCAGGTCGGCATTGGTCTTCCTGTCGGGGACACCGAGTATCTCATTCGGCGTCACGTGAGCGGACCAGAGTCCATGAACGCGGCCCAGGCGGATTGGCGGTCCTCGGCCGAGGGCTATTTGCTGTGCGTTGGGGTGACGGGGGCGGAAATGGCGGAACGATTGACATCGTGGGCTTGGTGGACCGGCGACCGGCAGCCGTACAGTAAGCTCGGCAGGCCCATTGGAGGCAGTTTCTTGGGGGCGACGCGTGAGGGAGGAGACGACCACGTCTTCACCTGGAAATACGGTCGTGCCGATGTCACGTTGACGTGGGAAGGCGACCACTGGCGGGTTGCCCATGCGGCCGATGGACGACTTCTTGGACCGCGCCAGACGCTGTATGAGGCGCGCCACCGTCGATCCGATATTGCGGTCTGGGATGTCATGGCCCGGGTGATTCACGCCTGTCGAGACGAAGCGGTGGGGCTAGACATTGCCCGGGAAGCGGCACGATGGATGCGCGGCCGGGACTGGCCGGTCGGCGAATCGTAGGTCCTCGGATCGTATCATCTCCGAATCTAACGTGTTCGGTGAAGCATAAGTGCCGGAGCCGCGCCCTGGAAAGGAAGATCCAGAGTGCGGCTCCGGCACTTTGTGCGTGACATTACCTGGATGGCGAGAGAGGACGTGGGCGGGTGCCGGAGCTTCCTGAAGTTGAAACGATGCGCCGATTGGTCGAGCGGCATCTCGTCGGAAAGAGAATCGTCAGTCAAGAATTGACACTCGCCAAGCTGGTGCGTGACTCTCCAATGCCATCACTTGAACCGATTGTCGGACAATCAGTCTTAGCTGCCCGTCGCCGGGCCAAGGTCTTGGTGGTCGATTTATCGGGCGACATCAGCTTGATGATCCACTTCAAATTGGCGGGTCAGCTGGCGATCGTTCTTCCGAACGGTGAGCGAGAGGTCGCGGGACACCCGGTGCCGAAACCAGAAGGCGGAGTATCCACACAAAGCGACGCACTGGACACTCATCTTCGACGATAGAACAACAGCTTATTACAGCGATATCAGACAGTTCGGCTGGATTCGGCTGCTGCCGACTGTGGATGTCGCGGCCGCGCTGGACGTGTTCGCCTTCGGCCCTGAGGCTGTCGGCCCCGGCGGCATTTCAATCGATGATCTCGCCTGCCCGGCTGGGGCGGCGATCGATCCCGATCAAGCAGGCCCTGCTCGATCAGGGGGTCCTGGCGGGGTTAGGCAACATCTATGTCGATGAGGCACTCCACGCGGCGAAGATCCATCCAGCGCAACCGGCGAAGGACGTGACCCGAGGGGAAATCTCCCGTCTTCATCCGGCGATCACATGGGCGTTGGAGCAAGGCATCGCCCAAGGTGGGGCGAAGATCATCCACTCTCGCGCTTACCCAATCGATGGGTTTCCAGCGGTTCATGCGCTCGAGGACCAACCGTGTTCGATCTGCTCCACCCCGATCGTCAAGACAAGGGTCGGAGGGCGTGGCACCTATTACTGCCCGAACTGCCAGCCTGTTCCGAATTCAATTGACCCGCAACGTGACGGGTCATGACTTAGAGACGAAAGTCGGAGTTTTCATCAATAGTCCGGACGAACCCGGCGATCAGCCGGGCCGCATTCGTCAGATCGCTCAGGCTCACGACTTCATTGGGAGAGTGCATATAGCGATTGGGGATCGACACGATGCCGGTGGCAATGCCGACGCCAGAGCGGATCATCGCATCCGCATCGGTGCCGCTGTACCGGCCGGAACCCTGAACCGGGCAATCAAGACCCAGTCGCTCCCCGGCCGCGCGCAGTCCCTCAAAAACCTTCTGATTGACTGAGGCGCCGCGGGAGAGGACCGGTCCTCCGCCCAGCCGCACTTCGCCATCGGACTTCTTGTTTGCTTCCGGATAGTCGGTGGCGTGGGTCACATCGATCGCGATTGCCACCAGTGGTGCCACCTGGAACGAACCCGTAGACGCGCCGGCAAATGACGTCTCTTCCTGTGTGGGGGCCATGGCGTAGATGTCAGCCTTTGGTCGATCCTGCGAGAGCAATCGCACTGCTTCGAGGGCGACGTAGGCGCCAACCCTGTTGTCCATGCTCCGGGAGACGCAGAGGTCATCTGTGAGGCTGATGAAGTTGGCGTCGACTACGATCGGGTCGCCGACCTCAACCCTCTGCCGGGCGTCGTTCCGATCTTTCGCCCCAATGTCGATCCAGAGATCGCGCAGCTCGATGTCTTTCTTGTCGTCCCGTCCGGATGAGATGAGCGGCTTTGCGCCCAACGACGCCACGCACGTCTCCATTACGGCCGGCAATGCGCATCCGTTGGCCGACAACGACCGCGTCGTCCCAACCTCCTATGCCGTCGAACCAGATATAGCCCTTTTCATCAATGTGGGTGATGAGAAAGCCAATCTCATCGATGTGGCCCTCGATCACGACCCGCGGTGCGCCATCGGACTTGAGGCGGGCGAACGAGTTGCCGAGGACATCGCCCCAGACCTCATCGGCGAAGGTTTCGGCTTCAGTCCGCCACACCCTGGCTGGAGCCTGTTCGTACCCAGACGGTCCAGGAGCATCCAGCAGGCGTTTTAGAAACGAGAGGTTGTGCTCGTCCATGCAATCTCCAGGACCGGTCAACGTTGAATCAGCAAAAGTTCAAACCGGCTCATGCTATCAAGAATTGGCTCGAAACGACCGAACCCTATCAGCAGCCCGGCAAATTGCTGGCGCCAGGGCGACCGTTAGCTCGCTTAAATCTGGGCAGACGGACACCATCTGATTGGCGATCTCCTCCATCCGTTGAAAGCAATTCGACTGGCACTGTGCTCAAGTCGACGTACTCTGCGGAATATGAGCCGGCGAGATCCGCGATGGCCTGATTCCAGACCGCAATCGTGGTGGAAAGCGATGAGATCGAGACGCCGGTCATGTAGTCGTCAAGCGCTGGCACGACGTCTGGTATCGAGCCGACGACCGCCATCGCGGGCAGGTCGCTCAGTCGTTCGAGTAGGCGGTCGAGCTGATCGAGAACGAAATCGAGCGGATGTCCGGCCAGGTAGTCGTCTGCGACAGAGAGGATCGTGACGACAGAGTCGCCAAGGTCGTTCGTGTTGGACTCGATCGATGCGGCCAGTTCGGCAATCATCGAGCTCTCAACCATCGTTAAGGACGTTGAAGTGCCCTTGAACTCAGGCGTGATCTCAAAACGCCAATGCTGGGTCCACGATCGAGGAATGAAGAGAACAACGGGTATCTGAGGAGCGACTTCCGACGGAAGTCGTGGCTGGGGTGCTGATGATTTTTGAGATCGTGCTGTGATGATGGGCGGCACTTGATCCGCCGTCATCGGTTCTGACCGATGAGGCGGCGAGCAGCACCAGAATACCGCCTAGCGCGATGAGGATGACGACGATCCAATAGCCCACTGATTCCACCAGTCTTGGGTGGGATTGCATCCATCCGCGTTCCCAATCAGCCGGGAGTCAAGCCACGCCGGCGTAACCGAGCAGGCGCTTGATTCGCACTGCCGCCGATCGCACTTTGCTGACATCGACTCCAGTGGCATAGCCCGCGCCGTGGAGAAAATCGATGAGCGACTCTGTACTGAGATTTCCAGGGGCACCCGGGGCGAACGGACATCCTCCCAGTCCCCCAGCCGCCGCGTCGAATGTCCGTATGCCCGCCGCAAGCCCCACTTCGACGTTCGACAGCGCTTGACCGCTCGTGTCGTGTAGGTGGAGTGCCAGGCGATTGGCCGGCATCGTCCTGAGGGCACTTGAAAGTAGCTCCTCGACCTGCCCAGGACTGGCAGTTCCAATCGTGTCCGCGAGCGCGACTTCGCTGCAGCCAATGTCGAACAGTCGTTGGGCGACCTTGGCCGCAGTCTCAGGCTCGACCGGCCCATCGAACGGGCAGGTCAGTGCAACCGAGACGTATCCACGAACGTAGATGCCGAGATCGGTCGCTCTGCGCGCAACGGATTCAAACCTGATGAACGCGTCATCAAGCGAGGCGCGGAGGTTTGCCCGGCTGAAGCCTTCCGTTGCCGCCGCGAACACGGCGATGGAGTCCGCTCCGGCCTGGATGGATCGGTCAAGTCCACGCTCGTTGGGAACGAGGACCAGATAGCGCACACCGGGCTTACGGTCGATGCCGGCGAGGACGTCGTTCGCGTCCGCAAGCTGCGGCACTGCGGCAGGATTGACGAAGCTCGTGACTTCAACCGTGGGCAGACCCGCCCCTGACAAGGCGTTCACGAATGCGATCTTGTCAGCCGTCGGGACCGGCGTCGCTTCGTTCTGCAATCCATCCCGTGGTCCGACTTCAACCACATGAATGAATTCGGAAGCAGTACCTACCGGTTCCAACCTACGTCGATCGGCGTTGTCGTTGGTGCTCACAGAGTACTCCGTGCCGGTCCAAAGCTGGTCCGGCACGGAGTATAGGGCTGATGGGAGAAGCTAGCAGTCAGGCGTGGGCGAAGGCGTTGCCGTCGGAGCATCCTCGTCTTCAGGAGTCGGCGACGGCGTTGCGGTCGCTTTCGCACTTGCCGGTGTGCCATCGGTATCTGGTGTCGCCGTTGGCGTGCACCCTGATGCTACCGGAGTGCCCGGCGGAGGAGGAACGACTGCCGAAGTCGGCGCCGCTGCCCGCTCCGTAGCTGTCGGTGCGACGGTCGGCGGAACCATCGTTGCCGTGGGCACGATCGTGCTGGTCGGCGCCGGAGTCTCCGTCGCGGTGGGTTCGGGTGTAGACGTTGCCGTCGGCGCCACTGTCGGACTGGAGGTTGGCGCGACCGTTGGCGACGCTGTTGGTGCCACCGTCGGGGTAGCCGTCGGCGCCGCCGTCGGAGTGGCAGTTGGAGCTGTTGTCGCCGTGGCGGTTGGAGCCAGCGTTGCTGTGGCGGTCGGAGATGCGGTTGCGGTCGGCGCCGGCGTAGCGGTGTTCGTCGGGCGTGGCGTCGCCGTCGATGTCGGCTCGGGGGTGTTAGTCGGACGTGGCGTTGCCGTTGATGTCGGTTCCGGTGTGTTTGTTGGGCGCGGCGTGGACGTTGATGTCGGCTCCGGGTGTTCGTCGGGCGCGGAGTGCGTTGAGTGGCTCGGGAGTGTTCGTTGGCGCTGGAGTTGCGGTATTTGTCGGCAGGGGTGTGATCGTCGGCGCCGGCGTTGCCGTATCAGTCGGCTCAGCAGTGTTCGTCGGTCTGGGAGTCGCCGTCGATGTTGGCTCCGGAGTGTTCGTCGGGCGCGGAGTGGCAGTAGATGTCGGCGCGGGTGTGTTGGTCGGACGTGGCGTTGCGGTCAAAGTCGGCTCAGGGGTCTCAGTCGGCACAGGCGTATTCGTCGGCCGAGGTGTCGCCGTCGATGTCGGCTCCGGCGTGTCAGTTGGATTTGGAGTCGCTGTGTTCGTCGGCACCGGTGTTTCAGTAGGCTCAGGCGTCGCCGTATTGTCGGCTCGGGCGTGTCTGTCGGTTCGGGCGTCTCTGTTGGTTCAGGGGTGTTCGCTGCCGCCGGCGCTGGCGGCGCGATCACCGCGGGTGATGCCTCCGCCTCCGAGGCAGAAGTGACTACGATGGTTTCCGGCGATGCCTCGGGGGAAGCTACGGAAGTTTCCGTGGCAGTGGTTACAACCGGTGTGGCATCGGATTCCTCCGCCGAAGGACTAGCAGATGGGGAACCTTCAGTTGATGGAGGCGCAGCAGGCGAGGCCGCTGCTATTGGAGTAGCAGCCAGTGGCGCTGCCGGAGTTCCAGCGGCAACTGGGCTAGCGGCTGGAGATGCCGGCTGGGTGGTGGCGCTGCCCGAGGGCGCCTGGGTTGCCGCGGGGGCCTGGTCCGACGAACTGGTTGCGTCTGGCTCGTCATCGTCGTCGCCGCAGGCCACCAAAACGAGTGTGGCTAAGAGCAGGACGGCCAGAAGCATTGGTCGCTGGACAAATGCAAGCGAAACACGCCATCGCGGCATTACGGTCCTCCCATCAAAGACGGCGCTGCGGAACCGCGCTTAGGGACGAGGCCGACTGACGACAAAGTTACCGGCGGAAAGGCAAATCTGTGGTACCCGCCCATCCTAGATGGTGCACCCCGGTCCCGCAAGGCCCGCGCACTTGAAAGTCTCTTGTGGCTGAGAATCGTGCGGGACGCCACCGTTGGCGCGGAGGGGACGTCGGACCCGCTCCACGGACTCCTCCTCCGCCTCCACGCGCTGTCCGCCGCTGCCGCCGCCCCGGACGACGCCCGCGCCCGGATCTGGGACAGGATCGCGGATTCAACGTTCCGCCTGCCAGAAGCAGCGGCCGCGTCGGGTCGGCCGATCGACGAAGAGATTGAGTGATCGAGTCTCCAGAGAGGCTGGTCATCGGACGGGCAGAGATGCGGGATGGCGGCACGCGCTATCGCGGGCTCCTGAACCAGCGCCTCGATCGCGGGAAACGACCTCCTCGTCATTGGGCGGGAACCCGACTGGCACACCGGATAGATCGCCACGCCCGACACGGTCGAAGCCACCACGCCGGAACTGAACTGCGCTGGCGCGATCGTGCGGCCGATCCTGGGGCTGGCGCGGCATGTGCCCGGACCGCGATCCGGATTGACCGCGCCCCGGCCGTGTCCTTCAGTGCCGGGGCTCGCGGGGTGCGCGCCGCACCAACCGCGGGGCGCGTTGGATCGCACCGGGGAGGGAGAACCATGGGACGAGTTTTCGTGGGCGCCGTGTGGGTGGCCCTTCTATTTGCCGCCGTGGCGTTGCCCGGCGCCGCCCAGGACCTCGGCTGCGCGGACTTCGCCACGCAAGCGGAGGCCCAGGCGTACTTCGAAGCCGGCGGGGGATCGGCCGCGTACGACTTCGCCGGCCTGGACGCGAACCACGACGGCCGCGCCTGCGAGGAACACTGGGGCTCCGCTCCGGGCGGGACCCCTCCCTCGGCCGGCGCGCCCGGAGCGGAGCCCCAGCCGACCGAGGAGGCGCCGCCGATCGACGGGGCGCCACCGGTCGAGGAGTCGCCGGGCGACGGGGCGCCCCCGGTGGCGGCGCCCGAGGGGGGCACGGATGCCGAGGGCACCGGCGCGGCCGTCGGGACGTCCGAGGGCGGCGGGGAGGTGGCCGTGGTGGCGCTGCCCGACACCGGCGCCGGCCGGTTCGCGCCGTCCGGAGGCGGGACACCCGCTTGGCCGCTCGTTGCGATCACCGCGGTGGTGCTCGGGGTCGTCGGCCGAGGGGTCATCCGCCTCGGCACCTGACGCTCCTGTCCGCCCCGCTCCGGTTGGAAGGGCGGCCCGCCATCCCCGCGCGCATCGTCGCAAACCGGGGCAACCCCGGCCAGACGTGCCCACAAGTGCAACGCGAACGTTGGGCCGATCGATCCCCGCTCCGGGTCGACCTTGCCAGCGCGATAGCCCCGGCCGGCAGCCCGACGTTGCCGTGGGAGCCGCTCCTCAGCATGATCAGCAAAACAATCGTTGGTCCCGGCAGGTGCCGCGCCATCCACGAGCCTGTGCCGGCTGGCCAAACGCAGCAGGTCGCCGGGCACCTTCCAGCGCGCAGGAGACGAGGCGATGGAACAGAGATTGAACAGGTGGGTCGCGGTGACGGTTGAGAGCGTCCGCCGCAGCACCAAGACCGGGCGCTGCGTGGTCATCCTGGCGGCGGAGGGCAACGAGCGGCACCTCCCCATCTGGATTGGCCGGTACGAGGGCGACGCCATCACCATGCAGCTGCAGGGGAACCGCCCCTCCCGCCCCCTGGCCTACGACCTGTTCGCGGCGTTGGCCGCGGCGACCGGGGCGGCCGTCGTCGGGACGCGGATCACGGGCCCGACCGACAACCGAGATTACTACACTGCCGCCGTGGAGGTGCGCACCCGCGACGGGGAAACGGTGGACCTCGACGCCCGCCCCAGCGACGCCATCCTCCTGGCCGCTCAGGCCGGTGCGCCGATCCAGGTCGCCCGGTCGGCGATGGACCGCCTCGGGGTCGTCCTGCGCGACGGCGAGCCGCCGCCCGAACCGCGGTCGGCGCGCCGTGGCCCGACCGCCTGACCACCGGTAGGCTCCGCCGGGGCAGGTATCGTGCGGCGTGGGGCCGGAGGATGGTCCGGTACGCGACCTTCGTCGAACGGAACGGAAGAACACGATGGACATCCGGGCCGAGGTGATCGACATCGCGCGGGACGAGCCGGTCGTCCTGTGGATCACGTGGGTGAGGCGTTGCCCCGACGACCTGGATGACCATGGGGCACCCTACCTGCTGAGCGTCGTCCCCGACGCTCTGACAGGGCTGCGGCCGCTGGTCTTCGGCCTGACCGCCGAGCAGTTCGCCGAACACGGCCAGCGCCTCGCGGAGGCGGCCCGGTCAGGCCGCGCCTACGTGGTCGACTGGAGCAACGGCGGGGACAGGCGTCGACCGCTGTACCCGGACGCGCGGGCGCTCGGGTCACTGCTGCGCGCGGTCCGGGACAACCGGTTTGCCCCATCGGAGTGGGACGGCATCCGGTATTCGTGAGGGCCACGCCACAGCGACCGAGGGAGGGGCGTGCGGACAACCGTGCTGGCGGTGTCTCAGAAACGAGCCAGCGTGTTGAAAAAGGAGGATCCTGGGTCCTCCCCAGATGATGCTGCTGGCCTTGGCTACGCCGGTGGCCCCTGATGCCCCGCGCCGGCAGCCAGTTGCTCTAGGAGACCGACCGCATGCTCCGCCCCCGGCAGCGCCCGGATTTGGTCTCGGAGCTGCCCAGCGCGCTCGCGGTAGCGTGGGTCGCCCAAGACGTCCCGGACCGCGGCCCGGATCACCTCCGGCGTGCGCTGGTCGGCCGGCACGACCCGCGCCACCCCCAGCGCGGCGCAGCGGTGCGCGTTGCCAACCTGGTCGCCTCCGGCCAGCGGGATTACCACCATCGGCACGCCCGCTCCCAGGCAGGCCATCACCGAGCCGTAGCCGCCGTGCGTGACGACGGCATCGCAGCGCGGCAGCAGCTGCGCATGGGGCAGGTAGCGCTCGATCCGGACATGGGACGGCTGGGACCCGAACCGGGTCGGGTCCTGATCGCGCCCGATGGCCAGCAGCAGATTGATCGGCTCGTCGCGTAGCCCGGCGAGGATGGCCTCGAAGACACCCGGGGTACGGTGGAAGACGGTCCCCAGGCTGGCGTGGACCGTCGGCCGCCGCGGGAGGTCCTCGATCCACGCTGGGAGTGCCTCGCCCTCCAACCGGTCGAACGGCACTGGGCGCAAGAATCGGACGGTCGGCGGGATCGTCAGTTTCGGTCCGAGGAAGGACTGCGGCAAGCACGCAAGGTAGAGGTGGCGATAGAGCATCGCTAGCTTGGGGTCTGGCGGCAGCCCATGCGCCGCTCGCATCCCGTCCAGTTCCGGCGTAGCGGTCTCACCCGGCGTGGCGTGCCAGGCCCCGTCCCAGAAGCAGAAGAGCGGCCCGCAGGCGGCATGTGGCAACCCCAGCACCTCCGCGGCCACGCATCCGCCGAACTCCAGTGGATCGCGGACAAGGACGTCAAAGGGCGTTGCGCGGGCGAAGGCCAGCACGTCAGGCACCAGCCTCGGCGCCATGAATCCGGCGAAGACATCACGCACTGGAGCGAACGGCGCGGCCTGCGGACCCAGCATGGTTCGGACGCTGGCGAAGACCGCATCTTTGTCGTCCAACGACCAATCGAGGCCGGCCGGCACGCAGCGGAAGCCGGCCCGCGTGACCACGCGGCAAAAGGTGGGGGAGGCGGCGAAGGCCACCTCGTGCCCGGCCTCGATCAGCGCTCGGGCAACCGGGGCCAGGGGCTGGAATGAGCCGTAGGCGGGGAGGGTGGTGAACAGCACGCGCATCGCGGCCTCCACTGCCAGCGTCGACGGGTCGGCTATCGCTTACGCTACACCGGCGCACGGCACTGTCAAGCGGCCCGATCGCCCAGCTCGTTGTCCGCCGGTCTCCTCGTCGAAGGATGGCGAGAGCGGGGACGGGCGCAACGGTCTTCTGGTTGGCGCCACCGACTGCCCCTTGACCCCGCGCCGGTCGCGACGCATCATCCTCAACAACCGATCCATGGGGTTGTGCCTGCGTCCATGCCCGTGCCCGCTGGTCCCGGACCCGGTGCGCGGAGGGATGACATGAAGATCGTCATCGTCGGGGGCGGCATCGGTGGTATGGCGCTCGCCCTTGCCCTCCACGACGCCGGCCTGGCCGACGTCGAGGTCTACGAGTCGGCCCCGGCCATCAAGGAACTCGGCGTCGGCATCAACGTCATGCCCCACGCCGTGCGCGAGCTGGCCGAGCTCGGCCTCCTCGACGACCTGGCCGCGGTCGGCATCCCCACCGCCGAGGTCGTCCTCTACTCCACGCACGGGCAGCGGATCTGGAGCGAACCGCGCGGCATGGCCGCCGGCTACCACTGGCCGCAGTACTCCATCCACCGGGGCGAGCTGCTCGGCATCCTCCACCGCGCCGTGCTGGCGCGGCTTGGCCATGCGCGGGTCCGGCTCGGCCACCACCTGGCCCGCTTCGGCCGGGCTGGGGATCGGGTCTGGGCCGAGTTCGTCGACCGGGCGAGCGGCACCGCCGTCGGGCGCGGCGAGGCCGACCTGCTCGTGGGCTGCGATGGCATCCACTCGGTCGTCCGGCGAGCGCTCTACCCGGACGAAGGCCCGCCCCAGTGGAACGGCATCACCATGTGGCGCGCGGTCACCGAGGGCGCGCCGTTCCTGTCCGGCCGCTCCATGATCATGGCGGGCCACTTCGGCCGCAGCGTGGTCGTCTACCCGATCTCCCGGCGGCACGAGGAGCGGGGCCGGGCGCTGATCAACTGGGTGGCCGGGTCCAAGACCGCCGACGGCCGGCCGATGCCCGCGGAGGACTGGGTCCACACCGCCCGCCACGAGGATGCCCTCGCCCTCTTCGCCGCGTTCGGCTTCCCCTTCCTCGACGTGCCGGCACTGATCCGCGGGGCCGAGGCCATCTACCAGTACCCGGTAGTGGACCGGGACCCGCTGCCGACGTGGGACTTTGGGCGGGTGACGCTCCTGGGCGACGCCGCCCATCCGATGCACCCGACCGGGGGGAACGGGGCCTCGCAGGCCATCCTTGACGCCCGGGTCCTGGCCCGGGAGCTGGCGTTGCAACCGTCGATCGCGGCGGCGGTGGCAGCCTACGACGCCGCGCGCCGTCCGGCCACCGCCGCCGTCGTGCTGGCCAACCGCGCGGGAGGTCCGGAGCGGCCGTTGGAACTGGTGGAGGAGCGGGCGCCCGATGGCTTCGCGAACCTCGACGACGTCGTCAGCCGGGAGGAATTGGAGGAGATCTCCCAGTCCTACAAACGCACCGCCGGCTTCGACCCCGAGACCCTCAACAACCGGCCCTCGCTGTCGGTCCGGGCCGCGATCGGCCGCCTGCCCCAGACCGGCACCGCGCCACCCGGGTGATCGGCCACCCCGATGACCCACGGGTGTCAACCACTCCATGACGGGGTGTGGGGCAGAGACCCAGCCGCGTTTTTCAACACGCTGGAGCGTTTGTGAAACGCGACTGTTGCCATAGGGAAGGGATCTACCACTACAATTTTGATATGAGCAATCCACTCGACGAGCACGCGCTGGACTTTCTCGATGCGGACGTCAAGCGCGTAATCAAAGATATGCTCAAGGCGGTAGTCGAGCACGCGAACGTCTACAACAACGGGTTCAAGATCGAACGCCTACGGAATGCGGGCTTCAGGAACTTTCTTGGTACCACCGGGCACGCCGGCCCATTCATCAACAACCAGGTCCTTCCCGTCGATGTTGGCGGCCTATTGGTGCACTATGGGTTCGCGGGCGAACGGCGGATGGGACGAATTCGGTGGCCAGCCGTTGACAGGTCACCTTCTCGCTGCTAGAGTCCGGTTCAGTTGAAGATATAGATCGGCGACGATCGGAACGAGTACGTCTCCTTCAGCATGGTCTAGCGAGCCGGGGGTTGGTGAGAGCCCGGTGCCGTGTCGGAGCGGAATGGATCCGGGAGTTGTGCTCCAAACGGCCGGGTATCTGGCCAAGTAGGCAGCACCGGAATCTCCCCCGTTACCGGGAGCGGCGTATCGGCTCTGCAGCCCGTACGCTTGAAAGTGGGAGTCGGCTCGGCTGGCTTCAACGCAGGGTGGCACCGCGGGGCGTGCATTTCGGCACCTCCGTCCCTCATGGGACGGGGGTTTTTGCGTTTTCACAACCATCGCCTCGGCGGTTCCGGAGGACCGGGAACATGATGCAGTCAACACTTCCTCGGCGGGCAATGCGCCACACCAACGAACCGACGCCATCACTTGAGAGCGTCCGCGGCATCATTGCAAATAGCGCTGAAGAGATCCGCACAGTCCCGATCTATCGCGAGATCATGGCTGACCTGGAAACGCCGGTCTCCGCGTTCCTGAAGATCTGGGACGGGGGCAAGGGATTTGTCCTCGAGAGTGTCGAAGGCGGCCAGAGACTGGCCCGGTACTCGTTTATCGGCGCGGGGAACTTCGACCTCCTCACCCTTGATGGCGGCATCGCCACCACTGTTGGCGCCGATGGAGCGACATCCGTCAGCTACCGGGACCCGCTCGATCCACTCGCGACGCTGGTCGAAGCCCGCCGGGCACTCCCCGCGCATGGTCTGCCGCGATTTCTCGGCGGTGCGGTCGGCTATCTGAGCTACGAAGCCGTCCGCGGCTTCGAGCCGCGGGTGGGTGAGGCGCCCGGACCCGGGCTCTCGATGCCGGACGGCCGATTTGTGCTCGTCGATCGGCTCCTCGTCTTCGATCACCTGGAGCGGACGATCAAGGCAGTCGCCCATGTCCACATCAATGGCGGCGATATCGAGCAAGAGTATGCCCGGGCTGCTGCCCAGGTAGATGAACTCGTCAACCGGCTACACAGCCAGGTGCCGGCATTGCCGCATGGGACGGAACCTCTGGATGACACTCCGGCCGAACGGGCAAAGTCCAACACCTCGACTGAGCGCTACCACGCGATCGTCGAGCGAGCGAAGGAATACATCTCGGCCGGAGACATCATCCAGGTCGTGCTTTCACAGCGTGTTGATGTGCCGACGCCCGCTCACCCGTTCACGATCTATCGTGCCCTGCGCACGGTGAATCCGTCTCCATACATGTTCTACCTCGACTTCGAAGATCATCAGATCGTCGGCGCATCTCCGGAATTGCTCGTCCGCCACGAGGACGGCGGCATCATCAACCACCCGATCGCCGGAACCAGGCCGCGAGGCGGAACGGTCGAGGAGGACGATGCCTTTGCCCTGGACCTCGCGGCCGATGCCAAGGAGCGCGCTGAGCACATCATGCTGGTCGATCTCGGCCGGAACGACATTGGCCGGGTGGCGGCCCCAGGGAGCGTCCGTGTTCCGCAGCTCATGAAGATCGAGCGCTACTCGCACGTGATGCATCTGGTTAGCCACGTCGAAGGGCAGTTGGCGGAGGGATTGACCGCTCTGGATGCGCTTCGCTCGTGCTTCCCGGCCGGCACCGTCTCGGGCGCGCCAAAGGTGCGGGCGATGGAGATCATCGCCGAGCTGGAGACCGACCGGCGAGGTCCATATGCCGGTGCGGTTGGCTACGTCGACTTATCTGGTGGCATGGACACCTGCATTGCCCTGCGCACGCTTGTCGTCAAGGATGGGGTGGCCTCGATGCAGGCCGGCGGTGGAATCGTGGCGGATAGCACACCGGACGGCGAATTCGCCGAAAGTCACCACAAGATGCGGGCGCTTCTGCGAGCGATTGAACTTGCCGAGGACCTGGAGCGAACCCAGTTTGATGCGCATTGCCATTGCCGCCGCCGCAGACGAGGAAGGTGTCCGATGATTTTTCTCCTTGATAACTACGACTCGTTCACCTTCAACCTGTATCAAGCTCTGCGTGAGTTGGGCGAGGATGTCGAAGTCGCCCGGAACGACAAGATCTCCGTTGCCGAGATCGAGCGGAACCTTTCCTCGATCGATCGGATTGTCCTGTCACCGGGTCCGTGCACGCCCACCGAGGCCGGGATCTCGGTCGAACTGATCCAGACTCTGGCGGGTCGGGTGCCGATCCTGGGTGTCTGTCTCGGCTTGCAGTCGATCGCAGCCGCATTTGGTGGACGAATTGTCCGGGCGCCGTCGCTCATGCATGGCAAGACCTCGCCGATTTTCCACACGGGGAAAGGTGTTTTCGCGGGATTGCCGTCCCCGTTTGAGGCAACTCGCTATCACTCACTGATCGTCGAACGCGCAACGATGCCGGACGAGTTCGAAGTGACCGCCGAGACCGACGACGGCCTTATCATGGGGATGCGTCACCGTGAGCTCGATCTCGAAGGCGTCCAATTTCACCCTGAGTCGATCTTGACCCCGGAAGGGCCGAACCTGCTGGCGAACTTCCTGGGACGAGGACCGGGAGCGCTGGTTGCCGCCGGGCATGCACAACCGTCCCTGGTGGCGCTTGGCTACTGATTTCGACCGCTACTCGGCATCCTGACGCGCATTCCTGAAGGGAGGATGACCATGACAGAGCCTGTCGAGTCATCGTCGTACGACATTCGATCGACAATTCGAGCAGTTGTGGATGGTCGCGAACTCGATCGGCACGAGGCGATGGCGGCAATGAACGCCATCATGACCGGCACCGTGACCGGCGCCCAGATCGGTTCGCTCGTCACTGGCCTGCGGATGCGTGGTGAAACGGTCTCTGAGATTGCGGGGTTCGCTTCGGCGATGCGCGAACACGCTCTCAGAGTTGAGGTCGCCAAGACGGACTCGCCGTTGGTCGACACCTGTGGAACTGGTGGCGATGGTGCGGGCACGTTCAACATCTCGACGACGGCGTCGTTCATCATCTCCGCCGCCGGAATCCGGGTCGCCAAGCACGGCAACCGCGCGGTGACCAGCAAGTGCGGTTCGGCGGACCTGCTCGAAGGACTCGGAGTGCACATCGAATTGACTCCGCAAGAGGTCGGCACGTGTGTCGACACGGTTGGGATCGGCTTCATGTACGCGCCCGCGTTCCATCCCGCCATGCGATTTGTCGGACCAGCCCGCCGTGAAATGGGCATTCGCACGATCTTCAACGTCCTTGGCCCGCTTACCAATCCCGCCGGCGCGAGTCACCAGTTGATTGGCGTCGGCCACCCGGACATCGCCCAAAAACTGGCGCGCGTGTTGGAGGTCCTTGGCAGTCGCCACGCGGTGCTGGTCCATGCCGAGGAAGGGTTAGATGAACTGGGGCTGGCGGGAACGTCGACCGTCACCGAGTTCGACGCGCGGGTCGGAAAGATCAAGACGTTCACGATCACACCTGAGGACTTTGGGCTGGAGCGGGCGCCCGTGGAAGCCCTAGGCGGCGGTAGCGCCGCCGAGAATGTCGCTATCACTCGATCGATTCTCTCGGGCGAGCCCGGGCCACGCCGGTCTGTCACACTCCTCAACGCTGGGGCAGGCATCTATGCGGCCGACGCAGCCGGGTCATTTGCCGAAGGGATCCGGATCGCCGAGGAGATTGTCGATTCTGGCCGGGCTCTGGCAAAGATTGACGAACTTGTGACCTTCACTACGTCGCTGGTGGGTGAGCGCGAATCCGCATTGGTGACGGCATGAGCGAGACTGCGGCGGTCGAGACGGGGACGATTCTCGATCGGATCATCCAGCGGACGATCGCGGACATGCGCCTGCGCAGGTCTGAGGCCGACCTGGCCGAATTGGAACGGATGGCTGCCGACCGGCCCGATCCGGTCAGCCTGCATGCCGCCCTGTCCGGCCCGGATGTCTCCGTCATCGCCGAGATCAAGCGGGCTTCGCCATCACGCGGGGTGTTCCCGGTGACTGTCGATCCGCCCGTCGTCGCCCGTGAATATCTCGATGGGGGCGCCGCTGCAATTTCGGTTCTGACGGACGAACCATTCTTCCAGGGCTCACTCCAGGATCTAGCGGCAGCGGGGGAGGTGGCACACTCTCGTGCCAAACCCGCTCCGATCTTGCGCAAGGATTTTGTCGTCGATCGCTTTCAGATTCTCGAAGCTCGTGCGTTCGGCGCCGATGCCTTCCTCCTGATCGTTGCGGCACTGTCGGATGATCAGTTGCGCGCATTGATCGACTACGGTGCCGAGTGTGGGCTGGAAGCCCTAATTGAAGTTCACGATGCCGCGGAGCTGCAACGAGCGACAACGTTGGGCGCGAAGCTCATCGGGATCAACAACCGCGACTTACGAACTTTCGAGATCGACCTCGCGGTGACAGAGCGCCTTGCCCCTGAGGTTCCCGCGGGCGTCGTCCTAGTCGGTGAGAGTGGAATTTTCAACAGAGCGGACGTTGATCGACTTCACAGGGCCGGAGTGCACGCGGTGCTGGTTGGTGAATCGTTGATCGTATCGCCGGACCGCAGCGCAGCGGTCGCGGCGTTACTGCGATCATCTTGAACTGCCAGGGGGTCGCGCGGTGATTCGACCTGGCACGATCAAGATTTGTGGTCTGAAGGAGCCTGAGCATGCAGTCGCCGCAGCCGTAGGCGGCGCCGACATGATCGGTTTCATCTTCGCTCCGACGCGCCGCTATGTGGATCCACAGACCGCACGCCGTGCGATCGACGCGGCGAAAGCGGCCGCCACCGGCAACCTCGTGGCCGTCGGGGTTTTTGTCAATTCCCCGGTGGCCGACATGAATGCAGTCGCCGAGGAAGCGGGACTGGATGCCATTCAACTCAGTGGTGACGAAGAACCCGACGATCTCCAGGGAATCGGGCGGCCACTGATCAAGGCGCTGCGTCCACCGGCCGGAACGTCGCTAGACGTCCTCCTAGGAGAGATAGAACGCTGGAACGCGACACATCCGCCCGTGACTTTTCTCGTCGATGGTTTTCACCCCGGCCACTTCGGCGGGACCGGGACCAGGACGGACTGGCAACTTGCGGCTTCGCTAGCGGCGGTCCATCAGATCATGTTGGCTGGAGGTTTGACGGCGGAGAACGTGGCCGACGCGATCGGTGCGGTGGCTCCGCTCGGAGTCGATGTCAGTACCGGAGTTGAGGTCGATGGCCGCAAAGAAAGTGCGGCCATCCATGCGTTCATCAAGCGGGCCAGATCCGCGTTCAGCCAGCAGCCTGGGCGGAGATGATCGGGCGTTCCATCTCGAGCATGCCTTGCGACTTCACACCGTGAACTCGCGGAGCAACGACCCGCAGAGGGGTGAACCCCATTCGCTCCCAGAAGTTACGTCCCCGGGGATTGTCATCGACGACTGCCAGGAGGATTCTCCTTCCCCCTTGGGACGCCACCCACTCCTCGAACGCGCGGTAGACGGCCTCTCCGAGCCCTCTGCCCCGCGCATCTGGATCAAGGACCATCAGGCCGATGTACCAATCACCTTCTTCCGGGTAGTCGGGTGGGGTGGTCAGAAACCCGACCAAACGGCCGACGGGGCTGTAGACCCCAAGAAAGATCATGCGGCTGGGGTCGTAATTCGGCGGGCTATCGGTGAAGTTCGAGCTAGCGGCGTCAGGCGGGGACGTTCCGTCCCTCTGAGATCCACCAGAAATCCCGGCATCGTTCGAGCAACTCTTGAACCTGCGGAATGTCGTCTTGAGAGAGATAGTGTACCGAGTGCGTTCCGGCCCAGAATGCAATGGGCTTTAGTGTCGCGATCACAGCTCATTCTCCCGCGGGTTGCCCATGATTTCTCGTGCGATTGGGTCGATCGGCGGCGAGCGCGCCGTCTACAAGTGTTCGAAGCCAGCCGTGTTCGTCGCCTGAGATCTCCTGTGCGACGTTGGGTCCTCGGATTGGGAGGGACTCCGCGACGCGGTAGATGCCGTTTTCCCGGGTCATGAAGCCGTAATCAACGAGCTCACGCCGGAGTGTCGCGAAGTCGGGATTGGCCTGTTTCAGCATCTCGTTGACAGTCTTCTCGGAGTACTCGGTTCGGGGAGCGAACCGCTCCATCAGGTGCTGGAGAACGAAGACGCGTTTTCGCCGTTGTGCCGGAATCTGCTTCAGAGTGCCATCTTTGAAGAAATCTCGGATTGTTTTGCTCCGTTCGCGGTCGGTCTCGTCGACCTCAGAAACCTGAGCTGCTGCGTTCGGCTGGGCGGATGATCGCCCCAGTGATCGCAGGGTGTCGGTATTGAGGGAATAGAGGCGCCTCTGGGCGTCCGGCGTCGTTGCGATGAGTCCGGCGGCCGCCAATTTGGCGATGTGGTGGCTGATGGTCGGAGGCGAAAGGCCTGAGCATCTCGCTCAGTTCGGAGCCGGAACGAGTCTGCTCGGCGATTGCACCGAGGATGCGGAGTCGTGCCGGATCGGAGAGGGCGCGGAAGACCTCCGCGAGCCGTTCGACGTGGTCATCATCAAGTGGTGGGGACATCAGCGCGCTCCTTGTAGTTCGACGATCATCTAATTAGATGATCGTCGAACTACAAGGAAAAGTCAATACCCTGCCGTCCCTTGCGTCGCTAGATTGATACGGGGGCGTCCCATGAGGGCGAGAGTCCGCAAAGCCAGTTGAGCGCCCGGAGTCGTTCCGTGGCGATGGCGGCGAGACTCTCCAGTTGCTCCGACGACGTGGATCGATAGGATCGGCCGGCAACCGGGAAGTCGCTGTCGATCGGGCTGGGAAAGAACTCGGCGGCGGCCGCTTCCGCGGCAACCTCGTGGATCGCCGCGTTGAGTTCGGTCGCCTGGCGACCCTTTGCCTCGGTCCGGTCGGCTTCTATGGACGCACGCCAGAACCACAACTCGGCCCGCTCCCGTTCGACCGCGATCAACTCTTCCGGCAAGAGTTCGGCGTTCTCACGAAAGGGGCGGGTCTTGTCCCACGGTGAAGGCAAGATGGCGAGCAGCGAGGCTGGGTCAATCGGTTCATCCAGCGGTGGCGGCTCCTCCAGCAACTCGAGCGCCCAGGCAAGTGCGCCTGCCGCCTCGATCTGCCAGCTTGCCTCCTGGGTCTCATCGACGGTCAAGCTGCCAATCCGCCGGTTGAGAAGGTGACGCTCTGGGGCCGAAATGAATGGATCCAGGCCCTCCTCGGTCAGCCAAGCTGCCAGATCAAATCGATCCCCTTCGGGGTCGTCGCTGGCGGCCGCGGTGGCGGGATCAAGTTCGAGGAAGGCTCGACGGCAGATCGCACCGACGACAAGCAACCGGGCAGCGGCGAGTGGGACCGGTTGGAGCGTAATCTCGATTTCGAGGTCGTCGTTCTCCTCGCCCATCGTCGCCAGCCGCTAGACGTTGAAGAGGAAGTTGATGATGTCGCCGTCGTTGACGATGTACGTCTTGCCCTCACGTCGAAACGTGCCGGCCTTTTTCGTCTCCGCCATCGTACCGGCCGCAATCATGTCGTCGTAGCCGACGACTTCGGCACGGATGAAACCGCGTTGGATGTCGGAGTGGATCTCGCCGGCGGCCTCGACCGCTGTAGCGCCTCGCCGAATCGTCCACGCCCGGCATTCATCCGGACCAACGGTAAAGAACGGTATCAGTCCGAGCAGATCGAACGATTGGCGGATGACCCTGGCGCGCGCCGACTCGGTGATACCCAGGTCAGACATGAAGACAACGGCATCATCCTCATCCAACCGCCCAATCTCCATCTCGATCTGACCCGCAAGTGCATCGATCGCGACACCCGGACGGGCGAAACGCTCCCGCGCCGCCGCGACCATCGCATCTCCATCCGTTCCGAGTTGATCCTCTCCAAGATTGAGCAGAACGAGCAAGGGCTTTGCGGTCAGAAATCCGAATCCGCGTAGGATTTTGGCGTCGTCAGGATCGAGATCGCCGACGACTTCTCGCAGAGGGGTGTCTGCTTCGGCTGTTTCCTTCAAGCGGGTCAAAACGATCTGCTCCCGCTCGAATGCCTCCCGATCCGCGCCCCGGGTCTTTGGGATCTGCGATTCCAGCCGGGTGAGTCGCTTGTCAATCAACGCCATATCACTGAACAGGAATTCGAGATTGAGCGTTTCGATGTCCCGCAGTGGATCGACCGATCCGTCGGTGTGGGGAACGTTCGGGTCCTCGAATGCCCGGACGACATGGACCAGGGCGTCGGCCTGGGAGAGATAGCCGAGCAACTGGCCGCTCATGCCCTTCTCGGCGATGCCTTTGGCGATGCCGGCGACATCGAAGTACTGCACGTCGGCCTGGACCTTGCGCTGCGGTTGGAACATCTCGGTGAGGAGATCCAGCCGTGGGTCAGGGACTTTGACCGTCGCCAGGTTGGGCTCACCTTCTCCACCGCTGTAGGTCCCGGTTTCAGCCTCTGCCAGGGTCAAGGCATTGAAGGCGGTGGTCTTGCCCGAGGAAGGCAGGCCGACGATCACGAGCGTGGTAGACAAGTGGCAATCTCATTGGGATGGACGCGCGTCACAATGATTCGCCCGTTGGCGAACAACCGGACGATTATGGCCTATCCCCTATCGAGATCGCTACTTTGACTTGGGGAAACAGGTTGATCGCCGGAGAACGGCACCGTGATCTGCGCAACTATCGCGCCCGTCAAGCGAACGATCTCGGCCGGAGCGATCCGGAGCAGGCTGTGCTCGGTACCAGCTCCGCCGTAGGCGATACCCAGGGTGGCCGCGCCCTCATCCAAGACAACGCTCAGGGGAGTCCGGTGGCCGATCGGGGCAACGCCGCCGGCCGGAAACCCGGTTGCTTCCTGAACGACTGAGGGATCGGCAAGTTTCAGCTTCGAGATGGCCACGGCCTCCGCAAGTCGCCTTCGGTCGATCCGGGCCGGGCCCGCGGCAATTGCCAGGACAAGCTGTCCATTCGGCGCCGCAAACACCAACGACTTGAGGATCTCGGCTTCACTCACTCCAATTGCAGCCGCTGCCAGCGGAACCGTGGGCATGGGAACACCGGGTACCAGCACCTCAGCATCAACGTTATTTTCATCAATGTAGGCGAGCAGATGGGCGGGGACGGGATCGGTTGGCTCGGCTGCGCCGTCGTGGGAGCCGGAGAGATCATTCACCTGGAGATCAATCCTCTGACACAGGCAACCCGTACATGCCACGAGACTGCCGAGCTGCCGCTAGTCGAGACGACAGGTGCAACGGCTCCTAGTTCCCCCGTCGCTTCGGGTCGAGCGCATCGCGGAGGCCGTCGCCGAAAAAGTTCAGGGCCATCACGATGCTCATGATTGCAACTCCTGGAACCGCGGAGTACCACCAATACTGAAGACCCTTGCGGAAGCCCTGGTTGATCATTGCGCCCCATTCCGGGTCGGGCGGTACCGCACCCAGGCCAATGAAACTCAATCCGGCGGTGATCACGATCGCGTTGCCGACATCAAGTGTCGCCTTGACGATGATTGGGGCATCGGTGCTGGGGAGAATATGCCGGGCCAGAATCCGCCATCTCGATGCGCCGATCGATTCTGCCGCCGTAACGAACTCATTCGTCCGCACCGAGAGTACCTGACCGCGCATCAGGCGGGCATATTCCGGCCAGAGCACCAGGACGACGGCGACCAGCGCATTGCTGAGGCCCGGTCCTCCTCGGGCGGCTGTGATCGCCATCGCCAGGATGATCGACGGAAACGAGAGGACCGCATCGGAGATGCGCATGATGACACTGTCGATCCAACCGCCGAAGTAACCGGCGATCGCGCCGAGCAGGCACCCAATCGTCCCGGTGGCCAGTACCACCAGGATGCCTGCCGGCACCGATATCCGGGCACCCCAGATCACCCGGCTGACCATATCGCGGCCTAGATCGTCGGTCCCCAGAGGGAAATCGAGACTTGGCGACTAGAAGCTTGTTCGGAATGTCCTGTCCGTTTGGGTCTGAGATTGGAAGAATCGGCGCCAGGCCTGCCATTGCCAGCCAGAAGAGGATGATGATCAGCCCCGCCATCGCCAGCGGCTGGCGCCGAAGCACGCGGCGGATCTCGCCGAATTGCGATCGGTGTGGCCGGACGATCTCGGCCGAGATCGTCCTGGATTCGGGCCGTGGTGCGGCGATCGTTACCACAACGACTCCATTGTCCCGAAGGGAGACCAAACGGTCAGGAGATTCGAATACGGGGGTCGAGCACCCCGTAGATGATGTCTACGATCAAGTTAAACAAGATGTACGCCACCGCTACGAAGAGTGTGACCCCTAGGAGTCCCGGGTAATCCAAACCCAGCGCGGTCTTGACCGCATACCGGCCGATACCCGGCCAGGCAAAGATGGATTCGGTGAGGACGGCGCCGGCGAGAAGGCTGGCAAAGGTCAGTCCAAGGACGGTGACCGTCGGGATCAACGCATTGCGAAGGGCATGACCAATCACGACGTGGCGCTCGCTCAACCCCTTCGCTCTGGCCGTGCGGACGTAGTCGTCCGAGAGGGCGCCAACGAGAGACGAGCGGAGCATTCTGGCAATGATTCCCATCGCGTACGAGCCAAGGACAATTCCGGGGAGGATGAGGTGGCGGATCGCGCTGCGGAATACCGCCCCATCGCCGGCGATCAGTGCGTCGACTGTTACGAGCCCGGTGACGGTGTTTGGCTCTGCCATTCCGGTATCGAGCTGGCCCTGGCGCGGTAACCAGCCGAGCTTGAACCAAACGACGTAGGAGAGCAACAGTCCCAGCCAGAAGACCGGCACGCTTGTGCCGATCAAGGCGAAGAATCGCGAGAGGTTGTCCGGCCAGCGCCCTTGGTAGATCCCGGCGATGATGCCGAGGGGAATCCCCACCCCGAGGGCGAAGATCATCGCCGCGATCGTGAGTTCGATCGTCGCCGGAATGAATTGGCGAAGGTCATCCGCAACGGGTCGGCGGGTACTGATGGATTCGCCGAAATCGCCCTGAAGGATGTTGGTGAGATACGTGACGTACTGAACCGGAAGCGGTTCGTCGAGCCCCCAGCGGTCTTCATATTGGGCGAGGATTTTTGGGTTGTCAGCTGCGCGATCGCCCATGATCGCCGCAAGCGGATCGCCTGGCACCGCATGAACGAGGATAAACGTCGCGACGCTGACAACCAGGAGGACGACGATCGCCAGCAGCAGCCGCCGGAGGATATACGTGGTCAGTCCCATTGTCGCCCCCTTCCGGCGGAGGTTCCTCTGGTGGGAGGGTCGCTATGGACAACAGTGGCACCGTCAGCCGGCATGCAGTTCTGGCGTTTGTAGCCAAGCTGCATGCCGGCCACCGACTTCGGCCGTGACGGAGAGCTACACCGCCTTCGACGCGTATCTCAACTGGATCTGATAGATGGAGTGAGTGGTAACGCCCTGGACCGCGATCGACGCAGGCTTTCGATCAACGACCTGTTCGAGAACGAGGAACGCGGCGTCATCGATGAGGATCTGCTGCAATCTCGACGTAGATCGCCTTCCTCGCTTCGGGGTCGAACTCCGCGATGCCCTGGGCTAGCAATTCGTCAACCCGCGGATTGGAGTAGCCGACTCGCTTGGCCGCGGCTCCGCCCGTCTTCCCGAATGGCTCGGCGTAAGTGTGGACGTCTGGATAGTCAGGCGCCCAATCAGAGAAGGTGAACTGCAACTTTCCTTCGCGGTAGGACTGAAGGCGATCGGCTTCTGGCATCGGAGTCAAGTTGATCGTCAACCCGTCAATTTTTTCGATATCGTCTTTGAGCTTGGCGCATAAGGTGTCGAGTGACACACCCGTGGAGCTCGACGCGCCGGCGTTGTAGGTGAAAGTCAACTCGACTGTGTCCAGCGCCAGACGCATCGAAGAGCTCTTGCGCCTTGGCGAGATCGAGCTTGTACGCAACGGCAAGACGTCTTCGGCGCCGAGGAGTGGAAGCGGAACGATGGTGGCGGGGTGGAGTGATGCACCTCCCGATAGGCCATTGACGATGCCGTCATAGTCGATCGCATAGCCGATCGCCTGCCGAAGTTCCTTGCTTGACAGTGGGCCACCTGGATCGTCCAAGGTGTTCAGGGCGAGGTAGTCATGTGCCAGGGTTGGCCCAGTGAGCATCTGCAGGTTTTCATCGGATTCCACCGTAGACACCGCATCCGGATCCACCCTGTAGGCAATATCCGCTTCGCCAGTCTGAACGAGTTGAAGCTGGGTGTTCGGGTCAGCTTCATTGCGCCAGATGATGCGCTCGAAGAATGCGGGCTCGCCCCAGAACGTCGGATTCCTATCGATGATCACTTCTGATGTGACATCGAACTTGGAAACCTGGTACGGCCCCGTCCCAAACGACCCCTCTGTGATTGCTGTCCGCACGTCAGTGGGTTCAGGTGAATCGGCGGCATCGGTAGCGCCAACAGCGGCGATTGCCACGCTGTCTGTCACCGAAAGCGGCGCCGAACTCAAGATCGCGACCAGAGCCGCGTTTGGAGAGGGGAGCGTCAGAGTGATTGTGAAGTCGTCGGTCGCCTCGTAAGTACCAAGGTATTCAGCCAGAAACGACGGATTTCCCGCCTGACCCTTGAGTCGATTCCACGAGAATATCCAGTCCTTCGAGGTCATCGGGTTGTCAGTGTTGTGAAAGACGACGCCTTGCCGCAACTTGATCGTCGCAGTCAGTCCATCTTCGGAGATGACGGGCATGCCGTCTGCAAGAAGCGCTTCGAATGCTTCAGGTTTGGTTGAGTCGGGTAGGTGGTACAGGGGTTCGTAGACAACATTGAAGGCAGCCTGTGAGTTGATCTCGTAGATGATTGCTGGATCCAAAGTGATCCACGGTCCGTCCAATTTATCGGCAATGATGAGTGTCGTGGGGTCGGACTGCAGGTTCGTTCGTCGTGAGCCCGTTGGCGCCGGAGCAGCTGAGGAAGCGCGAGCGAGGAGTCCGCTGACTGCTGTGGCGGAGAGTCCGAGCGCGAACGCGCGATACCCGAACTGCCTGCGTGAGAGCGTGCCGCTCTTAAGGCCCTGGATCAACTCGGATACACGCGGGTCGTACATGTGACTCCCTTCCTTGGTTTGCCATCTCCCGATGCATCTAACGCCGACAGAATTGCGGCTGTCGCAATCGCATCGCGTCGATGCCCGGCGCCTGGAAGTGCCGAGACACGCCGAGATGCGTGCGAGCTGACTACTGAGACCCTGTGCGATTCCGACGCATAATGGCGGAGACGCATCTTGATCGTCAAGGATGGCTCGAGGCACAGGGCGTTGGCACCGTCAAACGTTAGGCAATACGACCAAGAGCGAACACGGACCCGCCGAGTCGCGAGAGAGGTGGTCAGTCGATGCGGATGGGGCCGCGACCGATGGCTTCGCGCATCGTGTTCAGTTCCACGGGTCCGAGCCATTCCTGCCACCAGGTAGCACCGGCCGCGGCAATAGCCCGGACGTGGTCCCGCTCCTTCTCCCAGTCAGGACCACGCTGGCCACCACCAATGCAAATGTCATATCCCTCGAGTGAGCCACGCGCCGTCTCGGCTGCGACGCAGATTTCGCGCACATCGGCCGGCGTCATCGGACCCTCGTCAGCGCCACCGGGAGTACCTCGGTAGACGCAGGTGCCATCCCACCTGACAGCACGCCGGCGGACAGCGGGAACGAGCCAGTTGCCGCCGATCCAGATCGGGATTCGCGGTTTTTGGAGAGAGGCGGGAGTGAGCTTGAGGTCGGTGACCGAGAAATGATCCCCAGCAAAGGTGACGGACTCACCGGCGACGAAGTCGGAGAGCAGACTGAATTCCCTCGTCGAGTAGGGTGGCGAGCGTTCGAGCATCTGTAGGCTCGCCGACAGAGCCGAAGCTGGGGTCATTCACGTCCCCAGCCCCAACGCCGAGGATGAGGCGGCCATTCGAGAGGTGATCGAGGGTGATCGCCTCGGCGGCAAGCTTCCAAGGACGACGGCGGGGTAGAGGGGTGACGAGCGTGCCGAGTCGAATCTTCGTGGTGGCGACTGCCATAGCAGCCAGGGTGACCCAGGGATCGAAGGTAGGAGTACCGACCTGGCCCTGATAGATGATGTAGTCCTCGAGAAAGATGCCATCCCATCCAGAGTCCTCGGCGAGAGTCGCAAGCTCCGCGATCTCGGCTGGTTGGTGGATTGCGCCTAATGAAACGGAGTAGCGCATCTTGATCCTCCTTGCTCTGGAAGAAAAGACGCACGGCGGCGAGATGTGTGTGATTTTGGGTTGTCGTGGTGACCCGGCACGGGGCTTGAAGACCCCGGGCCAGGTCCACGATCCTGTGTTTATCCGGCATCATCCGGACTTAGAGGTCCGATCAAGCAGTGCCGATTGATTTAGGGGCGACACGGTAGATGACGATGCTGACGAGGTCTTTGCCGACGGTCAGTTCGTCACGGTGCCAGTCGTTCTGGTACACGGCGTTGCCGGCGAGGGAGCCCAACTCGGCGAGGTTGACCGCGAGTGTTTCCGTCTTGACGTAGTCGGCGTGAGTTTTGATGGCGTTAGCGACGGCGTCAGGCGCGTCATACCCGACAGCAATGTGGTCCTCGATCGCATATCCGGCAGACTTGCGCGCGTCTTGGACGCCCCGAATGAAGTCGCGAACGAGGCCCTCGGCGATCAACTCAGGTGTAAGGGTCGTGTCGAGAACGACCGTTGCGTTCGATCCCTGCGACGCTGCGAACCCCTCCCGCTTCTTCAAATCGACCAGGACTTCGGCCGGCAGAAGGTCGACCTCACCCACGTCGCCAAGGTCCAGTCCGACATTCTGATGGGAGCTGACAAGTGACGCCACCTGCGCCGGGCTCGAGTGTGGCAAGCGCCTGCCGGATTGCGCCCAGTCGCTTGCCGTACTTTGGCCCGAGCAGGCTCAAGTTCGGCCGGATGTCGTAAGAGACGACCTCGCCAAGCTCAGTCAGAGGCTCGATCGCTTTGATGTTGAGCTCGTCCTTGACCTGGTCCTCCAGGCGACGGAGTGCGGACATCGTCCGCGGATCACGGGCGTATACGAGCAGCGCAGGCAGCGGCTGGCGCACCTTGACGTTTGCTTCGGACCTTGCTGCCCGCCCGAGTCCAACAACCTCCAGGACGACTGCCATATCGGCCGAGAGGACTTCGTCGATCGAGTTCGGGTCCGGCTGTGGGAACTCCGTCAGGTGGACGGACGGCGCAGCGGCCACTTGGGTCCTCAGGGTGAGATTCCTGTACATCTCATCGGTCACGAACGGGATGAACGGCGCCAGGGTGCGTGACAGCGTTACCAGACACTCGTAGAGCGTGTGGTAGGCCGCGAACTTATCCGCGTCGCTCTCGGGCTTCCAGAAGCGGCGGCGATTGCGCCGGATGTACCAGTTTGACAACTCTTCGACGGTGAATCGCTCAAGTGCTTGATTGGCGCCTTGCGGATCGTACGCCGCGAGCTTCGCCCGCACTTCATCGACGACCTGATTGAGCCGCGAGATGATCCAGCGGTCGAGCAGCGATCTATCGGCCAGAGGAACGTGCGTCGTCTCATCGCTCGGATCGAAACCGTCGATTCGGGCATAGGTGACAAAGAACGAGTAGGAGTTCCAGAGCGGCAGAATGAACCGGCGGCGCACCTCGTCGGTCGTTGAGTAGCCGAAGTTGAGATTCGCGCTCGGGTTGACGGAGGTGTAGAGCCAGCGCATGGTATCGACGCCGATCTGCTCGGCGGCGTCGTCGAACCAGATCGCATTGCCCTTCGACTTGTGCATCTCCTCACCCTTATCGTCGCGCATCAGGGCGTAAGAGAAGACCGTCTTGAAGGCAGGGCGATTCACGAGCGCAGTGCTCTGGGCGATGAGTGAGTAGAACCAGTTGCGGAATTGGCCCGGAAAGCTCTCCGAGATCATATCCGCCGGATACCACTCCTCCCAATACTGCCGGTTTTTGCGGTAGTCGAGCGTCGAAAAAGCAACGATGCCCGCGTCCAACCACGGGTTGCCGACATCCTTGATGCGTGAGACTGGCTTTCCGCAGGAAGAGCAGGCGATCTGGACCGCGTCGACGTACGGCCGGTGTGGCGTGTGTCCCGCGAACTCGTCCCAGCCGGCGACCGCTCGTTCCTGGAGTTCCGTCTCGCTGCCGATCACGTCGAAGGTGCCGCAACCGGCGCACTCGTAGATCGGCAAAGCCAATCCCCAGTAGCGCTTCTTCGAGATCATCCAGTCGTCCATGTTGGCCAGCCAGTCGAGTTCCCTATCCTGGCCAAATCCGGGGATCCATTCGATATGCCCGAGTGACGTCCATCATTGGCTGGCGCAACTCGTCCATCGAGATGAACCACTCGTCGACCAGCCGGAAGACGAGATCGGTGCCGCAGCGCCAGCAAGTCGGGTAGCGGTGGGTGTACTGCTCCTGGCGGTAGAGCAGCCCGTGATGGCGCAGATAGTCGGCGATTGGCTTGCCGATTTCGCCGGTATACTCGCCAGAAAGCCAGTCATAGCCATCGACGTAGACCCCGAACTCGTTGATCGGGGCGATCACTCGCAGACCGAATTTCTGAGAAAGTGCGAAGTCTTCCTTGCCGCAACCGGGCGCGATGTGAACGATGCCGGTGCCCTCGTCGGAGCTGACGTCGTCCCAGGGGATGACCCGGTGAACCACTCCCGCGGCCGCCGGCAGATCGTCGAACGGCCCGACATAGGACCGATCGAGCAGGTCGGTGCCCTTCAATTCGCGGACGGTCGTGTATTCACCGCGGATGGCGTTCTTGAGCGCGCCCTGCGCGAGGTAGTAGGTGCGGCCATCCTGTTCGATCTGGACATAGGTCAAATCGGGATGGACCGCGGCGGCGACATTGGCGACGAGGGTCCAGGGAGTCGTCGTCCACACCAGCAGGGAAGCATTTGGTTCATCGACGAGTGGAAAACGGGCGAATACCGAAAGGTGAGTCCGGTCCTGATACCCCTCGGTGATGATCTCCTGGTTAGAGATGCCGGTGGCGCAGCGGGGACACCAGGGCATGACGTCGTGGCCCTTGTAGACCCAGCCGCGCTCATGGCACGTCTTGAGAAAGTGCCAGATCGTGTAGTTGTTCTCGTCGGACATCGTGTAGTAGGAGTTGTCCCAGTCCATCCAGTAGCCGAGACGCTTCGACTGCTCGGTCTGGCGGTCGGCATAAGTCAGGACACGCTCCTTGCAGCGCTCGACAAATGCGGCGATGCCATAGCTTTCGATATCTCGCTTGCTCTTGAGGCCAAGCTCTTTCTCAACTTCGACCTCGACCCAGAGGCCCTGACAATCGAAGCCGTTCTGGAATCGCTGCTTCTTGCCGAGCATCGCGTGGTAGCGCTGGAAGAGATCCTTGTAGGTTCGGCCCCAGCCATGGTGGACGCCCATCGGGTTGTTGGCCGTGATGGGGCCATCGAGGAACGAGTATCTGGTCTCCGAGTTGTCGTTCTTTTTCAAGTATTGCGTGACAATCGCTTCCGCTTCCCAACGCTCCATCGTTTCCCGCTCGAGAGCGGGGAAGTCCGGTTTGGACGGCACTTCGGCGAAAACATGGGCAACATTGTCGGTTGTAGAAATAGTGGCCATTGAGTGAAACGTCTCCTGTCGGTGGAATGCTCGTCGGTGTCATGCGAACGTAGTTGTCATCGTTAGGGCGAGACAATGCAAAACCCGCCCTCAATCTGAGGACGGGTTCACCCGCGGTACCACCTCTTTTGGCCCGCCATTGCGGACCCTCTCATTGGCAGCTTCTGACAACTGCCGGTCGCGGTAACGGGCAACAACCCCGGTCGCATCTACTGCACAGCGGACTGTGGTTCGGGCGACGGCTCAGGAGCGATATCCAGGTTCAACGCGGAGATCCGGCTCTCACCATCCCGGATTCGCTACGCCGCTCGACTCGACCCTGGCATTGTCTCCGTTACAGCCGGGTATTCATTGTTCGGAACACCGTAGCACGGCGTGCGACGCAGGACAATGTTCCCACGCCGAGCGTGAATGCTAGACTCCCAGGAACTGAGAAAACGCTTCAAACCTGGACCAGTGTCGTTGAGGTGGAGGGGATCTCCGTGGCGTTGACCGCAGCCTATGGTGGTGCGAACTGGTCAGGTCGAAGCGCGTCGATGCGCGAGGAACTGGGGTCAGTCTGGGGCGACTGGGGCAGCGGCTCCGAGATCGGGACGCTCCGTGCCGTCCTGATGCGCCGGCCAGGAGCGGAGCTGGACGAGATCGTTGACTTCGAAGCGGTGCAGATGCGCGCTGATCTCGATCCTGACCTCGCTCGCGCTCAGCATGATGAGTTGGCGGCGGCATATAGGGCACATGGAGTCGCGGTTCACTACGTCGAGCGAACCGATCCGTGCAAGCCGAACGCCATGTTCATGCGAGACCTGATGCTGATGACGCCGGAAGGGGTGATCCTGGCACGGCCCGCGTCGACGGTACGAGCTGGCGAAGAGCGTTGGGTTGCCGCGGCACTGGCCGAGCGCGGCGTGCCGATCCTGATGAGCGTCAGCGGAACTGGGACGTTTGAAGGTGCGGACTGCTGCTGGATCGACCACGACCTCTGCTTCCTGGCCGAAGGATTGCGCACGAACAAGGAGGGGGCCGATCAAGTCGAGTGGATGCTTCGCCAGATCGGTGTCCGCGAGGTTATTCGGGTAGGTCTCCCGTATGGGGCCATGCATCTCGATGGCTGCCTCAGTATTCTTGACCGGGATCTCGCTGTGGTCTGGCCAAATCGAACCCCGCTGATCGTCGTGCAAACACTCAAGCGGCGCGAGATTCCGGCTCATTGACGTCATCGATACTGAGGAGGCGCACGCCGAACTGCCGCTCAACGGCGTCGCCCTGGCTCCAGGAAAGGTGCTCATGCCAGCCGGTGGTCGCAAGCATCGTGAGCTGTACGAGGCGGCGGGAGTTGAGTGTGTCTCGGTAGAGATCGGCGAACTGATCAAAGCCGGGGGTGGAATCCACTGCATGACCGCGTTTCTCAAGCGCGACCCACTTGCTCCTCCAGATGCTTGAGGAACGTTCCGCCGATGCCGGGTACAACTGTCCGGATTCATGACAATCGCGATATGGCAGACAACCGTCGATGCTGATCGAGCTGCGGATCAAAGACTTCGCCATCATCGATGAGCTGCGCGTCGGGTTCGAGCCCGGTTTCAACGCTCTGACTGGCGAAACCGGTGCCGGCAAGTCGATCATCATCGATGCGCTCGGCGCCGTCCTCGGTGAACGGGTTGGCAGCGACGTCGTTCGCACCGGAACAAAGCTTGCCCGGGTTGAGGCAACCTTTGATGTTGCCGGCATTGCCGGCCGGCCGACGTTCCAGGGACTTCTGGCGGAACTGGGCCTAGAACTGGAGGATGACACGCTCATCCTTGGCCGCGAGATCACTTCAACCGGCCGGAGCTCGGCACGGATCAACGGCCGAGCGGCAACGGCCGGTATCCTCGCTCGGGTCGGCGCGCTCCTTGTCGACATCCATGGCCAAAGCGACCACTTGACGCTGCTGCGGACCAGCGAGCAACTCGAGATTCTCGACCGGTATGCGGGCACAGCCGCAGACCGGTCGGAGGTGGCCCGGCTTGTCCGCGAACTGCGGGAGTTGCGGGCAAAGATCGCGGAGATCGAAGCCGGGTCCCGCGAGCGCGCCCAGCGAATCGATCTGCTCCAGTTCCAGGTGAGCGAGATCGAGTCGGCTCGCCTTCAACCTGGCGAAGAGGAACAACTTATGGCGGAGCGCCGGATCCTCGGCAATGCGGAGCGGCTTGCCACGGCTGCCCAGACGGCTTACTCCGCGATCAACGGCGACGACGAGTTCGGCGCGAACGGCGGGATGCTCGTCCAACTCCAACAGGTTCAGACTGCAATCGCGGATATCTCATCGGTAGACGAGCAGATGGCGAGTCTCGCCGAGCGAGCGGACGAACTCCTGGCCCTCGTGCAAGACCTTTCGAGCGACGTTCGTGCCTACCGCGATGGCATCGAAGCCGATCCCACCCGCTTGGATTGGATCGAGGACCGGTTGGAAACGTTCAAGACCCTGAAGCGCAAGTACGGAGTGACGATCGAAGAGGTTATCGGTCACGGTCACGAAGCCGCCGCGCAGTTGGAGTCCCTGACCGGCGGTGAAGCTGGTATCGAAGGCCTGCGCGAGCGCGAACTGGCACTTCTCGCTGGTATCGGTAAGGTCGCGTCGAGGCTCTCCTCGACCCGCGTGGAAGCCGGCCAGCGCCTGGCTCGCCAGGTGGAAGCGACGATCGCCGAACTCAACATGGGCCGATCGTCGTTCGAAGTCGAAGTCGTGCAGACTCCGGATCCCGACGGAGTGCCGTTCCAGCGACATAATGGTCGTGCGGAGCCGGTCGCTGTCGACTCAACGGGGGTCGACCGGGTGCAGTTCTTGATCGCCACGAACGCCGGTGAACAACTCAAACCCCTTGGTCGGGTGGCTTCGGGCGGTGAGACGGCGCGCTTGATGCTGGCACTGAAGTCCACCCTGTCCCTGGCGGATGAAACGCCCGTTTTGGTCTTTGACGAAGTCGATGTTGGAGTCGGTGGCCGCTCTGGACAAGTCGTTGGCGAGAAGCTGTGGATGCTCGCCAAAGACCATCAAGTGATTGTGATCACACACCTTCCGCAGATAGCGGCGTTCGCGGATGCGCACTTCCAAATTGCTAAGGGGGAGCAAGATGGTCGGGTCGTCTCCCACATCGAAGCGTTGAGTGCCGAGGAGAGGATCACCGAGTTGGCGGCGATGCTCGACGGTTTACCGGTCACATCTGCATCGCGTGCAAGCGCGGTGGAAATGGTCGAACGGGTCGAGCGCTGGAAGGCTGGCGCCGGTGCGGCGACGGTCGCCTAGGGCGCCGCGTATACTCGGGCGACTTTTTCAGGTCACGGAGACTCGCTTACTATCTGCGTGAAATTCAGTGTCCGAACGAACGTGAACCAACAGGAGAGCACCCAGATGCCTGGCATGCCCAGCATGAAGATGATCCAGCAGATGCAGAATCGGATCGCCAAGATTCAGCAGGAACTGGAAGAGACGATCGTCGAGGGGTCCTCCGGTGGTGGAGTTGTTACCGCGACCGTGACCGGGTCAAAGGTCTTCAAGGGGATCAAGATCGACAAGAGCGCGGTTGACCCTGAGGATGTCGAGATCCTCGAAGATCTGATTACCGCCGCGATTACCGACGCGATGGACAAGGCGACGAAGCTGGCCGAAGACAAGATGGCGGCCATCACCGGTGGACTCAAGATTCCTGGATTGACATAATTCTTGACGTTCAGGTACCGCACCGGTGCCTGTACATTCAGAGCGGGCCAGGTCCTTGACCGCTACCCGGGTTGAGCGCGTGGCCTCCCCATGATTCAGGGGAAAAGGCAGGACCTCGTATACTCAGAGCAGCGTGACAGCCAGTGACAATCAGATCAGGAGGGGCGATGGTCGGAGGGCCACTCGATGTTTTCATCGGGGACGTCGTTCGGTTGCGCAAGCCGCATCCCTGTGGATCGTTCGAGTGGACGGTCGTCCGGCTTGGGGCCGACATTGGGCTGAGGTGCAGGGGCTGTGAGCATCGCGTACTTCTATCCCGCCGCGATCTGCAAAAGCGACTGAAGACGTTTGTCAGCCGGGGACCTGGCTACGACGCCGCCCTGGCGGCCGTCCAAGCCGCTGAGGGCCATGCCGGTATTGGCGCCCATTCGCCTGACTCTGAAAATGCTGACACTGATGCATCCGAGGCGGCCGGTTGACGGCCGCGGCGCCGGACCACCACGCGGGTCCGACTGGTCCGACTAACCCGGTCCCATCTGAGCGGCGATTGCCAGTCCGCGCTCCCCGCCGGGTCCGCCGCCAGGTATCGGTAGGACACAAAGATTCGTTCGGCGCGGTCCTCAAGAATCGCTCTTTTCTGCGACTATGGCTTGCTCAGGCGATCTCGCAGACCGCGCAGAACGTGATCAACTTCGCATTGCTCCTCCGCGTGCGCAGCATCATCGAGTATCACCACCTGCCCGGGGCGAACACGGCAATCAGCCTTGTCATCCTGGCATTTTCTCTGCCCGCGGTCCTGTTCGGGCCACTGGCGGGAGTGATGGCGGACCGGGTGAACCGGCGGACGCTGATGGCGGTCATCAATGGCCTACGTGCGGTCTCCGTGGTGGGATTTCTGCTTATCCGGCCATCTTGGGATCCGCAAACGGCGTTGCTGGCTATTTATGTGGGCACGTTCTTTTTCGGGATTGCCGGCCAGTTCTTCGCGCCCGCCCAGGGTGCAACGATTCCATCTCTCGTCCCCAGGCACCAGCTGATGAGCGCCAATGCGCTGTTCAACCTCACCTCGACTGGGGCGCAGCTGATCGGGTTCGCGACCTTGGGTCCGCTCATCGTCAAACTGCTCGGGATAGACGGCACATTCGGAGTGACGATCGTCCTGTTCATTGTGTGTGCTGGTTTGGTGCTGTCGATCCCTGGCAGCGCGACGGTCCCACGAAAGCTAACGGACGGCGCTTCGCACCCTGTCCGGCGCATTTGGAACGACATGCGTGAGGGATTCGTATTCATTCTTCACGACCGGGAACTCATTAAGGCAATCGGATATCTGACCCTGGCGGCAGTTACGTTCTTGCTCGTGGCAACGCTCGGGCCAGAATTCATCACCAACGTGATTGGACTGCCGAAAGAGGACATCGGTTACATCGTCGGGCCGGCGGGAGCAGGGGTACTCGTGGGTGTGTTGGTCGTGGGTCGAGTGACCAGGAGAATCCCGGGTCCGCTCCTTATCGATCGTGCGATGGCGCTGGCCGGAGTGGCGCTCTTCTTCCTGGCGGTGACGAAGGATGGGTTGGACCTGGTGTGGCCAGGCGGGGAGGCCTCGGTCGCCGTTCGCACCGTCTTCGCCGCGACGTTTGCGACGCTCCTGGGCGTCTGCAACGCCTTCATTCTCGTTCCGGCCCAGACCTTGCTCCAGGAGCGCAGCCCGGAGCACATCCGCGCGCGGATCTATGCCACCTTTTTCACTGTCTCAAACACCGCCTGCTTCATTCCGATCCTGTTCGCGGCGGCCCTGGCGGATGTCATCGGCGTGGTCAAGGTTTTGATCGGGGTGGCAATCATCCTGACAGCGATCGGCATCGTCAACATGGTGATCCACGATGATCCACCGGTCGAGCGGGTGGGAGGGATCGTCAGGGCGTCTCGCACCCGGATGATTCATCGCGGGAAGGGTATCAAGCCAGCCCGCTCCCCGGTGAACTCGGAGTCCAGCTAAACGGTGAGAAGTTGGTCTAGCAGTGCCATCCTGATGAGGACGCCACCATGGGCCTGGCGAAAATAGGCCGCGCGTGGATCGATGTCGACTTCGGGGGTGATCTCATCAACGCGGGGGAGCGGGTGCAGGATTACCGCATGCTTGGCCATCAGGTCGAGCGATTCGGCGGAGATGACGTAGACGCCTCGGGCCTGTTCATACTCGTCTGGCGTGGCAAATCGCTCGCGCTGGATTCTGGTCTGATAGACAACATCAACGTCAGGAAGCACCTTGCTCAAGTCAGTTTCGTCCCGATAGCGGACCCCGTGCCGGTCGAGCGCATTGCGGACGTCGGCGCCCATCGGTGTGGCCGATGGGGAAACGAAGATGAGCTCGGTCTCCCGGGTGCGGGTGAAGAGAAGTGCCAGGGAGCGCACTGCCCGGCCAAAGCGCAGATCGCCGACGAGCGCGACCTTCAAGCCGTCTAGCCGGCCCAACTCCTGCCTGATGCTAAAGAAATCGAGGAGCGCTTGGGTCGGATGTTCGCCAGGGCCGTCGCCACCGTTGATGATCGGCACGGGTGATACCGAGGCAGCTCGCGCGGCCGCGCCGCGCTCGTGATGCCTGATTACTATTGCGTCCGCGTACCCCGCGACAATGCGAATAGTGTCCTCGACCGACTCTCCCTTGATCGCCGACGAGAATTCCATTGCGTTTTCGGTCGAGACCACGTTGCCGCCCAGGCGAAGCATCGCCGACTCGAAGCTCAAGCGGGTTCTGGTTGAGGGTTCATAGAACAACGTCGCCAGGATGCGGCCGCGATGCGGCTGGGCGGATCGCGGCAGATCGCGCATCGCGTCAGCCTGGTCGAAGAGCGCTTCCAACCACGGGCGATCGAACTGGGCCACCTCGACGACATGGCGGATGATCACGGTCATTGCTCCTCGCACTGAGTCACCATCGGCGTCGCGCGACGATGAATGGACTGGCCGCAGGTCGGCAGACGGGTTAGCGAATCACATGGGCGGGGTATGGATTCACCTGCGGGGTGGCCACGCCGGTCTGGGAGCGGTGTTGACTGGCGAAAGAGTATATCGTGACCGCTAGCTGAGGACGGAATCACATTGGAGGTCTTTAGGGTGCTGACGCAACTGGGTGAGCGTGTATATGCTGTCCCTGGCGGAGTGAATGTCGGCGCGATCCTGGGGAGCGACGACTCTATCATCCTGATCGACACTGGCGTCAGCGAGACAAATGGCAAGAAGGTGCTCAGGGCGGTCCGGGATGAGCTCCACCGCGAAGTCACCGCGATCTTGACCACACATGGACATGCCGATCACTTCGGCGCGAATACGGCGATCGTGAAGCGCACCGGTGCGAGGGTGTACGCACCGGCGTTGGATGAAGCGGTCCTGCGCTATCCAGTGCTGCAAGCATCGAGTCTATACGGAGGGGCGGACCCGCTGGACTCGCTTCGTACCGGATTTCTGTTTGGGCATGCAAGTCCCGTCGATGAACTGGTCGTGCACGGCCCAATGACTGTCGCCGGCGTCGACATCCAGGTAGTCGGGCTGGCCGGACATTCGATGAATCAGGTGGGGTATCTCGTAGATGATGTCTTCTTCTGTGCAGATGTGGTCCTGCCAGAGTCGGTCCTGGGAAAGTACCGAATCCCGTACCTATTTTCGGTGACCGACCACCTCGTGGCGCTCGATACAGCGGAGGCGGTCACGTGCCGGTGGGCAGTCCCGGGCCATGGCCCAATCGTCGAGTCTTTGTCAGATCTGATTCAACGCAACCGGAACCTTGTCCTCGATGTGGCTGCAACAATCGTAAAGATGTGCGCCAAGGAATCGACTGCGGAAGTGCTGCTAGCGCAGGTGCTCCGGGCATTTGAGGCTCCGGTGACCGATGCTGCCGGTTTCTACCTCCTACAGCCAACCGTCTTCGCGTTCCTCAGTCATCTGCACCGCACCGGCCGTATCTCTCACAAGATCGAAAATGGCCAGTCCTTGTGGCTTGCGGTCTGATGCGGCACTAGCCGCGCCACGGCGACCCAGACGCCAGGTCCGCGTTGATGAGCGCCGAGACCTCGTTGCCGAGCCGCACCGCGTAGTTGGTGCCCCGGTCCTCTGGATAGATCTGGCTCATGTTAGCCAGGTAGAGATTTGGTAGCGGAGTCCGGTGCGGCGGGATCTTGCCGCTGTAGTTGAGGGTGACGATCGGCTGGGCTGCTCGCGCCCGGAAGACCCAATTTTCCTCGATCCACGACGCATCGAAGGCTGGATTGATCTTCTTGAGATCAACGGCGTAGCGCGCAAGCAGTTCCTCGTCCGACATCGCGAAGAATGCGTGGTCGGTTTCCAGATACTTCGAGAGATAGACGAAGCGCTTGCCGCCGTACGTCTTGGGATCGATGAAGTTGGTCTGTTCGATCACGGCGGTAAAGGTCAGGTCGGGATCGGCGACGTTGAGCCAGTAGATGTCTGAGAGTGGGCGGTCGAGTTGCAGGATCGCGACGATCGCGGCCTCGTATTCGAGGGCATCGAGTTTCGCCCGGAAGTCGTCGGGCAGCTCGGGCACCATTCTGGCCAAGATCGCGGAGGGTGTCGTTGCCACAATCGCATCGACATGCACCGGTGGCTCATCGCGATCCAGTTGCACGTCCCAGGTGTCGTCCGGCCTGCGCGTCAGCGCGGTAGGGGAGACGCCCGTACGCAACACAGCGCCTGCCTGAATCGCCTCGGCCGCGAGGTGATCGACGATCACCTTGAAGCTGCCGTCGATGTAGCCGAGTTTCTCCTGGTCCAATGGCGAGCGACGCGAGGTCGTCCGCAGATAGATTTTGTTCCAGAACCAGACCATCGCGATCTGATCGTAGTAACTCCCGAACTTTGCCCGTAACTGCGAGCCAAAGGTGCGCTCATAGGCCCGGGTTCCAAGGGCGCGCCTCAGCCAACTGTGCGCGGTGACCCGCTCAAACGAGCGCCATTTCGTCACGCGTTGCAGATATGCCGTCACCAATCCAAGCCGGATGCGATCATGGAGCGGGAGAAAGCCGAGTTTGAGGAGATCAAGAGCGCCGTTGAGCGGCCAGATTTTTCCATCGGCGAAGTATCCGACGTTCGATGGCAACCAGATCAGCTTCTCGCCGATACCGATTTCGTCCATCAGCGAGGCGATATCGCGGTCACTTTGAAAGAGATGATGATAGAAAAGTTCCAGATAGGTGCCCGCGACGGGAAACGCGCGGGCGAGCCCGCCGACTTCCCGATCGCGCTCCCACAGTGAGACCCGATGACCGGCTTTGGCCAGGCGATAGGCCGTTGTGAGCCCGGCGATTCCTCCGCCGATCACGCCGATGTGCTTTGCTGGGGATTGTTCTTCAGTCATGTCGACCTCCACGAAGGACCCACTCACTTGCGCTGTTGCCAGAAACGTCGACTGAGTAGGCATCTCATTTGCAACCGCACGCGGCAGTCTCACGCACGCCGAATACTCGTGACCAACAAATCGGTGCAGGAGCGCCCGTAAAGAAAAGTGATGCCGAAAACGGGAGGGGCGGACCGGTCGTGCCGGTCCGCCCCTCCCGTGGATTCGTCGCTTGAGAAGTCTCGACTAGATGAACAGCGGGGCGAGCACAAGTGTGATGGTCGCGAGGAGCTTGATCAGCACGTGGAGTGAGGGACCAGCGGTGTCCTTCCATGGATCACCAACCGTGTCTCCGACAACCGCTGCCGCGTGTGCGTCGCTGCCCTTACCAAGCACCTTGCCGTTGGCGTCAACGAGGCCGCCGGCTTCGATGAACTTCTTGGCGTTGTCCCAGGCACCACCGCCGTTGTTGAGCACCAGGGCCAGCAGAACGCCGGCGATGGTACCGACCATCAGCATGCCGGCCGCCGCCTCCCAGCCCAGGATGACACCGACCAGTACCGGCACGATGACGGCCATTGCACCCGGGAGAATCATCTCGCGGAGCGCTCCCCGGACCGAGATGTCGACGCAGCGGGCGTAGTCGGGGATCGAGGTGCCCTTCATGATGCCCGGATCGGCGCGGAACTGGCGCCGGACCTCTTCGATCATGTCTCCGGCGGCAGCGCCAACGGCGCGGATTGCCAACGACGCGAAGACGTAGACGAGCGTTGCGCCGATCAGTCCGCCGACGAAGACCTTCGGCTCCGCCAGGTTGACCACACGGGCGACAGCTTCGTCGCTGAACCGATCGACCTCATCGATGAACGCGGAGAAGAGCAGGAAGGCGGCGAGTGCGGCCGAACCGACGGCATAGCCCTTTGTGAGTGCCTTCGTGGTGTTTCCGACCGAGTCCAAGGCGTCAGTAACGTTTCGGACTTCCTCCGGAGCGTCAGACATCTCGACGATGCCACCGGCGTTGTCGGTGATCGGGCCGAAGCAGTCCATCGCCAGGATGTAGGCGGCGGACATGAGCATGCCCATCGTCGCCACAGCGGTGCCGAAGATGCCGCCAGACGCGCCAGCGGCGGTTTCGAAGTCGACCGTGTCTCCAATGTAGTACGACCCGAGCAGGGCGGCGGCGATGGTGAGAGCCGGGAGCCCGGTCGTCTCGAAGCCGACGGCGATGCCAGAGATGATGTTCGTTGCTGGGCCGGTCTTGGACGCCTCCGCGATCTGCTTGACCGGTCGCCAGGCACCCGACGTGTAGTACTGCGTGATGTAGATAAACGCGATCGAGGTGGCGATACCGATCAAGCCACAGAATGCGTACTCGACCCAGCCGTACGGCAACATCCACCAGCAGACGAGGAAGAGGAACGCCGCCGATAGTGCCGCAACGACGTAGTAGCCCTTGTTGAGCTCCCCCATTGGGTCACGAGGCGTGAGCCCCGGCCGAACGGCGAGGACGCCGACGATCGACGCGAGCAATCCGAATGCCGCCAGGACCAACGGGAAGAAAATCCAGGCGACGTCACCTGAGTTCAGGATCTCCACCAGATGCCTGGAATAGCGCCACGCCTAGGATCATGGCGCCGATCATTTCGGCGGCGGATGACTCGAATAGGTCGGCGCCGCGACCGGCGCAGTCACCAACGTTGTCGCCGACGAGGTCGGCGATGACCGCGGGATTGCGTGGATCGTCTTCAGGAATGCCGGCCTCGACCTTACCGACCAGGTCCGCACCGACATCGGCGGCCTTGGTATAGATACCGCCACCCAATTGGGCGAAGAGGGCGACGAACGAAGCGCCGAACGCGAATCCGACGATCCAGAATGGCGTCTCGGCGACGGCGGGGTAGGCGCCTTCGGCGACGAAATAGACGAGGTAATACATCGTCATGACGCCCACGAGCCCAAGGGCAATCACGAGGAAACCAGACACCGCGCCACCGCGAAGCGCTACGGTCAGCGCCTCACCCAGGGAGCGCCGAGCGGCCGCCGCTGTACGGACGTTGCTCCGCACGGCGACGTACATGCCGATGAACCCGGACAGGCCAGAAAGGGCCGCTCCAAAGAGGAAGGCGATCGACGTGATCACGCCGCGAGCGACTTCGTGCTCCTTTTCAAAGGTCGCGACCAGCACGCCGATGAGGACTGCAACGAAAACGGCAAGCACGCCGATCGTGCGGTATTGGCGGTTGAGATAGGCGAGGGCGCCTTGGAAAATCCGGTTCGCAATGTCCTGCATGCTGGCCGTTCCGGTATCCTTAGCCATCACGTCCCTTGCCAGCCAGGCGGCGAACGCGATAGCTACGATGCCGAAAATTATGACCGGCAGGGTATAGAGAATACGTTCGTCCAAGTCCCCCTCCTCAACACCCCGCATCCGAAAGCCCGAATGCGGTTGTCTCCCGCTGTGGCCGCACCCTGGAGCACGCGGGCGGTGTCCGACACCGGCGCGACGTGTTCACGATCAAGGCAGCGAGGAGATCATCAGAACGCGTGCGGACCCACCCCTTGGGTCCGCACGCGGCACGAGAGTGTACCATCGCGACGTTGACACCGTACACGCACATGTTGCCATCTAGTGCGCTTCGTCGGAAGAAGACGCCCCCGTAATTGCCCTACCTTCCGCGTCACCGCGATGGCGCAACCGCAGCCTTTTCGCCGCGGCCAACTAAGCGACCAAAAAACCGCTGAATCTCGCCGTTTTCCCATGCGACCAGCAGCTGGCTAGCGTTGAATATCGACGAATAGGTACCGGAGACCACGCCGATGAGAAGCACGAGCACGAACTCCCGCGTACTTTCACCACCGTAAAGAAAGAGCGCGAGCAGTGTCAGTGTGACGGTAACGGACGTATTGATCGAACGGACAATCGTCTGCGCCAGGCTGTAATTGACCGTCTCTTCGAAGTTCGGCGAGGTTCCGTGAGAGAGGTTCTCACGGATGCGGTCGAAGACCACGATCGTGTCGTGCACAGAGAAGCCGATGACCGTCAGCAAGGCGGTGACGAAAAGGGCATTGATCTCAACATCAGCGATCTCTCCCAGAATCGAAAAGATACCCGACGACAACCAGGACATCGTGAAGCATGGCGATGATGCGCGCAAATGCCATACAGGAATGGATTCTGGGTATTGCGGAAGGCGTAGGCGATATAGAGCAAGATGCCGATCGAGGCGAGTCCGACGGCCAAGACCGCCCGATTTCGGATGGAGTTGCCGACCGACGCGCCGATGCTCTCGATCTGCAACTCTCGGAAGGCCCGAGCCGATTCGTCAACGTGGTCTGGAGCGCTAACTTCTCCGGAGACCCCTGCTGGATCTCTTCCATCCGGATCAGGATCGACTTTTGCCGCCATCGTCCCGAGCTGGTCTGGACGGTGGCGCCGGAATAGCCAGCGTCGGCGAGGCAGTTTGTACATCCGCGGTATCGACTTTGCTCTCGAACTCAAGTTCCCAGAGAGTACCGCCGGTGAAATCGATGCCCAGCTTCAGTCCGAACAGGATCAAGCGAGATGACCCCGGGCACGATCACGATCAAGGAGATCGCGAACCAGAGATATCGCTTGCCAACCAGGTGAGTCATCCAGAGTTCCTTCTGATCTCGCACTGCGTACGGATGGTTGAGAACGGATTAGTCGCCGGTGGCCAGCGCAGCCGTGAGGCGCAGCTCCTTCCGATCGACCGCGAACCACCAGTGGTTCGTGGCGATGCCGTGCCCAACGATGAGGCGCAGGAATGTGCGGGTACACCGTGATCGCGGTGAACATCGATATGGCCACACCGATGAACAGGGTCAGGCAAATCCGCTGATGATCGATGCCCCGGTGTAATTGCCGAACCAGTAGAGGATGGCCGAGGTGATCATGGTCGAGATGTTCGAGTCGCGGATCGACGGCCAGGCGTGGTCAAATCCCGCTTCGATGGCGTTTTGGAGCGGCCGGCCGGTGCGCAACTCTTCTTTGAGCCGGGCAAAGATCAGCACATTGGCGTCGACAGCCATGCCGATCGAGAGGACGAACCCCGCGATTCCGGCCAGCGTCAATGTGACCGGGATGACCTTGAACAGAGCAAAAACTACCATCGTGTAGATAATGAGTGCCGCCACGGAGAGCAAACCTGGCAGCCGGTAGTAGATGATCATAAAGAGGGCGACCGCGCTGAGGCCGACCAGACCGGCGATGATCGAGCGGTCGATCGCTTCCTGGCCAAGCGTCGGGCCAACGGTTCGGGACGAGATCACGTTCAACGGCACGTCAAGCGAACCGGCCTTCAGTTGGACGACCAACTGTTCGACCTCGGTCAGCGGTGGCCCTTCGATCGTCCCCTGGGAGGAGATGGCGGCGTTGATGACCGGTGCGGAGATGACCTCTTTGTCGAGGACGACGGCCATCTGCCGTCCGATGTTCTGGCTGGTGAATTCGTAGAAGGCGTCAGCGCCGTCGCCGTCGAGTTCGAACCCGACCACATACTGTCCGGTCGCACTCTGGGTGACGAAGGCGTCGTTGAAGTTTTCGCCGGTGATGATCGTCGTAAATGGACCGGGAATGTTGGGGTCATCGGTGGTGGCGGCCGCGGCTGGCAGCGACTTCAGCCTCGGGTGTCGCGGCTGTCACCGGCGTTGAGCCGTCGACCGGAGTCGCAGCCGGTGTTGCCTCGGGCGTGCCGTCAGACAAGACATCGTCCGGACCGCCCAACGAGGTTTCGACGATCATGCCGTCCTGGACGAAGGCGCCAGCGGGATCGACGACCTCGAGGAGCGCGGTCTCCCTGATGACATTCACCGCCTGTTCGGGATCGGAGACGCCGGGGAGCTCAACAATGATCTGGTTGTCACCGCGGGTCTGGATGAGCGGCTCGCTGACACCGAGTTCATTGACGCGGCTTCTCGATCGTGTCGCGGGTACCGGTGAGCGCGTCGGAGGAAATATCTTCGCCATTCGGAGGATCGGCTTCGAGGAGGACCTGGAGTCCACCCTGGAGATCGAGGCCCTCATGGACATAGACCTCATCTTTCAGACCGAAGATGTTCAGAAAGTCCTTGGGAGCAACGAGCCAACCGGCAACAAGGGTCAGGACGATGATGCCGATGAGGGTATGGGTGGGCCGGAGGCGCACGCGAAGGGCTCCAGATTCTCAGGGCGCGATGATTGGCCCGAGCCGGGCCAACGTCCTGTAAACATCGAACGATCGCCCGCGACTTGGCGGGCTGTGCAGGCCGCAGTATAGGTCTGCGCTTCCAGGGTAATCAATCGAGGTAGAGCCGCTGTTCGCGAATGTAGCGTTCGACCGCGGGCGGAACGTGGAAGGCGATCGGTCGCCCAGTACTTACGCGGTTCCGAATATCGGTCCCTGAAATTGAAATCAGCGGAGTCGGCACCACAGCGATGCGTCCTTGGGCCGCCGGGATCTGATCGACGACCGCATCAACATCCACAGGGTATCCCGGGCGCGACGCAACCCCGATCTCCGCCAAACGCACGATTTCGGCCGGTTGACGCCAGCGATGCAGATCAATCAGTGAATCAGCACCCATCAGGAAGACGAGCGTTGCCGCCGGATGCATCAGGCTGAGCGCTCCCAGGGTGTCCACGGTGTAGGACACGCCGCCGCGGTCTAGTTCGATGGTCGATAGCTCCAGCCAGGGCGTGTCGCACACAGCCAGCTTGAGCATGGCCGCCCGGTGATCACCCGACGTGATCAACTCGCCAGGTTTGAACGGCGAGCGCGCGTTAGGGACGATCAAGACCGTGTCCAATGAGAGTGCCGCGCGAAGTTCCGACGCCAGGATGAGATGGCCGTGGTGAACCGGATCGAATGTGCCTCCGAGAACGCCGAGCCGGCGATGCCCTGTCTCCACGCGGTTGACTCCAGGTCCGGTCGCAAGTAGTGCACGCCATCCGTGCAATTCCACGGGTCACCGGCATTTTCGGGTCGCTGGTATAGTGAGCGCCGGGTGGGAGTGTTAATCGATCAGGTGGGGCGCAACGTGTTTGATTATCACGTCCATAGCGAGTTTTCGGTTGACTGCCGGATACCGATGCGAGACTCATGTGCCGCGGCGGTGGCGGCCGGAGTCACGGAGATTGCATTCACCGACCATATTGACCACGTGCCGGTCGATCTCGGATTTGGCTACTGGACCGCGGATCGCTACTTCCAGTCCTTGGAGGCCTGCCGCACGGAATATGCCGGTGTTCTCACCGTCCTCGCGGGCGCCGAAATTGACTTCAATTTTGCGACGATTGGCCCCGTGGAGCGTTTTGTTACCAGCTACGACTTCGACTTCGTCATTGGGTCGGTTCATTACACACCACAGGGAGAACTGATCTTCCCGGATAGCTTCGATGGGAAATCGTTTGACGACATCTTTTTGCCCTACCTCGATCAGATCGAAGCGGCGGTCGAAACCGGATGGTTCGACACCATCGGTCATCTTGACCTCCCAAAGCGGTACGCGCCGGCGACGCATCGAGATTACGATCCTCTCCGCTACCGGGAGCGCTTCGAAACGATATTTGCCCGGATGATTGCCGGTGGTAAGACGACATTCGAGATCAACACCTCAGGCATACGGCAGTCACCAAAGACAAGCATGCCTGGGCCGGCCATCGTTCGATGGTATGTCGAGGCGGGCGGTACGTACGTCACGACCGGTTCGGATTCGCATGCGACCCAGACCGTTGGCGCTGGAATTGCCAAGACACTGGATGTGCTCGGTCTTTGCGGCATTGAGCACGTCGCCTCGTTTCGCGGACGAAATCGCACGCTGGAACCGGTAACCGCGTTGCGATCACTCGTCCCGACCGCGTAGTTTCAGGTTCCGTCGGGATGGGATTCGAGCGCGGTGGACGACCGATCCTGCCCGATCTTGCCCTGCCTCCTGACCCAGACAATTACCTGCCTGACCTGGGTAGGTCGCCTGGCGCGGCCACTCGCCAAGCAAGCGACTATCCGCAGCTTGGTGGCCCACCACGGGTGCAGCCTCCTGTCCGCTCACGCGACGAGGACAGGCCGCTCCATCCTTTGCTTCGGGGTATCCTCCTGGCTGGCCCGTACGGCGTGATCGTCGTCGTCGCACTGATTCCATCCGGCTTTCTGGACATCATTCCGATCCGTTCAATACCGATCACGCTCTTGATGATGGTGCTGAGTCAGATCGTGGGATGGTGGGTTGGCCGCTCATCTGGGGCTGAACCTATCGCGCGTATCTGCATGATGAATGTCGTCATTCTGACGATCGTTCTGCCTTTTCTGTCGTTACAAGCGTCGGCGGTCCGGGTGCCATACATTTCGAACCAGCTGGGAACATCGACACCGGCGATCGTCGCGACGACCGCCGCGGTCGTGACGCTGTTCGGTGCCGCAGTGTTGTCCGTCGCACTGACCTGGGACGGCCCGGACAGTACCGCTCTCTTATTCGCGCCGGTCGCCTTTCTTGTACCGGAAATGCTGGGCTCCCCCCTCAATCCATCAATCACAGAGGTTGTGGACCGAGTCTTCGAAGTGTTTGCCTTGATGGTTGTGCTGACCGTGGCGGTCGTCGTGCTGCCCCAGGTAGCGAAACTCGTCGCTCCGTCGGCCATGCTCGGCATGCTTTTTCTCGGACTGTGGCTGATGGATCGAGGGCCAACCTGGCAGCGGTCGAGTGGCGACGTGGTCCGCGTGCTCGACGGGGCACTCCTGGTCGTGTCAGTTGTGCTCCTGGTCGCCGTGCCGGTGATGGCGATTGGAGCGCGCAGGGTTGCCCTGGAGATACGAGGGCCGGGAATCTAGGGCGACAGTTCTTCACGTGAGCGCTTCGGGCTCAGACATCAGTACGGCCGGCACTCACAGTGCCGGCCGTATGAACGCTTGGTTGTTGGATGTTTCTATCCGCAGATCCACGGATCTACATTCCCGGGGCGCGAACCGTCACCTTGACCTCTTCGGCCGAGGTATGACCATTCTGCTCGTCCAAGTCGCCGACCTCCGGCGCGAGCGGGTCCTTTGCCGGGATGATTGCCATGGTGGCGACCCGCTCTTTGGAGCCGAGCCGCATCAGGGTCACTCCCTGGGTACCGCGGCCGATCTTCGAAATCTGGGATGCCGGAATCCGGATCAGGATGCCGCCGGAACTGACCAGGATCACCGTGTCGTCGTCGCGTGTCGCCCCCGCGCCGACGATATTGCCGGTCCTGTTGTTGAGCTTCATCGCGACCACGCCCTTGCCGCCGCGCCCCTGCAAGGGGAAGAGGTCGATCGCCGTCCGCTTGCCAAGTCCGTTGGCGGCTACCGTGAGGATGTCGGTCGTCGGATCCAGAACTTCGAAGGCGATCACCCGGTCCTTGTCGTCCATCCGGATGCCGATGACCCCGGCCGCCGGCCGGCCCATCGCGCGGACATCGGTCTCCTTGAACCGGATCGCCTGACCGAGCTCCGTGATCAACATCACATCGTCGTTGCCAGTGCTGGTGCGGACCCAGGCCAGCTCATCGCCTGGCTCCAAACCGATCGCAATCAAACCAGACGACCGGACCGACGAGAACTGGTCAAGCGTGACGCGCTTGACGCGGCCCAGCCTCGTCGTGAAGAACAGGTAGCTCCCCTGAGAGAACTCTTTGATCTTCATCATGGTGGTAACGGTTTCGTCGGGCTGCATATTGATCAGATTGACGATCGGCATGCCCTTCGCCGTCCGGTTCGCCTCCGGAACCTCGTGCACCTTGAGGTGGTAGACCTTGCCTCGATTGGTGAAGACCAGCATCGAGTCCATCGTGTTGGCGGTCATCACGTGCATCGGAGCGTCTTCGTCACGCATGCCCATGCCGGTGACTCCCCGGCCGCCCCGATGCTGGACCTTGAATGTATCGTCCACGCCGCGCTTGATGTAGCCACGGTTGGTAATTGTGACGACGACGTCGACCTCGGGGATCAGATCTTCGTCGGAGATGACGCCAGAAACGTCCTGGATCCTCGTTTTGCGTTCGTCGCCGTACTTCTCTTTCAGGAAGGCAAGATCTTCGCGAATGAGGGCGAGGATCTTGTTCTTGTCAGCCAGGATCGCTTCCAGGCGAGCAATCTCGCGCTGAACCTCTTTGTATTCATCCTCGATCTTCTTGCGCTCAAGGGCCGCCAGGCGACCGAGGCGCATATCGAGGATGGCGTTTGCCTGAATCTCGGAGAGGGAGAAGCCGGTCATCAAGTTGCGGCGCGCCGTTTCGGTCGTCTGCGAGCGCCGGATCGTTGCGATGACGGCATCGAGATTGTCGAGGGCGATCTTGAGGCCTTCGAGGACGTGGGCGCGGCGCTTGGCGCGATCCAACTCGAACTGCGTCCGGCGGGTGATGACTTCCTGACGGTGATCGATGTACTCCTGAATCGCCCGGCGGAGTGTGAGCACCCGGGGCTGGGAGCCGTGCTCGACCAACGCAACGAAGTTGACGCCGAACGTCTGCTGCAACGCGGTGTGCTTGAACAGGCTATTCAGGACCTTGCGCGGCTGGGCGTCGCGCTTGAGTTCGATCACTGCCCGCATGCCATTGCGGTCGGACTCATCGCGCAGGTCGCTGATGCCGTCGAGCTTGTCGTCTTTCACCAGCTCGGCGATACGCTCCAGGAGGACCGCCTTGTTGACCTGGTATGGGAGCTCGGTGACGACGATCTGGTAGCGGCCACCGCGAGGAGACTCCTCGACGAATGCTTTCGCCCGGATGACTAACCGTCCGCGGCCGGTCGCGTAGGCGGAGCGGATGCCTTCGCGGCCGAGGATCGTGCCGCCGGTGGGGAAGTCCGGGCCGGTGACGATCTGCATCAATTCGTCGACGGTCGCCTCGGGGTGGTCGATCACGTAGTCGATCGCGTCGCAGATCTCGTTCAGGTTGTGCGGCGGGATGTTGGTCGCCATGCCGACGGCGATGCCGACGCTGCCATTGACCAGCAGGTTGGGCAGCCGGCCCGGGAAGATGGTCGGCTCCAGCATCGAGGCGTCGTAGTTGGGCTTGAAGTCGACCGTCTGCTTGTCGATATCGGTGATCAGCTCGTCGGCGATGGCCGCGAGACGGGCTTCGGTGTACCGCATCGCGGCGGCGGAGTCGCCGTCGACAGACCCGAAATTACCCTGGCCGTCGACCAAGGGATAGCGCAGGGCGAAGTCCTGGGCCATCCGGACGAGCGTGTCGTAGGCGGCGGTGTCGGAATGCGGGTGGAAGTTCTTGATCACCTCACCGACGACGCCGGCGGATTTGCGATAGCGGGTATTAGAGCGCATGCCCATTTCGGACATGGCGTAGAGCACGCGGCGATGAACCGGTTTGAGGCCATCACGAGCATCCGGAAGTGCGCGCTGAACGATCACGCTCATGGCGTAATCGAGGAACGATTGCCGCATCTCCGTGTTGATGCTGGCGAGCCGGACATTGCCAATTTCCACGAGCCGGTACCCCCGTTGAGTCGCACAAAATAGACACCACTTATCGCCACTAAGTATACCAGAAATGGCGCAGTGGCGCGGGAAATTGATGTACGGACAGCTCCGGTTTCCGTTGCTCCTGATGGCAGCCTTGGTCAGGCGAATAGTCGTTGTTCTCAGCGCCAAAAGTGCTCGCGCCTGCAATCACAAGACACACATAGTACTTTCGGTTGGATCAACATTTCCTTGTTGTGATTTGGAAGCTTTTCCCCAACAATGACAATGTTCTCATCGAATCCCCCGGACGGCCCGGGGAAGCGTTATTGTACGAGGGAGGGCATCTACCCGTGAAGAGCCTAGCCTTGCGAAGCTTCTCGATGATATTCGCGATGCTGATGCTATCTGTCTTTAGCGTTAGTGTGTCGGCCCAAGACGCAACGCCTTCGGCCGACAATTCGCCGAACCCGGAGGAATGCACCTACGAACAGCGCACCATGGAAGAACTGCAGGCGTTGGTCGGCACGCCTGCCCCGGCGGGCGCGGGCGAAGCAGCGTCCGCCGCTTTCGAAGCTACCCCGGTGGAGGTCACACTCCCGAGCGGGACGCCGGCCGACGACGCGACCGTCGCCGGAGTTACCGTAGCCATTCGCGGAAGCATTGCCTGCTACAACGCCGGCGACTATCTGGCGTCCTTCTCTGGCACGACCGATGAGTTCATCGTCGTCCAGGTTGGCCTGATGCTGTTCGACGAAGACTTCGTTGCTGCGATGGAGGCCGAATCCGTTGCGTTCGGCCGAAGAGGACCAAACGCAGCTGCTCGGTATTCGCGAGGTCACCGTCTACGCCGACGGCCGTGTTGGCGCCCTCGTTGATTACTTCGGCGCGACGAGCCCGCCGGCCGAAGGTCCGCTGGAGACCGATCTTGTGGATCTTCAAGAACGTCGACGGTGCTTGGCTGCTCGATGAGGTGATCGAAAACATCGAGAGCACCCATGGACCGGATATGGCCGCGACTCCGGCGGCGTAAGACTCGTCTGACAATTCCGGACACGAGTGATCGAAGCCCTATGCTTCGTTGAGGTGCCCGGGGCGCACGTTGTGCCCCGGGCATCGCACATTTGCCGTCCAGTCAACTCATCTACTTCAGGGTTGAAGGAGAGTGCTTCAATGAGGAACCGATGACGCGACGAATCGAAACTGATCCGTAAGAGCGCGAACAAGGTTTCCCGTCGTCGGCTCGTTGGGGGTGGAGCAGCGGCGCTTGCCGGTATCGGTAGCGTTGGGCTTGGTCTGGGGCTCGGGCGGGCGCAAGAGGCTACTCCGGACGCAGGTACCCCTCATTCGATGGACCATGGCGCTTCGACCCCTGCCGGCACCGGAAGGTACTCCCAGCCCTCCAACCCCATTCAATGGCGTTACGGGTGAGACCGCTTGCGAGAACCATCCCTGCGGACCAGTGAGAACGGCGTGCTTGAAACAGCCGTTCAACGTCGCAATTGCGCCCGCCTCGATTGCTGGACGCGAGGTCACTACCTACACCTACGACGGAGAGTTTCCTGGGCCGACCTTCGGTTGAAGGCTGGCGAAACACTCAGGCTCGTCTTGACCAATGGCCTCGGCGATTGCACGAACATCCACACCCATGGCTTTCATGTTTCACCGAAGACAACGCGGACAACATCTTCGTCGAGGTCAACCCTGGCGAGACGTTCGACTACGAGTATCGGCTCCCAGACAACCACCCGGCCGGGACCTTCTGGTATCACCCCCATTGCCATGGCAACACCGCAGCGCAGACCAATGGCGGTCTCGGTGGAGTGATCATTGTCGAGGGTGATCTTGATGAGCTCCTGGCATTGCCGGGCATCACCGAGCGAACGCTCGTCCTTTCGGCCTCGCAGTTCGATGGAAACGATAGCTGGTCCCGTATGGCAACCAGACGTCGCTTCAACGTTTCATCAATGGCCAGCTCGAGCCGGTGATCTCCGATGCAGCCAGGCGAAACTCAGCGCTGGCGGATCGCCAATGTGAGCTCGGACACGTTCTTCTTCCTCGCTCTCCAAGGCCATATGTTCTACGAGATCGCCGACGACGGTAACCCGTACGATCAGGTGGTGGCGTTCAGTGAACTGCTTCTCTGGCTCCCGCCGAGCGCACTGAAGTATGGTGCAAGCTTCGACGAACCCGGGAACGTACGAACTCCGCACGCTCTCTGGGGCCTTGACTATCAGGCCCAGCCTGATGTCCTGATTGCGACCTCGACATTTCTGGGGATCCCATCGATCCGACGGTCCATTGCCGAGATTACTTATCCAGTTCGATGATCTCCGCGGGATGCCGGTCGACAATGTCCGGGTCACCGTTTCGAAGAGCCCGGGGCCCCGCTCTATTTCGCGATCGACGGCAAGCATTTCGACATGAATCGCGTGGACCAGACCGTCAAGTTGGGGCGTCTCGAGGAGTGGATCGTCCGTAATACCAGCAGCCACTTTCACCCGTTCCATATCCACGTGAACGACTTTCAGGTGGTCGCGTTTAACGGCGAGCCGGTGGCGGCGCGTGGATGGCAAGATACCGTGATCCTCCCGCCCAACAGCGAGACAATCATTCGGATGCGCTTCGACGATTTCGATGGCAAGTTCGTCTACCACTGCCACATCCTTTCCCATGAAGACTTCGGGATGATGGCGGTCGTCGAGGTTGTACCGTAACGAACGCATGTCGCACGGTGAAGAGGAAACGGGGAGGCGCCTAGCCGCCTCCCCGTCTCCCCTTTCCTGGAGTCTAGCTACTCTCCGACTGCGTTAGCGCTAGCGTCACTCGTGGACGAAAAGGCCGCCTTCTTCCCGTAGATCGAGATGAACTCGTCAACCCGGTCGCGGGCGATATCGTCGTGGTACTGCTCCGCGGGAGACTTCATGAAGTAGGCGGATGGCGCGAGCAGGGCGCCGCCGATGCCGTTGTTCAGGGCGAGCTTGGCGCAGCGGACCGCGTCGATCACGACGCCGGCCGAGTTCGGCGAGTCCCAGACTTCGAGCTTGAGCTCCATGTTGAGCGGCACGTCGCCAAAGGTCGTGCCTTCGATCCGGATGTGGCACCACTTGCGGTCCTGGAGCCACGGCACGTAGTCGGACGGGCCGACATGGACGTCGGTGCCGGGCAGCAGGTAGTCGATCTGCGACGTGACCGCGTTGGTCTTGGAGACCTTCTTGGAGTCGAGGCGCTCGCGTTCGAGCATGTTGAGGAAGTCGGTGTTGCCGCCGAAGTTCAACTGGTAGGTGCGGTCGATGCGCACGCCACGATCGGCGAAGAGGCGGGAAAGGACGCGATGGGTGATGGTCGCGCCGACCTGGCTCTTGATGTCGTCGCCAATGATCGGCAGCCCGCGCTCTTCGAAGCGCTTCTGCCAGTACTGCTCACGGGCGATGAAGACGGGGATGCAATTGACGAAGCCACAGCCCGCGTCGAGGATCTGCTCGACATACCACTTCGTCGCCATCTCGGAGCCGACCGGCAGGTAGCTCACGACGACGTCGGTCTTGGTGTCCTTCAAGATCTGAACGATATCGGCGGTGGGACCCGGCGCCTTGGTGATGACGTCGGAGAGGTACTTGCCCAGGCCATCGTGGGTCATGCCTCGATGAACCGGCACACCAAGGTGGGGAACATCGGCAAACTTGATCGTATTGTTTGGTCCGGAGGAGATGGCTTCCGAAAGATCTTTCCCGACCTTTTCGATATCAATATCGAACGCGGCGGAGAACTCGATGTCGCGGACATGGTATCCGCCCAACGAGACGTGCATGAGGCCAGGGACGAATTCGTCGTCAGGGGCGTTTTTGTAGTACTCGACACCCTGAACGAGCGAGGAGGCGCAGTTGCCGACACCGATGATTGCGACGCGGACCTTGTCTGTTTGCCGAGGTATTTCGAGCAGGTTATCGCCATCGTGGCGCAGCTGGCTGGCCATTCGTTCCCTTTCCATTTTCGGCCTCAAGCCGGTTCGTAAGGTGCACGCCCGGACGGCCAGAAGATGGCTATCCACGAGGCGATGCCGGGAGTCTAGGACGTTGGCTATCGGGTCGTCAACAGCAACAGCCGGTCCGAAATGTCGCGTGCGCCTGCCATAATCGCCTAAATACGGCATTCGGAAGCGATCCACCGAAATGTTGGATCTGGTGTGTTAGTTCTTGGCGCTTTCCGGTGAGGTACTTTCGGTCGCCGCGGTAGCAAGTGGATTGCCGCAGTTGGTGCAAAATTTGGAGGCCGGTACGTTTTCGGTGCCGCACTTGGAGCAGACGACCGGCGCGGGTGCGAGGTTATGGCCGCAGTTCGGGCAGAACTTCGATGTCGCGGGCACAGTTGGCCTGGCAGTTGGGGCAGGAGATTGTAGCGGGGGCAGCGACTCCACCCGGCTGCTGGCCAGGTTGCGGCGGCGCGTAGGCGTCGCGCAGGGCGCCGGCCATCGCCTGGCCGATGCCGGCGCCGGCGCCAAGGCCCACGCCGATGCCGGTCATATCGCCACCACTGCCCGGGTTGTTGGCGGCATCGCCGGATCGCCTGGGCCGTCTGGAACTGGGTGTACGTCCGCATGTCCCCGAGCGCGCCGATGCCGGAGCGCTCGTCGATGCGCTTGGCGACCTCATCCGGCGGTGTGATCGCGATGACCTGAAACGTACTCAATTGCAAGCCGAGTCGATCGAAATCGTCGGAGAGCGCCGCCCGGGCGGAGTCCGCCAACTCCTTGCTCATCCCCTGGATGTCGAGCAGTGACGTGTGGACGCTGCCAAGCAAATCGGAGATCTCGTTGACGATGATCCCGCGGAGGAAGTCATCGAGGTCCGAAGTGGTCAGCGACGGTCTCGTGCCGACCACCTGGGTGACGAAGAGTTGAGGGTCGGCCACGCGGATGGAGTAGGCACCGATCGCGCGCAGGCGAACCATGCCGAAGTCGTTGTCGCGAAACGCCAGTGGCTGAGGCGTGCCCCACTTGAGGTCAGTGAGCTCGCGGGTCGTGACGAAGTAGACCTCGGCCCGGAACGGCGATTTGCCCCCGAACGGAAGCCCGAGCAGGCCGGTAAGCAAGGGGATGTTCTGGGTCGAAAGGGTATGGCGGCCCGGGCCAAGGACGTCGAGCGCCTTGCCGTCTCGGACAAAGATCGCCTTCTGGCTTTCGCGCACGACAAGCTGCGATCCGAGGGCGAACTCTCCGGAATCGTTCTGGGGAACACGATGGACGATCTCAGTTGACGCCTCGTTCGGATGCTCGATGAGGTCGAGGATCGCCATGTAGTTCCTCCTTGGCGCTTTTCTGATGTGAGGGACCACCGCCCCCGAACCGCGGCGGTGGTCCGGGCACCCTAAGCTGATGGCTTGTCGTTTGTCGCGGCGAGTTCGGCCGGCTCCGATCCAACCTCGCGGAGAGAAGACAGCTCGGCCTCGATCGCGGGATTGACACCGCCGCCTGATTTCAGGACTTCAAGTTCGCGCTCGACATCGTCATCGTAGTCGAGCTCCTGGAACTGGGCGTCGAATGAGTCGTCCGCCATCTCGCTCGTAGCCAGGGCCTTGGCCTCGTTTGAGCGTATCTTGCGTTCCATTCGCTCGAGGTCCTGGGTCGGATCCATCGGCGAGAAGGTAGACATGGTCTCTGTAACCTTCTGGAGGGCACGGGCGCTACGCTGGCGGGCAATCAGACTGTCGCGATGGCTCAATGTGGTCGAATACTTGGCCTCAAGTTGGCGCAGTTGCCTCTTGAGTGTCTCGACCGTCTGGGTCTGGGCCTGGAACTGCTGGCCGTAGACCTGGGCGTTGGCGTCATTGTCGTGCTTCCGGCGCAGGGCCTCCCGCGCCAGGTCGTCCTTGCCGGCCGTGACAGCCCGTCGCGCTTTCTCCTGCCACGCGCCCGAGAGCTTTTCGGCCTCGCGGAGATCGGCTTCGAGTTCTTTCTCTTGCGCGATCATGTTCGCGACCTGTTCGCGGGCTGTCTGGATGTTGCTTTGCATGTCGCGCAGAATCTGATCGAGCATTTTCTCGGGATCTTCGGCCCGATCCAGCGCGTCGTTGATGTTGGCGCGAAGCAGACGGGACAATCGATCCATGATTCCCATTCGAGTCCTCCTCTGTGTGCGTTCTAGCTCAGGTGGTGTCGTGATCAAGCACGAACTACGTCGTTCGCGCTCTTCGCTGCTGAAATCCTACGACTTTTCACTCTGGGCGGCGCTTCCGCCCGTCCAATGCCCGTTCTTAGCTCGCACGGGACGCGCCATAGATTTCGATATCGTCCTTGTGGACCGGTGTGGTATTGAATCGCTGCCGCTCGTTGCCCCAATCGAGTTCGATTCCTGAGATTCCTCCGTTTTCCGAGCCCTTCGTGATGCGCAATGTGACCGGCCGGCGGCCAGAGGCGTCGGCCTTGCCCGAGACTTCGCCGGTGCCGGTGGCGGTGATTGTATTGATCGGGTCTGTCGTGGCTGATCCACCGTCGAATTCCGTGGCGGTCGCGAATCCTAGGGCCGCGTCGCGGGGCACAAAGAGCCACCGTGCTGGTGGTCCGGACTCAATACGAAAAAGCCGGGCGGAATGTTCCCCGGCGTCGATATCGATCCGGGCGTCGACGATGCAATCGTCGCCCATCACGCTGATGGCGTCACCCTGGTTGAGGTTATAGGCAGGGTGGGGCGTAGGAGGAGTTGGAGCCCCGAGAACGGCGACGACGCTCGATTCTGGCTCCGGTCGACCCGTCTCCATGACCTTTCCGCGAAGGGCTAAGCGTTCGCCATTTGTCCGAACAATCCCGCTCGCTGCCTGGATTGCGGCGGTGAGGCTGGCATTGGAAGCTGCCGCGGATTCGAGCTCGCCAATCGGTTGATCGAGGTCGGTTGCACCACTCAGCAGGCCGTCATCAAACCTGCGCAGTTGATCAAGGGCTGCCTCGTCGATCGTGCGATCGGAGAAGAGGGGAGAGTAACCGTACGATGCCGTCCGGATTCGATCCGCAAGGTGGCGAATCCGGTCGGTGAGGTCGGTTGTCTGGCCAACTTCGGCGATGCGGCGTTGGTCGGCCAGCGACCGGCCAACAGTCTCTACCCGGGCCGCGAGCCGGTCGTAGGCTGAACTGACTGATTCTCTGACTAGCCGGTCGGCGTCTCGTCTGCCCTCCTTGTCGCGATACCCGCGATAGCCAGGGATGCGATCGAGCAAGCCTGTTGCTTTGGCTTCGAGATCGGCGGAGGTGCCGGATCGCCAGTTCGATGCGTCACCCATCTATTGTCCTCCTTGTGCGCTGTCACCAGCGGAGCGGCGGGGTCTACAGGAAAATCTCCGCTCCACAGTATGGGCACTTGATCATGCCTTTGCCCGCGAGCTGAACCTGCCCGCCGCAGTTTGGGCAATGCTCCTTGCCCTGGAGTTGACGGGCGTCGACGGAGTAGAGTAGACCCTTCGTCCAGTCGACATAACCGCTGAATAGGCCCCGATTGACGAGGTCATAAATGTCAGCTTGGACGCGCTCTTTGGTCGAATTGAGGTCCAGGACGAGTTCAGAGATGGCGACCTGGCCGCGGGTGCTGACAATGCCCAGGAGCTTGCGCTGCTCGGCGACCTTGGCCAGGTCCTTGGCCTCGGCCATGCCCCGGCGTAGGAAGTACAGACCGCCGCCGACAAGCGGAATCACCAGGACGAGAAAGAAGAATGCCAGGCCGAAGAGAGCGCCTGTGCCCTCAAGCGTGCCTTCCTCGGTTCCGAGGTACAGCCACAGCGGAACGACTATCGCGAGGAAGAGTCCGGCGCCAAGCAGAATCGCGCCGATGAGTCGAGCAGATGCGGCCATCCAAGTCCCCATTATGCACCGACCACGCCGTGCGGCCGGGTCCAACCTGGAGCATACCCTAACCGAAGGTTCTGCTGACCTCGGAGCTCTTTACGATGCTGCGGAACGCAGGACGGCCAGTGTTGACTCTGCCGTTGCCTCCCAGGTAAACCGCTTTGCCTGGATAGGACCCAAACGCTGCAACCTTGCTCTAAGGTCGAGGTCAGTCAGCACGGCTATCAATGCCTGCCCAATCTCGGTTGGATTCATTGGATTGACATAGATCGCCGCGACTCCGCCGACCTCAGGCAGAGCCGATCGATCGGAGAGTACCGTCGGGAGGCCCGCCATGAGTGCGTCGAGAGCGGGCATCCCAAAGCCCTCATAGAGGGATGGCAAGGCGAATGCCTCGGCAAGGGCGTACAGGACACGAAGATCCGATTGCGATACGTAACCGAGGTTTATCGCACGGGAATGACGATCGGCCCGGGAGACAGCGGAAAGCACATCGTTCTGCCATCCAGCCCGGCTTGCCGGCGATCACTAGCTTGTGCGGTAGTCCGGCCTGCGCGACATGATTCATCGCGTCGACCAGCCGGGGAAGATTCTTTCGAGGCTGGATTGTGCCGACTGTCAGGACGAATCGCTCGGGCAAACCTAGTCGCGACCTGACCTCGTCCATTTCCTGATGATGAATCTCCGCACGAGGTTCGGTCCCGTGAGGAATCACCGTGATCTTGGATTGAGGAACTCCGTAGGCGCCGGAGAGATCTCGACGGGTTGACTCTGAAATGGCAACTATGTGCCGGGCGGCATGGACGCTCCACCGGGTAGTCAGGTCGAGCATCCGCCGCTGTCCGGGCGGGTGACTTTCGGGGTGGTGGAGAAAGCCGAGATCGTGAACGGTGACGACCGTGCGCGGATGGGCGAGGGGAACTACGTGGGCGGGCACGAACAGGACGTCCGGCGGTCGTTTGATCATCTCCTGGCTGAGTCGCCAATGTGTCCAGAACCTTTGGAACGGTATAGGTATGAGATTCGACGTCTGGGAGGCTCCGGAGAACCTCAGGGACCTCAGTGCCGCGAAGATAGACTCGAAGCGTGTCCGGAGCAGCGATCTGGGCAAGGTGATCGATGATCTGGGCCGAGTAGTTCTCTGTGCCCGTCCGCTGGGCGACGGACAGCCTGCTGCCATCGATCCCGATGATCATGCCGGTTGAGCCGGTACTCACGATCCTGGCAATGTCATCGGCGACGGCACGAGAGCAAACGTCAGTTCGGCTGTGCAGGCGACTTCCCCGTCGACAGTGGCCGTTCCGGTGCCGGTGCCGATGTTGCGGCGGAACTGGCCGAGAGTGACTTCCATGCGGAGAATGTCGCCGGGCTTGACCTGCCGCTTGAATCGAACCTTGTCGATTCCGGCAAAGAGGGCGAGCTTGCCCTTCATCTCGTCTTGGGCAAGCAGGGCCACGCAGCCGGTTTGAGCGATCGCTTCGACGATGAGCACGCCTGGCATCACCGGGTAGTCCGGAAAATGCCCCTGGAAATGAGCTTCGGTGGATGAGACGTTCTTGATTCCGACGGCGCGCTGGCCCGGCTCAAGCTCGACGATGCGGTCGACGAGCAGGAACGGATAGCGGTGGGGGATTATTTCCTGGATCTGTACGCTATCCAGGATCGTTGATGAGTCAGCCATCGTCTCCTCCAGCCACTTCCGCACGTTGAGCGCCAGCCCCGGCGATCGGGGAGTCTAGAATCGCCTGATCGGTGCGTCAACGACAATCGCAATGGAGGCCTCATTCATGGCAGACGGACACGTGACCGTCGTCGGATCGGGAGCATGGGGGACGACGCTGGCGATCCTTGCCAGCCGTGCCGGCAGCCGGGCGACGTTGTACGTGCGACATCCGGAGGCTGCGGACCAATTACGTCAAACCCGGCTCAATCCCAGGCATCTGCCCGGGGTCGAGATCCCAGTCCAGGTCGAGATCAGCAGCGATCTGACTGTCGCTCTGTCGCAGGCGCGGCTTGTGATCTTGGCGGTTCCGAGCCAAACCATGCGAGCAAATGCGGCGGCCATCAGGCCTCATGCCTCCGGCATGGTGATCGCGAGCGCGGCGAAGGGGCTGGAGCGGGGATCGCTTCTCCGGATGTCGCAGGTTTTGGCTGAGGAGTTGCCATCGTCACGAATCTGTTCGATCTCCGGTCCAAATCTGGCACGGGAGATTGCCGCGGGAAAGCCGGCAACGACGGTCATTGCAAGTACTGACGCCGATGCGTCAGAACAGGTCCGAGTGGCATTGATGTCGGCCCAGTTTCGATGCTACACCAACGAGGACGTGGTCGGTGTCGAAATGGGTGGAGCACTCAAGAACATCATTGCGATCGGTGCGGGAATGGCCGACGGCCTGGGAGCGGGTGACAACGCCAAGGCGGCATTCATCACCCGCGGGATCGCGGAGATCGCCCGGCTTGGGGTGGCGGCCGGAGCTGACCCGCTCACATTTGCCGGACTCTCCGGAATTGGCGATCTCGTCGCCACCTGTGCCAGCACCCTTAGTCGGAACCATCGAGTTGGCGAAGAACTCGCCAAGGGACGCAGTGTCGCCGAGATACGCGCGGGCATGGCGGAGGTTGCCGAAGGGATCGACACAACCGCCGCTGCCAGGGAACTTGGTCAGCGCCTCGGCGTCGAGTTGCCGATCACCGATCAGCTCTACCGCGTTCTGTTCGACGAGGCTCCAGCTCTGGAGGCCATCGCCGCGCTGATGAGTCGCGAAGCAACCCATGAGCTTGGCGCGCTACGCACGCTGTTGGCCGATCGGGCCGACACGTCCTGAGGTCGGCTAACGGATTGCGGTTGCCCGGTTCAGCGACACAAGCTGGTCCCGCCCAGGACCAACGCCAACCATCGTGACAGGGGCGCCGATGTGTCGCTCGATCGACTCGACGTAGGCCATGGCGCCTGCCGGAAGATCTGTCCCGAAGCGGGCGTCCCTGGTCGGTAATTCCCAGCCCGCCATGGTCTCGTAGACCGGCTCAGCCAGGGCAAGTTGGTCTTCGCGGGCAGGGAGATATCGGATTCGCTCGCCCGCAATGTTGTACGCCGTGCAGATCTTGATCTCTGGAAAAACGTCCAGTACGTCAACGAGGGTCAACGCGACTTCCGTGACCCCGTTGAGCCTGGTGACGCGGCGTCCGGCGACAGCGTCGAACCAACCGGTGCGTCGAGGCCGCCCCGTGGTTGTGCCATATTCGCGGCCGCGTTCGCGAATAGTATTGCCGAGGTCGTCGGTCAGCTCGGTGGGCATGGGGCCGCTGCCGACCCTGGTGCTGTAGGCCTTGAAGACCGCGATTACCCGTTCGACCTGATTCGGGGCGACTCCGGCCGCCTGACAGGCACCGGCGGCTGTGGGCGATGACGAGGTGACATAAGGATAGGTGCCGTAGTCAATATCGAGCATGGCGCCTTGCGCACATTCGAGCAGGATATCCGCGCCTGCCGCTAGAGCGTCCTGGACCAATTCTTCGGTTGGCGCGATGCATGGACGGAGGCGTTCCGCGCAACGTTGTAGCGTCCTAAGCGCCTTGTCGTAGTTGAGAATTGGCTGACCATAGATGGTAGCCAGCAGTTGATTCTTCGAGTCGATCTCGCGCAGGAGCTTACGCCGTAGCACCGTGTCGTCGGTGAGGTCCGCCATGCGGATGCCGTGTCGCGCCACCTTGTCGGCGTACGCGGGACCATTGCCAGTTAGAGTTGTGCCGATGCCCTCTTCCTCCCGCCGTGCCTCTTCCTCACGATCGATGATCGGGTGGTAGGGAAGTAGAAGGTGGGCACGGTCGGATACTCGAAGATTGGACAGATCGATGCCACGCGCTTCCAGCTCATCCAGTTCGCGGAGCAGAGCTTCGGGATTAACTACGGTGCCGGCGGCGATCACGCACACGCAGTCAGGGTTGAGGATGCCGGAGGGGATGAGGTGAAACTTGTACGTTTCGGCCCCGACGACGACCGTGTGGCCGGCGTTGCTACCGCCGTTTGCCCGAACCACCATCTGGGCGGACGTTGCGAGCGTATCGGTCAGCTTGCCTTTACCTTCGTCACCCCACTGGCCTCCGAGAATGATTGTGGCGGGCATACATCGTTGTCCTTCAGGCGATGACTGGCGGTGCGGCATCGATTCGCGGCGTCGGGGCAACCGAGATCAAGCTCCACACATGCCAAGGGCCCCAACGGATCACTATACCCGAGGGCATCGAACCGGGGAGCCTTATAGGCGACAGGTGAAATGTAGACGACGTGCACTACCCGGCGGATGTCGCCTCTCGTCGCTTCTTCAGGTCGGCAAACTGCTCTCGTTCCTCATCGGTGAGGGGCGTTGGCAGGACGATCCGTGCTCGGGCAAGGAGGTCACCGCGATCATCCGGGTTCTTGCCCTTGATCTTGGGCATCCCCTTCCCGCGAATGCGGAAGACCTTGCCCGACTGCGTTTCAGCCGGAATGCTAAGAGCGATCCGGCCGGTCGGCGTGGGCACGACAACCTCTCCGCCGAGCGCCGCCGTGTACAGCGGAAGGTCGATGTCGGTTCGTAAGTCGTCCCCGGCACGCTCGAAGCGCGAATCGGGTAGGACAGTGACCTTGATCAGGATGTCACCGGCCGGCGCCCCGCCTTCACCGGAGTTTCCCTGACCGCGTACCCGGACCTTGGAGCCAGTCGCCACCCCCGCGGGAACCTTTACTTCGATCTGGCGAACCTGAGCGACGCGGCCGGTGGCGTCACAGGTCGGGCAGGGGTTCTCGCGGACGTAGCCCGTGCCGCCGCAGGTTGAGCAGATCTCCTCCGATTGCACATCGAAGGTGCGAGTTGAACCGCGATAGGCCTCGTCGAAGGTGACCGTGATGTCGACCTCCAAGTCGGTGCCTTTCTGGCGACGCGGAGGCACGTTGCGGGTGGGTGTTCGCCCGCCACCGCCAAACAATGTCTGGAAGAAGTCGGAAAAGCCGCCCGATCCGGACCTGTACTCTGTTTGGAAGACTCCATCGTCGAAACGAGAAGTCGAGCCGTTCTGGCGCGCGAACCAGGCGCCAAAGTCATCCCCGCTCGCCGATGAGCCGGATGCCGAGCGAGTTCGTGGTTCGGAGCCGGTGTACCCTGCTGCCCGGTAGTGCTGCCAGTCGTCGCCGTACCGGTCGTAGAGCTTGCGCTTGGCCGGATCGGTCAGGACCTCGTTGGCTTCGTTGATCTCTTTGAAGCGCTCCTCGGCCTTGAGGTCGCCGGGATTGCGGTCCGGATGATATTGCTTCGCCAGGCCGCGGTAGGCGGCCTTGATGTCTTTTTCAGTGGCGGTCTTGGGGACCCCAAGTGTCTTGTAGTAGTCCTTAAATTGCACTGACGGCATCGCCACCGCCTCCCGACGTCAGATTGGGAAATACCTAACTACATTGTATTGTAAAGGTTGAGTCCTACCGACGCAAGGTTGGGTCCGATCCAGCACCCGTCGAGACGGACGGTTAGAGCGGTTGTGGCCGCACGCGCTGGCGAAGGCGAGACGTGTGGCGCAGGCCCATCGCGATTGCGAGCAGAATCAGGATGATGAAAAGCGGCACCAGCAGTGGAAACAAAATTGCCGAGATTGCGCACAGTGCCGCCAGCCCATCCTCGGCGAAGCTCACGATTGGGTTGCCCAATCCTCCTGTGGTTACCGTCACGGCGGGCCGACTGAGCGCCTTGCCGGCATGAACACCACCGGCCACGACAAGGCCGATCACCATCGCCCCGACGGGGTTGAGTTTGCCGCCGTCGCTGTTGGCGGCCATCATCAGGAAGGCGCCGGCAGCGGGTCGGATCACCGATTGGATCAGATCGTTGAGGTGATCGATACCGGGGATCTTGTCGACGACGACCTCGACCGTCACCAGCACTGTGAGGATGACGATGCCCCAGGTTGAGCCGAGGAAGTCGAACGGGCTATCGAGATCGATCCTGGTGGAAAATCTGTCCACCAACGCGACAATCAGCAGCGGCAGGTAGGCGTTGAGGCCCGCGGGAGCGGCCAGTCCGAGACCGGTTAGGAATGGATATTCCACGGGCTACGGCCTTCCTGAATGCAGTCCCACGCCCCGGTCCTGTGCCAAATGCTGAAGGGCGAGTATATCATCGGCACCAAACCGCTCCCGCATGACTGCTCAACAACTGAAACCGCCCTACCGTTTCGGCAGGGCGGTTTCGTGATTCAGTTGTTCGGGCCGGCTTAGATGACAGAGCGGACAACCGTGATGAGCTTGCCCTGAATCTCGACGTTGTTGGCGGCGGTATAGATTGGCTCCATAGTCACGTTCGCCGGCTGGAGGCGGACCTGATCGCCTTCGAGGTAGAACTTCTTCAGAGTCGTTTCTTTCTGATCCCTAAGCCAGACGGCCACAGTCTCGCCGTTCTCGCATGTCTCCTGGCGGCGGAGCAAGACAATGTCGCCATCGTTGATCAGGGCATCGACCATCGAGTGGCCCTTGACCCGGAGCGCGAAGAGTCCGCGGCCACCGTCGGGAACGAGCTCGTGGCTGAGCTCGATCGCCTCACCGCCTTCGGCCGGGATCGAGTCGTCCGGAACCGGGATCGGCAAGCCGGCGGCAATCTGCCCGATAACCGGGATCGAAACCGTCCGCCGGCGTGAGCCCGATCGGCCGACAACCTCGATGCCACGCGAGATATTGCGATTCCGACGGATCAAGGATCGCTCCTCGAGCACCTTGAGGTTGTAGTCGACTACGCTCGTCGACGAGATGCCGAGTTCACGTTGAATATCGCGGATGGTGGGCGGGAAGTCGTTGTCAGCCAGAAAGCCCTCGATGAAGTCGAGAATCGCGGTCTGGCGACGGGAAAGGTCTTTCATCGGACGTCCTCTCGTCGCGGGCGGACCCAACCCACGGCTGGGGCGAAGCAGTTGCTAACCGCATTATAAGAACGAACGTTTGTTCGTGTCAACCAGATGTTCGCATTTTCTGCCCAGTATTCTGCAATCTCGTGCCCCGGGATGTTGCTACCATTAGGGAGGTGGCCCCAATGCCGGGGACATTCGCGTCATTGCATCCAACGAAGAGGCCTACCCGCGTGGACGATCAATCCTCCGTCATGTCATCTGTACTGCGAAAACTCGATTTTGAACAGATCCTCGTTCGTCTGGCGCAACGCTGTCGCTTCAACGTGGCAGCGGAGCGCGCCCGTGAACTGGGGCCATCGGGCGATGTCGACACCGTGCGCTACCTGCTCGGCGTCACCGCGGAAGCGGTCGATCTCCTGACCAACTTCCCCGATATCAACATCGGCGGCCCACGGGATGTGCGCGACCTGGTCGAGCGGGCAGAAAAAGGCGGACGCCTGCAGCCCCATGAGCTCCTGCTCGTGCTCGACACCGTCAATGCCTCACGAGAGCTGCGACGGTCGTTCTTGAGGTTGCCTGACGCTGAACCCCGATTCCCGTCGCTGCTCGAGTTCGTCGATCATCTAGCCGATCTCCCTGATCTCCAGACCGATATCGGCCGCTCGATCGGTCCGAGGGCGGATGTCCTCGACACGGCCAGTCTGGAACTCGCCCGGATCCGCCGCGACGTACGGATCGCCCACTCGCGCCTGATGGACCGAGTGAATTCACTCGTTGCGGGCGGCCGTTACGCGACAGCGCTGCAAGACTCATTAGTCACGATGCGCGACGGGCGTTATGTGATTCCCGTCCGGGCTGACGCCCGCGGTCAGGTCCACGGCGTTGTCCACGACACGTCAGCGAGCGGTCAGACGCTGTTCATCGAGCCGCTTGAAATTGTTGAACTCAACAACAAGTGGCGCGAGCATCAGGTCGCCGAGCAGCACGAGGTCGATCGGATCCTAGACGGCCTGAGTCAGAGGGTCGGCAGCCGAGCCGAAGAGCTCCTCACCTCGGTCGACGCCGTCGCCGCGATCGATCTGGCGATGGCGAAGGCGCGGCTGTCGTTTGATATGCGAGCAACTCGTCCAGAAATCTGGAGCGACCCACAGCAGGCGCCGAACGGTCACGCAACCCACCGCGTGCGTCTCGTGCGCGCTCGACATCCTTTACTCGACCCGACAACGGTCGTTCCAATCACGATCGAACTCGGTGCCAATTACCGGGTACTGTTGATCACCGGGCCAAATACGGGCGGCAAGACGGTCGCGCTCAAAACGGTCGGGCTGCTGTCGCTCATGGCCCAGACCGGGCTCTTCTTGCCGGCAGATGACAGCTCGATCATCAGCGTCTTCCCAGCGGTGTTTGCCGATATCGGGGATGAGCAGAGCATCGCCCAGAGCCTGTCGACCTTCTCGGCCCACATGCGAACCGTTATCGGCATGCTCGACCACGTTACGGATGACAGCCTGGTACTCCTGGATGAGCTTGGAGCGGGTACAGACCCATCGGAGGGTTCGGCGCTGGCTAGAGCCTTGATTTCACATCTGCTTGAGCGTGGACCACTCGTGATCGCCACGACCCATTACTCGGAAGTTAAGGCCTACGCGTATGCGACACCGGCCGTCGAGAACGCGAGCGTCGAGTTCGACCTTGCCTCTCTAGCCCCGACCTATCGATTGTCGATTGGCGTGCCCGGCCGTTCGAACGCGCTGGCGATCGCCCGGCGATTGGGCATGCCGGAGGAAATCGTTGCCGATGCCTCGACGTTGCTCGATCCGAATGAATTGCGCGTCGAGGAGGTCCTCCAGGACATCCGCACCCGCCGCGAGGAGGTTGATGCCTCTCTGGACCGGGCTAGATCGGCGGAGGAGGATGCCAAGCAACTTCGACGCCTGAGCGCACGGGCGCTGCGAGAAGCGGAACAGCAACGTCAGGCCGCTCGCGAGGAGGCTCTTGCAGAAGCCGAACTGGAGTTGACGCAGGCCAGGGACGCGCTCCGCAAGCTGCAGCGAGACCGAGAGATGATCGCGGTCACCCGCGAGCATGTGGAACAGCGGCGCCAGGAAGTCGAACAAGCGTCCGAATCGGTGCGCACGTTCAAGCGGGAACGGATCCGGCGGGCAGCGCCACTGGGAGCCGCGGCCGGACGGGAGATCAAGCCAGGAGACCGGGTTACGGTCGTTTCACTCGGCCAGGAGGCCGAGGTTGTCGCGGTCGAGGACGGGTTCGCCGAAGTCCAGATGGGCGCGCTCAAGCTGCGGCAGCCGCTCGAAGCGCTGACCAGATTGGGTCGAGTGCAGCCGACGCAGGAAAAGACGATCTTTAGCCCGCCGACCGAGTTTGTGCCGATGGAGATCGATATTCGCGGCCATCGGGCGGCGGAGGTGCCCGACCTGATCGAGGGGTACCTGGAGAGCGCGTTTCGGTCTGGACTGCCCTGGGTCCGCATCATCCACGGGAAGGGGACCGGGGCATTGCGAGAGGTCGTGCGTGAGCATCTTCGCGGCCACCCCGTCGTCGCCAGCTCGGAACTTGCGCCGAGAGAGCAAGGTGGAGATGGCGCCACGGTCGCCCGACTTCGAGAACAGTAGGTCACATGTATTGCCCGGCGCGACAACGAGAATCCGATTCGTGCCATGTTGTTGCTCACCGCACCATACTTATTGGTCTGACGACCACTGCATCGCGACGATTGGCCGTGACCAGCGTCTTGGTCATCATGCTCACCATTGGAGGCATGGCGGAGGCCGGCTCGAGTGTGTCCGGCTCCACCTCCAATCAGCAAGAGACTGAGAATTACGCTGAGACTACCTGCCCGTTCGCGGAGGAGATCATCTCCGCGCTCGGGACTTCTCTGTCCTGCGCGGTGCTCAACGTGCCGTTGGTACATGGCGTCGAGGACGGCGCGCCAATCAAGCTTTCGATTGCCCGGATTCGGAGCTCTTCGGAGTCGCCGGCCACCGTTCCGCTCGTGATGCTGCTCGGCGGACCAGGACAGGAAGTTGAGTCAATATTGCCGTTGTTCGCTTCGGATGGCGAACAATCCTACCGGCCGTTGCTCGAGCGCCAGGATGTCATATTGATGGATCAACGGGGGGTTGGATACTCGGAGCCGTCGTTGGCATGTGCATTTGATGCGGTCGGCGGCATTCGCGTACCGGCGCAGCTCCTCAACATCGACGACCCTGTCCCCGCCTTTGCGGACTGTGCAGATACTTTGCGCGCAGCAAGTATCAATTTGGAAGCGTTTGATTCGGTTCAGAGCGCCGCCGACGTCAACCTACTCCGCCGTGCGCTGGGGATCGAACAGGTCGATCTGCTCGGCACTTCCTATGGATCGAGGCTGGCGCTGACGGTGATGCGGGACTTCCCCGGCACGATACGATCAGCGATCCTGGAGTCGCCGGAGCCGCTCCAGGTCAACCTTGTCGCCGGTCTGATTGTCGGATTTGATCGGGCTCTCAGCCGCTTGTTCGCCCAGTGTGAACAGGACGATCCCTGCCGTTCGCGGTATCCAGATCTGAATCAGAGCTTCGCTACGGCCGTCGATGACCTGAATGTCGATCCACTCACTCTCGCCGTCACTAACCTCGGTTCTGGTGCCGCCGAATCGGTCGACATTGACGGAACGACCTTCGCCGCGATGGTCTACTTCGCGACCTTCTCGGGGCCTCTCCTCCCGTTCGTACCGGCACTGATCGATGGGATTCGCACGGGTGACAACGTCGTCTTGGAGAACATTGCACCGTACACCCTTGGCAGTTCCAGCGGTCTCAGTCTGGGCGCCAGTTACGTGATCAACTGCAATGATGAGCTGGGCTTTACCAGCGAAGAGGACGTTCGAACTGTGGTGGCTGAGGCCGGAGTGCGACCGCAGATTGCGGACGGTCGGTTTGCTGGCGCACTGCAGATATTCGACATCTGCGCCGAGATTGATGTTTCTCCGGCTGACCCAGTCGAAAATCAGCCTGTAGCAAGCGATGTGCCAGTTCTATTCTTAACCGGTGCGTTCGATCCGATTACGCCCCCGTCGTACGCCGATCTGGCCCTGGCGAGCCTACCCAATGGTCACGCAGTCACGTTTTCGAACGGATCACACGCTCCGTTGTCAACGTCTGGGACCTGTGGCTTTGGTATTGTGGCCGCCTTCCTCGACAACCCCGCCACGACTCCTGACGTTTCCTGCTCGCCCCAGTCACAGGTTGAATTCCTCGTGCTTCCTCGGTAGTTAAAAGACACTTGTGCGGAACTCTCCGGCCTAGCGACGGGCTGCCTGACCCTGTCCAAGTGGGTGTTGGGCTCGCTCCACCATGTTGAGGAGGTCATCAAGGGCGCGTTCCCACGGAATGGTGAGATCTGGGAGCCGGAGGCGGATCGAGTTCGGCGTCAACTTGAGGGCGCGTCCGATCAGGCTATTGAGCTTGCGGGCGTCTAGCGTGGAGGTTTGCACCGGGCGCATGACGATCTCGCGCTCGCGCTCGATCACGGACTCGATGCCAAGAGCCGCACAGCGAATCCGCATGACGATGAGCGCGAAGAGGTGTTCGACCTCGTCCGGAATGGGGCCAAACCGATCGACCAGTTCGGCGCGCATTGTTTCCACCTCGGCCAAAGTGGCTACCGCCGCAACCCGGCGGTAGGTGGCCAGCCTGAGCTCAGTGTCAGCCACGTAGGATGCGGGAATGAGGGCGGTGAGCGGGAGGTCGAGCGTCACGGGTGTCATCTCGCCCATCGGGCGGCCCTGTTTCACCTCCTCGACCGCCTGGCTGAGCAACCTGATGTAGAGGTCGTAGCCGATGGCGGCGATGTGGCCGCTCTGTTCGGCGCCCAGGATGTTGCCCGCGCCGCGAATCTCCATATCGCGCATGGCAACCCGCAGTCCCGCCCCCAGCTCGGTCGCATCCTGGATCGTCTCCAATCGCTCCTGGGCAATCTCAGAGAGCACTTTCCCCGGACGGTGCAGCAGGTAGGCATACGCCCGGTTGGTTGATCTGCCAACTCGACCCCGCAATTGGTAGAGCTGCGTCAGCCCGAGCGTGTCAGCGTCATCGATGACGATCGTATTGACGTTCGGGATGTCGATGCCCGATTCGATGATTGTTGTGGAGATCAGCACGTCGTACTCGTGCCGCACAAACGCCAGGATGACCTCCTCCAGCACCGATTCGTCCATTTGACCGTGCCCGACGCCAAATCGAGCTTCTGGCACGAGTTCGCGGAGTTGGTGGGCGAGGCGGTCAATGCCGCGCACGCGATTGTGAACGAAGTAGATCTGACCGCCGCGCTCGATCTCGCGCAGGATGACCTCCCGCACGAGGTGATCCGAGGAATCCGTCACAAAGGTGCGGATCGGCAGTCGCGCCTGCGGGGCGGTGTCGATCACACTAATGTCACGGATGCCTGCCAGTGACATGTGCAGAGTGCGCGGAATCGGCGTGGCGCTCATCGTGAGCACATCCACCTCGCTCCGTAGTTGCTTGAGGAATTCCTTGTGGCGCACGCCGAACCGCTGCTCCTCGTCGACCACGACGAGTCCCAGATTCTTGAAGCGGACGTCGCGCTGCACGAGCCGGTGGGTGCCGATCACGATATCAACGGTGCCGGCGGCCAGACCCGCGATCACGGCGCCCTGGTCTTTGCGGCCGCGGAGCCGGGAGAGCATCTCGACCTTGACCGGAAACGGCGCCAACCGTTGCCCGAACGTTGAGTAATGCTGGAGCGCCAGGACGGTCGTCGGCACCAGGATAGCAACCTGGTAACCGGCGTTGACCGCCTTGAACGCGGCCCGCAGGGCCACCTCGGTCTTGCCAAAGCCGACATCGCCACAGACGAGCCGGTCCATCGGGGTTAGATCCTCAAGGTCCGCCTTGACATCGTCGATCGCACGCTGCTGGTCGGCTGTCTCCTGATAGGGAAATGACTCCGCCAGTTCGACATCCCAGAGGGAATCCTGTGGCAGTGCCTGTCCCTTCGCGGTCTCACGGACGGCATAGAGCTGGATCAACTCGAAGGCCATCTCACGGACCGCGCGGCGAACGCGCGATTTCGTCTGGATCCACTCGCCGGAACCGAGCTTCGTGACTTCCGGTTCGACACCGCCACCGCTGTAGCGTGAGACCCGGTCGCTCTGATCGACGGGGACATACAACTTGTCGCCGCGGGCATATTCGAGCAGGAGGTACTCTCGCTCAACGCCGCTCTGTTCCAACCGGACCAGGCCCTTGAACTGGGCGATGCCGTGGTCGATGTGGACGACGAACTCGCCCGGAGTGAGAGACTGGGCGAACGCAATGCTGTCGGAAATTGGCCGGCGGACACTCCGTCTGGTCTGTTTGCGGAATCCGAAGATGTCCAGATCGGACAGGATCAGCAGGCGTTGTTCGGGTATCTCCCAGCCGCCGTCCAGGTCAGAAGGACGAAGCTCGACTGTCCCGGCGAGCAGCGGCGCGGGGGCGCCACCACGCTGTTTCTCCTTCCGGGGGAAGATGTCGCTCTCTTCGAGGAGTTCCGTCAGGCGATCGACCTGGTCGGTCGCCAACACTACTTTCCAGTTGTCCCTGATGCGCGTTCCAATCTCAGTCACGACTTCTCCGAGGCGGCCAACGAAGAGGGGGGCGTCATTGACGCCAGTGATCGCAAAGTCGGGCGCACTCGCCTGGGAATCGGAGCCGATTCTGGCCGACCCGCCGGTTGCCGAAGGCGGCGTTGATGTGGTCGACCGAGGCGATCGGCTGCCGAAGGCCGGGAGGAAGTTCGCCGTTGCCGACGAAGTTCGACTCCAGCTCCTTTGCCCGATCCTGTAGTTGCGATAGGCCCAGGTGGATGGCGCTGGGGTCATCGAGGACCACGAGCGAGTCTTCGGGCAGGTAGTCCAGCATGGTCCAAGTGGCATCGGCGAGGTACGGTGCGAAGAGATCCACTGACGCCGGGGTTTGGCCCACGATCATCCGATCGAGCATCCGGTTCCACTCAGCGTTGACCTCGGGCCGAAGGGCGGCTCGCGGGAGGTCTGAGAGCGCCTGTGCAGATTCCTTCAGACGCCACAGGGCCAGTTCAGATGGGGGCAGCAGGCGGACTTCGGTCATCCGTGATTCTGAGCGTTGTGAGCCCGGATTGAAGGTGCGCAGGCTATCGACTTCATCGCCGAAGAGATCGATCCGGATCGGCAGATCGGCACCGGACGGGAAAATGTCGACGATGCCGCCGCGCCGGGCGATCGTGCCGGGTTCTTGGACCATCGGCGCAACATTGTAGCCGACCGTTACGGCCCATTCGAAGAGAGATGTCACATCAATCCGGTCGCCAGCACGAATGATTCGGGTGTGCGACTCGAGATCCAGCGGGCTCATGACGAGCTGCACGAGTCCGCGAACCGGGACGACGATCACCGGCGGAGTGGCACCAGGGTGCTTGAGGCGGTCGAGGATGGTCACCCGCTGGGTAGCAACCGACAGATCGAAGGGCAGTTGCTCGAAAGGAAGCACTTCGGGCGCTGGCCAAGTACGACTCTGGCGATCAGTAGGTAAGAACTCGTTGATCGCGTTCGCCAGGGCATCGGATCGGTCGCCTCGGCTCGAGACGACAACCACCGGCCGGTCGATTCCAGCGATTACAGAGGCGATGAGAGCGGGGCGAAATGGAAATGGCACTTCGTCGACAGTCGCGGTTGCTTTTTTGGGAGTTAGCTGCTCGACAAGCCGCCTGACAGCCGGAAGTTGCTGGACATCAGGAAGGATATGACTCAGGCTCATGACGTTCTCCGAACAAGGTTCCGGGCGCACTGCTGCATGAGCGAACGCAGCGATGCGCAACGCCAAACGACGGGTGGGGACGTAGCCCCCCCGTTCGCGGACGGCGAGTGTACCACCGCCGCGCGGCGGGCACCTTTGGCTCGGCACTCTCCCTGCTAGAGAGGGATCAAGAACGGCCAGGGGAGGGAATATCTGGTAAACTCATGTGTTTCTCTGAGGATGAGGAGGCGACAGTATGGCCAGCGTAATTTCGTTCGATATCGTGTCGAAGTTCGACCGTCAAGAACTCAAGAATGCGATCGATCAGGCCGAGCGGGAAATCCATACCCGGTACGACCTGAAGGACACCAAGACTGAACTGAACCTGACCGATAAGGACCTGACGATCAACACCGCCTCCGAGCTCTCGTTGCAGGCGGTACGGGATATTCTCGAATCGAAGTTGCTCCGCCGGGGACTTTCGCTAAAGATCCTCGACTACGGCAAAGAGGAAGAGTCATCCGGTAGCAGGATGCGGCAAACGGTCGTCTTCAGGGAAGGGATTCCGGACGATCTGGCCAAGAAGATCTCAAAGAAGATCCGGGACGAGCACAAGAAAGTCACCCCGCAGATTCAGGGAGATGCTCTCCGGGTTCAGGGCAAGAACCGGGACGATTTGCAGGCCGTCATCCAGGCACTCAAGGGTGAAGAGTTCCCGGTAGCCCTTCAGTTCATCAATTACCGCTAGATCCCGGAGCCGCCGGCCGGTTCACGGCAAGGAGAATTCCGCTTGTCATCGCAGATCCACTCGTCCAAAGCGGAATCCGCCACGGGCTCGTTCCATATCACGACACTCGGCTGTTCCAAGAACCGAGTCGACTCCGACGGCATGGAGCATCTTCTTCAGCAACGCGGCATGCGCCAAGCTGGCCAAGCGGCCGATGCCCAAGTCCTTATCGTCAACACCTGCGGCTTCCTCGGCGCGGCCAGGCAGGAGTCGATCGGTGCGATCGAGGAGCTCCTCAACGACCGGCGCGACGATCAGGTGATCATCGCGGCCGGTTGTCTGCCAGCACTCGGCAATTACTCCGCGGACATCCCGGACGGGGTCGATCGGATCCTGACTACCCGGGAGTGGTACCGAATCGGCTCGGTGGTGGGCGAGCTCCTTGGCGAGCCGGAACAGGATGACACAGCCGGCTGCGAAGGGATGCTGACGACCTTCAAACGGAGCGAGGCCGGGCCATCAGCTTACCTAAAGGTCGCGGATGGCTGCGACCATAATTGCCATTTCTGCACGATTCCCAGCATCAAAGGCCGTCAGGTCAGCAAGCGCCCCCTGCACGTGATCCAGGAGGTCGTCGACTTGGTTGCGGGCGGCACCAAAGAGGTGGTGCTGGTCGCGCAGGACACGATCCGGTACGGTGCCGATATCGGGATGAAGCACGGGCTACCGCAAATCTTGGAGATGATTGCCGAGCAGATTCCGAATCTACCGTGGTTGCGGATGCTCTACATCTACCCCAGCCCATTGACTCTACGGATGGTTGATGTCATGGCTGAGCACGACATGCTACTTCCTTACCTGGACATGCCCCTCCAGCACTCCGACCGGTCGGTTCTGCGCTCAATGAACCGTCCGAGTGATCCTGAGATGACTCGCCGCCTGATCGACCACGCTCGGACCAAGCTGGACGACCTCGTAATGCGAACAACGTTCATCGTCGGGTACCCCGGTGAGACTGAAGAACAGTTTCAGCATCTGCTCCGCTTTGTCGAAGACCAGGAATTCGACCACGTAGGGGTATTCACCTACTCCCCCGAACCGGGTACGCCCGCGGCACTCCTCGGCGATCGTGTTCCGGCAGAGGTCGCGGAAGACCGCCGGGGGCGTCTGATGGAAGTCCAGCAGGCAATTAGCTACCGGAAGAATCGGGCGCTTGTCGGTACGCAGCAGGAGATCTTGATCGAGGCCATTGGCGAAAGCGAAGACGAGGCAGGGCGAAGCGAGCCGATTTCGGTCGGGCGGGCACGGCGCCATGCCCCCGAGGTCGATGGCCTCGTTTTCGTGCCCGGGGCTCACACCGTTGGTTCGATGCTTACTGTCACGATCGAGGACGCGGCGCCGTACGATCTCTGGGCGGCGCCTCGTCGATCAGGAACCAAAGAAGCGGGTTCAGCTACAGGCGAAGAACCGTGTCACCCCGAAGATTCGGGCGCGAAGGGCGAACCGACCGGAAAGGCGCGGACAGGGTCAACCGGTTCATCTCGCCATACGCGCTGAAACATCACCCATTGGTCCGGGCTCGAACCGATAGCGGCTTCGAGCACGGACACCAGTTTTTGCAAGCCAGCCGCGACGTCCTCATCCTGGTCTTTCGTACGGGGAACCAGGAACGACGGGAACAGCCGCATCTCATGCCCGCCTTTCACCCGGCGGGTGAAGATGGGTTGGACTGGTGCGCCGGTATCCCTGGCCATGCGGATTACCCCCGGCGGCAGGGTCGTTTTTCTCCCAAAGAACGTCAGCTCCCGCCCGTTTTGCAGATAGTCCCGGTCTGAGACGAAGGCTACGCACTCGCCTCGTCTAAGGGCTTTCAATGCCTGCCTGACACCAGACGGCGTCGGTTCGACCATCCTCGCCCCCTTCGCTGAGCGAAGATAGACGACTCCATCGTAGATGAATCGGGCAACTGTCTTCCCGGTGACGATGGTCAAGCGATATCCCAACAGGTGAAGACCCTGGCCGATGTAGTCGAATGCGCCCAGGTGGGCCGTGACGATCACGACCCCTTTGCCGTCCGCAATCAGGCCATCCAGGCTTGCGCGATCAGTGGCGCTCAGGTGGACATCGTTGATGAGTCGCTGCTTTGTTCGCCTCGGTACGAGCATCAAGTCAAAAAAATTATGAGCGCTCGTACGAAAGACAGTTCTGGAAGCCTTGCGCACCTCGGTCTGCGGCGCGGAGTCACCAAGCACCTGGCGAACGTTGCTCTGAACGTTGTCCCGGTAGGCGCGGGAGAAATGGAAAAACCCCATGGCAACGACATCCGCGATGGTATTGCGGACAATCGGTGGAAGGACCCAAAGTAACCAGGAGAACCCGTGCGCCACCCAGATGCTCAGCCGGTATCTGAGTTCCGTGGTCGGGTCTTTGGCTACCGGAAGCTCGGTCGGTGGCGGGCTTTCGTCCGGTCGCATCGGATCAAACTCGACTGTGGCGCGGCGGGCTGACAGTTGTCACAACGAGCTCCCGCCAGGCCGGGTTGAATGTGGCACGGCTTCCGGGGCATCGGCCTTGGGCCGGCTGCCGATGTTCTCTTCGCGCATAGCGATGATTGCATCATAGATGACGGGGAGGCCGCGAATGATCGTCAACGCGACGGCAGCGACAACCAGGCTCCAACCAAGCCATATGTAGGGGTCGAAGTCATACAAGGTCTCCACCCATGTTCCATCAGCATCGGGGAGTTCCGAGGCAGCGAGCCCGGTGAGAAATACGAACCCGGTCGCCTTCACATAGCCGAAGACGGCGCGCATGAACCGGCCGGCTGTCAACCAGCGTGTCAATGCGGACCTCATCATATTGTTTTCGCCGAACGGGGTCATTCCTTCGGCCACCGATAGAGACCGCAACCCGTCGACGATGAAGCCGCGGGTCAGGACCATGAGCGGTATCCAGACCGGGATCAAGCGCAAATCAGAGAACACGACCCAGAGGGTGTTTTCAACGATCCGGTCGCCGGCGATGTCGAAAACCGCTCCGAACCGGGAGGTCGATCCCTGGCGGCGGGCGACGTAGCCATCGAGTCCATCGCTGATGAAGACAATGGCGATCAGGATCATGCAAAAGCCGACGAGCTGTGCCCCACCGACGTAGATCATCCAGATGACGACGAAGAGGAGGATCAAACGTCCGATGGTGATCGCGTTCGCCATTGCCGCGTCGCCCCGTTCAATGCCGCGCTGCCTGTCGTAGCGGATGGTGGGTTTTGACGTGCCACGGACCGCAACAGGGGCCGATTATCTCCGAGGGTCCGACCAGCCTCAAGGAACCCTGTCAGGTGGCGACGCCGGATTTTTAGGAATCGTCGCTACCAAAGAAATCGGACCAGAGAGACCCAACCAAGAACGCTCACCAGAACCGCGGTCGCCAGCATGAAACGGCTTGCGAACCGATCGAAACTGGAGAGCCACCAGGCGAGAACAATGTTGATGAGCGCGACCATTCCAGCGAGGAGTGGCAACTCCCACAACGACTCTGGCGTACCCCAGCGAGTGGCCGATCCAGTTGCGTCGTACCTCAAGGCAATGACATCGGGCACGTTGCCAATTCGGCCGGCAAGGACCCCGGCCATCACGAGCACGCTCAGGACTGCCAGGCTGAGGAGCGCGAGTGCAACTTGATCGTGAAACAGCTCAACCCGGGTGAAAACATTCGGGACGCGAACATTGGGGGAGCGCGACCTGATTGACCGTGTGCTTCTCGGTCTGGAAGCCCCCCCTAAGCGCAGACGCGGAGCACGTAGCTGCCCGCCCAGCCGGTTCCCGCGAGGGGAGGAAGTCGCCGGCCCGGCTCCTTCGTCCCGTTCAGACGGTTGTCCGTAGTCATCCCAGCCTTGGGATGAGGATCCGCTGGCGTTTGGATCGTCTAAGTCGGTGCCGACGTCGTCACGGTATGTCGGCGACGGGATGTTCGGGGCATATCCGCCCGCCTGATTGGATCGTCGCCGTCGCGGTGGTGGATTCGACCAGCGTGAGCGCGATGAACGAGATGGCGGAGGCTCATACCGGGCCTCATCGGGCTCGCTACGGCGGCCGCCTCCGGATGGACGACCATGATCGGTACTTCCCTGGTTTCGGGCTTCAGTCCGGATCGGCGCCGATTCACGGTCGTAGGCAGCGCTCAGGTCACGGCTGGAGCCGGATCCTGAAAGCTGGCGCGCTCCCGAGTCGGTTGGTGGATACGGCGGATCGCCGTAGCCGCGTTGGGACATGTGCCGTTCCAAGCCTCAATCGAGATACGGAGCAACTCAGGCACCTTCGTGCAAAAACCAGAAGGCATCCCGGTACGGTCCTATCCGTGCAGGATAGCATGGGGAATCGGGTCAATAGCCGGGCGCCCCGATAGGATGCGGGTCCGGGATCGCTCTGACCTGTATCTAGGTGCCAGGTGTCGATTCGTTGCTCTCGGGAACAACTGGAGTTGCACTGTTATCCATCGCGGTGGCCGTTCCCACCGCCGGCGAGGCCACCAAATCGGTCGCTCCAGGAGAGGCAATCGGCGTGCCGTCTGCAACAGGAGACGCATCCGGAACCGACGTCGACGTTGGGATCGGTGGTGTCGGCGCATCCGGTGGTGCTTCGAACTGTTCTGAACCGGGAACGACGGTCGGCGTCGGATCGATGTCGGATTCGATAGTCGCTACAGCCAGTTGATCTGCCAACCACGTGTCGACGGCCCGGGTCTTGGCCGCGTCGTACTGTGAGTCGGTCAGGGCCCGGTCGTCGACATGGTCATAGACCTTGATCAAGTGGTACCCGAACTCTGATTGCACCGGTTCGCTGATTTGACCGGGCGGCAGGGAGAATGCTGCCTCGTCGAACGGAGCGACCATGGTGCCCCGAGTAAACCAGCCCAGGTCGCCGCCATTTGGCGCTGTCGACGTATCAGTCGAGTTCTGCATCGCGAGCTGCTCAAAACTGACGTTGGGGTCGTTGAGTTGGGCCCGTAGTTCTGTCGCGAGATCCAGGGTGTCAACGAGGATATGGGCTGCCCACACCTGTTCGCCCGATTGCGGTACCTGAGACTGGAGTTCGCCGTTGATCAGCTCTCGAGCCAGGCTTGGACGAGCAATCAGTCGCTCGTAGTCCGAGCGGGACATGTGCGCCTGGTCGAAAACGAAGTCACTGTACTGCTCAAATCCTGCTTCGGCCGTTGATAGTGCTTCCTCGGGGTTTGGTGTCGGCGCTACGGTCGGCGTCTCGGAACCGGGGGTTCCATCTGCCGCGGGCGAGGCTTCTGGCGATGCTCCATCCGCAGCCGGAGTTGCCTGGTCGCCGCTGGCGACGGGAGTTGCCAAAGGCGTGGCGTTGCCGGAGACCGGAGTTGCATCCGCCGCTGGAGAGACGTCGCCGGCAACCGGTGTTGCGGCCGCGTCCTGAGTTCCTGATGAGGGCGTGCCGTCTCCGCCTCCGGCGGCCTCGGCGGTCTGGGTTGCCCAGGCTGCCCTCTCGGGAATGAGTGTCGGCTCGGCCGTGGGAGTCACCAGTGGCGCGTCGGGCGGAGCGAACTGCTGGTTAATCCAGAGGTCGACTTGCTCGTCGGTGATGGTTAGGCCCATTGGCTCAAGGCTCTGAACGTAGATCTCGTCCTCGATCATCCGCTGGACTGCGTCGTCGTTGACGTCCCGGCTGCCCCAGAGATCGTCGAGCTCTTGCGACGCCTGGGTTGCCAAACCGAGGTATTGCTGTTGCTGTTGGGCGTCGGAGGCGCTGTTGGCAAACTGCTGGTATGAGCTGATCTGATTAATCAGCTCAACCGCTCGATAGCGCCAATAGCTATCCCGCCGAATTCGCACCCCATTGACTTCGGCGACGACCTGATTTGGCTTGATGAACTGTTCCCAGGTGATGCCGACCGCAAGGACCAGAAGAACGGCGGCGGCAGCGATACCAAGCCCAATGCGCAATTGACGTTGCCGTTTGGCCTCACGCTGCGCTCTCGAAACTCGTCTTGCGCGGTTTGGGACACGCGGCAGATTGGTGCCGCTCGAGCGTGCTGATTGACGCTTGCGCCCTTTCCCGGAAGACGGGTTTCGCCGATCACGTCGCTCCATCTGGAAGATCCTCGCTGCATCGGCCGCCCGTAGGGGGCAGGTGGTTCGTTCAGACCGCCAACACGCTGGCACTTGGCTGCTCGGATTTGGCACCACAACGCGCCGGTACGGGCACACGTCCCGTACCGGCGCAGAATGTCAGGCGGCTCGTATCCCGCCAGGATGCCCGTTAGCCCTGGGAGACAAACGGAAGGAGGGCAACGTGTCGGGCTCGCTTGATCGCGACGGTCAGCGAGCGCTGATGCTTCGCGCATGTGCCCTGCTTGCGGCGTGCCTCGATCTTGCCCCGGTCCGACATGTGACGCCGAATGCGAGCGATGTCCTTGTAGTCGACTTCGCTGATGTTGTCCATGCAGAATTGGCAGACCTTGCGGCGCGCGGGGTACCGCCCGCCACCGCCCCGACGTGGGCGGGCGCCGCGATCATCGCCGCGTCCTCCGCCGCCTGTAGCTGGCCCGGCCCCAAAGCGGGGGCGGCCTGGGGCCTGGGCACGACCGTCATCCGGTCGTGGCGAGATCTGCTCCGAGCCTCGCTCATCGGCCATGGTAAACCTACCTCTCTTTCATCGAATCGCTAACGCAGCATTGAGCTAAAACGGAACGTCGTCGAAATCATTTGGGGCGCCACCGGACGGCTCTTCGCGGGCACCGCCTGGCCGGCCGCCGCCCTGGCCACCGCCGCCGAATCCACCATCGGTGTCGCCACGCTGACCAAGCAATTGGAACTCGGTCGCGCTAACATCGAGCGACGTACGGGTGGCTCCGTTTTGGTCGGTGTACTCACGGGCTTCAAGGCGGCCCTCGACGTACACCTGCTTACCCTTGGCCAGATAGCCCTGTTGGGTCAGGTTGTCGAGTGTCTCAGCCAGCTTTGCCCAGGCGGTCACGCGGAACCAATTCGTCCGTTCCTGGTCCTGGCCCGAGTTGTCGCGGTAGCGCCGGCTGACGGCCATCGTGAACTGGACGTTCATGGCGCCGCTGGGGGTATAGCGCGTTTCCGGATCACGGCCAAGATTGCCGATCAGAATGACTTTACTGATACCGGCCATGTTATGCCTCCTCGTCATCCTTTGCGGGGGCTGTGGGCTCGGCGGGAGTCTCTTCGGTTGCGGCCTCGTCTACAGGATCCGCTTCGGCGACGGGTGCCTCTTCGGCTTCGGCAGTTGCGGTGTCGACGGCCGGATCGGGCTCTTCGGCACTGGCGCTCTCCGCCGAGACTACTTCAGCCTGAGCTTCGGTTGCTGGTACCTCGATCTCTGTCGCCTCGACCTCTGGTGTCTCGGTCGTCTCAGTCGCCTCGGCGGCGTTTCCACGGCCGGCGCCTCGGCGGTCTCAGCGACCTCGGTGTTCGCCGTCTCAGCCGTATCGCTCGTGGTCTCGCTGACGGTCGCGGCTTCGACAGGCGCTGTGCTCTCCGTCGAGGTTTCCTCCGAAGTCGTCTCAGTCTCGGCATCAAACGGAGCCGTGTCGACAACCTCCGGGGTCGCGCCCGGAACAACTGCCCTCGGGGTGAAGTGGGTGATCAGGAAACGCATTACCTGATCATTGAGTTTGAGATCGCGCTCGATATCACGTACACCGCTAGGGTCCAGCGTGAAATGAAAGACTGTGTAAAACCCGTCCCGAATGTCTCGCCCGGCGTGGCGAATCGAATAGGCCAACCGTCGCCGGCCCCACGGGGAATCGCGCAACGTCTCGTTGACTGTACCGCCGGCCGTCGTGATATATCCCGCGATCGTCTCGACATGTGCCGGAAGATCATCCTCCGAAACATCGGGACTGAGGATCGTCATCATTTCGTACACGCGGGGATCTGGAGTGTATTCGCGCAACGCAAAGCCCCTTTCTACGGTGTTGCCCCGGCCAGGTAAATGCGCCAGCGGGTTGCGCACGCTGACTCCTGCCGGAGCAGAAAGGCATTAGAAAAGACCAACCAGTTGTTGGCCGGTCACAAAGGATAGCACGGTCCCGGCGAACGAGAGGAAGTCCTTTTACTGCTCCACGAGCGCCAGGCCGAGGACATCCGAGAGTGTCTGCAGGATCTCCTGAGCATCCCGGACATCGTCATCGTCCGGCGCTTCGAGAATTGCCGAGACGATCTCCGATACGGCCTCGATCGCGCCGGGGACGTTGAAGTCGTCTTCAATCGCATTGAAGAACTGCTCACGGTACGGGACCACGTCGACGATCTGTTCGATCCCATATGCGGGAAAGTTCACCGCTTCGCGGATGTCGTCTGCCAAACGAGCGTACTCATCGAGCTCATCGTCCTGGTACTCCCAGGGGGTGCGGTAGTGATGGGCAAGGAGGTAGAGACGGAGCGCGTCCGGGTTGTAGGTCTGGAGAACATCGCGGACTTTGACCAGATTCCCCAGCGACTTGCTCATCTTTTCGCCCTGGTACTCGACCATGGCGGTGTGCATCCAGTAGCGGACGTACGGTTTTTGACCGGTGATCGGCTCCGTTTGGGCAATCTCACACTCATGGTGAGGGAAGATCAAGTCCGTTCCGCCGCCGTGGATGTCCACCGTGGGGCCGAGATAGCGCGTTGCCATGGCGCTGCACTCGATGTGCCAGCCGGGGCGCCCTGGTCCCCACGGGCTTTCCCAGGTGGGCTCGCCTGGCTGGGCGGCTTGCCACAAGACAAAGTCGAGCGGATCGCGCTTATTGGGGTCGTTTGGATTGTTGCCACGCTCATTGGCGACAGGGAGCATCTCCGGACGGGTAAGGTGACTTAAGGTGCCGAAGTCCGGATCACTGTCGACGGAGTAGTAGACATTGCCGTTGGACTCGTACGCATGGCCGGAGTCGACGAGCTGTTGGGCAATCGAGACGATCTCAGCGATGTGGTCGGTCGCGCGAACGTAGTGCGTCGGATCAAGCATATTGAGGTCGCGCATGTCCGTCCGGAACTTCTCGGTTTCGCTTCGTCCAAGTTCGTCCCATGTCGTACCGAGTTCCTTGGCCTTCCTCAAGATATCGTCGTCAATATCTGTCACGTTCTGGACATAGGTGACATCGATCCCGCTGAAGCGCAGAAATCGAATGAGCACGTCAAAGGTGAGATAGGTGAATGCGTGGCCAGCGTGGGTGGTGTCATACGGGGTGACTCCGCAGACATAGATGCCCAATTTACCGTCGCGGGCGGTGACGCGCTCGATCGTTCCAGACTGCGTATTGAACAGTTGCATGCCCAAGGCGCTCCGCTTGGCCCGCGTCGGCGCGGGCTCCTACTCATGTCATCAAGAAACGTCGCATAAAGGTGAAACAGCGGAAGCTGCACCCACGGTGGGAAGTAGAACTCCAGGATTGAGGCGCCTGCCGCAGACCCAGTATATCCGACCGAGTAGCCGGTGCCTTGTGCGAGATCAATTGCCCCCGGTTTGGGCGGATGTATTTGCACGAGTGGTAGTATCGGCCCGAGATTCAATCGATGCGATTTCGGCCCGAACTCAGAGGAGGCGATCGAGCTGGTGAGGTCCAGGAGCCTAGCATGACAACGCTGTGGCGTCCGCGGACCGGCGTCTCGCTAGCTGCCCTGTTGGGCATCCTCTTGCTCACAGCCTGTGGAACCGGCGCCGAGGCCGATCCTCCAACAACGACTCCGCTCCCAAACTCCGGGACACCGGCCCTCAGCCTTGAAGGCGGGCCGTGCAACGGGGGCAGATTGAGTATCGGCGATCTACGCGACATCGACGAAAGTCTCTCGACCGGAGTCAACGAGGCACGCGAGCGCGCTGACGAGTGGCAAAGCGACGCCCGCTTGATTGCCCTGCGAATCGGATGTGAATTGCTGGAACCAGCTTTTCACATCCGGGCGACGTTCTACTCCGAACGGATCGAAACGTACTTCTTCAGCGATACACGTGAGACCCAGGTAGCGCCCCCAGACAATCGGGCGGGCGGGGAGCTTCCGCTCGACCAGGTTACGTTCACCGACCTGGCTAGCTCGTTACTCCGCGCCGGATATTCTCAAACGGTTTCGCTCGACCCGGGGAGCAACGCCGAAGTACGAGTCAATACCGCCGGGCGCGCCGTTTGGACCCTTCGGGGTTCCTGAAAACGCTGTCGTGTTCCACGTGGCCCTGGAAACTCGTGGCGAAATCGTGGATTTGTTCGTGAATGCGGCGGATGGAACGATTTACCAGTATCCTCGGTAGGACGAACAAAGCGAGGGCACCGGATGCAGACCGCGCGAGAACAGTCGATTAACTCAATTGTCGAGCGGTGTCTTGATGTGCTGCGGCAGACGCCGTCAGCTCTGCTGACTGACATCGACGGCACCATCAGCCCGATGGCCCGGACGCCCGACGAGGCGACCGTGCTCCCCAAAGCAAAAGAGGCTCTCGATCGGCTGCGCGCGCAGATTTCTCTAGTTGGCATCGTAACCGGTCGCAGCGCATCTGTCGGAGAAGCGTTAGTGGGCCTTCCTGGGCTCGTTTACGTTGGCAACCACGGAATGGAGTGGACCGAAGGCGGCCACCTCAATCACCACGCCAGTGCCGCCGTCTGGTCCGACGCGGTCCGGCAGTCGCTCGTCGATATCACCGAACAGGCGACGGCGCAGGGAATCGACCAGGGCCTCGTCGTCGAAGACAAAGGGTTGTCAGGCTCAATTCACTATCGTCTCGCGCCAGATGGTGCCCGTGCCCAGGCGATCCTGCTCGCCGTCGCTGGCAATGTTGCGGATCAGTTTGGATTGCGGGTCACGCAAGGCCGGATGGTGATCGAGATTCGTCCGCCGGTGAGTATCTCTAAGGGAACGGCGTTGTCCGATCTCGTCAAAGAACGCGGCATCAAAGGGATTGTGTTTCTCGGGGATGACGTGACCGACGTCGATGCCTTCGTTGCGGTCAGATTAGCGCGAGAGAGCGACGGAGTTCGTGGCCTGCGCGTCGGTATCCTGTCCGCCGAAACTCCGCAGGCGGTCCTCAATGAAATCGACGTTGCGGTCCCAAACGTAGCGACTTGCGCCGACCTCCTCGCCGCAGTCGCGGACGGGCTAATGCCCGAAAATGCATAGTGAAGCCGTGGAGTGTTTTCGTCGGGAGCGACTGTTCAGCCTTTACAACAAGCTTGAGGTCAGGTTGATGAAGATCAAACTCATTGCGTTTCGCACTTTTGGCTCAGACGGCGGCTCTGTACGGCGGGTAGGGCTTTTGCTTGTCGTCCTCGCATTCGCGGCCCTCGCGCCATTGGTGGTTGCGGCGCAGCCCATTCCCCCTCCTTGGCGAGATCGACTACCAGGGGCCCGGCCACACATTCAAATCACCATCGAAGGCGCATCGGTCGACGCTACGCTGGCGCGGACATCCAACGAGCAGCAGCTAGGCCTCGGCTATCGTGATGGCCTTGAGGATGGGACAGGGATGCTCTTCATCTACGCAGATCCTTCGCCACGCAGCTTTTGGATGAAAGGTATGCGGTTCTGCCTCGACATCATATGGATTGAGGGGGATCAAGTCGTCGGGGCGGCGGAATCAGTTTGCCCGGAGGCCGCGGGGACGCCAGACAGCGACCTGCCGTCTTACGTCTCGCCTGAGCCGGTCCGCTATGTCCTCGAGGTGCCGGCGGGATGGATGGAAGCGAACGGCGTCGAAGCCGGAGCAAAGGTGAATTTCGATCCCGATCCCGCCTCGCTGCTGTTGGAAGTTGGAACTCAGTCAACCTGATCATTTGGCACCTGGTCCGGACTCGGGTTCGGCTGATGAGCGTGTTTGAAGCAGGCTTCGGGTGAACTGAAGTTCTTTTGATACCCGGGCCTGCCCTACCGCGACCGTGACGTCGCCTCTTGTCCGTTCGAGGACTGCGCGAAGTGCATCGACACTTCGGCGCAGGCCGCCGGTCATGGCATCAGGAAAATCAACAAGGAGCAGCGCGGCGTAGATCTCGTCCATCGTGGCCAGGAGTTTTTCCGCGCGGTCGATCTCGCCTGCTCGGAGGAGATCAAGTACCTGTCGCCGAAGTTCGCTCGCTGCTTCGGCGAGCGCGTTGAGGAATGCCTGGTCGCTGATCCCGAGCTCCTCTGGACCGGGCACGGCAGATTCCCCGACAATCGCGATGGCAATACAGCCTTCTGCATACTCGCGCATCGCGTCTTGCATATATCCGGATAGAAGGAGTTCGGGGTCGTCGCCGATTCGGCCGATCAAACGTTGAAGGCTTTGCCGCGCGTCCGCCAGGAGCGCTTGAGCGGCATCCAGATCGCCACGGTGAAGGGCCCGGACAGCGTTGGCTGATCGACGCACGATCTGCCGGCTCTCGGCTAGAGCGCCGTCACGAAGAGCAGAGCGTGCTTCAAATCGCTGAATGATCGCTTGGGTAATAATCTCAAAATGAGCGCTCGGTGCCGCTTCGGCCAAATCTCCAATTCCTTTCGATTGAGGCGCATCCCTTGCATGGCGCAGGGGCGCGTTGGCGTTGCAGACTGTCGTCGCGGAATTGACATCGATTCCGACCGGCTGGTACACTCCGCGAGCGTCGTTAGAACCGGGTAATTGGTCGAATTGTGACCGATGATTCGGTCGGTATTGGACGCACAATAGGGCACCGGCAAGGCCGGTACCAGCGTTGATCGAGAGTAGTAGGTCCACCGCAAAGAGAGCCGCCGGTTGGTGAAAGGCGGTCACTGGGCCGAACTCGCTCGGGAGCAGTCGAAGTGACGCGGCCAGTGCCGCCAGCTTCGTCCGGGTAGCCTCCGTTACCGGGCATCGAGCGGATCGGTTGACCGCGTCGACGGTTCACGACATCTCGCGGGGCTGTAGCTCATCCGGGAGAGCGCAACACTGGCAGTGTTGAGGTAAGGGGTTCGAGTCCCCTCAGCTCCACCAGACCCGTTCGTGACTCTGCGACGACCTGGGTGCCACCGATCAAGCAGGGTGGTACCGCGGAAGCGAATCGCCGGTACAGGCGGACTTTCGTCCCTGATAGGGATGAAGGTCCGTTTTTTGTTTTTCGCGATCCATCCTAATCCGAAGCTCTGATCCGATCGTCAATGTCGAAACAAACCAGCCGGAGAACACCGATGTCAGAGGTTGTGACGTCCACAGGACCAACAAGCGCAGTCGAACACGAAAGTGATCGAAGCCGATACAGCGCGGCCGAGGCAGAGCCAAAGTGGCGCGCCCGGTGGGAAGCCGATGAGCTCTACAAGACCGCAGATGACTCTGACCCGGCCAAACTGGTACTCCCTCACGATGTACCCGTATCCATCCGGCACGCTCCACATTGGCCACTGGTACGCGTTCGCCATTCCAGACGTCTTCGCCCGACTGCAGCGGATGCGCGGCTACAACGTGCTCTTCCCGATGGGTTTTGATGCCTTCGGGCTGCCGGCTGAGAACGCCGCGATCAAGAACAATATTCACCCCGCCACCTGGACGTACGAAAACATCCCGCGCATGCGTCGGCAGTTCCGGGAAATGGGCGCGATGATCGATTGGTCCCGCGAGATCGCGACCTGCATGCCCGAGTACTACCACTGGAACCAGTGGATCTTCCTGCGCATGCTCGAGCGGGGCCTGGCGTATCGAGCTGCCGGCGCCGTCTGGTGGTGTCCGAAAGATCAGACGGTCCTGGCAAACGAACAGGTCATCGACGGCAACCGGTGCGAGCGCTGCGGCAGCGAGGTCTACAAGCGCGATCTGGAGCAGTGGTACTTCAAGATCACGGAGTACGCCGAAGAGCTTCTCAACGACACGGCCACACTGGATTGGCCCGAACGGGTCAAGACCATGCAGCGCAACTGGATTGGCCGATCAGAGGGAGCCAGGCTGTCGTTCCAGCTTGAGACCGGCGACACACTCGAGGTCTTTACGACGCGTCCGGATACGGTCTGGGGCGCGACCTTCATGGTGCTCGCGCCAGAGCACCCGCTGGTCGCGAAGATTACGACCGCCGCCCAGCGAGCAGAAGTCGAGGCGTATGTCGACAAGGCGAGACGAGAGACTGAAATCGAGCGGATGTCAACTGACGCCGCCCGGCCAAAGACGGGTGTCTTCACGGGAGCCTACGCGCTGAATCCGGTCACCGATAAGCGTATTCCCATCTGGATTGCCGACTACGTCCTGATGGGCTACGGCACAGGCGCAATCATGGCTGTGCCGGCGGGCGACCAGCGCGACTTCGAGTTTGCGCGGGCGTTTGACCTGCCGATTCGCGTAGTCGTGCAACCTGAGGGAGTGAGCCTCGATCCAGACACCATGACCGAGGCCTATGCAGGCGATGGCATTTTGGTGAATTCCGGCCCGTTCGACGGCACCCAAGTGCCGGAGGGGGTTCCGGCGATCATCGACTGGCTAGCCGAGCAGGGTCGCGGGCGGAAGGAGATCAACTATCGCCTGCGGGATTGGTTGATCTCGCGGCAGCGGTATTGGGGCACGCCGATCCCAATCATCTACTGTGACGTGTGCGGCGCCGTGCCGGTGCCGGATGATCAGTTGCCGGTCATTCTGCCGCTCGACGCGGAGTTCCAGCCTACCGGACAAAGTCCGCTCCAGAGCCATGAGGATTTCTTCACGTCGCCTGCCCATCATGTGGCGGTGCCGCTCGGCGCGAGACCGACACGATGGACACCTTCGTCGATTCGTCCTGGTACTGGTTCCGGTACACCAGCCCGCATGACGCACAACGTCCATTCGAGCCAGAAGTGGTGGCGAAATGGTGCCCCGTTGATCTCTACTGTGGCGGCATCGAGCACGCGATCTTGCACCTGCTATACGCCCGGTTCTTCACAAAGGTCCTCCGCGACCTCGGCCTGATCGACCATGGCGAGCCTTTCTTGCGCTTGCGCAATCAGGGCATGATCCTCTCCGAAGAGGGGATCAAGATGAGCAAGAGCCGCGGCACACAGGTTGACCCGGATCAGATCATCGCCAACCACGGCGCGGATGCTCTGCGGCTGCATTTGATGTACCTGGGGCCCTGGGACCAGGGGGACCCTGGAACGATCGCGGCATCGCCGGAATGGAGCGCCTGATGCGCCGGGCGTTCCAGCTGGTCGTTGATTCGCCGCTAGCGTCTGAATCGACGGGCGGCGCCGCCGATGTCATGCGCGAGACTCACCGGGCCATCCAGCGCGTTACCGAGGACCTGGATGGGTTTCAGTTCAACACCGCTATCGCGGCCGTTAACGAGTTCGTCAACGCCCTGACGAAGCGGAAAGACGATGACGTCACCGGCACACGCGACTGGCGGCAGGCACTGGAGTCCTTGACGCTACTGATGGCTCCGCTGACGCCGCACCTGGCCGAGGAGATGTGGGAGCGGCTGGGCAAGCCGTACTCCGTGCACCAGCAGCAGTGGCCAGAATTCGATCCTGAGCTGATCAAGGAGGATCAGGTCGAGATCGTGGTTCAGGTTGCAGGTAAAGTCCGCGATCGGATGCTCGTTCCCGTCGACCTGAGCGAAGATCAGGCGACGGAGCTGGCGCTGGCCAGTCAGCGAGTCCGCGATCACGTTGGTGATCTTGAGCCTAGCAAAAGTGATCTACGTCCCAGGCAAGCTACTCAACATTGTTCCTGGGCACCAGAAGTAACCGATCTCGAAAGTAAGAACAGCGGGCGCCGAGCAATCATGTGCCCGCCGCCCGCTGTTCTTGTAGACCCGAGAATTGCCCCTGCAGGTAGCCTTTGCCAACCCGCGACGAACGGCGCGATCTCAATCGGCCGCAACGGCCTCACGTGTTTTTGCCGACGGAGACGATGGTGAGGTCCAGCGCAGGTTGAGGTTGCGGTTGGCACCGACATCGTCGAGCCGCTTGTACTCGGTGGTGTGCGGCGCCGACGTCACGAACTCTGGCTTTTCCTTTGATTCTTCCGCGATTTGAAGCATCGCGTCGATGAAATAGTCGAGCGACTCCTTCGACTCGGTTTCGGTCGGTTCAATCATGAGCGCTTCGGCGACGATCAGCGGGAAATAGGTCGTTGGTGGATGAACGCCGAAGTCGAGCAGTCGCTTGGCGATGTCGAGAGTCTTGACCCCGTTCCGCTTCTGCCGGTTCCCGGAGAGGACAAACTCGTGCATGCAGGTCCGGTCGTAGGCGAGGTCGAACTCGGTCCGAAGTCGAGCGAGCAGGTAGTTCGCATTGAGGACGGCGTCTTCGCTGACTTGACGTAATCCCTCAGCACCATGCATCCGGATGTAGGTATAGGCACGGACGTGCATGCCGAAGTTGCCGTGGAACGAATGCAGCCGGCCGATGCTCTTGCTCGGAACGGTCCAGTCGTACGACCTCTGACCATCACTATCAGCGGCTCTAACAATCGGACCTGGAAGGTACTCCTCGAGACCGTTGCGGACTCCGACTGGACCAGACCCAGGGCCGCCGCCGCCATGCGGGGTCGAAAAGGTCTTGTGCAGGTTGAAGTGCATGATGTCGATGTTCAGGTCGCCCGGCCGAGCCAGACCCAAGATCGCGTTGAAGTTGGCGCCGTCGTTGTAGACAAGGCCGCCGCAGCCGTGGACAAGTTCCACGACCTCGGCGATGTTCTCGTCCCACAGCCCGAGCGTATTTGGATTGGTGATCATCATCCCGGCGACATCAGGGCCGACCGCCGCGCGAACGCGTTCCAGATCAACGTTGCCCCGGCGATCGGATGGGATTGTGACGACCTGAAAACCGGCGATGATGGCGGTCGCCGGATTTGTGCCGTGCGCGGAGTCGGGAACCAGAATTTTGTTCCGGGCCGCGTCTCCCCGCTCGTCGTGGTACGCCCGCATGACAAGCACGCCGGTGAACTCACCGTGAGCGCCCGCCGCAGGCTGCAGGGTGACATTCGGGAAGCCTGAGATCTCGGACAGCATCTCCTGGAGCTCGTGCATCAGCTCCAACGCGCCCTGGACCGATGCAGGATCCTGGAGCGGGTGGATACCGGCAAAGCCGGGATACCGGGCGACGGCTTCGTTGATCTTCGGGTTGTACTTCATCGTGCACGACCCGAGCGGATACATGTTGATGTCGATCGCGTGATTCTTCTGACTCACGCGAGTGTAATGGCGAATCACATCGATCTCGCTGACCTCGGGCCAGTCGAGGTCATCTCGGAGCAGGTCAGCGGGAAGATCGGTTTCGGGAACGTCGGGCGCTGGCAGATGCACGGCGCGCCGCCCGCGCCGGCTGAGTTCGTAGATCAACGGTTCGACTGCCATGCCTGACCAGACCTCCAACACGTTGCAACGTCGAGTGAGTCCGACTGGATATTGCCAGGAGCCTGCCTGGCTTGCGCGATGGTAGCACGCTGCCAAAATAGCGGTGGTCGATTTCCATATGCACCGTTGCCATCGTCGCCGATGGCGGTGCGTTGGTCAGGTATGATGTCAACTGCTGCATCCGCTCTTCGTAATTCTGGCAGTTTGACCAGAATTCTTGGCGGGCAAATCCGAGGATTGGCATGAGCCGGCGTTTGCCGTTCTTTTACGGTTGGGTGATTGTCGGGACCATCGCCGCGGTTCTGATGGGAACCAATGGCGCTCGGCTCCTCTTCGGCGTGGTACTGAAGCCGCTCACCGACGAATTTGGCTGGGATCGGGGCAGCCTTACCGGCGCTGTCCTGGTCAATACGGTCATCATGTCGGCAATGCAGCCGTTCACCGGGTGGTTCACGGACCGGGTCGGTCCGAAGAGGGTGCTGATCTTCGGGACGGTGACCATCGGCGGGATGCTGCTCGCGCTGTCTTTCGCCCAGTCACTGGCGCAGATGTACCTGATCTACGGCGTCCTCGGTGGCGTCGTCCTGACGACGTCCAGCCCGGTGATCGCGACATCGATCGTGCATGAGTGGTTTACCACACGGAGAGCTGCCGCTCTCGCTATCGCGACGGCCGGCGCGCCCTTGGGACAGCTCGCTGTGGTTCCTGTCGCCGCATTGGTTTTGTCCGCTACCGATTGGCAGACGACGTACCGGGTCCTGGCGATCTTTCTGATCGCCGCCATCGTGCCGATAGGATGGTTGTTTCTCCGAGAGAGACCGGCCGAGATCGGCTTGAATCCCGACGGCGCCAGCGATGAGGCGGCCGCGGCCGATGTGTCGCGCCATCCCGGAAATCATGCCGGCGTCGACCTGATCACGGCGATCCGCGATCAGCGCTTTTGGATTCTAGCCTTCGGTTTTCTAGTATGCGGCTTCACGATGGCCTTTGCGAACACGCACTTCCTTGCCTACGCCGATGACATGGGAATGCACACATCGATGGCATCGGCGTCCGTTGCGGTTACTGCCGTCTTCAGCGTGATCGGGACGATCGCACTTGGGATTGCGGCCGACCGCAACCGGCGTCCGCCGATCCTGGCGCTCACCTATGCGCTCCGGGGGCTGGCGTTCTTTTTGCTCTTCGCGTTGCCGACCGGACCGTTGGTCTACATCTACGCGGTCGTCCTGGGGATTTCCTGGTCGGCGACCACACCATTGACTGCCGCTATCGCGGCGGACATCTATGGGCGGGCGAATCTGGGACTGATCTTCGGCACGATGTACACCACCATGAATCTCGGCTTCGGGATCGGCGCTGTGCTTGACGGCGTGATCTTCGACGCGACAGGCGACTATCAACCGGCCCTGGTCTTCAACGGACTCGTCGGACTTGCGGCCGCGGGCGTGATCTACTTGCCGCGATGTTTTAGCGCGACAGCTGGTAGCCTGTTCGAGCAGAAACCGCTCGGTGCCGCGCCGAGTCAGCCGCACCTCATCGCCGGAGACTGAGCGCCGCCCTATAGCGGAATCGGCGCCTCCAGCGAGTGGTCTGACGGAATTGAGGCGCCTGCCACTTCACCACTGTGAGGCCGTGCGAAGGCCGCGCGCTGGGCGAGGAAGAGGACTGGCACGAGGGCCAGACCTCCAATGGTGGCAAAGAAAAGGGGAAGTCGATTTTCGATACTGAAGAGACCTCCCGCCACCATGGGCGCAATCGAGAACGATGTTCCGGCCACCATTTCCCCAAGAGCGAAGCTGCGGGCACGGTGCCGTTCGCTGGCGGCAACACCGATTGCGGCCGAGCACATCGCCCATGCTGAGAACAGGCCGCCGCGCAGGATAAACGCCAGGCCGACAAGAGGTAGGTAGCTGGTCGACAGAAAGAGCGAAAAACCGATAGAGGTCGCAGTTACCGCGATAGCGATCCCGTAGAACGGTGCCGCCTGCAGTCGAGTCGCCCGGGCAACGACGATCCCAAAAACGGTCGACCCGACGGCCGCCAATGCGCCCAAGGTGGCGATGCGAGAGGCGGACATCCCACGGACATCTTCCAGGAATGTGGGAATTAGCGATGTGCCCAGCGCTAGTACGAAGACTGTTGATCCCTGGAGGATCAGAATCCGACGCACGGCCGAATCGGCAATTGCGCCAGAATACGATGATGCTGGCTCAGACGACTCGGTGGCATGCTCACGTGGAGCTGGTTTGAGGCGAGCAAAGCACGCTATCGAGCAAGCAGTGAACGTTGCTGCCAGCAGGAACGCAGACCTCAATCCCCAGACTGCAATCAGCGCACCCGAGAGCAAAGGGGAGACCGCGAGCGCAACGGACGGACCGACCGTGAACACGAGCGAAAATGCCCGAATCCGGTTTCCGTCCGCATTGGCGGCGACATGGGTTTGAATAAGGGGAAACGCGAGTTCGCCAATCGCGGATCCGACAACCATCAGGGCAAGATGGGTCCAGTGCTGGGCAACCGAGGCGCTAAGGAGCCCGACCAGAGCACCGCAGCGTGCGACGACGATGAGCCGGCGGATGTTGAAACGATCGGCAAGCGCGGCCGACGGGTAGAGGAAGAGCAGACGAATGACGCCCGAAGACCCGAGGACGAACCCGACGATGGTGATTGGTGCGCCGAGCCGCTCAATCCAGAGGGGCCAGATGCCCATGTAGGCACCAAAGGCAGCCTCCAATAGGACCATGCCCCAGAATGAGAGACCGATTTCACGACCCAGCCCCAGGTCCCAGCGCAGCCGTCGTCGCGACGGATCCATGTTCGTCGGTCCTTCACAAGCTCGTTTGAATCGTGGTTCAAGATCGCTGCGCCATTCTACAGGGTGCATGCCACCGGCAGTTGGGTCGAGTGCTGGCCGACTCCAGCAAGATTAGGCTACATTCGAGCGTTGAGCAGGATGAGCTTGGATGACCGGCAAGGAGTCGCGGCGGTTTGAATGTCTATGTACAGTTTGCTATTGCGATGTGTTTCGTCGTGTTCATCGCACTGTTCGCCACTGCCTATCTGGCGGTCATGTTCAACAGGCGAGCAAAAGCAGACTTGGACGCGGCACTGCGCCCATTGGCCAATCTCGTTGATGGCACGATCGATCTTGACGAGGCGGTCGTTTCCGGAACATATCGTGGCCACCTTGCCTTTTGCCGGGTAACGAGCGGTTCAGATGGTCCGGGCCGGGTATTTCAAACGGACCTTGTCGATGCGGCGGGGGGAACCGGTTGGCGATGGACGACCACAGGGTCAAAAACCGGCGACGCGGAGCCGAACGAAGAAGTCCTTCCGGCACAGGACGCTCTGACCGCTGACATGAAGGAACTCCTTAGGACGGGTGCCTCGTCAATCTTCGATACGCGGAGGGCATGGGGGCGTGTCTTATATGACGCCCAAGGTGGAATTCTCAGGTTCGAACGACCGATGCAGACGCGCCGCGACATACCAGACTTGGATGCCTTTCAGAAGCAGTTGGAGATTCTCGTCCAGCTGGGACCACTCAATCGGGTACTCCAGGGAGCTCCCGACGCTGGCTGGATCGGAGGGCGCCGGCCAGACCGTCAAGGAGAAAGCAACTCAGACGATGTTTGACCCGAAGTCTGGAAAACTGATTCGAGTTGATTCGGTTGACGAGGAGTACGCGTTCGTTACGGCGTTCCCACCTGATGAGCGCGACTGGTCGATTCAATCGCAGACGCTGAGTCGTACGGACTCTGGCGCAGTCGATTCGCTTGAGCTTCGCTCTTCAGACGGAGACGCGCAGCGGTACCAATTCGACATTTCACCGTTCTTTGCCAATGTCGCCTTACCAGGCCGTGAGGTGTCATCGACTGGCTTTCTCGACGACGTCATGGAGAAGGCGGCGGAGTTTGCCGCCCAGAACGGCGCCCACCATCCGGGCAGCCTGCCGAGGTTCCCGGTACCTTCAGACAGGTATCCGGGCCGTCTAGACGTGCCCATGCCAGTCCTGGCCGTTGATGATGGGAAACGCGGAATCTTTGCCCCGGTCCGGGTCGTCACGATGACGTTCGAGGATCCTGAGCCATTTGGGGTGGGCGAGTTTCCGGGGTTTGACCCAGGCAATTGGCCGCCGCCACGTCTTGCCGACTGGCCGCCTCTGGCTATCCGAGAGATGGACAAGCTGCGCTTGCAAGCGACTATTGGCCGGTTCAGCGCCGTGGCAGTGCGCCTGTTCAATGCCTATTTGACGCATCAAACGTATCAACAGGTGGCGGAAGAACGGGCTGAGTATGCCGCGCTCCTTCGCATACTTGATGTACCGGAGATGGAGCCGTACTACCGGCGCGTTGCTGGGCGGTTCCTCAGCTGGTTGGAGCGCTGACAACGTCACGTTCATCCGCGGCGGCCTCACGGGCGTAGGCCTCCGGGCGGAGCACACAGACGAAGGGCAGATTCCGGTAGAGCTCGCGATAGTCGAGCCCGTAGCCCACGACGAATGCGCTGGGGATCTGAAAGCCGATGTAGCGGGCGGGAATATCGACGACCCGTTGATCGCGCTTATCAAACAAGGAACAGACCTCCAGGCTTGCCGGCTGGCGATCATTGAGCCGAGAGATCACGAAGTCGATGGTCAGACCAGTTGTGAGGATGTCCTCAATCAAGAGGACGTGCCGGTCCCTGATTTCGAGATCGAGGTCCTTGATAAATCTGACTCGTTCTGACTGCTCCGGCTGTGGTGGCGCCACGGCGAGATAGTCGAGGGCCAGCGGTCTGGTAATCGCCCGGGCGAGGTCTGCCATGAAGAACGTGACGCCCTTGAGGATGCCGACAAGGATCAAGGAGTGTTCGGCGTAGTCCTGGGAGATCTCTTGGCCCAGTTCAGCCACGCGGACTGCTATTTCGCTCTGGCTGTATAGGATGCGCTCGATATCCGACTCTGGCAGAGCCGTGATCTCGACGGCGCCGTAACCGTATTGGCTAAGTAACTCATGGTAGTCACGCCGGGTGAGCAGCATGACCTTGATCTCAGGATGCAGCTCCCTCACACGGCGGATTTTGCTGTGCTTCTTGGTGATCAGGCTCTGCTTCATCGTGGTCAGTTCGATGAAGAGCTCTTGTTCCGGCAGATAAAAATCTGGTGTGAACATCTGGACGATGCGACCATCGTTCGCTCGTTGCAAGGGGAAAGAGACCGGTTCGTACTCCCAATTGATGCGATAGAAGTCCAGGAGGGCGGCGAAGTCGGATTCAGCCCGGTGGGCGAATACGGGCGTTGCCTGTGCAGCGGGGTTGGGGATGGGTGGGCCGAGTGGACCGGCGCCGATCGTCGAGAGAGCCTTCGAGCGATGCGGCGTAGCCATTACGTCCTCGTCACCGCGGAGATCCCCGACCGCGCCGGCGCCCCCGATGGGACGATTGGCTCGAGCGGGTGGCCTCGGGAAATGGAGAGGACCCGGCCGGAGAGCCAGACGCCAGACGCCCACCAACCGTACGCGGCGATCAGCATCCCGACCGCCACATCGACAACATAGTGCTCTCCCAGATAGACGAGCGCCGTGCCCATACAGCCAGCATAGACCCACGCAAGGAGCTTCCACCTGCGACCGAAGGAAGCCGCCGGAAAGATGAGCAGGAACGTGATCGCCATATGGATCGACGGCATGGCGGCAATCGGGTTGGACTCGCCTACGACCTTGTAGCTCGCCTGATAAAGTCCGCCACCCAGAGATTCACCGACCGGCTCCATGATTCGGATCACGGTGGCCGCGGCCGGGCTGTCGAACGACTCACCGGCGAGCCAGGGCGGATTCGACGGGATCAGGAAGTAGATACCCAGGCCGACGCCGAGAAGGAGCGTCAGGGCGGACAGGTAGTGTCGAAAGAGGTCGGGGTCCTTCTGCCAGGCGCGTACCGCCACGAAGTGAGGGATGATGAAATACGACCAGTGGATTCCGGTGAAGAAGTAATCGTGAAACTGGAGTTTGGTCGGATCGTAGAAGGCATCCTGAAGCGTGATGCTGGGAAGCTCACCTCCGAAGAGCCAGCGCTCGAACCGGGAGACGTTCATGTTCAGCGTGCGCGCCAGAGCCGTTTCGTCGGACAGCGAGCGCAAGGCGGTGAAGATGAACCAGACTGCGGCATAGGGCACGAAGGACAACGCGAACGACCGCACCCGCCCGAGGGGGACGAGGACGATCGCGAAGGTGACGAATAGGCCCCAGCCGAGGTATGACCGGTTGGTGAGCGTGGCCGCGACGATCAGGACAACGCCGATCGCTATCCGCAGCGCCAATCCACGGGTCAGATACGGCCGGACACTGGAGCGCACGCCGGACTCCGGCATGGCCTCCTCATCGTGGTTCGATAGCGTTGAAGGTTCCGACGTATGTGACGACATCTATCGCGCCCCCGGCGCGATTATACGGCGGTAGTCATGGGTGGCACCGCTATGCCAGCCCATACCGTACGCGTGTCTTCTTCGTGACCGTGATTTGATCACCGGAGCCATCTTCGGCGGGCTTGCGGGCAATGAACCCGCGCCGCTGCTGCTCGGCGATCCAGGCATCGTCGTAGCCGTGCTGGAGGGCCAGGGCGTTGAAGTCTCCATTCGCGGATGGATTGCCCCCAGCGAGCGCAGCCGCGTAGAACGTCTTCCGGGCAACTTCCTCCGGAGATTGCTCGGAGAGCAGCAGCCGATCGACGACGGGGCCACCGCGGAGGTGGGCGACGATCTCGGGAATATCCTTGATCGCCACACCTCGATAAATCACGTTGTCAGGGTAGATCACCAAGTTGGGCCCGATGTCGCATAGGTCGATCGTCCCGCAGTTGTTTACGAGGATCTCCGCATCGAGTCCCTTGCGGATTATTTCCAGGCGAAGGCGGCCTGCGACGTCGTTCGCTCCCTTGCCGGCGCAATGGGCGGCGTTGCAGATCAGGACGTGCTTCTTCGTCCAGTACATCGGAATGTGGCTCCTCGCCGGTCACCGACATGAAACGACTAGCCGAACTGGTATTGGATGCCGAAGCCTCCGCGCGGGTAGGTCCATTCGACGTTACGAAAGACATGGCACACGATGCGACAGGTACCGCACTCGACGCATCCCTCGTAGGAGAACAGCACCCGGCCATCCTCCTGCGGCGAGTAGCAGTTAGCCGGGCAGCAATTGATGCACTGCTGTCGCTCGCATTGCAGGCACACGTCGTGGTCGATGATCCGGATGTGTGCCCGGCTCATATCGACGTTGTAGCTGTTCAACGCCAGCTTGCGCTCGATCGCGGCCGGATCGATGATCGCGGACCTCAGATTCGGCGCATCTGATTCCATTGGATCGCCCATTTCTACTGGTCTCTCACCGGCTGAACAAGGCTCACCATCAGTCGTTCCTCAACCTCTTCATCGGACTTGCTGCGTTGTGTGCGCCACCAGCGTACCAGCGTCAGTGGTACAGCGAGCAGGAGGAATAGGGCCAAGATGCCGTTGATCCAATCGCCACCGGTCAGGTCAACGGTGCCGCCGCCGGTGCCGTCGTCTGACCGGTTCTGGTCGACACCGAGACTGATCTGCCATTGCCGGTCGAGTTCTTCAACGGTAATCCCGAGTCCGGTCAGAACGGCCTCATCGTGCGTGACACCCTCTTTGTAGGCAGAGAGCACATTGCCGAGTGCGTCTTCGCCGTACGTTTGGATGATGAAGCTGACGACACTGTAGCTCTCAGCGTAGGCGAGTTGGAACGTATCATCGTACGGGAACGACATATTCAGAGTTTCGATCGGCATCAGTGAATCGTTGTCGACCGCCTCTTCGACGAGATTGACGTTATCTTCCGTGCCGACGTCCTGGTTGTAGGTTGCGATACCCTCGTCCAGCCAAGTGGCCGGAAAGTTGAATGGGTTCTCGGTCGCCTGATAGAGCACTTGATGACTGACCTCGTGCGGAATCACCCGGCGGAGTTCCGTGCTGTTGCCATCCGGGATCGCCGCCAGGATCAGGTACCGGCCGGGGTATGAAACACCGGCGATCCATGGCTCGCTGTTCGGTTCGGTCGCCCCGCCAAGGTCACTTTGCGAGTTATAGACCCAAACTCGCAACGGCTGGCTCCGCTCCACGCCGTAGTCAGTTTCCAATTCATCGATCGTGTTCTGGGCCGAGGCGAGAATCTCTTCAGCGAAGTTCTCGTTCGTGTCGTAGCTGAAGACAGTCACCTGATCGCTTGCGATCGATGTCCAATCAAAGCGGGTGTCATACCAGCCGACGATCTGGCTGTCGGACTCCGTAATCGCACCAGACGCGCTGGTCACTCGCCACCGGTATTCGATGTCCAGTCCCGGTGGGTAGTAGTTCTGGAACATATTGAGACCGAACTCGAAATCAGTCTGCTCGTCTCCGGCGACGTCAGGAGTGATGAGGTGAAGTGTCTCCTCGCCAACGGCGTTGAAGAGGAGCTCTACTCGCTTGACCTCTTCACCCGTTTGGGCGGAAAACTTGAAGTTGATCACGTCGGGAAATGACGGCGTGGCGGCTAACTCACCGAACGTGACGTCGCCGGTCTCGGCCTGCGCAAGTGCCGTTACCGGTCGGATGCTGCCCGACGCGGCCGTCAGCATTGCTAGAAAGGCAACGGCGACGAGCGAAGATCGAAGTCGGAGGTAGCCCATTAGGCATCGTCCCCTGGGGCGATCTGCTGATGCAGGTAGGCGTCGATAAACGGATCGAGACCGCCATCGAGCACGGCGTAAGCGTCGCCGACACTGGTGTCAGTGCGATGGTCGGTAACCTGAGTATATGGATGTAGCACATAGGATCGAATCCGGTTACCGAACCCGGCGGCCGTATGTTCACCCTTCAGTTTCGAACGCTCATCGGCCTCTTCGCGTAGACGCTTCTCCACCAGGCGGGCCTTGAGGATTTTGAATGCGGTTTCCCGGTTCTGCGTCTGGCTGCGTTCGTTTTGACAGGTCACGACGATGCCGGACGGGAAATGGGTGATCCGCACGGCGGAGTCGGTCTTGTTGACGTGCTGTCCACCTGCGCCCGACGACCGGTAGGTGTCGACCCGGATGTCGTCCGGATTGATGACGATGTCGCTGTCGCCCTCGATCTCCGGCAGGACTTCGACAAGGGCGAAAGCGGTGTGGCGCCGGTGGGCGGCGTCGAAGGGAGAGAGCCGCACCAGCCGGTGCGATCCGGCTTCGCTCTTGGTCAGCCCGTAGGCGTTCGATCCGCGGATTTCGATGGTGGCATTCTTGATCCCGGCTTCCTCGCCTTCAGTTTCGTCGAGCAGAGTAGCTGAGAACCCGCGTCGTTCGGCCCAGCGGAGGTACATCCGGGCCAACATGTTGGACCAATCCTGAGCGTCCACTCCGCCTTCACCGGAGTGGACGACGAGAATCGCGTCAGAGCCGTCGTGCGGACCTGAGAGTGCCAGTTGCAGTTCCATGCGGTCGAGTTCATCGGTGATTTTTCGCGTCTCGTTGTCGACTTCGCTGGCAAGCTCCGAGTCACCGCTCGAAAGCTCGGATAGCGTCTCCAGGTCTTCTAACTGCTGGGCCAGCCCCCGCCAAGTGTCGGACCGGGCACGCATTTCACCCAGGCGGCGCATGGCTACCTGGGCGGACGTATTGTCATCCCAAAATCCAGGTTGGACGCTTCTCTGCTCGAGATCCTCGATCTCGCGCTCACTGCCGGCTAAGTCAAAGACGCACCGCGATCATGTCAAGCCGATTGCGAAGCGACGAGACGGCCCGTGTCGATTCGACTGGCATTGGTAGTGGTTCCTTTACTTGTGCATGGTGGATTGAGGCCAACATACACCGATAGATCTATTTCTGGCATCGAGTATAGCCGCTAGCTTGACCCTGATTGATTTTGGCTTTCGCTCTGGAGGTCCCGCTGGGCACTGCTTGTCGGTGAGTTTCGCCCTTGCTTGGGCCCGTTGCGGTGTCCGGATGTCAGTCAGGTTCGAGCGTGATGCAGCAGCCAGTGCCGGGCCAATACGGCGATGCGAGAGCCGGACACGTGGAGAGCTTGAACTGTATTCGCTGCACCCGCTTGGGGACGACGTCCTCGCGCCGAGGCGCCAACAACCCAGTCACCCTCCTCCTGAGCTTCAGAGAGGCTGTGGCTGTGAGCCCAGGCCAACCCTGCGACGTCAGCCCTGAGCGAACGCGGAGACTGCGCCGCCCTTGGAACGAGCGCCTCAGATCGCCGGAATCTCTACCGGCTCCCATCTCTTTGACGTCATCGAGCGGTACATGGCCTCGATGATGCAGTTGACGACGTAGCCGTCCTCGAACGTTTCGCGGGGCATCTGGTTCTTGGCGACGCACTCGACGAAGTGCTTCATCTCTTCGTGGTAGCCGTAGACGCGGGCTTCGTCCGGGACGGGGACGACCCAGCCGGTCTCGCTGTCGGCTTTTTCGACGACGTAGCCGGTCTTGCCCATGGCGAAGGCATTGATGGGGGTGCCACGGGTAACGTCGGTGAAGATGGCGCCGTCGGTGCCGTAGACCTCGTTGCGGAGGTCGAGGCCACCGCGGGCGGTCCAGCTCAGTTCCATGTGGCCAAGCTGGCCGCCGGCAAACCGGATCAGGGCGACTGCATTGTCCTCGGCCGTCGTCTTGTCCTTGTGGACCAGCGTGTCACCCCAGGCGAGGACCTCCACCGCCGGGACGTCCTTGCCGATGAAGTAGCGGGCCGCCTCGATGGTGTGGCAGCCCATGTCCATCAGAGCGCCACCGCCGGCCAACACGCCGCTCCAGAAGTGGGGCGAGTGGGGACCACCATGAGCCTCGCGGGAGCGGACGGTCAGCACGTCGCCGATGGCGCCGTCCTCGATCATCTTGCGGGCGCGCATCACGGCCGGGGCAAAGACCTCGGTCTCAGCGTAGCCGTGGAGGACGCCGGCTTCGCGCACGGCGCGTAGCATCTCGGCCGCTTCGACCGGGTTGCGGGCGAGCGGCTTGGTGCAGACCAGATTCTTGCCGGCGCGGGCGATTTTGATGGCCAAATCCTTGTGGGTCTGGTTCGGGGTGGCAAGCAAGACGAGATCAATGTCGTCGCGGACGAGGATGGAGTCGACATCGGTGGTCGATTCGGGGATGGCCCACGTGCCGGCAAAGGCCTTGGCGCGGCCGAAGTCGGTGGCGCAGTTGACCCGCACCTCTTGGTTGGGGACCTCGGCCAGTCCTTGCATGTAGAAGGTAGCGACGAACCCCGAGCCGATCAGGCCGATGCCGACGGTCATTGATTTGCTCCCTCCTGGTGACCCGGCGCTGGATCGTCGCACTTGAATACGGCGAGGTGATTGCCAGCGTCCTCTGGCCGAATTCGATGCCGGCCTATGATCGCACGGAGGAGGTGTGAGCGCTCTATCAATCCACTAGATTCTCACCGTTTAGCGACCTGGATCAGGCAAGCCACGTAAGGGCGGACCGGTTTGGTTTCGGAGGTCCCGCCAGGCACCGATTCTCGGTGAGTTTCGCCATCGTATTGGCCAAAAGCGTTGCGAGGATAACGAGACCGACGAAAAGCACCGGGCTGGTTTTGCGTGTAGGATTTGCCGTCCCGCAGCACAACGATTCCCGCCGGTCGCGCTCCGTCGCAAGGGTGCCACTTGGCTTACCCGTTCTGGCGTGGCTCAGTTGGCTGTCAAGGAGGATCATCGTGCGGTTGTTGCTCACGTCCGCCGGCATCAGGAACCCCAGCATCCACGACGCGCTGCTCGCCCTGTTGGGCAAACCGATCGCCGAGGCCAGTGCCCTCTGCATCTCGACCGCGTCGTACGGGCACCCGATGGCCGGTCCTGGTAGAGCATGGAATTTCATCAGCGGACGAGAGCCCTCAACCCCCATGGTCGAACTGGGGTGGAAGTCGATGGGCGTGCTGGAGCTCACCGCGCTGCCCAGCATCGACAGAGAACGTTGGGTCGCGTGGGTCCAGGAGACCGACGTGCTGCTGGTGAACGGCGGCGACCCCCTGTACCTGTGCCACTGGATGCGCCAGTCCGGACTGGCCGACCTCTTGCCGTCGCTGGGCGTAGTCTGGGTGGGCCTCAGCGCCGGAAGCATGGTGATGACTCCCCGCATCGGGGAGGACTTCGTCGGCTGGACCCCGCCCACCGGCGGCGACGAAACGTTGGGACTGGTCGATTTTTCGATCTTCCCGCATCTGGACAACCCGGACCTGCCCCAGAACACTCTGGCGCACGCTGAACGGTGGGCCGCTGGCATGACGGTGCCGGCCTATGCGATCGACGACGAGACCGCCATCAAGGTGGTCGACGGTACCGTCGAGGTCGTTTCCGAAGGGCACTGGAAGCACTTTGCCTCCTGACATCAAGACACTCATCGCTATACTGCGCCGATGAGCGAAAAAGCCACCGTTTATCTCTTGTGCGGATTCATCGGCGCTGGGAAAACCACATTCGCACGGAAGCTCGAGGAGCGCACCGGTGCGGTGAGGATCACCAAGGATGAGTGGCTCATCCGTCTAATCGGGCACGACCCCACGATCGATGGCTACGAGGACTACGACCACAACATCATCGAGCTATCAAGGGACTTTGCGTTCCTGCTTGCCGGGAAGGGCATTGACGTCATCATCGACGAAGGGTTTTGGGAGAAGGAACAGCGAGCGTTGATGAGGAGACGAACAGAGGCGGTGGGCGCGGAAGCGGTGTTGTACTACCTCGATACCCCGATAGAAACAATACGGGAACGGGTTATGCGAAGGAACGCCAATCCCACAGAGGACTCGTTTCGGATAAGTGGTGACCTGCTGGACTATTACCTGCAATATTGGCAACCCCCCAGTGAAGACGAAGGGTACGTGCTCGCCAGTGCGGTTCTCTAATCCGAGGCACTCGTGAACAGGACCCTGGAGGGAACCGGGATGGACGCCAACGGGCTCGCATCTGCGTTTGAGCGTCTGGACGAAGAACATCGATTCAGCGGAGCCGTTTTGGTAGCCCAGGACGGGGCCGTGGTGTTCGAAGGGGCGTACGGGTTTGCGAGCCGGCAGCTTGGCGTCGTGAACGCGCTCGACACCAGGTTCCACATTGCCTCATTGACGAAGATGTTCACCGCGATGGCCTCGCTCGTGCTCGTCGAGCAAGGACACATCGGACTCCACGAACGGCCAGCGGCCTACGTGCCGGAACTGGCGGTGCTCGACCCGGACATCACGCTCCACCATCTCCTGTCGCACACGGCGGGGTTGCGGGACGTCTACGACGTTCCCGATCTCGAATTCGAAGTAAGCAAACTCAAGCACGAGCAGGAGAGCCTGCTCGCGTACCTGGCGAACCAGCCGCAGGTGTTCCCCCCTGGGGACGGGTGGGGCTACAGCAGCACCGGCTATCTGCTGATGGGATACGTGCTAGAACGGGCAACGGGGGCGGACTTCGGCGACCTGATGACGCGCCACGTACTGGCACCGCTGGCGATGAAGAGCACGGGTCTCGATCGCCCCCGGCGGATCAACCCCGGTCGCGCTTCCGGCCACTCCGTCGAGGTCGGGCAGGCGATGAACGCGGGAAACGACGAGTTGAGCATGTTCGAGGAGGGACCTGGCGAGCTGTACTCGACGGTGCGCGACCTCAAGACGTGGTGCGACGCGATGTTCGATTGTCCGCTGGTGTCGCCGCAGACATTGGAGATGATGTTTACGCCCTACGGGCGGGTCGATCCGTCGCTCCAATACGGGTACGGGTGGTTCCTCGGTTCCCGGTTCCGGACGCACGGTGGAGGAACGCCCGGCTTCGTCTCGCGGATCAGGCAATACCCGGAGCAGAAGGCGAGCATCGTCTTGCTTTTCAACTCGACGCACGCCGATCCGGACGCCGTCCTCGGCGCGGTCGAACCGCTCGTCATCGGGTGACGCACCACTCTGCGACGTAGCACGGACGCCACGACGAGGTATGTCCGAGCACCAGTTCACCTATCGCAATTCGCTCCGCGAGATGCGACTGTGAGACGGTGTTGAGACATCTCGAATACGAGCGGTATAGCGACTTACGACGCTTCACAAGCCCTGTCCCCGACCAAGCCGGAAGAGTATTACGACGCAGAACATAGAACGCTGAGGACCGCGGGCGCTTAGCTTTGATGACGACAGATCGAGGGGCCGATGCACGTGGTGTCTGGCCTTAAACCTGTACCGGAAGTGATCTGGGTAATCAGCCCGTTCCAAAGGTCATCGCTGCCGGCACCGTCGCAGCACTTACCATGCGGGCGACGAGTTCCGCATAGGGGACGCCAGCGGCCGCGAACATACGTGGAACCTGGGACTCGGCGGTCATACCGGGCATCGTGTTGACTTCGTTGAGGACGGGGCCGTTATCGGTGAGAAAGAAGTCGATGCGTGCCACGCCGGAGCAGCCGAGGGCGTCGAACATTGCCAGTGCCGCCTGGGTGAGTGTGTCCCGGTCTGTGCTGCACAGATCGGCGGGCACCGTGAACCAGGCGGTTCCGTTGTACTTCGTTGCCGTGTCGAACACGCCACCGTTGTTGATTTCCAGTGGGGGCGGGGCCCAGCGGCTGCCAGCGGCCTCGCGGAGGACGGCGACGTCGATCTCCCGACCATGGACGACGTGCTCGATGAGGATCAGATCGTCGTAGCGAGCGGCGATGCGCAACGCCTCGTCCAGTTGGCAGGCGTCCCGGGCCAAGGTGACGCCGTAGCTGGACCCGGACGAAACCGGTTTGACGACAACCTCGGTCTCGAATTCGATGTCGCCGATTTCGGTTGCGCGGACCAGACGGCCTGGAGCGACGCGTATCCCGATGGCTTCGGCGACGAGCTTGGTCACCCACTTGTCCATGCCGACCGCCCCAGCGCGCAGGCCAGAGCCGACCACGGGTTTCTGGGTAAGTGCGCACAGCGCCGCCAGCGCACCGTCCTCCCCGAGCGGACCGTGAATCGCGGGAAAGACCACATCCGCTCGTTCAAGGAGCGGCAGCGCCGCCGATAGCGAGGCGGCCGCACTTGTCCCGAGCGGATTCTTCCCATTGCTCCACAACCCGTCGCGGCCGATGGTGATGCTGCTGACCTCGAAACCACGGGAGCGCAGCGCACCCGCGATGCCGGCGGCGGATTCCAATGAGACCTCGTGTTCGACGTTCTGTCCGCCGCCGATGACCAAGACGTGGTGCGTCATGCGATGCTCCTCTTCACTCGCGGTCCGATGCCCGTGACGATGGTGTGGGGAATAGTCCCGGCCCAGCGGGCCCAGTCGTGGATGGTCGGCGTGATCCCGTCCCGTGGACCGAACACGGTCGCGGCCGTGCCGGGCGGAACGTAGTCAGCGCCGGTGTCGATGACGATCTGGTCCATCGAGACACGTCCTACGACCGGGTGGCGTCGCCCGTGGATCGCGACAGCGGCGTCTGGGGAAATCTCGCGCGGGATGCCATCGGCGTACGCCAGGGGCAGAACGCTGAGGTTCGTGGGCTTGTCAGTGACGAATGTGCCGCCGTATCCGACCGGAGTGCCTGCCTCGACGGCTGCACTGTGCACAACCGGCGCGGTTAGATGTGACGCACCGTGCAGTTCAGTAGTCTCCGATGGATCGATGCCGACAAGCCCGGCCCCGAGGCGAACCATTCCGAAGTGGGTGGCCGGGTCGGTCAGTGTTCCTGAGGTTGCGGCCAGGTGCGTGAGTGGAACACCGAGCCCCGCTGCGGCGAACTCCCTTCTGGCGCTGGTGCATGCGCGCCACCGCCGGCGCGTTCGCCTCGGGATCGGCGAGATCGGCCAGTGGCAGGTGCCCCATGAGGCCAACAACGCGGACCTTCCCGCGCCGTTCCCCCAGCAGAGCGCAGGCGATCAGCGCGTCCCACTCGTGGCCCGGGCAGCCTTCGCGGGCCATGCCGGTGTCCAGATGCAAGTGGACCCGGAGGGCAGTCGGCGAGGACTGCGTGAGTAACGCATCCAGTTCGTCGGCTGATCCGACCGCGATGTCTATCCTGTCGGCTGCCGCGGCCTCGGCATCGACACCGGACGGATGCAACCACGTCAGGATCGGCACGGTCAGCCCTGCCGCACGCAACCATGCGGCCTCCTCGATGCCGGTCGTGCCGAGCCAGTCCGCTCCGGCGGCGATGGCGGCCCGCGCGACCGTGATGGCGCCGTGCCCGTACCCATCTGCTTTGACCACCGCCATGATTCGGGAGCGCGTCCGCGTCCGAGCGATCGCGATGTTCTTGCCGATTGCCTTGGGGATCGTCTCCAGCGTAGGTGGGAGGAGGTCGACGGATCTGAGCGGCGATAGGCTGAGCGTGCTGATCACCGCTGCATCCTTGGATCCTGCGTCGGGTCGGCAAACATGGGCGGGCAGCCGACATCGATGGCATCGGGGCGCAGTTCGAAGTGCCAGGGTTCGTTCTCATAGATCTGGCACAGCCCGTACGCGAAGCCGTATTCGGTCAGCCACGTGCTGGCATCGGTGGGGCCGATGTCGACCGCGTCACCCGACACGTGCGCAGACGTGTCCGCCGTGGCCACCCATCGGGCCGCTTCCTCATCTGAGCCATACTGGGCGATGGCCTCGGTAAGCAGCTGTTCCTGGTACTCTGGGGACCGCCAGCCGCTATTGACGAAGAACTCGATCCCGTCGTCCGCGGCTTCAGTCGCGGCCTCGCGGAGGGCATTCAGCAGGTCGGGGTCGAGGTTGGCCACGGCCGGAACGTCGTCATCGAAGACGGAGACCATCACGCCGTCGGGGACGACACCATCCGCCTCACCAAGTGGCATCGCGGGAGCCCACAGGACACGTCGGCTTCGTTCGTCGCTCCGGCCGGGAGCCTCCATGGGTGGCTGATCGGAATCGACGATGGCGAGGGTTGGCTCGGGGTAGACACGCTGGCTGCGAGCCTCCGAAGTTGGCTGGTCAGAATTGGTGGCATTGACGGTATTTGGCTGGCTGGAATCGTTGCCGATGACGGGTGGCTCGGGGTCGCCATGGAGACTGTCGATGGGTGATGTGGTGAGACCGATAAGTGCAACGCCGGCGATCACCGAGGCAACGAGGACGGTCGATCGGGTACGGCGGGCGGCAGTTCGTGGTGGTTTCCTGTATGTTCTGTAGGTCATGCCCCCAATCTAGGAGGCGTGGTGTTGCCAGCACATATGCGGTTTTTGATACGCCCACGATATGCGCCGGGCGGTAGAATCGCGCGTATGCGTGTGTTGATCGTCGAGGATGAACCCTATTTGGCAGATGCGATCCGCGATGGCCTCCGCCTGGAAGCGATCGCCGCCGACATCGCCGGTGACGGTGACTCCGCACTGGAGTTGCTCAGCATCAACGTCTACGACATCGCTGTCCTCGACCGCGACATCCCTGGTCCCTCTGGCGACGAGATCGCTAAACGCATCGTCGCCTCCGGCAGCGGCATGCCGATCCTGATGCTCACCGCCGCTGACCGGCTCGACGACAAGGCCTCCGGGTTCGAGCTCGGCGCCGACGACTACCTTACGAAGCCATTCGCACTCCAGGAACTCGTACTCAGGCTGAGGGCACTTGATCGCAGGCGCGGCCACAGTCGACCGCCCGTGCGCGAGATCGCAGGCTTGCGGCTGGATCCGTTCCGCCGCGAGGTCTACCGCGACGGCCGCTACGTCGCGCTCACCCGGAAACAGTTCGCCGTGCTCGAGGTCCTCGTCGCAGCCGAAGGCGGGGTCGTCAGCGCCGAGGAACTCTTAGCGCGAGCGTGGGATGAGAACGCCGATCCGGTCACCAACGCGGTGCGCATCACGGTCTCGGCCCTGCGCAAACGCCTAGGCGAACCTGGGATCATCGCCACCGTGGCCGGCGTCGGCTACCGCATCGACTCGGCACCTGGCACCGTAGGGGAGGGAGGTGACCGTGGATAGGCAGCCTGGCTTGAGCGTGCGCCTCAAACTTACCTTCAGCTACGCCGGATTCCTCATGGTCGCCGGTGCCTTGATGCTCGCCGCTGCGTGGCTCGCCGGCCAGGATCGGGCTGGGTCTGAGACCCTCCTGCAATACGTTCCTGACGGTGTGATCAGCACCACCGGTGGATTGATACCAGGGAGTAACTCCTGGCTCCTGCGTGCATTCGCTCCGCCCGCGGCCATCGTGCTGGCGATTCTGCTGGTGTTCGGCCTCCTGGGAGGGTGGCTTCTCGCCGGCCGGATGCTTGCCCCTCTGACTCGCATCACAGACGCGACACGCATGGCCGCGACCGAATCACTTTCTCACCGAATCCAGCTACCGGGCCGCAATGACGAGTTCCGCGAACTCGCTGACGCATTCGATGCCATGCTCGCGCGGCTCGAAGCGCACGTCGCCGAACAGCAGAGGTTCGCGGCCAACGCCTCCCACGAATTGCGCACCCCTCTGGCGATCACGCAGACCCTTCTCGACGTGGCCCGCAACGATCGCAACCGCGACACCGACGAACTCGTCGACCGTCTCCACGCCGTCAACACCCGAGCGATCGACCTCACTGAAGCGTTGCTTCTGCTCAGCCGCGCCGACCAACGGTCCTTCACCCCAGAGCACGTCGACCTGTCCCTCATCGCGGAAGAAGCCACTGAAACGCTCCTCCCGCTCGCGGAGAAGCGTGGACTCACGATCGAGACATCCGGCGACATGACCCCGACAATTGGCTCACACGCGCTGCTGCTGCAGATGACGACGAACCTTGTGCACAACGCGATCGTCCACAACCTGCCCAAACACGGCACCGTGCGGGTCACGACCAGCGTTCACCCAAAGACCGTGATGCTCACGGTCGAGAACGCCGGCGAGAAGCTCGCCCCGCAGCTAGTTTCCACACTAATAGAGCCGTTTCAGCGTGGGACCAACCGTATACGCTCCGACCACCCAGGTGTCGGCCTCGGCCTGGCAATCGTCAAAAGCATCACCCAAGCACACAATGGAACCCTCACTCTCACTCCCCGCCCCGCTGGTGGGCTCCGCGTCACGGTACAGCTCCCCGCCGCATCAGTGAATGCCCGGAAAACCGCGTTAGTGGGCTGAGACGCCGTTCTGTAGATTGGTGGGGAAGGCCCTGTCTTCGAATGTGGTATTGAGTTCCACCGATGTGGCTGCTGGGTGACGCCGTCATAGCCATCGGCTACCATCCCGGTCGGGAGAAGCGGGTGTGGCCGGTTCTCCGGATTCCTGCGTGGAGTTGTCGAGTGAAGTCGCGGTGAAGCTGGCCCATGTCCTCGCGAATGGCGCACTTCTTACCCTGATGCTGGGTCACTTCACGAACGACCTGATGGGCGGCGTCCTGCCAATGCTTTTTCCGGACTTCAAGGCTCGGTTCGACCTCGACAACGCGGCGGTGGGCGGGATCACCCTGGCCTACTCTTCCGCGTCTTCCCTATCCCAACCGCTCTTCGGCTACATCTCGGACCGGTTCGGCCGGCGCTGGTTTGTGCCAATTCCGCTCGTGTGGGGTGCGTGCTTCATCTCGCTCCTCGGCTTCGCCGACTCGTTCGGCATGATCCTCATCCTTGCTGCGCTGGCGGGTATCGGCTCCGGGGCCTACCACCCGCTAGGTGCCTCCAACGCGGCGGCAGTTTCACCGGAGCGGGGGCGAAACACGGCGCTGTCGGTATATACGGCCGGTGGCACGACAGGGTATGCCCTTGGTCCGCTGGTCGCCGTTGCATTCCTGGCAATCTTCGGTACGGAGGGGACCGCGGTCCTTTTCGTACCGGCGATCCTGGTCGCGGCGCTCATCTACAGCCAGTCTGGCCGGGTCGAGCGTGCTCGGACTGCCTCTGCATCGGTCAGGCAAATCATTGGGAAATCGAGGATCGAGTACGGTGTTCTGTCGCGAGTGGTTATTGTCGTCATGCTCCGCTCGTGGGTGGTGATGGCTCCGCTCCAGTTCATCTCGATTTGGTACGACGACCTGGGTTACCGAAGTGTGTTCTACGGTGCACTGGCCACCACAATCATCATCTCTGGAGTCATCGGCACGATCGGTGGCGGTATTCTGGCCGATCGCTACGGATCGAGGCGGATCATCGTCGGCTCGCTCTTGCTCGGCATCGGGCCGCTACTGCTCTTTGCCGGTTTCCCGGGGCCGCTGGCATTCGTGTCCGGGGCACTGCTCGGGATCTGCTTCGATTCCAGCCTCTCACTGACGCTCGTCGCCGCACAGCGGCTGTTGCCGGGCAAGACCGGAATCGCATCCGGAGTGATTCTCGGCCTGGGATTCATCACCGGCGGATTAGGTGTCCCAATCACCGGACGGATAGCAGACGAGATCGGGATCCAATGGGCGGTTGGGCTGCTTTCGTTGCTCGCGCTGGCGGGTGCGGCGCTGGCGATGACAATCCCCTGGGAACGTTTGGGCAGCCGTTTTGTAGACGAACCAGTCGATCCTGAAATCCAGTGGGGTAGCCGCCTGTCCGAGGCCAAGACGTAGCTGGGAGGGCGTCCGCGATGCAGTTTGGCCGTGTCCAGGGATACGTTCGCCTTCCTGATTCCGCCGCCGATGGTCAGTTGCGCCTGACCGTGACCCTTGAAGCTGGCCGCGATATTACGACCGTTCGCGATGAGACCTTGCCGCAATTGCGTCCAGTCACTGGTCCAGTCGATCTTATCTGGCATGCCGATCAGTGGACGCAAGAGACGATTGGCGTCGACCTTGCCCTTGACGGTTGGGAAGTCGTCGGAGCGGGACCGCTACCGGAGGTGGACGCGGGACTTCCGGCGAGTTCGGCGATTTACGCCGTCCGAAGGTTGTGAGAGAGATGGAGGTGTCTGAGGTCCCGAGAAACCCCGTTCAGCCGGAAGAGAATTCTCCTCTGGGTGGAACAGACCGGGAACTCCCGCATCTGTCGAATCTGCTTACCTTGGCAGTAGTTATTGTGATGGTGGTGGCCGCCGGAGCCGGGGCGTGGCGAGGAATCTATGCCGCGTCGAGCGTTGACGGACCTGATGGACCGATCCCGATATCTAATCCAGCCCGCGTCCGCCCGGCTTCGATCGAGACTTCGTTTGATCTCGCCACTGGTCGGGCGACCGCGTGGGCGTCTGACGCACGGTTGTTCTCCGTCACGGCCCAGTTCGACTACGCGACAAATCCAAACGACGTGTTCGGCTCACCGGTGGGAGGATGGCTGGTATTCGTTTTCGTACGCGGTGAGGGCAAAGATACGGATGCGCTCACATTACTTATTGAACGCAATCGGGCCGAGATCGCACGGGAGGTCACACGAACTCTTAATGTCAGCGTATCGGGACTCGACGCTGTCGAGATTCATGGAGCCGCCGTTGACTCGACTCAAGCGCTAACAATTGCCGATGCTGAGGCGGGCCAGGCGTTCCGGGCGAGATGCCTGCGCAACAGGCATGTCGCGCGGCTGACGTTCCGCCCGGCAGACGATACGGGTGTTGCGGCATGGGTGATCTCTTACAACGACGCACGGGTTGCCAACGGTCCGGTGCTGCGGGTCGTGGTTGATGCCCAGACCGGACGGGCGACAGTTTCTCAACTTGATGCTGTGTTGCCAGAGTCTGTCGACCTCAACACTTGCCCGACGTAGACAGTTGCCGTGGTTACCAGACGTCTTCGCCCAATAGACGGCGATAGAGAGCGTCGACCTCTTCATCGGAGTAATACTCGATCGTCAGGGCGCCGCCACCGCCATTTGGATTGCGCTTGAATTGGACTTTGGTACCGAGGGCGCTGCGGAATCGGTCTTCGAGACGAACTTCTTCCAGGTCTCGCTCGTGCGCGTTCTTCTTCGTTCCGGAAGTCGCAATCCACTTGCGGACGGCGTCCTCGGTCTGGCGAACCGTCAAGTCCCGAGTGACTACGACGTCGAGCATCGCCACTTGATCGGCGCTTGTCGGTAGTCCGAGGAGGGCACGGGCATGTCCTTCAGTGATTCGTCCCGCGGAAAGCGCCTGCTGGATCTGTTCAGGAGCGGCCAGGAGCCGGAGCGTGTTCGTGACGCTGACCCGGGAGCGTCCCACACGTTCGGCGACATTGGCTTGCGTGAGGTTGAACTCTTCGATCAATTGCCGGTAGGCCTGCGCTTCTTCGAGCGGTGAGAGGTCTGCGCGAACGACGTTCTCGACGAGGGCCATCTCCAACATGGCCTGTGGCGCGGCGTCCTTGACGACCGCCGGCACCGTCGTCAAGCCTGCCTGCATCGAGGCGCGCCACCGGCGCTCACCGGCGATCAAGATATAGCGATTCGGATGAGAGCTTGCTTTGACCACCAGTGGCTGAATGATCCCGTGCTGTCGAATCGAATCGGTGAGCAGTTGCAGTTTTTCCGGGTCCATGGATGCCCGGGGCTGAAAGGGATTTGGCTCTATCGCGTCGATTGGAAGTTCGGTCGCGGATGGCACAGATTGGGATGCGACAGGCGCGCCAGTGGGAATCAACGCGCCCAGTCCGCGGCCAAGTCCGCCTCGTCGCGAGGATTGCTTCTCCGGGCGTGACGCGCCGTGGATGGCGTCTGTTTTGCTCGGACGGTCATCCATAGCGAAGCGGCACTCCTGATACGTTGGTGGTGGCGAACGTAGCACTCAGGTTCGCGATAGCGTCCGGCACGGGCGAGTCTAGCACTCTCGCTGGATGGGCAGGCGTGCAGCGTCAACGTCCGGTAGGTGCCGGAGCCGTCTCGCCCCTGCATATAATCCGCTGCGGCTCGTCACGAGAGTGGTTCTGCCTAGCCGCTATCCTGCCACCTTCAAATTGACCACCCCGCTATAAGGATTGCTTATCTTGGATGCTGACCTGTTTGCGGCTATCGCGGTCTACATCTTGGTCATCGCCGCGGCGCTCGGATTGTCGTACTGGGCCGCTCGCGCGGTTCGCGATCGCTCCGCGAACGTCGGACTCTACCTCCTGTTCGGCTTTCCCGGGTTGCTCCTTACCATCTGGGGAATTGCCGCGATCGTCGCGGATGCGAATAATGCGGCGACCTATCTGGCGATCGGCCTGGGGCTGCTTCTGCCATTGATCCCAACCTTCCGGAAAGCTCTGGCCAGAGTTACCCCGATGGATCCGGCGTCGGCAATTGACATGAGTGGATTGTGCGTATTGCTGGCCGTTGGGGCCGCATTCGCGGTAATTCTTGTCAACATCGGCACCAATCCCGATGATCTCGACATCGAGTCGGTCAACTACGGCGAGTTGTTCACGACTGCTGCCTTTGAGGTCGCGCTGGCTCTGGTCGCCGTCGGTTGGGGAGTCAGGCGTGGGATCCGTGAGGCCTGGAACCGGCTGGGCTTCACCAAACCCACGCCAAGAATCATCCTGATCTCACTGGGCTTCGTTGTGCTGGCCTACATCCCGTCCATTGCCGGATCGATTCTGACCGAGGAATTTCAGCCGCAGATCCCCGAGCAGATCGATTCCGTCACCGAGGATTTGACGGCCGATGTCCAAAATCCGGTCGGCGCGGCCGCGCTCGGGTTCAGCGCCGGAGTTGGAGAGGAAGCACTTTTTCGAGGCGCGATCCAACCCAGATACGGCATCGTCCTGCAGGCCGTGTTTTTTGCGCTTGTTCACAGCCAGTACGGGTTGTCCTACATCGTTCTGGGACTGTTTGGAGTGGGACTGGTTCTGGGCATCGAGCGGCACTATTTTGGCACTACGGCGGCGATGATTACCCACGCCGTGTTCAACATCATTGCGGTACTTGCGGCGGCAGCCAGCTAGGCTGCGCAATTGCATCCGCGACCCGTCCGTCTAACGAAGGCCGGGAGAATGCATTCACCCTGCTACTATCATGCCTGCGGGTTGGCGCAAGTTCTCCGAGGGCGGATATCCGCACCGAGTGGGTTCTAATGCCTGATCGACCGCGGCCGGTTGAAGGCGGCAGGTGCAGGGATGAAACTCGTCGAGATCCGTGACCTCGATGGACCAAACGTTTTTCTCCCTGCGCCTGCTATCAAGATCGAGTTTGAGGCAGACAGCGCCGCACCTCCTCGCCTGACGAGAGAGATCGAAGCCCGATTGCGCGACATTGGAATTGCCAACGACGACGAGTCGGACGAAGACGCTACATTGGGGGACACCCTGATCGAGGCGGTCGAGATCATTCATCAGCGTTTCGGCGACCGCGTACCTGAGACGACCTGGCGCAAGCTGGAAACGCCCGGCCACTGGGTCCTTGCTTTCGAGTGGCATCGCCGGGCGTTCGCGATGTCGGTTGCTGGGCGAATCGCGGCCGCCGTGACCGGCTCGCCACCTGACAATCATGAGACAGGCGGAGACCTGAAGCAGCTGCTTGCCGATCCTGGCTCGATTGATGATTTCCCAGGGTGGGTTCGAGACGCGGATCGAACTGTCCCGATCGTGGGCATTACCGGTACCAACGGGAAAACGACGACCACGCGCCTCCTCGCGCACATCCTCCGCGAAGCCGGCAAGTCTGTCGGATGGTCCTCAACATCCGGCGTCTACATCAACGGTGACCTTGTTCTCGAAGGGGATTACACCGGCCCGAGCGGTGCTCGCCGGGTGCTCAGGGAGCCTGGTCTAGATATCGCGGTCTTGGAGACCGCCCGAGGCGGCATTCTCCTGCGGGGAATTGCCTACGAGAGCAATGACGTCAGCGTGTTTACCAATGTCAGTGCCGATCATCTCGATATGCTCGGGGTGCGCTCGGTCGAAGGGCTCCTGGCGGTCAAGGCGACGGTCGTGCGCGCGACCCGCCGCGGTGGCGTTGCCGTCCTCAATGCCGACGATCCGTTGGTGCGTTCTCTGGCGCCGGAGTTACACGCATCACCGCTTTTCGTCTCGCGAGACGCTCACAACCCGACCGTGAACAACCACATCGCAACCGGGGGCAGCGCTATCGTCGTCCAAGACGGCGTCATAACGTTCTTACGCGGTCGGGCCACGATTGCCATCACAAACGTTGCTGACATCCCGATGACATACGGCGGCCGAGCTGACCACATGGTGGAGAACGCGCTTTGCGCGGCCGGCGCTGCTGTCGCCCTTGGGTTGACAATGCCTGAGATTGCAGCCGGGATGGCATCGTTCCGCAATACCCCGGAGCTGAATCCGGGCCGACTGCATGTCTACGAAACGAATGGCACGACCGTGGTCCTCGACTATGCCCACAACGAGGCCGGCCTCAAGCACTTGTTGGCGTTCGGGCGCTCGTTCGTACGGGACGGAGGGCGGTTGATTAGCGTGATTGGCACCGCCGGCGACCGTTCGGATGAGGCGCTACGCGCGATTGGCGAAGTCGCTGCGGCCGCAGCGACTTCGTGGTCATCAAAGAGACCGTGAAGTATCTCCGCGGACGTGAAACCGCCGCCGGAATGACGGCCTTGATGGCGGAAGGCGTCGGCCGCGTGCCGGGCGTCGCCTGGGCGAAGGCGCCGACCGAACTGGGCGGCGTCGAGCTTGCCCTTGAAGGGCGGGTACCGGGCGACACCGTGGTCGTCATGTGTATTGAGCAGTCAGACGACGTCCGGGCGTTGCTCGACCGGATCGGAGCACTTGTCTCCTAACCTCAGTACGCGGCTGGAGCCGACTCGTCCCCGCCGGTGAGTTCCGCCCAGACGGCCGCGGGTTTATCTACCAGAAGGACGACCAGATCACTTTTGCCCGCCCGTTCGATCGCGGTGTGCGCCGCGCTGATTTCGTCGGTGACGATCGTGATCTTGTCCGGATCCAATCCGCCCGAGATTGCGGCAGTCTTTAGCAATCCAGCGACTTCCCCGCGGTCACGGCCGCGGGTATGCGTATCTTCGCGAATGACGAGTTCGGCGAATGTCTGGCCCGCAAGTTTGCCAAATGCGTCGATGTCTTCATTGGAGCGGTCGCCGGGCATGGCAATCATTGCCAGCGTTCGCTCAGGTGCCAACCGCCTGACGAAGTCGGCCATGGACTCCATGCCGGCGACGTTGTGGCAGTAGTCGAGCACGACCCGGCGACCCTGAACTTCAAGCATGTTGAACCTGCCTGGCGTTTGAAAGAAGGTGCTCGTGAACGTCCTCAGGGCCAGGCGGATGTATTCGAGCTGGACATCCTGGGCAATTGCCGCGGCGGCTGCGGCCATTGCATTTGCGATGTTCACTCGAAGGCGGCCGTCGAACGTGGCCGGAATTTGACTCGCCAGGAGCAGGCTGGTTTCCCGCCGGTGCTCGATGACGGTGATCATCTCGCCGCCTGAGGTCTGGCGGAGAACTACGGCACGGCCGCGCTCGCGCAGATGCTCCCGCACCACGGCGTTGTCTTCCTCCATGGTGAAGAAGATGATCTCGCCACGCGCGACCCGGGTCATATCGACGGTCCACTGGTTGTCGGCATTAAGAACACTGGCGCCGTCACGCAGGACCGAGCTGGGCACAACCGCCTTCACTTTGGCGAGATCGGCCAGGGTGTTGATGCCACGCAATCCGAGGTGATCGCTGGTGACATTTGTAACGACGGCGATGTTGCACCGGTCAAAACCGAGGCCAGAGCGAAGAATCCCTCCGCGGGCAGTCTCAAGGACCGCGTAGTCGATCGATGGGTTCTTCAACACCATCTGGGCGCTGGTGGGACCGCTGGTATCGCCGGACATAATCTGAGTGCCATCGATGTAGATACCGTCGGTCGTCGTCAGTCCGACCCGATGCCCGGCGGTTTTCATAATGTGGGCGATCATCCGCGCCGTTGTGGTTTTCCCGTTGGTGCCGGTAACGGCCACAACCGGTATCCGGCTCGGGGTCGCCGGTGGAAACAACATGTCGACCACCGCGCGGCCCACGTGTCGCGGATGACCCAAGGTGGGGTGGGTATGCATCCGAAATCCGGGTCCGGCATTGACTTCGACGATGCCACCCTTGACCTGGCGGACGGATTGGGAGATGTCCGGCGTGATGAAGTCGATGCCGGCGATGTCCAGGCCGACCACCATCGCGGCCTGACGAGCAATCTCGACGTTGTCTGGATGGATCTCGTCCGTCCGATCGATCGACGTTCCGCCAGTGCTCATGTTGCCAGTGAGTTTCAATTGGACGAACTGCTCAGTCTCCGGGACGTCATCAAGTGTCATCCCGGCGCGCTCAAGGACTTCAAGCGTCTGGCCGTCGGCCGTGATTCGGGTCAGGATCTTCTCGTGACCCACGCCACGGCGAGGATCGGCGTTGGTGATGTCGATCAGCTCGCGAATAGTGTGCTTGCCGTCGCCGATGACGTGGGCCGGCACCCGCTCGGCGACGGCCACCACCTGGTTGTTGACTACCAGGATGCGATAGTCCTTGCCGACCAGGAATGTTTCGACGACCACCGAGCCGGACCGCGTCTCGGCGTATGCCTCCGGAAAAACTCGCGCACCTCGGCTTCGTCAGCGAGGTTGATGCAAACCCCCCGGCCATGGTTGCCATCGAGCGGCTTGAGAACCACCGGGTAGCCAATCCTGCGAGCCGCAGCGACCGCGTCATCAGGATTTCGGACCACCAGGCTGCGCGGCACCGGGATTCCGACTTCGTGCAACAAGCGATTTGTTAGCTCTTTGTTGCTGGCGACTTCGACGGAGATGTTGCCTGTGGCGGACGTCACCGTCGCCCAGATTCGCTTCTGGTAACGCCCATGTCCGAGCTGGACGAGAGAGCGGCGAGGATCAAGGCGCAATACGGGAATGCCGCGTCGTTCTGCCTCGGTGACGATCGCGCCGGTAGACGGGCCATACTGTAGGTGCTCAGCGACTCGGATGACCTTCTCTTCGAGTTCATGCACGAAGTCGAAATCGGGCTCGGAATCGTAGATAAGGTGATTGAGGAGTCGAAGGGCGACATCCCCCGCAGCTCTACCAACGTCCTCCTGTTGGAACTGATAGATGACGTTGTAAACGCCACGTTCGCCGGTGCCTCGGGTCTTGCCACGGACGACCTCGGCGCCGGCCAGGTTTTGCAATTCCAAGGCGACGTGCTCGAATACGTGGCCCATCCAGGTGCCTTCGCGCAGGCGCTGGAGGAAGCCTCCCGGCTTTCCGACGGAACAGTTGTGTTCGTAGAGGGAGGGTAGGAGTTCGGTTAGATGTTCGTAGAAGCCAGGAATTTTGTTCGTCGGCCGGTCTTCTAACTCGCCGATATCGACGACCAAATGGATGACCGGGAGCCGCGCCCACAGGTTTGGACCACGGTAGACGGACGTCTGGCGAATCGTCAGCACGGCAGGCTCCCTTACAGGTGCTCCCCAAAGCAGGAAAACGGCGCCTAAGAGTCGCGGACCGTGAACCGTCCGGCGATCGGGTCAGATAGTACGCAAGCGCGATATTCGAGCATCGCGCCTGTCGGTGATGTTTTGTGGGGATTCTAGTGCCAACTAGCGATCTAGCAAGCGCCGTTCGGTGAGGTCGAACCGGCGCCCGGCAGTCAGTATGTGGAGCTTGGCACCGCTGATCGTGACGCCGCCATACCCTTTGACCTGATGGATATCGGAGAAAATGTCAGATCCGTCGACGAGCGTCACGCTGTGGCGGCCAATGACTTCCAATACCTGATTGCTGATGAGCACAGCGGTGTCCTCATCGATGCCGACGCCAAGCAGGCCGGGATTGGCGGCGACAAGGGAAAGGAGGCGACCGATCCGATCGCGCTGGCGGAAGTGCTGATCGATGATCAATTCGGGCGCCAGGCTGAACCCGGCGACGATCTGAGCCATGCGTTGCTTCGGAGTTTCGCCGCTGGCGCCGAACGCGACCATGTAGGACGAAAGGATCGACGCGCCAGCGCTGGTGCCGGCGATGATCGCCCCTTCCGCATTGCGGCGGCGGATGAGTTCCGCCGCGCGCGTCCCGCCCAGAATGGTGCTGAGCCGCATTTGATTGCCTCCGGTCAGGAAGACGCCGGAGGCTTCTTGCAGGAGTTCCAGCGGTGCGTCGCCGTTGGCGTCCTCGCGGTCGCCGATGTAGACGACCTCAGCGGATTGAGCGCCGAGACCGAGGAAGATCGCCTTATATCGTTCTCCGGCTGTCTCAATCGAGGATGCGGTCGGGACAATGACGATGTTGGCGTCGCGGCCGCCCGCCAGTTGGACGAAGGTGGACAAGATTACTTTGTCGTCCAGCTTATCCTCGGCGCCGCCAATCGCCATGATAGGCCCGCGATCAACTCCGGTCTCCGAAACTGGCGGTTCCTGTGTCTCAATTGTGGTGTTCTGACTCATACGTACGGGTGACCTGACCTCTCCGGATAACCGGCATCCGGGATGTGTGCCTGCCGGTGATAGACACGGTCGCCCCGCCGCGGGGCCACGGCAGGGGGACCGCTAACATTATGGTGTGCGACTTTATCTCGCTTTCGCGATGCACGTCAATTCGGTGCAGCGGCGCGTGGGAGCCAATGAGGCGCTAACTGCGCTGGGTCGGCAGCTTGGGAATGAGCCAACCGAGGAACGACTCTTCGCTCCGGGTTTGCAGGTAGACATCGCCGGTACCCGCGAAATCGACAACCAGGCCCTCGCCACCGAAGATCGTCGACTTCCATGAACCGACCTTGCGGACGTTGTAGTTCAGGGCGCTGTCGAACGCGACGATGTGGCCAGTGTCGACGGTGTAGGTTCTGCCCGGCTGGAGCGAAACCTTGTGGATGGCGCCGTAGCTGGAAACGACTAAGGTCCCCTGGCCGGAGCACTTCAACAGGAAGAGACCTTCGCCGCCAAAAAAAGACCGCGCGCCGCCCCACTTGGTGTCGACATCGATGCCCATCTCGCTGGCCAGAAAGCTGCCGGACTGGACCATGACGTCTGTTCCCTGGAGTTGAAGGATCTCGATGGCACCAGGCAGCGCGGGCGCCAGGGTCAACTCGGACCCGTCGCTGTCGGCGGTGAAGGTGTTCATGAAAAACGACTCGCCCCCTATGAGCGATCGCCTGAGGGATTTAAAGAGGCCGCCTGTTGTGCCAGTGTCGACCTTCATCGACGCGTCCATGCTCACCATCGCTCCGGCTTCCGCCTGGATCTGTTCACCTGGTGACAGCATGAGCCGCGCGAGCGCGAACGACGAACCGTATAGGATCTCTGTTTGCATTGGGCAGGACTCCTCCCAGGACTGGATTCCAAACAAGGACCGAACAGCTAGGAACCTTGGTTAATCCCTTGATACCACGCTGACGACATCAATCGTTCCGGCGTATCCTACGAGTTGAACGTGGCTTGTCAACGAAAACTCGTGACACCAGTCGGCCGTTTCGTCACGAATTCCGGCTTCGACATACCTACAACGCAAGGGCGAAGGCAGAATGGTCAACCCGCTTGAGTCCCGATTGGAACAAGGTATCGTTCTCGCCGATGGCGCGTTCGGGACGATGCTCTACGCGGCGGGTGAACCGCTCGAAACGTGTTTCGACGAGCTCAACCTTGTCAGACCGGAGTTGGTCAGCAATGTTCACCGGGCGTACATCGCCGCCGGATCTGACCTGATAGAGACCAATACCTTTGGCGCCAATCGTGCCCGCTTGGAGCAGTTTCACCTTGGCGACAAGGTAAAGGTCATTAACAAGCGCGCGGTCAAGTTAGCCCGCGAAGAGCGTGAGATCAGTGGCAAACAGGTGCTGATTGCCGGCTCACTCGGACCGACGATGCGCACGATCGCGCCGCTGGGGACGACGCCCACCGCTGAGGTGCGCTCAATCTACGCTGAACAGATCGAAGCTCTCCTGGAAGGCGGAGTCGATCTCCTCGTCTTTGAGACGATCGGCAATCTGGATGAGATGGTCGCGGCCATCGAGGCGGCGAAGGCCGCTTGTGATTTGCCGATCGTGGCAATGATGACCTTCGCGGAAGACGCGCGTACGATGGCGGGGCACAGTCCAACCGAGGTCGTCGACACTCTGACGGCCCTCGGGGTCACGGCGGTCGGGGCGAACTGCTCAGTTGGCCCGCAACGCATCCTGCCGGTTGTGCGTTCGATGCGGCGTCGCCTTGAGGCCGGGCGCCTCAACGCTTCGCCCGCGCTGGCTTGCATGCCGAACGCTGGCTGGCCATCACACGTGGGCGGCAGGGTGATCTACCCGAGTTCTCCAGATTACTTCGCGTCGTTCGCGACCGAGGCCGCTGACGCCGGAGTCCGGATCATCGGCGGATGCTGCGGCACGACCCCTGAACACATTGCCGCGATGCGGGCCGCGATCGACACCTGGGCGGGCGCCACGGCGTCGGAGGTCACAACCGTCACGATTCCCGGGCCAACGCGCTCGGTGCCACGCAATGGATTTGAGCCTGCCTCGACCGTGTCCGCTGCCGAAGGGCCAACGGAACTCGCGCAAAAGCTCGGCAAGAAATTCATTGTCAGCGTCGAGATCGACCCGCCGAAAGGCTTGAACCCGGCCAAGGCGATCGAAGGGGCGCGGCTGCTCCAGGCGGCCGGAGTCGATACCATCAATGTGGCCGATTCGCCAATGGCACGGGTACGGATGAGCGCCCTGACGCTCTGTTATCTGATCCAGCACGAGGTCGGGATTGAAACGATCCTGCATTTCACGACGCGTGACCGCTCATTGATGGGTCTGCAGTCGGACCTGCTTGGAGCGCATGCCGCCGGGGTACGCAATATCTTGGCGCTAACCGGAGATCCGCCAAGTCTCGGCGACTACCCAGAGTCTTCGGCGGTGTACGACATCGACTCAATTGGGTTGATAAGGGTCCTCGGCAAATTGAACGATGGCACCGACTCGGCGGGTGCTTCGATCGGGCGACAGGCGAGCTTCACGATCGCGTGCGCTATCGACCCGACCCGGGCGGATCTTCATGAAGAGGCCCGTCGGCTGAAGAGCAAACTCGCTGCCGGTGCAAACCTGGTCATGACTCAGCCTGTCTACGACATTGCCGTCTGGCTGCGGTTCCTGGAGATCTACGACGATGAAATCTCCGTGCCAGTCATGTTAGGCATTCTTCCGCTCCAGAGTTCTAAGCACGCCGAGTTCCTGCACAATGAGGTTCCTGGCATCTCTCTGACCGATGAGGCCAGGGACAGGATGCGCAGGGCCGGAGCCGAAGGACGGCGAGAAGGGGTCAGGATGGCTCAGGAACTCCTCCAGGTGGCCCGGCCGCACGTTCAGGGCGTCTACATCATGCCGTCATTTGGACGCTACGAAGTCGCTGCTGAGGTGCTCGACGTGCTCTCGGTCAGCGTGTGACCGAGCGGAGGAACCAGCTAGGACGGGACCGACGCGGTCCGGTACAACCGCCGGCCCCCCCACCACCGCGCCCGTCACTCCGAGGACTGCTCGAAAACTCCATCCTTGGCGACACCGGACGCGAGTCCGAGCAACCAGTTACTCAATCGCGTGATGAGCCGTTCCGGGACCCGCAGAGAGCGCGGCCGAACTCGACCGTACATCGTGCCCGCCGATCGCGTAGCGGTCCGATTCAACGCTTGGCGCAAGTTGTTCGAAAGGTCACGTCGTTTCTGCGGAGCGACCTTGACCGGACGCGACTCCTCATGGCGGGGGCGTTCGCCATACTTGCGCTGCTCTTGATCACAAGTGCCGGCCTCGCTGACGCGTACTTTCATCGTGGGATCTCCACCGGAGCCGGGGGCGGACTCGTACTCCATCCCACCGGCCGAGAGCTGGCCACCAATGCCGATTTGACAATCATCCAGCCGGCTCAACTTGACGGTGTTGCCGAACAGCTTCAAATTGCGGGGTTTCGCTACGTCCGGCAGCCAATAATATGGTCCACGATCGAACGTCAGCAGGGGACATTCGACTGGAGCCGCTACGATCCGATTGTCCAGTCTCTGACGAACCGGGGCATCACGATCATTGCTGTTCTCAAGGGGACTCCTGGCTGGGCACGTAGCGAAGAAACGCGGGCCTCCGCGGATGCGCCACCGACAGACCTAGCCACATTTGCAACCTTCGCTCAGGCTCTGGTCACTCATTACAATGCCGAACTCATTCCGTTCGTGCAGATCTGGGATCGCCCTAACCTCCCTGAGAACTGGGGAGGGAGTACCGGCCAACAAGCAACATATCCCGAACTCTTAGCCGTGGCATCGAACGCTATCACGAGCGTTCAGCCAACGGTCCAGATTGTTCTCGCCGAGTTCGAACCATTTCCTGCCCAGGGGCGTACCGACCTGGAGTCTCTAAACGACGTCTATCAGGCTGGCGCATCCTCGTTGTTCGATGTCGTGGTGGCAACAGTCGACGGTGGCGGTCGATCTCCCTACGATCGCGAGATTGGGACCGAACGAATCAATCTCTCCCGTGCGGTCCTATTCCGCGAGGCAATGGAGGACGCGGGAGATAGTGAGAAGCCGGTCTGGGCAGGCAGGTACGGCTGGAGCATGGGGACAGGTGCCCACCAGGTTTCGGCACAACAGCAGGCCGAATTCGTGATCGATGGCATTGAACGTGCCCGCGAAGAGTGGCCGTGGATGGGGCCGATGTTCATGTGGGACTTTCTGCCTTTGCAGGGCGATCCCGGTACGTCGTATGCCCTCTTGACGACCGATGGCAAATCGACCGAGTTGTTCGGGGCGATCAGTCAGTTTGCACAGACGGCCGGGTCGGAGGCGGCCCCAACAGGCTTCGTTCCCGTCGACGCTCGATCAGTGCAATACCAGGGAAGATGGACGGCGCAAGAGCTGCCGCCTCAGGTCTACCGTACAACTGCCGCAACGAACGACTCCGTGACAATTCTATTCAAGGGATCGACACTCACCGCGTTTCTGCGCCAAAGCACCGATGCTGGGACGATCGACCTGACCTTGGATGGCAAAGATATTGGAGAGATCCCGGCAGCGTCATTACAGACCATCCAGGCGTTCAACGTGCCATTGGAGCTCGTTTCAGGTCTCGACTATGGCCTGCATGAGTTGACTCTGACACTTGCCAGTGAAGGTGAACTCACGATCGGTGGTGCTGTTATCGACCGGGACCAGCCGTCGCTATGGCCGGTCGCATTGATCACAATTGCAGCACTTGCCGTTCTCTTTTTTGCCATTCGGGACGCTGTCTATGTTGCTGCCAGAAATACTGGACATCTACGCCGCGCGCGCAGTGTTGATCCATGGTTCGACCGTCCACTTCCACAGCGTCTGGCGCCGTGGATGCAGCGGTAGGTTTGAGTGCCATTGCACATGACATCGATCATCCACATCTACGATGTTGATCTATACCGGGAGCAGCCCTTCCTCCCGCCTACATTGGGCATCGCCGGATTTGGCATCGTGGGGCTAGCTCTGTGGTACGACCTGCCACTTCCGATCAAGGCAATTGGCCTCCTAGCGGCATTCCTCATTGCTGTCATATCACCCGTCTCTGCGATCGGAGCCGCGTTGGCGGCGACTCCGTTCGTCTTTGATCCAATCGAACTCTCGGGGCGGGAGTTCAGTCTGCTAGAGCTGGCCATTCTGGTTGGCGGCGCCGGGATAGGTGTCAACGCGCTGTCGACAATGGCCACACAGCGATCGTTCTCAAAGTTAGCCAGGCTGGCTCTGTCCTGGCCGATGACCCTTGGAATTGTAGGTTTGCTTGTCGCGGCCGGCGTTTCATTGCTGACGTTGGCGGACGAGCGATACCGACCAGAGAGCCTGCGGGAATTTCGGCTTGTTATCGTGGAGCCGCTCCTTTTCTTTGCGGCCTGTCGGTGGGTCCTGACAGACAGACCGGCACGACGATTCGCGTCGGTCATCCTGGTGGGAATGGGTGCCGTGGTAGGTGCCTTTGCGGTCGGACAGATCGTGTTCGGATCCGAAGGCGTCATCGCCGATGGTGTGCGGCGCGCTACTGGTCCATATCCCCACCCCAACAATCTGGCGCTCTTTCTTGAGCGAGCCGGGTTGCTGGGTGCCGGAATTGCCCTGGCCAGGCCGGCATTCGATCGGTGGGTTGGCATTGCTTCAGCGGTGGCGATCCTTGGCGTCGGTGTGACGTTTTCCAGGGGTGCGGGCCTCGCGGTCCTGGTTGGGCTCCTGCTGGTGCTCTACGTTCAGAAGCGGCTTCGGGGTATCTGGGTACTGGGAGCTGCCACGGCCGCCGTGTTCGCAGTCCTGCTCGTCACGGTTGGTGATCGGATCCTCGATACTGGGTCGACAGGTGCAAGTTCGACGCGCTGGCTCATCTGGAAGGCGTCCGCGCGGATGGCGTTGGACCATCCCGTCTGGGGCGTCGGGCTCGACCAGTTCTACACGCAATATTGGCCTCGGTACGTTGAACCCGCAGGTTGGCCAGAGCGGTACACGTCGCACGCCCACAATCTGTTCCTCGATGTCTGGTTGCGCCTCGGTATACTTGGCGTCGTAGCGGTCGTTGGAATTGGCGCAATCGTAGGACGGCAAGGTATCCGAATTCTCCGGTCACGGAGGTCCGCTGATGCCATGGCGTTAGGCGCGCTGGCCGCACTTGTTACTGGATTCGTTCATGGCATGGTCGACAATGGCTTTTTTCTCCCCGACCTTGCGGTTCTGACATGGTTTGCAATTGCCTTGATCGAGCGACACGAGTCCGATCCAATGGCGTCGCCGCGGTCTGGCTCGTGGTAGACGCGTTGCTCTGGTTGCCGGTAGCTGATCGCGATAGCTTCACGCTGCCGGACACGGGGAATTCCGGTGTATAGGGTGGCAGTTGCGCCACCCCGCGGGGATTGGGCAACCTTCGTTCCCGCGACCATTGCGCTGTTAGCGGCAGGCGTGCTGGTTGGCGTCCCCTGGCCCCAAAATCTCTTCCTTATCGCCTCCGGTTCCGCGTTCGTATTGGCCGCGCTCAATCCGCCGGCGGGGCTCGGGGTGCTCGTCGCTAGTATTCCGTTGCAGGCTGTCGGGGAGGAGCAACTCGGTCCGATCCATCTGACGGTGACGAAAGTCATCTTGATGGCGATGCTGACGGCCTGGGTCGGCCGGGCCCTGATCGAGCGGCGAAGTATCAGGGTCGATCGGACCGCAATTTTTCACCTTGCTTACGTCGCGATCTTGGCGATGACGATCGTCAACGCGTCGGACCGAGGATCATGGGGGGCGGAGCTCTACCGCTGGTGGACTCCGCTTGTGGTCTACCTGATCGCGATAAATTCGATCACCTCTATTGCCGAGGCGAAACCCGTCATCTGGGGAGCCGCGGCCGGGACTATCGGGACATCAGTGGTCGGCTTTGTACAGGTAATTGGTGGTTATGGGCCAGAGTCGTTCGATGTAAACGGCTTCACCAGGGCGTTTGCGACGTTCGGCCAACCAAATCCGTTCGCGGGCTATCTGGATGTCAGTGTTCCCATGTTGATCGCCGTTGCGGCCGGAGCGATTCTGCCGACGAAGCTGGGACTCCAAAAACTCCCGATCGGTTCGCTCCTTACCTGGTTCGTGGCGATTGCGGCGGGCTGCGGCCTCGCCTCGATGATTCTCACGCAGTCGCGCGGGGGATGGTTGGGTATTACTGCCGGACTCTTGTGTGTCGCCTGGTTGCTTGGCAACGTGGTCCGGTGGACCGTCGTTGGAGTCGGCATTGCGGCGTTGGCGGTTGTTGTCATGACACCGCCGGGGCAGCAGCTAGGTGGGAGATTTGCGAACTCGCTAAGCTTGAAAAGCGATAGTGTGCTGGTCACGCCAGAGAACTTTGCTGTGCAAGAGCGTCTGGCCCACTGGCGAGCGGGCGTTGCCATGGCGGAGAAATATCCGGTCCTCGGGGTCGGGGCAGGCAATTACTCGAACCGGTACCGCGAATTTACTGAAGTCTGGAGATTCCGGATCTCGCGCGGACATGCTCATAACGCGTACATCCACGCGGCGGCGCAAAGTGGTTTCTTAGGGTTAGCGAGCTATCTGATGTTCCTTGGTGTCGCGGCCTCTCAGCTTGTGCGCGCATTCCGGATCTCTCGAGGTCGGATTGAGCGCCCCCTCGTGATCGGGGCAATTGGTGTGACGGTGGCGTTTGCCGTTCACAACGTGTTCGACTACCTTCACGTTCTCAGTTTGCCATTGCAACTGGGTGTCGTTTGGGCACTCGCCCAGCTCGTGTTGAGAAATACCGGCGGAGACTCCGACCGGTCGACGCACTCGCCATCCGCCGCCCGCTCAACGTGGCACCGGCCCGGACAGATGGTCGTAGGTAGCAGGCAGCGAGCAGGTAGTACTTGATGGCGAATCGCCTTGACGAGCTTGAGATTCCACGTGGTCCAGGATTTCTTTCAAGCGATGATAATCACAATGGCTTTCGTCCCGATGGACTCCCTCAAGATGCCGAAGGAACCGTCTCACCAGACAGTGAAGAACCTGAGAGTCCGGGTACCCTTGGCAGGAGATTCTTTCGTCCTCAGACGCTGATCTCGTTCGTCATCGCCGGCTTCATCGTCCTATTCTTCTTCCAACGGCTGGAAATCAACTACGGAGAGATTTGGAGCAACATCCGGCAGGCGAATCTCGCGGTCTACGCCTTGGCGTTCATTCCGTTCTATGGTTCGTTCTATCTCCGCGCCTATCCGCTGGCGCTTAATGCTCGCTCGCGTTGGCATCTCAGAAGAGCATGGGTATCCTGTCCCCAAGATCAATGGAATGGTCGAGATCTTCCTACTCTCCTGGTTCGCAAACTGCATTCTTCCCGCGAAGCTTGGTGACGCATACCGTTGCTATCTCCTCAAGCGGCAGGCCAAGGCGCCATTCAGCTTGTCGTTAGGCACGGTGCTGGCGGAGCGGTTGCTTGACCTGACTGTCCTGTTCGCACTCATGGCTCTGTCCGCGCTCGTCGTGTTCGGTGGGCATCTTCCGGTCCAGGCGAGTCAAACGGTCTATATCGGCGCCGGCCTCCTCGCCCTCGGCGCTGTCGGCGTGCTCGGGATGTGGCTCGCTCGCGACTTCATTCAGCGGCGGCTTCCCAAACGCTTGCACGAGCAATATGGCCGCCTTCATGACGGTGTGTTCGTCTGCCTCAGGCGACCATGGGTCTTCATCGGAATCGGATTGATAATCTGGGCCGCCGAAGGATTGCGTCTTTGGCTAGTGGCCCAAGCGCTTGGTGCCGACCTGGACCCTCCGACTGCACTGTTCGTTGCTCTCATGGGTTCGCTTTTGACGACACTCCCAATTACTCCGGCCGGGCTTGGCGTTGTCGAGGTCGCCACAATCAAGGTGCTCGACCTGGTCGGTGTCGACACCGGATTGGGCGGCTCAATAGCCGTGATGGATCGAGTCATCGGGTATTGGAGTGTGATCGTCGTTGGCCTGGTGTTCTATCTCCTGCGAATGCGGCGAGAACTCACCTCCTCCGACGACACCACCTAGCAGAGATGTAAATGGTGCGACTTCTCGTTGATGACAGCGCAGGGTTTAGCCAAGGGGCCGGGATAGGCCGCTACGCCCGTAACATTCTGCCTGCCGCCCTCTCAGAGCTCGGCGGGTGGTCGACAACCCTCCTCTATGCATCCGCCCACCGTTCACCTGAGCCGTATCAGCAGGCGGCATTGTCGATGATTCCGGCAAGTGCCAAGGTCAGCGTGCGCCGGATCCCTTTGGCGCGTCGCAGGGTTGACCAGATTTGGTTCCGGGCAAATCTCCCGATTCCAACTGAGTTTTTCGCGGGCCGCTCTGACCTGACGTACTCGCCGGATTTCACCGCACCGCCGACGTTCGTATCTCAACCGAGGCTTGTAACTGTCCATGACCTGGCATTTCTCGTTGCCCCGGAGTTCGCGCCGCCCGGACTACGTTCCTACCTGAACGGCGTTGTACCCCGTCAGGTAAAGAGCGCCGCCAAGGTCGCCGTAGTCTCGGAAACCACCAAGGCGGACGTGATCGAACGCCTGGGTGTCCCTCCCGAGCGGCTCGTTGTCATTCGAAACGGCGTCGATGACCGGTTTTTGCAGGCATCGCCGATGGGAGTTGAGCGGCGTCGAGCCTACAACCTACCGGAGTCATACTTGCTCACGGTCGGCACCCTCGAACCACGCAAAAATCACCTCACCTTGTTTCGCGCGGTCGAGCAACTATCTGGGAGCGTCGACCTCCCGTTGGTTGTCGCCGGTCGGGCAGGATGGGCGTACGAGGAGATCCTCGCGGCATCCCAACGACTCGAGAAGATCGGAAAGGTCATCCGGCTGGACTATGTTCCCGACGAGGATTTGCCGTCGTTGTATGCGGGAGCGGCGGCCGTGATCTACCCGGCATGGTATGAGGGCTTTGGATTGCCCGTGCTGGAGGCGATGGCGACAGGCGTCCCGGTCGTGGCCAGCACGGCTCCGGCGCTCGTCGAAGTCGGCGGCGACGCGATTCTGACAGCGCCAGCAGCCTCCGCTGAAGCCCTCGCCGATGCCGTAAGACGCGCCCTGGAGGGCGACACTCAGTCCGAGCTGTCCCGCCGGGCGCGGGTTATGCGTGCAGGCACGTTCCGGTGGGAGGACAGCGGTCAGGTACTCGCTCGAACGCTTCGTGAAATGCTGGGCGGTGGAAGCTGATGGAAGATCACCAAGACCGGAATGAACCATCTGAAACCGGCGCAGTAAACGGCGACACTCCCGCGGCCGGCCGAAATGGACGATTCTCGATTTCGCCGCGCCTTACCTATCTGCTCATCGGGGGGGCTGCCCTGGGATTAATCGGGCTGATGTGTCTGGTCGTCGCGCTCATCGCAGTCTTCCAGAATTCATAATCGGCTCCGTGACCTGAGGAAACATCCTGCCCGGTCAGGCCGTTTCCCCTTGTAGATGGATTGGCGATTACCATTGAGGAAGACACGAGCCACGAACGATAAGGAGATGAGTGGAGATGGTTACCGCGGATCCCGTCCAGCCGCAGGAGCATCTCGCTCCCGCCGAGGGCATGACGGTCGCCGACTTTCGCGCCAATGCCAGTCGGATTGAAGACGAGATCGGCAAGGTTATCGTCGGGCAGGAAGCGATTCTGCGGGACGTGCTGATTGCCCTCGTCGCCGGCGGTCACGTCTTGCTCGAAGGCGTTCCAGGATTGGGCAAGACGATGCTGGTCCGGACCCTAAGCGAAGCTCTGGACCTGGAATTCAGCCGGATTCAATTTACACCTGACCTGATGCCCGCCGATATTACCGGCACCAATATCCTGGTGGAAGATCAGGAAGGCCGGCGGCGATTTGCCTTCCAGCATGGTCCGATCTTCGCCAATCTCATTCTGGCGGACGAGATCAACCGGGCGACCCCGAAGACCCAGTCTGCCCTCTTAGAGGCGATGCAGGAAAAGACCGTGACCGTCGCCAGCGTCGTTCACCCGCTTGCGGAGCCTTTCTTCGTGCTGGCAACTCAGAATCCGCTTGAAATGGAGGGTACATATCCGCTTCCCGAGGCCCAGCTAGACCGGTTTTTCTTTAAGCTACTGGTCTTGTACCCGTCCGCGGTTGAGATGACGGAGATCCTGCGCCGCACGACGGCCGATGGCTCCTTTCACGCGGGGAAGACTGCCGATGGGCCGACGATTGAGGCGATGGGGAAGCTGGCCCGGCAGGTCCCGATCGCGTCCCATGTCAGCGACTACGTCGTCAGGCTTGTCCTTGCGACTCATCCTGAGAACGAACAGGCCGTCGGGATCGTCAAACGCTACGTCCGGTACGGCGCAAGCCCCCGGGGGGCCCAGGCGATCGTGCTTGCCTCCAAAATCCGGGCATTGATTGAGGGCAGGCTAAATGTTGCCTTTGAGGATGTGCGCACGGTGGCTTTGCCGGCGTTGCGGCATCGGATCATCCTCAATTTTGAGGCCGAGGCCGGCGGGGTCATGACGGATACCGTCTTGAAAGGGATCCTGGAGGAAGTGTCAGAGACTGTCGGCTAGGCTGTGTGATAGCGCAAAATCTGGCACGAACGGAACCAGTCCGAGTAGACTTCCTCGGTTGCGGAACCCCCCGAGGCGCGTGTGTGCCTTAAGTCGCGGAGAGTCGATGAGCGCCCAGATCCAGCTTCGAGATGAAGATATCGCCTACTTGATGACGCTGCTGCGAAACACCAGCCAGCCCGTCACCACCCAACAACTGATCGATGCCCTCCGGAGGCAGTCAGGCCGCGGCAGCTAGTCGCTGAACAACTCCATCTCTGCCCGCGGTGTCGTCACCGCGTTCTGGGCTGCCACGAAGGGAATACAACCAGATGGTGATTCCGTTTCAAGCGTCAACCATTGAGTTTCAAGGCAGTGCCGCCGAAAAACGGCTGGCACAAGCCATTTTCCGCGCATTTGAGCTTCAGGGTCGGTTCATGTCGGTCGATACCGCGATTCGATTACCAATCGAGGTCATTCGCGAGTACGCTGGCCAAACCGAAGCGTCGAGCGACGAGAAGAAAATCGATGCCGCGATCGCGGCAAATCCGCGGGTGTTCGCCGTCGAGCATGATGGCGACAGTGTGACCGTGATTACGACCCGGTTGGGCTATCCACCCGTCCCAACAGTTGTCGAGTTCTCGCACAGTTTCGGCACACGATTCTTGACGCCGAAGCCGAAGCCGGAGATGCCCGCTGCGCCAGTCCGAGCTCGTGTGCGAATCGATCCTTCCTGGACGGCGCCGGACACGCTGGCTGCCCTGAGTGACAGATTCGATGAGTATGACGACGGGTTCGACCAGGAGCTGATCGGCACCACTCCGCAAGTTCAGATATTTTCTCAGGACGTACCCGCGGACGTCGTCGAGGTCGAGGCTCCAGAGGCGGTGGTCGAGCCCGAGGAAGCCGGCGCTGATTCTCCCGCCGCCCGAACGATAACCGTTCCGGTCATCCCGGCGATGGATGTCTCCGCTGTCGACGACTTTGAACTGGCCGAGGCTATCCGAGAGCGGCTCCGGGCCGATATTCGCGTGGCCAACTTCGGCGACCAGTGGATGGCTGAAGAGCAGGTGCCCCGGTTTAGCCGCGGTGACCTTCGCCGGATCAAGGATTACATCCAGGAGCAGGAGCAGCCACTCACTGACGATGTCCTGGTTCAGGACGTCCTCATGGTGCGGCCGAATTCGCCTGACTTTGAGCTGATGCGGTTTGCGGTCAACTTCCGGCTGTCTCGGGAGCATCGAGATTTCGACTTCGTTGGTACGAACAACCAGCGTTTCTGGAGCACTAGCAGCCTGCCTCAGATCGGCACGACCCGGCGGAAGCCGAACGAGATCGGGACCGACTTCCGGTATCTGGTCGAAGAGACGTCCGCGGCTGCCGACTTCCGGTCGGCGGGGTCGGTTGATCACATCGTGACGTTCTACGAGTACTATCACGGACTACTTCCGTACGACGCGGAAATGCAGAAGCTTCTGCCGGCGCCGTTGCAGCCCGATCAGCGGTCGGCGGTGCTGACATTTGAAACCCCGCAGTCCTACACAACCTATCTGGTTGAGCTGCGGTACCCAACGCCGAACCGAGGAGGATTCATTCTCGGCCTGGATGACTTCTACACCGAGAACCTCGTTCCCGGCGCGATGCTCTCGATTCAACGAACTGAGAATGACGGCCACTATCTGGTCGAGTATCTCCCCACGGGAGCGCAAAGCGCCCGGTTGCTTGAGCTTGATGAGCGCCGAGCAGTGCGCTATGTCTTCCGGCCGACGACCTATAATTGCGATGTCGAAGAGGCGATGCTACTGACCGAGGAGCGTTTCCCGCGCCTCGGATCGGAAAAGCCGCTCGATGACCGTGCCCGACGCCGGCCCGAATCTGTGGTGGCGGCTACGTTCGAACGGATCGGTGACCAGTCCGATGTCCCCGGATTCTCAGCGACATTCAGTGACCTGTTTGTCGCCGTGAACGTCGAACGACCGTTCTCTGAGCCGGTTCTGCGTGCCATCCTTGAGGAAGACGAGACTGGTGCGTTCGCCCGAGATCCAGAACGAGACGATGTCTACACCTACGTTCCCGTTACAACAGCCTGATCCTGAGATCGCATTTTCGGCAGCGCTCTCTGCGTTCGAAGCTGGAACCTCCCAGCCAGAGAACGTGCGGGCGCTGTCCGATCTCAGTCGAGATCGCCGCCGGCGATTGAGTCGCGCCTGGCCCGGGTTGAATCTAGATGTCCGGCGCGATATCACACGGACGATGGATACCCTTCAGCGGGCGAACGTCGACCTCTTGTTTGGCAGAGCATTTCGGATTGCACTCGAGGACGATGATCCGGTGGTGCGCCAGCGCGCGATCACCGGACTATGGGAGGACACGTCTTCCGAGCTGGAAGCGACCCTCCTTGAGTTGGTCCAGACTGATCCGTCTACAGACGTCCGTGCCGAAGCCGGCCACGCTCTTGGGCGATTCGCGGAACTCGCTGTCGAGCACGGTGACTTTCCAGGCGAATCGAGCAGGCTTCGCTTAGCGCTTATGGAGATTGCGAACGACGAGTCCCAGCATGAACTCGTGCGCTGTCAGGCGCTCGAAGGTCTGGGGGTCTTCGGCGGATCGGACATTGCCGCGTTGATCCAGGAAGCGTTTGCCTCCGACGAGCCAGCCCTCATGACGGCCGCGGTGTCGGCGATGGGCCGGTCTCGCAGTGCCGCCTGGCTCGACTCGATTCTGGCCGTCTTGGATGACGACGATATCGAGCTTAGGCAAACGGCCGCGACCGCGTGCGGTCAGATCGGTGACGCGGCCGCAATCGCGGATCTGGCGACGGCGGCTCTCGATCCGGAGCATGATGTTCGGGTCGCTGCTCTGAATGCGCTCGCCGCAATCGGCGGCAAGGCCGCGACTCGCGTGCTCGAAACCGCCGCCAACGACGACGATTACGCTGATCGCGAGGCAGCATCTGCCGCTCTCGATCGGCTCCACGATGACGTGATGCTGGCGTGAGCGAGTCGATTTCCAGCTCCAGGGCCGAGTGGAACGGCGCGGTTGAGGCGGCCGGTGGTCATCTCCTCCAATCGTGGGAATGGGGTGAGTTCAAGTCGCTCCATGGTTGGGGTGTCGATCGTGTCGCGGTAGAGGGATCAAGCGGAGTCGCCGCGGCACAGATCCTGTTCAAGAAGCGCGGTCCGGTATCACTTGCCTACATCCCCCGTGGTCCGGTCCTGTCGAATTCGATCTATCCACGAGATCAGTTTATCGAGCTTCGCCAGGCTCATCGATTCGAGTTGCCGGCGGAACCGATCGTTGTCGCTTGTCGTCGAACAAAACGAGCCACTGCCTCTCGACGGCACGTTCCGGGAAGTAGGGTTCGTCCGAGGTCCCGAGCATCTCCAACCTGCCCGAACTGTGAAAGTGCCAATCGATCTCTGTGACGATGCGCTGATGGCGCAGATGCACCAGAAGAATCGTTACAGTGTGCGTCTGGCCGGTAAGCGGGGTGTGACCGTCGAACGGGCCGATGCGACAGATAGCACCATTGACGCGTTCTATGCCCTGCTGACCGAGACTGCCGCCCGAAATCAGTTCGGGGTTCACGACCGGTCCTACTATGCCGACTTCATGCGCGTTTTCGGTGATCGCGCTTTGATGCTGTTCGCGAAGGTTGAGGGAATCATCGCGGCAGGACTGATTGCGGCGCGATTCGGCAAGGAAGCCGCGTACATGTATGGGGCATCTTCCACGGTCCACCGGGCGGACGGAGCGGCGTTCGTGCTCCAGTACGACGCGATGCGCTGGGCCCGCGACGCAGGCAGCAGCATGTATGACTTGTGGGGCATTCCAAAGCCGTCGCAGTTGGCCCCGAAAGAAGAAGGCGCCACGGGAGCGACTGCCAGTGTTGGCGAGGACATGCGCGGTCTGTTCAACTTCAAGACGCGCTTCGGCGGTGAGATCGTTGACTATCCGCCAATGATGGAACGGCGCTACGTCCCGATTCTCTCTTGGCTCGCCGGTCGATACGCTTTTGGGCAGTCATGAACGGGATACGGCTCAGCGAATGCGTTACCAGCGTCCTTGGGGTTCGAGTCGTTGGTGATCCCAGTAGCGTAGTTACCGGTATCGAATACGACTCGCGGTCGGTTCATGCTGGGGATCTCTTCGCTGCCCTGCGTGGATCCGAATCGGACGGTCATGCTTTCGCCGGAAATGCGGTGGCGAATGGAGCGGCGGCCATTTTGGTCGAAGAAGAACTGGCTCTCAACGTTCCCCAGATCGTCGTGGACAACAGCCGCAAAGAGCTGGCAACCATTGCCGCCGCGTTCTACGGCAATCCGTCTCGAGAGCTCAAGGTCATCGGCGTTACCGGCACGGACGGCAAAACGACCACCTCGTTCCTCATCGACGGAATCCTGAGACATGCCGGACGCAGGACCGGGATGATCGGCACCGTGCAGGTCCGGATCGGCGATGAGATCGACCAGCACTCGTCTCGCCAGACGACGCCGGAGTCATCTGAGATTCAACGCATTCTGCGCCGGATGGTGGATGCAGGGGTCGAATGGGCCGTACTTGAAGCAACCTCGCACGGTCTGGATCTCTATCGGCTGGACCATACCAGGTTCGTGATTGGCGCGGTCACGAACGTGACGCACGAACATCTGGAACACCACAAGACGATCGACGCCTATCGGAGGGCCAAGGGGCGTCTGTTCGAAAGCGTCGAAGAGGTTGGCGGAATCTGCGTTGTGAACCTAGACGATGAAGGCGCTCGCGAGATGCGCCACTACGCGCCCTCAATCGATGTGGTTGGATATACCGTTTCAGATTATCCCGGTGCCCAGTTGCGGGCCACCCATATCGACGTTAGAGCAGATGGCACGTCCTTTTGTCTCCACTGGCAGGGAAGTGATGTCGAGATCGACCTTCCGTTGATCGGCGGGTTCAACGTTGAAAATTCACTCTGCGCGGCCGGGGTCGCGCTGGCTACGGGGTTGGGTCTTGACCTGGTCGCCAGTGGGCTCCGGAACGCTCCGGAAATTCCTGGGCGAATGACGCGCGTGGATCAGGGCCAGCCATTCTCGGTGATCGTCGACTATGCGCATACTCCGGCTGCGCTCGAAAGTCAGCTTGGCCTGCTTCGATCGCTCCATCCACGAGGACGCCTAATTTGCGTCTCCGGAAGCGCGGGTGAGCGAGACGCGACGAAGCGACCCATGCAGGGCGCGGTTTCGGCCAGACTGGCCGATGTCAGTGTCTTCACGAGCGAAGATCCACGAAACGAGGACCCAGACGTCATTATCGCCGAGATCGCGGCGGGCGCTGCTGTTGCTGGGGCCGTAGACGGCTCGACGTCGCACCGCGTTACCGATCGTCGTGAAGCAATTCACCTCGCATTGACGCTCGCGCAACCGGGAGACTGCGTATTGCTTGCTGGCAAGGGTCATGAAGGCAGCATCTTCTGGAGCGGCGAAAAGCGCTGGTGGGACGAGAAGACGGTCGCACAGCAAGAACTTCTCGCCCTCGGTTTCAGCATGGAGGGGTCGGAATAATGGGAGGCATTTGCGCCCGAGCCATGCTGTATCGGCTCACCGTTCTGATGTTGATCACGGCGGCGGTTGGCGTGACGTGCTCGACCGGCAAGGCCCAAAGCGGACAGATGCCCGGCAAGATTCTGATGGTGCGCGACAGCGCCGCATGGATGTGGCAGGGAGGCGATCTGCATGAAGTGTATGGAGACGGCAACCTCAGCGATGCGCGTTGGTCGCCGGATGGTGATCAGATCTTATACGTCGCCACCCAGGACACTTATTCTGATCTAGTTTTGTTGGACATCGATACCGGCGTCACGGAGCAGCTTACGGACTACGCACCGCCACTCGACTTCGAGCCCGGAAGCCAGCTATACGTTAATCGGAGTTCCTGGGCGCTTGACCCTTCATGGTCGGAGTCGGGACGGATCGCCTTTATTTCGGACTACGAAGAGTCCGGCCGGATGGCGCTGTGGCTGATGGAATCGCCCGGTGCGGGAGCAGTCCTTGCTCCGGAAGACGCGCCAACCGGAGTCGACATTGAAGGCGTCTCATTGTCCGCGAGCGGAGCGCTGGCTGCTTACTGCATCAAGTCATTCGATGGTGTGAACTATTTCACGACCGTCGTCCTTCGTGACCTAAGCGATGGCATCGAATACCCGCTCGGAGTCGAAACCGGCGGCGTCTACGATCCGACCATCTCTCCCGACGAACAATTCGTGGCTGCCACTATTCGATCGCCTGAAGGCGTCAGCGATCTCTGGTTGTTGGGCAGGGCAGACTCTTCCGCCACGCAGCTGACGTTTGGCGAGCAGGCCGTTGCGGCGGCCTGGTCTCCGGACGGCAATTGGCTCGCCTATCTGAGACCAAGCGGCGACGGATTCGGGCTTTGGGCAATGCCGATGGGCGACGGAGCGGCGGCGGGCTCGCCGGTCAGTCTTGGTGAATGGGACGGTATAGACGCAACCAGCGGCCTGAGCTGGTCGTTCGCGCCATAACAGAGTCGCCCGTTAGTTCCCGGTCGAGGTCGAGAGCTCAACTGGCTTGAGCTGCAAGCCAAGGTCGTCTAGCTGTTGTGTGTCTACGACGGATGGGGCACTGAACATCACGTCAATGCCACGTTGATTCTTGGGAAACGCGATGACCTCGCGGATGTTGTCTTCATCGGCAAGGATCATCGCGAACCGGTCGACGCCCATCGCGATCCCGCCGTGCGGCGGCGCCCCGTGTTCAAGGCCGTCCAAGAGTGCGCCGAAGCGCTCCTGGAGGTCCGCCGGGGCGTAGCCCATCATCCCGAAGACTTGTTCCTGTTTCTCGCGCCGGTGCAGCCGAACACTGCCACCGCCGAGTTCATTGCCGTTGCCCACCAGGTCGTACTGCTTGGCCCTGACCGCACCAGGGTCACTTTGCAGTAGGTGCTCGTCATCTTCGTAGTAGCCGGAAAACGGATTGTGGGTGGCGTCCCACCGATTTTCCTCTTCCTTCCACTCGAGGAGTGGGAATTCGTAGACCCAGCAGTAGGCAAGTTCATTTGGGTCCGCCAGCCCGAGCCGGATCCCGAATTCGTCGCGTAGGGCAGAGAGCGTTTTTGCCACAACCACAGGCTGATCGGCGACGAGCAGGACCAGATCGCCGGTAGCGGCGCCGATACCGGTCGTGACGGCGGAGATTTCGCTCTCAGAGAGGAACTTGGCAATCGGAGAGCGAATGCCGTCGGCCGTAAGGGCGATGGTTCCGAGTCCCTTTGCCCCGGCTCGCTTGGCGAGTTCGGTGACGTCATCGATCTGCTTGCGGGTGTAGCTGGCGCAACCGGGTACCACGATGGCCTTGACCTGACCACCGGCTGAAAGTACCCCGGCAAACGCCTGGAAGCCAGTGTCCTTGAGGGCATCAGATACATCTTGAAGTTCAACGCCGAATCGCATGTCGGGTCGGTCGTTGCCGAAACGGGCCATAGCGTCGGCGTATGAGATTCGCGGGAACGGCGACTCTCGGATGCGTTTCTCGGAGAAGCGCTGCGTCAGGTCGACGTAGAGTGTCTCGATCAGGTCCATCACGTCGTTCTGGTCGACGAACGACATCTCGATGTCGAGCTGGGTGAACTCCGGCTGGCGATCGGCGCGCTGCGCTTCATCTCGGAAGCAGCGGGCAATCTGAAAGTAGCGGTCGAGTCCGGCGACCATCAGAAGCTGCTTCATCTGCTGAGGAGACTGGGGAAGCGCGTAGAACGAACCCGGAAAGCCACTACTGGGGACAAGGAAGTCTCGGGCACCCTCGGGTGTGCTCTTGATCAGGCAGGGCGTCTCGACTTCGACAAAGCCGCGCTCGTCGAGGTAGTCGCGCATGTGCTTGACGAGCCGGTGGCGCAGAATGATGTTTCCCTGCATCTTCGGGCGGCGCAGATCGAGATACCGGTACTGCAGGCGCAGTCCTTCGTCCACGTCCACCTCTTCGTTGATGTAGAAGGGGGGCGTCTTCGCCTCGTTCAGAATCTCGACCGTCTGAGCTTCGATCTCGATCTCGCCCGTCGGCAACCGTGGGTTCTCGGTCCCTTCCGGCCGGTGGCGAACGAATCCGTGCACGCGCAGCACAAACTCGTTACGCACAGTGCTGGCGATTTCGTGGGCACTCTCCACGACTTGGGGATTGAAGGTGACCTGCGTGAGGCCGTAGCGATCACGAAGGTCAATGAAGATCAATCCACCGAGGTCGCGCCGCCGGTTTACCCAGCCATTGAGAATGACCTCGCGGCCGACATCTTCAGCCCGAAGGGAACCGCACGTCAGCTTTCCAGTCACCGCCGGGGAAACATCGTAGGTCGACGTCACGATCCACCTATCCCTTCAATCTTCGCGCCTTGGCCGAATACCTCAGCAATCGCGGTGCTCAGTTCATGCTCCGGATCGATGCCCTCCGCGATCATGCCAGAGATTGCCATAAGCAGTTGGCCGCCCGGTGTCGCTTGGGTTGTCCCTGATAGTTCTTGAGGCTGCTCGCTCTTGATCAACTTGATTGCTCGCAGCATCGCCGGCATCGACCGCGGAAGTTTGTCGTACAGGGACCGGGCTGCTTTGCCCGCTCGCTCATTGCTCTTGATCTGGTTCCAGGTCCGTACAACATCCGCCGGTGTGTCGGCTTCAACGTCTCCGAAGACATGGGGATGTCGCCGGATGAGCTTCCGCGACAGCCCTTCGTAGACATCCTCGATCGTGAAGTGCCCGGCTTCGGTTGCGATCTGGCTATGAAGCATGACGAGGAGGAAAAGGTCGCCCAACTCTTCGGCGAGGTTGTCGAGGTCATCGGCGTCGATTGCGTCCGCGACCTCGTAGGCCTCGTCGAGGACAGCGTCGCGCAAAGACTGATGCGTCTGCTTGCGATCCCACGGACATCCGCCGGGAGCCCGGAGTCGAGCAATGACCTGTGCGACATTGGCTTCTGTTCGATGCCCCTCAAGTTCTCCAACCGGCGGCACCCAGACGCTGGTCAGGTGGTCGACAGGATGTCGATCGAGGTGATTAAGCCGAATTGTCTGGAAGACTTCCTGGCCAGGTACCCCGGCGGCTCTGAGTACAGTAACTAAGTGGTCATCTCCGTAGACTCGCGTCAGGGCCAGTTTGACGGCGATGGCGAGATCGGATGAATAGACCTGCCCGATGAGTGCGGGGCGATATGGATCGATATGCAAGTGTCCAGCGGAAAATGGTTCTTGGTCGAGCGTCTGGGACAGCCGCGCGGCGTCGATGAGCTGGAGTTCATCGGCCATCGGATCGAAGCCCAGACGTGTCGCAATCTCATCCAGGGCGCTGACCGCAGCCAGGATACGAAGCTGTACGCCGGTCTCGGCCGCGAGAGAGCGAAGCTCCGCGACCGTGCGCTCTCCGTAGGTCGGGTTTCCCGGAACCGCGTAGACGATGTCGCTGGACATCGCCGCATCTAGGAGACGCTTTACGATTGCCGCGTAGACGGCGTCAAACGAATCGTGACCGCTGTAAAGATCGTCGCAGGTCGAAGTACGAGGATCACCGAGAAGGTCGTCCATACCCGGATGGATGCCAGTGCGCAAGAATATTTTCGACGCGGAGTCCAGCGCGTCCTGAGTTTCGATCGTGCGTGAAGCGCGATTTCCCGGGCCGAGGCCGACGACAGTGATCGTTCCTGGTTGCAGTGGCATAACGGCCAGTTAGCTCTTGTTGGCGACGGCCTTGTCGCCACCCAGGCTGAGAACCGCCATAAACGCTTCCTGAGGGATCTCGACGTTGCCGACGATCTTCATCCGCGCCTTCCCCTCTTTTTGCTTTTCGAGGAGCTTGCGTTTGCGGGAGATGTCGCCGCCGTAGCACTTCGCCAGGACATTCTTGCGCATTGCCCGAATCGTCTCGCGGGCAATAATCCGGCTGCCGATCGAGGCCTGGACCGGGACATCGAACATCTGGCGGGGAATCAAGCTGCGCAGGGTTTGCACGAGCTCGCGGCCCTTGTAGTACGCCTCTTCGCGGTGGGTGATGAGCGACAGCGCATCGACCGAGGCGCCGTTTACCAGGACATCGAGTTTAACCAGATCCGCGGCACGCATCACGTCAAACGTGTAGTCGAGGGAGGCATACCCCTGGGTGCGGCTCTTGAGCTGGTCGTAGAAGTCGATGATCAGTTCGCCGAGGGGCATGTCGAATTTGAGTTGCGCTCGGTCCTCATCTAGGTAGGACAGCTCTTCATAGATACCGCGGCGGGACGTGACGAGCTCCATGATGGCGCCAATGTACCGGGACGGCGCGATAACCGTGATCTTCATCCACGGCTCGCGGATCTCTTCGATCTCGCCGGGAGACGGAAGTTCGGCCGGGTTGTCGACCAGTACGATCTTGTCACCGTGCATGACCACTTCGTACTCGACGCTTGGGGCCGTGGCGAGAAGGTCGAGATTGTACTCTCGTTCCAGGCGCTCCTGAATGATCTCCATGTGGAGCAGACCAAGGAACCCGCAACGGAACCCGAATCCAAGCGCGAGAGAAGACTCTGGCACGTAGGTAAGCGAGGCGTCGTTGAGTTGTAGTCGTTCGAGGGCGTCGCGGAGGAGCGGGTAGGACTCGCCGTCTACCGGGTACAGGCCGGCAAACACCATCGGCTTGGCTGGGCGATATCCAGGTAGCGCAGTTCTGGCTGGGTTTTCGGCCAGGGTGATCGTGTCTCCGACCTGGCAATCTTTGACGACCTTGAGCCCGGTGGCGATGTAGCCAACCTCACCGGTGCCGAGGTAATCGACGGTGTTGAGTTCTGGCGAAAAGAAGCCGACCTCGAGATTATCGACCTCTTTGCCGGTATTCATGAGGCGAATCTTGTCGCCGGATCCGATCTTGCCATCGACGACTTTGACGTAGGCGATCACGCCTTTGTACTGGTCGTAGTGAGAATCGAAGATCAGGGCTCGGGCTGGCGCGGAGTCGTCGCCGATTGGCGGCGGAACATGCTTGACGATCGACTCAAGCACAGCTCCGATGCCGACGCCTTCCTTGGCGGAGGCGAAGACGATCTCATCGTCCAGCAGTCCGATGAACTTTCCGACTTCGGCGGAAACGCGCTCTGGGTCAGCGTTTGGCAGGTCGATCTTGTTGATGACGGCCAGGATTGTCAGTTCGTGTTCGAGCGCCAGGTAGACGTTGGCCATCGTCTGCGCTTCGATGCCCTGGGCTGCGTCCACGACGAGGAGGGCGCCTTCGCAGGCGGCCAGGCTCCGGCTCACTTCGTACGAAAAGTCGACATGACCGGGGGTGTCGATCAAGTTGAGCTCGTAGGTCTCGCCGTCGGAAGCCGTGTACTGCATCCGCACGGCCCGTGCCTTGATCGTGATGCCCTTTTCGCGTTCAAGGTCCATCGAGTCGAGCATCTGCGAGACCATTCCCCGCTTCTCGACGGTCCCTGTGTGCTCGAGCAGCCGGTCGGCCAGCGTAGATTTACCGTGATCGATGTGGGCGATGATGCTGAAGTTGCGGATGCGCGACTTCGGGATGCGTTTCGTCATCGAGTGGGCAAGCTCATTCGTCTCAATGGCATCGGGTCAGGTAAGAACAGCAGTGAGTATAGCGGAGTGGCCGCTAATGACGTGGATTTTGCGGTAGTAGGCGGGAGGTGACTGTGCCAGAGATCCGCATCGCGCGGTCAAGCATGGCGACGCACTCTTCCAGGTTTGTAAACAGGCAGACGCCGACATACGTTCCGCCAGCCAGGGCGAGGGCAAAGGCAAACATGGCAAGCTGGATGATAAACGGTGCCGTATCGCCAGCGGTCACATCTGCCAACGGTTCCGCGAGGATCGCGCAGACCAACCCCATTGCGGCGGTCGGAAGAAGCGCTCTGAAGATCCAGAATCCAAATCCAGGGTCGAACCCGCCGAGCCGGGTGAGCAGGACCACGAGCAGAATCAGACCTTCGATAGCGGTCGTCAGGCTCAGGCTGAGCGCCAATCCCGCGGCCTCGTACCGGCCGACAAGTGCCCCGCAGAGGACGATATTGAGTGCAATTGTCGACACGCCGGCGATGACTGGGGTACGCGTGTCGTTCATGCTGTAAAACACGCGGGTCAAGACTTCAGCCACGGCATAGGCAAGCAGTCCGGCCGCGAAGAATGCCAGGGCGTTCGCGGTTACGCGGACATCGTGGGCGTCGAACTCGCCGTTTTCGAGTAGGACTTGAATGATGGAGGAGCGAAACGCGAACAGGATGGTGGCCGCAGGCAGGCTCAGAAAGATGAGTGGACGGAGCGCGCGGCTGAACGTTCGCTGAAACTGATAGCTATTACCCTGCTCGTACAGTCGGGTGAGGCTGGGAAAGACAACCGTTGAAATGCTTAGTGCGACGACGCCGTGGGGCAACATCAAGAGCTGCCAGGCAAAGTTGAAGGCGGAGACGACTCCCTCTCCTTCCCTGGAAGCGAAAAAAGTGACCACAATGAAGTTGATTTGAAACGCCGCCTGCCCAATGACCCGGGCAATAGCAGGCTCCCTACCCGCGCTAGTCCAGGCGTGTCGAGCGAGATTGTGGGTACGAACCGCATCCGGCTTTTCAGCAGGCCCGGCACTTGAATTGCCGCGTGCAGCAGGCCGCCGGCGACGACTCCGTAGGCGAGCCCCTTGATCCCGTACCGGTCGGTTAGGAACGCGGCGGCGAAAACGATGGCGACGTTGTAGACGAGCGGCGCAAGTGCGGGCAGGAGAAACGAGTCTTGCGCTTCCAGAATGCCTTTGGCGGCGATTCCGAGACCGAGCAGAATTGGAGAAAGCACTAGGATGCGCATGAGGTCGGCGCAGAGGCCCTGGGTGGCGGCATCGGCGCCGCGCATGAGTACGCTCTGACTAAGAACATCTGCCAGGGCAAATGTCAGCATGGCGAGCAAAGCAGTCGCGATGGCCGAGATTGTCAAGACAGCCGAAGCAAGCCGCCACGCAAGGTCCTCACGCCCCCGCGTCAAATATCCCGAGAAGACCGGAATGAACGCCGCTCCAAATGACCCCGCCATGATGACGAGAAAGAGCAGGTCGGGGATGCGAAAGGCGGCGACATAGGCGTCGAGCGTTGGGCCAGCGCCGAATTCCCGGGCGATGAGGTTCTCACGGACCAGGCCAAGGACACGGCTGGCGACAAATGCACCACTGACAACAAGGGTATTGCGCAGCATCGACGATGCCGCCGCGTGCGTTGCCGGGGAGGAATCCGGTAAGGGCAAGGTAGGAGTGCGCGAAGAGGTTGGTGCCGGTCTCTGCCGTGGTTGCGTCGGGATGGCTTCCTGGCGAGGATTCAAGGAGTCACCAAGGTTGAGCCGACTGGACGGCTCTGGTACCATTCGCGGGTTCGCGGAGCGACGCCGCAGTATTTGTCGTGTCCGAAGTATGATGCAGAACCATGAAGGTCAGCGAGGGGTAAGGAACTTTGGCTAACAGCGCATCGGCAGAGAAGCGGATTCGTGTGTCGCAACGGCGTCACGATCGCAATCGCCCGTTCAAGTCTGCTGCCCGCACCTATGTGAAGAAGGCCGAGCTGGCCATTCGCAGTGGCGACCAGGCGGCCGCCCAATCGGCGGTTGGCACAGCGATCAGCATGCTTGATCGAGTTGCGAGCAAAGGTGTGATCCACAAGAACAATGCCGCCCGGCGCAAGTCGCGCCTGATGGCGAAGTTCAACCGGCTGGGCGCGTCCGCCTAGCGACACTGGAACGATCAACGTGCAATGACGGGGTGGCCACTGGTGGCCGCCCCTGTTTGCGTGTGCGTGACATCACTCACCGTGCTTGGGCGACGCAATCAGCGAGTACAGGGCGTCCTCCGGATGGCGCAAGCCCCCACGCTTGATCTGCCGGTCAATTCTGATTGCGTGATCCAGGTCCACTCGGGCTGAATTGGGCGGCAGGCCCCGGCGGGACGATGCGATTCCCGACATCCGGGCTGGATTCGACAGTCCAAGGTCGCGGCCAGCCGCGACTGGATCCTTGCCCCCACCGAGGCACTCAGCCACGATTGCTAGTTCGGCTTGTTGCATTGCCTGGGCAAAGATGGCGTACGGCTCTTCGCCGGCCAAGAGGAGCTTCTCAAGTTCCGACACCGCCGGTTTCGACTGACGACGGGCGAGTGCGTCGGTGAATCGAAAGATCTGATCGTCGGCGACCGTCGCCACGAGCGTCTCCACGTGTTCGGCAGTGATCGAGCCAGGCAGCGCCGCAACGGCCAACTTCTCGATCTCCTGAGTGAGGCGGTCAAGGTCCGGCGGGACGTCGTATCGAGGATTATGGGGCTTCTGTTGCCACGTCTGGGGGTAGAGACGAGAACCGATCAATTGGGCCGCACGTTGGTCGAGATCGACTCCAGCAGCCTTCGCCGTTGCGGTCATCCAGCGGAGAAGGATCGGGCCACGGGGAGGGTCTCCAACGATAACTTCGACTGACGGGGGCATCGTCTTGCGCACGGCCGCCGGGACGGACTGTAACGTCTGGTCAACGAGGATCAGCGTATTGCTTTGCTCGACCGCGGCGAATAGTGGAGTGAGGTCTAACGATCCAGCGTCGGTAGCTGAGTCGTCTCCGCCCTTCGGGGACTTTGATGTTCGAGCGAGCAAGTCGTCGACCACGACGACCCGTCCGGCGCCGAAAAAGCCAACGCTGGCGACCTGAGCGATTATCTGGGGAAGCGGAGTTGATTTACCGTCAAGCCGACTTGTCGCCGTACCGTCGGGATCACGCGAATTGACGAGCTTCGCAACCGCCTGGCGGACCAGCAGGGCATCAGGGCCATGGACGATAGCGATCACGACGACTCCCTCATTCGTGCTATGACCCAACTCAGGACAGGAAAGGCATATTGCGGGAGCCTGATGGAAGAAGGCCAACCCCGCCTGTGCCGTGTGTTCGGTGACCTCGAACCTGCTTTCGCAGGTGGGTGCCACAGCGCCGGTCGCGCGGACCGGTGAGCAGCTCCCGGATCAGTAACTGTTGGTTCAAGACCACGAAGAACATCACGAACACCGCAGGGCTGGCCTCCTTCGAGCGTACCATGCACCCCAATGAGCAACAACTTTGGGGAGGCGGAATACTTAGCACGCGCAATATGGGCAGGACTCCGTGGTATCGTCGCGAAATCCAGCGCGTTGATCCGCCATCGTGCAATCAGGTCCAGAAAGTGAGTCTGTTATGAGTAGCCGGAGTCGAGTCGTCGTAACGGGTATGGGGGTGATTTGCCCTATTGGCCTCGACAGCGAACAGTCCTGGTCCAGCGTGATTGCTGGTTGTTCGGGAATCGCACCCATCACTCGGTTCGATGCCGAAGGCTATGAGACGACGTTTGCCGGCGAGGTGAAGGGCTTCGACGCGGCGGCATACCTCGGAAAAAAGGAGAGCCGCCGGATAGACCGGTTCAGCCAGTTCGCGGTGGTCGCCGCGAACGAAGCGATTGCTCAGTCGGGTCTGACCATCGGCGCGACGAATGCCCACCGTGTTGGCGTGTTGATCGGCAGCGCGATGGGTGGGATGGAAACGATCGACCAAGGCTCTGAAACAGTCCTGACCGCCGGACCGCGACGACTCAATCCCTTCTTCGTTCCAATGATGCTGGCGAATATGGCGTCCGGAACAGTCAGTATCGCCCTTGGCGCGACTGGGCCAAACATGGCGACTGTGTCGGCCTGCGCCAGTTCCGCCCATGCCATCGGCGAAGGAGCGGCGATGATCCGTGACGGCCGGGCGGATGTCGTCGTTGCCGGTGGATCTGAGGCTCCGATAAGCCGGTTAGGCGTGGCAGGATTCAATGCGATGGGAGCCCTGTCGCGGCGCAATGACGACCCGAAGGGCGCGAGCAGGCCGTTTGACGCCGGTCGTGACGGCTTCGTTCTGGCCGAAGGTGCGGCAGTGCTTGTCCTGGAATCGGAAGAGCACGCCGTGAATCGTGGTGCTGTTGCACTGGCCGAGGTTGTTGGGTACGGATCGACGGACGATGCTCATCACATGGTCCAACCTGCGCCCGGAGGACGGGGGGCAATGGCGGCGATGCGCGTGGCAATGGATGACGCCGGCATTCAGCCAGGCGACATCGGATATATCAATGCCCATGGGACATCTACGCAGCTCAACGAGAAGTTGGAGACCGCCGCGATCAAGGGCGCGTTTGGCGACGCGGCTACCAGGGTCGCGATCAGCTCAACGAAGTCGATGACGGGACACCTGCTGGGGGCGGCTGGTTCGCTGGAGGCAGTCTTCTGCGTGCGAGCACTGCAGGAGGGGATCTTGCCACCGACGATCAATCAGACGGACCGTGATCCGGAGTGCGATCTCGACTACATTCCGAACGCCGCGCGTGAGGTGCGGATTCAGTATGTCCTTACCAATTCTCTGGGTTTTGGTGGACATAACGTTGCACTTATTCTTCGGTGCGCTGCGATAGGCGAGGGCTGCGACTGGGGCTAGTTGTCGCGATTGATCGTTGACTCAGAGGAGCCTTGATGTCTGTCACGTTGACCGATCTCGGTCATCGTGGGAGCCGGAGCCGCAGGTCTGGCGGCAGCACGATCGGCCCGAGAGCGAGGTATTGACACGATCTTGCTTGAGGCAAGCGGTCGAATAGGCGGTCGGGCATGGACCGACACGTCGACATTTGGCATCCCATGGGACCGGGGCTGCCACTGGCTACATTCGGCCGACGTCAATCCGATGAGGGAGCTTGCAGACGGCTACGGGTTTACCTATCGGCAGGAATCATCATACTGGCGTCTGATCAAAGATGGAGAGATCCTAGACGACTCCGCTCTCGACGCCGTCGACAAGGAGATTGAGGCGATCTATGCGGCGGTTTTCCAGGCTGCACGTAGCGGTGAGGATCGCCCAGTGTCGCAGTTTTGCGATCGCGGCAGCCTGGCATCGCGGATTTTTAATCTGAGCATTCAGGCGGAGTGGGGATTTGATCCCGACCGGATTTCGAGCGCGGACATTGCGGGGTATCGCGACACTGACAAGAATTGGCCACTGAAAGACGGATACGGAGCGCTCGTCGCCCATCACCACCGTGATACGGCGGTCGAACTCCTGACGCCCGTTACCAAGGTCGAATGGGGCGGACCAGCCATCCAGGTGACAACTCCGGCCGGCACGATTGAAGCCAAGCGGCTTCTGGTGACCGTTTCAACTGGCGTCCTCGGTGCAGGCACGATTGAGTTCGATCCCGCGTTCCCTGACTGGAAGCAGGCTGCAATCGCTGCTGTTCCACTTGGACGGGACAATAAGGCGGCGATCCTGGTGCGCGGAGGAGTGCCGGGCGTCGAAGGCTTCGTCAGCGCGGCAATTCCATTTGGACGAGGTTACATCTCCGCCCAGATTCACCCGTTCGGCACCGAGCTCGTGAGTACATACATTGGTGGCTCGATTGCCCAGGAACTTGAAGACGTCGAAGATGACGAGGCGATTGCGGCGATTGTGGATGCACTTGCAGGAGTGTTCGGATCAGATATCAAGCCGAGAATCACCGCGACGACGATCACCGCCTGGGGCCGTGATCCCTTCGTGCTTGGCGCCTATGGAGCGGCGAAACCCGGCCTCGCACACCTGCGCAAGGATTTGGCGATACCGGTCGAAGATCGCTTGTTCTTTGCGGGAGAAGCGACATCGCCAGAGTTTTACTCGACGTGCCATGGAGCGCATCTGAGTGGCATTTCGGCTGTTGACGCGATTGAGGCGTCTCTGTCAGTCCCCGCGTCCTAGCGCAGCCCGCTAGGTACCACCACCGCGGAATTGCAAAGGGCCGCGTGGGTTTCCCCGCGCGGCCCTCCAGCTGTGTTTTCAATCGAGAGTTGAAGGGTTCCTAGTCGAGGTACCCACGGAGCTTGCGGCTGTAACTCGGATGCCGAAGCTTGCGCAGTGCCTTCGCCTCGATCTGACGGATGCGCTCTCGGGTAATTCCAAACTCGCGGCCGACCTCCTCAAGGGTGCGGAAGCGGCCATCATCCAAGCCGAAGCGGAGAACGATGATCTTGCGCTCGCGCTCGGTCAGTTTGTCGAGGGCGTCGCCGATCTGCAGCTTGAGCAGGTGCTGTGATGCCAGCTCGATCGGCGCTGGCATCGTCTGGTCTTCAATGAAGTCGCCGAGGAACGCGTCGCCTTCCTGGCCAACCGGAGCTTCAAGGGAAACCGGGTGGCGGGCGACATCCAGAACCTGCCGGACCTTGTCGTCCGAGATGTCCATTGCCCGGGCGATCTCTTCCTGAGTGGGCTCTCGCTCCAGGATCTGTTGCAAGCGATGACCGGTCTTTTTTACCCGATTGATCGTTTCCCCGACGTGCACGGGGAGACGGATAGTTCGGCTCTGATCAGAGATTGCCCGGGTGATTGCCTGCCGGATCCACCAGGTGGCGTAGGTCGAAAATTTGAACCCGCGCATGTAGTCGAACTTGTCGGTCGCCTTCATCAAGCCGATGTTGCCTTCCTGGATGAGATCCAGGAACGACAGGCCACGGCCGACGTACTTCTTGGCAACAGAGACAACCAAACGGAGATTGGCCTGAATGAGATGCGACCGAGCGCGCTCTCCGTCAAGTTTGTCGGCCAGGAAGGACTCTTGATCCTCGAAACTTAGGCCATCCTGCGAGAGGCGGGCTTCGGCCAGCTTGCCGCGCTCCATGCGCTTGGCGAGCCAGACCTCTTCCTGCATGGTGAGCAGGTCGGTGTCGCCGATCTCCTGGAGGTACAAACGGACTGAATCGCCGACGCCGACGGTCGCGATTGCTTCCTCGGCGGCCTCCTGGCGCTCGGCGACGGATGCTTCTCGGGGCCGAGTCGGAGGAGGTGGAGCAAGGTCGGATGGGAGGATCGCGGGGACCTGGTCAACGACCTCGATGCCCTCAGCCACGAGCGTCGAGTAGAAGTCGTCCAATGACTCAATGTGCTCTTCAGCGTTCGGGAACGCCGCCATGACGTCATCGGAAAGGAGGAAGCCTTGGCCTTTACCCTTCTTAATGAGGCTTGTGACCATGGGAACGCTTCACCACCTCGAATGCGAGCGCAGCGCGGGGATTCTGCGGAGAGTTGAAGCGATGCGCGACGAACCGACAATTCAGCTGGACTGCTGGCGCCAACCCTGTATACAGGTGTTGGGCGCAGAAAAACCCACTCCTGATAGAGTGGGGTGACGCGACAGTGAGGCTACGGGCCGGACCACAGCCGACCAGGGCGGCAGCCTTCCATGTTGCTCCTGCTGATAAGCTACTGTGCGGCTCGACCCAATGAGTCTAACCCAGGTTTGCGAAGGTTTCAAGATCGTTGTAATTCCCTGACATGTCCTCAACACTTGCCTGCCGCCCACGATTAAGCGAAGACGGGCGCAGTGGTAAACTGATGTGTTGCTATAGAAGGTGACTGTTGAACATGCGACGCGGGAGTTCCTCCGATGTCTGGACACTCAAAATGGTCAACGATCAAGCGAAAAAGGGCGCGGCTGATGCCAAACGTGGTCAGCTTTTCACGAAGCTGGCGCGCGAGATCACCGTAGCCGCCAGGTCAGGCCTTCCCGATCCGGACGCGAACACTCGCTTGCGCCTCGCAGTCGATAAGGCTCGGGGCGAAAATATGCCGAAGGACAACATCGATCGCGCCATCGAGCGAGCGGTCGGGAGTGGTCCCGGTGATAGCTACGATGAAGTTTCCTACGAAGGATACGGACCGGGCGGCACGGCCCTGATGATCCAGACGCTGACCGACAACCGCAATCGCACCGTCGGTGAAATCCGCGCAGCTCTGACGCGAAGTGGCGGATCGCTCGGTGAGAACGGCAGTGTCAGCTGGATGTTCGATCAGATGGGTCTGATCGTCTTGGATGTCAACGGGTCTGACCCTGACGAACTCGCCCTGGTTGCGATCGATGCCGGCGCTGATGATGTCTCGGTTGAGGATGGCGGCATCGAGATCTACACCCAGCCGCAGGATTTGCACCGGGTCCAGGAAGAACTGGTCAAAGGCGGATATTCGGTCGAGTCCGCCGAGCTGACTATGCGTCCTAAGACTCAAATTACACCGGAGTCAGACCTCGCCGTCAAAGTCATCCGGCTCGTTGAAAAGCTTGAAGACCTCGACGACGTGCAAACGGTGTACACGAACCTCGACATCACCGACGATGTTTTAGCGGCGGTGACTTAGACCGAACGGACCTGCCGCATGAGAACCATCGGTATTGATCCGGGAACCGCGCGTCTCGGATATGGCGTGATCGACGAGACGGCGACGGGTGATCCACGTGCGGTGGATTTTGGGGTGATCACAACGGAGGCGGGCGGCGAAATGCCGACCCGCCTCTGCACATTGTTCGATCACTTGACCGGGTTGCTTCGCGACCATGCTCCCGACGTGCTGGCCGTCGAGCAACTGTTTTTCGCCCGAAATGTCACGACGGCCATTACCGTAGGCCAGGCCCGCGGAATCGTGCTTCTCGCGGCGGCAAAGGCCGGAGTGCCGGTTGTTGAATACAGTCCTTCGGAGATCAAGCACGCCGTTGCGGGATATGGCAAAGCGGGAAAGACACAGATGCAGGAGATGGTACGGATCGTCCTCGGCCTGTCATCCGTGCCGGAACCGGACGATGCCGCCGATGCGCTAGCAGTCGCACTTTGCCACGCGCAGACTGCGCCATTCCTGGCGCGGACGAGTACCTCCTAGTGCAGCCTCAGGTAAAGTCAACGCGCACGCGTCTCGACGAAGCGCTCGTTGACCGAGGTTTGGCGCCCACCCGATCCAAAGCGCGGGCGATGATTCTTGCCGGCGACATTCTCGTGAATGAGTCGATTAGTTTGCGCGCAGGTCATCTCGTCGCTGAAACCGACGACGTCTCTCAGGTGGCGAAACCGAGATTCGTCAGCCGGGGTGGAGACAAACTCGATCACGCGCTCGCGAGCTTCGGAATCGACGTCCGGGGCTGCATTGCCGCTGACCTGGGGGCAAGCACAGGCGGATTTACTGACTGTTTGCTTCAGCGGCGGGTGGCAAAGGTCTACGCGGTCGATGTCGGCTACGGGCAGATCGATGAGCGTCTCCGCCAAGATGAGCGCGTGATTGTGATGGAGCGGACCAATGCGCGCTACCTCGACGGGTTCCCAGATTTGGTTGACTTCGTGTCGATTGACGTCTCGTTCATCTCGCTTGGACTCATCTTTCCGGCCGTAAGCAAAATCTCTAAGCAGCACGGACTCTGCGTTCCACTGATCAAGCCCCAATTCGAGGCGGGACGGAAGGATGTTGGCAAAGGGGGCGTCGTCCGCGACCCGCTGATCCACCGCCGGGTGCTGGAGAACGTGATTGAGAGGGCCAACGAGCATCAGCTTAGCCTCCGGGGGCTGGTCGCGTCTCCGTTGCTTGGGCCAGCCGGAAATGTCGAGTTCCTCGCTCAGTTCGTCTCCAACGCGGTAGCGCCGAATGAAACGGACGTCGTCGCAATGATTGACCAGGCGCTGAACGAAGCATCGACTCTGGCAAGAGGGGAAGGTGACGGGTGAGCCAGGGCATCGAAACGTCCCGTCCATTTGATGCTCTGAGACACGAACTTGGGGGAACTTCGATACCTCGAGCTCAGGCCGACTCTGGCGCTATTGACGATGTGCGCGTCGACGCCGGCCGCGGAGCTCGGACGGGAATTCCCGAAGTCGTCTTGGCAGAGACCAAATCGCTCGACCAGGTGATCGTGGGCCTAGCCAAGTTGGCCCGCCTCAGAGGACGTGCGATTGCCAGCCGGTGCACCCCGGGAATGATGTCTGAGCTTCCCGAAGTCTTGCGGGGTCGCGAGGGGCTCGATTGCGACGTCGTGGAAGAAGCCTCGGCTGTAGTGGCAATTGACCGTACCCATCTCGGAGCGCGTGTCGAACCTTCCGGCGGTGTGATCGGCGTGATCACCGCGGGGACGTCCGATATTCGGGTCGCCGCCGAGGCGGGACTGATTGCATCGGAAATGGGCTGCGAAGTCGTTCCCATCCGCGACGTCGGCGTTGCCGGAATCCATCGGTTAGCCCGGCCCCTGGAAGCCCTCATGGAGCGGCGTCCCGGCGCGATCATCGTCGCGGCAGGCATGGACGGCGCGCTGCCATCGGTAGTGGCGGGATTAGTCGATGTTCCCGTGATTGGATTGCCCGCATCCGTCGGCTATGGACTTGGAGGACGGGGCGAAGCGGCGCTACTGGCGATGCTGCAGTCGTGTTCACTGGGACTGGTAGTCGTCAACATCGACAACGGAGTGGGCGCAGGCGCGGCGGCGGCCAGAATTGCCAATCTGAGCATCCGCGCTGCGAAAGAGTAAGAACAATCATTTCAGAATTTGAGCCGCCGCGGCACCTGCACTGATCCGCCGATTGGCAACGTCATCGACTAATTGCGCGTTCCTGTCCATGTCGCCGGTATTGAGTACTCGTTCAAGATCGGCCCGTACCAGGAGTTCGATTTCCGCCCGGGCGATGTCGCGGCGGAGTTCGCGCAGCCGGTCGCCGTGCTCCAGAAACGACATTCGCTTTTCGATTGCGTCCAATAGATCCGGCACACCGGTCCCTGTTTCAGCCGAAACTGGTACAACCACGGGATGCCAGTCATCGATCTGCATTGGATTCAGGGCAAGCATGGCTCGGAGATCGCGCACGAGGATGTTTGCACCGGGCAGGTCGGACTTGTTGACGGCAATCAGGTCGCCGACTTCCAAGATTCCAGCCTTGAGGGTCTGGACTGCGTCGCCCAGGCCAGGAACTTGAACCATGATCGACGTGTCGACCACTCTGGTGACGTCAATTTCGTCCTGACCTACACCCAATGTTTCAATCAGGATCGTGTCAAAACCGGCGGCGTCGAAGACATGTGCCACCTCGACCGTGGCGACGGAAAGTCCGCCCCGCTGGCCTCGCGATGCCATGCTCCGTACGAAGACGTCAGGATCATCGAAATGAGAGAGGAGACGGATCCGATCGCCTAGGGTCGCACCACCACTAAACCGGCTGGAGGGATCGACCGCAATGACCGCTACGCGATGGCGGCGCTCTCGAAAGGCTCCGACGAGCCGGCTGATCAAGCTGCTCTTTCCGGCTCCGGGCGGACCGGTAATGCCCAGTCGATTTGCGCTTCCGGTTTTTGGATAGAGACGGTCGACTGCTTCTCTGCCCGGTTCGCCGCGATTCTCGACGATTGTCAGAAGCCTGGAGAGGGCACGAGCGTCGCCAGCGAGCGCTCGGTCGACAAGTCCCAAAGGTGATCTAGAGGTCGTCCCGGCGAACCGGGGCGTTAATTCGGATGAACTCGGAAATGGTGCGCAGCGAGGTACCGGGACCAAACACGGCGGAGATTCCGAGAGCGCGGATCTCTTCGACATCCTCGTCCGGGATGGTGCCGCCGGCAACGACAAGGACATCATCGAGTCCGCGCGATTTCAACTCCGTCATAATCTTCGGAAACAGTGCCATGTGCGCGCCGGAGAGGATGCTGAGGCCAACAACATCAACATCCTCTTGCTGTGCCGCGGTGGCGATCATCTCCGGCGTTTGAAAGAGTCCCGTATAGATCACCTCGAAGCCGGCGTCCCGCATCGCCCTGGCCAACACCCGCGCACCGCGATCATGGCCATCGAGGCCAGGCTTTGCGATCAACATGCGTATCGGTCGGGCCGGGATCAATTGTGGTTGCGAGGTGGATTCGGCATTGACATCCATATCTGGTCAATCTCCCGTGTAGGAGTAAAAGCCTTCGCCCGACTTCCGCCCGAGCTTTCCAGCCGCGACCAGGCGGCGAAGCAGTGGCGCGGGACGGTATTTGGGGTCGCCGAGGTCGCGTTGCAGGATCTCAAGGATGTTCAGGCAAACGTCGAGTCCAATCAGGTCGGCCAGCGCCAGCGGTCCCATTGGGTGGGCCATACCGAGGCGCATGACATCGTCGATCGCGTCCCTGCTGGCTATGCCCTCGGCCAAGCAATAGATGGCCTCGTTGATCATGGGCAAGAGAACGCGGTTCGAGACGAAACCCGGATAGTCATTGACTTCGACCGGGGTTTTCCCGAGTGCCCGGGTCAATCCGACGACAGCGGCAACTGTCGTCTCAGTTGTACGTTCCCCTTTGATCACTTCGACGAGCTTCATCACCGGCACAGGGTTGAAGAAATGCATCCCGACAAACCGGTCAGGAAGGTCGGTCTTCGCCGCCAGGGTCGTAATCGAGATCGACGATGTGTTGCTGGCTAGAATCGTCGTCGGGGAGAGGAATTCCGCGATTTTCTGATAGACCGCGACCTTGGCATCGACGTTCTCGAAAACGGCTTCGATGAGAAGATCGCACGGTTCGACAGACGACATCGAAGCGGTCGGTGAGAGCAGCGCTCTCGCGTGATCCACGTCCGCGGTGGTGGCTCTCCCTTTTTCAATCGCCCGCGTCCATTGACGCTCGATCGTCGCGACGCCACGCGCGACTGCGTCTTCCGAGACGTCTATCAACGTCACGGGAAACCCGGCCTCCACCGCAACCTGTGCGATCCCACTACCCATCGTGCCAGCGCCGACTACGGCGATTCGCCTGATTGCCTCGGGTTGACCGGATGTAACGGAAGATGCCATTTGAATCCAGTCACACTGCGCGCCAGGATGCCAGTTGAACCGGACCCGATTATACGGGGCGAACTGTCTTCACCGGAGTTTCTGGCGCGATCTTGCGGTTCGCCTGGTTCATCGCGGCAATGATTCCGTCCTTGATCCAGATCTCCACGGCGTCGGCAGATTGATTGATCAGATCGGGGAGTTCGCGCTCTTGATCTGGTGAGAACCGGGAGAGGACATGCGCGGACGCAGTTGATCGACCGCGACCGATGCCGATCTTCAGTCGCGGAACGTCATTTGAGCCTAGCTGCTGGATGATCGAGGACAAACCGTTGTGGCCGCCGGCCGTGCCCTTCTCGCGCAGCCGGAGACTGCCAAACGGCGTGTCCAGGTCGTCCATGACGATGATGACCTCGTCCCGATCGACGTGGTACCAGTTGATCGCTTCCCGTACGGCCATGCCGCTCAGGTTCATAAATGTTTGGGGTTTTACCAGAACGATCTTCTGCGCGTCGACGAAGACTTCTCCGATCTCCGAGCGAAATCGCTTTCTCCAGTTAGCGGGTCCGTACCTTCGGGCTATCTCATCGACGACCATGAAGCCGAGATTGTGGCGGGTGCCGGCGTACTCTCGGCCGGGATTGCCAAGACCGACGACGATTCGCATAAGTTTTGAGTCCTCGTTTTCAATTGAGGAGGTCGCGCCCGTGGCGGCGGTTTGCGTTCCTCCCGGTGCTATACTTTGTGGTCGAATCAACCTGGCGCGAATGCGACTGATCATTCGCAGGGTAACTCCACAACATTGAGGCCAACAGTGAACATTATGGGAATGGGCGCATGGGAGATGATGATCATCCTCGTCGCCGCCCTCGTGATCTTCGGACCAGGCAAACTGCCAGAAGTCGCCGGTCAAGCTGGCCGGGCCGTTCGAGACTTCCGACGAATGACTTCCGAGCTCTCCGGTGAGTTCGAGAAGACGATCGCCGAAGTCACAGATGGCAAGGGTACCCTCGGCAACGACCTCAAGGGAATGGCCAATCAGGTCAACAGCGTCACCAAGAGTGTCAAGAAAGATCTGAACAAGGCGACGACTTCGACCAGCGCAAAGACCACTGCAAAGTCCACTCCGGCCAAATCTTCGACTACGACCTCAACTTCGCCGAAGTCAACCACGACCGCTGCCGCCTCTCGGACGACCTCCACCGCATCTTCGACCGCGAAGGCGGGCGCGACCGCTGCCAAGACGGCGTCCGCTCCACCGGCGCCGAAGGTTGCGTCGAAGGCTGACCCGCTTGCCGATCTCTTCTTCACCGAGGAAGATACGATTCCGGCGAGTTCTCCATCGCGTGCAACCACATCTTCCGCTCCGAAACCGCGGACCTCGACGACGACGGTCACGACGGCGCCCGACGCGGGTCAGGCCATAGATGCGGTTGCCCGAGCGCGCCAGCGGCGCCTCTCGGCAGGATACAACAGCCACCGGACGCCATAGCGGTTGGACGTGACGCAATCTGTCGAGCGCTCGGCAGTTTCATTTGAGGTGCTGGATTCTTCCCCAGGTACCTGGGCCCGACGAGGGCGGATGATCTCTCCGCACGGCGTTGTCGAGACGCCGGCATTCATGCCAGTTGGAACTCAGGCGACAGTCAAGACTCTATTGCCTGAAGAGGTCCGTGGCACCGGAGCGCAAATCATCCTGGCGAACACCTATCATCTGATGCTGCGGCCCGGAGCCGAAGTCATTCGGCGCGCTGGTGGTCTGCATCGATTCATGGGTTGGTCCGGTCCAATTCTCACCGACAGCGGCGGATTTCAGGTTTTCAGTTTGGCCCACCAGGCTAAGGTCAACGAGCGCGGCGTCTCTTTTCGATCTCATATTGACGGCGACCGCTACCTTCTGACGCCCGAGCGGGCGATTGCCCTCCAGCTCGCATTCGGTTCCGATATCGCGATGGCTCTCGATCACTTCGTCGGGCTGCCTGCGCCTCGGCACGTCGTGAAGGAATCCACCGATCGAACTCACCGTTGGTTGGATCGATGCATCACGGTGCACCGGGCGCTTGCAGGCGAGAACCGGGGCTCCGCCCTCTACGGGATCTGCCAAGGTGGGATGGAGGCCGACTTGCGCCGCGAGAGCGCCGCAATTGTGGCGGAGAAAGACGTCGCGGGCTGCGCGATCGGCGGATTGAGCGTTGGTGAGCCAAAGCCGGTGATGGCGGCGATGTTGGAGGCCAGCGTGCCCGAACTCCCCACGCGGAAGCCGCGCTACCTCATGGGTGTTGGGTCGCCTGAAGATCTCTGGGAGTGTGTCGCGCGGGGTGTCGACTTGTTCGACTGCGTTCTCCCGACTCGGCTGGCGCGAAACGGCGCGATGTTTACCCCGATCGGCCGGATCGACATCCGTCGCGCCAGGTATCGGAACCACCACGAACCGCTCGACGACACGTGTGACTGCCATGCATGTATCAACTACACAGCTGCGTATCTCCATCATCTCTTCAAGGCGAAGGAAGTTCTAGGCTTGCGCCTAGCTTCGACACACAATCTGCGCTTTCTGGCGAGGGAGATGGAGAGCATTCGAACGGCCATCGAACGGGGAACTTTCGCAGGCCAGCATGCGGAGTTCATCGGACGATATCGAGTTGTGGGCGAACGGTCAGCATAGGTGAACGTCCTGGCGCCCGCGCCCCGCGCGACATATCCCAGAAAGATCTAGGAGGCGATATTGGGCGACCCGACTTCAGGTGATGACGACAGTCAGGAAGTGAACTCCGGTCTGGACTCCGTTGGAGAAGGGTGGTATGCCCCGACGTTCGACCCGGAGCAATCTGGCGCCATTACGGTCGGTGTCGATATTATCGAGATCGACCGGATCGCCAAGATGATCGAACAGCATGGGGATAGGTTTTTGCGCCGCATCTACACGCCCCGGGAGCGGGAGCGATACGAGAATCGGGTTCCGGAGCTGGCCGCCAGGTTCGCCGCCAAAGAGGCGACTTCTAAAGCGCTTGGTACGGGGATCCGCGGCTTGACCTGGCGCGAAATGGAAGTCCTATCGAACCGACGAGGAAAACCCATCCTTGTACTTCACGGCGATGCTGCCCGGCGGGCGGCTCATCTCGGCCTGACTCACTTCGATATCTCACTGACCCACTCCCGCACCGACGCGATGGCGTTCGTCGTCGCGTTGCGCGGCGAACCGGTGCAACCTCGATTCGATCAAGATTCCAAGTTACTAGAGGAGCAATAGCGTGGGAAAGAACAGTGACGGTGTCCGGCCTACGCCGGCGGGAGGGGACATCGTTATCGATGACCACTTCGCGAGAGAACTGCTTCCCAGGCGGGCGTTTGGTGCGCACAAATGGGGCGTGGGTGGCGTCGTGATCGTCGGAGGTGCTCCTGGCTACTACGGTGCGCCGATGCTATCCGCAATGGCGGCCCAGCGCGCGGGTGCCGGGATCGTTAGCCTGGCCGTCCCGCGGGGACTGGTCGGAAGTATCGCCGTGGTAGTGCCCGAGGCCTCATTCATTCCATTGGCAGAAACTGAGTCGTCACACGGCGCGCGCCGCGCGGCGGAAGAGGTGGGGAGTAAGCTCGAAAAGGCACGGGCCATCCTAATTGGGCCGGGACTGGGCCAGGACGAGGCCAGCGATGGCCTGATGGCTGCTCTGTTCGGCGCTCCGTCGGCGATGAGCATGATCGGCTTTGGCAGTGCCTCCCTCGCGTCAACTTCTGAGAACTCCGTGGGGCTTTTGGCAGAGTCGGAGAAACCGATTGTCATCGACGCCGATGGCCTGAATTGGCTGGCAAAGCAGAATGACTGGTCAGCTCGGCTGCCGAAGGGCCGGTGTGTCCTGACACCACACGTTGGGGAGTTTTCTCGCCTGACCGGCAAGTTGACTGAGGAAATCACCGAAGATCCGTTGAATCATGTTCGCGCCTTTGCCGCGGAGTGGGGACAGACTGTTGTCCTCAAGTATGGCTATACCGTCGCGAGCGACGGAACGACAGCGGTCATCGCTGCGGACGCACCATCTTCCCTCGCGACGGCGGGCTCGGGCGATGTACTGGCTGGCACAATCAGTGCTTTCCTCGCACAAGGCCTGGCACCGCTTGACGCTGCCGCGTTGGCGATTTATGCCGGTTGCGCCGCTGCTCGAAGGGTCGAAGATCGGACTGGCACTCTTGGCCTCGTGGCGAGCGATTTACCGCTGGCCATTGCGGCCGAATTGGCCGTGCTCGAGCGCGGCGGAAAGGCCGAATCCTGATGTCTGAGCAAGATACATCCGGCTCGAACAGCGCCCCGGACCGAAATGAGCCGACGGCACAGGACGTGATGCGCACAGGAGTGCCCACAATTGCCAAGGGCGACTCCGTAGCTCGGGTTGCCCGGGTCATGGCGGATGCGGGCGTCCCTGGGCTGGTCGTGATGGACAACGGCAAGATCGCGGGCATCATCACCGAGAGCGACCTGGTCACGCGCCAGTCCGACTTCACCCCGCCCGAGGTAACTTCGGTTCTTGACGCCGTAATCAAGACGGACGCTGGCTGGGACTTTGATGACGAGGTGCGCCGTGCGCTCGCAATGTCGGCAGCGGACCTGATGTCTCATCCGGTGTACAGCATTCGCTCGCGGGCGACATTAGGAGAGGTCGCAACGCTCATGCATCAGTACGGAGTCAATCCCGTCCCTGTTGTCGATGACTCCGATCGCCTGGTTGGCATGGTCTCGCGAGCCGACATCGTGCGGGTGATCGCGATCCTCGAGGATGACGGGAGCGTGTCCTAGACGTGACATCGGTCCACCCCACTATTCAGCGCGGTGAAACTCATTGGTCGGTCGCCGGACGTCCAACGCGAATCATCGTCGACCTCGACCGAATCGCGGCCAACGTGGGGTACTTCCGCCGGCTGGTTACTCCTGGGACCGACGTCATGGCGGTGGTCAAGGCGGATGGTTACGGTCATGGCGCTGTAATGGTGGCTCAGGCATCGCTTGACTCTGGCGCGACGCAGCTCGCGGTGGCGACCGTGGACGAGGGGGTCGTGCTTCGATCGGCGGGGATTCCCGCGCCGATCCTGGTTCTGGGACCGGTCGAGCTGACGGAGCTGACGACGGCGCTTGCCAATCGCCTAACGTTGACGATGTCCGACCCACATTTCGTTGGCACTGTCGCTAAGACTGCTCGATCGCTTTCTCCGGTAGACCCTGTTTCCGTCCATGTGAAGATTGACTCGGGGATGCGCCGGTTCGGCGTGTTGCCAGAGCACGTGGTCTCGATGTTCGAGCGGATCGCGTCGATGCCGGAACTTCGTGTGACGGGGACGTACTCACACTTCGCCGACGCCGACGGCGCCAGCGACCGGTTTAGCAGCGAGCAGGCGGGACGCTTTCAGGCGTGTGTCCAGGCCATTAGAGACCTGGGCTACTCGCCCGGGACCGTTCACATCAGCAATAGCGCCGCAACGCTTCGCTGGCGGGACTTTGACTATGACATGGTCCGGCTCGGGATTAGCTTGTACGGGCTCTCGCCGTCCCTGGAGATGTCAATTCCCTCTGATCTGGCGCCTGCATTGCGACTGCAGGCGAAGATCGCAAGGGTGACAACTCTGGCCCCTGGTGACTGCGTTAGTTACGGCTGTACGTATATTGCATCGACTGTGGAGCGAATTGGGCTCGTGCCAATCGGCTATGCCGATGGATACCGCCGGGGACTGTCAAACCGCGGAATCATGACGATAGATGGGGTCGAGGCCGTGGTTCGCGGACGGGTTTGCATGGATCAAACTGTGGTTAATTTGCCTGACGCGGCGCAGGCGGATGTTGGCAGTGTCGTTGACGTGATATCGCAAATCCCAGGGGGGCCAAATTCGGTCGCCTCGATCGCGCGTCGACTGGGTACCATCGACTATGAGGTGGTGACCGGGCTGTCGCGACGAATTCCGCGGATATACACAAAGGGCCAACAGGTTGTGGCCGTTCAAGACCTCCAAACCGTTAGCCCTTTGGATCATCGAGAGAGCAAAGCGTTAGATCTGGATCGCTAGCTGGCCGCTCGGCCGAGTTCGGCCGCTACCTGCTTCAACATGTCAATGTCGCGGCGCACGACAAAGGTCCGTCCGCTCATGTCATCGCGAACGTAGTTGAGCGTACGGTCATCCATCCAACGATAGATGGTCGGACGGGTGACTCCGAGTTGCTGGGCTGCATTGCCGATGCTAACGAGTTCGGTTGGCTCGAACGCCCGATACTTGGCCAGGGCGAGCATACGGCCGAGGTCTGTATCCCAGAACGAGCGCGGGACCGTGTAATCGTCAGCGGCGGCCGGCCAGAAGAGCAGTTGCAAGACCGACTCGATGGCTTCCAGAACGCTGTCTTTTGATTCGCGTGAAAGCCCGCGCGCAAGGCGACCTAGTCGCCACAAATCTTGCCCGAGTGGCCCACTTCGTAGCTGATCGAGCGTTAGTGGCTGAATTGCATCAGGATAGAGTTGCGAGGTCAGGCGGTGTTGATGGCTGTACACGAGTTGCAGGGAGTGGTCGATGACGTGCTGGTAGTCATTGTGGAGGTCTTGCCGTTCGGCGACCATGGTTGACTCCCTTCTCACCCAGATTGCCGTCCGCAAAACACCGCGTGCTGAATACCGGCGAGGTTTACGACTGTACGGGCAAAGTGTACGCTCAGAGCGAACGACTGTCAATAATCAGCGGAACTTTGGGTAAATGGCAGAGCCAGGAGGCTAGAACGCGTTCGTACCCTGTTGATCCCGAGCCCAAGTGGCGTTGACGGATAACGACGTGATTGTCCGCGATAATTCGGTCGCGGTACACAATGTTGCAGGCCACATGCCAAGGTGTTCGTACACCTTAACCCCCGGTGGACATTCCGCGTATGGCGAGTCCAACGATGAAGAGCGCAAGGAGACTGTAAATCATCAGGGCCTGCCGTTGATTACGATCTCGTAAATAACTCCACGCAAATGGCAGAACCAGGATGGCGGTTACGCCATACAAAATGTGGATCGTATTGGCAGGCTCCCGTCCGCCGATATAGAGCGCCGCTCCGGCTAACACCTGCAACGCGATCAGACCCTGGCCGACAATGAATGTACCAGCGATGTTGCCGCTCAGCGTCCCGCCGCGGAAATACGACAACACGCCCCAGGCGCCGAGTACGGCCATAAAGAGGATCATTGTCGTCGCCAGCCGGTCGTGGATCGTTACAAGGGCGTCCAGATACTAAACCTTTCTCAAACAAGACATGACGACATGTAGCCCACAACGACTCACGTACGCCTGCCATGGCTCAATGAGCGCAGGCGACAGACCGATTGTACGCGCGCGCGTACGCCGCGACGGTCGAATGACCGGGCATCTGTGCCAATTTGTCTGCGCATTTGGAGTCCCGGCTAAAACCCTGGAATCTGCATCTGAATTGATGCCGTGTGTCCGGGAGATGGATTCAGAGTGGACCACACCGGCCCAACGGCTTGCCGGGGGAGGGCAGTGACTCTCGTCGCCACTGCGGCCTTGGCGAGGGACTGACGGACTGTTTCCACCGCCAATTGAGGTCGATTGTTCGTCTGAGACAGATGAGCGAGCCAGATCTCTCCAGGCAAAGAAACCCGCCGAAGGCTCTCGGCGAGGAGGACACCACAATCACCGTTGGAAAGATGGCCAGAGGAGGAGAGGACCCGCCGCTTCAAATAGTGCGGGTACGGTCCATTCCGGAGCATCTGCACGTCGTGGTTTGCCTCGAGGACGATCAGGTCGGCCTCTGACAAGGGGTCGATGAGTGCATCATCTCGACATCCAATGTCGGTAATGACGACGACTTTGCCACCGCCGTCACTGGCAATGTGGTAACCGCAGGGCTCTTTTGCGTCATGAGAGACAGCCAGGGCGGTAACGGTCAACTTCCCCACTCGCAAGGTTGAACCCAGCCGGATCTCTTCCCACGAGGTCGTAGGGAGCGTGGCCGCGGTGGCCGTGCCTTCCGAGGCTACAAGGCGACTATCGGTCCGGCTAAGGGCTTTGAGGCCGCGGACGTGATCGATGTGTTCGTGGGTGATGAGGACCGCTTCGATGTCGCCCGGAGACTTGTTCGTCGCTGCCAGCGCCTTGGCGAGTTGCCGGGGCCCGATGCCACAGTCGACAAGGACGCATGACATGCCGTCGTCAAGAAGAAGTGCATTTCCCGAGCTGCCGCTGCCGAGACTCTGGACGGTTAGGGACATCTGGTGACCTTTGTGATGGGCTATGAGGAATGCGTTCGGTGCGGGGCAGCGATGCACCAACGCGGGGAGTGCTCAGCCGAAGAGGGCGACAGGTTCTCGACGAGACAAGTGCTAGGATTCGCAGGTTGTCCAGCACACCAGTGGTCTGATCTCGATCGCCTCGCTTCAAAGATCGTAGCATCTCTCTTGCCTTTTCGTCATCTCCGAGTTCGATACGCGTGGAGAACCTGATGTTCAACTTTCCCAACAGGCGGAAACCCCAAGGTGCGCGTCCAGGTGCGACGAGCACACCGACGGGTGGAGCGCGCAGCCGCCGACCAAGCTCCCGGACCTTGATTTCACCGTCGACGCGCCGAATGCTGATCGCGGCGGCGGTGATCGCGATAATCGCGATCATGATCGTGGGCACCTCGTCGTTTTGGATTAATTGGTGGTGGTTTGGAAGTGTCGGCTATCGCTCCGTCCTCGTTACTCGTTATATCGCACAATTCGGAATGTTTTTCGCATTTGGCCTGGGCGCGGCGGGATTCTTTCTGGCAAATACGATTGGCGCCCTGCGCCGCTCGCGCGCGGCGCTCGCTGTGCCGACCGGCCGGGCATCGGCCGAATTGATTGACCGCATCCTTGGGCCACTTCTGGTCGTTGCTGCGGCGGTGATCTTCATCATCGCGGGAACGACCGGCTGGCGCCATTGGAATCAGGTGTTGCTCTTCATTTATGGTCGAGACGTGGGCGTCAACGATCCGGTGTTCGGGCGGGACGCCGGCTTCTATATCTTCGCGTTGCCCGTCTTGCAGTTGCTGCGGACATCGCTGACGGCACTCATCTTCGCCACGGTCATTGCGGTGGCGGCTGTTTACACGATCCGGTTGGGCGTCAGCCCGACGAACTTCCGGCGAGTGCCGCGGCTGATGAGCACCCACGTCCTGGCACTGATCGGCGGACTGCTCCTCTTGTTTGGGACCAGCTTCTGGCTGGCGAACTATCAGCTGGTCTATTCGACCCGAGGATTCGTGATCGGGGCGAGCTTCACTGACGTCAACGTGCAACGCTGGTCAAACTGGATTCTGGTGATCCTGTCGTTCGTGATCGCCGGGCTCCTCGTGATGAACGCGTTCGTGCGCCAGATTCGGCTGTTGGTAGCGTCTGTGGTGGCATGGGCGATTCTGGCCGTTGTCCTCGGCGTCATAGTGCCGGCGGTCGTGCAGCGGGTCCTCGTCAATCCAAGTGAGTATCAGCGCGAAGAGGCGTACATCGAGAACAACATCGAGATGACCCGGGCTGCGTACGAGCTCGATGCCGTGACAACCCGTGAGCTGTCTGGAGTGACTGCTCCATCTCAGGCCGACATCGATGCCAATCCGGAGACCGTCGAAAACATCAGACTCTGGGACTATCGAGTCATTCAAGAGACTTACCAGCGCAACAATTCGCTTGCGCCGTACTATGTCTTCCATGATGTCGATGTCGATCGGTATCAGACCGATCAGGGCATCCAGCAGGTGTTGCTCTCGGCACGAGAGCTGGATATCAACGGCCTGCCGGAAAAAGCGCAAAACTGGACCAACACCCATCTGACGTACACGCACGGCTATGGCGTTGCCGTGAGTCCCGTAAACGGGGTCTCGCAGGGGGGACAGCCGGCTTATCTCGTGAGCAGTATTCCGCCCGAAGGAGTTGGGCCGTTCACGATCGATCGGCCCCAGATCTACTACGGCGAGTCAACCGATGATTGGGTGATACTCAACACAGATGAGGCCGAGTTTGATGGATTAATTGGCGGTCAAACCGCTCAACCTGATCCCTACGCCGGTGAAGCCGTCGGATCGATCAGCATGGGTAACTCGGTCACGCGTCTGATCTCGGCAGTCTATCTACGCGACCGCTACGTCTTCCTCAACGGTTCGATCAACGGGGATTCGCGGCTGGTTCTGCACCGGGACATTGTCGAGCGCGTCGAAATGATTGCGCCTTTCTTCTCGTACGATCCAGATCCATATCTGGTCATCGCGGACGGCCGTCTCGTCTGGATCCTCGATGGCTACACATCGAGTGATCTCTTTCCCAATGCCACCAGAGTGCAGGGAGTCAATTATCTTCGCAACTCCGTCAAGGTGACCATCGATGCGTACGACGGCACTGTGACGTTCTACCGCACAAACACCAGCGATCCCATCGCCGATGCCTATGACGATATTTACGGTGATCTCTTTACCCCAGTCGCCGAGGCGCCCGCGTCCATTGCCGCACACTTTCGCTACCCAGAGCGCCTGTTCATCGTTCAGTCCGAGGCGATGGCGACGTACCACGTCACTGACCCGAAACTGTTCTATGACGGCGAGGAGCGGTGGGCAATTGCTCAGGAGCAGGTCCGCGGTGAAGTCGCGCAGATGGAGCCGTACTACGTCACGCTGACATTGCCAGAGGAACAGGCGGCCGACTTCACGCTGATGGTGCCGTTTACGCCAGGTGGCCGAGAAACAGGGCAGAACAACCAGAACATGACCGCCTGGCTTGCCGCCAGAACCGACGGCGGTGGCGGTCCACGATTAGTGATCTATCGCTTCCCGCGTCAGGTCACGATCGACGGTCCGAGACAGGTTGAAGCTCGTATCGATCAGGATCCAGAGATCGCAAGCCAACTCACGCTGTGGAACCAGGCCGGCTCGGAGGTGATCCGGGGCAACCTCCTTGTAATCCCTCTCGAAAGTGGCAATCTCTACGTGCAACCCCTGTATCTCAGGGCAGCTCAATCTGAAGCCGGGTTTCCTGAATTGCAGCGGGTCATCGTCGCGACCACCGAACAAGTGGTCATGCGTCCAACATTCGCCGAAGCGCTGGCCGCGGTCGTTGATCCGACCGTCACTGATGCCGGTGTCGAAACACCCGTATCGGAAACGCCGGTGGAAACAGACAACACAGGACCCGAATCTGTAACACCAGAGACCGGCGGCGCCGTCGGCGAAAACGGCGATCTGGCCGGTCAAGCCCTGGCTGCATTTGAGCGTGCTCAGACAGCGCAGCAGCGAGGCGACTGGGCCACATATGGCGAAGAACTGGCGAACGTGCAAGCGATCCTGGAACAGATGGCCAGCGAGGCCGATATCGAACCGCAGGCGACGCCAACGCCGTAGTTGTGATCAAGCTGTTCGGACGATGGTGCTACGAGAAGAGGGCGCGGCCGATCCGAACATGGGTCGCGCCTTCTTCGACGGCGATCTCGAAGTCGTTTGACATCCCCATAGAAAGCACCGGCAGGTCCAGCTCAGGAAACTGCTCGCTGATTTTTTCCCGCAGCGCGAAGAGTTCACGAAAGACAGAACGTGCCTGTTCCGCGTCGTCGACAAGCGGTGCGATCGTCATGAGCCCTTTGAGTGCGAGAAACGGAGCCGCCAACACTGATTCGACGAGCGATGCCACATCATCACGTGAACACCCAGCTTTTTGCGCTTCTTCCGCGATGTTGACCTGCAAGAGGATAGGCGTAACGTGCTCACGGGACTGGGATGCCGACGCCAGGGCCACAATGAGTGACGACCTATCGACAGACTCGATGAGATCGAAGTGCTGCACCGCAATCTTGACCTTGTTGGTCTGGAGTTGACCGATCAGGTGCATCGTCGCATCCGCCGGGAGACCCGACTGCAGTTTTGCGAGCGCGTCCTGAACGCGGTTCTCGCCAAAGACGCGCAGACCGGCGTCGTAGGCGGCGTCGATCGTCGCCCGATCAACTGTCTTGGAAACCGCGACGATGGTGATGTCAGCCGGGCTGCGGCCCGATCTGGCGGCGGCGGCCGCGATCCGCGCCTGGATCTGGCCCAGGTTGTTCTCAATGCGCTTGGAAACGGCCAGGTTAGCGACGACAGCGTCCACGAAACCTCCGCAATCGTTACTCAGGTTGCCGTGATGGCCACGATAGCGCCGAATCGGCCCGTGTTCGTGCCCTGGCCGCGATGGGAAAACCACCCGTCACTGTGACACTTCGTGCAGATTGGTGAGACGTCAATGCGCGAATCATCGAGTCCGGACTGCAAGAGTTGCAGCCGATTTGCCGTTTTGAGGTCGAAATGAATTCTTGAGTCCTCGACATTAAGAGCCTCACCAGACCGAGGTCCAGCAAATGTCCGCCAGGAATTCGCGACCTCTTCACCGACTTCGTAGCAATCCTGACAGATCGATGGACCAAGGAATGCCAGAATCCGCGCCGGATCACTGCCAAACTCGGTCGACATGGCTCGCACGGCTGCGTCCGCGGTGCCGGCGACTGTCCCACGCCAACCCGCATGGACGCTGGCGACAGCCGGCAGATCGGGATCCACCAACAGGATCGGAAGGCAGTCCGCATGAAGAGTCATCAGGACTGGCCCTGCATTTCTGGTCAAGAGTGAGTCGCACAGCGCTACTCGCCCTGTCCCCGGTCGCGCGCCAATGCCGCGATGTTCGTCCAGGACAACCTGGGCGGCAGAGCCATGGACCTGGCCAGCCGTCACGATCGACTCTGGGTCGAGACCCAATGCTGTGCACCACGCGATGCGCATTGCCCAGGCGTCCTCTTGATCCCGAGGAGGACTGTAGGCGACGTTGCCGTTGGCGAGTCCCATACCGGGCACTCGCGAGGTAATTCCGTGAACAACGCCAGAGACCTGGGATAGGAGATCACTCTGAAGCAGTGCCGCCGGCACAACCTGCTCCGTAGCATCAAGGATCATCAATCTTCGCCTTCGCGGGCAACGTCGAGAATAATCTGGTCAACGACGAACTCTACCGGAGCGTGATCGTCCGTGAAGACACGGGCATCGGGATCTACCTCGCGAATGTTACCGGTGGCGATGCTTCGTTCGGCCACGGTGCGCAGAAGCGACGGCTCAGGCAGACCGGCCGTGTTGGCGGCGAAGTGGTTTCCACCGTCTGAAACATAGGAACCGATCAGCATCGTGTTGTTATACCCTTCGACGTCGATGGCGTACACATGCGGAAAGACCGCACGCATCGTCGCCGCGATCACGTCCACGAGCCGGTAGTCTGTCTTAGTTCGACCAACGTTGATAACGGCGACGCCGCCCGGATTGAGATGATCTGATACCTCTTGAAAGAATTCCTTGGTGCAAAGCTGAAACGGGATGTAGGGCTGATGGTAGGCGTCTATCCCGATGATGTCGTATCGGTCGCTCGTGGTGCGGAGCATGTAGCGACCGTCCTCGATGATGACATTGAGGTTGGGTAGCTGATCTCTGCCCATCGCGAAGTACTCGCGGCCGACGCGGGCGATATCTTTGTCGATTTCGACGCCGTCGATCGGGATTGGTCCAAAGGCCCCGGTTAGCTGGCGGGCAACAGTGCCCCCGGCTAGGCCGATGATTAGTGCGCTATCGGTTGACGTATCCGATTCATTGGGCATGACCAGAGGGGCGGTCATGAAGTAATCCCAGGGGCCGCCAGTTAGGACACTGCCGGGATCGTAGATCGAGTGGATTGCGTGGCCTTCATTGAGGGCGAGCATATATCGACCGTCTTCCTTAACGACCTGAATATAGTTGTAGGCCGACTCATACTCGTAGATAAGCTCGCCTCGCTCGGCGGGACGGATATGACCTTCTGCGACGACGAAGTTCGCGGCGAGCATGAACCCGACCAGGATCAGCGAAACGACCGCGTGCGTGATACGTCCGATCGCAAGCAGGGCGATTGCCGATGGAAGGAAGAGCGCAAGTGCGAGCACGATGAATGTATTGGTCGTCCCGATCCACGGGATCAGCAGAATCACCGGCAGAAAGCTACCGGCTATCGAACCCAGCGTGGACAGGCCGTAGAGATTTCCCGCGGTGATGCCCGCCCGCGAGAGATCGCTGACAAGGAGCCGAATCGCAAACGGAGACACGAATCCGAGCAACGTCACCGGGAGCGAGATCAAGACAATCACGCCCACAAGAGATCCGTAGAACGCGCCGACGGCGAAGTCGTCGAACGCCTCAAGTGATTCGGTCAGGATGGGCCGGGCGACAATAGGAATCATGCCAGAAGCACAGGCGGCCAGCGCTGTAATCGAGAAGAGGAGTGCCGGCGACGGGTATCGATCGGCGATCCGGCCGCCGAGGAAGTAACCGAGTGATAGGAACGTCAGCGTCAGACCGATGAGGTTCGCCCAGATGAAGGTCGAACTCCCGAAGAATGGGGCAATGAGCCGGGAGGCGGTGAGCTCGATGCCGATACTGGACATGCCACTGGCAAAGACGATGACCTGGATGAGTCGCGGCACAAGTGGTGAAGTCGCGACCTGGGTGCTGGCTAACTGCGCGGCTTGCAATGATTCCACCAGTACCCGAATCCCCGCCACGAAGAAGGGCCGATACTCGACGAGCGTGAACTCTGTTCGTCGAGCAGTGCCAGTATAGTCGTGTAACTAGGGCAGGTTCGGACTAAACCTGAGCATCACGGCAAGAACTAGGCGGCGGCGCGATCCTCCAGCGACTCGGGCATTGGCTCCCGGGCGCTCTGCCGCCGAAACTGTATTGACGGCACTTTCGGTGCCTCAACGGCACCAGGCTTGGTGAAGAACGGAGCGGCGACGGCCAACGCCATGACGGCGAGCCAGAGTGTAATGATGGTGTAGAGAATGATGGGACCCACAGCAAACCTCCGATAGCGACGGACATACTCCAGGCATTCGCAGGGACCAGAGTAGGACGTTGACGTCGCAGGGGTATTGCGGGGTTGTTGCAAACATATTGCAGAGGTCGTGCCAAGGTTGACTACGAGGAACACTATTGATGTTGCAGCGACGGGATTGGGCCGGAATGACCATAAACCAGAATGCGGGTACCTGTTGCGATTCGTGATTGACGCGCAATAATGATCCCACACTGCATCCGGACCAAAGTAGAGCCGTTGGCGGCGTAGTTAGGCTCCGGATTGAAGGAGGATGGGACCGATGGCCAAAGAGTTTCGCGACTTCGTGTTACGCGGAAACGTGATCGACCTTGCGGTCGCGGTCGTCATCGGCGCGGCGTTTGGTGCTGTCGTCGCGGCCATGGTCGAGGACTTCATAACTCCGCTCATTGCCGCAATTTTTGGAGAGCCCGACTTCTCGTCTCTTACGTTCACAATCAACGACAGCGTCTTCAGCTATGGCCACTTCTTGAACGCCTTGATCACGTTCTTGACCGTGGCCGTAGTAGTCTTCTTCTTTGTCGTGAAGCCAATGAACATGTTGATGGCTCGGACGCAGCGCCCGGGCGCCCCAGGACCAGGAAAACACGAAGAAGTGCCCCGAGTGCCTGAGTGACATTCCACTTGAGGCGCGGCGCTGTGCCTTCTGCACTGCTGAATTCTCAGCGCTACCTAGCAGCTCTACATAACTGAAACCATTTTGTTGGTGAGGGCGGGCGAAGAATACGTGCCCGTCCTCTATTGTTTGTTCTTCTCGTCCGGGATACTTCGATCAACGCTGGGTCGATGTTTGGTGATGTGCGTGATCTAAATGGATTCAGACGTCAAAGCGCCCGAACCTCAGTGCAATCGAGTCGTCAGCAGCGTCACGGCGCAAACGGTTCGCTTGATCAAATTCCGGCCGGAAATGTTTTGGCTCTGCCCAGTTGGCGGTGGTCGTTTTTTCATATTGGCCGCATCTGGTTGATAGTTTCACCGCCATTCCTTGGCGACACAATAATTTCCTGGCTGTGACAGATCAAGGCACAATGGCCCCCATCAATGAGTTCGCACAATCACGGTTATCCGCAATACATCTTCCGTTGGCACTGATTACTCGAGAACGGTGACAAATGGTCCAGGCAGTCGGCTCGGTCCGCCTTCACGGCCCAATCTCGCGCCTTCGAGATGCGGTTGAGTGCGAAGCAGTTCCCGGCCGTCGATCGGGCGACCGCCGGCGCGTTGAACGCGTTCCAGGGTGACTTCTCGGTCTCCACATCGAACTGACAAGTCGGACCCAGCCCGAAGGATGGTGCCGGTCTCGCCAAGTTTAACGGCTTCATCGGGGAGATCAACGACGGAACATCGGTGGATCTGAAACGGCTCGCCATCGAGCGTCGTCCAGGCGCGTGGCCAGGGCCACATCGCTCGCGTGAGGCGCTCGATCTCGCTAGCTGGGGTCGACCAGTCGATCCAGCCGTCGGCCTTTACCAGTGGTCTCGTCATGCTGGCGCGTTCGCGAGGCTGCTCGACGGGCACGATGGATCCGTCCACATAGTCCGCCAGACTTGACTCGACGAGGGCTGCCCCAGCGCTGGCGAGATTGGCCGTGAGCGACTCCATTGTGTCATCCGAGCCGATCGGAAGCGCCATGTTAGCGAAGACTGCCCCTGTGTCCAGTCCTGTATCCATAACCATCAGGGATACGCCTGTAACCCTCTCGCCGCGGGCGATGGCGGCACTGATCGGACTGGCGCCTCGGTAGGCCGGCAGCAAGGAGGCGTGGATGTTGACGCACCCTGCCGGGGCAAGGCGAGAAGTTTGGGGCCAAAGATGACGCCGAAGGCAGCAACGACGAATACTTCGGCTCCGATGTCGGCGATCGGAGCGCGCAATTCGGTCGTTCGAAGTGAGTCAGTCTGATATATCGGTAGTCGCAGTTCCTCGGCGACGACTTTGACCGGAGGGCTGGCAAGGCGCCGTCCCCTGCCGGCGGGCCGATCGGGTTGGGTGACCACCAGGCGGACATCGAAGCGCGGATCACTGTCCAGTTGGCGCAGAGCCGGTACTGCAAAATCGGGAGTGCCGAAGAATACGACGGGAATAGGCCGACGTGGAGCGTTGTCGTTTCCTTGCACGATGTGATTCAAAGCCAGCCCTCGACCGCCGTCGAACGAAGTCATTAGAATGACCGGACTATGATCGCACTTCTGGCGCGGCGCGCTCCAATCAAGGTCGATGCGATCACCTGCGCTCTCGCCGGAATATTGCTGTTGGCGTTGGCAGTCAGACTGTACGGGTGGAATTGGGACGACGGAAACTATCTCCACCCGGACGAACGCCACATCGTGGCCGACGTCATGATCGGCCGGATTCACTGGCCCTCATCGCTCGACGAGCTAACTGACCCGGCTTTGAGCGGACTTAATCCGCGCTCTGCCAATCCAGAGAATGGCGAGTACCGCGAGTTCGCCTATGGCGCGATGCCGGTTCTCCTCACCAATCTTGTATCAGAAGTGGTGGGATGGTTCTCCGAGACGAACTGGCATGGCTATGACAATGCCTACAAGGTCGGTAGGCCGCTATCGGCAATCTTCGATACGCTAACAGTCCTCCTCGTGTACTTGATCGGGCGCAGGATCGGTGGGCCACGGGTGGGCATTCTGGCAGCCTACGTGGCCGCTCTCACACCGCTCACCGTCCAGCTGGCCCACTTTTTTACCACCGACTCCTGGCTGACGTTCTTCGTCACGCTTTCGATCTACTGTTCGCTCAGAGCGGCCGAATCCGGCGCGGCAAAATGGTTCCTGCTAGCCGGGGCGTCATTCGGCTGGGCAATGGCGTGTAAAGGCAGTGTCTTCACGCTTGTCTCAGTCGTCCTGTTGGCAATCGTGTACTCGCTCTGGCGTCTCGCGGCGAGAGGTGAGCCGCGGGTCGGTATCGCGATCGCCGCCGCGGAGCGTATTGCCCTCACGGGCGGTTCCGCGTTTCTTGCGTTTGCCATGTTCGAACCGTATGCCCTGGTGCGCCCAGACGTGTATCGGGCATCTCTGGAAACCCAGGCCCGGATCGTGCGGGGCATGTTCGACGTTCCGTTTACCCGCCAGTACATCGGCACGACACCGATCGTCTACCAGATCGAGCAGCTCTTTCGATGGGAGGTCGGCCCGGTGTCGGCGGCACTTGCGGCAGTTGGGGCCGTCATCCTGCTGGTTCGCCAGCGGCGTGGACTTCAGGCCGGAGCGGTCATTCTTCTCGGCTGGCTGACAATCTATGGCGTCGTTATTTCTGTCCCTGAGGCAAAGTTTATTCGCTATCTCGCTCCGGTCGTACCTGTTCTGGCCATTCTCGCCGGACTGTCTCTTGACGTCGGTTGGTCCTGGATCTCCCGTCGCATCGATCGGCGGGCCGGACTGGGTTTTGCGGCCATCTGTATCGCCGGGATCGGATTCTGGGGTGCGTCCGTTCAGCTCGATCTATGCCAAAGAGAACACCCGGCTGGAGGCATCTGCCTGGATCTACGCTAACGTCCCCACCGGCAGCGTGCTCAGCGACGAATACTGGGATGATCAACTGCCGCGAGACCTCGGGCCAGGACTGAACAGTATCGACCGTCAGTATTCGTCGGTCCGCTTCGATCTTTATGCCGATCGGGTTTCCTATCGCGACTTGATGGACGTCGCTGATGCATTGACGACGCTGCCGCTTCTCGATCGCGCAGGTTCCTTACTGCGCAATGGAGATGTCGCCGCCAGCGCGGAGAGTATTCGGCAGGCGGGTGACTCCGCGATATCGCTACCCGCCGACCAAAGAGACACACTGAGCGGCGGCCTTGACCGTATATCTGCCGACCTGAGCGGGCCGGCAGGATCATTGGGACGGTCCTTTGGAAACGCCGCCCGTGCGATCCGGGAAGACCCAGAAGAGATAGCGGTCGAGTTCGGCAACTTGGCCAACGAGTTGATCGCGGCCGACGACAACGAGGCCGCGAACTACCTCTACCAAAACCTGGAGCAAATCGACTACTACGTCATCTCCTCCAACCGGGTGATGGCGGCGATGCCGCAATCGCCGTGGCGCTACCCGGTCCAAACCAAGTTCTACGAAGCGCTAAAGTCCGGAGAACTCGGTTTCACCCTCGTCGCTGACATCCATCGCTATCCTGGGATCGGTCCTATCCAGTTTGACGACGACAGCGCCGACGAATCATGGCTCAACTACGACCATCCCCACGTCTGGGTTTACCAGAAGACAGAGCTCGTTGACCGCGCTTCCTATGATGCGCTGATGCTCGACGCCCGGATGCAAGAAGTGACGCCGGAGCGCTATCCCGACAACGATTTGATGCTCGACGATCCGGTTGGCAGCCTGGACGTCGTTGACGATGCCCGCTGGAGCGCGGACTGGACAGACAACTCGGTCGTTGCGCTCGTGGTCTGGATCGTCCTCATCTTCGTGCTTCAGTTTGCCGCCTGGCCCTGGTCCAGATTGCTGTTTGCGAGGTTTGCTGACGGCGGCTGGAGTTTCTCGAGGCTGATTGCGCTGCTCATCGCGGGGTACATCGTTTGGCTCGGCGCAAGTACAGAGTTGATTGCCTTTCGAGCGGTATGGGCGTGGGTAGCGTTGGCCGCCGTCGCCGCGGGTGGCTGGCTAATGCGCTTTCGATGGTCCGGCTTTCGCCCGGGCTGGCGCCAATCGAGCGAACAAACCCGGACTGCGGCGGCCGCGGAGGTGGTTTTTTGGGGTGTCTTTGCCCTCTTCCTGGTATTTCGCTATCTCAACCCTGACTCATACCATCCGATCTGGGGCGGCGAAAAGCCGATGGAGTTTGCGCACCTCAATGCAACCTTGCGCAGTGCGCATTTCCCTCCTTATGACCCGTGGTTTGCTGACGGGTTCATCAACTACTACTACTTCGGACTTTACCTGGTCGCGTTTTGTCTCAAACTCACTGGGATTCCGAGCGAGATCGGGTTCAACCTCGCTTCGCCAATGTTTGTTGCCATTCTCGCCATGACTGGGTTCGGCGTCGCCGCGACGTTGGGCCGCGACCTAGTTCGACGGGCAGTCGCGATACCGGCAGGTCTCGCCGGCGTCCTGCTTCTGGTCGGAATCGGCAACTGGATGAATTCTTTCGGCTGGCTCGAGAACCCCGACATAAGGGACTTTGACTACAACACCTGGGGTCCCACCCGGGTAATCGATCCTGGCAACACGATCACCGAGTTCCCCTACTTCACGGGTCTGTGGGCCGACCTCCACGCCCACGTGATCGCCATGCCGATTACCATCTTGGCGATTGCGCTAGGGTATTCACTCGCTCGTGACACACGCAGGACGATGTTGGCCGTATATCGTCCGGCGGCGGAACGAACCGCGGTAATCACGCTAACAATCAAGTGTCTTGTACTCGCCTTGGCGGTTGGCGCCCTGTTTGCGACCAATGCCTGGGATGTCGCGACCTACCTTGCCGTGAGTGTCGTCGCCATCTTCATGGCAACCGGGTCGATCAGGTCAATCACAGTCAGGATGGGCGCGACGATAGGCGGAGTCGTGGTCGTCGGTGCCTTTGCCTATGGGCTCTTCCTTCCCTTTCATATGCATTATGTCGCACTGTTCAGCTCGATTGGAAAGGTGCGCGAACAATCCGACTTCTGGGAGTTCTCCCGGCACGCGGGTGGATTGTTCGCAATCGTCAGCGTTGCGCTGGTCGCCTGGTCACTTAGACGGAGCGATCGGTCGTCACTTGGCTGGTCTTCCAGTATTGCGACGGTCTTGATTGTGGGGGCGATTGGCCTGCATGCGTTGTTGCCGGCCGACCGCGCTAATCTGCGTGACGCCGTGACAGATGCGCTGGTAGTGGTGGCGATCGTTACATTGCTTGGATCGGCCTGGATTGCGGTTAATGCTAGCCGGTTCGCAACTCACGTTGAGCGCCTCTTCGTCCTACGGGCGGCGATCGTGCTTATTGGAGTAGTGGCGTTGGTGGCGGTCGCGAGCGATTGGACCGTGTTTGCTCTCATGATTTCGATTGCCGCCCTGGCGACCATAATCTGGCTGACCGACTCCGAGCAATCGGCCCGCTTTGTCGCCTTAATGTGCGCAGGTGCCGCCGCTATCGTCGCTGGAACCGAGGTGATCTTCCTCGTCGATAACCTTGAAGGTGGCAGTGCCTATCGGATGAACACGATCTTCAAGTTCTACAATCAGGTCTGGGTATTACTCGCCCTTGCCGGTGGCGCGTTGATGGCGTGGCTGATTGCGACCTGGATTGGGAACGCAGAAGGCTCCTTCGCATCCAGTCGGCTGGGAATAGTTTCATCGGGCGATGAATCTCCGGTCCTGGAGGAACAGCATCGATCGGAATCCGGGTCCGTATCGCGGGATTCCGCATTCCGCGGCTGGGTGCAAACTGGTGCGATCGTCAGTGCGGTCGTCGTTGCCCTCTCGCTCTTCTATCCGGTGCTTGCCACGAGACCCCGCCTAGACCAGCGTTTCGCCGACCATCTGGGTTCGGGAACGCTCAATGCGTATGACTGGATGGATTACGGCACGATCCGGACAGCTCCAGACGGCACGCTGCTTTCATTTGCGGACGACCGCGCGGCAATCGACTGGTTCAACGAGAACGTGCCGGGTTCTCCTGTTATTGCCGAGGCAAGCATCGGCGCGTACCGATGCAATGGATCACGAATATCGATTGGAACGGGCCTGCCGACGATCATTGGCTGGCTCAATCATGAAACGCAGCAGCGCTATATAGATGGGCTGGCTGAGCGTCAGGACGACGTTGGCGATCTCTACCGCTCGAATGATGTTGAGGTGAAGAAGCAGATTCTAGCTCGGTACGGAGTCGAATATGTCGTAGTTGGTCAGCTTGAGCGGTTGGGAGTCGTTTGGACTAACCAGGGCTGCACCTCGCAACCGAACGCACAAGGCATTGCCGCGTTCGCGCAAATGGTGGGGTCCACGCTGGAGATCGCCTTCCAGCACGGTGACATGACGGTCTATCGGGTGATCTCAGAGCCCGCGGGAAGCGGAGCGTGAACAACGCCGAATTGATCATTCGGTGGTACGGGCTGCTCTTAGTTCTCGGTTTCGCCTTTGCTCCATGGGTCAGGTTGCTGTGCGCGCAGTTGCCCGACCGAGGAGCGACTATTGTCCGGCCAGTGGCTCTTTTGGGAACGGTCTTCCCGCTCTGGTTTCTGGCTGGAATTGGGTTCCTCCCCTACTCCACTGCCGGACTTTGGGTAACTATGGCCTTCGCGGGAGCCGGCGGGTGGTTCACGGTCTACCGGCGCCACTTGATCGATGCGGGCTGGATTCGCTCGCTTGGACTGAGTGAACTGTTGACGCTCGTCACCTTTGTCGTTTATGTCTGGTTACGTGGCTTCACTCCTAACATCGACAACACCGAGAAACCGATGGATATGGCGTTGCTATCGGCCAGCGCTCGGGCTGAGTCGATCCCGCCCGACGATCCGTGGTTCTCGGGCGAGCCGATCAACTACTACTACTTAGGCTATCTGGTTCATGGTTCAGTCTCGCGGATGGCGGGAGTACCAACTGAGTACGGATTTAACCTGGCGCTTGCCACGACCGGCAGCATGGCGATCGTGGTAGCTGCCGGATTGGGATTCAATCTGGCCCGTCAGTGGGGTACTCGAAGGGTCGCGGTCGGGGCGGGGCTGGGGGCAGCTTTTTTGGTCGTCGTCGCCGGAAACATGTATGCCCCTGTCCAGTACCTAAAGGCGCCAAGGGCAACAGTTGACGCCGATTGGTGGGACCAAGTGGACGGGGTTGGTTGGCGGTCTTCGCGTATCGTCTGTGACGGTGCTCGGGTCGACAACGTATGCGACGGCGATACTGGAGCGATCGCAACAATCAACGAGTTTCCCTCGTTCAGCTTTCTCCTGGGCGATCTTCACCCGCACGTGATGGCCCTGCCCTTCACGCTGATGGCACTTGCGCTGGCGTTCAATCTGCTCTTGTTTGGAATGGAAAGTAATTCAAGCGGTCAGACCAGTATCCTGCTGGTTTTCGGCCTGACCGGAGCTCTGATTGGTTCGCTGTACGCACTGAATAGCTGGGACTATCCAACTTTCCTGTTGATCGGACTGCTTGGATTGGCCGTCGCTGTTCGCACATTGGGAGCGACGCGATCAGGTCCTGGCGGCCGGTGCATATCTCCTCGCATCGCTTGTTGCGTGGCTGCCGTTCTATGCGAAGTTCAATGCGCCAGTAGGACAATCTAACGATCGGGTTCCCGGCATTCTGCGCGACATCCCCCTTCTCTCAACGGTCCTAAGTACGCTTGTCGGAGTGCGCGGCGAGCGGACGTCAGCTGGAGAGTTCCTGACGGTCTTTGGTCTGCCTTACTTCGCGGCTTTGGTTTTGACCATTAGTGGATTTTTCCGGCGGGAGCCATTCGGCTGAAGCGTCTGCAGGCGACGTGATGGCGGCGATGCTGCGTCTGGCTTGGCCGGCATTGGCGGTCGTTATCATCGTCGGGGTCATATTGCCCGCTCCGGTGCTCATCCTCGGGGGCATTCCCCTTGTCTTGCTGCTCGTCCAGTTGACATCCACTCGGGAGCATGGCCTCCGCGAAATATCTGCTGGCCTCTTTGCGGTGGGATTTGCGCTGGTGATCGGCGCCGAGTTTTTCTACATCCAGGATACGTTTGGCAACCGAATGAACACCGTCTTTAAGGTCTATTACCAGGCATGGACGCTCTTCGCGATTGCGGCGGCGGGGACCGGCGTTGTCATCTGGCGCGAGTTTGCCGGTTCATTTTGGCGCAAGCCTGCCTTTGCCGTCGCCAGCGCAGTCGCCTTGGCGGCCGGACTGGCCTATCCGCTGATCGCCTACAACCAATGGACCAATCACTATTCAGACTGGCGAACGCTTGATGGTCTTGCCTATATAGCGGACGCACATCCGGATGAGCTAGCGGCGATCGCATGGGTCGCGGACAACGTCGGGGAAGACGACATCGTGCTCGAGGCCGCCGGCTGCGCGTACGGAAACTCTTACCAGCAGGATATGCGTAATAATCGAGTTTCGGCGTTCACCGGGGTGCCGACGGTGATCGGTTGGGGCAACCATGAGCATCAGTGGCGGAACGGTCAGCCATTGGACGAGCAGATTTCCGTGCGCCAGTCGGACGTCCGCGCGATGTTCGAGGACCCAAACAGCGACCTCTTCGGCAGTTATGGCGTGACGTACCTCTACGTCGGCACGTTGGAACGCGAGGGGGATGCTGACTGCAGTCTGCTTAGAGAGCGGTACGCGGGTGTCTCGGACCCCGGCTATCCTGGCAGTAGTTGGGAACTCGCGTTTCAATCCGGCGAAGTCGCAGTCTATCGCCGGCTCGAACCGACTGCGGGTAGTTCTCAGGATGTCAGCAAAGGTGCCGATCGTTGACAGGAATTCTGGCGACTGCCTATACTCAGGTTCGAGTCAATACGGGGTGTGGCGCAGCCTGGTAGCGCGCGGCGTTTGGGACGCTGAGGTCGGAGGTTCGAGTCCTCTCACCCCGACCTGATTGATCGAGAGTGATTCACCGTCATTGCTCGAAATCTCGGAGAAATGTTCGCCCTGGCGCGGCGGATGCGTGGTAAGCTTTGGCGGCGCAATCGTCAATATGAAGCGGCGTTTGCGGGGGTAACTCAGTTGGTAGAGTATCTGCCTTCCAAGCAGACTGTCGCGGGTTCGAGTCCCGTCCCCCGCTCCTTGTAATTGGTTGGAGTTCGTTGCAACTCGCTATCGTACGGTGACCAACGATTGATTGTACTGGTCGGTTTGTTGCACTAGAATCGCAGTCCGGGTGCCTTGGGCCTGTAGCTCAGCGGCAGAGCACGGGGCTCATAACCCCAGGGTCGCAGGTTCGAATCCTGCCGGGCCCACCCGAATCCCACGTATGCCCGCACAATGGACCGAAGAGGTCCTTTTTCAGATTCTCAAGGAGGCGTCACATCGCAACCGAACATACTTTTCTCCCGGAACAGTCGGATGTCGCGGTCCCGCGCGAGCCGCTTTATTCCTCGAGCCGCGACCTGGCGATCCGGATCGCCGAAGTCATTGCCGATACGCCTGCCCAGAATACGGTCGTGATCGATATCCATCATACCTCGACGGTTGCTGACTGCTTCGTCATTTGCTCCGGCGAGAACGAGCGCCAGCTCCGGGCAATCCATCGCGACGTGATGGAACAGCTGGAGGAAGACGGCAGTTTTCCCCGCCGGATCGAGGGAACTCCGTCGTCAGGATGGATTCTGATCGACTACGGTGATGTCGTCGTCCACATTTTCGATGTCGACCAGCGGTCGTTCTATCGCCTGGAAGACGTGTGGAAGGACGCGCCAACGCTGCTGGCCATTCAGTAGCGATCGTGGTTCGGCTGCCGACCGAATTGCCCGGCGCCTATTCCCCAGCGCCGGCGTTTGGACGTATACTGTGCGTGTCCCGCCGATGACAATCCAATCTGGGCCGGAGTCCTTGCGCCGGCCAGTGTTTGGCATGGCACGGTTTACCTGCCACACTGGTGGGTGATTGCGATCCGCATGCGCAGACCTGCTGGCTTGCTGATCGGTCACAGGAGAGGGCAACGTGGCCACCGTCGAGACAATCGATCCACTCAAGCAATCGCGCCGCAACGCGGGACCGATCGTCCCTTTTCTGATTGGGACTGCGGTTGGAGCCACCGCCGGCGCCGTCGTCGGCACGCTCATGTCTCGCTACGGCGTGCACCTGATCGCGGCCATGATCGGCGCGATCGATCGGCGCGCCAGCCGTGACGAGCGCGACAAGCTCAGGTTTGAGCTCCTGCTGCAATAGCACCTAGTAAACCGCCAGGGCTCAGGGAAGACCAATCTCAGGAGAGGGCAGTGATTCCTGTCTCTCCCAGGTTGGTCTTTGCTTTGGCGAGATTGCGCTCTTGAACCGTCAGAAGCGTAACGATGCCTAATACAAGCAAGCCGATCGCAACAAGTGCGATGAGCTTTGACTCACTGTTCGGAAGGAGTAAGCCGGCCCCGCCAAACGCCGCGGAGACCGCCGCCACGAACAGCGTCACCCGCGTGTGACTCCAACCCCTATCGAGCAGGCGATAGTGCAGGTGGACCCGGTCGGCGACCGCAGGCGACCCCCGGCGGACGATTCGAGTGACGATCACGCTGGCCACGTCGAGGATCGGCACACCCAGCACGAGCAGTGCAGTGGCGATCTTCGCGCCACCGATGATCGCGATGCCACCCAGGGCAAATCCCAGGAAGTAGGCTCCCGCGTCACCCATGATGACTTTTGATGGGTGCCAGTTGAAGACAAGAAACCCTGTCGTAGTCGCCCCAAGAATCACGGCCAACAGAGATATGGTGAATTGTGGCTCCAGATAGTAGGTGTGGACAAACAGGATCGCGCAGGCAACGAGCGTGACGGACCCTGCCAGGCCATCGAGCCCATCGACGAAGTTGATCGTGTTCATCATACCCACGAACCAGAACAGTGTGAACACAACCGCCGGGAAGAGCGCCAACTCGACCTGGCCGCCAAATGGAGAGTTGAATGACTCGATCACGATGCCATGGCCCTCACCCTGGAATCTGGGGAAGATCACTAGGGCAGCGGCACTCAGTTGAAAGCAGAACTTCGGCAGGGGTGACATTCCGACGATGTCGTCGTAGATGGTGACCCCGGTTATGAGTCCCGCTCCGGCGAGAAGGAGTAGCAGGCGTTCCGTCTCTTGGGAGAACCGGAGCACGTCGAGCGAATACGAGAATGCCAACCCGAAAGCGAAGGCGAGGAATAGGGCTGGGCCCGCTCCTCGCGGCTTCAGAGGCATGTTGGCACGCCGGGGGGCGGGCTGGTCAATCACCCCCAATTGTTTCGAAAGGTCGATCGATTTCCAGACGAACAGCAGCGACGCCAGGCCGGTCGCCAGGAAGAGGACCACGACGACCGCGGCGTGTGTCACGAGAGGCCCATCCGGGTGAACGGTTAGAGCGACGCCGGAACGCCAGGAACCGGGAACCGGCTAGTGAGGTGGCGCACCTCGTCGCGGATGCGGTTGAGGTTGGCTTCGTCCTCCGGCGCCGAAAGCGTTTCGACGACGAGGCGGGCGACCGTCCGGCAGTCATCTTCGCGAAAGCCGCGAGTGGTGATCGCCGGTGTACCGAGGCGAATACCGCTGGCCTGAGTTGGTGGCCGGGTCTCCCCAGGGATTGTGTTTCGATTGGCGGAGATACCAACGTCGTCCAGCACACGCTCGGCTTTGCGCCCGCTGAGCCCGATCGCGTTGACGTTGACAAGCATGAGGTGATTGTCGGTGCCGCCGGAGATGAGTGGCAGACCGCGAACGATGAGCTCGTCGGCCATCGCCTGAGCATTTGCCAGGATCTGGAGGCCGTAGTCCTTGAATTCGGGTGCCAACGCCTCGCCGAAGGCTACCGCTTTGCCGGCGATGACATGCATGAGTGGTCCGCCCTGCTGCCCGGGGAAAACGCTCTTGTCAATCTGCTTGCCGAACTCCTCGCCGCTCAGGATCAGGCCGCCCCGCGGGCCACGGAGTGTCTTGTGGGTCGTGGTCATCGTAATGTGGGCATGTCCGATGGACGTTGGGTGGAGTCCCACGGCGACGAGACCGGCGATATGGGCGATATCGGCGAATAGGTAGGCGCCGACTTCGTCGGCCACCGCTCGGAAGCGGGCGAAATCGATCTGGCGACTGTAAGCGCTGGCCCCGGCGATGATCGCCTGAGGACGGACTTTGCGAGCAGTGTTAGCGAAGGCGTCGTAATCAATCAGCCCGGTCTCTTCGTCTACGCCATAAAAGTGTGGCTCAAAGAGTTGGCCGGAAAAATTGACTTCCTTGCCGTGGGTAAGATGACCGCCCTGCTCCAGGCTGAGTCCAAGAATCTTGTCACCGGGTTTGATCAGTGCGAGGTAGGCTGCCTGGTTCGCAGAGGCGCCGGAGTGGGGCTGGACATTGGCATGGGCCACGCCGAACAGTGCTTTGGCCCGTTCTATTGCCAGAACTTCGACCTGGTCAACGAACTCGCACCCGCCGTAGTAGCGCTTGCCGGGGTATCCCTCGGCGTACTTGTTGGTCAAGACGGTTCCGACGGCCCGGAGCACGTTCTCGGAGACGTAGTTTTCCGATGCAATGAGTTCAATGTTGTGCCGCTGGCGGTCCTGTTCCCGTCCAATCGCGGCGAACACCTCGTCGGTCATGGCGTTTACATCGATCGTCTCGATCGTTGGGGCAGTAGGTGATGCGACCATGGTAGGCTCCCGTCGAGGTGCAAGATCGGGCCTCACTAGTGGAGGTTCGCCGATTCTAACTGACTTTCAGCGCGCAACGCCGGAGATTCCTGATCGCCGCGTGAGCGACCAGATTATGACAGGAATGGTACGTCTGGCGGGGCGACGCGGTAGTGTACCATGGCCCTCTTTGCGGCCATCTTGCCCCGAATTTTGGCAGGACGAGATCGCCAGGGATCAATAGGGCTGGAGTGCGTCATGCGAGTTCTCGTCACCGGTGGAGCTGGCTACATCGGTAGCGTCGCGGTCGAGTGCTTGCAGGACGAGGGCCACGAGGTCCACGTACTCGACAGCTTGTGGCGCGGACATCGAGGTGCGATCCCGGCGGATGTCCCGATCCATCAAGCGAATCTTACTGAGGCAGCGGAAGTGGCCGCGGCGGTAAAGGCAATTGCGCCCGAAGCGGTCATGCACTTTGCGGGCGCGACCCTAGTCGGTGAGTCGGTCGCAGATCCGGCAAACTACTTTGCCGCAAATGTGGTTGGCAGCCACAACTTACTGGTCGCCATGCGGGACGCGGACGTGAAACGCTTCGTATTTTCGTCAACCGCGGCTGTCTACGGTACGCCTGCCTCGTCACCGATTTCCGAAGAGACGTCCCAAGGCTCCAATCAATCCTTACGGCCGCTCGAAGCTGATGGTCGAAGAGATGCTCGAGTGGTACGCGGCGGCGTATGGATTGAACTACGCCGTTCTGCGGTTCTTCAACGTGGCAGGCGCAAGTAAAGAGTGCGGTGAAGATCACGATCCTGAAACCCACGTCATCCCGGTTGCGTTACAAACGATCCTGGGGAAGCGGCCGGTGTTCAGAATCTTCGGCACTGACTACCCGACGCCGGATGGAACCGCCATTCGGGATTATGTCCATGTGATCGATTTGGCTGATGCTCACCTCTTGGCCCTGGCGAAGCTCGATAAGCCGCTGGGCGCATTCAACCTTGGAACAACATCCGGGTTTTCCGTGGCGGAGATCGTCGCCGCTGTTGAACAGGTCACCGGACGACCACTTCCGATTCAACGATCGGAGAGGCGAGCGGGTGACCCCGCTGAGCTCGTCGCTGACTCTAGCCGCGCACGAGAGATGCTTGGCTGGAATCCGCATCGGTCGACGCTCGATCAGATGATCGGTAGTGCCTGGGATTGGATGCGGGCCCATCCCAATGGGTACGAACCGGCCCAATAGCAAGTCCGGCCCTATCCGCGACTGAGGTCGGACCGGATGGTTACCTCACCGGTCGTGGAGGGTGCGGCGGATTGTCCCAGGCGATTCTCAGTTCCCTTGATGAGGCGCTGGATGTTTGCCCTGTGCTTGTAGAGGATGATTGCCGACATACCGGTGATCGCGATCCAGAAGGCCCAACTCGCATCACCCTTGATCGCAATGACCAAGACCAAGGCGGATGCTAAAACACTCGTGAGGATTGACCCTAAAGACACATACTTTGTCAGAGCTACCACGATCACCATAATCGGGATGAGGACGAGGAGCCAGGGGAAGAGGCCAAAGGCTGCGCCGGCCCCCGTTGCCATGCCCTTTCCGCCCCTGAACCGAATGTAGGGCGACCAGCAGTGACCGGCGACCGTGGCGACGCCGATCAAAGCGACCATCCAGTCAGACAATCCGAATGAGCGGGCCAATACGACCGGAATCAGACCCTTGAGGAAGTCGAGCACGAAAACGGCGATCGAGATTCTCCACCCCAGAACGCGCAAGGCATTCGTGGTGCCAATCGATTTGCTCCCATAACTGCGGAGATCGATCCCGGAGAAATATTTGCCCAGGACGACGCCCCAGGGGACGGCGGCGACGGAATACGCGGCCACCAGGAGCGCCAACCCTCCGATCCACTCCATCTCCAGACTCCAGCGGACAGGTGCCTGCCCGGCGTTTAGGTCGTCCCTACAGGTCGGAGGCGCGGCTGCGAAAGCTCATCCGGATTGGAGAGCCCACGAATCCGTACTCGGCCCGTAGTTCGTTCTCAAGATAGCGGCGGTAGGAAAAATGGATGTGTTCGGGATCGTTGCAGAAGAAGACGAACGTAGGCGGTGATGCGTCGGCCTGAGTGGCGTAGAAGAACTTGAGCCACTTGCCGGGGCGGCTGGCCGGTGGGTGCTTCGCGACTGCGTCTTTGAGCAGTTTATTGAGCGAACCGGTCGAAACCCGCTTTTCTCGTTCACCGACGACGATCAAAGCCGTCTCTAGGACCTGCTGCACACGTTGGCCGAACTTGGCGGAGATGAACACCAAGGGCACATATGGCATGAAGTCGAGAGCTTCCCTGGCCTTGGCGCGATAGTCGTCCATGGTGTGGTTGTCTTTCTCAACAAGGTCCCACTTGTTGACGACGACAACCATTCCCTTTTTCTGTTCTTCGACATAGCCGGCGATGTGCAAGTCCTGAGCGGTGAACTCTTCGGTCGCGTCGATGACAAGCAAGACGACATCCGAACGGTCGATAGAGCGCATGGACCGGAGCACACTGAAGCGCTCGATACCTTGCTCTACCCGGCCGCGACGGCGGATCCCAGCGGTGTCAATCAGTGTCAGCGGCTGGCCGGCCCACTCAATCACCGTATCGAGGCTATCCCGGGTGGTGCCTGGCACGTCGCTGACGATCGCCCGCTCTTGGCCCAGCAGGGCATTGAGAAGGCGGCTCTTGCCGACGTTGGGCCGACCCGCGATGGCGATTCGAGGACCTTCGCTCTCTTCTTCCTCTTCGGCCTCAGGCAACGCCTCGACCACGCGGTCGAGCAGGTCACCAGTCCCGCCGCCGTGGTAGGCGGAGATCGGAATCGGATCGCCGAGGCCAATGTTGTAGAAGTCCACCGCGGCGTCGCGCCGGTCGAGGCTGTCTGCTTTGTTCGCCGCGAGGATGGTCGGCTTGTCGGCCCGGCGAAGGATGTCCGCGACCTCGTGATCGCCCGAAGTCAGGCCCGCCTTGGCATCGACAACGAAGACGATGACGTCGGCTTCCGCAATTGCGCTGGTGGCCTGGTCCTGAGTATGGCGGGCAATCTCGGTGAGTGAGGCACTGCTGATCTCGCGATCATCGAGCAGTCCGCCGGTATCGACGATCGTGAACTCGATGCCGCCCCAATCCGTTGTACCGTAGACCCGGTCTCGCGTTGTTCCTGGTTCGTCCTGGACGATGGCGCGGCGTTCGCCGACGAGGCGGTTGAACAGAGTCGACTTGCCGACGTTGGGCCGACCGACGATCGCCACAATGGGTTTAGCCACGCGTACCTCAACTATCCTCTTAATCGTGAGCCGGGCTACGCCGTATCTCGATCAGATCCGATTCCACTCGCCCACACCCTCGGGTGGGCCGGCAGCCAACGCAAAACAGACTCTGCGTTCTGCACGCGAGCGAATCCGGAGTATAGCAGCCTTCTTGAGCGACTAAGCCGCCAAGACCTTGATAATCGAGTCGATCGTGGCCCTGCTCGACGTCTCCGTCGCGCACAGCAGGAGATGCCGATCGAGTGAAGGATCGACCACCGAAAGGTCGAGACCACCGATGATCCCGTGCTCAAGCAGCTTCGCATTGACTTCAGCTGCCGATTCTGGACCCCTGGCGACAAACTCGTGGAAGTAGGGTGCCTGGAGTGAGACCTCCCACCCCGGCAGGTCGGACAGCTGTTGGGCAAGGTAGTGGGCGTTGTGATACGAGCGGCGAGCCGCCTCGCGAAAACCCTCTGGGCCCAGAGCTGGCCATGTAGACTGTCGCGGCGGTCGCCATCAGGCCCTGATTGGTGCAGATGTTGCTGGTCGCCTTTTCGCGGCGGATATGCTGCTCGCGCGTCTGCAGGGTGAGCACAAAGCCGCGCTTGCCTTCGGAGTCGGTCGTTTGACCAGCCAGCCTGCCCGGCATCTGGCGGACAAAGCTCATCTCTGCTGCCGAGAAGGCCCACATACGGCCCGCCGTAGCTCTGCGGAACGCCGAGCGACTGGCCTTCGGCCGCGACAATGTCGGCGCCGAGTTCACCCGGCGACTTGAGCAGGCCTAGTGGTTGACGGATAGGTCGCCACGATCAGGCTGGCGCCGGCCGCGTGAACCGCGTCGGCCATGCCCGAGATGTCTTCGATTGCGCCGAAGAAGTTCGGATACTGGACGATGACCCCTGCCAGCGAGTCGTCCAAATATGGAGCGAAGTCCTCTGCCTGCGTGACGAAGCCGGTTGTGGGCACCGGTAGTTCGATCAAGTCGACATGTCCGCCGGAGAGATACGTGCGCAGGACATCGCGGTAGCCGGGATGGACGGAGCCAGAGACGACCAGACGGTGCTTTTTCTTTGTAGCCGAGACGGCCATCAGCGCTCCTTCCGCCAAGGCGGTAGCGCCGTCATACATCGATGCGTTCGCGATCTCGGTTCCGAGGAGGGCAGCGACCATTGATTGGAACTCGTAGATGACCTGGAGGGTGCCTTGGGCCACTTCCGGTTGGTACGGCGTGTAGGCGGTGTAAAACTCCCCCCGCGAAAGTATCTGATTGACCGTGGCGGGAATGAAGTGCTGGTAGGAACCGGCGCCGAGCAGGGTGTGGCCGGGCTTCGGCGCGAGATTGCGGTCGGCCAGCTCAGCGAGCCGCGCGGCCGCTTCCATCTCCGTCAGTAGCCGGGGGAGTTCCAAGTTCGGGAAGCGGATGCCGGCGGGAATGGCCTCGACCAGCTGGGAAAAATCGGAGACCCCGATCGTTTCCATCATTTCGCGGCGGTCTTCGACCGTATGTGGATTGAAGGTCATGATTCGTTGCGGCCTTTTCTGCTTCCCGTTGATGATCCGACGCGGCACGTGGGGGGTAGTTGGCCTATGCCGATTCTTCGGCGAACTCGTCATAGGCGTCGGCGGCCATCAGACCGTCCAACTGCGACGTATCGGCCAGCCTGATCTTAATGAACCAGGCATCGTCGTAGGGCGACGAGTTGACGAGATCCGGGGCGGTGAGCAACGACTCATTGCGCTCGACCACCTCGCCGTCGAGCGGAGCATAGATGTCCGACGCGGCCTTAACGGACTCAACGATGCCGAACGGCTGATTCTGGGAGATCGCGTCGCCGGACTCCGGTAGTTCGACGTAGGTGATGTCGCCGAGTTCCTTCTGAGCGTGATCGGTGATACCAATTGTCGCGACGTCGCCATCGAGCCGGACCCACTCGTGCGTCTTGGTGAAGCGGAGATCGATTGGTGAGGACATGAACGTTCCTTTACTCGTGAATGCCGAATTGTCGAGTGGACTACGAGGATGATCGATCCCGCTTGTAAAACGGAGTCTTAACTTGTACCGCCGGAACATTCTTCCCGCGGATCTCAATGTCGAGTGGGTTGCCGATCCCGGCGCAATCTCGCTCGATCAAGGCAAGGCCGATGTTTTCTCCGAGCGTGGGCGACATCGCCCCGCTGGTGACCCAACCGACTTCTTTTCCGTCGACATGGACTGGATAGTGAGACCGGGGAGCGCCGGAGCGGGCGGTCAATTTGAATCCGACCGTACGGCGGGGCGCGCCATGCTCCTTCATCGCGCTGATCGCGTCACGCCCGATGAAATCCCCCTTGTCGAGTTTAACCGCCCAGCCTAGCCCGGCTTCGAGTGGACTGATGGTGTCGTCCATCTCATTGCCGTAGAGCGGCATGCGCGCCTCTAGTCGCAAGGTGTCCCTGGCGCCCAGCCCAATTGGGGAGACTCCAGCGGCTCTTCCTGCTTCGACCAGCGCATCCCAGAGCCGCACTACGTCGGCGATATTGGGAAAGAACTCGAAGCCGTCTTCGCCTGTGTAGCCGGTGCGCGCGAGCATCAGGGGAATGCCGGCGACGCTCGCTGAGGTCCAGGCGAAGGCCGGAAGTGGAGCGAGGTCCACGTCGGTGACCGACTGGACGATGTCGTTGGCGTTGGGCCCCTGGATCGCGATCATGCCGGTCTGGTCGGACACGTCGGTGAGCGTGACGTCCAGTTCCGGCCGAGTTGCCCGCCGTGCCTGAAGCCAGGCGACATCTTTCTCACGGGTGGAGGCATTGACCACGACGAAGAAACCATCTCCATCGTGATCGCGGTAGACGATGATGTCGTCGATTACCCCACCCTGTTCGTTCGGCAGGAGCGAATACTGTGCCTGGCCCGGACCGAGAGCCGAGACGTCGTTGGTTGTCACGTCCTGAAGGAAGTCGAGGGCGTCGGGCCCGGCAACGGTCACCTGCCCCATATGCCCCAGATCGAAGAGCCCGGCGTTGTTGCGGACCGCGTGATGCTCTTGCAAGATCCCGGCGTATTGAACCGGCATTTCCCAGCCGGCAAACGGGATCAACCTGGCACCGGCCGCCAGATGCCGGTCATACAGAGGCGTTCGACGTATTTCGCTCACGGACGTTTTAGCTTTAGATTCGCTCACCCGCACATCCTCCCAGCCCACGCTGGAAGCGGGCCACTGTCGATTCTAGAAGTCGATTGGAGTACGCGTCAATCCGCCACTTTGAGTAGGAATGAATCAGACTCGCTCCAGGAGCAGCTTGTCCATTCCAAGCTGAACGGGCACCGGGTAGTTTCCCGTCAGGCAGCCCTTGCAGAATCCGTTTTGGGGGGTATCGATCGCTTCGATCAATCCGTCGAGTGAGAGGTAGGCAATACTGTCCGCCCCGATGAATCTTCCAATGTCGTCCACCGACATGCGAGCGGCGATCAGCTCTTCTCGCTTGGCGAGATCGACGCCGAGGTAGCACGGCCACATCATCGGCGGTGCGTGCACGCGCATGTGCACCTCCTTAGCGCCAGCATTGCGCAGCAGCTGGATGATAGGCCGGCTCGTCGTTCCCCGCACGATCGTGTCGTCGATGAGAACGACCCGCTTTCCCTCAAGAACCTCGGGAAGGGCATTGAACTTCAGCGAGACGCCCGTTTCGCGCAGTCGCTGGTCCGGCTGGATAAAGGTGCGGCCGATGTAGCGGTTCTTGATCAGGGCTTCCTGGTATGGGATCCCGGATTCGCGCGCGTAGCCGATCGCCGCCGGTATCGCTGAATCCGGTAGCCCGACGACGATATCCGCGTCGACTGGCGCCTCTTTGGCGAGTTGGGCTCCCATGCGCTGGCGGACGATATGGAGACGTTGGCCATGAATGAGGCTGTCTGGGCGGGCGAAGTAGATCAACTCGAACAGACATGTTGCGTGCGGAGCCGTCCGGGCGACGCCGTGGGAAGTCATCCCATCTGCAGTGATTTCGACGATTTCGCCAGGCTCGACTTCGCGCTCCATCGTGGCGCCAATCGTCATCAGAGCGCAGCTCTCGGAGGCGATCACCCAGCTGGCGCCGAGGCGGCCGAGACAGAGCGGGCGCACCCCCATTGGATCGCGAACCGCCACAAGGCGATCTGACGTCATCACCGCCAGGCTGTACGCGCCGACCATTTTCGGCATGGCGTTGCGAATCTTCGCCACTAGATCCTTGCCGGGCGCCAGGGCAATTAAGCGGGCGAGAACTTCACTGTCGGTCGATGTCTCAAAGCGCTCGCCGGCTTCCTCGAGTTCTTTGCGCCGGGCGTAGGCATTTGTGAGGTTGCCGTTATGTGAAACAGCAATATCCCCGATTTCGCTCTTGACCAGAATAGGACCGGCATTGCAGACGGCTGAAGATCCAGCGGTGGAGTAGCGGGCGTGACCGACGGCAATATGGCCGGGGAGGTCGCGCAGATCGTTCTCGGCGAAAGCCTGAGAGACGAGGCCGACTCGAGTACGAATCCAGATGCGGCTGCCATCGGATGTGGCGATGCCGGCACTCTCTTGGCCCCGATGCTGGAGGGCGTATAAACCAAAGAACGTAAGCCGGGCGACATCTTCACCTGGGGCGAAGATTCCGAACACTCCGCACTCTTCGTGCGGCTTGTCGTCCCACATCGCCGAGATTTTGCCTCCCTCGCCCGTCTGCGGGCGACCGTGACTTCGCGACCGAGCCTCAAGTCAACTTTACCATATGAGAGTGTCCGTTCACTCCGCTGGGTTTAGGGCCGACTCGAATCTCGCTGTTGCTTCACCGACTGAAACTTCTCCCAGGCTGGGAAACTGAGGGCAGTACCTTTTGCCATTCCCAGTCGTACCGCGGGGATCCCCGCCGACTCGCAATGATCGAGGATCAATGCTGTCTGACCCACCGAAGCGGCCACGATTATTCGCGTCGCCGACTCGCCGAACCAGTGTTCATCGAGACGACCGCTCTCGATCTGGCTGAATTTGGAATCTATAAGGAAGCCGATGCGGCTCTGGATCGCCATCTTGGCTAGCGCGACCGCGACGCCGCCCAGGCTGACATCGTGAGCACAGCGGGTTATTCCATCCGCGATCAGGCCTTGGACGAGCCCCAGAAGTCTCTTTTCGGCATCGAGATCGAGTGCTGGCGGTGATCCAATCACCAGTCCGTGCACCCACGACAGGTATTCGGATCCACCCAACGTTGGAACACCGCCGCCGAGAAGAAGAATTTCATCGCCTTCGCGCCACGAGATGGTCGCGTGGTTCGAGACATTGTCCAGGACGCCAACGACCCCCACGGTCGGAGTAGGCAAGATCGGCGACGCGGCTGTTTCGTTGTAGAGGCTGACGTTGCCACTAACGACCGGGATTCCGAGCGCGCGACAGGCGGCGCCCAGCCCCGCCACGGCCTCACGCAACTGATAGGAACCCCCGGGCTTTTCGGGGTTACCGAAGTTGAGACAATTGGTCGCGGCAAGGGGGCGCCCGCCGGCGCACGAGACGTTTCTGGCGGCTTCGGCGACCGCGTGGCGCGTGCCCAGGTTCGGGTCAAGCCAGCAGTAGCGCGAATTGCAATCGATGGAGAGGGCAATACCGCGCTTGGTGCCTTTGAGGCGAATCACGGCAGCGTCGCCGGCTCCCGGTTCGACGACAGTATTCGTCATGATCGTGTGGTCGTATTGCTCATACACCGAACGGCGGCTGCCGATGTTCGGTGACTTCAGCAGATTGAGCAGGGTCGGAATGATCTGGTCGGCAGCGATGTCCGGCACCGACCTCGGGTCCAGTTCTCGAGCTCTAACGACCGACTCCGACTCGACGGCCGGGCGGTCATAGCGCGGACAGGCATCGGTGAATAGCTCGGCTGGAACCTCGACCGCGACGAGGCCGTCGTCAAGAACGCGAACCTGCCCATCATCAGTGACCGTCCCTATTTCGCTCGCATGGAGGGACCAACGCTCAACGATCTCGCGAACGCGACCGACGCCTTGCGGCCGAACGACGAGGAGCATCCGCTCCTGGCTTTCGCTGAGCATGACCTCATAGGCGCTCATCCCCTGGTCCCTCCGGGGAACCCGAGCAACCTCGATCTCGGCGCCGACACCTCCCCTGCTGGCGCACTCCACCACGGAGGACGTTAGCCCTGCCGCGCCGAGATCCTGCATTGCGACGACGTCGTCGCCCTGGAGAAGCTCAAGGCAGGCTTCGAGCAGCAGTTTCTCGAGGAATGGATTGCCGACCTGGATGACACCGCGGTGCGACGCCTCCGGGTCATCTACCGAGGCGAACGTTGCTCCATGGAGGCCATCACGGCCGGTATCCGCGCCGATCAGCATCAGGATGTTGCCCGGTCCACTTGCCCGGGCGCGCATCAGACTGCCGTGTGTGGCGACGCCGGCGCACATGGCATTGACGATCGGATTCCCGTCATAGGACGCATCAAAAAATATCTCGCCGCCGACGGTCGGGATGCCGAGGGAGTTTCCGTAACCGCCAATGCCGGCGACGACATTGCCGAGCAAATAACGGTTCCGCGGGCGGTCGAGCGGGCCGAACCTGAGGGCATCGAGGACTGCAACGGGTCTGGCGCCCATCGTGAAGATGTCGCGCACGATGCCGCCGACGCCGGTCGCGGCGCCTTGATAGGGCTCGACCGCGCTGGGATGGTTGTGCGACTCAACCTTGAAGACGACCGCCAAACCGTCGCCAACGTCGATCGCGCCCGCGTTTTCACCTGGACCTTGCAGGACCCATGGCGCTTCGGTAGGCAGGGTGCGGAGGTGGTTGGCGGAATGCTTATAGCCGCAGTGCTCGCTCCACATCGCGCCGAACATTCCGAGCTCTACCGGCCTGGGTTCGCGACCAAGCAGGTCGACGATCCGCTCGTACTCGTCATCACTCAGCGCAACTTCACGCCACGCTCCGGGTGCGATCGACACTGCGGATATTTCCTCCGACGTTGCGATTGGCGACATCAACGGTGACGGCACATGAAAATGCGGGTCTATGCGGGGACCGACAGGAGATGGAGCACCGACTGCAAGAACTTCAGGCCGTCGCTTCCACCGGTGAGCGTCTCGGTGGCTCGCTCAGGGTGAGGCATGAGCCCGACGACGTTGCCGCGGTCGTTGGCAATTGCGGCAATCGAGTTTACCGATCCGTTGACGTTTGCTTCGTCGGTTCGTTCTCCCAGCGGATTGACGTAGCGCGCAACCACACGGCCTGTCTGTTCAAGACGATTGAGGGTCTCGACGTCAGCGAAGTAACTCCCATCGCCGTGCGCAACCGGCAGTCTCAACGTCTCGCCGACGGCCAGGTTGGATGTCCACGGCTGTTTCGACCTGCTCGAATCTTGATATGGCTCCAGTGGCAATGAAACTTCAGGGTGGCATTGCGAAGGAGTGCCCCCGGAAGGAGATGCGCTTCCGTCAGGACCTGGAATCCGTTGCAGATTCCCAGGACGGGTCCACCGCGGTCAGCGAACCGGCGGACCGCTGCCATAGACGGCGCGAACCGGGCGATTGCTCCGCTCCGGAGGTAGTCCCCATAGGAGAATCCGCCCGGAAGCACGAGCGCGGCATAGTCATCGAGTGACGTTTCGCGGTAGTCGACGAGCGCGGCTCGTACGCCAAGGCTCTCATTGAACGCATGAACAGCATCGCTATCGCCGTTGCTTCCAGGAAAGCTGATCACCGCGACGACTGGGCCCTTATTTCCAGTCAAACTCATACGGAACCTCCGGCGACCGCGTCTGACGCTCCCGGGCGGATTGCAACGGTGAAGGTTTCAATGACCGGGTTGGCAAGCAGGCGCTCGCACATCTCGTTGGCTTCAGTTGCCGCCGAAGCCTCGTCGGTCGAGGTCAACTGCAGGCGAAAGTACCGGCCTGAACGAACACCGACCACCGAGGTGAATCCGAGTGAGCGAATGCCGCCGTGGATTGCTTCGCCTTGAGGGTCGTTGACACCGGGCTTCGGCACGACGATGACCTCGGCAATCCAGGAGTGTTGCCCCAAAACTGACGACGCTGCTGTCACCCGTTCCTCCGATTTGATTCGATGTACTGCTCAACCTGTTGGCCGGTGATCAGTTCGAACGCCGCTTGATATCGGGACAGAGTCCCAGCAATGACCTCATCTGGAAGTACCGGGCCTGGTGGTTCACGATTCCAACCTGATTCGATCAGCCAGTCGCGCACGAACTGCTTGTCGTAGCTGTCTTGATCTCTTCCGGGCAGATAGGTGGAAGCGTCCCAATACCGGGAGCTGTCCGGCGTGAGTGCTTCATCGATGAGTGTGAGCGTGCCATCGATGAAGCCGAATTCGAACTTCGTATCGGCGAGAATAAGGCCGCGTGCGGCCACTTGATCAGCCGCGAAGCGGTAGAGGGCCAGGCTGATCTCCTGGAGCTGCTGGGAAAGAACTGGACCGACGGCCGAGTCCAGAACTTGGATCGAAACGTTCTCGTCGTGGCCGTGGTCGTTCTTCAGCGCTGGGGTGAAAACGGGTTCGGGGAGACGTTCACATTGCTGTAGGCCCGCGGGTAGAGCCCGATCGGCCAGCGTTTGCTGCGCTAGATATTCTTTCCAGCCTGACCCGGCAAGGTAGCCACGAACCACACACTCGATGTCGATTCTTTCCGCCTTGCGCACGATCATCGCCCGGTTGTCGATATCTGACAGCGGATCAGTGGCGACTACGCCAGTGATGTCGGAGGAGACGAAATGGTTGGGAACGATGTGCCGCGTCCTCTCCAGCCAGAAATGTGAAAGCTGGGTGAGCAGGACGCCCTTTCCCGGGATGGTGCTCGGGAGCACGACATCGAACGCTGACAGCCGGTCTGAGGCGACCATGAGTAGGTTGTCGCCCAGGTCATATGTCTCGCGAACCTTGCCTCGGCGAAAAAGCGGAAGCGTCTCGATCTGGACAGGTGTAGGGCTCACGACACGCCGGCTCTTGATGGAGGGGCCATTGAAACCGCACCGACTGGATCAAGTAATCCCAGGCGCCGAAAGACGTCATCGATATGGACGAGCTGGTCCGACGGGTCGAAGAGCGCATGTAACTCGTTTACCGGAAGGAGCGCGGTGACTCGCGGGTCGTCCGCCAATGCCTCCCGGAACGGAGTTCCGCCGTCCCAGGCCGCCAGCGCATGGCCCTGAACGACTTTGTACGCAGCCTGACGGTCCATCCCCGCATCAACAAGAGCGAGTAAGACACGCTGCGAGAAGATGAGTCCACCCGTGAGATCGAGGTTCGTTCGCATTCGGTCCGGATAGACGACCAGGTCGCCGATGACCTCGGCGACGAGGTGAAGGAGGTAGTCGAGCACAATGCAGGCGTCGGGAAAGATGATTCGCTCGGCGGAGCTATGGCTGATGTCCCGCTCGTGCCAGAGGGCAACGTTCTCGGCGGCAACCGCGTCGTAGCCGCGGAGGAGCCGCGCTAGCCCGGAGACCCGTTCCGACTCATGTGGATTCCGCTTGTGCGGCATTGCCGACGAGCCCTGGTTGCCCGGCGCGAACGGTTCCTCGGCTTCTCGGACCTCGGTTCGTTGCAGGTGGCGAATCTCGACTGCGAACTTTTCGAGTGTAGCGCCGATTCCGGAGAGAACAGCAAGGAAGAATGCGTGCCGGTCTCGCTGCAAAACTTGGGTCGACGCGGGAGCGGCTTTGAGCCCGAGCGCCGCGCAGACCTCGGTCTCGACGTCTGGCGGAACGTGGGCGTGCGTACCGACCGCACCGGAAATCTTGCCGACTGCCATGTCTTCGCGAGCAAGATCAAGACGGCGCCGATGGCGGCGTAGTTCGTCGTACCAGACTGCGAGCTTTAGTCCGAACGTCGTCGGTTCGGCATGGACCCCGTGGGTCCTTCCGATCATGATGGTGTCTTTGTGTTCAACTGCCTTCCGGCCGACGATCTCGATCAGGTCTGTGAGCCCGCGATCGAGGAGCAACCCGGCTTCAGTCGTCTGGATAGCGAGGCCGGTGTCGACCACATCCGAACTCGTCAGGCCATGATGGACGTAGCGGGCCGCGTCACCAATGGTCTCGCCCGTAGCGCGCAGAAAGGCGATCACATCGTGATCAGTCTCCCGCTCGATCTCCCGCATCCGCTCGATATCGCAGCGGGCGTCGCGGATGACCTCCATTGCCGCGGCGGGAATTCTTCCGCGCACGGTCCAGGCCTCGCAGACCGCGACCTCGACGCGAAGCCACGCGGCGATTTTTCGCCTCGTCGCTCCAGACTTGTCCCATTTCCGGTCGGGTGTATCGGCCGATCAACGCCCGGTTCCTCCGGCGTATCGTCTCGAGTCGGTTCGCGGCGTCGAACACGCGGGGGTGACGGCCTCGTCGGCTGAAGTATACCCCTCTCGGCGGATAGGACATACGAGGTACCGCGGTACCTTGTGGTGGGTGAACGTGCTGGCTACAATGAATCCGCTGGACTGGTAACCGGCACGTTGGATGAGACCGAATAGTTTTTGTGATTTCAAGCGCCGGGACTCGCGCGGAGGCCGCGAGTTGACGAGGTGGGAGCCGATCGAACCCTTCGGCGGATGGCTCTCCGGCTGGCACGGTCGTAACGCCCGAGTCCAAATCGATCGAGTGATCGATCGACAATCGCTCCGGCGATGTGCATTCCCTTTCTTCACTGGTTCTCTCAACGTGCCACCAGGTTCAGGTGCGGATCGCGCGTGAACTCGGTGCAGGTATGCCCGTGCCGAAGTCATCGTCATTCGCCGCGTCAGCGCGGGCAATCATCGCCCGCGCCTCTGGGTGTGCACGGGAGTATCAACTGGAATGTGCGGCATTTTTGGGTACGTCGGCGAGACTGGGAACGTTGGACCGAAGGTCCTCGCGGCGCTGAAGACGCTCGAGTATCGAGGCTACGATTCCTGGGGAGTTGCGGTTGGCATTGGTGATCAGATCGATGTCCAGAAGTGCATCGGGAAGATTGGCACTGCCGCGCCGGAGTTTCCCCCCACGGACATTGCATTTGGACACACACGGTGGGCGACGCATGGTGGGGTAACCGACGCCAATGCTCACCCACACCTCGACTGCAGTGGGCGCCTGGCTGTCATTCACAATGGGATCATCGAAAACTTCCGCGAACTGCGGAATGACCTGCTTGCCCGAGGCCATGTCTTTCAGTCCGAGACGGATTCCGAAGTCGTGGCACACCTCCTAGAAGAGGAATTGGCGATCGGATCAGAACTGACGATCGCCTTGCGAAACGTCTTCTCGCTTTTGCATGGCTTAAACGCCGTCATCGTCATGGACACCAAAAGCAAGGAATTGGTCGCCGCTAAGTCGGTCTCTCCTCTGGTGGTTGGTGCGAATGGCACCGCTGCCACGATCGCATCCGATGCGCTGGCTCTTCGGGACCACGCCGACCGCCTTCTCTTTCTCGAAGACCATCACTTGGTCCGCCTGCGGAAGGCTCGCGTGGAGCTGTTCGACCGGCGGACTATGACGCCGCTCACGCCCGAGTTTATGCCACTAGATCTGGACAATATCTCACCGGATCTCGGCGATTACCCCCATTTCATGGCCAAGGAAATAGCCGAGCAGCCTGAAGTCCTCGATCGTCTGGTTCGAACCGGGAGGAAGCAGATTGAAGCCTTTGCGGATGCGATTAGGTCATCGCGCGGGACGTTTCTGGTCGGGTGTGGGACGGCATCATATGCGGCATTGACAGGGGCATACCTGTTCAGCCGTATCGCCGGAATACATGTCAACTTCGTTCTCGGCTCCGAGTTCAAGTATCAGGAGCACTTTCTAACGCCAGAGTCACTGGTTGTTGCCCTATCGCAGAGCGGCGAAACCGCCGACATCATCGAGGGAATGCTGGCAGCCCAGCGCCGCGGCGCCCGCCTTGGGGCACTGGTAAACGCCAGGCGCTCAACCTTGGACCGCATGGTCGAATTGCGGGTCCACCTCCAGGCAGGGCCGGAGCAATGCGTACTGTCAACGAAGGCGTACTCGGCGAAGGTTGCAGCCTTGCTGCTAGCGGCGCATTCGGTGGCGGGCACCTATGAACAAGGAGAGTCAACGGTGCTTGCGGCTGCAGAGGGCATACGTCAGATGCTGTCGCCATCCTGGGTGGATCAGGTCCGGTCGATTGCCCGACGCGTCTCGGCCAGTGACCACCTCTTTGTGATTGGTAGAGGACTCTCCTACCCAACGGCGCTCGAAGCGGCGCTGAAGATCAAGGAAGTTAGCTACATTCACGCGGAGGGCTTCGCCGGCGGTGAACTCAAGCACGGCGTCATCGCGCTTGTGACGTCAGGTACGCCGTGCGTCGTGTACGCTCCAAATGACGAGACGCGGGCGGACATCCTGTCCGGGGCGATGGAGTTGCGCAGCAGGGGCGGCTATATCATTGGGATCGGACCCGACGATGATCCGGTCTTCGATGTCCATTTGCCGACCCCGGATGTCGGAGACGCCGCACCGCTGGTGCAGGCGTTGCCGGCCCAAATGCTCGGATACGAAGTCGCCCTGCTCCGCGGGAATGATCCGGACAAGCCGCGCAACCTGGCAAAGAGTGTGACGGTGAAGTGATTGAATCGGAAACCAGGGCAGGACTCGATGTCGACCCCGCGGGCGGCGGGGCCACATTCATCGACACCCATATCCACCTCGACGAGGACGCCTTTGCCGACGACATTGGTGCGGTCATTGAGCGAGCGACGAATCGAGGTGTCGAGCAATTCGTGAACATCGCCTACCGGCCAAGCCGGTGGGCGAGTTCGGCTGCAATTCAAATGACATATCCCATGATCTCTGTAACCGTCGGCCTCCACCCTGGACACACAGACGAATTCGGCACATCCACCATCGACGACCTTAGCAATGCAATTCAGCAGGTCAATGCCGTAGCGGTGGGAGAGATCGGCCTCGATTTCTTTCGACCGGGGTTTGACGCTGCCCAACAAGAACGATCGTTTCGGGCCCAAATCGAATTGGCGAGAACACTGCGACTGCCGATCGTCATTCATCAGCGTTCCGCGGAACATGACTGCACCCGGGTATTGCGAGAAGCCGCGCAGGACCTGGCCGTTGTGCTCCATTCGTTCGACGGAAGCTGGACGCTCGGGCAACTGGGGATCGATCGCGGGTATTATTTCGGAGTTGGAGGCCTGATGACCCGCGGTGCGGCGCAGCAGGTACGAGAGGTTCTGGCCGAGGTCCCGGCGAATCGCATTTTGCTGGAGACCGATGCTCCCTACCTCACGCCAAATGGAATCAAGACCAAGCGAAATGAGCCGGCCAACATCCCCTTTATCGCCCAGCGCCTGGCCGACCTTCGCGGTGTGTCGCTGACAGAGATCGCGCGGGCGACGACTGAGAACGCTCGTCGCGTCTTCAACCTGCCGGATCGGCCATCGAGCCACGACCGTACCCGGCGCCACCTGATCGAGAGGCTGAATCGATGGCGGGATCATCGTTGCTCCTGGCCACGTCGAATCCTGGCAAGCGCATCGAACTGCTTGCGTTTCTCCCCTTCGGAGTTGAGGTTCTAACGCTCGCGGACTTCTCCATTGAGCTTCCACCGGAAGAGGGAGATTCCTTCGGCGAAATAGCAACGCGGAAGGCAACGTTCGCCGCTCGATCCTCTGGACTTATCACCATTGCGGACGACTCGGGTCTGGAGGTCGACGCACTGGGAGGAGCACCCGGTATACGATCCGCCCGGTACGCCGGCGAACCCAGCGACGATGCTAGGAACCGGCGAAAACTCCTCTCCGAGATGCGAGATGTCCCGGCGAGCCGGCGAACCGCGCGGTTCCGTTGCGCGGTCGCACTGGCCCGTCCCGACGGTCTCGTCGAGTATCGCGATGGCACCTGCGCCGGTTCGATCGGCTTTGAAGAGATTGGCACGAATGGATTCGGCTACGACTCCCTCTTTAGGCTCACAAATGGGCTGACGATGGCCCAACTCACGCTCGAGCAAAAGAACCAGATTAGTCACCGGGCCGATGCTTACCGAAAAATTGCCCCAATCTTGACCACTTGGCTCGAAGATATCGGAGAGGCGCGGTCATGAGCGCCTCTGCCACGGAGTTCCCGGAGTCGTTTCGCTCCTGGCGACAGCGTGTAGTGCGCCAAGGTGCGCTGCCCGTCATTGGCGTTGCCGGGTCGCGCGGCAAGAGCACCGTGATCCGATTGCTTGACGCAATATTTACTGCAGCTGGCTTACGCGTTGCGACCTGGACTGACGCGGGCATCGAGATCCGCGGCAGGCGTCAATCCAGCGAGCTCGCCGCCTGGGAGAGTTGCCTCCGGCGGCTCGCAGGCAACACGTTGGACGTCGTCATCCAGGAACTGGACTGGCCGACGGTCAATGCGGTCGGCCTGCCGGCCTCTGCGTACCCGGTCGTCGCGGTGACGAATATCTGCGTCAACAATGACCGCTGCATGATCCAAGCAGAAACTCAGTTGGCCGTCAAAGCCTACGCGCGAGTCCGTTCGGCGAGCCGGGTCGACGGTGCCCTGGTCCTCAACGGCGACGACTTCGCCGTAGCGGGGACCGAGGTTGAGTATGACGCGCCCGCTACCCTCTTCGCCCTCAGCCACGATGCCCCGTTGGTCCGTGTGCACCTCGCTGAAGGCGGTCGAGCGGGATGGATAGCGAACAAGCAACTTGTTGTCGGCACGGCCACGGCGACCACTGACCGTCGTCAGTCAAGATGAACTTCCGTTCGCGCTCGGTGGGCTGGCAAGCTTCCAGGTCCAAAACGCGCTAGCGGCCATCCTGATTGCCGAGATCTGTGGGATTCCGCCCCACGTAAGCGGTCCAGTCGTCGCGAAGTTCGAGATCCCAAACTCATTGCCAGGTTCGTTCAACCAGATTGCCTACGCCCACGGCATTGCTATCGTCGATCGCCCCACACCCTCCTGGTATCTCCGACCAATTCTTCGAGCCATGCGCCAGCGTCCACAGGGCGGCACGATCGTCGTCTGTGGACAACTCCGGGAAGTCCCAGCCGATGACCTCACCGAGGTCGGGCGTTTGATCGCCCGCGGCGCCGACGCGATCGTTCTACACTCCGAGACCCTTGCCGCCGACCGAATCAAGTTCCTTCGCCTGGGTATAGACATAGCCGAGCGCGCGATGGTCGTCGTCCATACGAAGTCGGAACGAACTGCGATCGCTCGTGGCCTGACCATGATGAGACCGGGCGACGGCCTGCTCGTCCTTGCCGACAATCCAGCCACCAGCCTCAGGCAACTTACCCGCGCGACCGGCCCATCGATTGAGTTCGACGGCGATCAGGCGGACCACTAATCTCGCCTACTCGCTTGGCTCGGATCTAGACTCTCTGGGATATGTTGCGTGGACACGCGGCAATTACGATGCCAATCGCCGCTCCTCAAATCGAACGTGCTCCGATCCTAGTTGACGCTTGAGCTCCGCGGCCAGCACGTCATTCCAATCCACCCGGTACGAACGCGACCGGAAAACGACCCAGTCGCCGTCAACTGGCAGATGCACAAGTACTTCGTCGTCACCTTCATGGCGCTTGAGAATCGCGATCACGTCATTCATCGTGTTTACGTCGTCCCAATAGCTCTCTGACGTCCTTAGCCGGACATGTACAGTGCGCGCGGACGTCGGCTTTGCCGCTGCCATTGTCAGTTCGTCCGTCGCCGTCTCGCACACTAGCTGGAGCTGCTCATTGCGTAGCTCGAGCTTTGCTGTAACTTCCAGGATTGCCCCACTCTCCAGAACGTCGCCGTGCTGGTCGTAACAGTCAGGGAACATGACGAGCTCGATGTTGCCGGTCAGATCTTCAAGGTCGACGATCGCCATCGTCCGATTTTGCCGTGTAGTGATCCTGCGGATCCCGGCCAACATTCCGACAATCTTGACCTTTGACCCAGGGGTGCGCTCTTTCAGCTCCACAATCAGCGTATTGCCGGTGACGCGCCCCGACCCGATGATTTCTGAAAGTGGATGGTCGCTCAAATAGAGCCCAAGCAACTCCTTCTCCCAGGCAAGCAACTGGCTACTCGGGATCGCGGGCGCCTCGACCGCCATCGTGACCGGTGCCGTCAACGCTACGGTCGCGCCGACCCACGGCATCGAACATCCCGATCTGGCCCTTTGCGCTCGCCTTCTGGCGCGCCTGGGCAGCCGCTATCGCCGATTCCAGGCGCGCGAGAACGACCGAGCGCGCGCCCAGGCAATCCAGCGCCCCGCACTTCGCTAACGACTCTACCGCTCGCCGATTGACGATCTTCCAATCGATTGTGTCGCAGAACTGATCGAGATCAGCAAACGCCTGAGTCGGCAGGACTTGTCGCGCGGCAACGATCGAGCGGATCGCGCCTTCGCCCGCGTTCTTGACCGCGCCCAGGCCAAAACGGACGGCGAACGTTTCGGGTGATGTCTCCTCGACTTCGAACTCCCAGTCACTCTTGTTGATGTCCGGAGGAAGGACCTCGATTGAGGATCTCTTACACTCGACCGCATTGAAGACGATCTTGTCGGTGTTCCCCGTATCGGTCGACATCTGGGCCGCCATGAACTCGACCCGATGGTTGGCCTTCATGTAGGCGGTTTGGGCGGCAATCACGGCGTACGCGGCGCTGTGGGCCTTGTTGAAGCCGTAGCCAGCGAACCGCTCGATTCTGTCGTAGATATCGCCGGCCAGATTCCTTGGCAGCCCGTGCTCAACCGCGCCGTTTACGAACCGCTCGCGATACTTCGCCATCTCCGCCGGGAGTTTCTTGCCCATTGCCTTGCGAAGGGCATCGCCTTCGGCCATCGAGAACCCAGCAATCACGTTGGCGATGCGGGTCACTTGCTCCTGATAGAGGGCAATGCCATAGGTCTCCTGCAGCACCTGTTCCATCTCGGGATGCATGTACTCGATGGGCGTCCGGCCGTGCTTTCGCTCGATGTAATCCGGCGCCATCTCCATCGGCCCTGGCCGGATGAGCGCCATCAACGCGATCAGGTCTTCGAAGCACCGCGGTTGAACGTCGATGGTCATCCTGGTGGTCATGCCACCTTCTAACTGGAAGATGCCAACCGTCTCGCCTCGGCAGAGCAGATCGTAGGAGTTCGGATCGTCGAGCGGAATCGCCTCCAGGGATATGTCGTGCCCACGACGGTTAGCCAGATCCACGGCTTTCTGGAGATGCGTCAGCGTCTTTAGGCCCAGAAAGTCCATCTTGAGGAGCCCGATGTCCTCAAGCTGACCCATCGGGTATTGGGTCGTTATGTCACCTTCGCTCTTGCCGCCTGCCCGCTGCAGCGGAACGTGCTCCACCAACGGGTCCCGTGAGATCACAACGCCCGCGGCATGCGTCGACGCGTGGCGGGCGACACCTTCCACTTTGCGGGCGGTATCGATCACATCCCGAGCGGCTGGATCGCTCTCGTAGAGCTTGCGCAGTTCCGGCACCTTCTCCATCGCGCTATCGATGGTGATGCCTGGGCCCACCGGAATCAGCTTGGCAATGCGGTCGGTGTCGGCAAAGCTCCAACCCATCGCCCTGCCCACGTCGCGAACCGACGCCTTCGCCGCCAATGTTCCAAAGGTGACGATCTGAGCGACCCGGTCGTCGCCGTATTTGCGCACGACGTAGTCGATCACTTCCGCCCGGCGATCATCTGCGAAGTCAATGTCGATATCGGGCATCGAGATCCGGGACGGATTGAGGAAGCGCTCGAAGATGAGGTCGTACTTCAGTGGGTCGAGCGCGGTGATATCGAGCGAGTACGTCACGATGCTGCCGGCGGCCGAACCGCGCCCGGGTCCGACCAGGATTCCACTTTCCTTTGCAAATCTGACGAAATCCCATACCACGAGGAAGTAGTTGGTGAAACCCATCTCGGTGATGACGCTGAGTTCGTAGGCGAGACGCTCGCCTATTTCTCCGCCGTCATGGCCATACTTGCGCCGGACCCCTTCGCGACAGAGCTGCTCGAGATACTGCTCACCGGTGACGCCCTCGGGCACGTCAAAGGATGGCAAGTGGTAGCCCTTGAAACCGAGATCGAGGTTGCAGCGTTCGGCGATCCTGACCGTGTTGGTGAGGGCCTCCGGGATCTCTCCGAAAACCCGATACATCTCCTCAGGGGACTTCAAATAGAGCTGATTACTTTCCGACTTTAGGCGCTTCGTGTCGTTGATCGTGGTGTTCGTTTGCACGCAGACCAGAATGTCCTGAGCGGGAGCGTCGTCTTCAAAGCAGTAGTGAACGTCGTTGGTCGCGACGAGCGAAAGGCCCATCTCCTTGGCCAGCGGGATCAATTCGCGGTTGGTCTGAATTTGCTCTTTGATCCCATGATCCTGGATCTCGATGAAGAACCGGTCCTTGCCGAAGATGTCGGTCAGCTTTTCGGCATAATCCCGGGCCAGGTCGGGGCGACCGTGGAGGAAGTTGTTGGCCACCGGTCCGCCCAGGCAGGCTGAGGTAGCGATGATGCCCTCCGACAGCTCGGACAACAACTCCAAATCGATTCGGGGCCGATAGTAGTACCCCTCCAGGCTCGCCTTGCTCGCAAGGCGCAGGAGATTCCGGTATCCGACCTCGTTCTCGGCAAGCAGGAGCAGGTGGTAGCTCTTGCGCTCCCGATTTTTCATACTGCCTTCGGCCAAGTAGGCCTCGATCCCGACGATCGGGTGAAGCCCGGCCTTGGTTGCCGCTTTGTGCCATTCGAGCGCGCCGTACATCACCCCATGGTCGGTCAGGGCGAGATGATGAAGACCGGTCTCCTGGGCGCGAGCGACATACTCCCCGATCCGGCCCATGCCGTCGAGGAGCGAATACTCAGTATGAAGATGAAGATGAGCGAACTCCGCCACGCGGTCCCTCCCAGTAGCTGTACGTACGGGGATCCGTAGTATGCCCTGCTTCCGCCGATTCGTCCTGGGTGTAAGGGGGACGGAAACGGCCCGTCGGTGCGATCGCGGGTGCACCAACGGGCCGTACATGATTGATTGAAGTGCGGGGGCGATCAGCGAACTCAAACCGATACTTAGATCGAACATGCTTCAGTGATTTCGGCATCCGTTCGGGGGACGTCGCCGAAACCAGGCGGGTCCCGCGCTAGGCGGCAACTGAGGCGTAGCTGACGACAGAGTCCTTAGCAACGGTCATGCGTGCCTGTTCCGCCAGGAGCCGAAGGACGGCGCGGACATTGTCCCGGAAGGCTTCCGGCACCGCATCGTCGCGCAGAAGACCGAGCACCTCGGTGACCTCTGGCTCGCCGGTCAGCAGGCTGCTGACCTCACGTGGCATGAACCCCGCCGCCGCGAGCAGTTCGTCCTGTCTGGTCGCGTCCGAACCGAGCGCCTCGGCGAGCTGAACCACGGCCTCGCGGGTAGGCGTGCGGGCTCCACTCTCAAGCCGGCTGACGTAGCTGTGATCGAACCCGGCGCGTTCCGCCAGCTTGCTCTGGGACACCCTGCCCACTTCCCGGAAGCGCTTGAGCGTCGCACCGAACGACGTTCCCTGCAGCCGATCCAATCCAATTGCCGTGTCCATCTCATCCCCCGACATGACTTCGTGCTGGCCCCGCTTCGCCAGCCTGTCACCACCCGCTGGTGACTTTCTGTCATGATTGTAATTGTCACTTGCATGCAAGTCAAGGCAATATTGTCACTATCCACATCATCCGCCATTAGGTGGTCCGTAACGACACTAGCGTGAAACTGTCCACCAAGAGCGGTCTCCACTGTCGTTATAGTGACAGTGCGCCGTTACTGGTGTCGTTAAGTGGCTTGAGCTGTGGTGGGATTGGCTCCCGATTGACATTCTGGGGCGTCTGAGAGCGTCGTCGAGCTCCCACGTTCTCGTTTCCTGACACGGGGAAACGACATCCGGAGGCGTTCGTCACCGCTGATCGCGTGGCATCGAATTGATGATTCGGCACGCGGCGAGTCAAGCCGACTTGGTGCCAGAACGGTTCGGGTTGTCCTGTGGGTTACTCTTGCTAGTTGATCAGTAGACCCAAACACTAAAAACTGCCTACCGGGGCAGCGTCTGGGGCAGCATCGATATATTGTCCGTAGGGCATAACGAGATCAGCTGGCAAGAGGGAGTTTCAAGAAAGTATGGCGGCCGAAATTCTTCGAGGGTCCGCCCTCGCAGATCATCTCCGGGCAAACATCAATGGATGGATCTCCGATCTGGAAGTCCAGGGAGCTCACCCACTTCTGCTCGCGACCGTGCTTGTCGGTGACGACGGTTCTGCTCGCGCCTATCGATCGTCAATCGCTCGCACGTTCGCTCGGGTAGGCATAGGCCACAGACCGGTCGATCTTCCGTTGTCGATCGATGCGACAACATTCACCGAGCAGATCGGGGAGCTGAATCGCGATCCGTCGGTGACCGGCATTCTGGTCTTGATGCCACTCCCGGAACCGCTCACCTCCGACCTCGTCTTCGAACACCTCTCTCCTATGAAAGATGTCGATGGGATCACACCGACCAACGCCGGCCGGCTTCACATGGGTTTGCCTTCGTTACGGCCAAGTACCCCGCAAGGCGGGATCGAACTGCTCGACCACTACGGAATCGAACTCGCCGGCAAGCGGGTGACCGTCATCGGGAGATCGAACGTCGTCGGGCGCCCATTCGCGGCGCTCCTAACTCAACGCCACGCCACCGTCACCATCTGTCACCGCCAGACGGTCGACCTGCCGGGGATATGTCGAGAGGCGGACATTGTCGCCGTCGCCGCCGGCCATGCCGGCCTCCTCACAGCAGACATGGTCCACTCGGGCGCGACGGTGATCGACTTCGGCGTCAACGTCGTCGGGGACCGGATCGTCGGCGACGCCGACTTCGATGCCCTCCTGCCAATCGCCGGTGCCATTACTCCGGTTCCAGGCGGTACCGGCCCAGTGACGGCCTTGGTCCTCGCCCGGAACACCGTGGCGGCGGCCTTCGCGACGTTGAAAGGCAACTTGGACGATGTTGTCCTCGTTCAACCTCTGCCGCCGGGCTAGACTCCGTTTGCTATAGCTGCATACACCTTGGGCCTTGAAAATCGGTTCCAACCGCTAAGCCGTAAAGCAACGACGTCGTTGGACGGCCCACCCTCAGAGTGGTAAACTCGGTTCGATTGGGGTGTCGTCTAACGGTAGGACGCCTGTCTCTGGAACAGGTAGTTGGGGTTCGAATCCCTGCACCCCAGCCCAATCACTATGGCTTGCCAAAGCCAAATATCCAGAAAGGTCGGCGAACCTCCGCCCGCCTTTTTTGTTTTCTGACAGCCAACTTGACAGCCAAAGTACCTGGAAGCCATCAACTCGCCTCCGTTCGGCGACCGAACGTGGCGTCCATCGCGTTTGCCGCTTCGCGCTTCGCCGCCGGCAGGATGTGCGCGTAGAGGTCCATCGTCGTGCTCATCTGGGTATGGCCGAGGATGTCCATGATCAGCGGTCCTCGGTGACAAGCTCCTTTTCGATCCGAATCGCGCCGCGCTCCACGTCGCGCGTGACGGCGGCGATGTCCTCCTCGTAGACGGGCACGCGCAGCGCCTCGCCTCCGGCCGCGACGGAGACGGACCCGCGGTCCGCGGCGTCGGCCCGGGCGTAGCCGGCCTCCAGGTTGGTGTCAGTCCGCTCGTCGACCCAGCCCTCCGGATGGCGGTCCCAGCCCTGACTGAGGGCCTCGTCCTTGGTGACTGTCAGGTAGACATTGTCCGAGTCGGTGCTGGCGACGGCGGAGGTCGGGATGTAGTGGTCGGACGGAAAGAAGAACCCCTTCTCGACGACGAAGTACTCCCCTTCGAAGCCGACGATCTTGCCCACCTTGTCGCCGTCGGAGCCGAAGACCGTCATGCCGGTCTCGATCTGGGTGCGGTTGTCCATGATGTCGTCCTCCTACTGAGTTCGGGGCCGAGGGGCGGTGCCACCCGGCTTTCCGGATGGCGCCGCCCCTACGGCCGTATCAGGAATCGCTCATCGTGTTAGTTGCCGCCGGTGACCTTCTTGAGCAGGTCGCCGGCCTTGTCCTTCACGTCGGCCATGCCCTTTTTGCCCTCGCCCTGGGCCTGGTCGAGCACGCCCTCGCCCTGCGTCCGCTTGTCGTCGGTCGCCTGGCCGAGCTGCTCCTTGCCCTCGCCCTTCAGCTTGTCCAGGGTGCCCTCGACCCGGTTCTTGGTGGAATCGCTCATGGAGTGTCCCTTCGATTGGCGCGCCAATCCGGCGCTCGTAGGTAGTGACGCCGCCGTCACGCCGCCGAGCCATAGGCAGGGACCGTGCCATCTGCTGGCGAGATGTCCCGGAATCCGTAGCCTGCGCATTAAGCAGACAGTAGCGAGGGCGTCGCGTCGGACGGCGGAATGGCTGGGATCATGCGTCCGGCGGCGGTGGCGGCGTCGGTTGCTGTCGATCCGTCCTGGGTGACAGGAGTCCTGGCACCGACCCTGCGTATGACACGTGTCGAGATCCCGCTAGACACGCCGGAGCCCCGCCCATGCCCACCGTCTACTCCGTGATCGGCGAACACCGCGACAATCCGGACCGGCTCCTCGTGCTCGGCTCCGACGGGCGGCACTACGCCCTGGTCCTGCCCTCCGGCGCGGCCTCCCCGACCGAACCGACCGAAGAGTGGGCCATCGACCCCTATCCGCCGAACCTCGAGGACGTGGCCCTGGAGCCGCCGGTCCCGTAATCCGCGCCGCCGTCCAGCGCCCGGTACACTGCGAATCCGGCGCCCTGCCCGATCACGGCCCCGCCGACCGGATCGCCACGGGCCGCCAGGATGGCCCATTGCCATACCGCACGACCCGCGTCACGACCTTCAGCGTCTCGGCCCACCGTGCCGTCCCACCGCCCGGCGCCGGCCGGATATGCTCCGTCAGCCGCGTAGCCCGTCGCGTACCGCCCGCAGCAGGTCGTCCAGGTCGTACGGCTTCGCGAGGAACGCCGCCCCGTCGAGGTCCGCGGAGCCCGGGCGCAGCGCCGCGCTCGTCACGACCACCGGGATCGCCGCGGTGCGGGGGTCCGCCCGCAGCCGCCGCAGGAGCCCCAGCCCGTCCAACCCCGGCATCATCGCGTCGGTGAGTACCAGGTCGGGCCGCCGCTCCGCAACCACCACGAGGGCGACGGCCCCGTTCGACGCGACGAGGACCGCGTACCCTTCGTCGCGGAGGATCTCGGCGAGCACTTCGCGGATGGGCGCCTCGTCCTCGACGACCAGGATGGTCTTCATCCCTCGGCTAGCGCACGCCGCGTGCCCTAGCTGACGTCGGGCTGCCGGAGGGGGCCGGGCCCGTGCGCCTCGCCGGTCAGCAGCCCCCCCTCCGCATCGACGACGCCGCCGACGTCGATGCCCCGCTCCCCGATGGAGAACACCCGGATCGCGTGGTCGAAGTCGATCTGGCGGGTCTTGAGCACCGAGACGACCCGCACCAGGCGCGAGCCCAGCTCCGCCGTCCGCAGCAACACGCCGTTGTCCAGCGCGGCCGAGACCGCCGGGATGGGCGGCAGCAGGCTCGGGCCGGCGTAAGCGTCGAGCTCGGCGTTGACCAGCGTCGTGACGCCCCGGGCTTGCAGCTCTGTCGTCAGCGCCGTCAGGAATGGCACCTGCCGACCCGGGTGGTCGAAGTACTGGGCCACGTCGGTGAAGGCGTCGATCACCAGGCGCTCCGGCCGGTGCTCCTCCACGGTGGCAAGCAGCTCCCACGCCCACGCGTCTGGCGAGAGCTCCACCGGCGCCCGCCACAGCACCCGCACCAGGCCGGACGCGGCGTGCGGCGCGAGGTCGATCCCGGCCCCCTCCGCCGTGGCCACCAGCCCGTCCGCCGTCTCGTGGAAGCACGCCACCAGCCCCGGCTCGCCCCGGCGTGCCCCGTCGGCGAGGAAGTGCAGGCCCAGGATCGTCTTGCCGGCCCCCGGCGTGCCGAGGACCAGCGTGGCGGACCGGTCCTGGAGGCCGCCGCCCAGCATGGCGTCCAGCCCGGCGACGCCGAGGGGGTGGCGATCCGCCACCCCCAGCGTCTGCGGCGCCGTGCCGTGTAGTGCCGCCTCCAGCCGAGGGGAGACCTCGACGCCTCCCTCGGCGATCGCGAAGCGGTGCCAGCCGTTGAGGTGGGCCGACCCGCGCAGCTTGGCGACCCGCACACGGCGGACCTCCCGGGTGTGGGCGGCCTCCAGCGAGAGCTCCAGCACGCCGTCGACCTGCGGGGCTATCGCGCTGGCCCCCTCCGAGCGCCCGGTCGAGAGGAGCACGGTGGTGCAGCCGGCATATCCGGCGCGGACCTGCAATCCCGCGGCGAACCGTCCGTAGGCGATCGCCGAGGGCGCGATCGCCTCGGCGGCAGAGGTGCCGTCGATGACGAGCAAGGTGGCGCCCGCCTCGCGGACGGCCCGCCGCAACCCCTCCAGCAGCCCGTCGACGCCGCCCGCCTCCAGGTCGGTGAGCAGGCTCAGGTAGCGGACCCCGGCGCCCGCGATGGACGGGTCGAAGAAGCCGAAGGTGCGCAGGTGCCCGAGCATCCGGTCGTGGGTTTCGGTCAGCAGCGTGACGACGAGGGCGGTGCCGCCCGCCCGGGCGTGGGCGAAGGCGAGCTGATTGCCGAGGGTCGTCTTGCCCGAACCGGGCGGCCCCACAACGAGGTAGGCGTCGCCGACGAGGAACCCCCCGCCGAGGACCGCGTCGAGACCTGGCACACCGGTGGGAAGACGGGACGGCGGCACAGACCCGGTCCGAGCTGGGGTGGGGTTCATGGGCGGCTCCATTGGTATCGCGCGGCGTTCTGCACCTCCCGATGGACGGCACGGGGCACGGCCGTTGGGGCCGGATCGCGCGTCTCGGATTGTTGTGACTCTGGGGGAATACTACCCGGTCCGCGCTGATGGGAGGAACCCGCGCGTGTCGGCGGGCTGGTGGAGGGGAATGGGGGCGCCCGAACGCGCCCCCATCCGCTCACGGATGGCCAGCGAGGTGCCTCCGCAGGTCGCCTGGCTGGCTCGACCTCTGCTACTTCCCGAACGTCTCGGCGAGACCGGAGCCGGAACCGACCGTTCCGCCCGGGTTGCCACCGTTGTCCTACCGATCCGAGGGGGCATCGTCTCGGGTTAAACGCAGCGGCGGGCCGGAAGGGAATGGGGGGATCCGGCCCGCCGCTGGGTCTTGGGGATGGGATCTGGTCCAGGGGAGGCTGCCCCTGGGCCGGTGCGGATCGTGCTTGCGATCGCCGCGACCCTCCTTAATGCAAACCCGATGCCAATGCCGGGAACGGCGGATACCTGGGCTACAGATGATCACCACAGGTTAGGGCCCTGTACGCGGTTTCCGCCCGTCCTGGGGCAAATGACAACGCCCTGAGCGGCTCCAGGACGAACCCCTCCCCCGGCTAGAGCGATACGAAGATCGCCTGTACAAGCGGTTGTGTGACAGGACCTCCCAGCAGATTGACTCCCGATTGCGTACTGACCACCTCGCCGTAGACGGCGATGTAGGACCCCTCGAACATGCCGGCCGTGTCCCCGTCATAGCTCACGAAGACGGCCTCGGTCGTCCCGTCCGGCGCCGCCACCGTGACCTGCATCGCGGCCTCGGCCGGAATCGGGTCGTCGTCGCCGAGCACGAACACGTCTCCGGAGTTAGCCCCGTGCCTAAAAGTCCGTGCAGAGGCCAGTGAATCCGTCTCCTTTGCAGGTGCAACCGGCGGGGCAGTCGATGCCTTTCAGCGTCGCGCAGAACCCGGCGCAGGTCCCCGGCGGGGTGCTGACGCAGGTGCCATTGTGATCGTGGTCGCAATGGCAGCCGACGGAGCAGCCGACGCCGTACTATCCGCCGCAGACGTCCTCGCAGGGTTGCCCCCTTGCGGTCGGGCGATGCAGGTGCCGTCGACAAGGTCGTCGCAGACGCAGCCGACCGGGCAGTGGATGCCGTACTGTGGACCACCAGCGCGCCCCCGCGGGGGGTGGTGGTGGTGGGCGCCGCCGTGGTCGGCGCCGTGGTCGTGGTTGTCGTGGGGGCGGTGGTCGTCGTGGTGGTCGGCGCCACGGTGGTGGTCGGCGCGGCCGTCGTCGTAGGTGTGGTCGGTGCTGCGGTGGTCGTCGTGGGGGCACGGTCGTCGTGGTCGGTGGCGGTCGGCGCGGCGGTGGTCGTCGTGGTCGTGGTCGCGGGGGCGACCTCCTGGCCCGGGCTGCAGGTGCCCGGCGGGCGGCAGCGGGAGTTGCCGTTTGGGTAGACGCAGCAGACGCAGCCGTAGGTGCAGACGCCGGGGTCGCTGGCATTTGTCGATGCGCCAGTCGTGGAGCGCCTCACTGAACGGAAGATGGACGTGCTCGATGGGCTTGCGAAGCGCTTGTCCAACGCAGGTCAAATACCAGTACGCCCGCCATCGTCAGCGCGGCGGCGGCGAATTCGACTCGGCTCAGGCGCCAGAGGCGTTGAAGGTCCGGGATTTTGATCAGACTTCGGATCGCCACGAGAACGACTGCCGCCAGCGTCGCCTCCGGCAGTTTGCCGAACGGCTCGGTCAGAAAGAGCAGCACGACCGCAAGCAAGATCGCGGCGACCCCGCCCGCAAGAGGAGTTCTGGCTCCGGCCTCGGCGTTGACCGCTGAGCGCGACATGCTGCCGCCGACCGCGAACCCCTGGAGGATCCCCGCGCCGACGTTGATCGCGCCGTTGGCGTAAAGTTCCTGGTTGGCATCGACCCTCTCGTGCTCCCGCGCCGCGAACGTCCGCGCGACTGAGACGCCTTCGACGTACGAGAGCAAGAAACAGCCGAGCGCCAGACCGAACAAGGCCGGTAGCAGCGACGAGTCGACCGTCGGTAGGTCGGGCAGCGGCAGCCCGCGCGGGATGTGGCCGGCAACCTTGACCCCTTTCTCCTCCAGGTCGGTAACGTACATGAGGGCGATCGCCAGCAGGACGACGAACAGCGAGGTCGGCAGGCGGGGGAAGAACCGTTCGAGGATCAGCAGCAAGGCAATCGAAGTCAGACCGAGCGCCAACGTCCAGCCGTTGGTCTCAGCGAGGTGCTTCACGACATTCCAGACCCGTTCGAAGAAGTTGCCCTGCACCCCTTCAATCCCGAAGAGTTTCGCGAGTTGGCTGGACGCAATGAAGAGGGCGGCGCCAGCCGAGAGTCCGGTAAGGACCGATTCCGAGATGAAGTTGACGACGAATCCGAGCTTCAGCAAACCGGCGACGACGGCAATGATGCCGGCAAAGATCGCCGTCAGCTGGGCGGCGGCCAGATAGTCGTCCGGGTTGGTCAGCGCCAGACCGCCGAGGGTGCCGGCGACCATGATCGACAGAGCCGAGGTGGTGCCGACCGACATGTGGCGCGACGTAGCAAAGCAGGCATAGTCGAGTAGCGCCACGATACTCGCGAGAGGCCGTGCTCGGGAGTCAGCCCAGCCAGTCCGGCATAGGCCATGCTCTCCGGCACCGAGAAGGCGGCGACGGTGACGCCGGCCAGGACGTCTGGTCGCAGCAGGCGCGAGCGGTTATAGGTCCGGATCCAGCCCAGGATCGGTACGACCGCGCTGATGTGAAACCCGCTTCGATGACGCGACGCAGGCGTCGCCATGCGCATCCTCCTAAATTCGGAGATACCTGTGGCCGATAGGCAGCACTAGTTGCCGCGGTTAGTGCTGCACTCCTCCTCGGTAGGTTGGGTCGGACGCCGTATGCCATCGCTCCACCCTGGGTCTTATCGGTCATTAGATAGAGAACATGCGGTCGTAGCCGCAACAATCAAAGGGCGTCTTGTTTGCGTGGACTGCGGAGCCGCGCTCCACGGAGGATCTGCCGCGAACCCTCAGGCGAGCGGCCCGCCGAGGACAGTGTTTTGAGGCGCCAATACCGATACCTGCGCCCTTCTCTGACTCGATGGAAGAAACGCGATCCTGTGACGAGGTTACCATCGCCGCGTCGAGACCCGAGCCTCAGGGAAGAGCTCCTTGAGTCGCCTCAAGACCTCTTCTCGAACCGCTCGATCACTTGTCCCCCACCAGTGCACCCGAACGTTCGTCGTTCGGTCGATTGTCGATTGCCGCACGCGACCGACCGACCGGCCGACCCACCTGATCCGAGTGAGCCGCCGGGGGATGACCAGCCAACTTAGGCGATGCTGCACCGTCACCTTGGGAAGCGGATCGAGCGCTGGGATTGCTGCGAGGCATTCGCTGACTCTGGCTTCGAGAGCGTTATCCGTCACGTCCGATCGACCGACGCCCACGAGAGTTACGACGGTGTGTCGGGCGAGGTCCGGGCTGCGATTGATGACGGAATTCGTGAAAACGACTGAGTTAGGGGTGACGATGCGATCCCCGTCGTCCGAACGAATGATCGTCGTCCGAATGCCGATCTCCTCGACAGTCCCGCCGATGTCCTGGCCGGAGATCTCGATCCGATCGTTAACGTTGTACGGGCGCTCGAAGAGCACGAAGAGTCCACCAACGAGACTCTGCAGGACCGTCTGAAAACCGAGGGCGACTACCAGGGTGCTGACGCCGATCGCCGCAAGGAGGGTGCGCCAGGTAGCGCCCCAGAGCGCGAGCAGGATTGTGAAGGCCAGGAGGTAGACCACGACAGTTGTCAGGTTCTCGGACAGCGTCTTGGCGTTCTCGGGGATCAGCGCAGACCGGAGCCTGTTTCGGACCACTCGCCGGATCGGTCCGGAGATGACAACCGCGGCGGTCATCACAGCGACAATTTGCACCGCCACCATCGTGGCACCGACCAGGGAATTCCAGGCGGTTCGGAGAGCATCGACCATGGCGACCCCATCTGCATTGGACGGCCAAGCTGGTGAACAGCGGGCGCCGCGCGATCAGCCGCCGAATACGCAACTACGCCTCGTCTTAGCAACAACTCGCCTCGTCCCAGGCGCCGAGAATCGGGAATCAGGGTCATTTTGAAGATCCCAAGACCGCAGGACGCGGTGGAATCTTGATCTCCTTCGGGATCTGCCGCGCGCGGTGGAGCAGCAGACCGCCCAGCAGCAACATCCAGAGCGGAAAGACGAAAACCAACCAAACGGCGAGTGTCGCGCTCAACAACAGGAAGAGCCCAACAGCCATTCCCAGGACGATGAACCAACGGGGAAAGATGTGCGCAGCACGGGCAATGTTCGTCGTCGCAATCACGAACATCGCCGCCATCCGCATGCCGAAGACGATCAACAGCGTTTGCCCGTATTGGGGGAATTCTCGAGCGACCACCGGATCGACCGGCGCATCGGTGAACTCGACACTCGCAGCCAGCACGGATTGTGCGGCCGCTGCAGCGAAGAAGAGCGCGACATAGATCAACCCGGACGCGAGCTGGATGTTCGACAGCAGCGCATTTTCCCGTCGCACACTGTGGCTTATCCACATGCGGAGGGCAACGATGAACCACAAAAAGGCGATGCCGGCGAACGGCATGATATACAGCGCGACGAGCGTGACTCGACGCTTGTCGTCGCTGCCGTAGAACGCCTCGATCGCTTCATCCGACGCCGTTGGCCCCGGAATGGTGCGTAGCAGCCAAGCCGCGAGGATAAACAGCACGGAGTAGGCGATGCCGAAGGCGGCCGTTAGCATCGCCGCTTGCCGGAGCGAGCGGCCGTGCGCGTCCTCGTCGACCTCCAATGGGATGGGATTGCTGTTACCCGACTCGCCCATCGTCACCACCCTGACCGTGTCAACCGAACAGGCCGCCGATCCCTTTGCCGACCTGAGACACACCGAGCACCAGGAGCAGTACGGCCATCACGACCGCGTTGTTCCTCCTCATCAGCCATCCCTTCACTTCGTTCAGCTTGGCCGCAGCGCTCTTGCCGGCAATCAGGTACCAAATCACTACACCGCCGACCGTGACGCTCGCGATGAGGACAAAGACGATCAGGGCGAGGATCCGGCCTCCCGTCGAGGTGTCTGCCTGCGCGATTGATGTCACGGCGGAGGCCGACCACCGAACCGATGGCAAATGCGGGGCCGGTGCTGCGTGCCTTCGGCGTAAAGTACATCAGGATGACCGCAACGATTGGCATCCGGCTGAGTGCGACGCCAATCGCCGGGGCCAACACCTCGCCGATTGCCGGACCCACAGGATTCCTCCCTTTCCTCCGCAACGGGAGCGACCGAGCGTTTGCGGGACGGTCCCGATTACCTCATGGGTGGACAGGGACACGGACGACGCAGCGGAAGCCGATGTGGCAGGTTCCGGTGTCGATTGGGTGGGGCATCCGTGCCGCTGGTCGGTAGCGCCGGCAGTAATTCTCGGCGCAGGCGAATGAGCCGCCCTTCAAGACCTTGCGCGGAATCGCCGCGCCGGGATCGCGTGGATCCACGCTCCCCTCGCGGTCGCCACCGTTTGGATTGCGGTTGACCGAGCCGCAGCAACCCGGGTGAACGGCATGGCGGTCGGCGTACCAGTCGGCCGTCCACTCCCAGACGTTGCCGATCATGTCGAAGAGTCCGTAGCCGTTGGGCGGGAAGGAACCGACCGGGGCCGTCCGCTCATAGCCGTCGCGCGCGAGGTTCTGCCAAGGAAACTCGCCCTGCCAGTAGTTGGCCAGCATTCGGTCCCTTCGGCGCCAGTTCGTCGCCCCAGGCGAACGCCGCTGCCGTCCAGGCCGCCGCGGGAGGCGTACTCCCACTCCGCCTCGGTCGGGATCGCCTTGCCGGCCCAGGCCGCGTAGGCCTCGATGTCCGCCCAGGCGACGTGGACGACCGGATGACGCTCGCGGCCGTGGAGGGTGCTGCCCGGTCCTTCCGGGTGACGCCAGTCGGCGCCGGGCATCCAGTCCCACCAGTTGTAGTGGTTGCCGATATCGACCCGGCCTGGCGGCTGCTTGAAGACGACCGAGCCGGGCACCAGCATCTCCGGCTTGGCGCCCGGGTAATCCTCGGCCCTCGGCACACGCTCGGCGACGGTGACATAGCCGGTGGCCTTGACGAAGCGGCGGAAGGCGGCGTTGGTGACCGCGTAGCGGTCGATCCAGAAGCCGCCGACCATGACTTCGTGGACTGGCGCTTCCTCCGGATAGTGTCGTCTCGGAGCCCATGAGGAACGTGCCGCCGGGGAGCCAGACCATGTCTTTGAATAACGCCTCGCCGGTCTGTGGAGACCTCGCCGTGATTGGTGCGACAGTCGACATTGAACGTTCCTTGCCGAGCGCCGTCGCGGAGAGTCAGGTCGTCACCAAATCCTAAATAAGCAGGTCCCGGCTCGTCCTTCCTACCGGATGCGGCAACCACAGCGTTCGAGTTGGGCGCTAGTGCAACGCCCCGCTGGCGGCCTCGTGCATTTTGGCCATTGCCGCGTCGATCGTGAAGCTGGGAGCGAGTTGCGCTGGCGGAAACGCCTCGAACGTCTGGGCGAACGTCATCGCCGCCGTCTGGGCAACATAAACATAGATGAAGTAGGCATTGTAGAGGAACCGGTCGTAGTAGGTGTTGGACATGATGTCGGCGCGTTCATCAGGATCGGTGCGATGGTTGAACAACTTCGGCATCCGGAGCGGCGTGAATGATTTGGCCCAAACTTGCATCGTGCCAACCACCCGCTGCTCCATGAAGACCAGCTTCCAGTTGTCGAAGCGCGCGGCCCAAGAGGATCGGACTCACGGGTCTCGCAACGCTAATGCAACAAAGGTAGTAACCGCATTGGTCCATAGTCGTAAAACGTGTCAGGTAATTCGTGCGCGTGCACGGTGGCCTACCCGTTTTCGGCGGGACGGGAAGTGGGGCGGCGGGGCGGTGGACGGGCGCGGGGAATTGACGGACGCGGCGTGGGAAGAGCTCAGGCCGTTGCTGCCGGCCAACGGTGGGCGCGGCAAGCCGTGGCGCGATCATCGCCGGGTCATCAACGGCATCCTCTGGAAGCTTCGGACGGCGGCGCCGCGACGCTGATGCGGAACGTCGTCCACGGAACGCCCGCGGTCGAGGAGCCGGTCGCGCCGGGAACCTACGTCGACCTCCGCCTGAACGACCAGATGGTCGTGCCGGCCGCCACCCCGTTCGCCGTCCAGACCGGTCAGCACGTGGCCGCCCTGGCCGCGCTGATCGCCTTTTCCCGGCGAGCCGTCTGCGGGTGCCTTGCTGTGGATCAGATAGTTGGGGTTCGAATCCCTGCACCCTAGCCGCGAGGCGGTAATTGCAATACAACGATTAACCGGTAAGCGGAAATCCACACGCTGGTTTTTCTGCCGTCGAATCCTCTAAAATTGTCTATCAGAACACACGGTTGCCGCCGGTCGTGCTCAGTCCCGGAGGGACTTTCGACAGGTAGCCCGGGACTTCAGTCCCGGGTGAAGCCGCCGACCGAGCCGTTTTGAGAGAGCCTATGAGGTTCTGGTACCGCCGATAGTCTCGGCGCAACCCGACTATCGTTTAGTCAGTCGAACGACATTCCTTCCCTGAGCACCTATCAAACCCTGCGCGCAAACGGAGTCCGGTCGAAAGATTGAGCTTTCGTCCGCCGCAATACCTGGGTCCTCAACTCCGAGTTGAACCCGAACATCGCGAAGTTTTGACAGATCGCCTTACTCGCAGGCGACGACTGTCCCCGACATCACCTGCGCCTCAGGCAGCCCTCTCAGAGCGGAGTGACCCAATAGGTCCTTGTCTGTGGCGGTCACAAGCAATTGCCCATCGAGATCGGCAAGCGCGGTCACTAGCTGGTCCCGGTGACCGCTGTCGAGCTCGGAGAGCACATCGTCGAGAAGGAGCACCGGTGGTTCGTCCGCATCTCTGGTCATCAGATCGACCTCGGCCAGCTTCAAGGCGACCACCGCAAGTCGTTGCTCACCGCGGGACCCGTACGCCGACAGATCGACTCCGTCGATCGTGAATCCAAGGTCGTCACGGTGGGGTCCGACCAAGGTCGCTCCCCTGCGGACCTCGTCCCGCCTCATCGCGTGAAGCGACTCTGCGTATCCACGGGCCAGCACGCCAGCGAGGTCTTCCGCATTTCGGTTTCCGCCTTGCTGCGTCGCGCTGGTGACGTCCAAGCTTGGTCGGTACTCCAGCATGACCAATCGATCGTTTGACAAGGTCTCAAACCGACCTCGCAGCAAGCCCGACAACGTCGACACTGCGAGCATGCGACACGCACCGACATACGAGCCATATCGGACAAGCTCCTCGTCCCAGAACTCGAGCTGAGCACCGACCGTTGCATCGGCATGATGGATTCGATCTCGGGCAAATGATTTGAGCAGGCTATTGCGTTGAGCCAAGACCCGGTTGTGACCAGCCAACGAGCGCATGTACCGGCTATTGAGCTGCGAGATCGTGAGGTCGAGGTATCGGCGACGTCCTTGGGGAGCGCCAGCGACGAGCGCGACGTCCTCCACCGAAAACAACACCGCGCGCAGTCGCCCAACGGCGTCGATCGAGCGCACCGACCTCCCGTCGAGGCGAATGTCTTTGCGGAGCGTACCACCACGTGCGGGATCTGCCTCAACAGCGAGCGAGATGGTGAACGGACCACTATTGGCTTCGACACTGGCTCGGCAGCGTGCATACGGCGCCACAGCGAACTCCTCGCCGCTGTGCCAGGCGATCACCTCGCGTTCGGTAGAGGTCCGAGGGGATCTGGTGGTGGCCAACATTGCCACAGCTTCGAGAAGGCTGGTCTTGCCGCTCGCGTTCGACCCGAAGAGTCGCAGTCCCGCCGGCTCGATATCGAGGTGGAGGTTGCGGTAGGAGCGAAACTCTTCGAGGTCGAGCGAGGTCAGTCTCATTGAAGCCCGGGGCGCAGCCCGCGCGGGATCTAGGCGGGGCAAGCGAATGATCTACCTGGCTAGCTGGCTAGCTGGCTAGCTGGCGCCGATCACCATCGGCATGATCACGTGGGTGTAGGCGTCGTCGCCCGCGAAGCGGACAACGCCCGCCTGGTTGGCGCCGTTGAGACCGAACATGACCTGGCCGCCGCGCAGCACGCCCAGAACGTCGGCCAGATAACGCGCGTTAAATGCGATCTGCATTTCCTGCCCAGACACGGCCGCGTCGACAAAGCTCTGGCTGTTGCCCCGCTCCGCTGCCGTTGCCGAGATCTCGACGTTGCCGGGCATGAACTCTTCCTCGCCGGGGTGCACGCCGAAGCGAACGACGTCGTTGTTGTCGCGTGCGAAGTACCCGGCCCGGCGCACCGCGTTGAGGAGCGCGTCGCGACCGATCTCCACACGCGTGTTGAACTCTTTGGGCACGATTTGGCGGAAGTCCGGGAAGGTCCCGTCGATCAGGCGAGAGACAAACTCAGTTTCGCCCAATCGCACCAGGAGTTGACTGCGATTCGGCGTGATCGCCAGGCGAACTGGATCGGTCTGGTCGCCGATCAGGCGGGCGAGCTCGCGCAACGCCCTGCCCGGGATGATGATATCCAGTCGATCCGGCACTGGCGCCGCCAGTGACCCTTCCCGCACGGCCAACCGGAACCCATCCGCCGCGGCCAGGATGAGGGTGTCGTTCTCGAACCTGGCCAAGACTCCGGCGAGCACCGGCCGCCCCTCGTCGGTCGCCGCGGCAAACTCGACCTGGGCGATCATCTCACGGAAAACCTGTGGATCGACTTCGGCAACAAAGGCGTCGCCGTCGAGCCGCGGGATAACAGGAAAATCGTCTGGGTCGATGCCATTGATGCTGGCGGTGTCGCGCCCGCTTTGCACGGCCAGGTTGAACCTGGGCGGCTCGACCGTCATCTGGACGGGGGAGTTGGGCAGGGTGTTGACGAACTCGGCCAGGAGCCGAGCGTCGACGGTGATCTTTCCCTCGCGCTCGATCGCGGCGCCAACCCAGGTCGTAATCCCAATGTCGAGGTTGGTCGCGGCAACACGCAGCCGGCCCTCGTCGGTCGAGAGCAAGACATTGCTCAGGACGGGCATGGCCGTCTTCGTCGCGACCGCACGCTGGACCTGATTGAGCGCCCGCTGCAGATTCTCCTGAAGGCACGAGACCTTCACCGTCATCCCTCCACCTTTGAGTGTCCGTACACTATGTGACCTCGGAGTATAGCATAGTGCTATTTCCCGCAGGAACGCCGCTTCGGGCGCAACAGGGCCGCCACTTTTCTGCATTCTAGAGCCATATTTTTATCACATTGCGACCTACTTCCGTTGGTCGTGACCGCTTGACACGGGCTCGATTAGGGCGTATTATTGCATTTAGAACATTTGTTCCACTCACCTGGAGGATGGTGACTTATGACCGAATCGACCGCCTTCGACCCCAGCAAGTACCTCACCAAGGTCGGCAACTCGGATTACCTCGAAGTCAAGTGGCGTCTCGTCTGGCTGCGCCAGCGCTACCCCGATGCCGCCATTGATACAACGCTCGTCGAGCACTCCGGTGATTCGGCCGTGTTCCGGGCAGTGGTCACCCTACCCGATGGCGGCTCGGCCTCAGGATGGGGCAGCGAGAGCATGTCCGACTTCCGCGACTATATCGAGAAGGCAGAAACCAAGGCAATCGGCCGCGCCCTGGCCGCATTGGGATTCGGCACCCAGTTCTGCCCGGACTTCGACTTCGAGACGGGATCGGCGTCGCGCCTGAAGATCGTCGACTCTCCGATCGACTTTGCCTCGACCAGGGGCCGCCGCCTCGCCAGCGAGGGCAGCGACGATCGCCGGCCGGCGGCAACCGCTGCGCCAGGAAGCCAGACCGTTACCGCCCGCCAGCTCAAATTCATCCAGGCGATTGCCCGCGAAGCGGGATTGGACGAAGCGGCTGTCCGCACGGACGTCCAGGAATCCTTCGGCTGCGCGGTCGAGGAACTCGGCCGGCGGGAAGCATCCGAGTACATTGAGCGGTTGCAATCGCTGCGCAACAACCAGCCGATCGCCTCATAGGCGCTTCCATCCCTCGGTATTCGCAGCGCTCTCAGGAACGGAACGATCATGAAAACAACCAGACTTCGAGCCTTGGACCAGCCACCGACCGTCGACCGGGCGCCATTCGACCAGGAAACGCTCGAGCGCCGGCTCGACGACGGCTACCGTCGGATCGAGGACGCCAGGGTCCAGGGGCGAGACGTCCAGGCCTGGGAAGAGTTCTGGATCCAACTCCTGCGCGAATACGAGGACATCTGCGACGGTCTCCGACTGGCGGCCGCGTAGCAAGACGAACGAATGCGCGACAACAGGAAGGGGGCGGCTGTCTGGCCGCCCCCTTCCTTGTGCGTCTCACATGCCGATCGCCGGCGGCTCTAAGACTCCGACACAGTCACCGATTCGAGCGTTACTGCCTCGGTCGGTGAGGAGTTTTCGCCGCTCGCGCCTCGTCGGGTCGGCGTCGCCGCGATCATGTCGACGACATCCAATCCAGATGTTACCTGGCCAAAAATCGTGTAATTCTTCGGGAGCTTGCCGGTGAGATCCGTGAGGCAGACGAAGAACTGGCTGCCGTTTGTGTTCGGCCCGGCATTCGCCATCGCCAGCACGCCCCGCTTGTAGTCGAGGTCAGTCGGCAGCTCGTCCCGAAACTTGAACCCGGGGCCACCGGACCCTGTGCCGGTCGGATCGCCCCCCTGGATCACGAACCCCGACACGATCCGATGAAATGGCGTGCCGTCGTAGTAGCCCTCCTTGGCAAGGTTGACGAAGTTGTTGACGGTCTGGGGGGCCTTGTCGACGAAGAGTTCGATGTCAAACGTCCCTTTGTTCGTGGTCAATGTCGCCGCGTACTTCTTCGATCCGCTGACGGAAAAGTCAAACGGCTTCGACCACTGCTTTGCTGCCACGCTGCGAAGTCTCCCAACGCTAGCTCCTGAAGGAGCACTTACACGACCTACAAACTCTACCAATCGGACGACTCGCGGGCCTCAGCCCTCCGTAATTGTTACCGACGAAATCGTGACCGGCTCGACCGGTGAGGACATCTCGCCGGACTGGCTCGGCCCGACCTCGACAGTGCCGATTGCATCCACCGTCTCCATCCCCTCAGTGACCCGGCCAAAGATAGAGTAGTTCTTCGCCAGGTTCTGGGACAGGTTGTCGAGACAAACGAAGAACTGGCTGCCATTGGTGTTCGGTCCGGCATTGGCCATTGCCAGCGTGCCTCGCTCATAGTTGAGCGCGGTCGGAAGTTCATCCGCAAAACTGTAGCCAGGACCGCCGCCGCCTGTGCCGGTCGGGTCTCCGGCCTGGATCACGAAGCCCTCCATCACCCGGTGAAACACGATCCCCTCATAGAATCCTTCCCGGGCCAGACAGACGAAGCTGTTGACCGTTTGCGGGGCATCCTGTGGCAGCAATTCCACCGTAAATCCACCCAACGATGTCTCGAACCGGGCGGTATACGCCTTGCTTGGATCAATGGTCATCGCCGGAGCGCTGGACCATTGCGGCTTCCCGTTCAGATCCTCCGCCCGCTGATCGGCGGTCCAGCAGCTTCCAGAACCAGCATCCGCCGAGGTGTTCGCGGGAGCCTCAGTTGGGGCCGCGGTGGTTGCCGGTGGCTGAGAAGGCGCCTCGTCATCGTCGTCACCGCAGGCAGTCAGGCCTACCGCGAGAAACGCAACTATCACAATCTTGAACGTCCAGGACACGATGGCACTTTGGCCCACTCGTACAACTCCTACCATCACTAGGCCGCGCCGAGCGAGTCTATGCGTCCGTCTGAACACCAGCAACGCCGAGCGCTTCGGCATTTGCAGTCATGGCGTCAATCACAAATTGAACGTGCTCATCAAAGTCGACGCCAAGCGCAGCCGCGGTGTGGAGCATCTCTTCACGACTCACCGCCCGGGCAAAAGCCTTGTCCTTCATCTTTTTGCGCACCGACGAGGGCGTTACATCGGCAACCGCCCTGGACGGACGCACCAGTGCCACCGCCGAGATGAACCCGGTCATCTCATCAACGGCGCTGAGCGCCTTCTCCAGGTTGGACTCCCGGCTCACTCCAAGATGGTCGGCGTGGCTGCGCACTGCCCGGATGACCCAATCCGGGTAGCCTCGCTCGATCAGTACCGGTATGCCGGCTTCAGGATGGAGATCGAGCGTGGGATGGACTTCGAAGTCGTAATCGTGGACGAGTCCCACGATTCCCCACTCATCCTCTGATTCGCCAAATTTGCGGGCATACGCGCGCATGGCCGTTTCAACTGCCAGGCAATGGCGGCGCAAGCTCTCGGATTTGATGTACTCCGTGACGAGGTTCCAGGTGGCCTCACGAGAAGGGAGTGTCTGTTCCAACGTGTCCTCCGCTGTAGTCAGTGGGACGCGAGATTCCGCGCGGCGAACCTTCAAGCGATGAGCATCGCATCCCCGAACGAAAAGAAGCGGTACTTCCGCGCAATGGCCTCGTCGTAGGCCGCTTTGAGCCGCTCCCAACCAACCAAGGCACTCACCATGGCGAGCAGTGACGAACGTGGCAAGTGAAAGTTGGTGATGAGCCCATCGACGACCTGCCAGCGATAGCCCGGTGTAATGAACAGGCCCGTTGGTCCGGACCAGCCCTTGAGCCGGTCCCTTTGGTACACATTTCCAAGGGTCTCCAGCGTTCGCGCACTTGTCGTACCCAGGGCGATCACCCGTCCGCCTGCATCCTTGCAGTCATTGATGAGCTGCGCGGCCTCATCACTCACCGAACACCACTCTTGATGGATGTGGTGATCTCGCACCAGTTCAGTCGAGATCGGCTTGAAAGTATCTAGCCCCACATGGAGGGTAACCTCGGCCCAGCCAATCCCGGCCGATCGAAGTCGTTCTAGCAGCTCTTCTGTGATGTGCAATCCGGCAGTGGGCGCCGCGGCCGAGCCCGGCAGTTGCGCGTAGATCGTCTGATAGCGCTCGGCGTCTTCCAACTGCGCATGGATGTACGGTGGGAGAGGCATCCGGCCGTACTCACCGAGATTTTCCTCAAGGTCCGGTGTCAAGCGGACCGAAATCATGCCATCGCTCCCGACGGCTATGACTTCTGCCGCCTCGGAACCGCGGTCGAGTCCTTCCCGTGCGTGGACGATCAGCTCCGTGCCGGCACGGAGCCGCCGGACGGGGCGGGCAAGTGCGGTCCAATCTCCCTCGTCTTGGCGTTCGAGCAGAAGCACCTCGACCTTCCCACCGGTGTCTTTCTTAGACGCTTGCAGGCGCGCGGGCAGCACCCGAGAGTTGTTGGCAACGATCAAGTCGCCCGGGCTGAGCAACTCCGGTAGGTCGCGGACATGGCGGTGCGCAATTGGACCGCCGGCTCGATCTAACACCAGCAACCTGGAATCGTGGCGGACGGCGAGCGGAGTCTGGGCAATGAGCTCGGTCGGAAGATCAAAGTCCAGCGATTCCGTCCGCAGTGGTTCGTTCGGGAATTCGATCGTCATTCGTCCTCAGCCAGAAACGACTGCTGCTCACTAACCAGCGAGGCCGGGGGCCGAATGCCGACATGGGCATACCCGAGGCGGGTCGCGGTCCTTCCCCGTGGCGTCCGCTGAAGAAAGCCGAGTTGGATCAGGTACGGCTCATACACGTCCATGATCGTGTCGGTCTCTTCACTGGTTGCCGCGGCGATGGTGTCGATACCGACCGGCCCGCCACCGAACTTCTGGATGATCGCGAGCAGGATGCGCCGGTCAATCTCGTCGAGTCCAAGCTCATCGATGTCCAGCATCGACAGCGCCGCCTTGGCGACTTCCTCGGTGACGATCCGTTCCTCGTGGACCTCGGCGAAATCGCGCACGCGCTTCAGCAGCCGATTGGCGACACGCGGCGTGCCCCGTGAACGTCGCGCCACCTCCACCGCCCCGGCATCGTCGATCGTCACGCCGAGGATCTGCGCCGACCTCGAGATGATCTCGGTCGTTGCCTCGAGATTGTAAAAATCGAGCCGGAGGACCGATCCGAACCTGTCGCGCAGGGGACCGGTCAGCAACGCCAGACGGGTAGTTGCCCCGACCAGGGTGAAAGGAGGCAGCGTAATCCGCATCGTCCGGGCGGCCGGCCCCTTGCCGATGATGATGTCGACCGCGTGGTCTTCCATCGCCGGGTAGAGCACCTCTTCGACGGCGCGGTTCAACCGGTGAATCTCGTCGATGAACAGCACATCGCCCGGCTTCAGATTCGTCAGCACCGAAACGAGGTCGCCTTGACGCTCGATCGCGGGACCGGAGGTGATTCTGAGGCTGACACCCATCTCCGCCGCGATGATCGAGGCCAGGGTCGTCTTCCCAAGCCCAGGCGGCCCGTAGAAGAGGACGTGATCGAGCGGCTCGCCCCGTCCCCTGGCCGCCTGCATGAAGATCTCGAGGCTGGTCTTCACCCGGTCCTGGCCGATGTACTCGGCCAGGCGACGCGGACGCAGGCTCCGTTCAATGCCGGCGTCCTCAGTCCGAAGTGACGGGCTCACGACCCGTTTTTGGTCTGGTCCTTCGCTCATTCGCTCGTCCACGACGCCCCGGTCGGTATGCTCTTGAAGGTCACGCAGATGGTTGCTCGTCGACCAGCATGTCGGGAATGCCGTCACTGATCTGATAGGTACGGCCACAAGTAATGCACACCAGTGACTGACCTTCCAGCCGGAGATCATGCTTGTCGACCGGGCAGACGAGGATATCGAACAGGTCTTCACTCATGCTGGTCGTCTTCACGGCACTTGCCCGTTCAGTCGAATCCTTGAATTGAATCGCCATCGGCTTCTGCTCCTAATTGGGAGGTGCTGGCGTGCCGCCCGCCGCGGGTGTAGCTGAGGGCGTTGCCATCGGTGTCGCGACGCCCATCGCCGCGAGCGATTCCGACGCGCGCTGAGCGATCACCGCGCCGGGTGCGAGCATCAGTACCTGCTGAAAGGCGGCAATCGCCTCACCGGACCGAGGTGGGTTCCAGGCGCGATAGAGTTCGCCCAGGTAGTACCACGCCTCTGCCTGGTTGGGATCATTCTCCAGGATCCGCCGGTACTGGACTTCGGCGTCCGCCCGCTTGCCCGCTTCCGCCAGCGACAGGGCGAAACTGAGCCGTACCTGAGCGTTGGTTGGATCGGCGGCCAGCGATTGTTCGTACCAATCAATCGCCTCGTCGATGCGTCCGTCCTGAGCGAGCACGTTGGCGAGCAGGCTCATCGCCGCCGCATCAGCGGGATTGGCCTCAACCGTCGCCCGCATTTCGTTGATGAAGTCGTCCCGCGTGGACGCATTGAACTCTTCCGGGTCGACGTCGGTATTGTCCGATTTGATCGCGTCGAAAATCACGGTCCCGACGCTGCCACCTACCACCGCGCAGACGACAAGTAAGGTAACGACGGCGAAGATTACTTGCGCCCTGGGCATCCGCCGGAGGTTTTGCCGGAACGTGGGAGAGGATTGTCGCCGGGACGGTCGGTTCATGAAGGAGTGGCCATCCGTACGAGCATGACGAGTCCGAGTGCCAAGCGTCAGAGAACTCAGTTGGCGCCGGTCATCCCGCGCGGCAACATTGAGCTGTCAAGGCGTCCGGTCGATTCCCCCTGGCCCCGACGCCGAAACATAGCACAACGCTCGCGGAGTGAAGTCTGACCGTCCTGTCCGACCGCTCGTTAATTCGAGTTCGCACGCATTCAACATGACATTGCCCTCGTGAAATCGACGGTGATATACTGGGAGCCGCATTTGACTGCGGGCTTCGAGACGGTACCTGCCGGCCTAGCTCAGTTGGTAGAGCAGCTGTTTCGTAAACAGCAGGTCGCGGGTTCGAGTCCCCGGTCGGCTCCGGCCAGAGGAATCGCCAGGTCGGATGCACGCCGAAGTGGCGAAATGGCAGACGCGCTACGTTCAGGGCGTAGTGGGGGTAACCCCGTGGGAGTTCAAATCTCCCCTTCGGCACCAGGATCGTGATCCGATCGCGGTCATACGGCTGCGATCATGGCGGATGCACGTTTGACAACTGAGGACGCAGAGGAGGGAAGGATGGTCGCTGGCGCCATTCGGGCCAGAGGAAAGTCCGAGCTGCACAGAGCAAGGGTGCCCGGTGAAAGCCGGGGAGGCGCCTGCGAGCGTCGACAGTCCAGATTGGCGCGCGGTTCACCGCGCGAGAGCAACAGAGACCAATGCCGGTCCGGTCCACATCGTGTCGGGTCGAGTGAAAAGGGCAATCCTCCCCGCAGCAATCTCCGATCCGGCCGCTATCAGGTTGCTCGCCGAGGCCGAAAGTCGAGAGCAGCCACCGAAGGCGACGAGGTGGCCGGTCCCATCGGGACCGAGAGAGATGACCATCAGGAACAGAACTCGGCTTACTCTCCTCTTCGCGCTCCTCAATCTCACGGTGCCTTTAGCTCAATCGGCAGAGCGCTTGTCTGTGGAACAAGAGGTCACGGGTTCGAGCCCCGTAAGGCACCCCACCAAAAAGCCCGGAACGACGGGCAAAACGAGACCCGGCAGCAATGGACTGCCGGGTCTCGTCGCGTCAATACCCCAATGGGAACTGGGTCACCTAAAGAACGGCTAGACGTCAGAAACGTGCATCGCAGGGTGGACTCCGTACATTCCCGGATAGCACGGCGCATCGCGGTGCCCATCATGGGTCCAGTCACCGGAGCGACTGGCCACCGCGTCGGCCGCCAGTTCCAGTCCCGACCTTCGCCCCTCGACCAGGAGGAGTCCACGATGTTCCGCTCCCTGATTCGCAAGACGCTCCTCGTCGCGACGCTCGCCGCCGTCTTCGCGGCCGGCCACGGTTTCCGCCGCGCTCAGCCGGGACCGGACGACAACCCAAATTACAACCATCCGATGTGGATCTATGCCAACCCGGCGGACGTGTACCGGACAGTCGCCAGCGATCCGGAACCGAACCCCTGGGTCGTGGGTACATTCGACGCCAGACAGCAAACCGCCGTCACCCCCTAGACGCGGCCCCGGAGCCGCGCTGAGCACGCGGCCGATCTCCCAGCAATCCGGTGACGCCGGCCGTGGGGCACCCGTGCCCCACGGCTTCCCGCGTTCGGTCATCTTGCGATTCCCGATGAGCCCGTCGCCGTGGTCCTCGCGTCTCCTCGGAGCCCGGGGGAACGATCGAGGGGAAGCGAAGCGTGGGCTTCGGTCGCTCCAGGTAGCTGGCTCCCGGCCAGTGCGCCGCCCGGCCGGAGTAGAAGGGCGGGAGACTGGAACACGGCGAGCCTGCGGACGCAGGCGGGAACCCGAACCTCCCAAGCCTACGCCGGAAGCTCGCCGTCCGTTGAGAGCGCGGTCCCTTTTGCAGTCCCGACGGCTAGCCGAGCGCCCACTCCATCGCGTCGGCGGCTTCCTGGAAGGCTTCCGGTGCCAAATGACTGTAGATGTCGGCGGTCGTGGACAGCAGCGTGTGTCCGAGCACTTCCTGGATCATCTTCAGCGAGAAACCTTCGGCCAGGAGCAGACTGGAAGCGGTGTGGTGCGCCATGTGAAATGGCGGTAGGTCTACCTTGCGTTGATCCACAGGATTGCGCCAGCGTGTTCCATTGGGCGACGCGAAACCTTAGACTTACTCCTGGTCTATTCGCCTATGCGGCTCGGAGATTCGTCCACAGGGAGTCTGATATAGAGGGACGAGTTGTTGTCACGATACAGTTGTTCCCAGGCCGGTGACGCCCGGATTTGCTGGTCCAGTCCATCGGCGTTTCGGGTTATGACCGCGTTGATGCCCTCCTGGTCAAAGGTCTCTTGCCATCCTTGCCCTCCGCCGACAAGCACAAAGTAGTCCCGGAGGAACGCTTGCCCGTACATCTCCCCCCGGCCATCCACATAGACGCGGTTTGTACCGTCGAACCGGTAGATGAGGTATCCGCCATAGTCGTAGGTGTTGAAAAGCCGGGCGTCTGGATACTGTTCTAAGAGCATGGTCGTCGCGATCGCCGGTAAACCGAGGGGGATCGGTTCTCGGCGAAACTGCGATTCCTCCGTCCGCACCGCCACCGTGACAACGAACACGACGGACAATGTCGCCGCGGCGGGCGTCCACCATACGCGGGGAATCAGCGGCGGGACCGTCAGCGCGCTGCTCGCCGTGCGCCGCTCCTGTGAGTACCGCCAAACCAGCCAGGCAGCAAACAGCAACGCCAGAATGATGAACAGGGGGATGAACCGGATCGCGATAAACGACTGGTATGCCAACACGAGGACTGGAACCGCCGGCCAGACACGGAGCGACAAGAGCTGCCAGACGGCCAGCAGAATCACCGGCAATGCAAGCACGAACGGCCAATGCTTCGGATCACTCAGTTCAGGTCTCATCCATTCGAAAATGTACTGGTGCCAGACGGCGTCGGAGTCCTGATATTTGAGCGCCGTTGTAAGAGTTCTGGGCCGCGGGGATTGAGGAGCAACGCGAACGCGGACAACACGCAGATGATCGTCAAATGTCGGTCCAGTGTGCGCCTGAGCAGCCGGTCCAGGGCGAACGCCGCGAGGCATAGGCCGCCAATGAGCACCGTCAGATTCATGTTCGCCCAGAGTGCAAAGAGCAGTGGCAAGATCCAAAGTACCCGGCGATGGCCCGTCTCGTACGCTGCAAG
>CAWKIA010000017.1:0-89782 GCA_963849635.1 uncultured Chloroflexia bacterium | reverse complement strand
CGAGGCGACCCACACCGCCACCTACGCGGCGAAGGTGCTGGCCGAGTACGAGAAAGTGGGCATCACCTTCCAGGAGGAGCCGACGGGGGCGGGTGAGGTGCCGGCCCAGTTCGGCGCCGCCGCCCTCTTCATCGACAGCTGCCCCGACATCACCGTCTGCTACACCCTTGGACTCGTCCCGGCCGGATCGGTCCCGGGTGGGCCGATCGGGACGTGCTGGAACGGGTGGACCCTGATCTGCGAGCCGTGCAACGGGAACTCCATCGACTCCATCCAGCAGCTCTGCAACCAAACGTACCCGCAACAGTGCGGCGGCTCCTGCATCGTCTACACCGCCTACGAGGTGTGTGCATAACCCGGGAAGTCAGGGTTCCACCGCCGTCGTCACGCAACTACGCTCCAGGAGACCGATATGAATGCGGACCGCTTCGACCGGATTACCCGACTCTTCGCCCAGCAGCGGCTCACTCGCCGTCAGGCGGTGATGATGAGCGTCGCAGCAGGGGTGGCCGCGTCAACCGCCACGGCCGCCCAGAACGCGACCCCAATCGCCACCACCACCGGCGAGAAGACCAGCGAAACCCTCTTCCTCCAGGCGTTCCAATCCGGCTCCATCGCCCCCAAGGCGGATGCCACGGACCGCTACGTGCTGACGCTGAAGCAGGGGCTCGGCCAGACCATCTACTTCACCGACCGCCCGGAGCGCGTTGTCGGCGTCACCCCGACCGCCCAGTTCCTTGGCAATCTCGGCTTCCCTACGACCAATCCACCCAACGCGGCGCTGGTCGTGGAGAAGGAAGGGGGCACGACCGAGATCGCCGTGGTCGAGCTGTTCGACCCCAGCTACGACGAAGCCACCCATACGGCGACCTATGATGTGGCGGTGCTCGAGGAATGGGAACGCGAGCTGGGGGTGGGCTTCACCGAGGTGCCAGGCGACCTGACGGCGTTCGGCCCGGAGTTCGGCGCCGCTCACCTGTTCATCGACGACTGCGCCGACGGGACGGTCATCTGCAATGCTTCGTCCATGGAGGGCGCAAATACCTTTACCGTGGATGCGGGGTTCTGCTACGTCGATGGCTGCTGCCGGCCGTGCACCGACGGCACGGACGTGAAAACCTACTGGGCAAAAAAGTGCCAGGAGGCGAAGCCGGGCGCCTGTCAATGTGGCGAGCCGACCTGCCCCGATGACAGCAACCACTGTACCGTGGCCGGGTGGGATACCTGGTTGATTCCCTGCGTTCCTTGACGGACTGGAAGCGGCCGACTGCGCTGGCGACCAAATCCTCCAGCAACTGCGATTGCTGGCTCGCCTGCTCGGACAATTCCTGCTCACGGATGAGGCTGGGTTCTCCCCGAACTTCGACGACGACTTCCTGCTCGTCTCCCCGAGCGGCGAGATCGCCATGGTCGACGCCCGGAACGACGCGCTCAGCTACCCTCGGGAGCATCGACTCGCCGGGCCGGCCACCGAGCGCGGGGCCGTGGACGGTCGCCGATCGCTCGCCCCACACACACCAAGGAGGACCGACCCATGGACCCCACCCGCATCGATCGTCTCGCCACCTTCTTCGCCGACCGCCGGCTCAGCCGCCGGCACGCCGTCCGCCAGGGCAGTGCCGGCCTCGCCGCCGCCGGGGTCGCCGCGCTCGGCCTGCGTGGCGCCGCCGCCGCCCAGGACGCCACCCCGCCTGCCACGCCGGTGGGCACGCCCACGGATCCCCACCCCAGCGCCGACACGGCCGGGACCCACCCCGAATACCTCTTCGTCCAGCCCTTCGACGGCGGCGCCTGGGCGCCGAAGCCCGGCGAGGAGGGCACGTACACGCTGACTCTGACCGGCGCGGCGGCGCAGACCGCCTACTTCTCCGACCGGCCCGAGCGGATCGTCGGGCTGGCGCCGACCCAGACCTTCCTCGATGGGCTGGGCTTCACCCCGGAGAACCCGCCCAACGCCGCTCTCGTGGCGACCCCGGAGGGCAGCGACGCGCAGGACATCCTGGTGATCGAGTTGCTCGCCCCGGTCTACGACGCGGCCAGCGGCACCCTGACCTACGACGCCCGGGTGCTGGCGGACTACGGGGGACGCGGGTTGGCGCATCTGGCCCAACAGCAGACCGACTTCGAGTATCCGGAAGCCTTCGGCGAGGGCAGCCTGTTCATCGACGACTGTCCCGACAGCTACAACGACGGCTGCTTTTACCAAGATCCCAATAATAGCGACAGCTACACCTATATCGGCGACGTCTCCTCCGGCAATTGCTGGAATGGGCTGGTTTGCAAACCCTGTGGCTCCTACAGCTACGTCATGCAACTCGACCATTCCCGGAGTCTTGCAACAACAACTGCGTGGACGATATCGCAATCGCTGCGGTTATCCAGGTTGTGTCCCTAGAGTTCTGTAAACGGGTGGCCAGGTAACGAGGAACGATGAGCAGGCCGGATTCCCGGCCGCCCCCCAGCGCCAGCACGGTGACCATCCGGCGGCGCCGTCGATCAGGCCGTCCTGACTGTGGGCGGCACCTGCATGCTCCACCCATTGACCCAAGTCCTTGGCAGCCGGTTGGTCTACGACTTCGATGATGCGTTCGCACTTGGACGCATCTACCGCGACGTGTTGGCGGACGCCCCCGACGAACTCCAGGTCTACCTCTCCTACTCGTTCGACGAAAGGGGCAAGACCGCCTCTGTTGTGATCTGCCATTGCGGATCGGCCGAGGCCGGTGAGGCCGTGGTCGAGCGTTTCCGCAGATTCCGTCGCCCCATGTTCGAAGATGTCGCCCGCAAGAGTTACCTCGAGATGCAGCAGACCTGGGACGACAGCTACCCGGCAGGCCAACTGCGTTTCTGGAAATCGAGCTTCCTTGCGGCGATCTCGGACGACGCACTCCGCGTCTGCCAGGAGGCGATTGCGCGGATCGACCTCCCCAATTGCGGCATCGATATCGAGCCGATGGGCGGAGCTATCGCCAGGATTGCTCCCGGCGCAACCGCATTCGCCGACCGCGATGCCGCAAGCACCTTGCTCATCACGACCGGCTGGACCGACCCAGCAGAGACCGAGGTGCGTATCGCCTGGGCGCGCGATACGTTTGAAGCCGTGCAGCCGTTCTCCAAGCCCTCGGCCTACATCAACTACATGGACCAGGGTGACGAGCTTCGAACGGAGGCCGCGTACGGCTCCAATTTCGGACGGCTCGTCGAGGTCAAGCGGATCTACGACCCCGACAACCTCTTCCGGCACAATGCCAACATTCGCCCATGACAAGGACGCGTCGATGTTGCCGACGTGCTGGTCGCCCTGAACGCGCATGCGCGACGGCGACCCGCCCAGATGCACCCGCCCGGCACACATCCGGCTGCGCGCGACGGCCTTATCGGAGGTAGCTCGCCAGCCAAAGGAGGCCGGTACCGGCTGGCCTACAGGGGTCTATTTGCCGGGCCACCGGAACCGGGCAGGCGCATGGAACCGCTTGAGCCCTAATGCGATCGGCGGGCGGGTATCTAACCCGCCCGCGCCTCGTGCTTTTCTTCCATGGGCGTGTCGTGGACGGTTTAGCCGCCATCCTCCGGCGGGAAGCCCTTCGGGTCAAACCGCAGGTACTCGCCCGCAGCCCAGCCTTCGCCGGCGTAGTTCCGGACGCGGTACCAGGTGTAGCCGTCCGCCTCGACCGGCCCGCCCTGGATCAGCAGCGCCTCGTTGTCGGACATGACGCGGAGTACGTTTGCCGACAGGCTTGGGGCCGCCCGCAGGTTGAGGGTGCCGTCGGTCACGCGGACGGCGTCCCCGACGGCGAGCGGGAGGGCGGGGGCGGCCGCCAGGTGCGCGCCGACCACCCAGCCGAGCCGCCCGTCGCGCGTCTGGGCCCTGTACCACGCGTAGCCGTCGGCGAGGGCCGGACCGCTCGTCACGCTCAACGCCGTGCCGCCCGGCAGGACGTCGATCACGCGCGTCGCGAGGCCGATGTCGTCGCGCAGGTTGAGGAGGTCGGTGTCGACCACCACCTGATCGCCCGCCGTGAAGCGCGGTCCCGGCACGCTATACGACGGCACCAGCCCCTCGCCGGCCGCCCACCCCACGACCTCGGCGTCGGTGCGGACCTTGTACCAGTGGTAGCCGTCGGCCGCCTCGGGGCCGGCGAGGATCTGGACGCCGGTACCGGTGTGCATGAGGTAGCTCACGTCGTAGCCGATCCCGGGTCCGGTGCGGCAGTTCAGGGGTGCCGAGCCCACCAGGGCAAAATCGCCGGCGGCGAAGCCCGTCCACGATTGCACGAGCGCCAGGTATTCACCGGCGGCCCACCCGGTCCGGCCGTCCCCGGTTTGGACCCCGTACCAGTCGTGGCCATCAGCCGTCGTCGGCCCGGCGGTTACCGTCAGCGCGAAACCGCCCGGCAGCACGGCGATCACCGAGGATGACAGGTCCGCGCCCGAGCGGAGATTGAGATAGTCGGTGTCGACCACCACGGCGTCGCCGGCCGCGAATGCCGCCGCCCGAACGCCGTCCGTTCCCCCCAGCCCCACGAGCCCGGTCGCGAGGGCGACCAGGATGACACACGCTACGCGGAACGTCTTGTGCTCCGCACCAATTACAGTTTGCCTCCGAGTAACCATCCGCCACCTCAGTTCACTTCGCCGTGCTCAGGGGCCGACACTGGTCCGCCTGGCCGGGAAGTTATGTCTTGTTCAACTTTAGGCGGTGGCAGATCACGAAGGCATGACGGCGTTACGACCCCGCGTGACAGTTCCGTGGCAGCTTGGATGGCATGTACATCGGCGAAGCGGTGCGGGACGTTCGGCGGTTCAGTGGCGCACCACTATTCGTCCGCGAACAGGCAGAACGGGTGGCCGTCTGGGTCGAGGTAGACGCGCAGGTGGTCGGCGGATTGGAACTCGGCCAGGGTCGCCCCGCAGGCCTCGGCGTGGGCGCAGGCGGCTTGCAGGTTCTCCACCCCGATGTCGAGGTGGGCCATCATCTGCTGCTCCCCGGACTTGGCCGGCCACACCGGGCGCTCGTAGATGCTCTCGATGTGAAAGCCCATCCCGATGCCGCCGTCCGGGTTACGCAGGTCAGCCCACTCGGGCTCGTTGCTCCCGACCTCCCAGCCCAGCAACCGGCTATAGAAACCGGCCAGGGCCGGCGGGTTGGGCGAATTGAGCGTGACCAACGCGATCTTCAAGCCGGGCGAGGTGGTCATGGGCTGCCTCCAAATCCGTCATCGATGCCGCCACGCCAGAACAGCCGGGCGCGGCTGCTGGTACGACGGTTGAGAACGGCGCTTGTTGGATGGCACCCAGGGGACGACACAGATCGGGCATCGCGCCCTCAAATCCACCACCAAAACCTCTCGTGTCCCTCTCCGCGCCCCATGCCGCACCCGTTCTCCCCTTTCCCCTTGCCGCGCTACGGAGGAGCGGGGGGAACGGGGGCCGGGGGGTTAGGGGGCTTCTCTCCGAACGCCGAACGCCAACCGCCGATCCAGCCGTCAGCGCCGCGGCGGGTCCGGCGGCGCTTCCGCGGGCGGCCTCGTCCGCATCCAGTCCAGCAGCTTCCCACGCCGCCGGTCACTGAGCCAGGCATTCGGATTCGACTCGATGGACCGGAGTGCGTCCAGCGCATCCTCCCGGGTCAGACGGCCGGGCCCAATCACCGCGTCCGTGCGGTGGCCCGGCACCCCCATCGAGGCCCGATGCTCCACGAACAGGCACCAGGAGCGCGGCTCCGCCGGGTCACGCGCGAGTGACACCCGGAACACGCGTCCACTCACACGCCCCTTCAGGTAGAGCGCATGGCCCTCCGGCGTGGAACTCTTGCCCAGTTCGAAGCCCTCGCTTTCGCCGAGGCGCGGGCTCGCTGCCGCGGGCAATGGTTGCGCATCGGTGGGGAGGGGATGAGCCGGATCCCGTGCCATGACCACCGCCTTCGCCGGCGGATAGCCGGCCGGTACGACAGGCGGCGTCGCCCGGAGGCGGCGATGCACGGACCAATCGCGGGAAGACCGCGGTCGGGATGTCCGCCCGCGAGTGCAGGATCACTTTACCACGGCCTCCCCGGGCCACCCGGCACGTCCGATGGGCATCGCCATGCGCTAGGACCACCCCGATCAGTGCCGGCAGCCGCCGGTGCACGAGCCAGGCCTGGTCGCACGAACGTCGGGCTTACGATGACCCAACGCGGCCCAACCGCGGGATTCAGGGCTCGTCCTGACCGCATTCACCCGTATCCTGGGCTCTCCCCGACCGCAGGGGCGGGCTCAGGAGAGGGAGATGCCGGATGAATCTGCTCGATCGCCTGCTGGGGCACGATCACTGGGCGACGATGATGGTGCTCGAACGCAGCCAAGCGCTCACCGACGAGCAACTCGACCAGGCTATCGACGCCGGCCACGGCTCGCTGCGCGACACCCTCGATCACCTGATCTACATCGTCGGCTTCTGGGTCGCCCTGATGGGCAGGGAAGCGATCCCGCCGAAACTCGGGCGCCCCCTGTCGATTCCCGAGCTGCGCGAGCACTTCGAGCGGAATCACGCCGCGTTTGCGGCCCTGGCCCGCCGGATCCACGCCGAGGGCCGCACGGAGGAGCACTTCCCCGACCACCACGGCGACCTGTGCACCCTCGGCATCACCATCCTCCAGGTCCCCCTCCACAACGCCCGCCACCGCGCCGAGGCCCAGCACATGCTGACCCGCCTTGGTGTGGCCGACGTGTGGGATTGGGACCCTCAGGAATGGGAATGGGCGGAGGCGAAGGCGGACGCCTAGGTGTTCGTTGACCTTACTCGCAGGAGAACTCGAAGCCGAACGTCAAGGAAAATGCCCCATCAGCCACGGTGATCGACCCGAAAATGCCGGGGGCGAGGAGATAGGTGTGAACGAGCACTTCCTGGACGACTTCGCCTGCGTCGATGATCACCTCGTTCAAGAGTTCGGGGGGGCCACCGTCACGAACCAGCGTCACATCGAAGTCCCCAGCAGGGAAGTAGTCGGCAAAGAACGTGGCCGTGCACTGCAATCCCTGCAGGATGGGAAACATGCGAATGGTGGGCGGGGGAAGCGTCGTGGTCGTCGTCGCGACCGTGCCCGGGGCGGTGCACTTGGTGGGTGGCAGGCAGCGGGAGTTGCCGTTGCTGTAGGCGCAGCAGACGCAGCCGCCCGTGCAGACACCGGGGTTGGAGGCGCAGACCTTGTTGCCGCACTGCGCCTGCGAGACCTGAGCGTCCCCAGCACGGGCGCCGCCCAGGCCCGCTCCAAAAGCGGCGAGGGTGCCGAGCAGGCCGCGTCTGGTCTTGGGCGCGGCAATGGACCGGGCCAGGGAATCGAACCGTCGTGGGTCCATCCGTGTTCCCCTTCGCTCTGAAGGTGTGCGGCCGCCGCGCCGCGGGGATGGTCCCACTCTACGGCACCATATGGGCTGGGTCAATCAGATGATTCGGACTGGGTGCGATGCAAGAACGGAGGGCAGCGCGGGGGCCTGAGGGAAAAGGCCGGTAGGACGCGAACGGCCGCCTTACTCCTACAGCCCCACCCCGCCACTTCTGCATCACACCCGATAGTTGGGACCGGATTGACCCAGCCCATACAGTGGCGTAGAGTGGCACCATCCAAGCGGCATATTGGCCGCACAACTCAATACGTATTGCAGGGGAACACAGGTGGACCCACGCCGTTTTGATGCCCTGACCCAGTCCCTGGCTGCGGCCAAAACTCGCCGCGGGCTCCTCGCCGGCATCGGCGCGCTCCTCGCCAGCGCCCGGGCTGCCTCCGCCCAATCACCATGCCCGCCCGGCCAGATCCGCAACAAGAAGGGCGACTGCAACTGCCCGGCCGGCACCGACGCCTGCCCCGATGGCTGCTACAACCGCAAGAGCGACCCGTACAACTGCGGCAGCTGCGGGAACGTCTGCCTCTCCGGCGCGGTCTGCCAGAAGGGGGAGTGCCGCTGCCCGGCCGGGGTGGTCTGCTGCCCGCAGGGGACCGTGAACTGCTTCGGCGCGTGCGTCGACCTCACGTCCGACCCGAACAACTGCGGGTCGTGCGGCAACTTCTGCTCCGGGACTTGCTCCGGCAGCACCTGCGAATCCTCCGGGACCTGCGTCGGAGCCGCCCTTAACGTGCGTGCCCGGCGTTGATACGTGCTGCAGTTGCGATGCGTGCTACCCCGACTGCGCACAGCATGGCGACTGCGCCGACGGACCGGACGCATTCTGCTGCTGAGCCGCTGACGCACCGCGGGAAGCTATGGAGGTTGAACGCACGACGTTCGCGAGGCCGGGTACGCCCCGCGGGTCGATAACAGATTGCGTGATCGCGGGCGTCGCCGGTAGATCGCCGGGCCGGCGGCGCCCTCCGCGGAGGCCAGGCCGCGGACCACGGCTACCGGCCTACGAGGCAGTCTCGTAGTCGGTATCGCCGGCATCCACCGGCAGCGCCCCGGCGATCCCAACCCTGTGGTCGTCCATTGTCTCGATGACCAGTTCGCCCGACGCCGCCACCCAGTGGCGCTTCGGGTCGGTCAGCAGCGCCTTCACCTGCCCATCGGAGAGGGGCGCCGACAGCACGCCGCGGCAGTAGACCCGCAGTATCCCCGCGTACTCGACGAGAAACGACGCCGGTCCAGGCCCGTCGAAACGGTACCGAATAGCGCAGATGCTCATCGGTATGTCCTTTGTGTTCCCGAGGTGATAGACCATCAACTCCGGCGTTGGCCCGAGTGTTGTCTCACCAGCACAACTCGTGCCAACCCGAGCCCACGACCACCCCCACCGCGCCTCTACTCCCAACGCACGCACACAGCATTGTGAGGCCAAAAACAGCCGTTATCCATGCCAACGCCCACACCATCCCGGGCTCGGCGGGAGTGCCTCCGAGGCATAGGGCGGGTATCATCCGCCTACCGGCAACCGTGCCCGATCGAAAGGCCCAGCGGTGCGCTACTCCCCGGCCTACCCGACCCCCGAGCACGCTCGCGCCGCGGAGACGGCGGTGGCGTTCTTCGCCGCCCGCCCCGAGCCAGACGCGATCCTGCTCGTCAACTCCTGCGCCCGCGGGCAGGCAACCCCGGATAGCTGCCTCGACATCACCGTGCTCGTCCCCAAGGGCGAGGACATCGCCACGCTGGAGGCGGCCTGGGCCGACGCACGAACTCCACGACCCGGCCATCGCGGCCCTGCATTCGGTGGGCGCCTTCTCGGTCGTCCACCCCAACGTCATCGACGGCCGCTTCGGCCCCGATCCCCATCCCGCCGACGAGTATCCCGACGACGTCGAGATCGCCGTCGGCAACGCCCTCGCCTACTCGGCCCCGCTCTGGCAGCGGGGCGACCGCCTGCACCAGTTGCGCGCCGAGTGGCTGCCCTACTACGACGAGGAGCTCCGCCGGACACGGCTGGCGGACACCCGCTGGTGCTGCGCCCATTTCCTCGACCATATCCCCCTGTACGTGGCCCGCGGCCTCTACTTCCAGGCGTTCGCCCGGCTCTGGGCATCATTCCGGATCTTCCTCCAGGCCCTGTTCATCGCCCATCGCACCTACCCGATCGCCTACGACAAGTGGATCCGCGATCAGGTCGTCGACATCCTCGGCCTGCCCGAGCTGTACGCCCGCCTGCCGGGACTCTTCGAGATCGGCCGCCTGGAAAGCGATGAGCTGGTCGGCAAGGCACAGGATCTGCGCGAGCTGCTCGATCGGTACGTCCCGGTGTAGCACGACTCCGGACCGCGATTGCCGACCACCCGCCGCGATTGGTGACAGGCTGTTGTCACCGGGCGGGCCATACCCTGGAAGAGACCGGACAGATTCGTCCGGCACGATTGCGGACCCCAGCCCGGCCGCTGGGCGGGAACCGCGGAACAGGATGAGCAACCAGCGATGAACGTCCTCTTCGTAGCGGGCTTCGGCCCCATCAGCCGGGATATCGACCAGAGCCGCACCCTCTACCAGGATGTCTTTGGGGTGCCATTCCACACCGACGACGGCCTCTACCACCACACCGAAGAGCTAGCGGGAGCGAAGGCGTTCGCCATCTGGCCCCTCTCTCAGGCCGCCCAATCGTGCTTCGGGACCGATACCTGGCCCGCCGAGATCGCCCCTCCCCAGGCCTGGCTCGAATTCGATGTCGCCGACATGGACGCCGCCACCGCCGAGCTGCGCGACCGCGGCTACCAACTCCTCGTTGAAAATCGGACCGAGCCCTGGGGTCAGTCTGTCACCCGCTTCCTCTCGCCCGAAGGAATACTGGTAGCCGTGACGAACACCCCCTGGATGCGTGACGCCACCGTCTCCGACGAGCAGGTCCCCGGCACCGGCGTCTTCGGCGACGAGACCCAGGTCACCGCCCTGGACCCAACCAAGACGCCCGGTTCCGCCCCAACAACCTAAACCATCAATCGATCAGGCGAACGCACCCTCGGGCGGCCTTGATGGTCGTCCGAGGGTGCGTTGCGCGGAAGGTCCTCGTCGCTCAGTCGGCCCTGGCCTACCCGTTGCCGGAGATGGTGGAGTCGTCCGCCTCCTCCACTGGGGTCGAGATGATCACCTGACCCCCTGGGCCCGAATCTCCCTGAGCGCTCTTATCACCGTCGGATTCGGCCTTGGGGTCATCGGCGGTGTCGGCCGGTGGTTTGGCATCATGGAAGCCATCGTTCGGCAGCAGCTGGTGCTTCTCGGTTTCATCGACCCGAGGCACCGGATCGGCTCACCACACGCGTCTCCTCCACGCCGAGCAGCGTCAGGCGCTGCACCCGGTTCGTGGTCTCGGCTGTCGGCACCGCCAACGCCCCACTCACCGTAACCAGCAACGCCAGCAGAGAGAGGAGCGTGGCGGCCGGCGCAACGCCGCCCACGCGTCCTAGCCGCCCGATCGGAAATCGTTCTGCCAAGCGGAGCGGCAGAAACTGTTGACCAGGCGGATGCTGGGCGGCGGATCGACGTGGAAGCGCGCTTCGATGCGCCCGAGGAGGACAGCGGCGACCGCCTCCAGCCCGTCGGCATCGGCCCAGAAGCGGTGGCCGGCGAGCTCGTGCTTGAGGAAGCGCCAGACCCGCTCCTGCAGGTTGAGGGTCGGCGTGTAGGCCGGCAGCCAGAAGAGGACTACCCACCCCTCCTGCGCCGCCCACCAGGCGCGCACCGGCGGGGAGCGGTGGTAGCTGACGTTGTCCAGCACCACGACCAGCGTCTGGTCCGGCCACGTCTGGGCGACCCGAGCGAGGAAGACGGCGAAGGCAGCCCCGCTCTTGGCCGCGCACACCTGCCAGCTCAGCCGCCCGCTGGCGTAGTCCAGCGCCCCGAACACCGCCCGCCGCTCGTCCTGGCCGGCGGCGGCCACCCTCATCGGCGCGCCCCGGCGCTGCCAGACCTTTGCCAGGTGGGGGTGGGTGTGGAGGTCGCACTCGTCCAGGTGAGAAGGCCGAATCCAGCCCCGGCAGCAGCCCCCTTTTTTGGACTTCGGCCACGGCGTGCTTCGCGGCGGCGACGGCGTCGGCATCCTGGCGGTGGGTCAGGTCGTGCCGTGGGCGGCGGTAGCGGTAGCCCTTCGCGCGCACCGTCCGGTTCACGGTCGCGTCGCTGACCGCCCAGCCGTGCCGCCCCAGCAGGGCGGCGAGGTCGGCGACGGTCCACGTCGTGACCGGGTAGCCGTGGTCGAGGGGCGACTCGACCAGGACGTCGGCCCGCCGCCTGCGCGCCGCCTCGCCGAGCTTCGGCGGGCGGCCGCGCCGGCCCCGATCGGCCAGCCCGGCCCGGCCCGCCGCCAGAAGCGGTCGCGCCAGGTACGGAGGCTGGTCCGGGACGCGCCCGAGCCGGCGGGCCGCCTCCGTCAGCGTCAGGCCGGCGGCGTCCAGGACGAGGGCGTCGGCGCGGTGCCGGACGGCGCGGGTCCGGGTCGGTGCGGGCGAGGCGGCGCAAACGTCGCCAGGTGCGGGGAGAGGTCCATGCGCGGTCCTCCTGATCCCCCACCTCCTGCCCGGTCCAGAACTTCTGCGCAACCGGCCGACTGATGGATCTGTTCTGCCCGTCTCCCCTCTCCCCCCCACGGCGATAGCCGTGTCCCCACAAAGCGCCAGCTTTGTCCCCACAGCCCTCCAGGGCTGTCCCCCCGGGAAGATGCCCGGAAGACCCAAATGATTAAGTACCCCCAGCGGCAAGGTCTCGGCAATCTCGCCGATGCCCACCAATCCGCCGCTCCCTAAGGTAGGCAGCAAGCAAGTGAGGTCGGGTCAGCCCGGCACCACCAACATCCACCCATCATCCACAGCCGCCAAGGAGATCACCATGTTCCCCCATCCGCACAACATGATGAACGTCCGCACCATGGAGCTCGAGCAGCCCCTGGCCGAGGCCGCCCGTTTCCATCGCCAGGCCAGCCCGAGCCTCCCCAGCCGCTCCCGCGCCCCAAAGATGTCGTTCCTCCGCCGCGCCGCCCGCGCCGTCGCGATGCTGGTCGGGTAGACGCGAGACACGAGACGTTGGAGCCGAGGAGAAACGAAGCGGGCATTCCAGCAGACCCGCAGAGGCGCATGGCATGCGCCCGGCCGGTGACGGCGGCGCTTCGGGGTCGGGGCGACGCCCACCTACCGGTCCGCCGCGACAACGCGGAACGCGGCGTCCGGGCAGCCGGGCGCATGCCATGCGCCCCTACCACCAACCGAACGCCCCGTCTCACGTCCCCTTTCGTTCCTTCCGGCCTCCCCGTCTACCCGTCCGTCTCCGCGATATCAGCGATCTCCTGGTCGATAAACGCGGCGATCATCGCCCGCCAGGTCCGCTCCGCCACCTCCGGCGACAGCCCCACTTCCTTCGCCTGGGCTCGCACCCGTGTGATCACTGCCTCCACCCGGGCCGGAGCGCGAGCCTCGGCCTCGGTCCGCTTCAGCTCACCCGCCCGGCGGACGTAGGCAGCCCGCTCCGCCAGCAACCCGATCAACGCCACGTCGATCCGATCGATCTCCGCTCGCACCTCGTCCAGGCCAGTCAACCCCGCGGCCGGGCGGCCGGTTGGCGTGCGCTCCATCGCCATCTCCTCCTCGCTCACACCCACTCCGCCATTCTCCCTACCCGGCGGAACAGCTCCGGATAGGACTCGTCGGCCAGGTCCAACAGGCAGGCCTCCTCCATTGGAAACCAGGCGATCTCGTCGTGCTCCTCCGGCAGCAGGTTGCGCGGTGTCCCCGTCCAGGCCGTCACCACGTACAGCCAAAAATCCAGGTCCGCCTCCCCCGGAGCGGCGGCCGGCACCACCACCCGCGCCGCCTCCCACCAGGAGCGCGGCGTCACCCCGATCTCCTCCCGGAGTTCGCGCGCCAGCGCCTCCTCCGGCGTCTCGCCCGCCTCGACGTGCCCGCCGATCAGGTCCCAGACGCCAGGGTAGAACCTCCGCCCCGCCGCCCGCTTCCCCAGCAGCAGGAAAAGGCCCTCCACGCGCCGCTCGATCAACAGCCCGGCGCAGATCGGAACCGGATCAGTCGGCTTATGCCCGGTCATCGCGGGACCGCCATCGCACTCCCCTCGTCCCGTTTTCTCCGTCCACTGGCGTGAGCGTAGCCGAAAATGCTCCGCGGAGAGGCTGTCCGATGTAGGGGCAGGGCTTGCCCTGCCCGACCGCCCACCGCGATGCCTCCCGTTGGAGAAAGGGCCCCACAAGCGGATACCTCGACAACGCCGATCGGCCCGGGAATGACAGTCGACGCGCCACCATAGACAACGCGACGGCATCTCCTCATGGCCCGCCCGGGTGAAAGGGTGGTAGGGTGAACCCCGCAGGCACAATTCGGCGCACACGACCAACGGTCGTATCCAGTGCCCGTGATCGCGCGGGCACTGGGAACGCGCGTCCTGTCACCCTGCTTTTGAAAGGCCCTTCATGAGACGCGAGGTAGGCGAGGTAGGCGAGTCAGGCACGGTAGACAAGATAGGCGGCGAGACCCCCAAGCAGCATTCGGACACCCTCTCGACCGGATTGATCCACAAGATCGTGCTCACCATCTGGGCCGTCGGCCCCCTGATCGCGTTCCCGTTTGCCCTCCACCGGGCGGTGAAAACGCGGCGAATCGGCAAGAAGGTGGTCATCACCACCATCCTCGGCTACCTGCTCACGGGCCAGGGAATCACCCTCGGGTTCCACCGCTTGGCCACCCACGAGTCGTTCAAGACGCGCGGGCTGGTCAAGGGCATCATCCTGGCCCTGGGCTCGGCGGCGGCCCAGGGCCCTGTCATCACCTGGGCCGATAACCACCGCCGCCACCACATCAACGCCGACCAACCGGGCGACCCCCATTCCCCCCACGCCGATTTCGGCGAGGGCTGGCGCGAGACCGTCAAGGGCTTCCTCCACTCCCACATCTTCTGGCTGTTCGACGACAAGCCGGCCGACTTCGGCCGCTTCACCAAGCGGTTGAGAGAGGACAAGGTCGTCTCGTTCGTCGACCGCACATTTGCAGGGTGGGTCGTCCTCGGCCTGCTCATCCCGGGCCTGATCGCCGGTTGGAGCGGCTTCCTCTGGGCCGGCCTCATCCGGATGCTGCTGGTGAACCACGCCACCTTCGCGGTCAACTCGGTCTGCCACATGTTCGGCAAGCGCCGCTTCAACACCCAGGACGAGAGCCGCAACAATTGGTTCATCGCCGTCCTGACGGGCGGCGAGGGCAACCACAACAACCACCACGCCAACGCCAAGGCCGCCTACCACGGCCTGACCTGGCGGGAGTACGACCTGACCGGCTACGTGATCCGGGCGCTGGCCTTCGTCGGCATCGCCTGGGACGTCCACGACCCAACCCCGGCCGAGATCGAAGCCCGCCAGGCCCAGCTCGACAAAGCGGCGGCCAAACTCGCGGCCAAGGATATCGAGGCCGTCCCCACCGCCCCTGAGCAATTGCCTGCGATTGCACGGGTCGATTACAACTCCATCCCGGGCTCCGACGACGACGCGGAACTCGTGGAGCGCGTCGCGGACTAACCAGGGAGTCGTCTGGTCCAGATGGTGCCGGCGTCTCGGTCGATCCGCCTCTGAGTTTGAGGCGCGAGCGTCGACGAAACGGTTCACCCCGGTCGCTCGTCTTCAGATTCGACGCCCCGAACGGTATCGGGGCCACCGAACACTGGGATGCTGGAAGGGGAGACCGAATCGATGGCCCGATTGAGCCTGCTCGGCGTGTGCGTGGCGCTGGCGTTCGTGGCGATCGGCGGGGCATCCAGCGCCGCCGCTCAGCAGCAACCGACCGCAACATTGACCGTTCACTTCCGGATCTGCGCCGAGATCCCGGCGGACGGCGACTACTACACGACGTGCCACGACAATGGCAGCGGCGGTGGTGGCTACATCGACATCTATAACGCCGACACCGGGAGCATCGCGGTCTCCGGCAACGCCGACGCGGCCGGCAATATCACCTTCAACCTCTTCGCTGGGGCATACACCGTAGGAGGACCTCCGGGCGACTTCCTCGACGCCACGGCGACCTTCTGCTCCCAGAACAGCTCCCCGTCAGTCGCCATCGCCTACCCGGTCAATCTCGGCACCGGCGGCGCGGTCACCTGCGATTTCTACGTCGTACCGTCGTGCGGCGCCGCCGATGGCGACTGCACCCACGACTCGACGCCGCCACCGAGCGACGAGAACGACGACTCGGGTTCCGGCCAGTCCGTCGTGACTCTGCCCAACACCGGGTCCGGCGCCAGCATGGACGCCTCCTCAGCAGGGTGGTTGCCACCGCTCGCGGCATTGGCCGCCGCGCTCGCCCTGGGCGCGGCCCTGACGATGCAGCAGGCGCGCCGCCGCTCTTAGACGTCCCGTCGAATCTCACGTAACCATCATCCGGCCCGCGGCGTGCACGCCGCGGGCCGGACGCCCGTTGACAGTCGGCTACCCAGAAACACCAGCGATCTCCAGCACCCTGACCACCGCCCGATCGAGCGGGGCGCTGGTATTGATCTCGTGCCCCGCGCCTCTCCGCGACAGCAGCTCAGTCGTCTCCTTGGCGGGCGCGCTCAGCAGGGTGACGTGATCGAACACATCTCGCCAACGCATCCGGGAGTCAGGTGGGGAATAGCAGTGGCCGATTGAACCTCAGCGGGAACCTGACGGGCGCTCCCGCTCACACCGGGTCCACCTCTTGGGGCCGACCGCCGCTCGGCGCCCGCCGTCTCCGGCGTGATGCTCCGCAGCCATCGGCCACGAGAACCGACTGCGGACGGGGCGCGACGATGCCGTACGTCGGGGTCAACGACCTTCGACTGCACAATGAGGAGCAAGGTCAGGGCGCGTCGCCGCGCCAGACGCACGACCCCGTCGGGCAGCACACCCCCCGCGTGCCCGTTCCGGTCGCGGTTACTCCAACCGCAAGCAAAACCCGTCCAGGCAGGTCTCGCCGGCCGCACAACACGCAACACCAAGGGAGCCCTCGCAGACCGACGCCGGCTCGCAGCAGGTGTTGATCGACGGGAGGTAAACCTGGGTGCCCGTACAGATCGCTTTCGGTAGGCACGTGCGCCCACACGCTTCGGTGGCGCCGTCGCAGCAGAACGACCCGCAGCAGGTTTCACTCTGGAAGCAGGCGGCTTGCCCGCAAAGGTTCTTGCAGACCCCGTCGATGCAGGTCTGCTCATCAGAGCAGCACTCGCCCCCGGGGCCGCCGCAATAGTCGCTCCCGCCCGGACAGACCTCCACGCATTGCACCGTCAGGGGATTGCACCGCTGGGTCGTGAAGTTGCAGCAGATCGAATTGGAGCAGCAGGCCTCGCCGTCGTGACAGTAGCTGCCGCCACACCCAAGTCGGCACTGCCCATCGAGGAATTCCGTCGGGAATGAGCAGATGAGTTGATCATCCTGACAGGTTCCTTCAACACACGGCGACAGATCCGTGCGAGGGCGGTCGGGAATGAGCGTGTAGTTCGGACCCGGTCCACACGTTCCAATGACGGGAAGGGTGTCCCCCCAAAATAACGAGAAGCACGTTGAACGGCACAGGAGGCCGGTGGCGGGGTCGTAGCACTGGCTGCCACAACACTCCTGCCCCCCAGGGCAGGACAGGGTGGGCGAACAGACGACGATCCCGGGAGCAGGCGTGGTCGTCGTGGTCGTCGGAGCGACCGTCGTCGTCGTCGGTGAGGCGGTCGTCGTGGTGGTCGTGGTAGTCGTTGTTGGCACCTGAGTGGTCGTACTGGTCGTGGTGGTCGGTGTCGGCTGCTGAGTCGTGGTGGTTGTGCTGGTCGGCGCGACCGTTGTCGTGGTGGTCGTAGACGTCGGCGCGGCGGTGGTTGTGGTCGTGGTGGTCGGTGCAGCCGTGGTCGTGGTTGTCGGGGTGGCGGTGTGGTCGTGGTCGCTCCCGGGCCGACGACTGTGCCGGAGCAGTTGCCCGGCGGCATGCAGCGGGAGTTGCCGTTACTGAAGGCGCAGCAGACGCAGCCGGGCTTGCAGATGCCCGGATTGCTGGCGCAAACGACGTTGCCGCAAGTTGCCTGCGTGACCTGGGCCCCGGCCACCCTGCGCACGCCGATCGCCCCGAGCAGCGCCGCCGCTGCCGCCTTGACCGCCGCGCGCCGGGAGACCCCGGCCGCCAGCTTCCGCGACATGTCGTCGAACCGGTTCCCGTCCATCCTTGCCCCCTTCGTACCCGAGGGTGCCCGGCATGGCCCCAGAGGCACCATGACCTGGTACCCACATACCCCACGCGGTCAACGGGCGGTCCTCCTCGGCCCGTTATCGGTGTCATCCGTGGACATGACGATAATGGCAGGTCGCGTGGGTCGCAATCCGGGGCACCACTCAAATTTTGTCCAGGGACTACTCATTCCGCTCCATTAGGTACCGCGGGAGCATGGTGGATCGCCCAGGGATTAATGGACGCGGTGTCGGTCTGCCCCGTGGTCAGGCGGATGGTTTGGGCGCCGGCTGGACCAGACCGGCCGCGACAGCGGTCTCGACCGCGTCGGCTCGCGTCGTGACGCCGAGCTTGGCCAGGACGTGGGCGACGTGATTCTCGACGGTACGGGTGCTGATGAAGAGCGCCTGTGCGATGGCGGGGTTTGCCTGCCCGGCCGCAAGCAGGCGGAGAATCTCCATTTCACGTGGGGTGAGGACGGTGACGGGCGAGGCAGCGTGCGTTTCGCTCGTTGCGATCGCCTCAGCGACCGCCTCTGCCGGCCGGAGCTTCCGACCCGCGTTCCAGGCCATCGCGAACCCTGGTTCCGCCAGGGTGGCGCGGGTTGCGGCAACCGCTTGCTCGAATGCCACCTGGTTCTCAACTATCCGGAGACGAAGTCCTATCCGCTCGCGTTGTGCTTCGGCAAAGCCTAGGAGTCTGGCCGCGCGCTTCGCTTGTCCGATTGCGGCTGAGGCTATGCCCACGGCTTCGATCACATCCGTGACATCGCGCGTGCCGGGGTAGCGGCGGACCAGGAGCAACGCCTCGCGATACAAGCCGAACGCGTGCGCTTGGTCTCCTCGATCGCGCGCGAGATCGCCAAGGTCGCCAACGGTCATGATTTCCGCAGCGTGCCCCCCCACCTCACGTATCCGGCGGAGCGCGTCCTCGAGTCGATCGGCGGCGCGCTCCAGGTCACCGTTGGCCCGGTCAACCACGGCCAGATTCCCCAGCACCCAGGCCGCTATGATCCCGGCCATCCGGCGATCCGGCACCGTCAGGGCGGTGGCGAGACCTTCCTCATGGAGTGCGATGCTGCGCGCGCGGTCACCCCGGAGTGAGGCCAGGGCGCCGAGTCCGTTCAGGGCGCTGGTTGAATCGACGGCGTGCCCCTCTGCCCGGCAAGCGGCCAGTCCCGCCGTCAGATGCCCTTCGGCCTCTGGGAGGGCCCCGAGGAACAGTTCGATCATGCCAAGGCGGACAAGCGCTTTCCCCCGACCAGGTGCCGTCGCGGCTCCCGAGTTCGCCAACGCGCGTTCGAGCCACGTCTGGCCTTCCTGGTAGTAGCCCTGACCGGACCAGAAGCGGCTCAAACCGGTGACCAACCGGAAGAACTGGTCGAAATCCCCGGTCGCGTCCAACCAGGAGAGGGCGACCCGCAGATCGGCGTGTTCTGCCTCGAGCAGATCCATCACCAGCTCATTTTCAGGAAGCAGTGTTGCGAACTCGTACCGCTCGGCGAGGCTCAGGTAATACGCCGCGTGCGCCCGCCGGGCCGAGTCGCCCTCACCAGCGGCTGCCAGCTGTTCGCCGGCGAACTCGTGGATCGTCTCCAGCATCCGATACCGCGCTGGACCGTCCGGGCCGGTCTCGTGCCGCAGCAAACTGGCCTCGATCAACGCGGCCAGGCCATCGAGCACGAGCGGCGCGGAATCGACGTTCGGCGCTCGGCGCTCGGCGCTCGCATGCTCCTTCCGCCTTCCCGTCTTCCCGTCTTCCCGTCTCTCCGCCGCCCCCTCCGCCCCCTCGGTCACTCGCTCGGCGGCCTCCAACGTGAAGCCGCCGACAAAGACCGAGAGGCGGCGGAAGTGGGCCTGCACGTCTGGGTTCAGCAGGTCGTAGCTCCAGGCGATGGCGTCGCGCATCGTCTTCTGCCGGCTGGGCCGATCCATTGAGCCGCCGGTGAGCAACGCCAACCGCTGTTGCAGCCGGTCGCGCAGCGTGGCGAGCGGCATATGACGAACTCGCGGGGCCGCGAGCTCGATCGCCAGTGGCAACCCATCCAGCAGGCGGCAGATTTCTCCGACCACCGGCGTGGCGTCCTCGGAGAGACGAAAGGACGGATCGATGGATCGTGCGCGATCGACGAAGAGCCGCACGGCAGCGGCGGTCGCAGCGCTTTTGGGCATCTCATCCGCTGCTGGCACAGGAAGGGGCGCCAGGGGTACAACCCGCTCGCCGTCAAGGTAGAGGCGCTCCCTGCTTGTGACGAGAACCGTCAGCTGCGGACAGGCGCCGAGCAGCGACGCGACAATCGGAGCAGCCGGCAGCACCTGTTCGAAGTTGTCGAGGACGAACAGCACGTCCTTCCCGCGCAGGAAGGTTCTGAGCGCGGACTCGGCCGGTTCCTGGCCGACTCCGCGCACGCTCAGCATCTGGCTGATCGCTGTGGCAACCTGGTCAGGATCACGAACGGCAGAGAGATCGACAAAGGCGACTCCATCCGCAAAGCGGTTTCTCCCCCCGAGGTCGGAGGCCACGCGAATGGCGAGGCGGGTCTTGCCGACTCCGCCTGGACCGGTGAGCGTCAGGAGTCGGACAGCGGGATCAGCCAGGAGCGCGCCGAGCTCCGCGGCCTCCTGCTCGCGGCCGATCAGAGAGGAAAAAGGTATCGGAAGGCGCGACGATTCGTCCCGGGCCCAGATTGGCGCCGGGGGAACTGCCGCCAGATGTGGACGGGCGGAAGTCGGCGGAGAAGACACAGCTCACATCGGTCCAAAGCAGCGGTTTACGCTGCCATCTTCCCAAGACTGGCCAGTCTCGTCAACCTACTGAGATGAATGGCGCCCATTTGGAATCGAGATCGCTCCCAGGGACGAATCGGTCGTCGAGTGCGCCACCGCCAAGAACCTCGTCGATGACCTAGGCCGCTGTCGCGATCAGGAGCCCTCCCTTTACGCCCGCGTAGGCGCCGATGGTCACGTCGAAGCGATCCCAGCAGCGCGCCAAGGACCTCAAGGCGCTGCCCGAGCTGCAACGGTTGCAATCGCAGCACCGCTCGACTCGGTAAAGGGTGCACATCGCCATCATTCGCCGGCGATCCTGAGCACCTGCTCCACCACCCGATCGAGCGGCGCGCTGGTATCGATCTCGTGCCCCGCGCCCTGCCGCAACAGCGGCTCGACGGTCTCGATCCCATCCAGCACCCGCGCGACCTCTTCCGGCCGCTTCCCATACGGGTTGTTCGTCCTGGTCGCCAGGCGTTCGACGATCACCTCGGCGGGCGCACTGAGCAGGATGATCTGGTCGAACTGGGGGTAGAACGTTCCCTGGTTCGGCGAAGTCCCGCTCAGAAAGAGCACCTCGGCGTCATCGGCGTCGAGCAACTCCTGGATACGATCCTCCCGCCAGACCCAATCCTGCCCCGGCTCCAGCCCGGTCGGCTCGTCGGCGGGCACGCTCACCAACTCGGAGTACCCGCCGTAATCGGTATCGACGGCCCGGTACCCCCGCGCCGCCAGCGCCGCGATCACCGCCGACTTCCCCACCCCGGACATCCCGGTGAGCAATATGCGCTTCACAGTTCCGCCGTTCCTGTTCTTCCGAACATCGAACACCAATCCTTGCAGCCGCGTCGAGCAGCCGCGTCGAGCACCCGAACAGCCCACCCCGTGATAGCCTGCGAGAGACAGGCAACCCAGCGTGCAACAGGGGAGCGCAGCCCATGGACTGGAAGTTGGCCGAAGCCGAAACCAAGCTCAATGAGGTCATGACCCGCGCCCTGACCGAGGGGCCGCAACGGATCCGCCACCGCGGTCAGGCCGTCGTTGTCCTTCCCGAGGCTGAATACCGACGCCTGACGGGCGAGCATGAAACGCTCACCGACTACCTCCTGCGCGGCCCTGACCTGAGCGAACTCGACCTGGAGCGCGACCCCAGCCCGATGAGGGAGGGCTCCGCCTCATGACCCGCAACATCAGGCACTGTGCGGGTGCCGGCGTAGTGATCATCGACCCCTGGGAGGGGTCGCCTGGCCGCTCAGCTCTGCAACGGCCCCTCTCCACCGCAGTGGGCTAGGGTGGAGAGGGGGTAGGGGGTGAGGTCCTCCTACGTTCCTTACATCTCCGCCGGTGCCGCGATCCCCAGCAGCGCCAGCCCGTTCGCCAGCGTCTGCCGCGTCCCATCGACCAGCCGTAGCCGCGACGAGCGCGTCGGCTCCTCCGCCGTCAGCACCGGGCAGGCGTGGTAGAAGTCGTTGAACCGCTTCGCCAGCTCGTAGACGTAGTTCGTGATCAGCAGCGGCCGGTACTCCTCCGCCGCCCGCTCGATCTCCTCCGGGAACTCCGCAATCTGCTGGAGCAGGCTCAGTTCCTCCGGAGCGAACGATGTGGGAAGAGAATCGTCGTCCTTCCCGCCGCCCCGCCTGCCCGCCTGCCCGTCTTTATCAAGAATCCGGCACGCCCGCGCGTGCGCGTACTGGATGTACGGCGCCGAGTGGCCATCAAAGGAGAGGGCTTCGTCCAGGTCGAAGACCACCACCTTGTTGTTGTCCCGGGCCAGCATCGCGTACTTGGCCGCGCCCAGGCCGACCTGCCGGGCGACCTCGGCCTTGCGCTCCTCGGACATCTCCGGGTTCTTCGCCTCGATGATCTCCCGCGCCCGGGCCAGGATCGCGTCGCGGAAATCCTCGTACAGCGGCGCGTTGCCCTTGCGCGAGGAGATCGTCCCCTCCGGCAGCGCCACGAACTCGTACGGGATGTGGTGAGCGTCCCGCACCTGGTCGAAGCCCCACAGCTCCAGCACCTTGAAGACCTGCTGGAAGTAGAGCGACTGGCGCACATCAACCACCCAGAAGGCGCGGTCGACGCCGTACTGCTCGAACTTGATCTTGGTCAGGGCCAGATCCTTAGTCGAGTAGAGCGTCGTACCGTCAGACCGTAAAATCGGGAACGTGTGGTAGGTCTCCTGCTCCAGGCCCAGCTTTTCATCGATCTTGACGACTGGCACGCCGCCCTCGCCAATCTCGGCGATCCCGCGCTCCAGCAGCTCCCGCACGATCGCCCGGCCTGGCTCCTCCATCTCGCTCTCAAAGAACCAGACGTCGAACGTCGCGCCAAGCTCAGCGAAGATCCAGCGGAAGTCGGCCAGGCTCCACTCCCGCGTCTCCTTCCACAGCGCGACGAAGGACGGCTCCCGCTCTTCCCAGCGCCGCCAGGTCTCCTTCATCTGCTCCGGCCAGGCGGTACTCGCCGTCCACCAATCGCCCGCCGGAGCCTCCGGTCCCATGTGGGCAGCCAGCTCCTGCCAGGTATTAAGCCGCTCCTCGGCGGTCGTCGTCGGCTCCGGCTGGCCCTCGACCGGGACATAGACCTTCGGGTGCTCGACCGCCTCCCGCAGAAAATCGCCCACGATCGGCCAGAATTTTGGCACCACGTCGTCTTCCCAGAGCTGATCCGGCTTGAGCTCCTGCGCCCGGGTGAGAACGCCCAGCAGGTAGGCGATATCGCCCCCCTGCACGTTCTGGCGCACCAGACTCTTCAGCAGCCGGTCGATCGCCAGGATGAACCCCTGGTCCTCGGTCGAGAGGAGCAGCAGGTGGGCGACCACATCGGCCCGATAGCGCAGCCGCGCCTCGGACTCGGAATAGATCCGCCCCAGCCAGCGCCCCTTCGCAGCTGCGTCGTCCGGTTCCTGGCCCCGGTAGAAGCTCTCGTAGCACCACAGGCACTGGATGACGTGCTTGCCGACATCGCCAGGGTAGGTCGATTGCAGCACCGGGTATCCAGCCGCGCTCATGATGTTACTGACCGCGATCCCCAGACTGGAATTCCGTAAGTGGCCGACGTGGAAGGCCTTATGGGTGTTCGGCTGGGAATGCTCGACCATCACCCGCTGGGCCTTGGGCGCGCCCTTGCCGTAGTCCGCCCCCTCCCGCGCCACCTGATCCAGCAGGCGGGCGGCCATCTGGCCGGCGTCGAAGGAGATGTTGACGTAGCCGTTGACCGCCTCGACCGCGGCGAAGCCGTGGTCCGGCATCGCCAGAATCGCGGCGGCGATCCCCTCGGCGATCTCGACCGCCTTGGGTCCGACCGCCTCGTTCACCAGGCGCTTGGCGTCCTTCTTGGAGAGGTCGGCGAGGGCGCCGCTGGACTCCAGTTCCTTCTGGACCGCGTCGCTGGCCACCATCCGGGCGACCATCGTGGCGACGCCCCAGGTGCCCTCGAACGGGATCGGGCGCAACTCCAGCGGCCGATTACCCAGATCGAGCCCCAGGCTGTCCAGGGCGGTCCGTACCGCGTCGGCGGCGCGCCGTTCCTCACGCGCCAGGATGCCACCGGGGTTCGGCGCGCCGCCGTTCGCCCCGGGTCCATCGCTACCGACGATCACTGGCGCCACCTTCTCAGCCTGCAGGACTGGCGGGACTAGCTCGGTCATTGCCTCTTTCCTAATAGATGTACGGCCGCGAGGAGGTCACCACTATGACCCCGTCCGCGTGTCGGGATGAGATCGGCTGCCACGATGACCCGATCGCTTGGCGATGAGCGGCCAGCGCCGGCACGACATCGCCGCGTGCCGGGATACGCCAAAACCGCGCCTCCGCCCCGGGTCTCCGGCGACGCAACGGCGCGGTTTCCGTGACAGACAGACAGTATGTCACTCTTGGCCCGTTTGGGACAGTTGAACCATTGCCGAATTGGCCGCACAGCGCCATCGATCATTTGAAACTTTTACGGTACAGTGTACCGTACGCGGTGCATCAAAGGACCGAAGGTTGGAACATGCCGAGGGAGTTGAAGAAGCTGCCGGCATCGTTCTACCGGACCATCTCCGGAACCCAGCCTGTGCGCGACTGGTTGCTATCGCTCGATCCGGCAGACCGCAAACACATCGGCGTCGATATCTCCTTGGTCGAGTACGGCTGGCCGATCGGGATGCCGACATGCCGGCCCATGAAGCAGGGCTTGTGGGAGATCCGCACCGACCTCTCTGATGGCCGCATCTCCCGCATTTTCTTCTGCATCGCCAGTGGCAGACTCGTCATCCTCCACGGGATCATCAAGAAGACGCAGAAAACTCCGCCTTCAGATCTAGCCCTCGCACGGTCCCGTCAAAGAGAGGTAGAGAACAATGACTAACCCCCACATCGGCTCCTCCTTCGACGATTTCCTGATTGAGGAGGGCATCTACGACGAGGTGACAGCCGAGGCCGTGAAGCGGGTGATCGCGTGGCAGTTGGAGCAGCGCCGGCGAGAACGCGGCATGAGCAAGGCTGCCCTCGCGGCCGAGATGCACACAAGCCGCTCTCAGGTCGACCGCCTCCTCGATCCTACCAACACCAAGGTCCAACTCGACTCCCTGCAACGCGCGGCAAGGGTGTTGGGGCGTCGGCTGGTAGTGGAGCTGGAGTAAGGCGAAATCACCCCAGCGCAGGATCGACAATCCACCCCTCAAGCAGATCACAGCCAATGGGGATGCCAAACCCCTCATTTCGTCGCCCATACGCCCAGGCCGCCTGCACCGCGCACAAGACCGCGTCCAGGCTATCGGCCGAATGCTCCAAAATCATCCGCTCCGCCAAATCCTCGGGAAGTTCAAGCGAAAAGTCGTAACTCTCCGCTAGCGCATGCGACTGAAGTCCGGCGATGATCGCCCGCCGCGCGGCCGTCTTGGCCTCGCTCCGCTTCTTCTTGGCGTCACTCTTATATCCCTGTCCCGCCGTCCAGCGCCGGGCCACCAGCGCTGGATAGGCCTCGACGATAACCCGCGAATCGGCGGTCGGGCGGAGCGGCACGATGCTGCACGATGAGGCGAGCAACCGCGGCGCCCCCTGGAAGAACATCTTCCCAACCGGCACCCCGGCCAGCATCATCGGGGAGCGGGAGTTGGCCGCGATGTCGACGGCCCGCCGGTGCTGCTTGTCCCCGGGAGGCCGCGCGGCGGAGTAGGCCCGGACCGCCCCTTCGAACCCCTGCTTGCCCAGCGAGGCAACGTGCTCGACATAACCACCCCACGCCCCTGGCCAGCCCAGGTTCTCCACCAAGCGGCGCGGCTGCCCGAACGGGAAGTCGATCCCGGCGATCCACGGCCCGTCCGCCGCCAGAGTCTCCTCGAAGGCGGCGAAGTCGTGGAGCGACTGGACATCCAGCACGCTCAGGACCTCCCCGTCGAACGCGCAAACGGCGAGGCTGATCGGCTTACGCCTGGTCGGGGCGCTGGTGAAGTCCATCCCGAGGACCTTCATCGACTCCACCTCACCGCCGCCCCCATCGGTTACGCAACCATTTCCGCATTTCAACGCCACGGCGTCGCAATCGCACGATCGTTCTCCATAACAAAGGAATGTCACTCAGATCAGTATCCTCATTTTGGCACACCCACATAAGACCATTGTCAGACCCGGATCAGGCCACCGGTGGTACCCTGGACAACTAACCGTGCGGCTGCTCGCAACCGCAACGTCCAGGAGGACCCCCCGTTTTGGCTATCGGCATCGTCAAGCGTGTCCCCAACGTCAAGAATTACGGCTTCCTCGTGATCGAGGAAGATTCCGCCCCGGCGGAGGTCTTCTTCCACCGCACCTCGGTGGCGGAGGATGGCTTCGACGCCCTCACCCCCGGCCAGAAGGTCAACTTCGAGATCCAGCGCGACCCGCGCGACACCACCAAGCGCCGCGCCATCCACGTCACGCCGGTCTAACTGACTAGCTGTCAGCTTTCAGCCATCAGCCGTCAGTGATGTGCGAAACGACGGCGACACACGAGGGGCGGGCCGATTGGCCCGCCCTTCGTTTGGCCCCGATAGCACGCGGTGCTTCACGTCGCCGTCGCGAGTTCGGTGAGGAATGCGCGGGACCCGATGATGGGGACCCCTCCGAACGACCGGAGCGTCAAGAGTTGCCGGTCGCCGGTCACGAGAAAGTCGACAGTCGCGGAGACCGCCGTGGCAAGGATGAGATCGTCCTCCGGGTGGGTGGCGGCTCCTGAAACGGACACGTCGATGGTGGTCCACTCCGCGAGATCCCGCAAACCGTTCGCCACCAGGCTGGCCCGGCGAGCGTCGATGCGAGGCGCGAAGTAGGGATTGCGCAGCGTGCGCTCGATCTCGTCGACGAGTGGCCCCGAGACGACCAGGACAAACTCGCCGTCAACCCAGGCCCGCACGATCTCCCCCGGCGCGCTTTCGGCCCGCTCGAACCCCAGAACACCCGATACGACGACGTTGGCGTCGAGAACCGATCGGATCACCCGGTCGTGTCGGTGGCCTCGGGGCCCGCCACACGGGCCAACTCCGCAGCAGCGCGATTCTCTGCGATCACCCGCGCGACCTGATGTTCGAGATCGTCCACGGGGACATCGGCGAAGGCCCGGCTTATCTCACGAAGCTCGGCGGCGTAGTCGTCATGCCGGGCGTCCAGGTTCCCCAGGCGGCGAAGATCATCCGCGGAGACGATCGCCGCGACGGGGACACCGTTCTTCTCGATCAACACCCGGGACTCCCTCCGAAAAACGCGGTTGACGACCTGACTCAACTGCTGCCGGGTCTCCGTAAACTTCATGGTCTCTACATTCGGTGCTGGCGCGGTCATGAGACACCTCTCTCCTCGAACGGCTCCACCTCTCGCAAGTGTACACATCTGTACACATCGAGGCGGCCCTGACAGCGGAAGCATTCTCGTTTGCGTGAATACGGAAGAGAGGCGAACCAACTGGTCCGCCCCTCGTCACAGCTATCGCTCTCTACTCTCGGCTCACGTCTCGTCCAGCGGGGCAAGCGGCTCGCGGCGGGTTTGGGAGCCGCCGCGCCCGAACGCCCCGATCAGGAGACCCGTCCCGATGACGGCCAGCACCAGGCCTACGATCGTGGCAATCAGTTGCTTCCAGCCAAACCCCTCGCCGCCCCCGCTGATCCCCAGCGGATCGGCGAACAGCGCCCCCAGCACCAACAGCGTGCCCACCGCGATCAATGCCATCGCCACCAGACGCGGCGAGGCGAACGTCGATGCAGTGTCGCTGCCACCAGAGGGCGGGCGAGGATTCCGGGGGATGGAACTCACGGGGAGGTCTCCGCAGGCGACCGTGGGGATCGACGAGCCAAGGGGAACGGAAACGGGACCCGCTGTCGCCAGGTGATGCCGACTATTTGGCTGGCTGGCTTGCGAGTTGGCGACACACTCGGCTGATTCAGGCGAGTATCCGGGAGGCCGTCGTACCTCAGCTACCGGGAAGCGCCAGGATCACGACTCGGGAAAGTATAACAGAACATCCGCTCGCCACGTCTCCCCCGATCGGCCTAGAATCCCCCTTCCCAAGCGGTATTTCCCACGTGCGGAGACGTGAGACGTGAGCGTTGAGATAAGGAACATAGGCAGGGAAGCCGGCGTAATCTGTAGAGAATGCACACACTGCCGGAAGATCGGCGGAAGAACGCCCTTCTATCGTGTCCTCGTCAACTGCTCGCTCGTCTCACGTCTCACGTCTCGAAAGGACCCGGCCATGCCACGCCCACGCCTTGCATCGAAGAGATCCGTCCGCATCGCCGCCGCCGCTGCCGGCGGCGCCCTGGTCAGCCTGCCGGTCATCGGGGCGGTCTCCAACCGGCTGCGCGGCGACGAGGTGGCCGCCGCCGAGTTCCTAACTGATCCCGATCTCCTGGCCGAGGCGGAGCGCACCAGTCAGGCTGTCCAGCAGAAGCAAAACGCTGTCGGTCAGGTCGGCAGCATCGACGTAGGCTCAACGGCCTGGTCACTGGACGGCATCGCCGGCCTGTTCGATCTGACGACCAACCTCGGCGGCAAGGTCGTCTCCGCCGGAATTGATGGCGCGGGAGAGGTCGCCAGCCTCGCCGGCAAAGGCGTCCACGGTCTGGTCGAAGTCGCAGGCGCCGTCGGTGGCGCCCTACCTGATCTGAGCGACATCGCAGGCGCTGCGGGTGCCGTGGGCGATGTCGCGGGCGCCGTCGGCGGAGCCGCCGGCGAGATCCTCGGCGCCATCGGCGACGGCCTCGGCGACCTGAACTTTTAAATGAGAGGGGGACAGCGCTGCGGCGCTGAGGGGGACAAGGCTGACGCTGTGGGGGACAAGCCCAAAGCTTGAGGGGGACACGGCTATCGCCGTGAGGGGGGGGGGCAGACGATTGAATGTTCCGCCCCGTCGTCTCTCCCCCTCTCCCCCTCAGCCCGCAGGGCTGTCCCCCTCAAAGCTTTAGCTTTGTCCCCCACAGGGCCATAGCCCTGTCCCCCTCACGGCGACAGCCGTGTCCCCCTCGTATTACCGCAGCAGCACGTCCGTGCTCATCCCCTGTTTGTCGACGAATCGGGGCAGGTTCGCCTGCAGGCGGGCCGCCAGCAGGCCTTTCACCTTCGTCACGTGCCGATTGAGCAGCAGCCGGTCCCCACGCCGGTAGGCCGTCTGGTTGCGGACCAGTAGCGGCACCGCCAGGGCGAACGCGCGGCCGAGGCGGTCGCGCGGCGTCTGGGCGCAGTCGAAGGCGTAGCCGTTGGGATAAGTCCGCCGGTAGTCGGCCGCTAGCCGGCCCAGGCATTCGCGGGTGGCGGCCGTGTCGACGCCCAGCAGCGCCTCACGCAACAGGGCCAAGACCTCGAAGGTCGCCAACTGGAACCGGAACCCGCCCTCGGGAAGGCCGAGCCGGCGGGCCAACTCGAGCATCTCCCGCACAGTCGCCACCGCCTGCCGCCCTTCCGCGACCGCGGCGGCCTTGTCGCGCACCCGGTAGCGGTGCAACCTGCCTACCAATCCCCCCGTCGTCACGTTGTTCCAGAAGACCCAGATCAACGGTGGTACCCGCACCCGGCGGAAGTAGAGCGGCCGCTCGGCAAAGGCGCGCACATAGAGCCCCCGTTCGATCGCCTCGTCGGCCAACACCAGCAGGCGCAGGAAGCCGGCGATGTCGGCGATACCGCGCTCGCGGCAAAATGCGGCGACGATCTCATCGACCGGCACCCCGCTCGACCGCCCGGCAAAGAGCCTGGCCGTCACGTAGGCGTTCAACTCGTTCCAGAGCGATCCCTCACCACAGAAGGCCAGTTTCGCGAACGGCGCCCAACCGCCACCCTGGAGGGCGAACATCCCGACCACGTTGTTGGGCCGAGCGCGCAAGTCGTCCAGATAGCCGGCGTAGAGCCGCCCAACGAAGGCAGGAAACTCGCCCATCCCTTCGTATTCCCGCCGGCACTGGAACTCGATGAGCTTCCGGTGCGGGCCGTGGAAGAAGAGGGGATTCAACTCCAGGTAGCGAAAGAAGTCAGCGTCACCGTATTTGAGCGAGATCACCAGGCTGGAGCTGTCCAGCCCGCCGAAGACCGCGTCGTAGGTGCGCGGGTTCCAGATCAGGTCGCCGACCGGATAGGCCCCCAGCGTCCAGGTTCGCACCACCAACGTCACCCGCCGCGTTTCACAGACGGGCAGCAGCCGCTGGAGCAGCGCCCGCGCCTCCCGCGGCCTTCGAATGGCAAGGCGGCTGGTGAAGTCCCCCTCGACATCCACCCCATCGCTCTCGCCGATCCGGAGGACGATTCCGGCGATCTGGGGATAGGCGTCCAGAGCCAATCGGACCGACTCGGTGAAGAACCCCGCCTCGCCGCTGCCGGTCTCCGCCAGTTGCTGCTTGATGGCAGGATTGGCGTAGCAGTAGTCGGTCAGGACGAAAAGCCGAAGCCCGTGGGCCGAGATCGAGGCAAACGCCCGCTGGTAGAGCCGCGCGTAGTCGGCAAGCTTGCGGCGGAGCGGCGCCGGATACCAGTCGTGGACCGCGATGTGGGCCAGATCGTCGATCGCCACGGCGGTGTAGCCGAGCGCCGCCATCGCCGCCACATAGCGGTCGAATTCGGCGAGCACCAGCTCGACCCGGTCCGGATCGAGCGCACCGTCACGCTCCAGCTCGGCGAAGGGGATCTTGGACCAGTTGACCGCCTTGCCCGGGGCGGCATCCCGCCCGGCGAAGAACGGACCCAGCCCGTCGCACAGGAGCAACGGCGGAGCCGAAATTGGCTCTGGTAGCGTTGGGATCTTGATGACGGGTTCGCCGGACGGGAGAGAGCCCAGCGGTTGGGACTGGGCGGGAAATGCGGGGGCAAGCATGCGTACAGGACCTCAGCGGCGGCCAGCGGGGACCGTCGCACTCATGGAACACAGGTCGGTCGAGCACACCGCGCAACGCGGTGGCCGAACCAGGCCGTAGCCCTGCCGCGAGGCGTGAGGAACGCATCGTATCATCTTAGCGCAGGCTTAACATTCTCAGGCAGAACGGTCCGCTGTATTAACAGTGTTAAGGTGCTTCCGCAGAAATGCCGTTCAAGTGGTTCGCTCCTGCCAGATAGCCGGTTCGGCGAACCAGCAAGCCTGGCGGAGACCGCTACCGCCCAGCGGGCACGCCCGCGCTTGTCTGTGATGGGGCGGGTGCCGTCACCAGGAGGTCGCGCACGGCGTCGTAGGCCAGCAGCGTCTGCCGAGCGATGTCGTCCCAATCCAGGTCGTGGAGCAAGCGGGCGGCGTCCCGCGGGGTCTCCTCCGCCCACGCCATCGCGTCGATGACCGTTTGCGCCCGGAGATCGCCGGCGTAGGTCCGCACCCACTCCGCCCCGACGGCAGCCTGCAGGTCCGCCAGGGCGCCGCGCTCCGGCACCAGCACCGGCCGCTCGAAGGAGAGGGCCAGCAGGGCGCTGCCCGAGTTGAGCACCTCGGCATAGGGCAAGACGACGAGGTCGGCAGCGCGCAGATAGACCTGAACATCCTGGCGCTGGACGAAGGCGAGGTCGAGGCGGATACGCTCGTCGCCGGCGGCAGCGTCCGTAAGTTCCGCCGCGATGGCAGATGTTGCCGGCTCCCCCGCCACAAGTAAGCGCCACTCCCGCCCTGGAATCGCCCGCACCGCCCGGATCAAGGCCGGCACGTTCTTGTAGGGCCGGATCGAGCCGACGAAGGCCACCACCCGCGCCCCCGCGGGAATCCCGAGGCGCTCCCGGGCTCCCACGCGGTCAAGCTCGTCCGGATACTCGCCCCGGTAGTGGCCATGCGGGATCACGAAACCCGGCCGGTCGGCCAGCACCGGGAAGCGGGCGAGCGCCGCCGCCCGGCCGCTCGCGGAGAGGGCGATGTAGCCATCGACGCGGGCCACGAACCAGTTCCACATCTTCGCTTCCAGGCGCCGGTGACGCGCTTCGTGGCCGCTCAGGTTGTGGATCGTCCACACGATCCGGACCCGCCGCCGGCGCAGCCGCGTCAGCGCCAGGACCAGCACGGCCGCTTTCGCCGCCGCCACCAAGATCCAGCGCCCAGTGAAGGAGTACTCCGGCCAGTGGAGATGGACCACGTCGTGGCGGGCACGCACCACCCTGGTCGGGGTGACCTCCTCGACCGTGGCGCCCCGCCGCCGCATCGCCGAGTAGAGCAGGAAGTTGTAGGGATTCAGGCGCCGGTTGAAGAAGGCCGGCAACGCCATCACCCGGATAGTTGGGGTGGGCGCCGCCCCGTCCCGACCATGCACCGCCGGATTCCGTTCCATCCGGGGACCTAGCGGCGTGGCGCGGAGGATCCGGAACCGGCCAGGGCCGGCTCGCGCAGGGAGGTGTCGGCTGAGTCCGCATCGCTGCCGGCCCAGGGGTTGGCATCGGATGCGGGCGGCAAGCCGCATACATCGCGGTAGATGCCTATCAGGCCGTCGACCACGTTGTCCCAGGTGAGGGTGGAGGAGAACTCGCGGGCCGCCCGGCCCATCCGCCGCCGCCGCTCCGGGTCGTCGATCAGCTGCTCAGCCCGTGTCCAGAACCCGTCCTCGTCACCGGCTTCGACCACGAAGCCACTGATATCCGGCAGGAGGCATTCCCGCGGGCCGCCCGTTCCGAAGACCACGGCCGGTAAGCCGGAGGCCTGGGCTTCGGCAACCGCCCGGCCCAATGTGTCGGTGGTGCTGGGGAAGACCATCGCGTCGCAGCTTGCGATCGTGCGGGCCAGATCCTCGCCGCGGAGGAACCCGGTGAACGTCGCCGTCGAACCCAGCGCCGCCTCCATCTCCTCCCGGTATGGCCCGTCGCCCACGACCACGAGGTGGACATCGTCTCGGCTGGCCCGCAACTCGGCGTATCCGGCTGCCAGCCGCTCCAGGCCCTTCTCCCGGCTGACCCGGCCCGCGTAGAGCAGGAGGGTGCGGCCCTGCCCCAGTTCCGCGTGCAGCGCCTCGTCCCGCCGATCGGGCCGGTACAGCTCGGTATCGACCCCGTTCTTCAAGACTTCGAACCGGGAGATGGTATAGCCCCGGGCCCGGAGCGAGGCCACCGTCGAGGCGGACGGCACCGCCACCACCGCACAGCGCTGGTAGAACTCCCGGACGAGCATCTCGACCAGTTCCGCCACCAGGGCATCGCCGGAGAGCACCTCCGCGTACTGACCGAACTCGGTGTGATATGCCCCCACGATCGGCAGGCCCAGGGTGATGCCCGCCACCAGCGCCGCCATCCCTAGAGGTCCCGGCGTGGCCACGTGGATCACGTCGTAGCCCTCGTGGTCGACGTGATCCAGGACATCGAGGAGGGACGGAACCCCAAGCGTTCGTCCAGGGTAGAGGGGCATCGGCAGGCTGGTCACCGCCCGCAACCGGACCGCCCCAGGGCTGCCACTGGCGTCCCGCTCATCCCCGCCCAGACCGCAATAGACGACCTTGAGCGAGTCCGATTGAGGCCGGTCTGGGCGGCTGGCCAGCCGCTGCAGGTTGCGGTACATCGTGGCGACGCCGTGGATCTCGTCCATCTGATCGACGAAGACTCCCACCCGGACCGCCTCCGTCCGCGCGCCCGCGGCGAAGAGCTGGCGGCGCAGGGCGCGGGTCTTTTGGCGCTCCCGGCCAAAGTAGCCGTGCATCGCCACGTACGGCGCGACAAAGAGATGGCCATCGACGAAGCTGCCAATCGAGCCGAGCATCCCCAGCGAGGGGAAGCCGCTGCCCGCGCCGCCAAGGGCGTCCGCGATCCGGCGCTCATACTGGCCGGTGAGCAGCCCCCGAACCTGCTCGCCCCCCAGGCTGGCGAGCAGGGGGAGGTACTCCCGCAGCTTGGCCCTTTGACCAGCCCGGGCTCCTCCTGTAGACGATCCGTCCGTTGCGGGTTGGCCGTCCGCTGTCCCACCGGCGTCGGCCGCCGCCGAGGCCAGCCCGGCGATCCGGAAGCCGGTGTAGGCCATCTTCTCGACCGATCCGTCCTCGCCCCCGGGCCGGATCTCGCCGGCGGCCATGGCAGCCAGGAGATCGGAGACGCCGGTGACGGCCGGCACGTGGGTGTAGGTCGCGCCGACGTAGACCCCGCCGTGGTCGTCCGACCCGCCTGTGCCCGCGATCCGGCGGTGGGGCGGCACCGGCAGCCCGTGACGGCGGGCGAGCTGGCGCAGCTCCCCGGGGCCGATCTCGGCGGCGATCCGCTCGGCCAGGCGGTTCTGGTTGGCCGGCCGGGAGCCGTTGATGAACTCCCACAGCCCGAAGAGCACCAGCCGCTTCTCGACGCCCGCCCGGTCGAGCAGGCCGTTCGCCTCGAACATCGGGTGGGCGAGCACGTGGACCAGCCCCGCCTCGCGCAGGTAGGCGACCAGATCGTAGACATCACCTCGGCGGGCCTGGATCTCGGGGTGGGCATCGACGTCCAGGCCGTAGATCAACACGTCGACCGTGCTACCGCCTTCGGGGAAGACCGCGCAGACCTCGACGCCGGTGAGGACATCCGGCCGATCGGCGATCGTGACGACGCCATCGACCGTCTCGTGGTCGGTGAGGGTGACGAAGTCCATCCCGGCCGCCTTGGCCATGCGGTAGGCCTCTGCCGGAGGCGTGTAGGACTCGCGGGTGGCCACACCCAATCCCAACCCTTTGACCCACCAGTTGGTGGCCGTGCCGGAGGCATCGGAGTGCAGATGCAGATCGATCCGCATGGTCGCCTCCGCCGAATGGCCATTCGTCACCGTTGATGCTCCTGGAGTCCCTGCCGCGTGCACCACGCCATCCTCCTACGCCGCCGGGCGGGGAGCGCGGTCTCCAGGGCAGCATCCTGAGAGCGCGCCGCGCCGGAATCGTTCCGAGCATGCAGGAGCCGAGCCGGGGGTCTGCCCTACTATCGGGCACATCCGGCTTCAACATGTAAACCATGCGTGAAGGCGTGGCGATACGCTCCGGATCGAACCAGTCGGTGAACTCCCGCGCCGCGTCGATGTGACAGACAGGACGGATCAATCGAATGGAGAAGGAGTCTTTACGCCGGTAACGTCCTGATAGGGCTAGGCTGCTGCCGCGAACGGGTTTAGAGTGGCTATCACTCAGCATATTCCGCTGGCGGAGTTCGCCGCACGTTCCAAAGAAGGGATACCCTCATGCACCGGCTCAGCGTCGTGATGCTCGCCACCATTGCCCTACTCGGGATCGCGCTGGGCGGCCGCTTTGCCGCCGCCCAGGATACGGACGACGCCGATCACCCAGCGACGGGGTCCTGGATCGTCGAGAGCGATCCGGGAGACGCCGAGTATTCGCCCAGGCTGATGCTCCTCTCCGCGGACGGCTCGGCGCTGTTCCTTTCCGGCCGCAATACCACGGGGATCGGGGCATGGGAGCCCGCGGGTGACGCCAGCGCGGTCGTGACAATCACCCTTGTCACCGACGGTCCCGCGTACATCGTCTTCCGTGCATTCATCGATGTCGCACCCGATGGGCAGTCGTTTGCGGGGTCGTTCACGAACGAGTTCGTCTTCGATCCTGCCGGTGGGGGAACCAGTGGCGAAATCGGACCTGGCACCCTGGCAGGCAACCGTCTGGCCGCCGAGGCGCCGGGCACACCCGTCGGGTCGTTCGCCGAGTTCTTTCCACAACCGGACGGCACTCCGGAGGCAACCCCGGCGTCCTGATGTCAGCATCGATCCCGCTACCCTGGCACACGGGTTGAGCTCGGTCGATCCCGACCTGATATCCCGCGCCAGTGGCCGTCCTAACGACGGCATCTACACGGCATCGACGCGACGAACGAATGAGCGTAAAGCAGGTGGGACTATGGAGAACCAACGACAACTACGAGTTCACGTTGTCGATCTGCTGCGCGGCGGCAACGCGCACATGGGTTTCGACGAGGCGATCGCGGACGTTTCGGAGGCGCTGATCAATAGGCGGCCGCCTAACGTCGACTACACCTTCTGGCACCTGATCGAGCATCTGCGCCTGACGCAACTCGACCTCCTCAACTACGTCACGAACGCCGACTACCGCGAACCGGCGTGGCCGGCCGAGTACTGGCCCGCGCAGGACGCGCAAGCGACAAAGACCGACTGGGAGGCAAGCATCGCGGCGTTCCGGCGGGACCTGGAGGCGTTCATCGCGATCATCGCCGACGAGACGACCGACCTCTTCGCCGGGGTCCCGAGCCATGGGGAGCACACGATCCTGCGCGAGGCGCTGATCCTGGCGGACCACAACGCCTACCACATCGGCGAACTGGCCATCCTGCGTCAGGTCGAACGCGGGTGGGGACCAAATCACACGGCGTAGTCGCGAGGAAGCGGACGACGGCGCGAGGCATTGTTGGGCCGCCGGTGGGGAAGCGCATGACGACGGGCCGGGGATGGTTCCCGGCCCGTCGTCGCGATCGATCGTGACGTGCGTTACGGTACCGGCGTGGCGTTTTCCTCGCCGGGGAAGCCGGGGTTGCCGACGCGCATCTTGACGGCGGTGACTGGTCGCGGCGTCGGCTGACCCGGCGGCACCACGGCGACGACCTTCCCGGCCGCGTCCCGGATCGTGACCGTGACCAACACCCCGGTGTCGATCAGCGTCGTCCCGTCCTCGCTCACCTCCGGGTGGCCGTCGACGGTGACCGTGCCGGTCAGATGGCCGGTGGCGTCGGCCATCACCTGGACGGCGGTGAAGTGGCCGGTGCGCTCGTCGTACGGCTCCCAGACCCCCATGTACGTGCTCAGGTACTGGAGGTTGCCATCCAGGCCGATGGCGGCCGGGACCCAGTTCAGAACGACCGAGCCATCGGCGGCGAAGAGCGCGGCCCCGGGCACCTGGGGGTCCTCGGCGCGGGCCGGGTTCGCCAAAGCGAGCCACATGCCCGTGAGCGGGTGGTCGGCCGTGCTCATCCCCTGGTCGGCGCGTGCGCTTCCCGCGCCCAGCGCGACGGCGAGGCCGCCGGCGCCGAGACCGGCAAGGGCGGTGCGGCGGGAAAGTGACGGAGTGGTAGTCGACGTTGTCATAGGGTGGGTCCTCTTTCTGTATCGGTACGGTCATGCATCGGACGGAATCGGACGGTCGCTCGGCGCCCGGGTTCGAGGGGCGTCCCAGGACGGCACGCCCCCCGGCCCGATCGCGCGGAGATCACATCGGGGATGCCCGCCGGCGACGGTCAGGCCGTCGCGCCGGGGCCGATCGCCGCCGTCAGCGCCTGGCAGAAGGCGTCCTCGCTCGGATGGAACCCGTGCGAGAAGAAGATGTCCTGGGAGATGAGGAAGTCGTCCTCGGACTCCGCAGAGGGGTTGATGACGAGGTGGGCCGAGACGGGGCCGTGGCCCCGCAGCAGCACCGCGCCGTCCGGGCCGCGCAGCGTCCCGGACCCCACCGTGGTTTGGTCGAGCGTCAGCGTCCCGTCCCCGTTGTCGACGACGTTGGTGTTCTTGAACAGGGTCTGGAAGTCCTGGGTCGCGCTCAGCCCGGTCTCCAGGTTGGTGTAGGTGCGGACGCCGGCTTGGTTGAGGGCGAACTGGTCGGACTGGAAGCGAAACATGTCCTGTGCCGACGTCGTGGATCTGCACCGAGAAGCCGCACGGGGCGGCGGTGAAGGTGACGTCGAAGGTCTCGGAGAAGGTGGTCGTGCGCGCGGCGGCGGGCGCGGCGCCGAGCGCGAGGAGGGCGACGACGGCGACGACGGCGACGAGGACGAACGGCGATCGGACGAGTGTGCGGTGCATCGCGATGACTCCTTTGCTGGGGTGCGGCCGCGTCGGCGACGCGGCGGGCGGGTCGGTCGTTACAACATTGGGGTGGCAGGCATGGGGGACGCCGGCATCCACGTCGGAATTTCCGGTCATTGGCGCCCCGCCTCCATTGGTTCGATCGAGAGTTGGATGGCGTACGTCATGATCTGATTCGACGTTGTCATGGGACTACTCCTCGTTGAGTTGCGTTCCGATTGTTCGATCCCAGCCAAGTCGACTGGATGAGACCGAGCATGGGACCGCCCACCCCGCCGACGCATCGGTACGAGGTGCGTATTTGTGGAGATGGGTCGCGGCTAGGTATACCGAGACGGCGCCTCGGCCATGGGGAGCCGGCCCTGTTTGCGTGCCGACGGCACCGGAGCGTTCGCCCGTCGCTCAACCGTCCCGCGGACCGGCCAGTTTCGTCGCGGTGGAAGGCCTAGGCCCGCGCGACGAACACGAGCATCGTGTCGTCTGCCGTCGGCGCCGCGTCGGCGTAGCCGCCGCGCACCATCAACCTCCCCGAACCCGGCCTGGGCCAACAGCAACAGGATCTCGTTGCGGAAGTACAGGTTCTCCCGGAGGCTGTGCTCCTCCTCCGCCACGAGCTCGTCCCCGCGCCACAGCGAGGCGCGCATCTGGCGTGTCAACGTTTGCTCTAGGGGGTCAAGCGTCACCAGCCGCGAGCGCAGCTCGATCTCGTCGCCGTCGGCCGCCCGCCGCCGCATCGACCCCGCCGTCCAGGCGTGGGGCAACCCCCGCCGCGGCTCGGCCAGCCAGTAGGGCCACTCATTAGCGTGGATGTAGGGGAGGTGGTGGTCGAACACCAGCGTCCCACCGGGGGCGAGCTGGTCGTGGCAGCGCCGGAGCGTCTCCGCGTCTTCCTCGCGAGTTCCCCCGAGCCCGAACCCGCCGCAGATGAAGATAGTGCGGTACGAACGCGGCAGCTCCAGGGCATGCATCGCCTGGGCATACAGCTGGGGCGCGAGCCCATCGCGAGCGGCTCGCTGCCGGCACAGGTCGAGCATGTCGGGCGAGATGTCGCAGCCGTCAACGTCGAATCCGGCCCGGAGCAACGGCAACAGGAGGCGACCGGTGCCACAGGCGAGGTCGAGCGCGGGTTGTCCGTCGCGCTCGATGAATGCCTGGAAGCAGGCCAACGTTTCGGGCTCGGCCTCGTTGAACTCGTCCCACCAGCGGGCCACCAGGCCATAGTGCCAGGTCTGTGGTTCGTTGATCATGGCACGCTCCCCTCATGACGCCGACAGGGAGGGGACAGGAATGAGCATACGCCCGCGTGTCCCATCGGTGCATCGGCAAGACGAGCGTAGTTGCGATGGTAGCTCGCGACTCAGTATGCCGCGGAGTCGCGTCGGGCGCGAGGGGCTGCATTCCACGCTGAGGCGATCTGCCCGAGGCAGCCACTCCGCGCCGAGGGTCGAGTTGATCGCCGTTACAGGATTTCGGTCGCCTGGGACCAGACGGCCTGCCAGCGCCCGTCGCGCATCTCGTACAGGTCGGTGTGCCAGTAGCCTTGGAGGGGAACGTGTTGCCCGCCGACGACGATCTCGAGACGCGACTGATAGCGGATGACCGCGGTCTCGCCGTGCAGGCGGACGGCGATCGCCGAGTCGGGTTCGAACACGAGGTAGTCGATCTCGCCGGCGGCGATGGCCCCGAGGTATTCCTCTTTCGACAGCACCCCCCCGGAGGGGTTGATGAGTTGGAAGTCGTCCGCGTGCAACCGCCCGGCCACGTCCAGGTCGGCGTCCACCAACGAGCGAAGGCGTTCGCGTTCGGTTTCCCGAATGAGATCCGCCGCCGTTTCGGCGGGTCGGGTGTGGCCTGCTGTGCCAGCAGACGCATCGGCATCGTGAGCAGGGAGACGGCGGCCAGGCCGAGCCCACAGGCACCGAGGCCGGCGAGCGCGGTGCGGCGCGAGACGACGGTGCGGGTGGCGTTCGTCGTCATGGGAATCCTCCTCGATTCGATGCGTTTCGGGCGAACGGGTCCAGGTTCCAGTCCAGCAACTCGAAGACGGGCGGGCGCGGGCATCAGCCCTCGGGGTGCAATTGCCTGTCAAAGAACGTCATGGTCCACGGCCCGGCGACTGCCCAATCGGCAATGGTGAAGTGGTCGGCTTCCGGGAACTCGGCATACACCGTCGCGACCTCCGCCTCGTGCAGGGCGTCGACCATCTCCCGGATGTAGGCGACAGGGTTCATATCGTCGGCCCCGCCGTGCATGATCAGGAAGGCGGCGCTGTCGGCGTCCACCCACGTCCGCGGCGAAGCGTCGCGGTAGGCGTCGGGTACCTCATCCGCGGTGCCGCCGAGGAGGGCGACGACACTCTGCCGGTCGAACTCCTGCGGGTACGGAATGCCCAAGTCGAAGTGGCCGGCCAGCGCCACCACGCAGGCGACCCGGCTCGATAATCCCGCGAGCGCCGGGTCGCCCTCGTCGCGGGCGTCGCGCACCCCTAGCAGCGAGGCCAGGTGGGCGCCGGCCGAGTGGCCGTAGGCGCCGATGCGCTCCGGGTCGACACCGTAGCGCTCGGCGTTGGCGCGCACCCAGCGCACGGCGCGCTGGGCGTCGTCGAGCTGGTCGGGCCAGACGTGGGCGCCGGCCGGGTCGCCCGTCAGGCGGTACTCGATGTTGAAGGCGACGTAGCCGGCCGCCGCCAGGTCGGCCGCGGGTCCGGCCATGTCGACCCGGCCGCTGATCCCGAACGTCCAGGCGCCGCCGTGGAACAGGAGCACGGCAGGGCGAGGCGAATCGCGATCCGGCGGTCGGGTGACATCGAGCAGCAATTCCTGGCCATCGACCTCGCCGTAGACGACATCGCGCTCTACCGTGATGGCCGATGCGCCAGGAGTGGCGTCTTGGGCCGAAAGTGGCCGGGCGGTCGCGGCAATGGCCAGGCCGAGACCGCAGGCACCGAGGCCGGCGAGGGCGGTGCGGCGCGATACGGCAGCAACGGATCCGTGATCGTTCATGGGATCTCCTCGTCTGATGGCGTCGCCACCGCTCGGCAGCGACCTGCCGCCGAGCGAAGGGATCGGATGGCGTGCCTGGAACTGGAAAGCAGCATGCGCCCACCCGCGCGCCGAGCGCATCGGTAGGAACTGCGTAACCGCAGGAGGAATCGCGCCTACGTATACGGAGGCGGCTCGCCGCTCTTCGGGAGCAATCCGCCCTCCCGCGCCCGTATCACGGCATCACGGCGGGTGGGGACATCGAGCTTGGCGAGGAGATTGGCGACGTGGGTGTTGACCGTGCGGGTGCTGAGGAACAGGGTGCCGGCGATTTCCCGATCGGTCTGCCCCGCCCCGAGCAGCCCGAGCACCTCCAACTCGCGCGGCGTCAGGCCGTGGCGAGCCGCCGGGTCGATTGGGGGCGCGTCCGATGGCGCGGCCTCGACCCGCATCGCCTCGGCGACTGCTTCCTCCAGCGTCAGCGCCCACCCCGCCGTCCACGCGGCGGCGAAGGCATCCACTCCGAGCCGGTCGCGGAGGGCGGCGAGCGCCCTGTCCCGATCCAGGTTCCTCCCTGGTTCGGTCGGAACACCCAGCAGCTCGTAGAGCCGTACCGAGGCGGCGAAGAGGGAGACCGCGCGCTCAGCCATTCCGTTCTCGGCCGCGAGGAGCGCGAGGTGGTCGAATGCGCCGACGATTTGCAGCAGATCGGGCTGATCGCACGCCAGGCGCAGGCTCTCCCGTGCGTGCGCCACCGAGCGGACGGCGTCGCGCTGGTTGCGGGCTACCCGCGCCAGGATCAAGATGGAGTCGGCCATCCCCCAGGAGTAGCCAACTTTGCGCTGAAGGACGAGTGCCTCCTCGGCCAGGCGCAGTGCCCGCGCGTCGTCGCCTTGGCCAAGGGCAAAGTACGCGAGATTGTCGAGCATCATGCTCGCGGAGGACGCGGCGCTCGGGACCGCGTCGCCGAGATCCCGAAACGCCGCGAGCGCCGCTTCGGTCAGACTCGTCGACTGCGCGGCGTCGCCACGCTCCCCCGCCGCCACGCCGAGGGCGATCAGCGCGTGGGCGCCCGCGAGGGTATCCTCGATCTCGTGCGCGATGTCGCGGGCCTCCTCACCCCGGGCCTCCGTCGTCTCGTCCGCTCTGTCGGCTGTCATGGCCGTCGCCCCGATCAAGGCCCAGGCCCGCTCGACGGTGCGCGTCCCCGCGCTCCAATCCAGCGCCCGGGCGAGCCACTTGCGGCCCTCCGCCCAGTGGCCGCGGACAAACCAGAACGGCCACAACGCCGCGGTCAGCTTCAACCCGGTTCGTATGTCCCCAGTCTCCGCCAGCCAGGCCAGCGCCGCCCGCAAGTTGCCGTGCGCCGCCTCCAGCCGGTCGCCCCACGCCTTCTGCGCAGGCGAGAACCAGAACGGCCACGCGCGCTGGGTCAGGTTCAGGCACCACGCGGCGTGGGCATTGCGGACCACCTCCTCCTCGCCGCTTCTGGCGAGTCGCTCCAGGCCGAACTCGCGGATCGTCTCCAGCATCTCGAACCGAGGTTCGCCGTCGCCGCCCGTTTCCCGGAGCAGCAAGCTGTGATCCACCAGCGACGAGACCGCTCATCACAGAGGGGAGACGGTCAAGCGAGAAGACGGACAGTCGGATCGCGTCTGTACCGCCTCGGCCGCCTCCAGCGTACACCCGCCGACGAAGACGGACAGGCGGCGGAAGAGGAACCGCTCGCTTCGTCCAAGAGGTCGTGGCTCCAGGCGATCGCGTCGCGCATCGTCCGCAGACGGAGCGGCTGGTCGCGCGGCCCGCCGGTCAGGAGAGTCAGCCCGGGCGCCAGCCGCGCCAGCAGCGCCGGCGGCGAGAGGACGGTGCTCCGCGCGGCGGCGAGCTCGATCGCCAATGGCAGGCCGTCCAGGCGGGCGCAGATCGCGGCCACGGCGGCGGCGTTGTCGTCGGTCAGGGCAAAGTCGGGCAGCACCGCCTGCGCCCGCGCGCAGAAGAGGCGAACTGCCGGCGCCTCGGCCACGTCCGCCACCGTCCCGGCGTGCCCGGGGTCGGGCAGCGCGAGCGGCGGCAGCGGGAACCGCTGCTCCCCGGTCACGTTGAGGGCGACGCGGCTGGTCGCGAGCACCGTGAGCCGGGGACAGGCCGCCAGGAGCATGGCCACGAGCCGGCGCGGCCGCCGCCAGGTGCTCGACGTTGTCGAGCAGGAGCAGGACATCCCGCTGGCGCAGGTGATCGGCCAGGCGCTCGGTCATGGGCCGGTCGCCGACCTCGCGCACGCCCAGAGCCGCGGCGATCGCGGCTGGCACCAGCGCCGCATCGGCCAGTGGGGCGAGGCCGACGAACCAGACGCCATCCGCGAACGCCGCCCCAAGGTCGGATGCCACCTCCAGGGCCAGGCGGGTCTTGCCGACGCCGCCTGGCCCGGTCAGGGTGACGAGCGGCACGTCCCCGCGGAGGAGCAGGGTGCGGACGGCGACGATCTGCGTGCTCCCGTCCGATCAGCGCCGAGCGCGGGCGGGCGAGCGCGGAGCCGGCGACGTGGTCCCGGGCGGGGAACGGGATCAGCCGGGGCCGAGGAACGGTCCGGCTGGGTCGCTGAGGGGACGGCACCCCGGCGTCGCGCCCGGTAGCCATCGAGGTCGGCCGGAGCGATCCGATACACGCCGGCGTGCCTGGTGGCCGGCAGGTCGCCGCGGGCGATGGCCCGCCGGACCGTGCGCTGGCTGACGCCAAGCGCGGCGGCGGCATCGCTGGCCGAGTGCCAGACCGCCACGCCCGGCTCCGCCCCGGCGCCCGCTGTCCATTCGCCTGTCCGCGTGTCCATTGCCCGGATAGCATCGCCCAGGTCGCCCCGCGACACAAGCGCCACACCCAGGCGGCAAGCCACGGCGCGTCCGCCGCCTCCGCAGCACCGCCTCGCGCCTAATCAGCGCTCCTGCGTATCCCTGGGCCACTACGGGCCGCCCGCCGGCCGTCTGAACTATCCCCCCGTTTCCGAGACGTGTTCAGCGGGACCGGGTTCAGGTGGACTCCGGATCCAGGCGTTCCGTGCCGGCGGCCTAGCGTCGGAACGCCTGGATCACCCCTCGCGCTCCCTCGACCCCGATCGGGGGATACAGGATCGGCAACCCGACCCCGGCCTCGCGGTACTCCGCCAGCCGCTCCCGGCACCGGTCCGGAGTGCCGAGCAGGCAGACCGCCTCCAGCAGACGGTCGGACAGACCGGCCATCCCCTCCCCCTGCTCCATCAGCGCCGCTTCCTCGGCGAAGCCGCTCGCCCGGAACATCCGCTGGAAGAACGGCAGGCCCGTGTAGAGCACGAGGTTCTGGCGCGCCGCCGCCCGCAGGGCCGTCGAGGTCGTCGCCGACGAAGGTCGGGATCCCGAGGGTGACGTCGAGCGGTCCCAGTTCCGGCGCCTTGGCGCGGCCTCGCTCGGCCCACGACCCGGCTCTGCGCGACCCGCTCCGGGGACCAGAACAGCGGCATGATCCCGTCGGCGAGTTCGCCCCCGAGCTCGACCGCCGGCGAGGTCAGCGCCGCCACGTAGAGCGGCACCGGCTACGCGGCGGGGCGCTGCGGCAGGTGGGTCGCCGGTCCCTCGCCCCGCAGCCACTGGCGGACCTCGGTCACGTAGCGCCGCAGGGTCCCCAGCGGGTCCGGCATCTCGATGCCGAGCGCCCGGTTGATCGGCTGGTGGCTGACCCCGAGCCCGAGGACGAAGCGCCCGCCGGTGGCCTCGGCGATCAGGGCGGCGCCCTGGGCGCAGGTATAGGAGTGGCGCAGGTAGACGTTGGCGATCCAGGTCCCGACCTGGATCCGCGTGGTGGCCGCCCCCATCAGTTGGGCCGTGGCCATCACGTCGTTGTTGACCTCGGTGGCGAAGATCGCGTCGAAGCCCGCCTCCTCGGCCTCGCGGGCCACCGCCCGGATCTCGTCGGCGCTCCAGCCCACCCCGGGGATCACGGCCAGCGCCAGTCGGTCTGCCATCGTGCCCTCCGTTCTCCGCTCCTGGCCGATCGGTGGCCCCAGCCTACACCCGCCGGAATCCCTGTCAAGCGCCGGTGGAGAGTTGGCCGATGACATCGGTGACCGAACCGCACGGACGGGCCAGCGAACATCGCTGGCCCGTCATCGCGAGCGGTCGCGCCGGTCGTCACGCGGCCGGGGTGGCGTCCCCCTCTTCGGGGAACCCGGGCGAGCCCACTCCTATCCGGGTCCCGGTCACCGGTGGGGCCCCAGCGGTAGGCATCTTTTGCACGACGCCGCCGGCGGCGTCGCGGACCGTGATCGTGCCCTGCGACTGGTCGTCCAGGATGGTTAGCCCGTCCTCGCTCACCACCGGATACCCGTCGATCGTCACCGAGCCGATAAGAACGCCGTTCGCGTCGGAGTGGAACTGGACGCCGGTGAAGTGGATGCCGCGGTCGCTGACCGGTTCCCACGTCCCGGGTTGGGCGCTGACGAACGCCACGCCCTGCGGCCCGGCCTGCGTGGGCTGCGGCACGATCAGAGCGGTGCCATCGGCGAAGAAGATGCCGGGGGCCGGGCCGCCCGGCGTCATGACGTTCCATGCCCCAACGATCGGGTGCGTCGCCGTCGCCGCGGCGGTGCCCTGCGCGGCGACCGGGCGAGCGGTGGTAGCCAGGCCGAGGCCGAGGCCCCCAGCACCCAGGGCGGCGAGGGCGGTGCGACGCGAAAGCGAACGGTCGATCCGAGACGTAGTCATGCGATTGCTCCCGTCGTGTGCGCCGGTGTGATCCGGTCAGTTCAGGTCCATTCCGCCTGGACCCAAACCGAGCATGCCGCCATAACCCACCCGGCGCATCGGCAGGAAATGCTTAATCTCGGACGGGATTCGACTAGGTATAGAACGGCTGTCCATCGCCTATCGGCAGCCAGCCGTGCTCTCGGGCCAGGGCCGTCGCGGCCCGGCGACTGGCAACGCCGAGCTTGGCGAAGATGCTGGCGACATGGGCGTTGACGGTGCGATGGCTGACGAAGAGCGCCTCCGCGATCTCCCGGTCCGTCTGTCCGGTGGCAAGCAGGCGCAAGACCTCGCGCTCCCGGCTCGTCAGGCCGAACCGTGCGGCGGGATCGACGACGCCACCGGGTGGGGGGTCGCCCGCGACCCGTGACGCCTCGGCGACCGCCTGCTCGAGCGGCATCGCCTGGCCCGATGCCCACGCGGTCTCGAAGCCGGGATCGCCCAGCCGCGCGCGCGTGCTGGCGACAGCGCGGCCGTGACGCGGTTGGTCGGTCGGGTCGAGCTGCGTCCCGAGCAGTTCGTGCAACCGCGCCGCAGCCCCGAAGAGGTGGGATGCGCGCTCGGCCTGGTCTCCCTCGGCAGCGAGGATCGCCAGGCTGTCGAGCGGTCGGACGAGGAGCCGCAGGTCGCGCTCGGCCCATGCTTCACCCAGGCTTTCTTGGTAAAGCGCCGCCGCCCGGATCGTGTCGCCCCGATGGCGGGCGATTGCCGCCAGGGTGAACAGGGAATGGGCCGCCCCCCAGGCGAATGCGCGCTCACGTTGCAGGGCGAGCGCTTCTTCGGCCAGGCGCGTCGCCTTCGCGTAGTCGCCCCGGCTGAAGGCCACCTCGGCCAGGTTGCCGAGCAACGAACTCGCAGTTGTGAAGGCGTTGGCGACCGTCTCGCCGAGTTGGCGCATCACCGCGAGCGCCGCTTCGTGCATGCGATTCGCCCGCTCGTAGTCCCCCGCGGGCAACGCGGCGTGGCCAAGAATGAGGAGCGCGTTGCCGGCGCCGAACGTGTCCCCGATCTCCCGGGCGATCGCGAGGCCCTCTTCGCACCAGATGTCCGCCTGCAGCCAGTCGCCTTGCCAGACCGCGATGGACGCCGCCCCGTTCAGGAGCCGGACGCGCTCCCTTGTGCGGTCTCCAGCGCTCCATGACAGTGCCCTTTCGAGCAAGCCGCGCCCCTCCGCAAAGTGGCTGCGGAGAAACCAGAACGGCCACAGCAAGGCGGTCAGGCGCACGCCGGCCGCGGTGTCCCCGGTCTCGGCCAGCCAAGTCAGCGCCGCCCGGATGCTGGCGTGCTCCGCCTCCAGCACATCTCCCCACTGTTTCTGAGCGGAGGTAAACCAGGCCGATTCGGACCGTTCCGCCAAGTCCAGGCACCAGGCGGCGTGGGCGTCGCGCACCGTCGCCTCCTCGCCGCTCGCCGCCAGCTGCTCCAAGCCGAATTCGCGGACCGTCTCCAGCATCCCGAACCTGGGCGCGTTGTCGTCGCCCGCCATCCGCTGGAGCAAGCTCTTGTCGACCAGCGCCGACAGGACCGCGAGCACGTCGATCCCCGTGTCGCTCTCCGCTCGACCAACCGCCTCCGCCGCCTCGATCGTGCAGCCGCCGGCGAAGACGGCCAGGCGGCGGAAGAGGACGCGCTCGTCCTCGGCGAGCAGATCGTGGCTCCAGGCGATCGCGTCGCGCATCGACTGCAGGCGCGGCGGCTGGTCGCGCGGCCCGCCGCTCAAGAGCGCCAGCCGGCGTTCGAGCCGCGCCAACAGCGCCGGCGGCGGGAGGACGGCGCTGTGCGCGGCGGCCAATTCGATCGCCAGTGGCAATCCGTCCAGTCCGACGCAGATCGCGGCCACGGTGGCGGCGTTGTCGTCGGTCAGCGCAAAGTCGGGGTGCGCGGCCCGGGCGCGGGCGCAGAAGAGCCGGACCGCCGCCGCGTCGCCGGCGGCTCCCACCGCCCGGCCGTTCCCGAGGTCGGGCAAGGCCAGCGGCGACACCGGGAACCGGTGTTCCCCCGATACGTGCAGGAGCACGCGGCTCGTCACGAGCGACTTCAGCCGCGGGCAGGCCGCCAGGAGCGCGGCCACCGCCGGTGCAGCCGCTGTCAGATGCTCGAAGTTGTCCAGCAGGAGGAGTGCCGTCCGCTGTGCCAGGAAGGCCGCAAGGCGCTCGGGGAGCGGCCGGTCGCCGGTCTCCCGCAGGCCCAGTGCCCCGGCGATCGCCCCCGGCACGAGCGCCGGGTCGGCCAGTGGAGCGAGGGCGACGAACCAGACGCCGTCGACGAACACCTCGTGCAGGTCGGCGGCCACGTCGATGGCCAGGCGCGTCTTGCCGACACCGCCCGGCCCGGTCAGGGTCACGAGCGGCACGTCGTCGCGGCGCAGCAACGAGCGCACCGCGGCCAGGTCGTCCTCGCGCCCGATCAGCGGGGTGCGCGGCCGGGGCAGCGCGTTTCCGAGGGCAGGATTCCGAGCGGGAAACGGAAGCAGGTGAGGCGCATCGCGGTGAACCGCCCGTGCGGGCGAGCTGGCCAATCCGCGGGCAGCCTGGTAGCGCGCCAGCTCCGTCGGCGCGATCCGGTAGACGCCGGCCTGTTTGGCCGCATCCAGGTCACCCCGGGCGATGGCCCGCCGGACCGTGCGCTGGCTGACGCCAAGCACGGCGGCGGCATCGCTGGCCGAGAGCCAGACCGCCACGCCCGGCTCCGCCCCGGCGTCCGCTGTCCATTCACCTGTCCGCGTGTCCATTGCCCGGATAGCATCGCCCAGGTCGCCCCGCGACACAAGCGCCTAATTTCGTCATGGTCGTCTCGCCGTCTCGCCCCTCCTGCATTCCTCCGTTATGCGCTCATGCCGCAGCCACCGGCGACCCCGCTTGACCGTCTGGATGCCCACCGGTGACAATGCGGGCACGTTCGGCGCTCTGGGGGCGCTGGCATCCGATGTGCGCGCACAATCAGGTCATTGGCCCAGGAGGCCGCGCCGCTTTTCGGGCGGGCCGCGCCCGCCTCCGTGCCGTGGCGATGCATCGAACCGTTGATCCTGTCCGGGCTTGGGGAAGGGCGAGAGGAACGCGGATGAGCGTGCACGTAGGCGGGAAGGCGGGAAGGCGGGAAGGCGGCGAGGCGGAAGGGCCCAGCCGCCCGACCAGTCTGGCCCAGCCTGACCAACACGATCCCTCCCACATCGAGCCGTCCTCTTCTGCCCGCCTTCCCGCCTCTCCGTCTTCCCGCCTCCGTGGGCTCCGGCGGTTCGCCGGCTGGGGCATGTTGGCGCTCGTCCTGGTGCTCGGGCTCTCCGGCTGCGGCCTCGGCACCGACGAGAATCCTTACACCCACATCGACCCCGCCACCGACGTCGCCAACGACATCCAGGGGCTATACAAGACCCTCTTCTACATGGCGGCGGTCGTCTTCGTCCTCGTCCAATTCCTCATTCTCTACACCGCACTCCGCTACCGTCGGAAAAAGCGATCCACCGGCCGCCCGGCCCAGGTCCACGGCAACTCCCGCCTGGAGATCACCTGGACCATCATCCCGGCCGTCGTCCTCCTGATCATCCTCGTCCCCACCATCAGCATCCTCTACTCCCTCGACGCCGACGCCAACGACGAAGAAGGCGCGATGATCGTCGAGGTCTACGGCAAGCAGTGGTGGTGGGAGCTCCACTACCCCGGCATGGGGGCAGATGAGAGCCAGCCCCTGGTCACAGCAAACGAGGTTCGCCTCCCGGTCGACCAGAAGGTCATCTTCCAGCTCCAGTCCAACAACGTGATCCACTCCTTCTGGGTGCCCCAACTCTCCGGCAAGATGGACGTGATGCCGGGGTACGAGAACAAGATGTCGTTCACGACCCCCAGCGAGCCGGGCGAGTACTACGGCGAGTGCGCCGAGTTCTGCGGCGTCGATCACGCCTGGATGCGCTTCAAGGTGATCGTCATGCCCCAACAGGAGTTCGACACCTGGGTCGCCGCCTGGAACGCCCCGGCCGCCGTCGACACCAATCCGGGCACCGAGGGCATCTCCGAGGCCCCGGTCGGCCCGGGAACGATCGACATCTCCGAGGCCCCGGCCGCTATCGGCGCCTGCGTGGCCTGCCACAACGTCAACAACGCGACTGATTCGCGCGGAAACCCGCTCGCCAACTCCCCGATCGGCTTCACGGCCCCGTACACCACCGGCCCGAACCTGACCCTCTTCGGCTGCCGCGAGTCCTTCGCCGGCGGGCTGATGACCACAAATGAAGAGAACCTCCGGGCCTGGCTCCACGACCCCGACGCGGTCAAAGAATCCAACCTGATGGGCACCGTCATTAAGGAAGGCACCCTCAACGACCAGCAGATCACCGAGCTGGTGGCCTACCTGCTGGCCCTGCGCCTGCCGGACGGCTCTTGCCCGAGCGACCTGGCCAACACTGACGCGACAGGTGGCGTTCCAGCCGCACCAGGCGGTGTGCCGGAAGGCGTCACCACCCCGGCCGCGACTCCTGCGCCGCCGGCCACCCCGGCCGCAACGCCGGGCGCCACCCCAGAGGGCGGCGCAGGCTCGCCGACCGCGCCGGTTGAACTCTCCGCGCCGGGCATCGCCTGGAGCACCAACGAGCTGACGGTCCCGCAGGGCGGGGTGATCCGCCTGATCAACGATGGCAGCGGCGGCCCGCACAACTTCGCCATCGAGGGCTACAACGACGATGCCCCGGTCGACATGCCCCCCGGCAGCCAGACCGACTGGACCGTCCCCGCGGATCTGGCCCCCGGCACCTACATCTTCTACTGCGCCATCCCCGGTCACCGCGCCCTCATGGAAGGCACCATCACCATCCTGCCGGCGGACGCCGCCGCCGCGCCCCCGGCTGAGGGACCGCCGCCCGCTGAAGGTGGCGCGCCGCCCGCCGGTGACGTGGTCGAGCTGTCCGCCCCCGGCATCGCCTGGAGCACCAACGAGATCACCATCGCCCGCGGCGGGACCATCCATCTTGTCAACGATGGCTCCGGCGGTCCGCACAACTTTGTGATCGAGGGGTACAACGACGACGCGCCGGTGGATATGCCCGCGGGTTCCGAGAGCGACTGGGTCGTCCCCGATGACCTCCAGCCCGGCACCTACACCTTCTACTGCGCCATCCCAGGGCACCGCGCGTTGATGGAAGGCACGATCACGATTACCTAGACGTGAGTCGTGAGTCGTGAGTAACGACGATCGTCTCATCTCTCACGTCTCACGTCTGAAGTCTCACGTCTCGTTCTTGGGGGAGCGGATATGGCCTCGATCGCGCGACCAGTTGGAGAGACAGGGCAAGCCGGGCCGCAGGTGCTACCGTCGCCAGCGGTTCGCCCGACGGAATACGGCCTCGTCTCCTGGCTGACGACCATCGACCACAAGCGGATCGCCATCCTCTACGGGGTGTCGGCCCTCGCCTTCCTGCTCCTCGGTGGCTTCGAGGCGATGATCATCCGCCTCCAGCTCGCCCGGCCGGAGAACGATCTGGTTAGCCTGGAGCACTACAACCAGCTCTTCACGATGCACGGCACGACCATGATTTTCCTGGCGATCATGCCGCTGTCCGTCGCCTTCTTCAATCTGGTCGTCCCCCTGCAGGTCGGTGCACGCGACGTCGCCTTTCCCCGGTTGAACGCCTTCTCCTACTGGACCTTCCTGGGCGGCGCGATCATCCTCAACCTCTCCTGGCTCGCCAACGCCGCCCCGGATCAGGGGTGGTACGGGTATGCCCCCCTGACCGCCGATATCACCCTGCCAGGGACCGACTTCTCGCCCTTCTCCGTCACCCGCAACGTCGACTTCTGGGCGCTGGGCCTTCAGGTACTGGGCGTCGCCTCGATGGCCGGCTCGTTCAACTTCGTCGTCACCATCCTCAACATGCGCGCCCCCGGCGTCAGCATGATGCGGATGGGCATCTTCACCTGGTCGGCCCTGATCACCAACATCCTGATCGTCCTCGCCTTCCCCGCGATCACGGTCGCCCTGATCCTGCTCTCCTTCGACCGCTTCCTGGGCACCTCCTTCTACATCCCCTCGGTCATCAACGACGCCGGGGAGCTGGTCCTCACCGGCGGTGACCCGCTCCTCTGGCAACACCTCTTCTGGATCTTCGGTCACCCGGAGGTCTATATCCTGATCTTACCGGCGTTCGGCATCGTCTCCGAGATCATCCCGGTCTTCTCGCGCAAGCCGCTCTTCGGCTACGCCGTGATGGTCTACGCCATCGCCGCGATCGCCTTCCTGGGCTTCGGCGTGTGGGTCCACCACATGTTCACCACCGGCCTCGGCCCCACCCCGAACGCGGTGTTCGCCGCCAGCACGATGCTGATCGCGATACCCACCGGGGTGAAGATCTTCAACTGGATCGGGACGATGTTCGGGGGGCACCTGAACTTCACCACCCCGATGCTCTTCGCGGTCGGCCTCGTCTCCCAGTTCACCATCGGCGGCATCTCCGGCGTGATGCACGCCGCCGTCCCGGTCGATACCCAGCACAACGACACCTACTTCGTCGTCGCCCACTTCCACTACGTCCTCTTCGGCGGCAGCATCTTCGGCATCCTGGCCGGCATCTACTTCTGGTTCCCGAAGGTCACCGGCAAGCTGCTCGACGACAACCTGGGCAAGTGGCACTTCTGGCTGACCTTCGCCGCATTCAACCTGACCTTCTTCCCGATGCACTTCCTCGGGCTGGAGGGCATGCCCAGGCGCTACTCCTCCTACGGCGAGAAGTCCGGCTGGTGGGAGTGGAACATCGTCGTCTCTGCCGGCGGCATCCTTCTGGGCGCGACCTTCGTCCTGTTCCTCTACAACGTCGCCAAGTCGTTGCAGCACGGCAAACCGGCCGGCGCCGACCCGTGGGACGCCAGCAACCTGGAATGGTCGATTGCCTCGCCCCCGGCCCACTACAACTTCGCCAGCTACCCGGTCGTCGCCGCCCGTGATCCGCTCTGGGAGGCCAAATATGGCTCCCACGGCCACGCCCCGATCCCGCAGGAACTCGAGATCGTCGAGACAGTCCACGCCGGGGTGGAGGACGTGCCCGCGCCGCAATACCCGATCAGTCACGCCCACGTCCACATGCCCAATCCGTCCTACTATCCGCTGATCGCCGCGGCCGGTCTGACCATCGCCGCGCTCGGCCTGATCTTCTCCCATCCGCGCCTGCAGATCGCCAGGGTCGACCTGCCGCTGCTGGCGCTCCTGGGCCTGATCACCTTGGTGGTCGGCATCTATGGCTGGTCCCTTGAACCGGCGGCCGACCCGGAACCGGCGGTCGCGGAGGATGCCGTGCATTAGAGGCGGGAAGACGGGCAGGCGGGAAGGCGGGTAAGAACGAAAGAACCATCCCATTCCCCCGATCGAATTCCCGTTCTCCTTCCCGCCTACCCGTCTTCCCGTCTTCCCGCCTGCGACCGAAGGGAGCCGTATGGGCAGCGCCACCGCGACAGCACCGCCAATCGAACGCGTCGAAGCCGCCCATGGGGGCGGTGGACACGTGACCGGGGGGCACTCGGAGCATCCAGCGCCCAGCTTTGGGGTGGACAACCGCAAGCTGCTGATGTGGATGTTCCTGGCCTCGGACTGCATGTTCTTCGGCTCGCTGATCGCGACCTACATGATCTACCGCGGCCGGGCCGAGGATATTGGGCAGGGGCCCTTCCCGCACGAGATCCTCGACATCCCCTACACCTCGGTCTCCGCCTTCGTCCTCCTGATGTCGTCGCTGACGATGGTGCTGGCCCTGGCTGGTATCCAGAAAAACGATATGCGGGCGCTGCGCGTCTGGCTGGCGGCGACCGCACTGCTGGGCTCCATTTTCCTCGGTGGCCAGTACTTCGAGTTCACCGAGTTCTTCCACGAAGGCCTCAGCCTCCAGACCAACATGTTCGGCGCCTCGTTCTTTACCCTGACCGGCTTCCACGGCGCCCACGTGACCATCGGCGTGGTCTGGCTGCTCACGCTCCTGTTCGTCTCTCTCCGTGGCGGCCTCAGCCAGAAGGATTCCCTCAACGTCGAGATCGCTGGCCTCTATTGGCACTTCGTCGACATCGTCTGGATCATCATCTTCACCCTGGTCTACCTGATCCCCTACGACGAGGTCGAAGGCGCCGCCGAGGAGAACGCCGAGCACGCCTTCAACTGGGTCACATCGGTCTACCGAGCGATGCAGGTATTCATGTAGACACAAGTTCCAAGTTGAAAGTCGAAAGTACAAAGAAGAACGACATTCGACTTGGAACTTTCGAACTTGGAACTTGGAACTTGGAACTTGGAACTTTCAATGCTGCGGGAGGACAGGATGGCCGGGACCAATCAGCCGGGTGAGCCCCACCAGTCGCGGCCGTACTCCGTGGCCCGGGACGCCCACGATGCACTATCGATCCACCGCTCCGGCCACCCGGATACGGCGGGGCACTCGGCGGCGCTGCATGACGACTCCCACGACCACCCGGGGGAGATGGTCTATATCAAGGTGGCGGCGATCCTGGCGGCCGTGACCGCGATCGAGGTCGTCATCTACTATATCGACGCGCTCGAGGATATCCTCGTGCCGGCGTTGCTGCTGCTCTCGGCCGGGAAGTTCATCGCCGTCGTCGGCTACTTCATGCACCTCAAGTTCGACGACAGGCGCTTCACCTGGGTCTTCGTCGCCGGCCTGGTGATCGCCTTCTCCGTCTTCCTCGGCACCGCGGCCATGTTCGTGTACCACAATTTCGACATCCTCGATCTCCACCTAACCGCGGAGGAGTAACGAGGCGGCAAGAGCGGCAAGGCGGCGAGACGGCAAGAGAACACAGTGCAGGCCAGCCATACGGCTGGCCTGTTTGCTAGCCGCCAGGCAGCAGGACTACTAAACTGAAAGCATGGTCTCACCCAAGGCACTGTGTCCTGGCCGCCTTGCCGTTCTTGCCGTTCTTGCCGCCTTCATCGTTAGGTGAGCATGGTGATCCTGCACGCCGGAGCGAACCCGCCCACCGGCGACCTCTATACCCACTGGTACCTCGAGCCGACGGTGGCGCTGCTGGTCGTCGGCCTGATCGCCGCCTACTTCGTCCTGACCGGGCCGTTCAACCGGCGCTATCCCGGCTGGGAAGCGCGGACGGTCACGACCAAGCAGCGCAACTGCTTCCTGGGCGGCTGCGCGGCCCTGCTGGTCGCGCTCGGGCCGCCCCTTGATGACTGGTCGGGCTACTTTCTGCTCTCGGCCCACATGCTCCAGCACATCATCCTGATCATGCTGGTGCCGCCGCTGTTGCTGCTCGGAATTCCGGCCTGGGGCCTGGAGCCGCTGACCCGCAACCCGATCACCAACCGGATCGGCTACACACTGACGCGTCCGTTGGTCGCCTGGGTGGTCGGCGCCCTGACGATGGCCGTCTGGCACGTGCCCACCCTCTACGACGCCGCCCTGCGCAACGAAGCACTGCACATCCTGGAGCACCAGACCTACATCGTCACCGGCCTGCTGGCCTGGTGGCCGATCGTGGGGATGCTGCCGGCCTGGCCGAAGCCGCCCCCTCCGCTGCAATGCCTCTACCTCTTCTTCATTACCATCCCCGGCGGCGTCGTCGGTAGCGTGATCACCATGGCCAATCCGCCAATCTACGAGCAGTACGGCATCGCCACCCGGATGTGGGGTCTGGGCGTCCAGACCGACCAGGAGATCGCCGGCCTGATGATGTGGGTCGGAGAGAACACCATCTACCTGATCCTGATCACCGTCATCTTCATGCGCTGGGCGAATGCGGAGGAGAGGAAGGACCGGATGCGGCCGGAGATGCCGGTGCCTGCCTCACCGCCGATCTCGGCTCCAAGCCCGCCTGTGGAGGCGAACGGGCACACGCGAGCCGGGGTGCCGCGGGTGGGGGAAGGGGTCTAAACTCGTCTAGCATTAGCTCATCTTGTCGTTCGGAGGGCACAGCGTCCATGGTCGTGCAACTCACTCCCCACGTCGCGGAGCTGATCCGGCGCAAGGTTGCCGCCGGCCACTACCGTAGCGCCGACGAGGTGATCGCGGACGCGCTCGACGCGCTTGAGCAACGAGACCGCCTCGTCCGCCTCAAGGCGGCTATCGCCATCGGCGACGCCCAACTCGCCCGGGGCGAGGGCGTGCCGTATACCGCTCAGGTACTAGACGAGATCGAACGCGAGGCCGACGAGGCCCTCCGTCGGGGAGACGAACCCGGTCCCGATGTCCGCCCGTAACCGGCGACTGATCCTGGCGCCCGAGGCGAAGCGGGACGTTCGCGACATTCTGATGTTTACCGAGCGCCGATGGGACAAGTTGCAGCGCTCCAGGTACAAGGCCAAGCTCGACCACGCATTGCGGGATCTGATCCGATTTCCCGCTCGTGGCCCAAGCCGAGACGATGTGTCGCCCGGCTTGCGAGGTCTGCCGGTGGAGGCGCACGTTATCTATTATCGGGTCGACTCGCTAGTATGAACCAGGTCAGCCTGTCAGTCAAATGATCTCCGCCGGGAGGCCGTCCCGCTGCTCCTGCCTTTCCCGGTCGTTAGCAATTGCTAGGATTCGTCCGCTTTGAGCGTGGAATACATTGCCAACGAGGACGATGTCGACTAGGCCGACTTCAGCGTCCGGGGGCCGGCAGCACGGCTCTTTTGAAGCTGCCGCGAAGGCATTTGGCCGGCTACGGTTGCTAATCGGAGTCCGGCGCGTCCGGGCGCAAGGCCACGAACGACTCGAGCATATTGATCGCGCGATAAGGACGATGGCGTTGGATTCTACGATCGCTGCTGCACTGATAGGAGCCGCTGCCACCCTGGTTACACCGTCTTGCTTGTCATGCGGCGCGGAGCAAACGATCAAGCGCCGCCCGAGCGGCGCACCGCAGGTGGTCAAACCCGCAGATACGATTGTGCGAGCCTCACTTTCATGACCGATCTCATGAACTGCTCGACTTGCGCGACCTACACGAAACACTCGATGAACTCATCGCGGAGCACAGAGGCTTCACCGACATTGTCTTCGATGATCGTCGCAACGAGCTCCGCTTGAGCTTTCGGTGGCGAAGCTGGGACCACTCGCGAACTGACAGCCCGCAACGTAAGCACTGACTTCGATCCGCCGATCTTCTTCGAGTTCTTTGCCCCGTTCAATTGGCCTGGAGACGGTTCGGTTGAACTCAAACTCCTCCTGGGAAAAACGCCCGACGGGGGACAGCAGTTGCTGATGGAGATCGCAAAGAAAGCCCCGCTCTTTCACGTTTAACAGCTACCATGGCCAGGGAAGGACGCGGTCTCGCTATGTATTCTGGCGTGATCTTTTGCCGACTGGCGTGCGGACGACCGACCGTTATACTCGTCTCCGTCGCGAGTGGAGCGCGTTCGTCGAGCATGATCTTCCGCATCTGATCTCGGCGTTCGAGCAACCTCTTCATGACATGACGGCAATGAAGAGATTCTCTCGAAGCCGTGGAGTGGTGCACGGCGACTCAACAGTGCGGTATTGGTGGTCTGAGTAAGCTCTACTTCATTGAACTTCGGACTCCGGGAACGGCCAATCTTGTTGGATCGGACAACTACTGGCCCAGCAGCTACCCTTCCATTACCCGATCACTGCCTCTCGGCTCCCGCTCGATCACTCTCAACAGTGTCCGGGCGGCGCTGTCCGGTTCGCGAGCGCCCTGTTTCCAGTCGCGCAGGGTGCCGAGGGGTAGGCCGAAGCGAGCCGCGAACTGCTCCTGGGTGAGGTGCAGACGGCGGCGGATCTCCTTTGGATTGGGGACCGAGGCGCATCCGGCGCAACTCCGCCGCGGAGAGCGGAGGGTTGTCGGGATCGGAGAGGGCGTTGGTCTCGATCTCCTCCTCGGATCTCGCCGCCAACCGCTCCCAATCGGTACGACCCACCAGCATTCGGGTCGAGCCGTCCGGCAACACCTGCTCCAATTCACCCTTATCGTTCTTGCGTGCCCTGACCATATCGTGCTCGCTCATTCGCCTCCTATCCGCAATAATCCCTTCGCCCACCCATATGACCTCGGTGACAATAGGACCCATCGCCGATTGCCCTAGGCCGTATTCGCCGTACTCCAGTCTTGTGCTGTCTTCTCTGCATGCGGATCGTCGAAGACGTTCACCATCCCGAAACTGATTCCGTGCTTGTGCTCGTTGTACCGTTCTTCGCCGGATCTTCTAACTCTCATCCTCCAAGGAGATACTACCGCACACCAGTAGTTCGTCAGGTGGTAGGATGCTCTGGCTTAGCCGATGCCGGACGCCGGATGCGTACGATCGCCGAATCCCGACCGACGGCGCCACCGGCATGCCGGTGGCGCCGTTCGATGAAGGGAGGAGGAAGGGAGTGGGTTGAGTTAGCCGGCTAGTGGCCCTGGACGAAGATGCCCTGGTCGACCTGGACGTGGATGGCGCCGGGGTTGATGCGCCACTGGGCCTGGGGCGGGAGGGTGGAGATGTCGAGGTCGCCGTCCGCGGCGGCGGAGGCCGAGCCGTGGAGGGCGCCGAGGCCGATGAGGGCGAACGAGAGAATCACGACGAGCTTGCTCAGTTTCGAACGGATCATGGGAGAGCTCCCTCTCTGTTTCGGACCCCGGAACCGGCCAGCGCCGGTTCCTTGATCGACACTCTAGGGGGCCTCGACCTCGGGTGTACCCGGGAATGTACGGAGTTTGTGGCCGCGGTTTGATCGTCGCGATCTGCGCCAGACCACGAGGGTGTTGCCGCGGCGGACGTAGGCCAGCGATTCCTGCAGGGAGACGTGCTCGATCAGCGCGCCGCCGGCGGCCTCGGCGAAGACGTTCGTGCACTCGGCCTTGTGCAGGGCGTCGAGCTGCAGATGTGAGACGTCGGCGAGGCCGATCCCGGCGCGGCCGCGATGGGCCACCGGGACCGTCGCGGTGGCGGCTACGCCGGCATGTCGCCGTTGAGGATCGTGGCCAGGGTCCTGGCCTCGATGTTACCGCCCGACAGGACGCAGGCGATGCGGCCGGTACCGGCCCGTCCGCTCAACGCAGCGGCGACCGCCGTGGCGGCCGCCCCCTCGGGGATCACCCCGGTGCGCTCCACGACGAGGCGGAGGGCGGCCGCCGTCGCCGCCCGGTCGACGACGATGGCGCCGTCCACCAGCCGGCGGGCCAGCGCGAACATCTCCGCGCCGATGAAGGGGGCGCCGATCCCGTCGACGAAGCTGGGCGTGAAGGGCACCGAGACCGGGCGCCCGGCCGCCAGCGAGGCGGCCAACGGAGCGCCGGTGTCGACCTCACTGGCATAGACCCGGGTCCCAGGGCGGAGCGCCCGCAGCGCCGAGGCGACGCCGCAGGCCAGCCCGCCGCCGCCCCAGGGGACGACGACGGCGTCGACCTCCGGCAGGTCTTCCAGCAGCTCGAGCCCAATCACGCCCGCGCCGGCCATCATGTCGGGGTCGCTGTACGGGTGGACGAACCGGCCCGCGGCGCCGTCCTTGCGCCCGCTCAGGCAGATCGCCCCGAACTCGGCGGCCGACACCGCGACCGCCTCGCCCCCGTAGCGGAGGACGTGGGCGAGCTTGGCGCGCGGCACGGTCTCGGGGACGTAGACGGTGCAGGGGACGGCGCGGGCGCGGGCGGCGTAGGCCAGGGCCTGGGCCATATTGCCGGAGCTGACGGTCCAGACGCCCCCCGCCAGCGCCGCCGGCCCAGTCTTCGTCAGCCGCGCCAGCGCGTTGGCGGCCCCGCGCAGCTTGAAGGAGCGAACCGGCTGCAGGCACTCCAGCTTCAGCCAGATCTCCGTACCCCCAGGAACGACGTCGTCCGCGTCGAGCCGGACCAGCGGGGTCCGCAGCGCCACGTCGGCCGTGCGCACCCGTGCCGCCGCGATGGCGTCGAGCGGGACCGGTTCCCAATGCAAGTTTGCGCCAGTATCCGGATCCATGGGGCCTCTCCTCCGAGCCGGGGGCCGAAACGCGGGGCGGCGGGGCCTGGCTGACCTGCCTGGCGGCGGTCGGCCCTCGAGGCGGTCGACCCCGTCGCCGGGTTCATCATCGGCCCCGCAACGCGGCGACGCGGTCCCGGTCGAGGCGCGCCGGGCGGCCGTCGGCGTCGAATGGCGTCTTGAAATCGAAGGCGACGGCGGTGGGGCCGTGGTCGTGCAGGTGCTCCTGGCGCGCGTTCGCCTCCGGCCACCCCGGCCAGTGGTCGTCGGCCACCCACCACGCCGCGTAGGTGGGCCAGGCTGGGGCCAGGAACCACTCCGTGCGGTGCCGCAGCGCCTCGGCGTGGAGCGCGCCGTAGGCGAAGGCGACGACCGCTTCGAGGTCCATCCACAGCGACAGCGTCTGCTCCTCGCGCCCGGCGAGGTCGGGCGTCACGAACCGCCCGGTCGCGTAGGGGCCGAAGCCGTTGCCCGACGCGGCCACCCGGAACCCGCCTGCCTGGCCGCGGTAGCGGTCGATCAGCCCGGGGCTGGCGTCCGCCGCCGCCATCACGGCGTCGTTCCGGTCGAGAAACCCCTGAACCCGCGGGTGGTCCGCCGGTTCGCGCAGGATGCCAAAGGTGGTGAACGCGAGGCGCGGCATGGCGGTCTCCTCTGTGCAGGAATGACGCGTGAGCGAGCGGAGTGCGCCACGACGTGGCGCACCGCCGCGCTGGTCGCTCCTAATACGAGTACGGTCCGTCCCAGCTGTAGCTGGGTGCGGCGAGCGGGGCGACTACGAGGTCGGCGGCGAGGTTCGCCAACAGCCCGGTCCCACCTGTCAGCGTCACCGTGCCGGTCTGGGTCGCGCCATCGAGGACCACATGGCCGTCGGCGATGTCGCCGTTTGGAGTATTGATGACGATGTCGGAGTCGATTCCGCCGGCGGCCGTGACCGCTTCGGCGAACATCCCGTCGAGGTAACGGTCGGCGACCCCGCGGTCCTCAAAGAGGCCAAAGCCGCCGACGGTCGAGCCGTCGGCGAGCCAGATTTTGCCGACCAGACCGGGCGCGGCGCCGTCGCGCAGCGCCTCGGCGTACCGCGCGAAATCCTCCGTCAACTCCTCGGGGGCGATGGCGGATCGGAACGTGATGACGAGCGCGTGCATCGGTCTGCTGCCTTTCTTCGCCACAGCAGGCGGCGCCTGTACGTCAGGTCCTGTCGATGCCGGCTGTGTGCGCACCCCAATCCTGCGCCTTGGAACGCTGACGCACATCCGCACGCCTACCGAAATCGTCGGGACGATTCCGGCGACGACGGGTCCGTATGATTGCGGAGGGGCATGGAGCTCAGACGATGTCGTGCCGGACGGCGTAGGCGGCTGCCGCTGTGCGTGAGCCCACGCCGAGTTTGGTGAGAATGCTGGCGACGTGCGTGTTGACCGTGCGGCGGCCGATCGAGAGTGCCTCGGCGATCTCGGGGTCGGACAGCCCCTCGACGATCAGGCGCAGCACGTCGCGCTCGCGGGCGCTGAGCCGCGACGACGGCTCCGGCGCGGCGGATCGGTCCGGGACAGATCCATCCCGTCGCATTTCCATGATATCGACGGCAAGGGCCTCGCCGATGGCTTGGTCGTCGGACAGGTCGCGACCTTCCCCGAACGCGGCCTCGAATCGCGGGTGGCCGAGGGCGGAGCGCGCCTCGGCCACCGCGGCCTCGTACACCCGGCGTTTCTGCGCTTGGGGCGATGACCCGATCGACGACTCCAGGGCCTCGGCTGCCCCAAGGAGCCGTGCCGCCGACTCGGCCTGCCCCCCCTTCGCCGCGATCAGCGCAACACCCACGAACGCTTCGATCGCGACCCACGTGTACTTCAGGGTTCTGCAGAGCCGCAGGCTCTCCTGATAGAGCTCCAGCGCCCTATGATCACCAAGCGCCTCCACGATGAGCGCAAGGTTATTCAGCGCCATCGCAACGCCCTGGGCGTAGCCGCGCCGCCGCCAGATCGTTATCGCATCTTCGAAGAGAGCCGCCGCCCGGGGCTGGTTGCCCGCGCCGTCGACCTCGATGCCCAGTTCGATGCCCAGGCGGTTGGCGGCGAAGGCGGCCCGCATTCTCGCTCCCCGAGCCGTCGGAAGCGGGCCAGCGCCTCCTCGGCCAACGACACGCGCCCCACCGCGCCCGCCCTCGCTCCGGGCAACGCTCTCGCTCTGAGGAAGAGCGCGGCGGCGGTACCCCGTTCGTCGCCGATCGGCACAGGGCCAGCATGATCCGTCTTCGAAGAGCGCCGCCGCCCGGGGCTGGTTGCCCGCGCCGTCGACCTCGATGCCCAGTTCGATGCCCAGGCGGTTGGCGGCGAAGGCGGCCCACATTTCGTCCCCGAGCCGTCGGAAAAGCTGAGGGCCAGCGCCTCCTCGGCCAACGACACGGCCCGATCGTGCCCGCCCTCGCTCCGGGCAAGCTTGCTCTGAAGGAAGAGCGCGGTGGCGGTACCCCGTTCGTCGCCGGACTCCCGGCACAGGGCCAGCATCCCGTCGACCCAGCCTTGGGCGGCGGCGTACCGGCCTTGTTCGTGCGCGTAATAGCCCGCGTAGTACATCGTCTCGACGCGGAGCCGAACGGGCAGCAGGTCGCCGAGCTCGAGGACCCGCTCGGCCCAGACCTGGCCCTCGGCGAAGCGACCGCGGTAGACCCAATAGTAGCCGAGCGAGACAACGTAGCGACCGACGCCTTCGGCGTCGCGCCGATCGATCGACCACGCGAGCGCCGACCGCAGGTTGTCGCGCTCGGCATCGAGGCGGTCGAGCCACGCCGAGTGGTGCGGTCCCTCCAACTCCGGTCCTGCCGATTCGATCAGCCGGCGGTAGAGATCCGCATGGGCAGCGCACAAGCGCGGCTCCTCGCCGCTCTCGGACAGGCGCTCCAGCGCGAACTCCCGCACGGTTTCGAGCATGCTGAATCGCGGTTCGCCGGGATCGTCGGTGGCCGCGTCATCCGTGGCTGCCGGCAGCACAAGGGATTTGTCCACCAGTGAGGAGATCCCGTCGACGACCGCCCCTTCGGGGACGGTCCCGTCGCCGGCAACCTCGATCGCGGCATCGAGGGTGAAGCCGCCGACGAACACCGCCACCCGGCGAAAGAGCCGCTGCTCGTCGGCGTCGAGCAGGTCGTGGCTCCACGCGATCGCGTCGCGCACGGTCCGCAGGCGCGCCGGCGCGTCGCGGGGCCCGCCGGTCAGGAACGGCAGGCGTCGCTCGAGCCGCGCGAGGAGCGCGTGGGGCGGGAAGGCCTTGACCCGGGCGGCGGCCAGCTCGATGGCCAGCGGCAGCCCGTCCAACCGGCGGCAGATCGCGGCCGCGTCCCAGGCGTTGGCCGGAGTCAGCCGGAACCCAGCTTGGACCGCCTCGGCCCGCTCGACAAACAGCCGGACCGCGTCGGACGCCCCGATCTGCGCGAACGTCCACGTCCCGCGCTCGACCGGTAGGGGCAGCGGCGGCACCGCGAACTCGTGCTCGCCCGAGACGTGCAGCGCCGCGCGGCTGGTGACGAGCAGCGTGAGGGCGGGGCAGGCGGCGAGCAGCAGAGCCAGGTCCGGGCCGGCAGCGAGCACGTGCTCGAGATTGTCGAGGACCAGCAGCACCTCCGTTGAGGCGAGTTGCTCGGTCAGGTCGGGGAGGATCCCGCCGGGGTGCGACTCGCCGATGCCCAGGGTCCGGGCGATCGCCGGCAGCACGAGATCGGGCGACCCGAGCGGCGCGAGCGGCACGAAGCGGGCGCCGGCCGCGAAGCCGTCGGCGAGCTCCCGCGCGGCCTCGATCGCCAGCCGGGTCTTGCCGACCCCGCCGGGGCCGGTCACCGTCAGGAGGCGCACGTCGCGGCGCGCGAGCACCGCCCGCAGCCCGGCGAGCTCCCGCTCGCGGCCGACGAACGCCGTCAAGGGGGTGGGCAGAAAGCGAGCGGCGACCGTCGAGGACGTCGAACTCATGCTGTCCCCCCATCGCTGATTACACGCGAATGCGCCCGCTCATTATCCGAGATGCGCGAAAGCGCGTCCACGAGCTGGCTCGTCGGACCGGCCGCGAGCGGCCTCCTTCGCTTGCCGTCCCGTCCGGTTGGGTCTTTCGCAACGCAGCTGCGGGCAAGACTTGCGCCAGCCTACGGCACGTACTCGAGGATCCGGCCCAGGTCTCGGAAGCCCACACCGGCGTACACGCGCTCGGCCATCGGCGTCGACTGCAGGCTTGCCGTCTGGCAACCGCGGTCGAGCGCGTCGTGCACCTGGAGGGCGGTCAGCGCGGTGCCAAGCCCGCGCCGCCGGGCGTGCTCCAGCGTCGTGACGTTGAAAACCCCGCAATCACCGCCGTGGTCAAATGCCATCGCAGATGCCGCAGGTTCGCCACCGAGGCAGGCGACCACGAGGTGGAACATGCTGTGGTCGGCTCCACTGAGGAGTCCGTCCGGGAGACCGAACAGGCGAACGTAGTCGGCCCACTCCAGTGATCCGAGTTCGAGCTCCGGACGCGGCAGACGCATGTCAGCGAGCGCCATGCCCATCGCCCGCGTCGACGAGTCGAACGTGTACCCACGCCGTTCGAGATCGCCCTGCATCTCCGTATCGCGCTCATGCACCCAGGCGGCAAAGCGGGTCACCCCGGCGGCGGCGTAGGCAGCTTCCATCTCATCCAGGGCAGCGGCGCGGGCGGTAACTCCGAGATCGCGCTCCAGAAGTGCATTGTTGTAAACGATGCTCTCGGGACCGCTCGGGAAGACGGCTACAGTGACGCCCAGGCTGCGCGTAACCGCGGCGCCGGGCGTGCTGAGCGCGTACGCCTCCCACGAGGCAACCAGGGCATCGACGCCACGGGCGTAGAGCTCCGCATCGGAAAACTCGGTCATTGGGAAATCTCCTGCGCGGAACACGACGCCGGCCAGCAGCATGCCGGCCAAGATCCCAGACCATAGGTGGCGACGGCGACGCTGCGGAGACAGACGTTACGAGAATCGAACACCGCGTGGCACATTGCGGTCGTAGCCACGAGTGCCGCCAGCCGGCACCTTCAACGTCGGGCGATGGTGATGATCTCCGGACTCGACGGCTCGAACGGCTCCTGATCCCAGGTGCCGTACTGCGCCTCGATCTCGAACCCCGCCTCCGCCAGGAAGCCCGCCAGGGAATCGATGTCGAGGAAGCGGATATCTCCGTGGTCAACTCGCTCCGACGGCGCCGTCCACGGCGCTCGTCGTCTCCGTCATGGAGACCACGTCGCCGGTGACGGACTTGACGACGTGCGAGACGCGAACGCGCTCACCCCACGGCGCATCGACCTCCGTCGCGTTATCCGGGTTCCACCGTTCCCAGGCCCGGACAAGGGGATTGCGCGTCTCGAACGCGAAGCGGCCGCCAGGAGCGAGCGCCCGCCGGATCGCGGCCAGCGATGCGCGCACATCGTCGTCAGTGATCAGGACCTGGAAGGCGTGGCCCATCATGATGGCCAGGTCGAACTCGCCCTCGAAGGTCATCGACGCGGCGGTGCCGTCTAGCCACTCGATATCCGGGTAGCGCCGCGCTATGCGGAGCATCGAAGGATCAGGATCGATCCCGACCAGCCGCCCTGTGTGCCCGGCCTCCCTGGCCCGGTGCAGCTGCATTCCTGTTCCGCAGCCGACATCGAGCACCGACTGGGCGCCCATCACCAGGTCGAGGTAGAAGTCGTCGCTCTTGGCCCAGGGACCGAGAACATCGTAGAGGGCTGCAATCTGGTCATCTGTGTACATGGCGGTAGGATATCAGGGCGAAGTCGGCCTGCGGGATGAGCGGTAAGCTCGTCCACCTCGCGCACCCTGACGTCATAATCCCAGACCTCGTTGCGGTCGATTCGAACGTTATCATCGCCTATCTCAAGCAGGCATTCCCGCGCCAGAACCCACATCAAATTGCTCGCGCATCAAACGGTCTTTGGCCGAGGACACGATGCCCCAATCATCCGGACATGTTCGTCTGGTAGCGTCGCGCGACGTAGTTACGCTGCTGTGTCGACCAGCGCAGAGCTACACGCGAGAAGCCGTCTGGCGAGTACCTGCGCTTCGTCGGTTACGTGCGCCACATCGCCGTCGCGGTGGCGGTGCGGGGGCGTCCTTGGCACCTCCCCCACGCCGGCGCGGCCGGCGCTGCGCGCGCCGCGGGTGCGGTCTGCTACGGCCGGCCGGCGGCTACGTCCTCTCCCGCCGCTGGCCGAGCGGTCGTGGTGGTGGGGCGCGTCGTTGGTGCCGACCGCCGGGCGTCACCGACCGGCGCGACGCGCTCGCTGGCCCGGTCGCGCGCACCTGACGCGTCGGTGCCGACGCGGCGCACGAGGCGCTGCGGACTTGACCCGGCGCGGGAGACGGCGCTGGGGGGGCGCGGCCGGCGCCGCGGAGCTTCCTGTGCGCCTGGGCTGCGGCCGCCGGCGGGGTCCGGCCGGCGGGCGCCACCGCGCTGGCTGGCCCGTGGCCGGCGCCGGCGCACCGGCGGGCTGGCGGGGCGCTGACCGCCCTCGTCCCCGGCGCGGCTAACCCGCTGGGCGCCTCGCCGAGCGCCCGACCGCCCCGCCCCGCGCTGGGCCCTCCGACGCTGCGCGGTGGCGGCCGTCACCGCCGCCCGGTGTAGCCGCTGCGACCTGACCCGCTTCGCCGCCCCCGCCAGCTGTCCTACGCCGGCGGGCGGGGCCTCCGCGCGCACCCGGCGGCGGCTCACCGACGGCCGCCCACGGCGCCGGTGGTGGTCGAGCCGCCTGCCTACCGCCACCCGCCCCGGTGAGCGACCCGCGGCGGCGGCGCCGGCGCCGGCGGCGGCGGTCGCGATCGCCTGGACCGCGCGCCGCTGCACCAGCGCTTCCGCCGCCTGCTCGTCGGCAGCTCGCGGGCGGTGGTGCGGTGGCGCGGGAGCTGCTGGCTTCCTCTGGCCTCGCCCGCCGGTGCGCCGCGACGGCGCGACCGGCTGCGGCCGAGCGCGCGGCCGTCGCGGCCTAGCCCGACCCGCGGTGCGGCGGCCGGCGGGCGGGCAGCGCACGGAGAGCCCTCGATCCGCCCCTGCGCCACCGGTCCCCGCGTGCGCGTCTGTAGAGCGACAGCTCCCGGCGTCACTCGCGGTGGTGTCGACCGCCCCACCGCTACCGCTGTCCACCGTCGTGTCGCCCCCTCCGCCGCCGCGGCCGCCGCCACCCCCGCCACCCCCGCCGGCTGGTCCGGCGCACCGACGTCCACCGACGTCATCTCCTCACGGACCGGTGTGTCCGCCCGATGACCAACCGCCGATACCGCATTGGGAACGAGGTTCTCATCCCGATATCGCTCCGATCGGCGACCGGCGGACACACCGGTTGTATGGACCGGAGACATCCTTGACACATCGACGGGGACATCCTTTACACCCCGATCGCTGGATCACCGGTAGTGGGATCCAGGGTCAGGGCGGGCTGGTGCAGGTCGACGGTGCCCAGCCGCTCGCGACAATAGTAGACCGCCAGGACCCCGTCGGTGGGCGTTGGGCGCAACGCCACCCGCTGCCCGCGCAGGGCCCGGCTGATGTAGACGACCCGGTTGTGGTATTGCACCTGGCCGGCACGGATGACGGCGCGCACGATATCGTCGGGGCCGTACTCCCACAACGGCAACACCTCGGGGAAGGGCCGCGGACTGGGGTGGTAGCGACTGGCGGGGACGGCCAGTGCCAAGGCGTGGTGGGGCCGCTCGTGGTTGTAGACGGTCTGCCAGTTGGCGAAGGCGGTCTGGGCGGCGACCAGATCGGGGTAGGCGGCGTCTCGCAGGATCTCCGCCTTGAGGGTGCGGTGGAAGCGCTCGACCTTGCCTTGGGTCGTGGGGTGGAGCGGCCGGCCGTGCCAGGGGCGGATCCCCAGGCGGATCAGCCAGGCGCCGAGGGCGGTCAGGTCCTGCCCCGGCGATCCCCAGGGCGGCCCGTTGTCGGTCAGGATATGCCAAGGCAGGCCAAACTGGCGAAAGTGCTGGGTCAAGATGGCGCGGACGGTGGCGTCCTGCTCGTCGGCACAGGCGGTCAGGCCGAGCAGGTAGCGGGAATGGTCATCCAGCACGCTCAGGGGATGACATCGGCCGGTTGCCGTGAGCGGGAAATGCCCTTTGAAGTCGAGTTGCCACAGGTCATTGGGGGCGGGATGTTCGAATCGCCGCCAGGGCGTGCGCTTGGCCGATTCGGCCGGGTCCAGCCGCCCGTGCCGCCCCAGGATTGCGGTGACGGTGCTGGCGGCCGGGACCCCCGCCACGCCCTGGTCCCGCAGCCGGGTGCGCAGCTTCTGCCCGCCCCAGGTCGGATGCCGGTCCCGCAACGCCACGACGCGGGCTTCCACCGCGATAGACGTCCGCCCGGGGCTCGTCTGCGGACGGCGGCTGCGCTCCGCCAAGCCCGCGACGCCCTCGGCCTGAAACCGCCGCAGGAGCTGGTAGCCCGTGGGGCGGCTGATGGCGAATCGGCGGCACAGCTCGGCAAATGGGATGCCTCCCTGCTCCGCCAACGCGACGAACGCCCGTTTTTGGTCCATGATCGACGTCTCCCGGAACGGCATGCTGGCACCTCCTTCGTCGGTCCCAGCATGCCCCGATGGTGTCAACCATGTCCCCGTCGACCTGTAAACCATCTCCCCGGTCTATACAATCGGTCCGCCTCTACCAGACGAACTATCGCGGCCAAATCACACTGCCCCAGCCGGTTTCAACCGGCATCGTGGACCTAACCCGGGCTCTTTAGGCTGGGCGACGAGTAGACGGCGCGACCTTCAGAACAACCCGCCCCCCATTAGAACTCCGCGTCGAACAGCGCCCAGCGAAGGAAGTAGAGGAGGAAGGCGCCCGCCACCACGTAGAGGAAGGGATGGACAGCGCGGGCGTGGCCACGGGCCACCTTGATCAGGACGTAGCTGACGAAGCCCGCCCCGATCCCGTTGGTGATGTTGTAGGTGAATGGCATGATCAGCATTGTCAGGACCATCGGGATCCCGACTTCAGGGTCGCCGAAATCGACCACCCGGTGGCGGCGCTCCTGATCACCGGAGCCGTACTCGCTCAGCACCCCCGCCATCAGGCAGCCGACCACGATCAGAGCCGGGGCGGTCGCCACAACCGGGACCGCGCTGACCAAGTTGACGAAGGGCAGGGCGAGCAGGAAGAGCGCCCCGGTCACGACCGAGACCAAACCCGTCCGGCCGCCCGCCTCCACCCCCGCGATCGACTCGATGTAGGAGGTCGCCGAGGAGGAGCTGGCCGCCCCGCCCCCGAGCGCCGCCAGGGAGTCGACCAGGAGGGGTTTTTGGGCATCCGGCAGGTTCCCCTCCGCGTCCAGGTAGCCGGCTCGGGCCCCGACCCCGACCAGCGTCCCCATCGTGTCGAAGAAGTCGGAGAGCATCAGGCTGAGGACGACCAGGAGGGCGGTCAGGAAGCCCAGCTCGCCGATGAAGCCGAAGCTGAACTCGCCGACCAGGTCGAAATCCGGGCCGCGCAGGGGATCGTCCGGCCAGACGGCCACATCACCGGGGACGATGAAGGCGACGATCGTGGCGACGACGATCCCGGCCAGGATGCCGGCGTGGATGCCCCGCGCCACCAGGGCGAAGGTCACCGCCAGGCCAACGACGGCGACGAAGATCGGCCAGGTGTCCAGAGGGAGCATGGCGGGCAGGCCGGCTTCGAACCCGACGATGCCGGCGTTGGTCAGCCCGATGTAGAGGATGAAGAAGCCGATGCCAACCGAGATCGCCTGCTTGAGCGAGGTCGGGACGACGTCGAGGACGACCTGACGCAGTCCGAGCAGAACCAGGACCGTGATGATGATCCCCTCGGCCACGACGACGCCCATCGCCTCGGGAAAGGTGAGGCCCATCGAGCCGACCAGGGTAAAGGCGACCACCGCGTTCAGCCCCATCCCTGGGGCAATCGCGATCGCCCGGTTGGCGTACAGCCCCATCGCGATCGAGAAGATCCCGGCGACCAGGCAGGTGCTGGTCGCGACCGCCCGCACCGGCAGGCCGTTGCCCTCAAGAGAGAGGATGCCCGGGTTGACGGCGATGATGTAGGACATGACCATGAAGGTGGTCACGCCGCCGACGACCTCGTTGCGGACGTTGCTGCCGTGCTCGCGCAGCCGGAAGAGCCGCTCCAACAGGTCGCCCGCCCCGCCGGATGCCCCACCACCGATCGTCCATCGTCCTGGTTCGGCCATCTCCCCTCCCCCAGCAACGCCTGCAGCCTCGGAAAGGCGATCGCGTTACGGGGTGCAGCCCGCAAAGTTTGGGCCGTGAGTCCCGGAAGGCAAGGAGACACTATCCCCACACCACCGCCCGCCTTCAGGCAGACCGTCCGTATGTGTACGTTCACTGTACGGAAAAGGCCGTGCGCAGGCAATGGACGTGTACGTACGGGTCTGGGGTGTGGGAACGTAACGAGTTTACGAGACTGCGACCGTCTCCGGTAGATCGAGATGCTCGATCACGGTGGCGACGCCGTTGGTCGGGTCGACCGATTCCAGGGTCAGGGCGGTGGCGTATACCCCCGGCTCCCAGCCCGTCGCCGGGATGTACCGCTGCCGCACGTCCGTCGAGCCGTTCGCCAGCGACAGCGATGCCGCCAGCGGGAAATCCTCCACCAGTTGACCATCCCGCGTCACGTGGAAGATCAACCGAGCATTCGCCACCGGCTCCCCCGAATTCCCGATGCTCGCCGAGACGTTCAAGAACTGGATCTTGTCCGCGCGAAGGGACGGGCTCCACACTCGTCGCGTCGATCCGGACCGGCGTCTGCGCGATCGGGGCCTTCGGGTCGGGCGCGGCGACCGTCAGCCCGCTCCGCGCGACCTGCACGCCACGCGCATCGTCGGCAAGGGAGATATCGACCGTGTAGTCGCCCGGCGGCAGCCCATCACGAAGACTGACCTGGATGGTCGTCTCGTGGCCGGCGTAAACCGATCCCATCTCCACCGGAGCGGTCAGCACGACCGCGCCAGATGCATGATCGGCGAAGGTGATCGCCCCCGCCGGATTCGACGATCCGGTTACCGGTATTGGCGATAGGCACCGTCAGCAACAACCCCTCGCCGTCAACCGTAAGCACTGGGTCGCCGAGCTCAGCCGCCCCTTCCAGCGGGCCGGGGACGGTGATCAGTATCGGCAGCGCCCGGCGGACGATCTGGTCGAACCATCGCGTTGTCGGGGATCGCCACCGGCTCGGCGTTCTGGATGACCAGCGCGGTGGCGTACTCCCCGGAGGGCGTCCCCTCCGGCACGGTCACGCTGAAGGTCCGTTCGACCCCCTCACCCTCGTCCCAGGTGTAGGTCTCGGACGCGAACTCCAGCCAGGTCGTCGGCCCAGTCGGTACGCTGCCCGCGTCGAGTACCCCGAGGCCACCGTTCGGAAGCGTGACGATATCGGCCTTGTAGACCAGGGCCTCTTCATCGGCACCCCGGGCCTTCCCCAGGAGCACGGTCCGTTCATCCCGTTCGCCTGGCGCGAGTTCGATCGAAACGAATGCACTGTCATCCCCGTCTCCCGCCGGCTGGATCATCAACGACGGCGGCGGAGGCACGGGCATCGGTGTAGCGGGCCATCTCCTGCGCGGCAACTCCGCGATTCCTCCAGGGACTGGCAGCGATGCGTACCATCCCGACGAACGACCACCAGCTAGTCCAACGATGAGGTGTCGCCATATCGTATACAGTCCATGGTGGTGAGAAAAAGCGACGATGGCGGAGTTGCGTGAACAGCAATGCGTAGAGCGGCCGCCGGCTTGATCGGCGGCCCGCGCGACGCCACAACTACGGCGCTGAATCAACCCCGGTCAGGATCAGTCGTGGTGTAGGTGCTGCCGGGGTATCGGCCGGCACATTGACCTCCAGGTTTGGACCTGATTCAATGCACGTCACGCGATCGCTCCGGTCAGATCTGCCGACCCGGCGATCCGCCAGGGAACCACTTGCCCCTGACGCAGTACACGCCGGGTGAGACTCCCGCTCGTCGGGTACGTCACGTGGTCGTGAGGTCGGAGTATTCGTACGGAGCTCACGGCCTGCGGTAAGGTGCTAGCGCCGAGGTGAACGGATTGTCAATATCGACGGTCAGCTGGAATCCGTCATCGTCAGGAGAGAGCCGAGCGTCGACGAGGTAGACGGTGGCGTTCCCCGTCAGCGTCTCGCCATTGAGGCCTGTGATGCTGGCAGTACCGAAGTAGACCGGTGTGGCCGACGCCACGAAGAAATAGTCGAACACCGAGGGTCCCATCGAGCGTCACGGTGACGGTGAGACCCTTGGTATCGTCCTGGGCGGACACACCGCCCCCGAGTCCGATGGCGAGGGCGGCCACTGCAGCCGTCGCGAGGATTTTGCCTTTGAGGTTCATGGTTACTCCCGATTGTGGGTTCTATCGCCAGCGAAGCCACCGGCGTCCGATGCAACGAACTGATCCGTACTAGCGTGCTATGGGCGGTTCACCTCCGGTCGTCGTGATCGGCGGCGGACGGCCCTTCGGGCAACGCCCGGTTGCCCGGATGTCCCGGAGGTGGGCGACGGGATGGAGGGCGCTCATGGCGTAGTCCCTGTGGCCGTGACTTGGAGCGTCGCCGTGTGCGTCCCTGTCCGGGTTTCGGCCGGGACCGCGAGCGACGCGCCGAGGGTGAGCGTGTAGGTCGCCGTTCCGGTCAATGCGTTACCGTCGCGATGGTTGGGTTCGTCGTGACCGTGGTGCCGCCCCCCGGCGGCGACGCGACGGTGAGACCGGAGTCGTACGGGGAGTTGGAGACGCTCGTCAAGCTGAGATTCGCCAATGGAATGAGTCCGCCGCCCCCAGCGGGTGGATTGAAGTTGCCGCCGCTGCCCGTCACCCCGACGGTCACCGTCGCCCCGGCACAAGCGGGGCGATTACCGAGAGCTGGCCGACCCGGTTTTTGTCGCGCCGCTCAGCCCGGTCATCTGGGCGGTTCCGAACGACACCGGCGTCGCTGAGTTCACAAACGTCGCCGTCACAGCCCCGAAACTTCCACTCTGTACGTTGGGCGCAGCGTACACTCGGGCCAAGGCCGGTGGACACTCCCAGACCCATGAGATTGACGTCCAACGCGGTGCTGAGGACGATCAACGCCGGTCCAGGGGTCGCGTTACACGGTGCGCTGAGGAGGACACTGAACGAGAAACGCCGTTGGTGCTCAGGGTCAGCAGGTTCAGCGATCCCAGGGAGAGCGCCGCCCCGGACAGGCCGTGTAAGACTGGCTGTTGATGACGTACGCCACGCCTCAGTTCGCGGGAAAGGTGCTCGTGATCGTCGAGAAACCGAGCTGTGCGCCGCCGCTGATGAGAGACGCCGACAGAAGGGTATAGAGCGAGCAGGTGATCTGAAGCTGGCTGCCCTGGGTGATCGTGTATGTTCCGGTCGCGGACGCTGGGTAGCAGCCGAGGCGGGCAATATCGTTGGTAAGCGCAGTCGTTCTTCCTATCGGACGGATACTCCGCGGAGCAACACCCCACCAATATTCCTAGCCCGCGAATCGGTGGCACGCTTCGTGACGGAACGCAATCTGGCATCGGGGGCAGCGACGCCCCTGTGGTGAGGCAGCCCATCCTCAGGAGAACCCACGCGTGACTAGCACGACAGGCGGCGCGGCCGTGACCGCGCCCGACCCCTTCCCCAACCTGGGAGCGGCAAAGGTCGCTATCCTCACGACCTTCAAGCGCGACGGACGCGCCGTCCCCACCCCCGTCTGGTACGTCCGCCACGGCGACCACCTGATCGTGGCCACCCACAGAGCAACCGGCAAGCTCAAGCGGGTCCGCGCCGGCGTGAAGGACGCCCAGGATGCCCGCGGCGCCCGCGTCCTCGTGGCCCCCGGCACCTACCGCGGCACAGCCACCGGCGATGCCCACGAGGGCTATGCCCGCGAGGTCGGACTCTGGGAGGCGAGTGCAGCCCTCGCCGCGGTCCGTGGCCGCTACGGCTTCCTCGGCCGGTTCCTCTTCGGCCTCAACAAGCTGCTCCGCAAGCCGCTGGACACCGCGATCGAGATCGTCCCCGCGTAGAACGGACCAGCGCCGGACGGTTTACGGGCTGCCCCAGGGAGGACCCCCTGCCGGTCCGCGGCGATGGCTCGTCCATCATTACGCCGGATTGCGGTTTTCTGAAATTTCTTTCGGTACCGATACTTTTCTTACGACAGATAGTCAGCGTTTTTGGTGATATTGACTTACCCGTTATTCGGTCCGCATACTGCGAGCACCGACGGCACCCTAGGCGTCCTCTGCCAGAGATGCTCCGCAGAGCGCGTCTTCGCGTGCCCTTGCCGACCCAATTGGGCACACGAGGAGACGAGCACCGTATGCAGGTTCAGGCCACGATGTTTCATCGATCCGCGGGGACGGGCCGCACCTATTGGGGGCCCGGCGATCTCTACACCTTTCTCGTCACCGGCGAAGAGTCCAGCGGGGCCTACTTCGCAATGGAAGCGCTCGTCCCGGTCGGGGGCGGCCCGCCGCTCCACATCCACCGCAACGAGACCGAGACGTTCTATGTCCTCGAAGGCCGGTGCACGTTCTACCTGGACGACGAGACGATCGTCGCCGGCCCGGGAGATTTCGTGAACATCCCCATCGGGATGGTGCACCGTTTCCACAACCACGGCCCGGAGCCAACCCGCCTGATCCTCACCTTCACCCCCGCCGGCATCGACAAGTTCTTCGAGGAGACGTTGGAGCCGGCCCTCGACCCCACCCAACCGTGCCCAGACAACGTCGCCGAGGTCGGCGCCCGCTACGCCGAGGCCGCTCCCCGATACGGAATGGAGTTTTTCCTGGGCTAGCCGGCCACCTCCCGCGCACGAAATCCGCAGGTCCCTCTGCGACGATTGCACCATTCCCCGCGCCGGTTCTCAGCACCTCCGCCTCGGAGGACCGGCGCGGGGATTGCCGTGCGCGCCACTCTGCGCCCGCGCACCTCGCAAGCCAGGTGCCCGCCCCGGGCCGCGGCCTGACCGTCGCCCCGGACCGGCCTATACTTCCCCAGTCAAGCAGCTATGGCGGCACAGCCACCCCACCAGCCACCCTGGCTGCCCGCTGGCGCCACCTCCGTTCGCATCGATGTCCACCACCACGGATCCCAGGATCGTTCCCCGGAGTTCCCCGCGATGGCCACCTCCCGCCCAGATGCCCAGTCCACCCAGAGCGGCCACGATGCCGCGACCCTGGCGGCGATGGAGCACGAGGCGGAGCGGGACCGCCAGGAGAGCGGGACCGCCTGGGCCTTTCTCTGGGTCCTGCTCGCCTTCAAGCTGGCGACCGTGATCTTGATCTTCTGGGCCGATATCTCCACCGAGACCGGCGTCCTCCTCAGCGCCACCACCTGGTACTGGTCGATCATCCCGATCCTGGCCACCGCCGGCCCAATCATCTACCGCCTTCGCCTCCGCCGCGTCCGCCGCCGCCGCGCCCAGCTGCAACGCGCGGAATGGCTGCTGGAGCATTAGGCCACTATCAATCCCGGAGGGCGCAATCTGGACACCGAAGCGGTAACGCCAGGTGAGGTGATCCTCGTTCGTGCGGTCGGGCTTCGCGAAGCGGCCGACATCGAGCGGATCGAGGGGTTTCGGGTCAATCCCGACGGGGCCGGCTATGAAGTCGGGAAATGGTTTGCGACGTCGTTCCCCGATGCCGTGCGCTGGGGTCGCGCGATGCAACGATTTCCCGATCCACGCCCCTTCCGGGTCGCCTCGGTCAGGATATCGGCGGACCTGTCCCGCACTTTTGACTACCACGAGCGCTGGGATGGAATCGGCTCAGCCTATTTCGTGCCGGCTGATCGGCTTTCAGCGCTCGGTGCTGTAGGATCTATTCAGGTGTTTCGATGATGTCTTTGCACCCGAGGGCGCCGCATGACCCTGGCATCCGAAGAACTCGGATTCATCGAAGCCACACTGACCCTGCGCCGCACGGAGGACGGTGGCCGACGTGCGGCAGTCCGGACCGGTTACCGGCCGAACTGGTGGCTGCCAGGCGAGGCAGGACACGCCTGGGTTGGAGGTACCGTTGCCCTCGTCGACGCCACAGAACTTTCCCCTGGCGAGACCGGAGCGATTCGAATCTACCCGTTTTCACCTGAAGACTGGACCGGCACGATGGTCGGCTCGATCCTGGAGATGTGCGAGGGACCCGTCCTGATCGGCAAGGCAGCCGTGACCCGCGTCCGCCTCCCCATCCCGCTCGGGGCGGATTGATCTGCTTCCTTACCGCCCATCCTGCCGCCGCAGCGTTCTATACCGCGCCGGCGTCACCCCATAGGCGGCCGTAAAGGCACGAGTAAGATGGGCCTGGTCCGCAAAACCCGTCTCCAGGGAGACATCGGCCAGGGAGCGGCCCCGGGCGATCTCCGCCTTGGCAGCATCCAGACGGCGCAAGCGCGAATAGCGGTACGGGCTGGTGCCGACCGCCGTCCGGAACTGGCGGGCGAGGTCGTAGCGCGTCAGCCCGGTGACCGCCTCCAGCTCCCAGGAGCGCACCACCCGATCCGTCGCGGCATCGAGAAACGCCCGGGCCCGCTCGATCGCGCGGAGATCGAGACGGCTCGGTAGGGCCACCTCCGTCCCCGGTTCCTCCGCCGCCAGCAACCCCTCGGCCAGCCGCGCAACCAGATCGTCGAGCGCCAGCTCGTCGTGATCGCCGCGGAAGGCCGAGCGGATCGCCGCCCCCAATCTCGGGTCGGAGACGACCGGGTTGCGCACGAAGGGCAGCGGGCGCGCCCGGCCCGCGAGCGCCCGCACCGCCTCGAAGATCAGGCGCGGCTCGACGTAGATCAAGCGATATCCGAACCCCGCCTCGCTGCCCGCGTAGCCATCGTGCAGTTCGTCAGGATGGAGCACCGCCGTCTCGCCCGGCGTGGCGATGTGGACTGCACCTCTGTAGGTGAAGGCCTGCACACCCCGGTCGGTTACGCAGATGCCGTAGGTATCGTGGCGGTGCTTGTTGTAGGCGGGACCGTGGAACCAGGCCTCCAGCAACTCCACGCCGCCGCCCGTCTCCGTCTGCCGCATCCAGTCCGATCCCGAACCATCCTCATGCCCGGGACGCCCAGGCCGGGCAGGGCTGCCCGGCAGGGCCACGCACGATCGTTCAAGACCAACCCCACTCGATCCGCTAGGTTTGAGACCAGAACTGTCCATGCGGCTCGTCCTTCCGCACCAAAGCAAAGAGCGGGAGAGGGCTCGCACCCTGTGGAGGACACAGCTGACGCCGTGAGGGGGAGAGGGGGAGACGGACGGAGCGATTGTCTCGTCTTCTCTCCCCGGCTCCCCCTCAGCCCGTCAGGGCTGTCCCCACGGGGCGTGAGCCCCGTCCCCCCAGGGCCGCAGCCCTGTCCCCCCAGTTCTCACGTCTCCGGAGCCCCCATGACCCCCAACCAAACCCTCGGATTCCTTGCCTTCGCGGTCGTCGCCGCGATCACGCCCGGACCCAGCAACATCATACTGGCCTCGACCGGCGCCAGCGCGGGCATCCGCCGCGGCCTGCCCTGTCTGCTTGGGGTGACGCTCGGGATGGGCCTGATGATGTTCACGGTCGCCTTCGGCCTCGGCAGCGTCGTCCTGGACCGCCCGGCCATCCTCACCGCGCTGAAGTGGGGCGGCGCGGCGCTCCTGCTCTGGCTGGCCTGGAAGATCGCCACCTCCGGCCGGGGAGGCTCCAAATCGGCGTCGGACCCGATCGGGTTCCGCCGGGCCGCCGCGCTGCAGTGGGTCAACCCCAAGTCGTGGCTGGTCTGCGCCAGCGCGGCTGGGACCTACCTGGATGCCGGCTCCGGCAGCGCCCTCGGGCAGTCCGCCTCGTTTGGCACGCTCTTCGTCCTCGCCGCCGTCCCCAGTTGCTTCGTCTGGCTGGCGTTCGGCGCCACCGTCCAGCGGTTCCTGCGCACGGACCGCTCGCTCCGCACCTTCAACATCGCGATGGGCGCGACGCTCGCCGCCTCGATCGCCTTCATCGTCGTCTAGGGTCCCTGCCACCGCCGGGATACAATCGAACGGCTGCGTACCAGATCGGAGGAGGAAACCGACATGGCCGAACGAACCGTCGAGCCGTCGCCCGACACGGCGCGGCCCGGGCCGCGACTGCCGCCGCGTTGGTTCATCCGCCTCGCCTGGATCGTGCACCGCGCCATCTACCGGTTGTCGGGCGGCCGGCTCGGTCTGCGGCTGCCGGCGCCGGGCAAGTACGGGATGATGCGCCTGACGACGGTCGGGCGCCGCTCCGGGAAGGAGCGCGCGGTGATCCTCGGCTACTACGAGGACGGCCCCAACCTGATCACTCTGGCGATGAATGGCTGGGGTGCGGCCGAGCCGGCCTGGTGGCTGAACCTCCAAGCCCAACCGAATGCCCACGTGACCCTGAAGAACGGCGCCCGCTCGGTGAGCGCCCGCGCTGCCCGGGGCGAGGAGCGGCAGCGCCTTTGGGACGGGTTCCAGGCGTACGAGGACGCGGGCGCCGACCTTGACGTGCTGGCGCGGCGGCGGCCGGCCGAGACGGCGGTGGTCGTCCTGGAGCCGCGGGCCTGACGGGTGTGTCCACAAACGCACCTCATCTCATGACGAGGCATACTCCGCCCCGGCACCGTGCCCTTCTGGTCGACCTCGACGGCGTCATCCGTCATTGGCACGGTCAGGGCAATTCGGCGATCGAGCGCGAGACGGGCCTCCCGCCCGGCGCCATCCAGCAGGCCGCCTTCTCGGATGATCTCCTCTTCCCCGCGATCACGGGGCGCGTCACCGACGAGGACTGGCGCCAGAACATCGTCGCCCAGTTGTCGGCGCAGTTCCCGGGTGCCAACGCGGTCGAAGCCATCAGGCGCTGGTCGGACCCGGCGGGGGAGATCGACGGCGCAGTCCTGGACCTCCTGGAGCGCTGCCGCGAGCAGGCAACGACCGTCCTGGTAACGAACGCGACCTCGCGGCTCGATCGCGACCTGGCCCGGCTCGGGATCGCTGGCGCGTTCGATCGGATCGTCAACTCGTCGAGCGTCGGCCACGTCAAACCCGAACCGGAGATTTTCGCTGCCGCCCTCGTGGCGGCAGGCGTGCCGGCCGGGGCGGCCTTCTTCGTCGACGACAAGGCGGAATTCGTCGCCGCAGCGGCAACCCTGGGGATTGCCGGGCACTGCTTCCGCGACCTCGCGACGCTGGAGGATGTCCTGACAGCGCAGCGCCTGCTCTAAAGCCTGTTCGCAAAGCGCGCCCTGGCGGCGGAAACCTTGAGTCCAAACCCCGGGAGCACCTCCTCCCCGGCGCTACCGCCTGATCGGCGGCCGCTGACAGGAGGCCGGTCAGCGCAGGACCCAGAGTGTGGCGGCGTCCACGGTCCGGAAGCCGAGCTGCTCGTAGAGCGGGCGTCCCTCGGCGGAGGCGATCAAGCAGGCGGCAGTCGCGCCCGTCGCGGCGTGCTCCGTCAGGGCGTGGGTCAGGGCTGCTCGCCCGGCGCCGCGCCGCTGGTGGGCGGGCGAGGTTGCCATCGACGCGACGTAGGCCAGCGGCCCCTCGCGCCAGATCCAGCAGATGCTGAGCGCGTCCGTTCCAGCCCGGGCCAGATAGAGCGACAGGTCAGGCGCCGCGAGCAAGCTGGGGCCGCCGCAACGGGCCATCGACTCGGCCGGCTCATCGAAGGCGGCGGCGGCGAGGTCGGTCGATATTCGCAACCCGACCTCGTCCCGCACCCGCTCTACGACGAGCCCGGGCGGGCTGGGTCGCGTCGCCGGCTGGTTGGGCTGGAGGAGCATGAGTGGCACTTCGTGGGGGGATTCAAGCCCCAGGTCCTCGGCAACCGGCGCCAGGTCGGCGGCCAGCGCCTCGGCGAACATGACCAACGCGGATACCCGTCGGGCGCGGAGCGCGGCGACGCCGGCGCGCAGCCGCGCTTCGTTGTCCGGGTGCGCCGTGTGGACGGCCAGCCAGTTGAAGAGCGCTCCTGGCTCGCCGCCGATCACGGTCCAGTGCTCCGGCGAACTGGTTGCCTCGAAGTCGGGACCATCTTGGAGCATCGCCGCCAGCCCCTCGCCTGTGACCCGCCAGAGGTGAGACAAAGGGATGGCTGCTTCCGGGTGCGATGCCATACATCTCCTCCAGCGACGACGGGAGGCCGCGCGCTGCCCATCGCTGTGGCACTCATGACCGCCAGGTGCTCGCAGCGTACCCCTGCGGCGCGCCAGATTGCAAAAGTGAACGTCTCAGGTCTCCGTTCGCCTGGTCCCATCGGCGTGGTGGTCGGACCGGCCACCGAGGGTGCCTCCCTGCATCAACCACGCTGCGCACCCCGTCCTCCGACGAGGCGTGCGGGCAGATATCCACCGGCCACCGCTGTTGTCCACATTCCGTGACCGCCGTCACACCCCGGTGGCGGATACCCCCGTACGAACAGGTGTTTTCATGCCAGATTGTCACAGCTTAGTCGGGGACTGTGGATAACTCGGCGCATGTTGGGGATAACTGCCCCCAACGGTGGATAACCCTGCGGACAATCCCCCGCCAACCCCTGGACAACCGGTGTCTCGCCGGTGCATGGCTGGGGGCTGTGTGTGGACTGGCACACCCTCCGCTCCAGCCCGGCACCGCTCGTCCCCAGTCATCGGGGGAAATGTGGACAACCCAGCCCATATTGTCCCGGAGTTATCCTGGCCAGTTTCCGCGCCGTTACAGCCAATTCCGACCTTATCCCCACTATCCACACCCCCTACTACCACGACGATACGTTCTTACTCTTAAAGGGAAAACGATACGTAGAGATTAGTAGATAGGGTTGTGGTAGGCCCGAACAGGCGCGGTAGTCCCGGAGTTCCGGTCGAGAAACCCCGACCAGCACGGACCAAATGGGTGGGCTCGGGAGGGCACGGGAGGGCACGGTGCACCGCGTGTGCACCGCGTACACTCCGCCCATGACCGACCTCGACCCTCGTTACGTCCAATCGATCATCGACCACTTCGCGCCGCGGGTGACGGCCGATCTGGACCGAGTCGAGGCGGAGATGCGGGCGACGTTCAATGGCTGCTCTACGTACAGGCACCTCTGCACCGACGGCGAGTACGGCAAGCAGACGATCTGGCGGGAGGACCGGCTGTGCCTCGGCTGGGTTCAGGTTCGGACGGTGAGCGGGGCCGTCTACAGCAGGGACGGTTCGCGCCGACCTCGGCACCGGGGAGTTGTCCGTGTATGGGTGGCCGCTCAAGAGGCAGAGCGCGTGGGTGCCGGAAGCGCCGGCGATATGAGCGCGGGTGATCCTGGGGCTGGTGCGGGAGGAGCGGTGGCTGGTGGCGGTGCCCGTTGGCTGAGCCGCGGGATCCGGTGGAGGGGCGGAGGCGGCACGGGGGCTCGCCCCGTGCCGCCGTCCGCGCCGCCCTTCGGGCGCCGGCGACTCAGCAGCAGACCCCGGTTTCGTTGTGGCCGGGCCCACAGTCGAAGCGCAGGTAGCAGTTACCGAGCCCCCCGTTGCAGCACACGGTGACGCCCTCTGTGCAGAACTCGTAGTCGGGGGTGCACTGACCGCACGTCACTCCGGACGGGCACCTGCATTCGCCCTTGCGGCAGACCTCGCCGAACTCGCACGCGTTGCCGCAGGCCCCGCAATTGGACGGGTCGGACCTGCGGTTGGTGCAGCCGACCTCCGGGCAGACGTCGCCCTGGCCGGCCGGGCAGGTGCAGTCGCCCTTGCGGTTGCGCGTCTGCCCGGGGATCGGGCAGTCTGATTGGGCCGAGGACGCCCGCGCCCCGACGGCGAGGGCGGCGAGCCCCCCGAGGAGCCCGCGGCGCGTCTTCGGCCTGGCGAGTGCCCTAGTGAAGGAATCGAATCTCCCGTGATCCACCCCTGATGTCCCTTTCCATATACAGTTGTCGCGACCAGCCGCCGCGGGGATACCGCCACTCTAGGGCACGGGCGAAGCCGGGTCAATCGGACGTGCTCGGGAGGAAGAGTTCACGCCCTAGGAGCCGGGACTGAAGTCGCTCCAAGTACACGGAAACGGAGAGGACGTTGCTGTCCTCCCCGTCCGGGACGCCGTCTCGTGACTCGGATCGCCGGCGGCAGCGGCGCTGCCTGTCTCGTGAGACCGCCCCGGACCACGACGTTGGCGAGGTCGCAGTACCCGTTCGCGGGCACGATCACGCTTTCCTTGAGCTCAACATCCCGAGCAACGACATCGAGGGCGACCTCATCTGCCTCGACAACGACTGGAATCCTCGCGCGGAGCGGAGTTAGGGGACCAATTCCTCACCTCTCCACAGGCAGTTCCGGGTGGCTGCTCCATTCCGCCCAGGAGCCGGTGTAGAGGCGGACATCGGGGTAGCCGAGTAGGCGGAGGGTGAAGTAGGTCACCGCGGAGCGGACGCCGCTGGTGCAGTAGGGGATCACGTGCTTGTCGGGCGTAACCCCGCGGGCCGCGTACATCGCCAGGAGTTCCGGCGCGCTCTTCCACACCTTCGGGTCCGCCGCGGCCGCGTTCTCCGGGAAAGGCAGGTGGACGGCGCCGGGGATGTGGCCGGCGGCGTACTCCTCCGCCATGCGCACATCGACCAGCACCGTCTCGGGATCGTCCAGGGCCGTCTGGACATCGGTCAGGTTAGCCAGGGCGGCCCGGTTTGGGGTGCCCTTGTAGGGGGTGCTGGCAGGGGAGGCGGCGCTCGCACCGGTTTCAACTGGGGCGCCGGCCGCGGACCAGGCGGGGAAGCCGCCGTTGAGGATGCGCTTGTCGGCGTGGCCGAGCTGCTCCAGCACCCACCAGAGGCGGGCGGCGTAGAGGGTGCCGCCGTCGTAAATGACAATCGTCTGATCGGTCGCGAGTCCCAGGCGAGTGAGGATGCCTTCGATCTCCCCTTGCCAAGCGGCAATGGACGGATCGGAGGTGTCGGTCACGTCCAGCTCCGGCCAATCGACCTGGGCCGCGCCCGGGATGTGCCCCATGGCGAACTCATCGGCCGGCGTCAGGGCCACGATCCGCACCGTGGGATCGGCCATGTGCTCGATGATCCACGCCGGATCGACTAGCCACTCCGGATGGGCATAGCCCGCCGCATCGCTCGCCGGCGTAGCCCGGGCAATGGCGTCTGGAGTTGCCTCCTGGGCCGCGCGGACGGCCACATCTGGGCCAAACATGTGGGTAGCCAGCAGGGATACAAGGAGCAGGACGAGGGACGATGTGCGGGACGGGCCGCGGTGGGAACGGTACATCGGGGCGACTCTCCTTCGACGGCGACTCTTTCGCTCCTGGTAACCTTCCGCATTCCAAACGCCTGACGCCTATTCCCGCATCCCCCAGGAGTTCGGCACCAGGGCGCCATCGCGCACCAGGCGGACGCACAGCCCCGCGTGGCAGCCGGCCGCCCGGCAGCTCGGCATGCAGAAGTGGGCCGACCCACAGGTGGTGCAGAACGCCGCCCGGCAGTTCTCGCACCAGCCGTACTGCTCATGCAGGTCCTGGGCGCAAACGGAGCACCGCCGAGATATCGGCAACGCGGGCTCAGACGCCGGCGAGCCAGGTGAGCGACCGGCGCACGGGCTGCTCTCCATCCGCAGAGGCCGCTCCTGCCGTCGCGTTGTTCCCGGCTCGCCCATCATCTCTACCCTGCTCATGCCATCCCGTCACGCGACCGCGTCTCAGAGCCGGTCTTCAGCCGACTGAACTAGCTTCCGTCACTCAGCCCGAGATGTCGAGTCCTCTCCGCGAGGGCGGCCGACGGGCACCAGCGGTTCAATGATCGTCCACCGGTCGTCGGGGAGCAGCGGCTTGGCCATTGGTCACCTGCCGCCACCCTCCCCACCTCCCCGTACACGACGTGCTGGCTTTAAGCGGCACTCCTGGTCGGTTTCCTCCGGTCGCGGGACCCACCTACGCACGATCTGGGGAGAACGGGGGCATTGTGGGGGCAATGTGGGGGCAAACGTCCTGGGACGATCGGCGGTCCTGGCGGACCATGGATTCATCCCCATCGAGGGGATCTATTCGGTCGTCACGGCAGCAGAAAGGAGCCCCCGGTGTTGAACTCACCGACGACGCACGAGATTCACGCAAAGGCTCGGCGCCAAGAACTTTTGGATGAGGCCGCGCGCCTCCGCCAGGCTCGGTCAGCCTGTCCGCCACGCGCTCGCCTGCTAAACCCCGCGGTGCTTGTCCGCACCCTGCTTGCCCAGGTGCGGCACCAGCCCCTCCGCGGCCTGAGCGCCCATCCCACCGAGGGAACGTGGGTAGCCACCCCCGAGGTTAGAGCCTAAGTCCAGCCATCTCGTCGCCCAAGGAAGGGCGGCGAGTCATCCCGGAAGACGCCTATGCCGACAATCACCGTTCCACCGCCAACTACCTCATCGTTCGTCACACACCAGAAGGAACATGAAATGAGCGAGATCGCACATCCCCCTCAGAACCCCGTCCCGTCATTCAACGTTGGGTCCGGCATCACGGCCCGCGAGCCGGCGCTCGTCGTCGGCACGCTCACCGCGATCGTGGACGCCGGTCTGGTCCTGCTCTTCGCCTTCGTCACGAGTTTTTCGGCTGAGCAACAGGCGCCATCCTCGCGTTCGCGACCGCCGCGGTCTCGATGCTTGCTGCCCTCGTGACCCGGACCCAGGTCTCTCCGGCCGCCAAGGTAGAAGGCCAGTTCGGGGCCGCGAGCGGCGCCGGTAAATCGGGGCAGCCGCTGCCGCAATAGATCGAAGCGTGGGCACGCTCGGAGAACCCACAGCCGACACGAACGATCTGCCGGCCACGGCCGGCAGATCGAAATGGAGGACAACGGATGTCCACGGACTGGCGCACGCTCGGCGACATGGCCATCGGCGATTGGGTCGCTGAACTCGAACGGCTCGGATCTCCGCTTCTCGCGGAGTCCGCAGCCGCTCACGCGGCGGCCCGACCACACACGCGGCTGGCGCTGGCCATGTCGTTCCACGAGACCAAGCACGGAACGCTTTTCACCGTTACCGGCTTCGACGCCGGATTCAAGAACCCGCTTGCCCTCATGGTCGACGGCCAGTACGCCCGCTTCCCGAACTGGGCTGCCGCGTTCGCCGAGTGGCGCAGGCGGTTGACTGATCCCACCTACAAGTCGGGGGTCTATGCCCGCACGACCACCCTATCCGAACTCATCCATGAGTACGCGCCGGCATCTGCCGGCAACGACGAAGCCCGCTACCTCGAAGTCGTAACCGAACGTCTCGCCGCATTTTCCAAGGAGACCACCATGACCTACCCCAGCTACCCGGTCCTCATGGACGCCACGACCGGCCGGTCCATCCAGGTCGAGTGCCCCGTCCCGATCGTCCAACAGCTCATCCCGGCGTCGAAGACCGCGCAGCGGCCCGGCATCGCCCTCCGCTCTCCGTGGAAGTGGGTCCAGCACGAGACCGGGAACCCGAGCGTTGGCGCCAACGCCGAGATGCACTACCAATTCCTGATGGGCCTGACGACCGAGAACATCTCGTTCCATTTCGTCGTCGACGACCACCAGGTCATCCAGCTCATCCCCCTAAACGAGGTGACATGGCAGGCTGCCGATGGCAACGGACCCGGCAATATGGCCGGCGTCTCGTGCGAGCTGTGCATTAACGCCGACGGCGACGAGCGGTTGGCACGGCGGAACGCCGAGTGGCTGTGTGGGGGCGTGCTGAAGGTCAACGGAGGCACCACCGCCGACGTGACCCGCCACTGGGACTACAACGCCGGCGACCCGAACCGCCACCACTGCCCCGACCACATGATGAACGAGGGCTACTGGCCGGTGTTCGTCGCCAATGTCGGCACGGTGATCGCCGGAGACGGCGAGGTGATCGCGGGGGACGGCGAGGCGCCCGCCGTGTTCACCAATGGCTTCCCCGAAGGCATGGACGCTGGGATCGCCGGACTGCTCTTCGGCACGCTGACCAAGGACGGGGAGGTCTACCGCTTCGACCCGGACGGCCAAGTCTCGAAGCTCTGGTTGGCCGAGGGTGCCCGGACTGGTGTCTATCCCGCCCTGGTCGACGTCCAGATCTTCGATACCCGCAGCTATTTCGTCTTCCGCAACGGCCTGGTCCTGTGGCGCCCGAACGACCAGGAAGCCCTTCGGGTCCTGGCGGCGTAGTGCCCGGCCGGACGAACCGCTCTCCGGCCATCCTGTCCCGCCCTCCGGTTCAATACCGGAGGGCGGGACCCTATCAACATCCCGCAATCAAGCTGCCGGACCAACCGACCAAGACGCCGCGAGTGACTCGCACGAATGAGGGGTGTCCGGCGACGGGCAACGAACCCGTGACCATCGCCGCGCCTCCCGGGCCGCGCCACCCATCCTGACACGGCGTTCACCATTCAGCGGCAATGCTCCGACACTTCTCCGGCTAAACCTCCAGCCCGCAGCCCTCGGCGATGGCGTTGACCACCCCGACGACCTCCTCGTTCTGGGCGCCGGCCGCCTCGATCTCGGCGGTGACGCCCTGGATCGCGACCATGTCGAATGAGGCCATGCCGGTAGCCAGGTTGTCGAGCGCGGAGGCGAAGGACTCGAACATCTCCACTGTCGCGTCGTTCAGCTCCTCGAAGCCGGGCGGGACATCGGCGTCGGCCTGCTCCTCTGCCAGGGTCGCGACATCGCCGGCGGCGGTGGCGATGGTTTCGCCGGCACCCTCCGGATCGCTCGTGATCGTGCTGACCAGGTCGTTGATGCTGCCGACCGCCACGTCAAGGGCGTTCAGGCGCTCGTTGAGCTCGTCGTAGTAGGGCGCGAAGGCGTCGCAGTCGACGTCGTCCGGCACGGCGATCGTGAGTCCGGCCCCGGACGTGCTGTCTCCTCCGTCGCCGCCGTCGCCGCCATCTCCCCCATTGTCCCCGTCCTGACCGTCCTGACCATCTTGACCGGGCTGCCCGTCAGTGCCGTCGGCTCCATCGGCTCCGTCCGCGCCGTCCCCGTCATCCCCGGGTTCGTCGCCGGTTGCGGTGGCCCCGCCGCTCAGGATCGCCAGCAGGATGAGGCGGTCGGGCGCGGGATCGTGGTAGACGGCGGCCAGGGTTGCGCTCTCGGGGACGGCGAAGACCGCGCCGCCTGTCACCTCGCCGCCGGGCTCGACGGTGTCGTCGGCCGGAGTTGCCTGATCGTCGCTGTCGTCGTCCTGATCCAGGGTTGCCGCGCCGAAGCGGTCGGAGGGACGATAGGTGAATCCATCTCCATCGACCACGAACAGCGTCGCCGGATCGACCACCAGGGGCAAGTCCGTGCCGTTGGCAATGAGGAGGCCGAGGTAGACGAAGCGCGAGCCCTCCGGCGGCGAGCCGCTGCCGAAGGCGCCGAAGGGGTCGACGACCTGGGTAACCGTCACCGTGATCTCGCCCCCGGCCGCTATGCCCTCACCGCCGTCGCCCGCCGGGAAGCTGACCGGATCGCCGATGCCCGGCAGCGCCGCCGGGGCATCCTCACCATCAGTCTGCGCTGAAACCGCCCCGGTTCGGCCCACCATCACGGCGAGAAGGAGCCCCAAGATGAGGAGTCGGCCCGTCCACCGCATGGGACGAACGCGAGCCGCTCCACCGCGACCTCGCGGATGCTGGAGTGTCTGCACAGACCGGTCTGACCACGCGGTCCGGACGGCGGAGGCGTGATCCGCCGGAGCGACGACATGGCCGGCTCGTGCGTCTGATGGGTCGTTCGGTCGGTCAACCATCGGGTGGCCTCCACGTGACGCCAGGACGGCTGTCTGTCGCCTGGCGGCGATGACGACGGCTAGATGAAGGACATAACGTCGCGGCGACCCCGGGCGTTCCATTCGGCACCCTCACCATCCCACTTGAGGGGCTGATCGACGGGCAACTGGTTACGCCTCCGCGAAGATCTCCGCAACCGGAAGGCGGAAATCGGGGAGGACGTCTCCACCGTCGAGCTCGTCGCCCTCGCGCAGCTCCGCTACCTGCTGGCCCGCGCGAAAAACGACGACTGTGCGGTGCTCGGGATAGATCCACCAGACGAGTGGCACGCTCGCCCGGCGGTAGAGCGCCATCTTGGCGTCGACATCACGGGCCGTGTCCGACGGCGACACGACCTCAACCGCCAGATCCGGCGGTACGGGGCAGAATCCTTTCGGCCGCGTGCGACCGGGTAGGCTATCCCAGCGGACGAACGCGACGTCGGGAACGACGAGAGTGTCTGGGTTTCGCGCAAGGAAATAGGTCCCGTCGGCGGTTGTCAGCATGCCGAGCTTCGCGGACCGTACGAACGGCCGGATCAGCGCAAAGATATCCCCAGCGATCTCGCTCGCCTCTCCTCCCGCGCCCGGCACCTTTCGTAGCGCTCCTTCCCACAGCTCCCAAGGCTCGTCTCCCGGCATGGCCGCCAGATCCTCACCCGTGTAGAGCTTTACCGTCGTCGCCATCGCTCACCATCCCGCATCGCTCGTGCTCGCCCGGCGTCGAATCCCTGGCTGACACGGAGAACTTTGACACTATGGGTATCCTACGCGAGCGCGCCTTGAGGCATCTATCGCCCTGCCGCCGGAGCGCCTCCGAGAAGAACCACTGCACCGCCGACGCCACCGGGGAAGTCCTTGCGGCCTAAGACGGGAAGGCGGGAAGAAAGGACGATACGTATGCAGACGGGCGGAGAGGCAACCTCTCCGCCCGTCTGCATATTCGCTGTTTTTCGTTCCTACCCGTCTACCCGCCTTGCCGGCTTGCCGCCTCAGGCCGCCCCCAGACCACTGGCCTGGAGGAGCATCAGGGCGAGGGGACGGCTCTCGCTCCAGCGGTCGCCCCGGATCTCGACCCACTCGCCCCGCACCGGCAGGTGCAGCGCCCAGCGGCCGTCCTCCCAGGCGACCACCCGGCCATGGGCGGTGGAGGGAGCACCCTGCCCGGTGGGGGCAGGCGTCACCAGGACAACATCGAGATCGTGACGAACGCGGCGCGGTCCAAACATGGGCGTATCCCGTCGCTGGCGATGTAAGGTGTTCCCCGCGTGCCCGGCGCGGCACGGTCAACGTGCCAGCGCGCTACCCACAGTATAGAACACTCGTTCGGATTGCGCACCTGCATGGACATCATCGGGTGTGCCTCACGGTTTTGCGCGGCGGGCGAGGCGGCGCTTCCAGGGGTGGGCGAGGGTGGGTCGGCCGTTGACGATGGTTTTGGGCCGGGGACGCCGTCGGCAGGGCGGGGCAGCGGCACGTGGTCGTGGGGCGGGAGCCGGGGCGGGGCGAGGCGGCGGATGGCCGGGGGAGCTGGATCGGCGCGCGGGTCGCGCGGAGGCGCCGCCACAGCGCCGGCCACTCGTCGTCCCAGCGGCCGTTCGCCAGCAGCTCCGCAGCGCCAGCAGCGGGTCGACGTTGGGCCGCGCCCAGTGCATCCCCGCCCCCTTGAGCCGCGCTTCGACCACCAGCTTGTTGGCGCTCTCGACGCAGCCGCTGCCCAGCGGGTAGCCGGCCGCGGCGAAGGCCTGGTAGCGGATCTGCTCCCGGCGGGCCCCCAGGTAGCCCGCGACCCCGGCCACGACGTCGCGCGCCTCCGTCCCCCGCCCGGCACCCGCCACCAAGTCTGCCAGCGCCGCCAGCACCGCGTCCTCCTGCCCGTGACGCAGGGCATGGGCTTGCCGCCCCAGCCACTCGCTGCCCGCCGCGGTGCCGGGACCGAAGACCGCCTGCGCCACGAGACCGAGGTGTTCGACCGCGTGGGGGAAATCGAGGACGCGCACCGCATCGGGCCGGTGCAGGTCGACGAAGCCCTGACACCAGGCCGCCCCATCATTGACGGCCACCACCGTCCCCGCCGTCGCCGTGCCCCGGCGGTGCGTCTCCCCGGTCGCCAACCGCCCGAACGTCGCGGCGTCGGTGAGCCGCGAGAAGTACGACAGCGCCGTCGTCCGGGGGGCGTCAGCGCCGGGCACCACCTCGCCCACGGCCAGCGTCTTGACCTCGGCCCAGGCCCCGCCCCGCAGCGGCACCATCGCCCCGTCGACGCTCAGCAGTTGCACCGCCGGTCCGCACGGCCCGTCCGGCAGCGTCCGCTCCAGCGCTGCGACGGCGTCCGTCTCCACCGCCACCTGCGCCGCCCCAGCCGCTTCGGTCAGCCGCCGCACCGTCTCTGCTCCGACCCGCACCCCGGTGAAGTGGGCCAGCAGCCGGGCCGCTTCGGCGAAGGGGACGGATGCGCCGAGCCGGACGATGCCCGCGACCAGCCAGGGCGTCAGCGGGCTCCCGGGCAGCAGCCCCAATCGCTCATCGAGGGGGGGAAAGCCCGGCCCCGCAGGCCGGGCAATGGAGATAGGGGCGGGTGAGCTCCAGCGGGATGTCGCCCCGGGTCCGCAGCGTTCGGGTCCGCGCCCCGCGCCGCACCAGCCGCGCCCCGCAGTCCGGACACCGCTCCTCCTCGTCGGGAAGATCACCCGCGACCTCGGCCAACAGCCCCGCCCGCGCCGCATCCAGGCGCTCGTCGAGGGCCTGTTCGATCTCGGTCAGAGTGGCGTCCGGATGGGCACGGCGCCAGAGGCGGAGGTCGGCCGCCAGCGCGGTCTCGGCAAGCTGGCGATGGATCGGGTCGTCGGCCATGGCGGGCACCTCGGCACGGCTCGGCAGGTCGGGCCCCCAGCTTACCCCAGCCGCTCACCAACCCCACGCAATTCCGTGGGGCACACCCGACATCATCACCTCA
>CAWKIA010000016.1:0-162553 GCA_963849635.1 uncultured Chloroflexia bacterium | reverse complement strand
TAGTGAGTTCTGGGAATACAATCGTTTTATCAATTCCAGAGAATCGTTGTTGCCCAGGTTCCCCATCTGTTAGGTGGAGTTGCTCTGCCTGCAGCGCAGACCGGAGGAAGGTGGCTGGCGTATGAAGACGCGATGTTCCTGGCGCTCACTCCGCAGATGTCATCCATTCGCGGCGGCGATGGTGGCAGCGGCGCTGCTCGCGACGTGTTTCCACCCAGTATCCGCCCAGGATGACGAATCCGGCGTCGACGACGACTCCTATCTTGGACCGAACCACGGCTGGTCCGTGGAGTGGGACGAAGATATTTGGGAAGTCGCGGAAGAGAACAACACTGGCGGAGCCGACTTCCTCATTCTGAAGACACATGACGACGAAGATCTACCACTCGCTTATACCCGGTTCTACGGCGTCGAAGGGCTGTACGACGATCCTGACGAATGCGCCGAAAACTGGGACAACGACATTGCGGGTCGCGAGGGGAACAGTGACGTCGAGGAGACCGACGAGTACGACGTTCCAGGCGCTCCGAGTGGCGGCGCCAGCGCAACGTACTTGTATGAGTTTAAGGACACGGACGCGCGCCGGTAAGAAAACGTCGAGTACGTGCAGTGCCAGTACATCGAGCAGGACGGCACGCTCCTGATCGTGTGGCTCTTCTCGACCACAGACGAGTTCGAAGACGCCGTTCAACTCTATGAAGACCTCGTGGCCACGATCGAACTACCAGAGAACGGCGGCAACGATGATCCCGGCAACCAGGACAACGAGGATGTGGGCTCCGGGATTGAGAACAACAGCTACACCAGCCCGACCTACGGGTTTTCGATTGAGTGGGACGACAACGTTTGGACCGCCAATCCCGATGCCGAACTCATCAACAATGGGGAAGTAGGGCAAGACCGCCTGAATATCGAGCACATCGAGGATGGCGAGCTGTACAGCGGCTTCTATATCGAAGCCAAGACCGACTACGAGGGAGATGTCACCGAGTGCATTTCGGCTGAGGCCGACCTCTTCTTCGACGATACCGCCCTGCTCGACCTCGAGCCATACGTGGATGACCTGGGCGATCCTATCGCCGGCGAGTCCAATGCGGATGGTGAGTTTGCCACCTTCTTCGGAACCTACGAAGACGACGCCGGCGAAACATACGAACTCATCTGGTACCTCGAGTGCCAGACCCTGGAAGAGGGTGAGTCGGTCGCAACCTTCTCATTGTTCGCCGGTGAGGCGGACTACGAAGACGAGCTTGTCCTGGCCACACCTCGTCACAGCATCCACGGCACATAGTGGTCAGATCGGTGACCGATAACGACGCCAGTCGTTGACAGGCACGCCTCGCGACGCCTCGCCAGAACATGCTTGCCGGGCATGCACCTGATCAGGAGCGATTGCCGCGTCTTTTCGGTGAATCGACCGATCGGTCGAATCTTACCTCGCCGACACCAGGAGTTGCTCGACGCCTGCCGCGGCCGTGGACCGGGCGATGAAGGTCTCGGTCGTGATGACGTCCGCAGTGGACGTCGCAAGGCTGATCAGGGTCGCGCGGTGGGCCTCGGCGGCCGTCATCGCGCCCCAGCCGAGGTCGGGTTTGTCGGAGGTCGCGGTGGCGTCGGCCAGGAAGACGACCTGGAAGTCGCGGAAGAACGCGTCACGGGCGGTGGCGTGGCAACAGTTCTCCGTGGTGACCCCCGTGATCACCACCGTGGTCACCCCGAGCCCGCGCAGGATGATCTCCAGATCGGTGCCGTAGAAGGCACTGAAGCGGTGCTTCGTGATCACGATCTCGCCGTCGCGGGGGGCGACCTCCGGGAAGATGGCGACACCGGGCGAGCCGTCCACCAGCGCGTCCCCCCGGGCGACCGGCGGGACGTGCGCCAAGAGCCCCTGGTCACAGCCGCCCGGGCGGTGGACATGCGCCGTGTAGATGACCGGGATGCCGTGCGCGCGGCAGCAGGCGAGCGCCCGCTGGAGGTGCGGCAGCATGGCGCGGCCGGCACGCGCCTCCACCTGCATCGGAGCGCCCGGGGCCACGAAGTCGTTCTCCATGTCGACCACGATCATGGCCGTCGTGCTGGGGTCGATGCGTTCAACGGTGTACATGAGGCACGCTCCTTTCCGATCCGATCGCCGCGGCGCCGCGTCCGGGCGCGGCGGCTCAGTCCGGCCCAGACCTGCCGTCCGCCGGTTCCCAGGCGGCCCGGAGCACCGCCACCAACCGCGCGATGCGCTCCGCGGCGGCGGCAGCCGTCGCCCGCTTGCCGAGGTGGGACGCGGCGATGCCGAGGCGCATGCTGAGCAGGAGGTCGGTCGCCTGCTCCGGCGGCAGTCCCGGACGCATCGCCCCCGCCGCGATCACCTCGGCGATGCCGAGACACCGTCGCGTCGTAGAACCGCCGCACCTCCTCCAGGCTCTCCGGCGTCGGCTCGAACCCTGGGATCGGCACGTCGAAGACGAGGTGGTAGAGGTCGGGGTGCTCCTCGGCCAAGGCCAGGCGCAGCGCGAACCACGCCTGAATGCGCCCCCAGTCGGGCGCCGTCGTCCGCCACAGCTCTGCCTCGGGCTCCATGAAGAGCCGGAACCCCAGGCGGTACAGCGCGTCGTAGAGCGCCATCTTGCTCGGGAAGTAGGTGTAGAGGGCGGGCGGCGTGATGCCGATGCGGCGGGCGATCTCGTTGAGGTTGAGCGCCCCGACCCCTTGCTCGCGCATGATCTCGCGCGCGACGGCCAGGATGCCGGCGCGCATCTCCTCGCGGTTGCGCTGCCGCCGCTCTTGCACGGAGAGGCCGCGCGTGCCCGTGATCGACTCGGTCGCCATCTTCCCTCGTCGCGTGAATCGTCGTTAGTTGAGTGAATGTTATCAATTTGTCTGAACGTCGATAAAATACTGTACTCGAGTCGCCCTGTCAAGACCCCCGCAGGAGTCGTGCGGACCGGGTCCTCCGTCAGGACCCGGCAACAGATCAGCGCGCAGACGAGGCGTGTTGACAGGCGGACACCGGCGCGGTAAGTACGGGTCCATCCCCGCGTCGACCTGCCGAGCGCCTGCCTCGGCGACCAGCCGCCCGGGGTGCCCGATGCCTGCCAGCCCTCGACCGCACCGCCAACCGACCGCCGATTGGCAGCAGCCCCGCCTCCTCGTCGCCTCGCCGGAACAAGAAACCTACGAACTCATCCGTCCCATCGTCCTTTTCGGGCAGCCGGCCAGCGCCCGGGCGCGCGAGACCGGCGTCCCCGCGCGGACGCTGCGCCGCAAGGCCGCCCGTTTCGACGCCCACGGGATGCGCGGCCTCTTCGAGCTGCCGGCGGTCCCGGAGGCCGACCGGCGGCGGCTCCCCGTCGCCATCCGGCGAGCGATCGTCGAATTGAAGGCCGAGTGCCCGGCCCTGCGCCCGCACGAGATCGCCACGATCTGCCGCGAGCGCTTCGACCGCCCGGTCGGCCACCACTCCGTCGAACGCGTCCTCGCCAGCGAGCCGCTGCCGATCCGCCTGCCGCGGCGGTTCCGCCGGTACCGCGATATCCCCGATCCGACGGAGCGGCGGCAAGCGATCGTGACGCTGTACGCGGAAGGCTGGACGGTCAAGCGCATCGCCCACTACCTGGAGACCGCGCGCTCCACGGTCTACGACACCCTGACGCGGTGGGCCGCGGAGGGCTGGCCGGGCCTGGCGGATCGGTCGCGTGCGCCGCACCACCCGGCCCGGAAGGTCGACCTCAAAGCCATGGCGGCCGTCCGCCGCCTGCAGGCCAATCCGGAGCTCGGCGAGTTTCGGATCCACGCCGCCCTGGCGCAACAGGGGATCCACCTCTCGCCGCGTACCTGCGGCCGGATCCTCGCCCTGCACCGGGCGTTGGGGGCGCCCAGCCCCGCCGAGGCGGTGCCGCGCGAATCCCGGCCGATGCCGTTTGCCGCCGACCGCCGACACCAGTACTGGTCGGTGGACGTGCGGTACATCGAGGACCATGCCCTCGGCACGGGGAAGCCGGCCTACGTCATCTCGATCCTGGAGAACTTCAGCCGGGCGTTGCTCGCCACAGCCGTCTCCCCGCGCCAGGACCTCACCGCCTACCTCATCGTCCTGCGGGCGGCGGTCGAGGCGCACGGGGCGCCCGAGGTGCTGGTGAGCGACAGCGGCGGCATCTTCAAGGCCAAGCATGCTCGGGCCATCTACGCCGCGCTCGGCATCGCCAAGCAGGAGATCGAGGCCGGACAGGCGTGGCAGAACTACATCGAGACCCACTTCAACGTGATGCGCCGGATGGCCGACGTGGACTTCAGGCAGGCGACGACGTGGAGCGATCTCACCGCCATCCACGCGCGGTTCTTCCATGACTACAACCACCAGCCGCACTTCGCCCACCAGAAACGGGCCGCGGAGCGGCGCTCGCCGGCGTCGGTCTTGGGCTGGGTGCAGGGCGCATGGTGCGACCCGGCCGACCTCGACCGCCTCTTCCGCCTGCGGGCGACGCGCGTACTCAACGGGGGCGGCTACGTCCGCTTCCGCCATTGGCGCCTCTACGGCGAACGGGGACTGGCGGGCGAGCCCGTGGCGGTCTGGGTGTGGGGCGAGAACCTGACCGTCGAGTACGCGACCGACACGATCGCCCAGTACCGGGTGACCTTCGAGGCGGATGGTCGCCGCCTCCGCGAGGTGAGCAGCCCCCGGCTGTTGACGACGCGCTACGCCTCGCCGCAGCCGTTCCTGCCGTCGTTGGAGGATCTGGAGTGGCAGCCGGCCCAGCGGTTGGCGCCGTACCGTCCGCGCCGCCGACGGCGCGGAGGCGGGCAGCAAGCGGCGCTTTTCCTCCAGGACGCCGCCGCGATCGGCTGAGAGACAGCCGGCGGCGAACGAACGTCAACGAGCATTGTCGGCGAGGACCGCCGGTCGGCCACCGATCTGACCACTATGTGCCGCGGAAGTCTCGGCGAGGTGTGTGTCCTGGCCCAGGATGTGATCGCTTCGCTCGAGGTCGGCGACAGCGAAAGCTAAAGCGGCGACGTCGATTCAACTCGTCTGTTTGGATGTATTCACAACAGCTCGCCCTGTAGCTCATCCGCGGTGCAGTGAACGACGGGGCAGTGGCCCTGTATTGCCCGGCGGGAACCCAGGCGAATCGCCAACGATTCGCCTGGGCACTGGACCTTAAGAGCCGAGCTTGGCGATGACGCCTTCTTCGAGGAGGTGAAGGGGATCAAGATCGTAGGCGAGACCCGGGATATAGATGATCCCGTAGTCAGCTCCCGCCTCGATACCGGCCTGGATCCGCTCGGCAAGGGTGTCGACCGTTCCGACAACGTTTGCCTTGGAGAATTCTTCGTACGAGATGTTTCCGAGCGTCTCGCGCAATCGCGCCGTTGACGTGACCGGATCGGTGCCCGGCGCGACCGGGTAGACGTTGAATCCGGTGGAGCGCACGATCTGGCCGTAATCGCGTCCCTCCCGGTCGCAATGTTCCTTCAGGATCCGGAGCTTCTCCGCGATGACCGTCGGATCGCCGCCACCGACGTTGCAGGCATCCCCGTACTGGGCCACCAGGCGGAGGGTCACCTTCTCGCCACCGCCGCCGATCCAGAGCGGCACCTTCCGGCCAGGAATGGCGCTCTTCGGTTCGTTGATCGGCTTGTCGATCGAGTAGTACTTGCCGTCGAACACGGGGGCGTCCTCGGTCCACATCTTGTGGATGATCTGGACGGCCTCGCGGAAGCGCGCCATTCGCTCCCTGGTCTCCGGAAAGCCGTAGCCAAAGGCTCGCCACTCGTGCTCGTACCACCCGGCGCCGAACCCGGCATATAGCCGACCATTGCGGGCGACATCAATGGTAGAGGTCATTTTGGCGAACAGGCTCGGCTGGCGATAGCCGTTGCAGTTGACCATCTGCCCGATCTTCACGTTCTTCGTGTCCCGGGCCAGCGTGGCGCTGATCGTCCAGGGACTCGAAGACCGAGTTCATGGTCGGCTCGGGAACCGTGTGGAAGTGGTCGTAGACCCAGACCGAGTCCCACTGTCCTTTATCGGCCACCCGGGCCACATTGGTCATCGCCTCGAACTGCTCGACCGGATCGGCGATCGCGGCGAGGTCCATCTTCCAGCCTTGCGGAACGAACACGCCAAATGTCATCGCGGGCATGCGCTCAAGCCTCTTTCCCATGGAACCGAAAAACTGCGGGACGTATTCGGACGTTGGCGGCATCCCGACCATGCTCGCCACCGGGCGACTATACGCATTCATTGAATCATCAGCAATTTTCCCCTACTGAAATGGCCACCATCTGGCCGCTTCGGTGGCGCTTTCCAACCGGCGGAGACCGTCGCCGCGATTAGCGCGGGCAGGGAGAGATCCCGGTCTAGTTTGAGGATATGGGAGCTGGCAGACCTCATACGCCAGCTGAATGGCTGAGGCAATTGGGGCGGCCGTCGTCGAAGCAGACGGCCGCGGGTACGCTCGATTCAGAGGTGAGTATGAGGAAAAGTCGGTCGGAGGATGGCAGTGTCGGGGACGCCGACTACAGATCGATTGGCGTGGGGTACACGATCTACCGGCAACCAGATCCCAGAATCGCGCGCTTGATCCTCGACGCTCTGGGGGACGCACGGTCCGTCGTCAATGTCGGAGCTGGGGCGGGATCGTACGAGCCGATGGATCGCCCGGTAACGCCGGTCGAGCCGTCCGAGTCGATGCGGGCCCAGCGTCCTGCCCATGCCCCGGCGGCCGTCAATGCGGTTGCCGAACGGCTTCCCTTTCCGAACGGGTCGTTCGAGGGAGGGCTGGCGACCTTTACCATCCACCAGTGGTCCGATCTCGAGGCCGGACTGACCGAACTGATGCGGGTGACAACGGGCCCGGTCGTGGTTCTGACCTGCGATCCGTTGGCGTTGGATCGATTCTGGCTGATCGACTACGCGCCGGAGGTCATCGCCACCGAGGCTCACCGGTATCCAGCGATCGACCGGGTGGCCCGCTTACTCGGTGGCGCCGATGTGCTCCCAGTCCCAATACCGCTCGAATGCGTGGACGGATTCGGCGAGGCGTACTACGGCCGCCCCGAGCGGCTCCTCGATCCCGGAGCGCGGAGGGCGAACTCCGCCTGGAGCTTCGTCGACGATGCAACCGCGACCATGGCTACGTCGAGGCCCTGCGGGCGGACCTGACGAGCGGAGCATGGGATGCGACGTACGGGCATCTTCGCTCCCAACCCACGTTCGACGGCTCGCTCCGGCTCGTCGTGGCCCGCCGCCGGGGAGGAGACGTCGGATCATGACCTACTCCTTATGGCGACGCCGTCCCAGGGTTTTCCGGGCGCTGACCAAATCGGAATGCTAGGATTCGGCCCGTTGATCGCCGCGCTCGACGCGACGCCGCCGGCGAACCGATGAGGATCAAACGTGGAATACGTCTATTTTGGGAATTCCGGCCTGAAAGTCTCCCGGATGGCGCTCGGGCTGGGGCTGCGCGATCAGCATGACGAACAGCAGGCCGAACGGCTGATCCATCAGGCCGTGGACCAGGGCATCACCCTGTTCGACTGCGCCAATGTCTATGGTCTGGGCGACGATCGCGCGTTCATCGGGAAATCCGAGGAGATCCTCGGCCGTGCCCTGAAGGGCAGGCGCGACGACGTCGTGATCACGTCGAAGGTCAACCAGCCGATCGGGTCCGGACCGAACGATCGTGGCTCGTCGCGCTACCACATCATGCGCGAGGTCGAGCGATCGCTGGCGCGGCTCGCAACCGACCGCATCGACGTCTACCTCCTGCACGTCTACGACGCCGAGACGCCGTTGGACGAGCAGTTTCGCGCGCTCGACGACCTGGTGCGCCAGGGCAAAATCCGCTACGTCGGCGTCTGCAATTATCAAGCGTGGCAGATTTGCCAGGCGCTGGGCGTGCAAGATCGGATCAACGCCAGCCGGCTGATCACAGCCCAGAATCCCTACAGCCTGCTCAATCGCGAGCTTGAGCGGGAGACTGTTCCCGTTTGCGCGGGCGAGCGGGATCGGGATCATGGCCTACGCACCGCTGGCGATCGGTCTGCTCAGCGGAGCCTACCGACCGGACGCGCCGCCGTCGGCCGCGACGCTCTGGGCACGCAAGGGGCCCGAGAGCCTCGCTGCGGCACTGAACGGACAGCCAGGCGAGGTGATTCGGACAGCGTTCGCGGTGGCGGAGCGAATGGGGGCGACCGTGGCGCAGGTGGCGCTGCAATGGGTCATGACGCACCCGGAGATCTCCGTCGTGATCACGGGCGCCGATAGCACCGAGCAACTCGACGATAACGTCGGGGCCGTCGGACTGCAGTTGTCGAGCGAGGACATCGACGAGTTGAACCGCGTGTCCGACGGGTTGGGGCTCGTCGGCTGGTAGCGATGCGCCGCATAGAACCGTCGGGATGCGATTGGATATTCGCTCCCGTGACGCCGCCACGGTTGTGTGACGGCGGACGTACGCTGTCGCCACCGCCGCGTACGTCTCGGCGCTACACACTTACCACCGTTAGGCATTGCACTCACGTGCAAGAGAGAAAACGCCGCCTCGTAACAACGAGGCGGCGTTTTTCTGGAGGTCACCGTCTCAGGTCCTACGCACCAATCCGGTCGACTGGGCCGCCACGCTAGAGGCCGATGCAGACGGCCTTCGTCTCCGTGAAGAGCTCCAGGGCCTGGTGACCCATCTCCCGGCCCCATCCAGACTGCTTGAATCCGCCGAATGGCAGGGCCGGGTCGCCGGTGTTGTAGCAGTTGACCCACACGGTGCCCGCGTTGAGGGCGGCCGCCAGTTGATGCGCTTTGCTGACGTCGCGTGTCCGGATGACCGGTGTAACACCCAAGCTCGAACCTGGTGCCAACTCAACCCGTCTGCTCGATCGTGATCTCGCCTCTGATCGCCCCCCGGGAACGCCCTACGTCACGCACTCGAATTGGATAGGCTCGGAGCGCCGATGGCGCTCCGGTCTCGATCCGGCCTCAGACGCACGTGCCCCCATCGCATGTCTGGTCATCCGCGCAGACGTTGTCGCATTCGCCGCAGTGGAAGAAGTCGGTGTTGAGGTCCGCGCACATGCCGTTGCAGGTGGCGAGCCCCGCCGCGTCGCAGCCGAGGGGGTCGTTGTTTGCGCCTGCGCCCGGGTCGTCCGCGTCGCTCGGGTTGGTATCGTTGTTGACCTCGTCCCCGTCGGAGATGCCGTCCCCGTCGCTATCGGAGTTGGTCGGAATGGTCCCGCTTTCGAAGACCTCGAAGCCATCGTCGAGCCCGTCGCCGTCGCTGTCGGAGTTGTCAGGGTCGGTGCCGCGAAGCGACTCGTCGTCTGCGTTCAGGCCGTCGCCGTCCGGATCGTCGTCGTCGCCGGGGTTGCACTCGCTGTGGCAGTGCGGTTCCGGGTCGGAGCCGCAGGTGTTGACGATCATCCCGTTGCCGCCACCGCAGCCCGCGGCAGCGCAACTGTAGGTACACTCGCAGGCGCCGGCGTTGCAGGTGATCTGGTCGGGAGTCAGGCTACCGAACGCCTCGCAGCAGACGTCGCCGCAGACCACGCCGCTCGGGCAGTCCGAGTTCGCCCCGCCGCCACTCCCCGAGTTCGAGTTGCCGCTCCCCGAGCCGTTGCTGGAGCCGTTGCCGGAGCCGCTTCCTGAGCCGGAGCCCGACCCGCTGCCCGACCCGCTGCCGGAGCCGCCGGACGACGACCCATTGCCGCCGCCCGTGGTCGTCGACCAGGAACCGAGGTCATCCTCCTGGGGCCCGAAAAGACACCGGCGATCGCCCCACTGCAGAGCAGCACGTCCTGCTGCGCCGTGCCGTTCAGGCTGAGGGCGACACCGCCGCCGAGGTCGATCCGGAGGTTGAGCGCCCGCCCCGTCGCCTGACCGACCACGCGAAAGTTGTCGCCATCGTCGGTGACCAACTCGGCCGAATCGATCGCGCCGTCGTCACCGACCTCAAACGTCAGCCTGCCGGTCAACGTCGTCCCCGTGCTGGACCCGACGAGGACGGTCGCCGTCAGGTCGACCGAGCAGTCGTTCCCCTGGGCCGCCGCCCGCGAGCGGGCGGGGCCGACCGCGCCCCCGACGGCGGCCAGGGTCGCGCCTGTCCCGACCCGACCGATGGCCCGCCGGCGCGAGAGTCGCTGGGAAAAGAGGCGAGACAACGAGTCGAACCGATCCCCGTCCATGATCATCCCTCCGTACGCTCGGGCACAAAGTCGCCAGCACCAAAGTACCTACTCGATCTTTGGTGTGCCGCCACCCGAGTCACCTCCAACATAGCGTTCGCTAGTTGGGAAGCCAATAGGGAATACTCCCTGTTCGTGGAGCGGTCCTTCGTCCGAGTGGATCGGTATCGAGGGCGCGGGTTATGGCAAGGCGAAGGCACGCGACATCAGCGACACTCGCGTATTCTCGTGTCTCTCTCAGACCGTCCGGCAATTGCCCTTGGTCGGGCTATCATCTGTAGACGGCCAGGTCAATTCTTTGCCTTCCGGTTTTCGTCACCATTGCAGGTTTTCTGAACATGCCCAATCCGTCAGACGCTCAGGATGTCGTCATGGACAACCCACCACCCGGAAAGACCGCTATCTCGGCGTCCGTCCACCGGATCCTGGCCGCCCTGCCCGCAAGACGCTTCCCCGTCTCCCGGCGCGATATTCCGCCCGACGGCATCTATCTCCTCTACGAGACTGGTGAGACCGTCCAAATCGAAGACCAGGAATTAGACCGAATCGTCGCCGTCGGGACGCACTCAGGTGACGGTCGCCTGGCACGACGGCTCGGCATCCATGTCTCCGGTGATCGCCGGGGCAGTGATCTTCGCCTTCATCTGGGGAGCGCAATCCTCAATCAGGCGAACTCCGCCGACCCACGCCTACAAACCTGGCTTGGCGACAAGCGCACGCCCATGCCAGAGGTAGAGGAAGCGGTCTCAGCACTCATCCGGGAGCGCTTTACCGTGCGCTGCATCCCCATCCCCGACCGCGCCGAGCGCCACTCGCTGGAGAAGGCGCTCACCGCCCTACTCGCCCGCAGCCCGGTGGCGCCGCCGTCGGAGGGATGGCTCGGACGCCACGCGGCTCATCGCGAGATCCGCTCCACCGGCCTGTGGAACACCCAGCACTTCGACGCGCCACACCTACGCGCCAACCAAATCGCCAGGATCACCGAATTGGTCGCCGGGGCCACGGCCGCCGCGCCCGAGTCGGATGCGAACGAGTAGCCGCGGCTCCACCGGCATGGACCCCCCAATGATCGATCGAAAAGCTGACACGACCCAAGACGCCGTCATCCAGGCCACCGAAAAGCTCGTTCGGGAGCGCCTTGGCAGCGATGCCAGCGGGCACGACTGGTTCCACACCGACCGGGTGCGCCGCCTCGCCCTCCGGCTTGCGCGCGAGGAGGAAGCAGGGGGAGCCACGCTCGACCACCGGGTAATCGAGCTGGCGGCGCTCCTCCACGACCTGGAGGACTGGAAGTTCGCCGGTGGAGATGAAACCGCCGCGCCACGGGCCGCGGCCGCCTGGCTCACTGAGTGCGGCGTCGATCCGGAAACGACCGCTCACGTGACCGGGATCGTCGGCTCGCTCTTCATTTAAAGGAGCCGATGTGCCAACCCCGATGGCGACCGTCGAAGGCGCGATCGTGCAGGATGCCGACCGCCTGGACGCCATCGGTGCGATCGGGATCGCCCGGACCTTCGCCTACGGCGGCTCGCGCGGACACCCGATGCACGACCCGGACATTCACCCAGAACGACACGGCACCTTTGCAGCGTACAAGGCGTCCACCGGCACGACGATCAACCACTTCCCCGAAAAACTGCTCCTCCTGCGAGACAGGATGAACACGCCCTCCGCCCGCCGCCTTGCCGCCCAGCGCCACGCGATCATGGAAGCCTTCCTCGCTCAGTTCCTGGCCGAGTGGGACGGGCAAGATTGAACGCCTATGGTCCCATCGAGTTCCCGATTGCGAGCGCGGTGCCTGCGGCAGCCGAATACTTCAGAACTGACCGTGGATTGAACCCTGTGAGTCGCTTCGCCCATTCCTGGTAGTTCACGTCACTCTTTCTCCTGTGCGACGCCGAATCGGATTGACAGGTGCGCGCTGCACCGGAACGTTGCCGGTCCCAGGGTCCACAGTAGGGAGGCGCCGTCCCCTGGCCGTCCCCGCCCTCGTCCACTACTGCGTCCACACTGCGTCCACCGCGGGATCTCAGCAAGCATTCCCGTTCGGTCGAAGCCCTCATGCAGGACGTTGCGTGAGAGCCTTGGAGGTCCGCGCTCCTACGCGGCCGGGCGTGCTGCCCCGGCGAGGCGCTCGTGCCACGTCGCTAAATCCAGGTGGACAATCCGACCGGCTCGTGCCGGAGCCGGTGACGGTGCGCCCTTCGCCCGCCGCCTCTGCACGAAGACAAGGCGCGACGGCGTGTCCCGCGCGGCGATGTGCGCGTGCCACGTGGCATGGTCCAGATCGAAGCGGTCGGGCGGAACTGTGTAGCTGGTACGAGTCATAGGGAATCTCCTTGGAATACCGAGTCCGGCTGATCAGGTTGGGCTCCGAGCAGGCCCCCGACCGCCGACCGAGAACTCGGCTGCGCACTCTTGGCCGTTCTGCGTTCACCAACTGCTCAACCGGATCCGGTATCAGTTCATGACGAGCCTGAAGGCGACGGTGGCGAGCGTGCCGGCGAGGTAGCGGTCGGACGAGCGGACGAACTCAAGCGTGGACATCGGAGCCTCCTGTGATATTTGCGTCGGGCGCAGCTCAATCGGCCGCCAGCGCGTCCGGAGCGCGGGTCCCGGGTACGCCCGTGGCCGACGGTCGCCGCCCGCCCTCGATCCGCAGCTCGGGCAGCCAGCCAAGCCACCGCGGCAGGTACCAGTTGCGGTCGCCCAGGAGCGCCATGCTCGCCGGCACCAGCACCGAGCGGATGATCGTGGCGTCGAGGAAGACCGCGACCGCCAGGCCGAAGCCCATCTGCTGGAGCATCACCAGCCGCCCCGAGGCGAACCCGGCGAAGACCGCGACCATGATCAGCGCCGCCCCGGTGATGATCCGCGCCGTCGCCCGGAGGCCGACGGCCACCGATTCGCCGGTTGTCGCCGGTTCGGTCGTAGTGCTCCTTGATCCGGCTCAGCAGGAAGACGTGGTAGTCCATCGAGAGCCCGAAGAGCACGGCGAAGAGGAAGAGCGGCAAGCACACCTCGATGGTCGGTATCCTGCTGGAAGCCGAGGAGGTCCGCCCCAACGCCCTTCTGGAACACCAGCACCAGGAGCCCGTAGGCCGCGCCGACCGAGAGCAGGTTCATCAGGATCGCCTTGATCGGGACGACGATCGAGCGGAACACGAGCAGCAGGAGCAGGAAGCTGAGCCCGAGGACGAAGGCGAAGATCCGAGGGGTCCAGGTGTCGACCTGGGCGATGAAGTCGGCGTTGGTCGCCGTGTCCCCGGTGACCAGGCACCGTGGCCGGCACGTGCGCCGACGGCACCAGCTGCTCGCGCAGCCGCTCGACGGCGTCGTAGGCCGACGCCGAGTTCGGATGCGTCGCCAGCGTGACGGTCAGCAGGCCAGCCTCTTGGCCGTCCGCCTCGGCCCACCGCGGTTCCCCCACCGACGCGAACGCGGGATCCTGCGCCAGGGCACCGGCCAGGTGGGCGAGCCCGGCTTCGACCTCCGGCGTGCGCGGCCCGGCGACAACGACTTCGACGGGCGCCAGGCGCCCCGCCGAGAAGTCCCGCTCCAGGATGTCGAACCCGCGCCTGACGTCGCCGGCGGGCAGCGACTCGGCCGCCGAGAACCCGATGGCGAGGTCGACGGACGGGAGCGCGATTCCGACGAGCAGCGTCGCGACCAGCACCACGCTGACCAGCGGCCGGGCCATAACGAGGCGGGTGATCCGGCCCCAAACACCGTGTTGAATGGCCGCACCGTCGGCGGCGGACTGCCCGGCGGCCGCCGTCGCGTCGTACCGCCACCGGCGCGGCCACTCGATGCGGTCGCCGAGGAGGCCGAGCGCCGCCGGCACTAAGGTGAGGACCGCCGCGACGGCGACCAGGACCACCAGGACAGCCCCGATCCCGAGCGAGCGGAAGATCGTGTTCGGCAGCAGGAACATCCCGCTGAGGGCGGCGACGACCGTCAGTCCGGAGAAGAGGACCGCCTTGCTGGCCGTGCCGCCGGCCACCTCGATCGCGGCGTCCTTCGCCGCACCGCGCCGCCGCTCCTCGCGATAGCGCTCGACCACGACGAGGGCGTAGTCGATTCCGACTGCCAACCCGATCATCGAGATCATGTTGGTGACGTAGAACGACAGTTCGATGGCCTGCCCGATGACCGCCGTCAACCCGAAGGCGACCGCCATCGCGACCATCGCCAGCACGAGTGGGATGCCCACCGCGACGAGCGCCGCGAAGACGGCGACCAGGATGACCATCGCCGCCGCCATGCCGATGCCCTCGCCGCGAACGAGATCCTCTTCGGCGATCCGGGTCTGCTCCTCATTGACGCTGAGCTGGCCGACCGTGAGGACCTCGATCCCGGCCGTGCTCTGGCGCTCGATCACGCCGAGGAAGGCGTCCGCGTGGGCGATGGCGTCGTCGAGCGTGCCGGCCAGCGTCACCGGGATCAGCGTCGTCCGGCGGTCGGCCGATGCCAGCGCCTCGGCCTGCGGCGAGCCCAGCCCGGCCTCGTAGTAAGTGGTCACGCTAGCGGGAATCACCACCCCAGTCAGGGCGCGCAGGTCGGCAGCGGTCTGCTCGACGACGGCGCGCACGGCGGGGTCGTCGACGGTCGCGACCTCCGACCGCACGATCACCGTCTCCGTGATCGGGTCCTCGGCGCGCAGCCCCGACTCCGCCAGCAGGTCGCTACCGCGCCTCGATTCGGGGTGGTCGAGGAACGCGAGCTCGGTCGTGGTGGGATCCCCCAGTACCCCCATCGCGCCGACCGCGAGGAGGGCGGCCAGCACCCAGCCGGCCACGACGAGCCACGGCCGGCGGGCGCTTGCTCTTGCGAGACCAGACGTTGACAGGAACGAAACAGGCGAATGCACGGTGATGCTCCTTCGGCCGTCGCCCGCCGATCGGCAGGCATCGTTGGTGGGCCATCTTCAGCGGCAGGCAATCGACGTCTGCTCACCTTTAGAGACGGAGCTCGCGGCGAAAGGACGCAGATCGTTGGGAAGCGCAGGTTGTGTCCCGAGCTCACGATGAGGCGACGTTCAGGCCCGGACATCGCGGAGGCGCGCGGCAATCTCGGCTAGCGTCCAGTCGTCTGCGCGCTCGTTGTCGTACGAGGAGACGTAGCCCTCGAGCACCATCGCCGTGGGGCCAGCGACTTGGCACGCGGCATCAATCCGCCAGGCAACGGCCTTGGCCGCCAGCGCCACGTCGCGCAACACAGGGTCGGGAAGGCGGTGGGCCGGCTCAGTTCCGGCCGCGATCCCGCAGAAATACGCACCCTTCCATCAGTCGGGCGACCTACGCCCTCACGACGGCAGGCATGCGACGGACGGCGGCAGGCCCCCATCCGCCTTCGTATCGTTGAGGTCCGCGTGGCAGGCGTCACAACCTGGCTGATAGCTGGCGACCCCTCCGAGGCGGTCCAGCTCGACGCGGCAGCACTCGACGAATGCATGCCGCAACTTCTTGCGCGCCCGCTGGACGCGGGACTTGGCGCCCGAGAGCGACAGGCCCAGCCGGTCGGCCACCTCGCGCTGCGTGAGCCCGTCGACCTCGGTCAGTACCAGGGCCTGGCGGTCTTCGGGGCTGAGGCGGCCGAGCATCGTCGCCAACCCGGGCAACAGCTCCGGGATGAGATCGTCGGGCGGAGCTTCGGGCGCGGCCAGCGCCTCGGGCAGGGGTGCCATCGGACGCCGCCGGCGATGGTGGTCAACGATCGCGTTGCGGGCGATCTGGTAGACCCAGGGCATGAGACGCTGCTCGTCCGCGAGGGAGTCGAGGTGGGCGTAGACACGGAGGAAAACGTCCTGGAGGATGTCCTCTGCGTCCGCCTGGTTGCCGACCCGCGAGGCGATGAAGGCCCGCAATCGATCGCCGAACTCCGCCCAGACCGCCTCGGTCGTGCCGTCCATGCCTGCCTCCGGTCGCCTCGGATTGAGTAGCATCGATGTTGTACCACTATCCGCTCACGTTCCGCACGACGGCCATCGCCCTGCCCCGTCACGCTTCGCTGGCGCAGCGTGGGACCATGACATCCCGTCTGCGGCACGGCACCGGCTAGGCCGTTCGATTCGGTTGCATTCCAAGGGAGAGACGTCCAGCCGCCAGGATCTCCGCGGCGATCGCGTGGACGGCTGTTGCCCACGAGGCGTCGCCATGCGGCGCAAAGCACGCGGTGGGGGCGCCGGGAGGAAAGGTTACGTTCCGGCCGTTGACTCGCAGGGTGGATGCGCTGCCGCCGCACATGGCGCGGCTCAGCTCCGGAGCGGTGACTCGGCTCGTGCGGACTTCGACATCCACGCCGGCTGCTCGGAGTTGCGCCGCCGCACGGGCAAGCGCCCCAATTGTCATCGCGATGAAGGTTTTGCCACCTGGACAGCTCGCACAGTCTTCCATGTCGAGAACGTCGATGGTGATCCGTCGGTCTTCCAGAACCTCAGTGCGGTTATCCAGCGATGCCAACATATTGCGTCTCCTGATCCGTGTACCCGCCGGCTGAACGAGGCAGTGGGTCGGCGCGGGCCAGATACCCGCGTGCATCTATAGACGCAGGTGATGACGAAAAGACGCACTTCGATCGACGTCAATATTGGCATTGGCCGGGGAAGATGCGCCGGCCCTTACTTTGGTTGAAGCAGCCGTTCCACGATGACGCAATCGCGCCACTCGCCGTCGAGGCGGCCGTGCCTTCGGTACACCCCGACAACCTCGAATCCGGCCTTTCTGTGGAGGGCCAGACTCGCCGTATTCTCCGGGAAGATCCGCGAGATGAGTTTCCAGTAGCCGCGTTCCTCGCACGCAGCGCACAGCGCGTCGAGGGCAAGCAGACCCGCCCCTATCCCCCGGTGGTCGGCATCGGCGTAGACCGAGTGCTCGCCTACCCCGGCGTACCACTCGTGAGCGCGATACGGTCCGACCGATGCCCAGGCGATAACGGCGCCATCCCGCTCGACGACCACCGTCGGGAAGCGATCATCCATCTGAGCAATCTGCGCCGCAACCTGCTCCGGCGTCCGCGGCTCGGTCCGGAACGTGGCGATCCGCTCTGCGATGCCCGTGGTTGTGAATGCGGGCGATATCGTCGGCATCCGCGACGGTCGCCAGCCGCGTCGTCAACGCCGTCATCGCCGCACCCCCACCATGGCGCAGGCACCCAGGAGACTCGTCGCCGCCATCATCCAGAGCAGCGGCTCGTATGCGCCGAAGACGACGTACGCCGTCCCGGCGCCGATCGGGGCAAGCGCCCGGGCGCCGGTCAGGAAGAACGCGAGCATGCCGTTGATCGCACCGTAGTGGGCGCGGCCGTAGAGTTCGGCCGTCAACCCGGCCCGCATGAGCGTGACCACACCCCGGCCCGCGCCGAGCAGCAGTACCGCGACCAGAACCCCCGCCCGCTCCTGCCACCCGATCAACACCACGAGCGCAACGGCCTGGAGCGCGAACACGATCGCCGTCAGCGCCACCTGCGACAGGCGCCCGCCGAAGACCGTTGCGAGCGACTCGGGACCCGACCTGTGCCGCGCCGACCAGCCCGGTCGCCGCCGCCGCGAATCCCGCCCCATCGCCCCGTTCGGTCAGGTACGGGATCAGGCTGACGCCGACCGCGACGGTGGCCAGCGTTTCGAGGAAGAACGCGGTCGTCAGCCACCAGAACGCCGCCTCGCGCATGGCGGTGCGGAGCGGCACGCCCGCGTGGACTCGCACCGGAGCGGCTCCTGCGCGGCATGGTCCGACTCGGATCGCGCCCGTCCGGGCAGTAATCCGAGGTCTTCCGGCCGGCGGCGCAGCAGGAGCGCGTGCGGCCCCACGGTCGCGACCGCCGAGGATCCCGCCAGGACCATCAGCGCTCGCCGCCAGCCGAGCCGTCGACCAGCCAGGCCGGAGAGGGGCAGAAAGATCGTGCTGGCAAAGCCGGCCGCGACCGTGACGAGCAGGATTGCCCGGCCCCGGTCGCGCTCGAACCAGTGGGCCAGCGGCGACGAACGCCGGTTCGTAGAGCGTGGCCGCCATCGCCAGCCCGATTCCCGCCCAGATCGCGTAGTAGGCGACCAGATCGTCCACGCCGGACCAGGCGAGGACCAGGAGCACGCCCGAGGACCGAGCCCGCCGTCATCAACGCCCGCGGTCCGTGCCGGTCGAGCCACCGCCCGACGAACGGCGCGGCCAGGCCGGAGACCAGCAGCGCCGAGCGGAGTAGGCGCCGGTCAGGGTCGCCGGGGACCAACCCAGGTCCTCCCGCATCGGCACCAGGAAGACGGAGAAGGCGTAGAACAGGATGCCCCACGAGACGGTCTCGGTGATGGCGAGCGTGGACGCCACCACCCAGCCGTAGTACCGCCGGCGCGGAAGATGCGCCTCTGTGTGGATCGCCGCGTCCAGGGCTCCGCCCTCCCCGCACTCCGATCACGCCCGGTTGGGACGTGCGCTAGCCGCAACAGCCCCCATTGGACGCCGCCGTCAATTGGATGACCCGCGGGACCGATTCCCCACAACACGCTGATGGCTCCTGCGCCACGGCGGCGGTGCCGCAGCACGCGGCGGGGGCGGCGTCGACGTCGGCGGCAGCGCAGCACGAGACGCCGCGGTCCGCCAGAACGATCCCGGATGAGCAGACGCCCGTCTCGGGGAGGACGAGTTGGACGTCGCGCGCCCCCTCCCAGTCACCGGTGATCGCGCAGGCGACGGAGCGGACCTGCTCGTAGCCGGTGAGCATCAGGAAGGTCGGCGCCCGGCCGTAGCTCTTCATGCCGACGACGTAGACGTCCGCTTCGGGGTGGCGCAGCTCTTCGGCGCCGTGGGGCGGCACCGAGCCGCAGGAGTGGACATTGGGATCGATCAGCGGCGCCAGCGCCGATGGGCTTTCGACGGCGGAATCGAGGTCCAGCCGCAGCTCGGACAGCAGCGAGAGGTCCGGGCGGAACCCGGTGGCGACGACGATCTCGTCGACGGGCGGCAGCACCTCGTCTTGCCCGGCCACGACCAGCCCATCGGGCGTATCGGTGACCCGCGCCGCCCGGAACCCGGTCACCATCCGCAAGCGTCCGCTCGACTACGAGCCGCTGGACCCGGGCGCCAAGCTCGCCCCGGGCGGGCAGGGCGTCGTCGATCCCGCCGCCGAACAGGTTCTGGAGGCGGCTCGCCGGCCGCCGCACCGCCCAGACCACCTCGGTTCCTGGCGCCTCATCGGCCAGATCGACAAGGTCGAGGAGCACGTTGAAGGCGGAGTGGCCGCTGCCGACGACCAGCACCCGCTTCCCGGCGTACCGCCCACGCTCGGCGCCGAGCACGTCGGGGATGCCGTACGCGATTCGATCGGCGACGGCGCGCTCGCCGACGGCGGGCGTGCCCCCGGCGCCGAGCGGATTCGGCCGCTCGATCGTACCGGAGGCATCGACCACTGCCTTTGCCAGGAACGTGTCTTCAGCGCCATCGGCTGTCCGGACCGTCAGGACGAACGGCGCATTCTCGCGCCCATCCGTCTTCATCTTGTCGAAGCCCTCGCGCGCAACGGAGACCACCCTGTGCCCCAGGCGCAATCCGCCCGCGAAAGTCCGGGACTGCCGCCAGGGGCTCGAGGTATCGGTCGACCAGATCGTCGCCGGTTGGGTAGGACTCGGGGTCCGGCGCGGTCCATCCGGACGGCGCCAGCAGGCGGGCGGCGGCCTGGTCGATGACGTACCGCCACGGCGAGAAGAAGCGCACGTGCCCCCAGGAGCGAACTCCGGCGCCGACGCTGTCGCCGGCTTCGAACACGATCGGGTCTTCACCCTTCTCCAGCAGATGGGCGGCGGCGGCGAGCCCGACCGGACCAGCTCCGATCACGGCGACGGGGAGTGAGGAAGTGGACATCGGGTTAGGTCCTTTCGGTCATCCATAGACAACATTCGATGAATCGAGGCGAGAACGTCGGGCGGGTGTCGATGGAAGCTCCTTGCCGATTACCGGGTGGATCAGCCGTTGAGGATCTGGCGGGCGGCCTCGGGGAAGGCCGAAACGCAGGCGCGGTTTACCCAGTAATACATGAAGGTGCCGCGCCGCTCGGAGAAGATGAAGCGCACATCGCGCAGCACCTTGAGGTGGTGGGAGATCGTCGCCTGGCTGAACGGGAACTGCTCGGTGATCTCGCAGACGCAGACCGGCTCGTCCGCGCTCGCCAGGACGTTCAGGATCCGGATGCGTGTCGGATCGGCAAGCGCCTTGAACCACGAGGCATAGGTTTCGGCCTGAGTTTCATCGACGAGACCGCCGGTGGCCACCACCGGGCAGCATCGTTCAGCGGCCGGAGTGCTTGAAGTCGTCCGTTCGAGTGTCGCGGTCATCGTGAGGTTCCTTCCTGACTGAGCCGCATCGTATCGACTACATAGACGATTGTCAATAGATTGATCGTCATTCGTCTATGAATCGCCTCTGGCGCTTCCGCGCTCAGTCGCCTTTCGTCCCACAGGCGCCGCCGGGAAGATCGACGAACTCCGCCGGATCAGGGAGCGTCCCATCAAGTTGATCCCAATAGAAGTCGGTCGTCTCGGCGCTGTACTTGTCCGGGACGAAATGGCGGTACGCCATCGTCTGGAGCCCGAGGTGCATGAGCTCCCGGCCGAACGGGATGTGCTTGAGGATGTTGGCGACGTGGACGTGCCGCCGGTGGTCGAAGTTCGGCAGTTGACCCGACAGAAACAGGGTGAGGACGTTGGCGTAGCGGCGCTCGATCTTGATCGACTCGATCGTACGCTTCGGTTTGCGCGTAGCGGTAAACGACGACACGGTCCCTCCGAAATGTGTTGACGATAGGCGAGATCAACCGCTGATACCGGCTGGAGCGCCGGCAGTCTCCAGATCGAGGGCAAACCGGTCCGGCAGGCCGTCCGCGGCGCGAATGGCAGCGGCCATCGCGGCGATGTCGTAAGGCACGCGCTGGTATGCGACCTCGACGTTGCCGCTCTGGGTAACCGTGAGCAGGACCCAGCATGCCCTCGGATCGCCATCCTTCGGCTTTCCAGCACTGCCGGCGTTGACGAAGGTCACGCCGGAGATCTCCCGGGTCCACGGGACGTGGGTATGGCCGAAGACCAGCACGTCGCAGTCGGCGCCTTGGGCAATCCGTTCCAGCGAGCGCGGGTCGCGGTCCTCGAACAGATACTCGTTCATCCGCCGTGGGCTGCCATGGACCAACCGCAACCGTACGCCCGCCACCTCCAACCGGATCTCTGGGAGCAATTCGCGCAGGTAGGCCTTGCGCTCCGATGTCACGACTCCCCGCGTCCACATAAGTGACGCCTGACCACGCTCCCGTTCTCCGGCGTCTTTGTAAGCGCAGCCGCAGTCGTCCCGGTCGAACCCGACACCGTCGTCGTAGTTGCCCATGATCGTGGGGATGTTCCGCTCGCGGACGAGGTCGATGGTCTCGTTTGGACGCGCCCCGTAACCGACGAGGTCGCCGAGGCAATAGACCGCGGTCTGGCTCCGCCGCATCGATCGCGCCTCAGGGTCGCCGACGTGGCGTCGCTATTGCCGTGAACATCGCCAAAAATGGCGATCCTGGTTGTATCCACTATTCAGTTCTTTCCGAGGTATCGCCCCGGACATAGCCGTAGGCGAGCACCCCGGCCACCGCGCCGATCATTGGGCCGACCACGTAAATCCACTGCGCGTCCCAGGTCCAGGACATCAGCGCCGGGGCAAGGGAGCGGGCCGGGTTCATCGACGCCCCGGAGATCGGCCCGGCGAAGAGCGCCTCCAGGCCGACCGTGCCCCCGATCGCGATGGCCGCCGCCTGCCCAACCGCCCGGGTGTCGGTCGCGACGGAGACGATCACGAACATCAGGATGGCAGTCAGCACCCCCTCCAGCACCAGCGACTGCACGTCCGACCCAAACGGGAGTGTCGCGCCGAGGTTCGCGGTATCGCCGAACATCGCCCGCAGCAGCGCGCTCGCGACCAGCCCCCCGGCCAGTTGTGCCGCCCAGTAGCGCGGCACCAGCGGCCATGGAAGATGCCGTCCTACAGCGAAGGCAAGGGTCACGGCGGGATTGAAATGGGCGCCGGAGACATGGCCCACCGCGTAGATCATGACCATGATGATCAATCCGAACGTCAGACCGACGCCGATATGCCCGACACCGCCGCCGGTCTCGGCATCGATCACGACAGCTCCGGTCCCGGCGAAGACGAGGGCAAAGGTTCCGATTGCTTCGGCGACAAGTGTCCGCACAGGGCTCCTTTGCATTGACGTCTATCTATATCTCGGCCCGAACGAGAAGTCGCGTTCGGGCGGCGTTTCCGGACTACCCTGTTGGCGCGAGACGAATCTCCGCCCGGACCGGGCCACCCAACCAGCCGCCGAGGCGGGCGGCACCGGCCGGATCGAGGGCATAGAAGGCCCAGACGCCCTGGCGCGACACCGTAACCAGACCGGCATCGCGCAGGGTCTTCAGATGATGGGAGATGGTCGGCTGGCTGAGATCGAACCGCTCAACGATGTCGCAGACGCAAATGGGCTCGCGCTGGCTGGCAATGAGGTGAAAAATCTCCAGCCTGGTCGGGTCGCCCAACGCTCGAAAGCCCGCCGCAAGCGCCGTGCGTTCTGCATCGGCCATTGGGGCCACGTCCACAGGATTCGTGCAGCAACCAATCGGCTTCGTTCTCGTCGCCATGCCACAATCGTAGCCAATCGTATAGATGAACGTCAATGCGATCTCTTAACTCTTCGTGAACTGAACGGGCATCGGCGCTCCGCGCTCTTCGCGCTTGCGTCCTTTTCTCACCTATCCCGTCTACATATGTGGATGGACAAATGGCTCCATCCGGAGAGCCCACATCGCGGGAACAGACAAAGGAACGACCAGATGGACATGAACATTCGTGGACAGGCGATCGAGTCATCAGAGGCAAGCTCGGCAGGCTCGATGCCGGATAATGGGAAGAATTCCGGCGCCGGCGCGGTGCAGCAGGCTTCCGTCGCGGCGGCGAGCTGTTGCTCTCAGAGCGAACAGGCCGTCTGCTGCGAGCCGGCAGCGAAGGCGTCCTGCTGCGGGAATGCCTCCTCTGGCGGCTGCGGCTGCCGCTAATCTTACGAAGGTGCCCCGATGGCGGAGTGGACGAGGATGAGCGACGCGCAACAGATGCAGCAGGTCTGGACGCAATTCGGCCACCAGCTACGCGGCTTCATCGCCCGGCGGGTGGACAACGCGGCGGACGCCGACGACATCTTGCAAGAGGTCTTCCTGCGCATCCATCAGCGAAGCGATTCCGTGCAGCAGTCCGACCGCCTCGGGGCATGGCTCTTCCAAGTTACCCGAAATGCGATCGCCGATCATTACCGCGCGCCCGTGCGGCGCCGAGAGGTTACCGCCGGCGCCAGCGCGGACCTGGATCCAGTCGCCGCTGAGCACGAAGATACTGCCCGAGAGGAAGAGGCCGCGCGCGACGCCGCGCAGGCCAACCGGGAACTGGCCACCTGCCTTCGCCCGATCATCGAGCGGCTCCCCGAGACTTACCGGGAGGCGGTGATCCTGGCCGACCTGGAGGGGGTAACCCAGCGCGAGGTGGCCGAGCGCCTCGGCCTCTCGGTTTCGGGGACGAAGTCCAGGGTGCAGCGCGGGCGGCGGGCCATCAAGACCATGCTGCAAGACTGCTGTCTGATCCAGGTCGACGCGGGCGGGCGGCTCATCGGCTACGACATGCAGCCTGACTCGTGCGCCTCGGGCACCGGGCGCTGCCAGACGGCGGACGGCGACAGCCCGGTCTGTGGCGGGTAGCGTCCCGCAAGCCTCTACGTCCGCAGCACCGGTGTCGTCACCTGAGAACGTGGCCGCCGGGCCGGCAGCGTCTCGCCCAGGAGGCCGGCGAAGATCGATTCGGCGTGCCCAAGGGCTTCGTCCAGCGACACCACCTCCGTCGCCGGTGATCGGGACGCCAGCAACTCGCCGTGCGCCGTCCCGCAGGCGAAGACCGTCCCCGGGCAGCACACCTCGCAGGCCTGCTCCGCGCCGCTGCGCCTGGCGACGACGACCGTCTCCCCCGGGATGGCGCTCACGATCCGCCCCGGCTCGACCCTGACCCGAAGCGCGACGGCGCACACCGCGCACGTCCCGTCGATCGCGACCGGCCGGCCGAGCATCGCGGCAACTCCCAGCGCGTCGATCGAACACATCGCATGCCGTCGCACGTCGCCGATCACGACCACATGGGTCGTCGGCACGGTCGAGAAGGGGTAGAGGCACGTGATCTCCCCGTCGGGAGTTCGGCCCAGGTAGTCCGCCTGCGCGAGCGTTTTCAGGCTACCCTCGACCTCGGCGGTGGACATGCCGAGCAACGCGGCCAGGTCAGCCATCCGCGGCACCTCGCTGGTGGCGAGCACGGCGTGCAAGTAATGCCCGGTGCACCCGGCGCTCGGCCAGGGGAAGGTTGGCATCGATATCGGTCATCGCTCGTTTCCCACCCTTGGGGTCACGGTCCCGACATCGTCGAGAGCGGCGTTGATGGCGTCGATCGGGCACGCGACCGAACGGTCCGCCGGTCAGGTGAACCCAACCGCGTCACCGCCCCACTCGGGAGCGAAGGCCACCCCGGCGAGCACGACATCCCCGAAATCCTCTTCCAGCGCGGCACGGATGATTGCGTCCCGCAACATTTCCATGTCGGGCGTCAACACGGGTTCAGCGACCATCGCGAGGACATCGCCGCTCTGGTCCAAGACTCTGGCGGCGTCCCGATCTCCCGCGGCCCCAAACCCGGACAGCTCGATCCGCCGCGGCGCTGAGGCCATCAAGATCGCGCCGGCGACGGGATGCGGGTGCAGCTTTGGATCGCCTCAGCGTGGTCGGCGATGACCTCGCGGGCCAGCACAACGAGATCGCGGACCCGCTGGTCGGCGACGCGATAGTAGACAAACTTGCCATCCCGGCGACTATCCACATACCCGCACCAGCGCAGGCAGGCGAGGTGATTAGACACTCGGCTCTGCGGTTGCCCGAGGACGCCGACAAGCTCGGAGACGTTCTTCTCTCCCTCCAGGAGGATCTCGACGATGCGCAGCCTCGTCAAATCCGACAGCCCGTGAAAGAACTTCGCGGTAACCGCGAGCCGTTGCTCGTCCGCCGATGGGTCGGATCGGATCGAGCGGGCAGTCTCCAATGTCATTCGCATCTCCTCTCGCGGACGACTCAATCATATACATCAAATTCTGATATGTACATGTTTTAGCGTGTCTTGACACGCCACGGGCGGGCCAAGGAGTCCCTCGGCCCGCCCGTGATTGCAAACATCGATGCTACGACACTCCCCGGGATTGAATTCCCGGGGAACGAGGAGACGAGGCCAACGGGATCCCCTATGCCAATGGCCCCGGGCTCGCCAGATACTGGTTGATGATCGCGTCCGCCGCGCGGTAGGCCAGCGCACCCACCGTGCCGGTCGGGTTGTAACCGGCGTTCTGAGGGAAATTCGCCGCGCCGACCACGAAGACGTTGTGGACGTCCCACGACTGGAGGTGCTTGTTCACCACCGATGTCGTCGGGTCGGCCCCCATGATCGCCCCGCCCTGACAGTGGGTCGACTGGTACGGCACGATGCTGTAGTCGGTGATATCACCGCTGACCCGCACCGTCGTGCCCCCCATCGCGTTCGCGATCGGGGTGAGGGCGTTGTCCGCGACCCAGCGGACCATCTTCCGCTCGTTGTCGGTCCAATTGAAGGTGATCCGCAAAAGTGGGTGCCCGTAGGCGTCGCGGTAGTTCGGATCGAGGTCGACGTAGTGGCCCCGGTAGGCCGGGCTCTCGCCCTGCATGCCGAAGCCGGCCGAGCGGTTGTACCACTGCTTCGCCGCCGCCTTCCATCCGCTGCCCCAGGTCGGGGAGTCGGGCGGGAGCGGACCGACGCTCTGAATCGGGCGGGCGCCTGTGACGTTCGCGGCGATGTTGCCGCCGCCGAAAAAGCCCAGGTCGGCGTGATCGAAGTTGTCCGAGTGGTAATCATCGATCGCGTAGCCGACCGCGCCCGCGCCCATGAACCGGTTCATCACCTTGTCGTCGTACCAGATCGTCGCGCTGGCCCCTCCGACCTGGTAGGTGTAGTTCTTGCCGACGACGCCCGTGTTCTGGACCGGATCGTACGGCTGCCCGATGCCGGAGAGCAGCAGCAACCGCGTGTTCTCCAGCGTCCAGGCGCCCATGATGATCAGGTCGGCCGGCTGCTCCTGCTCCTGCCCGGCCCCGTCGTAGTAGGAGACGCTGGTCGCGACCCCACCGGTGTGGTTGATCCGGAAGACCGTCGAGAACTGGCGCACCTCAACATTGCCGCTGGCGAGCGCGTTCGGGATCGTCATCAGGATCGGCGACGACTTCGCGCCGACGTGGCAGCCGAAACGCTCGCAGAAGCCGCAGTAGTTGCACGGCCCCAGGCGCAGGCCGTCTGGGTTTTCGTACGATCCCGGGCTGTTCCCGCTCGGCTGCGGAAAGGCGTGCAGGCCGAGCTGGTCGCAGGCGTCCTTGAACAGTGTGGTGCCGTATGGCTTCTTGCCGGGGGCCTGCGGATACTCTTCCGAACGCGGACCTTCGAACGGGTTGCCCCCTTCGATGATCTGGCCGTTGAGATTCCCGGCCTTGCCGGAGATGCCGTACTGCTTCTCATACTGGGTGAAGTAAGGCTCCAACTCCTCCCAGGTCACACCCCAGTCCTGAACGGTGCAGTCCTCCGGGAGAAAATCCTCGCCGTACTTCTCGTTGTAGTACGAGCGATAGCGTAGGTGTTGCTCCAGGAAGCGCCACGAGGCGCCGTTCCAGTGGACCATCGCCCCGCCAACGCCGTTGCCGGGCAGGAAGCTTCCCCACTGGCGCATTGGCAAGGCGGTCTGGTCGCGGGAGTTGCGGAACGTGATCGTGTTTCGGGAGAGGTCCTGAAAAAGCTCTCCCTGAACGGCGTAGCGCCATTCGTCGAAGTGGTCCTGGAGAAAATCGGGGAAAGTGTCCCGATAGGGACCGCGCTCCAGGGCCACCACCTTTAGGCTGGTGTGCTTGCCCAGCTCGTTGGCGATCGAGCCGCCCACGAGGCCAAACCCAACCATCACGACATCGACCTTCGGCAGCGTCGCCATGGCTAGACTCCCCCTCCGACCTGCTCCTGATACTGGCCGAGGCTGATGTATTCGATATCGATCGGTGTGTTGTAGTTCTCGACCTGCTCCGCCCAGGAGATATGGGCACCCGGGAAGCCGATCAGCTTCCAGCCGACCATATCCCGATTGCCACCCTGGACGGGATCGCTGAAGAACCCGGCCATCGTCCACTGGAGGAGAAGATTGAAGAACGCGGTCGCGCCGATGGTTACACCGGCACCAACATCCTCGCTGATCTGAACACCCTGGCTTGGAGCTGAAGTGAGGGGTGCTGCCTGTAGAGCAACGCCGCCGAAATTCTCCGGCTTGCCTTCGGAGAGATCTGTCAAAAGCTGGTCCTGTTGCTCGGGTGTGCAGTCCACGAAGCCCGTGCCGAAGGTCTGCTGAGCGTACCCTTCCAACGCGAAGATACCAACCCGGAAGCGTTCCGCAACGGTCAAGGCAGACTGGTCGCCCTGGGTCGCCTCGCCGGGTAGGTACGGCCCCTGCTGGTATTCCTTGCCGCGGAAGCCCATCGTCTGCTTGGCCAACTGGCGATCGATGAAGTAGACGACGCCGGCTTCGGTAGCGCCGGGCCCATTGTCATCGGTAGGGATGATGCGAGCGGCGGCGGCCTGGATGAGCTGAGCCTGGAATGGGACGAAGTAGGTGAAACCCTGATTCGTTGGCGGGCCGGTTTCCATGCCCGCCATATCGTGCCCGGCCATCGCATCCGGGGTGCCCGCGTCCGGCGTGGCATCCTGTGAACGACCGGACGAGATGCCGAGGGTCAGGGCCGTGGCGGCCAATCCTGTTGCTGCCCCGCTGGTCAGCAACCGGCGCCGGTGGATCATGCGCCCACCGATCTCCTCTTTGAGATCGTACGAGCGGTAAAGAACCAGCGGTTCTGCCGGATCGTGGCCGGACGCTGGCTCTCCGGCTGGAGCACGGTCATCGACCTGCCCGTCCGGTGTCGGATTTTGATTCTCCATGACGGATTCGCTCCTTCATACGAGTCGAAGGGTTAGAGTCGCCCGTCGCTTTTCCCACACGTCGCCGAGCGGCGCGCCACCGACATCAGCGCGCGTCCGGCTCCACCTCCTCCTTCTTTAGCCACCCGTCCCTGGCGGCGCCGGCGACCTCGGCAACGGTCGACACGAGGGTGACGCCTCCGGAGCCCCGACGGCGTTCCTCTTGGGAGGTATTTGTCGCGTTGCTCACGATCCTGTGGCCGCAGCACCGGCGGGCGCGATCTCCCGTGCGCGGAAATCCCGGCAAGATGCGTGCCGCGTGACAGCGTTTTCATTAGCGTTGCGGGCACGAACGCCCGATTTCTCTGATATGGCTTGTGCTAGCCGTATACCCGCCGGATCTCATCGATCCCTGAGCGGAGCAGATCGTCTCGCTCCAACTCCACCCCAGCTGTGATCGCGTGAAGGGGGCCAGCCCGGCGGTATAACACCCGCCGGTGCCAGATGCCGTCCCGGATCGCGGGATCGTCGGAGTACAGCGAGAGGACGCTCCGGGCCAGCTCGTCCGGGAACCCCGAGAAGTCGAGCGCCGGGTCAGCAACCATGGCGTCGCCAAAGTCGATCACCCCGCTCAGCCGGTCCTCGTCATCAACCAGGACATGCTCCATGGCCAGATCGCCGTGAATCAGCACCGGCGCAAAATCGAGCCGCGACTCGTCGGCCAGCAGCCGGTTCCAGTCCTCCACAAACCGGGCGAAGGCATCCAGCGACACATGGGGCTTCGCGGCATCTCTCACCCTCGCGTACAACTCCGCATGCTGGTCCAACCAAGATCGCGGGGCGTACAAGGGAGCGCCAGACTCGACCGAACTGGCCACAGGAACATCGTGGAGCGCGCGCAGGAATGCCGCCAGCGCGGGCGCAATGGCGGAGATGGCACCCTGACTCCACGCGCGCTCATCCGCGGGCGTTCCTGATAGCTTCTGATACCCGACGATATGCCATGCATAGTTCACGGACGGCGGTGCAATGTATTCGAACGAAGGTATGGACACCGGCAGGACAGGGACGAGCACCGGCAGCAGGCGGATCTCCTTGCGCAGCGTGGCATCGACGCCGGCCCGTTTCGGGAACCGGAAGACATAGGTGCCGTTCACCTCAAAGACGGTGCTGTCCCAGCCCTCCGCCAGATAGCCCAGCGACTTGATTGCCATGTCGGGGAACGCCGCGCCCAGAACAAGACGGCATTCGTCCTCCGTGTTCACCGCCTCGAGCCGAGCCGCCAACGCCCTCAACTCCTTCCCAACCATCACTCACGTCTCGCGTCTCTGCTCTACACCACGATCCGGTGCGGGTTCCAAATCTCCTTCAGCACGGGCGGATAAGCCGCAATCGCCTCCTCGTCGAGTTCGACGCCGAGGCCCGGCGCGGTCGGCAACTGCACGTGCCCGTCAACGATTCGCAGCGGCTCTTTGACGTAGCGCTGGTAGATCGCCTCGCGCGTATGGACGTACTCGGTGATCAGGAAGTTGGGCGTGCAGGCGGCCATGTGGACGACCGCCGCCAGCGAGACTGGGCCATTCGGATTGTGCGGCGCGACCATCACGTCGCTGGCCTCAGCCATCGCCGCGATCTTGCGTACCTCCAGAATACCGCCCGCGTGGCAGAGATCAGTCTGGATGACATCCACCAGACGGTCCCGAAGCAGTGGCCACACCTCCCATCGGGTGTTGTGCCGCTCGCCGGTGGCCAGCGTGATATGGGTCGAGTTACGCAACCGGGCGAGGCCTTCGGCGTTGTCGGAGGTCGTGGGCTCCTCCAGAAAGAACGGGTCGAACGGCTCCAGCACCTTGGCGATCTTGATCGCCGCCGGGGCAAGGAAGCGCCAATGGCCATCGACCGCGATATCGGCGTCCGGCCCAAGCGCGTCGTAGAGCGCGGTCATACAGCGTTCCAGATAGCGCAACTCGCTCTTGGCGATCGTGACGAAGTCCTTGAACGGATCGATCTTGAACGCGGTGAAGCCGTACTCCTCCCGCGCCTTAAGCGCCGCCTCCGCCAGCGTCTCCGGCGAGTCATACGGCCCCGGCCAGGTATACGCCCGCACACTGTCTCGCAGCGGCCCACCAAGCAGCCGGTAGACTGGCTGCCCATACGCCTTCCCGGTGATATCCCAGAGCGCGTGCTCCAGCCCGCTCATCGCGGTAAAGACAACCGCGCCTTTCCATGGAAACGTCCGGTTCCAGGTGACCCAGATCCGCTCGATCTCGAGCGGATTCTTGCCGATCAGCGTCCGCTTACACTCTTCGATCGCCCCGACAACCGCGAGCTCCTTGCTCTCCAGGGTGCACTCTCCCACCCCGGTAATTCCCTCGTCCGTCGAGACCTTGACGAAGACCAGATTGGCGTCGCCGCCATTGACGATGAAGGACTGAACGTCGGTGACTTTCATGGGAAGGACCTCACCCCCTACCCCCTCTCCACTGCGGTGGAGAGGGGCCGTCGGCTACGACGCGTTCTCCCCCTTCCCCTTGCCGCAGCGGGGGGAAGGGGGTTGGGGGGTTAGGGGGCCGCTCTCCGACTCTCCACCAACCGCTCCGCCGCCAACCGGCACAGCGCCCACAACGTCAGGGTGGGGTTGATCCCTGGACATGTCGGAAACGCCGCCCCGCTGAAGACGTAGAGGCCGGGCGTGTCGTGGACGGCCAGATCGCGGTTCAGGACGCCTGCGGCAGGGTCGTCGCTCATGCGGGTACCGCCGAGTTCATGGGAGCTGCCGACGCCGCTGAAGGTCGGGCCGGGCCAGGTCTTGGTTGCGCCCATCGCCCGGACCACCTCCGCGCCGATTCCCTCGAAGTACTCGCGCAGGCGGCGCTCGTTGGGACGGACATCGTAGGTGATCCGCACCACCGGGTCGCCGACGCCGCTGCGATCTCGGTACATAGGGTCCAGATCGATGTAGTTCGACTCGTAAGACAAGGGCATCCGTCTGGAGTCGGCAGACTCCGATGTGCTGCCACTCCCGCAGGTGATCCTTGTACGCCCTGCCCCACTTCGGGACGTCGGGCGGGAGGGCCTCGCGGCTGATCTGGATCGGCAAATACTGGTTCTCCGCCCCCAGACTGGCTCCGCCGACGAAGCCGCCGGCGGCGACCGAGTCGAAGTCCGGTCCGACGAAGTCGTCGGCATTCAGCGCCTGGGCGCCCGGTCCGGTGTGCCGGTTGAAGACCACGTCGGGGCAGTATCCGTTGACATGGGCGAAGTTCTTGACCATCAGGTGGCGCCCAAGTTGGCCGGTGTTATTGCCAAGGCCGTTCTGATGCTTCGCATCTCCGGAGAGGAACATCAGGCGGACGTTCTCAAGGGTGTACGCCGCCAGAATGACCGTCGCGGCCCGCTGGATGTGGGTCCGGCCATCGGGCGCGAGATACTCGACTCCGACCGCCCGGCCATCGCCGTCGGTGACGACACGCAGTACGCGGCAATGGGTGCGCAGGGTGAAATTACCGGTCGCGAGCGCCGCTGGGACATGCGTCAAAGCGGGTTGCCATTTGTCCCCGTCCCAGGCGCCAAAACCGCTATTGAAGGCGCAGTAGGTCGTCTCTGGGTAGCCGTGCTGAGGCCGGGTATTCATCGAGACCGGCACCGGGTACGGGTGCAGCCCCATCCCCTCGACTGCCTCGCGGAAGAGCTCGCCCATCCGGAAGGGTCGCGTCGGCGGCAGCGGCAGCGGTTTCGACCGGGCGATGAATGGGTTGCTCTCATCCCCGGCTAGGCCGATCTCCTGCTCGACCGCGGTCAGATACGGCTCCAGCTCCTCGTAGCCGATCGGCCAGTCCGCCACCGTGCAGCCGTCCGGAATAACGCCCTCGCCCCAGCGCTCCAGAATGTGCGACCGTAGGCGGAGGTGGTGCGGGTGGAAGCGGCGCAGCCAGGCGCCATAGTGGATGATCGATCCGCCCACACCATTCATCATCCGGCCCAGGGAGTAGGTCGCCTCCCGGGTCGGTTTGCCCTCGTCGGTCCGCCAACGGGGCGCCTCTGAGAGGAACTTGGGGCCCATCTCCCCACGGCAATAGCAGCCGTGGCCGAGTTCGTCCGGGAGGAAGTCACCCAGCGATCGCCACGGACCAGCCTCCAGCCCGACGACCCGCAGCCCTGCCTCCGCCAGGATCGGGGCGATGTACCCGCCGACGCCACCAACCCCGACCAGGACGACATCGGCCTCGCCGACGGGCGGCTCGACGCTCGCCTGAGGGTCATAGCCGGCCACGTCCACCGGGTCCGCATGGCGGCCACCGATGGAAAACCCCGCGTCCGCGAGGCTCCTGTAGCGGCCACCCTTGGTGACCGGCTCGGTGCTCAGGTTCTCCTCAGCGGAGTTATCGACCCAGACTCCTGGATGACGCAGGAACTTCCAGCCGCGCATTTCCTTGTTGCCGCCATAGGCAGGATCGGCAAAGAGCCCCTCCTGACAATGGGCGACAAGCAGGTCGAAGAACTCCCTCTGGGGTGGGATCGCGAAGCGCGGCAGCCCGCCCTGCTCCATCGCCGCCAGCAGGGCATCCTGCTCGGCCGAGGCACAGCCGGCGAAGTCGTTCCCGTGCGCCTCACGCGCGGCCCGATCAAGCGCGATGAACCCCAGCCGGTAGGCCTCCGTCTTGTCCGCAGCCGCCCCCGCGAGCGCGCGATCGACATAGGTGACGACACCCATCTCAGTCGCCCCAAACCCATCGCCATCCCCGGGGAAGAGACGCTCGAAGATGGCTACCGCCGTCCGCGCCTCATGCCCATTGAACGTCAGCAGTGCGTCAGCCATCCCGGTTCCTCAAATGTGTCCTCTCCACCCCTGTTCGTTGACTGGGACCGTTTGTCTGATGTAGGGGCGCATGGCATGCGCCCGGCTGCCAACCGCGACCGTTCGACTTTGCCGCCATGCAGGTTTTCCCGCGGCGTGACGGACAACACCTACATGTTGGTAGGCGGCAGGGCGCATGCCATGCGCCCCTACAGGATGGTTGGCCGTAACCTTCGCCCGTTCATGGACACGCAAATGTCGTTTCCCGGTCCAACGGAAAGATCGGTCGTGGAATGCGGCGGAAATCGAGCGATTCCAGGTGGTCGCTGCTCATCCCCGGGCTATCGAGGAGGATGATCTCTTTGGCGATGCCATCGTACCCAGCCCGGAACTGGATGTGCGATTTCACGACCACAATCCGCGCCTCGGCCGGCGTTAACCCGACGGCTTCATACATCGCCGGGTCGACAGTAAAGACCGCGTTGCTGACGATCAGGACGTGAACGTTGTTCTGGCGGACGACTGCGCACAGCCCCATGTCCATCGCCACACCGGTGTACCCACCGCCCCCAAATCGGAACGACGCCGGCCCAGCGAACTCGACCGTACCCCGCACTCGCACCGGTTGGTTGTAGACGTTGTCGAGCTTGCCACCGACAAGGACATCGACCTCGGCACCCGTTCCTGCCGCCACCACCTGCTCAGCCACCTCAGGGTCACGAACGCAAACCAGGGCGGGTCCAGGTGGATCAGCTTCAAGCAGGGCGGCGATCACCGCCGTGGCGTCTCCCGGAGACCCCGCCCCTGTGCCATCGGCCAGATCGGAGAGCACCACCGGGCCGTCGTCTCGGGCAAGCGCCCGCTGGATCGCCTCGGCTGGCGGAACTAGCCGGGTCTCCATGAACGCGTCCCGCTCGGCCCACGCCTGCTCCGCCAGGCGACAGGCGGTCTCCTCGGCGAGGTCCGCCTTGCCATCTGTCACCGCAATCGTGGCAAACCCGAGATCGGTGATATCCATCCATGGCTGGACGGCGAAGACACTCGCAGAGAGCACCGCCCCTGTCTCTGCATCTCTCGCCGCGTCCATTAGCCGCTTAAACGGCCCCGGCAAGTGGTGCATATGGGTTGAGGCCGGCACGACCATCGGCACCTTGACGAACGCCATCGTTGGCCGGACCTCGCCCCGTAGCGTCCGCACCAGCAACCGCGCCGCCCGCTGTCCGGTATCTCTCAAGTCGATATGGGGAGACGTCTTGAACCCGACAATCGCGTCCGCACCGGCCGCGCACCGGGCGGTCACATTGGCATGGCAATCCATCGAAACCACCAGCGGGATATCTGGGCCAATCAGTTCTCGGACCGCCTCGATCGTGGTGGCGTCCGCGGAGTCGTCCTCCTCGGTAACCATCGCCCCGTGCAGTGCCAGCAATACCGCGTCGAACGGGCGGGCTGCCTCCAGCCCAGCGAGCAACCTCCCGAGCAGGTCGGAATACGTCTTTACCGTGAGTGGGCCTCCGGAGAGGGCAAAGCTCGCCATAGTCGGGACAGCCGTGATGCTCTCAGCCTCCAGCACATCGAGGAAGCCCGCCATCTCGACGTTGGTGTCCCGAGAGCCGTCGATCGCCGCTTGCCCTTCCCAGTGGTGCCAGGCTCGGAAATCGTCGATGGTGATCTTGCGCGAGACGAAGGTGTTGGCCTCGTGCTTGAGTTCGCCGATTGCTACACGCATCGTTCCTCCGATTCGAACCGCCACGGCAAGAGGCGCATCGTCTCACGCAGGTGGGCCAGGAGCGGCTGGGGGTGAAATCCACCCGGCGTCAGCCCAAGCTGGCCAATCGCCCAGCTTGCCCCGAACTGCCCTGCCAGACTCCGGCTCAACTGACCTACAGGACCCGCACCCGCGATCGTAAACGGCATCGCCGTCCGTGCGCGCGTGGCCACTGTCGCCTCAAACACGGCCAGCAGGTCGGTCAACGCCAGGCAGGGCGTGACGATCTTGACCAGATCCGCACCCCGCTCTTCAGCACAGGCAATCAACTTGACGAGAGCCGAAGCTGTTTGAGGCCGCCCGGTATGGCACGAGAGGATCACCTCGCCGCCGGCCGCGTGCGCCGCCTCGATGACCGCCCACTGCCGCTCAACCGCGCGTAAATCATCCGAGAACTCGGCGGGGGGACCCCGATTCGCGAGCAAACTGCTCCGCCTCAGCCGACCCTAGCGGCGGCGCTGGCCGAGGATCGAACGTATCGAGTTCCATGTCGATCGCCACCGCTCCCAGTCCGAGCGCCGCGATCTGCCGCTCCATCCTCTCCTCATCGCCCCACTGCGGCACAGATTCGAGGGGGAGGCCGTAGACCGTCATGAACCGCGCCCGGCGGCAACTCGTATAGACAGGCTGCCCCGGCGCGGCGATCACGGCCCGCATTGTGTCAGGATCCGCATCCGGCAACGCAGGCAGGTTGAGCTCGTGCGCGTGGGCCCCTTCAAACCGTGCCGAGCGCATCGTCGCAACTGCCGCGTCCGGCGTGCGGTCGGTCACGACGTTGACCAGAAACGGTCGCGGCAGCGTTGTCAGCCAGGGTATCGGCACCGCTGTTACCTCTGCGAACAGAGAGAACACCCTCAGAACTGGAGACCGATCTCACACCCGCCAGCATAGCCTCGGAGAGGCTGTCAGGTTCAGCTTGGGCCGTGAGCCCCGAGCAGCAGGAACACATGGCACCCCGCTAGAAGAGCGGCAAATGCGGCGTCCAATTCGGCCGGTGCTTCGGGTCGAAGTACTCGACGTCGTCGCCGTGCTCCTCATAGAGGCGGGCATGATACGCAAGGCGGTCGGGATCCAACTCGACCCCCAGTCCCGGTCCCTCCGGCACCCGCAGGCCGCCGTCCTTGAACACGAACGGCTCGGTGATCACGTCACCCACCTGATCATGGTAGTGGGTGTCGTAGTGGTGCGACATCTGCGGCGTCGACGCCCAGAAATGGAGGGCGGCCGCCGTGCCGATGCCCAGGTCGCGGTCGCTGTGGATCGCCATGTCGATGTTGAATGTCTCGCAGATCGTGGCCACCTTCTTCGCCTGGCTGATCCCGCCCCAGAAATACATGTCGGTCAGGAGCACGTCGATCGCCCGCATCTTCACCGCCGGGGCGATCTGCGGGAAGCTGACCACCGCCTGGTTGGTCGCCAGCGGCACGCGCACATCCTCCCGGACCAGGGCCATGCCGTTGACGTCCCAGGTCGGGTCCTCGACGAACTCCAGGTCGTACTGCTCCATCTTGTTGATCTAGCGGATCGAGGTCTCGACGCTCCAGGCCTGATTCGGGTCGAACCGCAGGTACTTAAGGTTGTCCCCGAACGCCTCCCGCAGCAGTTGGACCGCCCGCAGCTCCTCCTCCGGCGGGTAGACGCCACCCTTGAACTTGATCCCCTCGAACCCGGATTTTTCGACCATCTCGCCGTAGCGGCGGACGATGTCCTCCGGGGTTCGCTCCCCGCCGATGCCGTCCTTCTCATACCGGTAGAAGACGTAGGCGACGAACGGCACGAAGGTATCGTTGGCCCCGCCGATCAGGCGGTAGAGCGGCTTGTTGAGCGCCTTGCCGAGGATGTCCCAGATCGCCATCTCCACCCCGGCGGAAACGAACTTCATTTCCGCCGCCCGGGCCATCTGCTCCGATGTGACCCGGAAAACCTCGAACTGCTGACCATCGTCTGGAGTTCGAAGGGATCGAGCCCGATGAAGAGCGGCCGCGCCTCCTCGATCCGGCGGCACATCTCAGCCCCACCGTAGGTCTCGCCGAGCCCGACGATCCCGTCATCGGTGTAGAGCTGAATTACGGTGCGCGTGGTGCCCGGCTCGACGCCCATGCTCCACAGGAGCGGCGCCTCCATCTCCACGTAGACCGGAGTCGCCTTATATCGACGATCTTCACCACACCCTCCGCACCCGACGATGAAAGCGACCCGGCGCGTGAACACGCCGCTGTCCGGTCGACGCCTCGGCGGTCGTCCCGGTAAGGGCAGCGGCGGTCAGCCCCGTGCTCAGTCCCGCAGGGACTTCCGTGGGTGAACCCTGGACTTTGAGTCCCAGGCGGAGCTGACCGCCGCTGGTCTTGTTAGAGCCCTTAGATCCGCAGCGTCACGATCTGCCACGGCCGCACCTCGACCGTGATCGCGTTCCCTGAAACCGAGAGCGGCACCTCGACGGGCTGTCCAAGCATGTCGATCGCCGTCACCACGGACGGAGCGCGGTCAAGCGTGATCGTGACCGGTCCGCCCGTCCCCTCGTGCTCGTAGATGCGGACGATCTGCTGACCGCCCTCCGAGTAGACAGCCGACGCCAACGCTGGCCCGGCGACCTCGACGAAGCTGTGCGTCGCCGGCAGCGCACCCTCAGTCGCGAAGTCGGCCCGGACCGCTCGCACCGGCAGGTGCAATTCGGCCGCGCGCCGCTGCGGATCGGCCGCCCGCCACTCCCCGTCGTGGAACCGAAGCGCATAGGTGAACTCGTGCACTCCGCTGCCGGTCATCACCGGAGCACACTGCTCCTCCCAGCTACCGGCACAAACTTCAAGACTCGGATCAGCACCGGGCCGTAGCGGTCAGCCTCCTTCTGCCAGAAGAAGTTGCCATCGGCGCCGATCGTCGTCACACCGTGATCCGGGGCCGACCAGTCCGCCCAGGACCGCGCCCAGAAGAACCCCGGCCGGAGCCGCTCGAACATCCGCTCGTCCGGCTCATCGCCCGAGTAGACATCGTTATCGGGATCGCGCGCCTCGACGCCAAACGGCACATCAACGGTCATCGCACCGCCCGTCCCGACCGGTGTCAGCAGACTGACGAAGCCCGTCACCGGCGGCACCGCCCAGTGCCCCTCCAGCCGGACCTTGACCTGCACCTCGCGCCCGCGATCGGCGACGCTCGTCTCGACCACCGCGGCGTAGGGCCCCAGCCGGCCCTCACCGCGATGCTTCCAGCGCAGCGGCCCGGTCTCGCGCCACTCGCTGCTCTCCGCCTGGAACGTCTCCCGGCCCAGCTCCGGCCCCATCGAGAGCCAGTTTTGGTTGTCGAGCAGATGGAGCGTCGGCGCCGGGATCGCCTCTCCGTCGGGAGAGCGATAGGTCGCACCACTCGCGCGATCTGTCACCTCGCGAAGGGCGTGATCGCGGAAGACCAGGCGCAACGCATCGGTCTCCACCACACCGTCCGCTGGCGGCTCCGGTGCGGGCGAAGCCGCCTCAGAAAGCTCGTTGATCCGGATCGTCCGGTAGCCAAGCGCGGGCAGCTCCAGCCGGACCAGATGATCCTGGTCGTTGACGCTGCCGGCGTAGCGCGGATGGCGGAACTGGGAGACCTGCTGCTGTGGCAGCACATTCCCCGCGTCGTCAACAACCTCAAGCGCCTCGACGCCCGCGACCGCGCAGGCGTGGTAGAGATCGAGATCGACCTCCACCGGCCAGGGGTGCGGATTGAAGACCTGCCTGGTTTGCCGGTCTCCCCCACCAGCCGCCCGGGCGATCGCCTGCAGTGACTCCTTCTCGATCTTCGCCGCTCGGAACTTCACATCCCGGGCCAGATCGACTAGATGGTCGAAGTCCTTAGCGAAGGCGTAGTCCTCGGCGTGCGCCTGGTAGACCAGATGCTGCCGCCACAGACCCTTCAGATCCTCCTCCGGAGCCGGCTTCCCGGTCAGCGCGGCAATCGCCGCCCAGCGCTCCGCCTGCAGCAGGCGGCGGTCGTTGAGCAGCCGCCACGCCCACAGCCCGTTCGCGCCCGAGTTGGATGCGTTGTAGGAGCAGTCGGCACCTTCGAGCACGCCGCTGACGACGGGCAATGCATCCCGGTACTCGGCCACCGCTTCGGTGAACTCGACCGGCGTGCACCAGTTCAGCGGCACGTCCTCGCGCTTGCGCCACTCGGCCACGAATCCCGGCATATCGACCGGCATGTCCCCATGCCAGGCCCGATACGGACGAGCGTCGTCGCATCCCTGGATGATCCAGAGTTGCTTGCTGACGGAACGGCCCTCTTCAAGCTGGTCGGCCAGTAACGCGTCGTAAAGCGTCTCGAACGCCCCGTCCCAGTTCTCCTGGAACCCCTCGGGAACGTGCTCCTTCAGATAGAAGCCGCCGTACGGCCCCCGCGTGACCAGCACCCTGGAGCCGTCCATCCCCTCCCAGACGAACTGGTGCGGGATGCCAAGGGCGTTCATCGGCGCGTGCGGCCGCCAAGCGCGATACCGGTCGAACCCGGCCAACTGCAGAATCTGCGGCATCTGGCTGTGCCCGATGGCGATATCGACGCTGTGGAAGAGTGTCAGCGGCGCCCCCTCAAAGAGCTCCGCCATCTCTTGCCGCCCCATCTGCAGGTTGCGGAGATACGTCTCCTCCCCTACCTGATTGGGCCGGGCATTCGCCACCTGCCCGCTGACGATCCTGATCCGGCCCTCGCGGACGCGCTGCCGAACCTCCTCCATCCGCGGCCCCAGCAGCCGCACCACCGGCTCCAGAAACTCGCTGGTCGAGTCGAAAAAGTAGGTCAGCTCGTTGTCCTCACGCATCAAGTCGAGGACTTCGTTCACGGCGAGGGCATACCGCTCCTCATGCCACTCCCGCGACTGCTCCCACTGCCAGTCGGCGTGGAGGTAATGCCACAGCCAGATCGTATGTCCGGCCAGCTTTTGACGGGCGATATCTGCCGTCGCGGTCACGAAAACTCCCTTTCGAGACGTGAGACGTGAGACGTGAGTGAGTAGAGAGTCGAATACCGAGAGCCGACAAGGCATGGGCTAACTAGGGCGGAGCCGAACACGCGGCTCCGCCCTCGTCGCCAGACGCTAGGCGCTAGGCGCGAGACGCGTTACTCACGTCTCACGTCTCACGTCTCACGTCTCACGTCTCCGTTACGACTCCTGAATCTGCGCCTGCCAGTTGTCGATCACCGCCTGGCATTCCTCGGCCATGGTGGCGGTGCCCTCTTCCGGTGTGGTCACACCGCGCATGATCTCGTCGTAAACGCGGGCGTTGGAGGCGAAGATCTCGCCGACTCCCGGGATCACCGGCACCCAGCGCGCCACCTTCACCTCTTCGACGTAGAGCTTGCGCAGGTCAGCATTCGATGTGGGCTCGCCGTCCAGGTACTCCGGACTCTCCGCCACGTCCTGGCGGGCCGGGACGGTGTTCTCACCCAAGCCAGTCTTAAGCTGGCTGTCGACGGAAAGCATGAACTCGACCAGACTCCAGGCCTCGTCGGGGTGCTCGCCGCCGCGGGGCAGGACCCAGGCATGGCCGCCGCTGTAGTTAGCCGGCTGGCCGCCTTCCGGGATCGGGATGGAGCTGATCCCCCAGTCGAGTTCCGGGGCATAACGGGCGAAGTTCGGCGGCTGCCAGGAACCGTGAACCTCCATTGCCAGGTTCCCTAACATGAAGACGTCCTGGCCGGGGCCGGGAACCAGCGCCGCCGCAAATTCCTCGACCGCACCGATACCATCCTGGGCGTTGAAGGTATCGAGCATGAACTGGAAGGACCCGATGCCGGCCTCAGTGTTGAAGGTGACCTCGGTCTTCTCCGGGTTCATGAATTCGCCGCCGAGCTGCCAGAGGTGGATGTACCACATCAGGAAGCCGGGCGGGTTGCCAACCGACGGCGCGTAACCGAGGCGGTCGATCTAGCCCCTGATCGTTCTTGACCATCGTCTTGGGGATGTAATCCTGCAGGGCCGTCCAGGTGTCAGGGGGCGTCTCTGGATCGAGCCCGGCGTCGGTGAAGATGCCCTTGTTCCAGTAGAAGGCGCGGACATCGGTGTAGTGCGGAACGGCGTACACCTCGTCCTGGTAGGAAACATCCTCTAGTAACTTCGGCCAAAGATTCTCTTTCTTAAATGCGGTCGTAGCGGCGATCCGGTCCTCCAAAGACTCGATCAACTGCCGCGCCGCCCACTCCGCTGCCAGGTAGCGGTCCATGTAGAACAAATCGGGCGGATCTCCGCCGGCCACCGAGGTGACCAGTTTCTCCGGCGTCCAGTTGGTGACGAAGACCTCCGCCTCGACGTTCGGACTCTGGGCGTTGAAGTCGAGGATCAGCTGGGCGTAGGGGTGGATCTGCTCGCCCTCCTCGGGGATCAGCGGAAACGGGAACCAGACCTCGAGCTTGGTCTTCTCTTGGGCTGCGCCGCGTAGGAACCAGGGACCACGGCTCGCGGTGGTCGCCCCAGCGAGGGCTGCGCCGCCAACCGCCGTGGACTTCACCAAATTGCGACGAGATACGCGGGACGTAGCAGGTGTCCAGATCTTGTCGTGGATACTCATCGTCGTTCCCCTTTCATTTCATCGCTATGCGCTCGTAGGGAACCCTCGAACTCAGACCATCCGGCATCCGCCGTGCGGTCCCGTCACCTCCTTTGCTCAACGTCAACCGTCGTGCTCTCTCTTCCCTTCCGCAACGGAAGAAGGGAGCCAGGGGTCAGGGGACTTCCTCCTTCCCGCCTACCCGTCTTCCCACCTCGTTACCCCTTCATCCCGGTCAGGACAACGCTGCGGATGAAAACTCGTTGGAAGACGAAGAAGAGGATCAGCGTCGGTAGCGCCACGAGGGTCGAAGCCGCCATCAGGAACTGGAAGCGCTGCTGTGTTAGGCCGATGAATCCCTGCAGGCCCAGCATGAGCGTCTTCTTGCTCTCGTCGTTCAGATAGATCAGCGGGCCGAGGTAGTCGTTCCAGTGGGCTAAGAAGGAGAAGACCGTCACGGTCACCAGGGCCGGTTGGGCCAGTGGCAAGATGATCCGCAGGAAGATACCGAACTCTGATTCGCCATCCAGCCGGGCCGCGTCTGAGAGGTCCATCGGGATCGTGCGGAAGTACTGGCGCAGCAGGAAGATGAGAAATGGCGATCCACCGAAGAAGAACGGGACCGTCAAGGGCAGGAAGGTATTGATCCAGCCCAACTCCCGGAAGAGGATGAACTGCGGGATCAGGGTGACGATGTAGGGCAGCATCGTCGTCGCCAGCAGGACCATGAACAGCGCGTCGCGCCCAGGAAACCGCATCCGGGCGAAGCCGTAGGCGACGAGCGACGCCGAGATCAACTGCCCGATCGTCGCCACGCCGGTCACGATCAGGGTGTTTTTCAGATAGGTGTTGAAGGGCTGAAAGGTCCAGGCATCCGGGAAGTTCTGCCACACCGCTGGGCTGGGCAGCCACTCCGGCGGAAAGACCATCACCTGCTTGTCCTCTTTGAGGGCGGTGCTGATCATCCAGAAGAGCGGCAGGGCAAAGGCCAGCGCCAGCACGACCAGGGCAACGTAGGTAATCGTCCGGCTGACGCCCAGGCGAAAGGCCTTCTGCTTGTACCAGGGGATCCCAACCAGGACGACCGATCCGTCCGCCATCCCCGTGCGCTCGTCGGTCAACTGTGCCCTCACCATACGCGTCCTCCAGCCTGCCGCTCGTCCCGTTTGCCCGCCTACCCGACTGCCCGTCTCGACATCACCCCTCCGTCTCGTAGTAGACCCAGTGCCGGGCCAGACGGAACATGAGGATGGTGACGATCAAGACGACGAGGAAGAGCACCCAGGAGAGAGCCGAGGCATACCCCATCCGGTAATAGACAAAGCCGTTTTGCCAGACGTAGAGGACGTAGAAGAGGAGCGAGTTGAGCGGCCCGCCGCTGGGCATGAACGGGTTCTGGGTGCCCACCGAGGAGAGCAGCAGCGCCGGAATGAAGATCTGCGAGGCGGTGATAATGCCGACGATCAGATTGAAGAAGATCGTCGGGGAGAGCATCGGGATGGTGATGTTGAAGAACTTCCGGAAGATCCCCGCGCCGTCGATTTCCGCCGCTTCGTAGAGCTGGTCGGGGATCGCCTGCAGGCCGGCCAGGTAGATGATCATGCCGCTGCCGACGCCCCACACCGTCCAAATGACCAGGGTCGGCTTCACCCAGTTCGGGTCGGTCAGCCAGGCCGGGCCGTTGATGCCGACCTCGCTGAGCAAGACATTCACAAGTCCGAAGCGACCATGGAAGACCCACATCAGGACCGCGACCGACGCCACCACTGGCACGACCGAGGGCATGTAGAAAAGGGTCCGGAAGAGGGCGATCCCCTTGACCGGTTGGTTCAGCAGTAGCGCTAGCAGGAGGCCGAAGACAAGGGTGGCCGGGACAGCGACCGCGACGTACCAGAGCGTGTTGTTCAGTGACTTGACCACAAGTTGGTCGTCGCCACTGAACAGGCGCTGGTAGTTATCGAATCCGACCCACTTGGGCGATGTCAGGCCGTCGTACTCGGTGAAACTCAGGTAGCCGCCGTAGATCATCGGAAAGGCGGTGAAGATCAGGAAGCCCAGGATCCACGGGGAGATGAACAGATAGCCGTAGATCGCCTCGCGGCGCAGCAGTCGCCCACGCCGCCGCTCCGAAACCGGAGCAACGACCGTTTTGGTCTGGGCAATGGCCATCGCTGCTGCCCTTTCCGCCAGAAAGTCATTCCGTCCGGACAACGAATCGGCCGCTCCCTGGATTGACGGGGAGCGGCCAACTCACTATGCCGCGGAACCTTCTCGGCGCAATTCGTCGCAGACCGCGTCGGCGACGTCGAGCGTATAGGCGAAATCGTCTTCGGTGTGGGCCAAGGAGAAGCCAGCGTGACCTGGAGGCCCCTGGCGGGTGTAGCCGTGGATGTAGACCCCACGATCGACGCAACCGACGACGAAGCGCCGGTTCAATTCGTGATCGTGCGCCAGGGCGTCGCTCCACGTCCGCACCGGCTCGCGGATGCCGAAGTAGAGCCCGAACCGGGCCCCCCGGCCCTGCACCCGCACCGGCAGGTCGTGCTTGTCGAAGACACCCTGAAGGTCGCCGTAGAACGTCTCAGCGGTCGCGTTGATCCGGTCGTAGACGCCGGGCTTGCCCAGCTCTTCGAGCGTCGTGATCGCCGCCAACACGCTCGGCAAGAAGCCGGAGTAGGTGCCGCTGTGGACGACCGTCCCATGCGGCGCCAGCGTCTGCATGATGTCGGCCCGGCCGGAGACCGACGAGAGTGGCAGGCCGTTGGCCAATGCCTTCGCATGGGTCGTCATATCCGGCGTGACGCCGTACTGAGCCTGAACACCGCCGAGGTGGGTGCGGAACCCCGACAGCACCTCATCGAAGATCAGGACGATGCCGTGCTGCTTCGTCCGCTCCCGGAGAAGTTCAAGGAAGCCGGGCTCCGGCGGGATGCAGCCGGCATTGAAGTGGATCGGCTCGCAGATCACCGCCGCCAGTTCAGCGCCGTGCCGCTCGATCACCTGCTCAAAGGCAGCGTGATCATTGAACGGGATCATCACCACATCGGCCGCGCCGCTCTCCGGCACGCCGCCAGACGACGGCACGATCGGGCTATCGGGATCGAGCGGATCGGCCCGCCTGTACAGCCACGGCTCGGTCAGGCCGTGGAAATGGCCGTCGAACTTGAGGTACTTGCTCCGACCAGTGAACTGGCGGGCAGCCCGCAACGCCACCAGCGTCACCTCGCTGCCGACGCTTGAGAAGCGGACCCGCTCCGCCGCCGGAATGATCTCGCAGAGCGTCGCCGCCAGCCGCTCGTGATAGGGAGTCTCCGCCGCCGTCACGATCCCAGCCTCGACCCCGTCGATCACCGCCTGGCGTACGCCCGGATGGTGATGCCCCAGCAACGCCGCCCCGTTGGACATGTTGAAATCGACGTAGCGCCGCCCGTCCAGGTCGTAGAGGTAGGCACCCTCGCCCCGGGCGATGTAGAGCGGCCGCCCCAGATAGGGATTCAGCCGCATCGACGCCGAGACGCCGCTGGCCAGCACCGCCTGCGCGTCCTCAAACAATCGTTCGGCGACGACACCCGCCGTGCCCGTCACGGCCGACTCCTTCCATGCCCCGCGTACGATCGCCTATCCAGATTACGGCGAAGCCGCGCCCATTGGGACGCCTGATTCGCCGGTCGGACTGTTGACCGCTCCAAGATTTCAGTAGTACTATCAGATTGCAGTCTGAGTGTAAAGACCCTCAACTCCATTGTCAATCTGGTAGCCAGGAATGCCTGTGGTCGTCTCGCTTGAATCCCCACCGGGCCGCACGCCCGCCCCCGACAGCAATGGCACTGGGCCAAGCCGCGTCGACCGCCTCCGCGGCATGGGCGCGGAGATTCGCGCCCTGCGCCAGCAACGCGGCTTGAAACTGGCCGAGCTCGCCAGCGAGATCGGCATGTCGACCAGCCTGATCAGCCAGATCGAGCGCGGCATCACCGCACCGTCGCTGGAAGTCTTGTGGGCGATCTCCCGCGCCCTGAGCGTGCCGATCGGCGCCTTCTTTCAGGAGGACGGCGCGACCGACCAGACCCCGGCGACCGCCGCTCCACCCTCATCCCCATCCCCAAAGGCCCAGGTCGTCCGCGCCAACGCCCGCAAGCGGCTGGCGCTGCCGAACACGGTCTCCTACGACCTGCTCTCGCCCGACCTCAAGGGCCAGATCGAATTCACCTGGGCTGAATTCGAGCCAGGTAACGAGTCACCGATCGAGCCCTACACCCATGCCGGCGAAGAGCAGATGGTCGTCATCGAGGGCGAGATCCACTTCTGGGTGGACGGCGAGGAGTTCGTCCTCCAAAAGGGCGATTCGATCCGGATCGACAGCTCTCTGCCCCACCGCACCGCCAACCTCAGCGACAAAAAGGCGATCGTGATCGCGGCGATGACGCCGCCCTCCTTCTAGCGATGCCGCCACTCGACAACAAGGTTGCGCTCGTCACGGGAGGATCGCGCGGGATCGGCCGCGCGATCTGTATCGCCTTGGCCCAATCGGGCGCAAGCGTCGCCGTGAACTACCTGGCAAAGAGGTCCGCCGCCGAGTCCGCCGTCGCCGAGATCACCCGCGCCGGCGGCCGGGCGATAGCCGTGCCCGGCGACGTCTCAATCGCCGCCGATGTCGACGCGATGGTCCAGGCCGTCGCCGATGAGCTTGGCCCGATCTCGATCCTGGTCAACAACGCCGGCATCACCGACGCCCACAAGCCGTGGCAACAGATCGACGAAGCCGAGTGGGACCGCGTCCTCGCCGTCAACCTCAAGTCCTGCTACCTCACCCTGCGGGCGGTCTACCCCGCCATGCGCGAGGCAGGCTGGGGCCGGATCATCAACGTCTCCTCGGTCACGGTCCACCTCGGTCAGGCAAACCTGCTCCACTACGTCTCCGCCAAAGCCGGCATGATCGGCTTCACCCGCACCCTGGCCCGCGAAGTCGGCGTCGACGGCATCACCGTCAACGCCATCACCCCCGGCGCGATCCAGACCGAGTCGGAGCTAGAACTCTTTCCCGAGCAAGCCGAACTGGCCACCCGGATGAACCAGCTCCAATCGATCAAGCGCCGCGGCCTCCCCGACGACATCGCCGGCGCAACCGTCTTCCTCGCCTCCGACGCCAGCGCCTTCATCACCGGCCAGACCATCAACATCGACGGCGGCTGGGCAATGCCTTAACAGCCCCGCTCAAAAACCGTCCAGGCAGACGTCGTCGTTCACAGCCCTGGAGCATACAAGGGCTTCGTCGGGCTTAGCCCTCGGCCGCCACAAGCGGGCATGCTTTGTCGAAGTCGCTGGCATGTGCCTCCGCCGTCGGGACTTGACGCTCCAGCCACCACAGGTCCCGCGGGCGCACCGCATTGAACAGGGTGATGCGCTCGGTAAGTCGAGCGGCGCGATCGAGGTAGGCCGACCGAGCGCGTTCTCGCTCTACCATCGCGACCCGCGCTCGCGCCCGCCCCGGAGACCTGCCCGGACGCCGCGACGCCTGACCCAGTCGACCCAACCAGTGCCGCAACGAGCGCTTGCCCTCTCCAGTGCGCGGTGGCTCATCCCCGCCCGCTGCGCTAAGTTCGGCCACGCGGCGGGCGGCACGCTCGCGAATCTCCCGCAACGCCTCAAGCTCGGCGCGAATCTCTTTATCCAGTTCGATCCACTCGGGCGCAAAGCCGGCGTTCTTCAGCAGGCGGAAGCCGGTCTGCATATCTCCCGCCAACGGATTGTCGTCCAGCGTCAGCGGCCGACCTCGGCCCGGGAGATCGTCGAACAGCCCTTCCTCCTGGGCCGCGCGGATGCGCTGCTCGGCCAGATCTTCCCACTTCTGCAGCGGTCGAATCGGAGCATCATCGGCATGCTTGCCGGCGGGCATCGGGCACCTCCTTGCCGATTACCTTATCCCACCTCATCGACTGTATCCGACAATAACGCACGAACCGCGTGGGCATCCGCCCCAGCATCGCCACAAGCCGCTGTGAAATCAGACCACTAGGCCGTACTGACCCAACTCTTAGCCGGTTTCAACCGACTTCCGTCACTCAGCCCGGGACTTCGAGTCCTCTAACTGCGGGCGGCAGCGGACACGGCCTCTCCTATTGCCACCAGTCCCCCTTCTCCCTGTCCAACGCTGTCGGGGTCGGTATCCGAGGGGAAGTGGTCAGTGGGGCCACACCACGCACCAGTAGGTCGCGCGGTGCGGCGGGCCAGGCATCCTGCCAGAGCCAGATCCGGGACCACAGCCGCCGCACCCGCAGCAGCTTGCCAGCGCAGCCGCGCCAGCCCCCGGGCGAAGACGCTGGCGACGCGGGCGCGGTCGCGCGGCGGCGGCGGCAGGGCCACCCGCAGGTTGGCTGGGGCCCGCCCCAGAGCGCTCGGCGTCCTCGACGCGGGTGCCGGTGGCCACGCACCCAGAGGGTGGCCACCGCCAGCACCAGCCAGTGGCGCGCCACCCGGTCGGGATCGGTGCGCCGGGTCCGTTCCCAGTGCCAACCGCCCGACTTCAGGGCCCGGAAGCCCAACTCGATCCGAGGCCCGCAGCCCGTACCAGCACGGGCCGACGTCGTCCGGGGCCAGGTCGGTCAGGGCCAGGCAGGGCTCGTGCCTGGCCCGACCTCCCAGACCGCGACCAGGGTCGCGTCCTTCGCGTTTGGGGGCGTCCTTGTACGCGGTTCCCCGCACCGAGCCAGGCGTGGCCCGGCCCCGGCACCAGGGCGGCCGCCTTGCCTGTTTTGCCGCCCGGGGCCGGAAGAGTGCCGCCTGCTGGATCCGGAGCAGCGGGTGCCAGCCGTGCGCCGCGGATGCGCCTCCCAGAGCCGCGGGCTCCACAGTCCCCGGTCGGCCAGGACCACGACCGTCCGGGTCGGCGGCACCGCCGGGGCGAGGGCGGCCAGAAGGTCCGAGCAGCGGCGCCAGCCACGCCCCCGGCCGGCCGGCCGGCCGTCACGTGCCACGCCACCGGGATGGCGCGTGTCGCGGTAGAGGACTGAGATCACAACGGGGGGAAGGGAGCATCCACCAGGCTAAGTGCCTGCCATCACCCCACCTCCACCCACCGCCCCTCATCCAACGAAGTCCGGATCCCCGCCAGCACCCGCTGCACCGCCAGGCCGTCGTCGAAACTCGGTCCGGTCACCCGCCCAGCGCGGATGTCCCGAATGAAACTGTCGATCAATCCCGCGTTGTAGCGGGCGAAGAGGCCGAGCGGAAAGGGGCCGGAGTCGATCACGGGATCGAAGTCGGGAGTGTGGTCGAGTAACACGGTCGGTTCCGGAGCATTAGTCGATGCGCCGATCAGGACCTCACTGCGCCGCGTCGTCGGGTCGGGCTGCCAGGCCAACGACCCACGCGACCCGTAGATCCGCACTCCGCCTCCACCGATCGGCTGCGATGCCCACCCAGTGCGGAAGGTCGCGTCGCCACCGTTGGCATAGACCCCGATCCAGGCGGTCATGTCGTCGACATCGACCGCGCCGCGTCCGCCGCCATGCAAGGGACGTTCCGAGATTGCCGTCGTGCCGTGGGCAACGACCTTCGTGATTGGACCGCCGAACCAAAGCGCCAGATCGATGCCGTGCGAGCCGTACTCAGCGAAGACGCCGCCGTTTGCCCGGGAGCGTTCCATCTTCCAATGCCGAGGTCGATCCGGATCGATGAACTGGGCATTGACGGAGTGAAACTCGAAGCCGCGCAGCTCTCCGAGATACCCCTCGTCTACCAATACCTTCATCCGCGCAACCACGGGCGAAAAGCGCATCAAGAATCCCAGCTTCGCCACCACACCCGCCTCGCGGGCCACGCGGTGCATCTCCTCCGCCTGAGGCAGGTCGTACGCCAGCGGCTTTTCGCAGAGGACGTGGCACCCGGCGGCGAGGGCATCCATCACCTGCCGGTAGTGGGTATCGACCGGGGTGGCAATCACGACGGCGTCGATCTCTCCAGGATTCGCCCAGAGCATCGCCGCATCCGCCTCGATCCGAGGGACGGAGAACCTGGCTGCCGCCGCGGCCGCTTCCACTGCATCCGGCTCGACAATAGCCACGACCTCAACGTCATCACGCGCCGCCAGCGCCGCCAGGTGCGCCCGCGTTCCCCATGCCCCGAGACCGATCACGGCAACCCGCAATCGGCGCAAATCCCGTGCTTTCTTCACGCCCACCCCTATCCGAGACTGCACGTTCGTCCACTGTCCACACGGGTGGATCGTATCGGTTCACCCGCTGCCTGTCTCACCATCGGAGACAACGAGCCGCGGAGCCCGCAAGTTCCGGGCGGAGTAGGTGGCCGCAATCAGGGTCATCACGCCGATGACCACGTAGATCGTGTCGATCGGACCAACGTGAACGCCCAAGATCCTGTCTTCGAAGTTGTCCCGCATCGCTCCGTAAAGAACTCCTCCCAGCAGCGCGCCGACGAGTGTGGAGCCCGTGATGATCGGATTGAGCGTCGCCCCAATTCGGCCCAATAGGTGCCTGGGTGTCTCCCGCATCAGGATCGGGCTGATGGCAATGCTTAGCGACGGGACGATCGTACCGATGATGACGGTCAGAACAAGCGCTGGAGGAAAGGCAGTCAATCGGGAATAGACGACCGTCAACAATCCAAGCCCCGCAAGCCCAAGCCACACGGTGCGCTCCAGGCCGAGCCGGCCCGCCAGGAAGCCCCAGGCGATCGCCCCGGCGATCATGCCTGCTCCTTGTGCCGATTCCAAAATGCCGTAGTAGTGGCGATCCGTCCCGAGGTTATCGAGCATGAAATAGATGTCGAGAGCGCTCATCGCGCCGAAGCCGAGCATCGCGATGCTCATGGCAATCGCCACGGACTTCAGGACCTGATTCTGAATGAAGAACCTCAACCCAACCGCCAGATCGTTGCGGATCGATCCAGCTGACGCCAACTCCACTGGCTCGCCCGGAACGTCATCCGTCAGCACCGCAATGCTCCGGATCATGAAAAAGGCCACAACAAACGTGGCGGCATTGACCGTCAGCGCCAATCCCGGCCCGAATGCGATCAGAACCGGGGCGGCGACTGCGGGCGCCACGAGCATTGTCACGTTGGCAGCGGTCTGGCTCATGCCGACCGCACGGGGCCGCTCCTCCTCCGGCACGATGTCCCGGGACAACACTCCGGAAGCGGGACGCAGAAACTGGACGACCGCACTTGCCAGGACCACGACGATCAGCGTCAAGCTGAGCCGAATGGCATCCGCTTGCGCACCGCCGCCGAACGCCGATGCCGGCGCGACCGCAACCGGGCAGCAGGCTCATGACGAGTGCGGCACTGATGAGATTGGTGCGTAGGAGGACCCGACGCTTGTCCCGCCAGCGATCGACGAGGGTGCCCGCGATCGGTCCCACCAGGAGCACCGGTACGGCGGACGCAGCCAGCAAGCCGCTCGTGACGTACGGAGCCCAGGAACGGTTTTCGGCCAGATCGCTAACGATCCAAACGATCAAGGTGGTCTCGAAGATCGAGTCGCCGAAGCCGGAGATCGCCGAGGCAGCCCAAAGGCGGGCATAGTCCCGGTTGATGAGCAGTCGCTGAATCGTCTGCCTGGCGGCGATCGAGGGCTCTGGTCCCAATCCCACCCTCCCTCTCGACTGCCGACCTCAACAGCTTCGAGCCAGGATACATGCCTCCCCATGCACCTTGGCCGGCCTGTCGGAAACCGCCGGGTCTCCCGGAACAGTGTTGACAGAGGAATCAACGGCCCGCCGTGAAAGGGAGCGCAGATGGTAGATCGTGGCAAGCTGCCCGATAGCGAAACACTCGCGGAGTCGGCCCTGATCGAGATCCCAGTTGCCTCCTACGCGACATGGGACCACCCAACACCGCATTGGACGGAAGTTACCGGACACCGAGGCACGCCGGCCTATCTGGGCCGGTGCGCCAAGAAGGTCTACCGCACCCACGACCATGCCGTTGCCGACGCCCGCTCCATCAACCGCAATGAAGGCCGGCGAGGAGCCGCCAGGGCATACTGGTGCCGCCGCTGCCGCGGCTTCCACGTCGGCCGTCAGGTGGGAACCCGGCGCGAGCGGAAACCGCCCAGGCGCGCCCCCCGGCGCCCAGTTGACGCCGCCGCATACACCTGACGTAGGACGAGACGCGGAGCCATGCCCTCTGATGGCCGCTCACGCGGCTTCCTGGTGGGAATTCAAGCGAGACGTGGCAGAATTGCCGCTCACCGGCGAATGGCGCCGGTTGGGGCAATCCGGTCGTTTGCCGTGTCTGGCTGACATTGCCGGGAGATGTAGGAGTTCTTTCGTGCAACGGTTTGGTCGAATTGGACTCGTCGCGTTGGCGACGATCATGGCGGTGGCGGGATTGACGGTTGGGAATCCACGCGCCCTGGCCCAGGACCCCCAGATTGCGTGGGGCTACGATGAGGCTGCGCTCGCGGCCCTCGGCTACCCCGCCATCGAGATCGCCGTCAGTGAGGACGGCGTCGAGGCGCCTGAAACCCTGCCGGCCGGCATCTACCACGTCACCTTGAGCGTCACCGCAGGCAACAACGCCTACGTCGACTTCATGCAGCCTCCAGCCGGGCTCTCCGTCGAGGAGATGACCCAGGGAGCGCTCGACGCGGGTGCGAGCGATCTGGTTCAGCCCGGCTGGACATTCGCCGGCGGCGGCAACACCCCTGCGGCGGGCATCTCCGCCACCTTCCTGATCGATCTGGCCCCCGGCGACTACCAGATCGCCGCTTCGTACTACCCGGAACTGGCCGAAGGTGAAGAGTACGATGTCGCCAACGAGATCATGCGGCTCAGCCCGCTGACCGTCACCGAGGCCGCCGCCACCCCGGTTGCCTCGCCGGTGGCGGGAACGGGCGCGACGCCGGTCGCCGGTGATCCATCCATCGGCCCGGATGCCGATGTGATCCTGGAGATGACGGACGACCTGCGCTACATCGTCACGCCGGACCCGGTGCCGGCAGGACCTCAGGTGTGGGAGATCACCAACACCGGTACGGAGCACAGCCACCACATGGTGATGTACGGCGTTCCGGACGGCACGACCGCCGACGATATCGTCGCCGACTTCGCCAGTCTGATGAGCGGCACCCCACCCGCCGGGCCGCCCCTGGTCGCGTCCTTCACCGGCGCCGCCTATGCAGCCCTACAGTCCGGCGGCCACACGACCTGGAACGTGCTCGACCTGGACCCGGGCTCCTACGCCGTCATCTGCTTCATCATCGACCCGATGACGGGGATGCCGCACGTCCTCGACGGCATGGTGACCGTCTTTACCGTCGAATAGCCCATCACCGGGCCCTCCCTTCGAACGGACCAATGCGTGAGATGACGCCGCCGCCCCGAAGTATTGCGGGGCGGCGGCGTCCGTTCACCGGGCCAGTCACTCGCATATTTTCAGCATGGAAGGGGCCCCGAGCGCAATCCGGACGGCTGGCACTAGAAAATGGCCTGGAGGATCTGGACCAGGATCCAGATGAAGATCACCGCGCCGATCAACATGCCGATCAAGACCCCAGCGCCGAACCGCATGTCACCCTCCCAGCCACGTGCCCCTCGGCCAAACCGGCCGAAACGGGTACCATCGTCGCACACTCTGGGTGGAGGCGACAGACCGATTCGCCGCCCCTGGAAGGAGGAAAGTCGTGGATAGTTCGGAACATGGTTCTGGCCTCAGGACGGTCATGATCGTCGTCTTGGGGCTGCTCGTGGCGCTCGCAATTGGCCGCGAGTTCAGGCATTTTGCCCACGATGGCGCCATGGGCACATCGTTCGGCGCCCTGGTCGGGCTCGCCTCTGGTCTGGGGGTCTACATGACTCTGGGCGGAGACGAAGGGTAGCATCCTCCGCGGCCCCACCCTGAGTCACGGTCATCCACCCGAGAACATGTCCGTGGGCACCTCCGGTCCCCAGTCGGGGAAATGAATCGATCCGAGTTGAAGGATCGTGATCCCCCCCGAGTTGTCGACGACATAATTGGATGCAAACAGGCCGTGGGCGGCGGCGAACTGGCGCTCACCGTCGTCTACCTGCAGCACCGCCGCGCCGCGCCGGCCAGTACTCTGTGGTACAGACTCCAGATGCCCACTACCGCAGGTGCTGAACCTGAGCCGGTCACCGCTTGCGCCGAAGGCGATGGTGCCGATCTCCTGGAAGGTCGTGGCGCCGGTGATGGTCAGTTCCGACTCCAGGCGAATCTCGTCGCCCGGCTCGTCCCGCACCTCGCCGTGAAGCCTGTCTTGGTTGAACCAGGTGCGCATCGAGCAGCCAGTTGCACGGGCCACGACTCGGAGAAGATTGCCGTCGACCCCAACCCAGCTGGCTTCGCCGCGGAATCGCAGGGCATAGTCGATCTGTCGCATCGGCCCGTCGTACTCCTTGCGCAGCGGATAGCTCCGCACCGGCGCAACACAGACCACTCATCGGGGCAGCCCGCCGGCGTGGTGATGTGCCGAGATAGGCTGTCATCATGCCAGCGCGCGAGCGAACTTCGTAGCGGGAGTTGTGCCCATTCGAGGTACCCATTCAAGGTTTAGGGAGCCGTGCGTAATCTGCGCACCATGACTATCTGGGGAACCCAAGACTGCACATATTGACCGATCGCTGACACGCCCGGTGTCCGCAGAGGCATCGATTGGATGCTCTCGACCTGCCATAGCAGTGTAACCAGCGCCACCTCTCCACTAGCTCGGCGGGTCATTCAGTGCCGGGATGGCACATAGATTGCGTCCTCGGGTTGATGTTCTCGGCCTGCATGGGCTAGTGGAACAAATGAGGTAAATGCCGAGGAGGCAGGGACAATGGAACTTCGGAATCAAGATTTGACTGGCATGACCGCTCGTGGTTCTGACGGGGACAAGGTCGGCAAGATCGTCGAGGTCTCCCCCACCTACATCGTCGTCGAGAAGGGCTTCTTCTTCCCCTCCGACCACTACATCCCGACATCCGCGATCTCCTCAGTCGGCGACGACGAGGTCTTCCTCAGCGTGACGAAGGACGAGGCGCTCAATCAGGGCTGGGACCAGCCGCCCGCTCGACTCCGCCACTGGCTACCAGGACACCGCGTATGGGCAATCCGATCCCGTCGCCGCGGGCACGGCCAACTCTGAGGTGATCGCTCCGGACTACGTCGCGTCGGACGACCGCCGCGGCGTGGATGCGAGCGGCGAGGCGCTGCGCGTCCCCGTCTACGAGGAGAACCTCACCGCGGTCACGCGCGACGTCGATCGCGGCGCCGTCCGGATCGAGAAGGAGCTGGTCACCGAGGACCGCACCGTCACCGTCCCGGTGACCGAGGAGCGCGTCCGCGTGACCCGGGTCGACGCCAACGACCCAGGAGCCGTTGGCGCCGACGCCTTCGAAGAGGGCGTCATCGAGGTCCCGGTCCGTGGCCAGGAGGTCGACGTCGAGACGACTGCCCGCAAGGCCGGCGAGGTGATCGTCGAGAAGGACGCCGAGACGCGCACCGAGCGGGTCGGCGGCACCGTCCGCCGCGAGGAAGTCCGGGTCGACGACCAGACCATCGACGCCGGTTACCCCGACGACACCCGCCAGTAGCACGCTGATAGCAACTCGAATGATTGGGAACGCGCCGGGCCAATTGGCTCGGCGCGTTGCTGTGCATATGCTAGGTCGTCCGCCGTAAGGACCGCACATGGTCGCCGGCCGCACCAATCCAGCGAGACCCTGGGTTGATGGATGTTGACGAATTGATCGGTTTTGACAGGCAATTTTAGGTGGCCGCGTTCCTGTACTAAACGGATCTAGATACGCTGATCTGACGAAGATGCTCCATTTCCGTGAGAGCAGCACGGCCAAGATGGCCGTGCTGCTCTCACGGAAATGGATCGGATCGGGAGACGGTTAAAGCCGCTTCGCCATCTCGCGGAGTTCTTCCATGGTGATTGGTCCGATGCCCGGGGCGGTGAGCTGCGGCTCGGCCGGGAGGTCCGGGGTCGGGGCGCCTTCAGGCATGCCGTCCTCGACGACCAATGGCAAGCCGTCCTCAGGGTGCTTCCCGGTCCAGACTTCGCCCACGCGCCCGAAGTCCTTGGAGCCATTCCGATAGAGGATGGTGTGCAGGCCAGTGTCTTCAAGCGCCTTCGCTTCTGGGAACTGCTTATTGCTGATGTCCGGGATCGGGAAGAGCTTGCCCAGGTCCGCGCCGGTCAACACTTCGAGGGCCCGCGCATAGGCAACGACGTGAACGCCACCGCGAACCAGCAGGTAGCCCGTCATCGCCCGCACGGTCGGGTCGTCGGTCGTCTCGTAGACCCGGATCTTGTTCGCGCGGGCGCCGCACTCCAGGAAGAAGTTGTGGAGCAGGTCGAGCTTGAGGTTGCCGCTGGAGAAGACGTTCTGCCCAGTCCAGGGATTACCCATGGAGTCGTACGGGAGCGCCTGCTGGCCACTGGCCAGGAAATGGTAGGAGTTGCGGGCATTCTCCGTCCCTGCCAGCGGGGTCGCGGTCGGATCGGTGCCGCGCTTCGTGGCGCCGTTGAGCAGCATGTTGATCGTGTAGGTGACGACCTCGACGTGGCCGTACTCCTCAGCGGCGATGTTGGCGATCAGGTCGTAGAAGGGCCGGGCCACGTCATCGTTGCGGCCGCGAAAGTTAAATGACTGGAACGTGTAGTTCATCAGGGTCGACATCTCGCCGAACTTGCCGCCGAGCAGTTCCTGCACGAGGGAAGCGGCGTTGGGGTTCGGGCCCTTCGGCTCGGGCAGGCTGGTCGCAATGCGGTCGTAACGTGTGATCACGAATGGTTGCCTTTCTCACAAATAGTCAGGAGGTGGCGAAATTCTGCGCCACCTCCTGACGGTCATTCCGGGACTATCTAGCTCGTCAGGCCGCGATCCGATGCCGCTTGTTTCCCGGCGTTCTTAGCGGTCTCACCGATATCCTTGGCCGCGCTTTTCGCGTCGGCCGCCGCACTGGAGGCGGCGTCCTTCGCTTCGGTCGCCAGGGTGCTCGCCGCCTCCTTGGCCTGCTCGACCAGTCCCTGCGCGGCCCCGGTCGTCTGCGCAACGCCGTCCTGGACACGCGCCCGCACCGGTTCCATCGCCTCGCGCTCGCTCTGCGTTTCCGGCAGGCCGAGCCCAACAACCAACCCAAGCCCGAGCACAAGAGCACCGGCCGCGAGCGGTTGCTCGCTCAGGAAGCCCTGAACGCTGCCCGGCATGCTGGGCATTGACTGCTTCATACCGTCGATGCTTGCCTGCGCCTGGTCCAATGCCTGGCTGGTACCGTGCAGCGCAGAGTCAAGGGCGCCACTGGCAACGTTGTGTGCGGCGTTCGCCGAACCGGAGACCTTCTCGGTCAGGCCGCTCGACGATGGCGAATTGGACGTCGGCGCGGCTTGACCGTCGTTCCCGCCACGCAGGATCTGAGAAGCCGCCACGCCAATGCCCAGCGCGGCCAGCGCGATCGGGGCCGGGTTCTGACCCATCCGCTCCCACAGCGATGCCCCCACCTGCCGCGCCGTATCGCCCGCCTGGGCCAGCATCTGGTCGGTCTTGGCAACCGTCGCGCTGTGGACGGCGGCGTTGATCTGATCCGTCAGGCTACTGGTCAGGTCAGCGGCTTTGGTGCGGATCTCACCAAGGACCTGATCGGTGATCTCCTGGACCGTCTCCTGCGCCTGCTGCTTGAGCGTGTCAGGCGACAGCCGTTCCTGGATCTCGTCGATCGTCTGACTCATGTCATCGCGGGTCCGCTCGATGTCTTCGCGGATGACCTCGACATCCTGGCTTTGCGTGTCGCTCACCGTACCTGTCCTTTCGCCCATTCACCGTCCTGCTTGAGGCTCTCGATCGTCTCGGTCGGCGCCAGGCTGCCGGAGGTGAGATCGGACTTCGCCCGAAGGACGAGGAACAGGCCAATGACGGCAACGACGGCACCGACAATCAGGGCCGAGAGCGACCAGGGAAGGTCCAACTCGCGGAGGCCGAAGACGGCCGCAGCGAGCAGGAAGATCACGCCGGCGTAGAGCACCAGCGCCCCAGCGGCGAGCTTGGCGATATCCATCGCGGCCCGTTTGGCGGACTGGGTGGTCTCGGTCTTGGCCAGAGCGATCTCCTGCTTGAACAGGGTTTGGATGTCTCTGGCCAGATCTCCGAACAGTTGGCCGAGGGACGGTTCGCCCGCACCCGGCGCCGAACCGGAGGTCATACGCTGGCCTTGGGTCTGGCTCATGACTGTCCCTCCCGACCAATCGTGCCCTCAACCTCGGGGGCATACCCGGCTGTCGCGCCGGTGGGCATCTCTGAGGTTCCGGTTGAGGTGCGTCCCGCGTCGGACCGGCCAGATAGGCCGGATGACTGGCTGACTTCGAAGTCGGAGGCCGTCTCGTCCATCCGATTGAAGCCCAAGGCGGCCGATGTGCTGCTGGACGAGCCCGCGGCAGAACCACTCCCCTGCTCCTGGTTCGAAGTGCCAGACGAGCTTGACGAGCCGGTGGCGCCGACCACGCGCTCCTTGACGCTCTCCATCGCGTTGACTGCCTGCTCGGACATCGAGCTCATGGCCTGGTCAATCGCCTGAGAGCCACTGCTTGTTCCCTTCAACAGCCGTGCGGCGACGATGCCAACGCTGAACGCGGCGCCCACGAAGGCAAGCGGCTGTTTGCGGGCGAAGTCCTGCACATCGTGTAGGAGCTCGCTCGCGTCCTTGTCACGGAGAAACTCGACCGATTGAGCCAAACGCTCCGCGGCGTCGTCGACGAATTGACCAATCCCCGCCTGGGCGCCGTCGTTCGACTCCTTCAGGCTCTGGGCGGTGCTGCGCAGGGCGTCGGCCAGACTGCCGAGGCCGGAAACCACCTGCTCGCGCTGCTGGGCAAACGCGTTGGCCGCCTGCTCCTTGGCCTGGCCGATGAGTTCGCCCGCCTGCTGCTTCGCTTCGCCGGCAATCTCGGTCGCCTGCGCCTGAACATCGCCCTTGATCTGCTGGGCGATCTCCATCGCGGCGTCCTTGGTCTCCTGGGCAGTCTGCTTCGCAGCGTCCTTCACGTCCTGGACGCCAGTCCGCCTGACTGTCACCCGGCGCTCCTGTGGTTGCACCGCTGCTCGTCGACCCCCCGACACTGTCGCGCTCGTCCGTAGTCGGCCGCATTTGTTGACGTGACGTACCGGACTCCCAACTCACCAGCCTGCGCGGTCAAGCCCGATCGACTGCTCTGTTGCCCACTCATGGCACCCCTCCTGTAGAGAATGCGTTTGCCATCCCCGAGACCTGCGCCCGACGAACTATCGAACACAATGGTAGAATGCATGCGCCATGCCATGATTTATTAGGCTGTAGCAGAATCTGATCCGCTGTTAACAATCAGCCTAATCTCCTGATTTACCAAACTTTTCCGAGTTGAAGGCACGCGCCCGATATCTCCCATCTGGGCGGGCTCCCCTTGAAAACTCGGACTCCACGCTGTTTCGAATACCCGGGGCAGCGGCCCGCGGGCCGCTGCCCTCCGCACATAATCTAGGGCTTCAAGACCACCTTGATGCAGCCGTCCTCCTTCTCGCGGAAGGTCTTGTACATCTCCGGGCCTTCGTCCAGCGGCGCAGGTGTGAGTCACGACGAAACTTGGATCGATCTCGCCGTCGACGACTTTCTGCAGGAGGGGCTCCAGGTAGCGCTGGACATGAGTCTGGCCGGTCTTGATCGTGAGACCTTTGTTCATGATCGTGCCCATCGGGATCTTGTCGTCGTACCCGATGTAGACGCCTGGGATCGAGAGCGTGCCGCCCTTGCGCACACACTTGAGCGCCTCGCGGATCACGTGCGGGCGATCCTGCTCCAGCTTGACTGTCTGCTTCACCTTGTCGTAGACGCCCTTGATGCCTGGTGACGTGCGCTTCGCTGCCGACCGCGTCGATCGCGCTGTCGGGGCCGCGCCCCTTCGTCATCTCCTGGAGCGTTTCGTAGACGTCCTGCTCTTCGTAGTTGATGACTTCGGCCTTGCCCTGGGTCCGCGCCATCTCCAGCCGCTCGGCCACCCGGTCGATCGCAATCACGCGGCCCGCGCCCAGCATCCAGGCGCTCTTGATTGTGAATTGCGCTACCGGGCCGCAGCCCCAGACCGCGACCGTGTCTCCTGGCTGGATCTGGGCGTTCTCGGCCGCCATGTAGCCGGTCGGGAAGATGTCGGAGAGAAACAGCACCTGCTCGTCGGTCAGCTGCTCCGGGACCTTGATCGGACCGACATCGGCGTAGGGCACACGCAGGTACTCGGCCTGGCCGCCGGCAAAGCCGCCGAGCATATGGGAATAGCCGAACAGTCCGGCGGGCGAGTGGCCCATCAGCTTGGCGGCCATCTCCGCGTTCGGGTTGGAGACGTCGCAGGCGGAGAAGAGACCGTGCTGGCAGAACCAGCACTGCCCGCAGGAGATGGTGAACGGGACGACGACGCGGTCGCCCTTCTTGAGCTTCGTCACGGCCGATCCGACTTCGACCACCTCGCCCATCGGCTCGTGGCCGAGGACGTCGCCCTTCTCCATCGTCGGCATGTAGCCGCCGTAGAGATGGAGATCGGAGCCGCAGATCGCGGTCGCGGTGACCTTGATGATGGCATCGGTCGGCTCGACGATCGTCGGATCGGGTACGGTCTCGACGCGCACATCTTCGGTGCCGTGCCAGGTCAATGCCCTCATGCTCAACGCTCCTCAATCGATGACGGTGGTGGTATCTGATTGAATCGTGACGGCGGCTTTGCGTCCCAACGTCGTAGCTACCTCTAAGGCTCTGGACTGGTCGCTCACCTTCGATCTCATGCCCGCGCGCCCGGCGGCCTCCATCGCTCGGAGTGGACGGCAACAGCCGGTTCACGAGCCCCAGAACGTCGGTCGTGAAGGCCGGGGAGAAGACCGTGCGCCCGAGCCAGGGCGGCGGCCGGTAGAGACCAGGATGACCTCGGGATCGCCGCGAATCGTCGCGGCGACGATCTGTTCGGCGGCGCGCACCGCATCCATTGAGATGAGCGGCAAGCTGGCGCCGAGCGAGAACCAGGTGTACTCCGCCTCCGGGTTGCCCCGGTACTCGACGTTCAGGTGTGAGCCGGTCCGCATCAGCCCAGGGACAACGGTCGTCACCTTGACGCCGGTTCCGGCCATTTCCGCGCGCAGTCCCTCCGACAAACCGACGGCGGCAAACTTGGCGGCCGAGTAGGGCATTAGGTGAGGCACGCTGACCTTGCCGCCGATCGAGGTGATTGTCACAATCCGCCCATGGCCGCGGTGCCGCATAGCAGGCAAGGCTGCGCGGACCGGCCGCAGAATGCCCCAGAACATCAAATCGAGGGCGTTCTCGAAGTCGGCGTCCGTGGTAGTGGCGAACGGACCAACCTCGATCTGACCAGCGTTGGCAACCAGGATGTCGATCTGGCCGAACCGACCGTTTATCTCAGTCACCAACTGGTCGATCTGCCCCGGATCGCTGACGTCGCACGGGATCGCCAGGACATCGGCGCCGGTGGCGCTCAATTCGTCCCGGGCACGGACGAGCGAATCCTCATCCCGGCCACAGATCGCGATCCGGCAGCCGCGCCGGGCGAATTCCCTGGCGAGAGCAAGCCCAAGCCCACGCGACCCGCCGGTGATCAGGACAACTTGCCCGCGTATATCTTCGGTCGGGAGGCGCCGTAGATTGGCGCGACCAGCTATGCCAATACCCAGGAGCGTTCCTGATACCAGCGCGCGACGACGAAGGCTTGTCACCTGTACTCCCGATCTCGGCCCTGCACCTGTCCATCGCACCCGCGTACGGGCGTCAGCCTCCCTTAGATGCAATCGATGTGCCCAACGCTGATCCGACGCGAGTCTGCGCTCGCTGGAAGGAGGTACCTCCTAGCCTTTGAAGTGCGGGAGTAGTTCACGCTTCGCAAAGTCGAAGAAGCCCGCTTGATCTGGGCCGACCTGGTGCAGGTAGACGTGGGTGAACCCGGCGTCTGCGAACGCCCGGATCTTCTCGATGTACTTCTGCGGGTCCGGTCCGCAGACCACCGATTCCGCCACCTGATCCGGGGTGACGTTCTTGGACCCTTCGTCGAAGTAGCGGGGCAGGGCCAACTCCTGGCTGAGTTGCCCGGGCAGGACCGTGTAGCGCCAGTAGTGATGGGCGGTCTTCTTGGCGGTCTCCTCGTCCTCCGCCCAGCACATCGTCATCTTCCCGTAGCGGGGCTTTCCGGTACCGCCCGCCGCGTCGAACGCCAGGACGACCTCCTTGCTCGGGGCGGTATCGATCAGGCCATCGCCGATCTCACCGGCCAGGGTCGCCGCCTCTGGACCGGACGCCGCGACGTGAACCTGAATGGGGGTTTCCGGCAGGGTATAGATGCGGGCGTTCTCGACGGTGTAAAACCGGCCGTGGTGGGTGACGTACTCGCCGCCCCACAGCTCGCGGATCACACCGACCGCCTCGCGCAACATCTCCAGGCGGACAGAGACCGGGGGCCAGTGCTGCCCGGTGATGTGCTCGTTCAGCGCCTCGCCGCTGCCGACGCCGAGGAAGAACCGGCCGGGCAGCATCGCGGCCGAGGTCGCGGCCGCCTGGGCGATGATCGCCGGGTGGATCCGAACCGTCGGGCAGGTCACGCCGGTCCCGATCGTGAGCGTGGACGTGGCCTGGGCGATGCCGCCAATGACACTCCAGACGAGCGGGCTGTGCCCCTGAGCATCGATCCAGGGGTGAAAGTGGTCGGAGATGAGCGCGTAAGAGAACCCCGTCGCTTCTGCCTGCTGAGCGTTGCGAACAAGCTCATTCGGCGGGAACTCCTCGCTGGAGATGGCATACCCGTGGACCACCGACGATGCGGGGCCACTGCCGCGGCGCACCAACGCCGAAGGGACCACCCGGAGCTAGCCGTCGACCGGGAACCCCTGGGCGCGCAGCCGAGTCAGAAGCAGCGCGCACAGCTCGTCTTCGCTCATGCCGTCCAGTTCCTCCTCGGTGAGGAAGCCGGAGAGGTAGTCGCGCATCTCCCGCCTGGTCGCCTCCGGCGTCTGGGGCTGGTGCAGGATGGTGAGGAACGTACACATCGACGGGCCGACCATCGCGCGCACGACGCCGAACGCTTCGGTGCTCAGGGCCGCGAACTCCGCCCGCTCCCGGTCGTTCAGCTCCGGGGACACCGCGAACTGGTTGCACTGGCGGAAGGCCGCCTGGAGCCCGAGCAGGGCGTCGAGGAGCTGGGCGGTCGTGATCGGGTGGGCGGGGTCGGGGTCCTCGCAGTCGGCGAGGTCTTGGACGAATTGCTCGGTCGTGATTGGGTCGGCCATCGGCGTGCCTCCGTTTGGTGCGGCCACCCGGCCACGGTAGCGAGTACTTCGGGGAGCACGGTCTCCACTGCACAGGATCGCCGAAGTTGCCGGCTAGGCTATCCCCAACGACCGGACGGAAGGCCGGGGCGCTCACGCCTCGGCCTTCCGCATTTTTGGATGGGTTGTATTTCGTCGAGAACGCTAGTCGTCGTGGTGGCTGGTACCCGCCTTGGCGAGGCCCCGGCTGACCATGTACCCGACGGTCAGGACAACCACCAGCGTCCACGCCTGGTCGGCCGCGAAGTTGTCGGCCTCGTTGGCGGCGTAGAGCACCCCTACGACCGCCAGAACGAAGGCCCACAGCTCCGTCGTCTTCAGCGAGAGCTTCGTCTCGTCCCAGCTGTCGTGGCGGACCACCGGCACCACCCGATCGGTGCGATCCACCCGCGTATCTTCCATCCGTGTCGCGACCATTCGTGTTCCCCTTGTCCCTGAACCGCTGCTGTGGCGGCTCGCAGCCCCGTGCCGACAAACGTGTCGGCGCTTACCTCTTTAGGCAAGTACTGTGCCACGCTCCTTACTCTCGCCCTGCACCGTCGAAAATGAATAACGAGACCCGAAGCTCGGTCGTGTCTTCGGCAGGCTATCAGCTGCGGCTCTTTGCGCTCCAAGCTGTGGCCTCAAGGCCGATTTCGAGCGTCGCGCAACCTTTGATTGCTACCTCGCCAAACCTGAGCCCCGACCACCAACGCCGCGGACGGCAACGCCCCCGTATCGTCCCCGTGCCCTGCCTTATGCCTAGTACCGGCATGATGGGCGGCAGCGAGGCAAAGATTCGCTCGGACGGCAGAGCGTCTCAGTCGCCGCTAAGCACCCGCTCGACCAGCGCGAGGAGGTCGGCGAGGTGGAAGGGCTTGGCCAGGAACCCGTCCAGGCCCGGGTCCAGGTCGTTTCGGGCGTGCGACGCACTCATGAGCACAATCCGGGCGGCCGCCCCGTCTATTCTGGCCCGCAGCGCGCGGTAGGCGCTGCGACCGTCCAAGACCGGCATCATCACGTCCATCAGGACCAAGTCGGGCACCTCGCGCGCAAACACCTCCAGCGCCTCTAGACCGTCGCGCGCGGTGACGACCGTGTGGCCACCACCCTCCCGCAGCAGTTCGGCCACGAGCGCAAGGAGGGTGGGCTCGTCGTCCACGACCAGGATCGTGCTCACGCGTCAACCAGCGGTTCCGCCCTCGCCAGGGACGCGCCCGTCAGGATCGCGGTGGCGCCGACGAACGGCCCCCCGACGGTGATCCCGTCGTTGCCGATAGTGAAGTCGCGGATCGCCGGGTCGAAGGCGCTCTCGCGGGTCTTGAGCACGGTGACCAGCCGCCGCAGCCGCGACGCGAGCTCGAAGTAGCGCAGCAGCACGATGTTGTCGAGCGCCACCGAGACGGCCGGCAGCGGCACGCGCAGTTCGGGACCCACCAGGGTCGCGAGCTCGGCCGTGAAGATCGTGGCGACGCCCGCCGCGCGGAGGGCCCCGGTCAGCGCCGCCATAAAGTCCGCCGGCCGGTTGGGTCCCGGGATGCGACGCTCGAGGTCGGTGAGGGCGTCGACCACCAGCCGGCGGGGGCGGTGCTCCGCCACCGCGGCGAGCAGGCCCCAGGCCCAGGCGTCGGGGGACAGCTCCAGGGACGGGCGCCACATCACCCGCACCGACCCCTCCGCGAGCGGACCCGCCAGGTCGAGGCCCACGCCAGCGGCGGCGCGGGCGAGCCGCTCCGGCCGCTCGTGGAAGCCAGCGATCAGCGCCGTCTCACCCCGGCGCGCGCCCGCGACGGCGAAATGGAGCCCGGTGAGCGTTTTGCCCGCCCCGGGTGTGCCCATCAGCAGCGTGCTCGAGCCGGGCAGCAGCCCGCCGTCGAGCATAGCGTCGAGGGAGGGCACGCCGAAGCCCAGGCGGTCCCCGTCCGGTTCGGCGTAGGGCGGGGCGTCGGCCATCGCGGCCTCCAGCCGGGGCGCGACCACGACCCCGGTCGGCTGGAGCGAGAACTCGTGGCGTCCGCCGAGGTGGTCGACGCCCCTCAGCTTGACCACCTCCAGCGTCCGCACCCGGCGGTCGCCGACCAACTCCTGGCGCAGGCCGATCAGGCCGTCGGCGTGGGTGGCAGAGGCTCCGAACTGGTTGGGGTCCCGGTTGATCAGCAGCACGGTGGTGCAGCCGAGCATGGCCGACTGCGCCTGGAGGCGGTTGGTGAGGTGGCGGAAGTCGAGCACGCTCGGGGCGAGGTCCTCGACCACCGCGGTGCCGTCGACCACCAGCAGCGTTGCGCCGGCCTCGCGGACCATCTCGCGGAGGGCGCGGGGGACGGTGTCGAGCCCCTCCTCGACCGCCGGAAGCACGCTGAGGTAGCGCACGCCGCCGCCCACTGCGGCGGGGTCGAAGAAGCCGAAGGAGGTGAGGTTGGCAATCATGCGGTCGTGCGTCTCGGCCAGCGACGGTGGCGTAGACCGCCCGCCCGCCGGCCGCGGCATGGGCGAACGCGAGGTGGTTCCCCAGGGTCGTCTTGCCGGTCCCGGGGGTGCCCGCCACGAGGACGACGGCGCCGCGCGGGATCCCGCCGCGCAGGACCGTGTCGAAGCCGGGGACGCCAGTCGCCGCAACCGACGGGTTCGTCCGCGAGGTCTGGTCGTCCACCGGTTGCGCTCCTCTCCATGCCCGCCCCATGCACGTCCCATGCCCGGCACGCGGTGCTAGGCCGCCGACAGCGGTCGGCAGTCCGGCGCTCGTTCATCACATCGGTCACCATGCATCATACGGCTTCGAGAGGAGAGGGGCCATGGCTGCTGCCGCCCCGACCTCGGCATCGTCAATGTGGAGATCACGTATCGCTCCAGCATCGGGGTTGTGTCACGCCGGCCGCTGCGCTCAGCCTCGGGACCTCGCCCTCGCGGGCGAGCGCCGTAGCGAGCGCCTTCTCCAGCGCCTCCGCCTCCGACCAACCCGCGCCGCGCGAGCCCATGGCGAAGGCGGGTCGGCACTCTTCGGTCCGCGCTGGAACGAAGATCGACGCCCTCCACTTCCCCGGCCGGCCGTGGTAGGTCGTTGTGGGCGTGGCGGTGCAGGTCCAGCCGCGCGCCCGGGCGATCGTTCCATGTGCTCGAGGTCGTACCCCTGCGGCCCAGGTACGAGGCCCGCCGCGGCCAGCACCGTCGCTCGGCGGTCCTTTGTCAATAGCGCCATCTGCGATCCTTCGGTTCTCGGTGGGTGGCGCGACCTTCCACGCCCGGACGGGGGGAACGCACGAAGCATGCCCGGCCGGGGTATGGGGTGTGCACGAGACTACGGGGAATTCCGGCCCCGATCGCGGGTGGAACGCCGAGGTATTCAGGCGTGCTCATCTCCAAGGTCCTGATCGCCGAGGACGAGGCGCCGATCGCCGACGTCATGGTCGGGTTGTTCCGCGACGAAGGCTTCGCCGTCCGGCACGCCTGGGACGGCGCCGAAGCCATGGCCATGATCGAGCGGGACCCGCCCGACGTGCTGGTCTGCGACGTCAAGATGCCCCGGACGGACGGCGTTCAGCTCGCGCGCCGGGCCGCGGCGCGCGCCAATCCCGTCCCGGTCGTCCTGACCAGCGCCCAAATCTCCGTCCTGGATATACCGGGCATGGTCTTCGTGGCCAAGCCGTTTGACGTAGACGTCATCGTCTCGCTGGTCTTGGAGATGCTCGGCGGGAAACGGGGGCAGGGGGCGGCGGCGCGGCTAGGCGCGGCCCACGCAACCGGCGACGGCGGCGAGCAGCTCCTCGATGCGAAAGGGCTTGCCCACAAGGGCGTGGGGCTGCTCGCCGAGGCGGGCGCCGGCTTCGGCCAGGACCTCGGGGCGAGCGGCGCTGCAGACGACCACCGGCAGCGAGGCGGTCACGGGGTCGGCGTGGAGCCGATCGAGGAACGCCAGCCCTTCCTCCAGCGTCCCGCCCATACGCAGGTTATCGACGAGCACGTCGGGCGCGAGGGCGGCGACCTCAGATGGCGACTCGAAGGGCATCAGCCGGGCGGTCACCCGGTAGCCCTCTTCCCTAAGCAAGTCGACGATGAGGCTGAGGATGGCTTCATCGTCGTTGACAACCAGGGCGTGCGGCTCGGCAACAGCGGGGCTGTGGTGGTCCATGTCCGCACTATAGCGGCGGGCGGGTGCCGACACAACGGGCGGACGAGATCCCCTAAAGGTCCGTCGCCTGCCTCGCCGGTTCAGCGCCCATCCTCCGCCACAATTCCGCGCCGATGACGAGCACAGGCTACAACCACCCGAGGGTATGGCATGGTCCCTGCCTAGTGCACGGCGGCGGCGACGTCGCCTCCTACCAGCGCCGTACTGGCGTGCAGTTCGAAGGGACACTCCATGAGCGATTCCACCAAGAACCGGATTGAGGGCACCCTCGACAAGCTCAAGGGCGAGGGCGAGGAGCAGTTCGGCAAGGCGACCGACGACAAGCGGACGCAGGCCGAGGGCGTGCTTGACCAGGCCCAGGGCGAGGGCAAAGAGGGCATGGCCGACGTGAAAGACAGGGCCGGCGATTTGCTCAAGAAGGCAACAGGCGGAAGCTAACCCGCCCAGCGTGATTCGAAACGTACGAACGCGTGACGCCACCCGATTCTCCGGGTGATGCCGCACTTCGGCCGCAATGATGACTAGGAGGACGACGTGGACAACCGCACCCAGGTTCAGACCGGCATGACGGTCCGCGGCTCCGACGGCGAGAAGGTCGGGAACGTCGTCGGCTTCGACGGGCAGTACATCGTCGTCGAGAAGGGCTTCTTCTTCCCATCCGACCACTACGTCCCGACCTCGGCCGTCTCGTCGATCGATGGGGATGAGGTGTACCTCGACGTGACCAGGGACCAGGCCCTCGATCAGGGCTGGGACCGGCAGCCGGAGGGCTGGATCTCCGCCGACGCCGCGGAGGTCGACCGAACTACCGCCGCCGACACAGCGGCGGCGGGCTCCGAGGCGTTGCGCGTTCCGGTGTACGAAGAGGACATCCAGGCAGTGACCCGCGACGTCGAGCGCGGCGCGGTCCGCATCGAGAAGGAGTTGGTCACCGAGGAGCGCACCATCACCGTCCCGGTGACCGAGGAGCGCGTCCGCGTGACCAGGGTCGATTCCAACGATCCGAACGCGGTCGGCGCCGACGCATTCGAGGAGGGCGTCATCGAGGTGCCGGTCCGCGGCCAGAAGGTCGATGTCGAGAAGACCGCCCGCAAGGCCGGCGAAGTGATCGTCGAGAAGGAGACCGAGACGCGCACCGAGCGCGTCGGCGGCACCGTCCGCCGCGAGGAGGTCCGGGTCGACGACCAGACCATCGACTCCGGCTACACCGACGACGCACGGAATTAGTCCGTTCGAGCACGACTCACAGATATACCTCTCGAGAGCGGCGGGCGGAGAATTCTCCGCCCGCCGCTCTCGGTCTTTCTCCAGCCTTTCCAGTTGCTTTTCACCGAAGTGGGGAAGCAGCTCCCGCCAGGCGAAGTCGAAAAATGCCCGATTGAACGGGTCCGGGCCGCAGGCCACCGACTCCGCCCGCCACGTCGTATGCATCCTCCGTGCTTCAAACACGGTGGCGAAGGGATCACTCGTCTTATTCGTCCAACCGGGCCCGTTTTTCGGTCAGCGTCGCGCGCTGCTCTTCGGTCAGCCCACGGGCCCCTGCGAACCTCGCATCCTCAGCCACATCGGCGTCCTGCGGGTTGGATCCGGTGAGGTTGGCACCGCGCAGATCGGCGCCGCGCAGATCGGAGTGCGAGAGGTTGACGTCGCGGACGTCCGCCTCCTGGAGTACGGCATCGGTCAGGTCGGCGCCGCCCAGATCAGCGCCACCGAGGCCTGCCCGGGTAAGGTCCGCCCCGGCGAGGTTCGCGGAGTTGAGATTCGTCTCCTTCAGGGTGGCATCTTTGAGTCGGGCCTGCTCCAGTTGGGCGCCACTCAGATCGTCCGTGGAGAGGTTGACATGCTCCAGGTTACGACCGCGCATATCGCGCCCCTTTGATTTGGAGCGTGCTGCAGTCGACTTCTTCGCGCTGCGGTTGGTACCGGGCGGTCTGGGATCGGTCATGCGGGTAATCTCCTTTATAGAATGCGGGTAGTCTCAGGCCCTGCGCAGCAGGGCCAGCGACCGGGCGAACAGTTCGTAGGGTGTGCCGGTAGCGATCGGCTCGCGCTGGGTGAAGGGGTCGTCCAAAGCGGTATCCAGAACCAGTTCCCAGCGCTCCGCGCCGAAGCAGGACGGCAAGATAAATGGCACGTCCTCGTGATGGCCGTTGAGGAGAAGCAGAAAGGTGTCATCGGTGACGGGTTGACCGAGAGGATCGACTTCTGGAAGGACATCTCCCCCCAAACCCAGGCCAATCACACGGACCCAATCCTCGCCCCACTCGGCGTCGCCCATCTCCTCCCCGTCGGAGCCGTGCCAGGTGATATCGGCCTCCGGCGCGCCACGGATGGGCCTGTCTTGGAAGAATTTGGGGCGGCGGAAGTTGGGATGATCGCGGCGGAGGGCGATAACCCGGCGGGTGAAGTCGAGCAGTGATTCCTGGTGCTCGTCCAGATCCCAGTCGATCCAGGTCAGCTCATTGTCCTGGCAGTAGGCGTTGTTGTTACCGTTCTGGGTGCGGCCCAACTCGTCACCGTGGGCGAGCATCGGGGCCCCCTGGGAGAGGAGGAGCGTGGCCAGGAGGTTCCGTTTGGTTTGCTCCCTGGCCCGCAGGATCTCCTCGTCGTCGGTTGGACCTTCGGCGCCGTGGTTCCAGGAGCGGTTGTCGTCGTGGCCGTCGCGGTTGTCCTCGCCATTGGCTTCGTTGTGTTTGTCGTTGTAACTGACCAGATCGTGCAGGGTGAAGCCGTCGTGGGCGACGACGAAGTTGATGCTGGCGAATGGGCGGCGGCCGTCCATCTGGTAGAGGTCGCTGCTCCCGGTCAGGCGGTAGGCCAGTTCGGACACGGTCTCGTCTCCGCCCGTCCAGTAGGTGCGGACAGTATCCCGGTAGATCCCGTTCCACTCGGCCCAGAGGATGGGGAAGTTGCCGACCTGATAGCCGCCTTCGCCCACATCCCAGGGCTCGGCGATCAGTTTGACCTGGGAGAGGACAGGGTCCTGATGGATCACGTCGAAGAAGGAGGAGAGGCGGTCGACTTCGTGCAGTTCCCGGGCCAGGGCTGATGCCAGATCGAACCGGAATCCATCAACGTGCATCTCCAGCACCCAGTAGCGCAGAGAGTCCATGATCAGCTGGAGGACCTGCGGGTGGCGAGCGTTGAGGGTGTTGCCGGTGCCGGTGTAGTCCATGTAGTAGCGGGGATCGTCTGCGACCAGGCGGCAATAGGTCGGGTTGTCAATCCCTTTGAACGAGAGAGTCGGACCGAGGTGGTTGCCCTCGGCGGTGTGGTTGTAGACCACGTCGAGGATCACCTCGATCCCGGCGGCATGGAGGGCCTTCACCATCTCCTTGAACTCGCGCACCTGGCCAACACCGTCGCCGGACGATGAGTAGCGCGTGGTCGGCGCGAAGAAGTTGAGGGTGTTGTAGCCCCAATAGTTGGACAGTCCCTGTTCCAGCAGGTGGCTGTCGTCCGGGAAGGCGTGGACCGGCAAGAGTTCGACGGCCGTCACACCGAGGTCGGTCAGGTGCTTCAGGGCGGACGGGGATACCAGGCCGGCGTAGGTGCCGCGCACCTCCTCCGGCACATCCGGATGCTGGGCCGTAAATCCTTTGACGTGGACCTCGTAGATGATCGACCGGTTGAGGGGTGTGCGCGGCGCCTCGTCGTTGCCCCAGTCGAACTCGGGATCGATCACGACCCCTTTGGGCACCCCGGCGGCATCGTCGGACTCGTCGATCGTCAGGTCGGCATCCTCGTCGCCCAGCGGGTAGCCGAAGACGGGGGCGTCCCAATTGACGACGCCGGCGACAGCCTTCGCGTAGGGATCAAGCAGAACCTTGTGCGGATTGAAGCGGAGGCCGTTCTCGGGATCAAACGGTCCAGAGACGCGATAGCCATAGCGTTGTCCCGGGCCAATCCCGGGGAGATAACCGTGCCAGACGAAGGCCGTGACTTCGTGCAGTGGAAACTGCTGTTCGAAGCCATCGTCCGCGAACAGGCAGAGCGTGACGCCGTCGGCGTTCTCGCTGTAGATGGCGAAGTTGGTTCCCTCGCCGGTCCAGGTCGCCCCCAACGGGCTGGGTACTCCTGGCAAAACCACGGCGGGCTCAGCGCCGACGGCTCCCATCAATGACACTCCCAAAAGTCGCTCCCTACCGGTTAGATCAGCAGGCACGTTCAGTGACTCTCCCCTGGTGTGGAGAGTTCAGCAAACGCATGAGTCGTGCCGGGGGTTTCGCGGGGTTCGGAGTTCGGGTAGGGGAGACGGACCTCACCCCCTACCCCCTCTCCACTGCGATGGAGAGGGGCATCAGGTGGCGCTGATGCTGGGCTTGGGCAGTCGATGGCCTAGTGGGGTGCGCGTGCGAACGCCGTTTCGCTGCGACGCCGACCCCCCTGGTGGGGTGGAGAGCGGAGCGGGTGTGTCCTGGGCGGGCTCGGACCCGGGGATGTCCCGGGGAGCAACTGGCCTGGGGCCTGGATAACGGCTGGAAACCCGAGCCGGGCGAGGTAGAGCGCCTGCTAGCTGCCCAGGCCCGCACCCGCGCCGGGTGTGCCGCTTGGGGTTAGGATAGATCATATGTTCCATTTATCAATGCCCACGTCTACCATGACGCGATCTGGCGCCATAGCGGGGATAATCACGAGCGGAGTGCGATAGTGTTGCAGCGACTGACGGAATGGACGCCGGTCAATCTGGCCGACTGAGTGAGGAGAGGGTGGCGCGGTGAAGGTCTTTGTCTCGGTTGACATCGAGGGGATCACGGGGGTGGTCCACGCCGACATGATGATGCCGGGACAGACCGAGTATGGCCGCGGTCGCCAGCTCATGACCGGCGACGCCAACGCCGCAATCGAGGGGTTGGTCCAGGCCGGGGCGGAGTATGTCCTGGTAGCAGACGGTCACGGCCCGATGCGCAACCTGCTCATCGAGGACCTTCACACAGCCGCCGAACTGGTTACAGGGACGGGCGATGCGAAGGACTACTGCCAACTCGAAGGGGCCGACAGCGAGACGTTCGACGCGGCGGTGTTCGTCGGTTATCACGCGATGGCGAAGACGCATAAGGCGATCCACCCGCACACGATCGCCGGTATCGCCGTACACGAATTGCGGGTAAACGGCCGGCCTCACGGAGAGACGGGGCTGAACGCGACTATCCTGGCCTCGCTCGGCATTCCCACGATCATGGTCACGGGCGACGCCACTACCTGCGGCGAGGCGAAGGAGTTCCTCGGCGAGGGCATCGAGACTGTTGCGGTCAAGCGGGCAAGCGGCCGCAACGCCGCCATCTGCCGCCCGCCGTCCGCCACTCGCCCCGAGATCGAGGCGGCGGCGAAACGAGCTCTGGAGCGCGTGGCAGACATCCCAGCCATCGCCTACCAGGAGCCGCTACGGATCGAGGTCGATTTCCTGAACATGCAGCAGTGCGCCCGAGCCGGGCGAACGCGGGGCATCGAGCAGGTCGGCCCGGTCACGATCGCGGTCGAGGGCGACAGCCCGTGGGAGCAATACCGGAATCTGTGGGCGGGGCTGCGATCTGCGCTGTATGAGCCGGCGAGCTGGCTGGCCTAGACCGGAAACTCGTAGGGTCAGGACGCGATCGCGGATAGGCGCCTAGACAAACTCCGGCAGGATCTCCTGGGCGAAGCGATGGAGCGGATCTCGGTCGTAGGCGATCCGGGGGATGTAGACGATGACGTAGTCGATGCCGGCGTCGATCAAGCTTCGAATGTGGGTACGGACCTGATCGGGGGTGCCGATGATCGTCGGCCAGCCGAATGAGGGGAAGGTGCCGCTGTTGCGGACGTCGTCTGGGTTGGTGCCCTCGTCGATGAGGACGATGTCGGCTTCGGCCGACTTGATGATGGAGTCGTAGTCGCGGCCCAGGTCGTCGCAATGGCGTTTGAGGACCTCGAGCTTGTGGCGGATGCCGTCCGGCTCACGGCCAATGTTGCAGGCGTCCCCGTATTGCGCGACCAGTTTGAGGGTGACCTTCTCGCCGCCGCCGGCAATCCAGAAGGGGATGTGCGGCGTCTGCGCTCCCTTGGGCTCGTTGATGGGGCCGTCGATCGTGTAGTGGCGGCCCTGGAACGTGGGCCGCTCCTCGGTCCACATCTTGTGGATGATCTCGACCGCCTCACGGAACATCCGCATCCGCACCGGCGTCTCGGGGAAGCCGTAGCCGTACGCCTCCCACTCGTGCCGGTACCAGCCTGCCCCCAGGCCGGCGTCGAGGCGGCCGTGGCTGGCGACGTCGACCGTCGAGGCGATCTTGGCGTAGAGGGCGGGGTTGCGGAAGCCGTTGCAGCTCGTCATCTGCCCGATCCGGACCCGGGTCGTATCGCGGGCCAGGGTCGCGGTTGTTGTCCACGCCTCGAAGGTGGCCTCGATCGTCGGCTCGGGGACGGTGTGGAAGTGGTCGTAGAGCCAGATCGAATGCCAGTTCGGCTCCGAGTCGGCCGCCTTGGCTACGGCGGTCATCGCCTCGAATTTTTCGACCGGATCGGCGAACTCGACCAGGTCCATCTTCCAGCCCTGGGGAACGAACAGCCCGAACTTTACCGCCACAATACGCCTCCTGCTGATCGGACCGGGGCGAACTGGTCCCCATCCGCCGGCCATGCCAAGGGTGTCAGCATACATCGCACCAGGGCCGCCGCCTTGGCGTGGTAACGACATTCTCAATCAACCGCCCGAAACTCGCGGGGATCTGGCACAGGTTGGGGCGCGCCCTTTGCCTCCGCCGAGGCTATCGCGAGCACACCGGGAAGGGAATAGTCCACGGCGCGATAGACGTCGATCGGAGGAGCCATTTCGCCCCGAGCCGCCGCCAGGAAATCGCGCAGCATCCAGTATTCGCTGGTGCCGTGCCCGCCCAGTCTGGCCTCCTCCGGCGCGGCCAGGCGCTCGGGGATGTAGCGGCCCGCCTGTTCAGACAGTGGGTGCCACTGTGCCCCACCGGAGGTTGTCGACGGCTCATGCTCGTCCGCGAACCAGGCTTTGCTCTGATCTCCGCCGCCGCGCCAGGACTCGACGCAACCCGCCGTGCCTTGCAGGGCGTAGTAGGCCATCTGGTGAGGCCGGGGGGAGACGTGATCAACCCGTACTCGCAGCGTGACCCCGCCCGTGGTGACCATCAGCATCAGGTGCATAGTCGGGTTGGATACGTTGGGGTCGAATTTGCCCCCAGGCACGTCCATGGCGCTGACGGAGGCAGATCCGATCCCCGGTGATGTAGAGCAGTGGCCCCAGGCTGTGGGTGCAGTAGACGCCCAGGAGGCCGCGACCCCGCCAGGTCAGGCTGCCGCCCGCGTCGTACCAAAGGTCGCGGCAGTCGTGCAGGTATTCGCCCGCACCGTAGTAGAGCTCGCCGAAACGGCCGTCATCGTGGAGACGCTTGAGCAGCTCGACCTCATCGAGGTAGCGGTAGTTCTCGGCCAGCATGTAGATCGCCCGGCTACCCTCGGCCGCGGCCACCAGTGCCCGAGCGTCCTCAAGCGATTGGCAGGCGGTCACCTCGCTGAGCACATGCTTGCCGGCGTTCAATGCATCCACCGACTGGGACACGTGGAACGGCACTGGCGAGGCAATGACGACCGCGTCGATCTCCGAGGCGAGAAAGTCATCGTAATCGGTGAAGGGCCGTGCTCCGATCTTGCCGGCGGTCTCGGCGACGCGTGCCTCGTCGATATCGAACAGCGCCGTAACACTGGCGCCGCCAGCCGCCTGGCAGACCCGGACGAAGCTCTGACCACGCCGTAGTCCCACCACCCCGAACCTGATCGTCACCATCCGCTCCCTTCGCTGCCAAGCGCTCAGCACACCCGCCCGCTCGGCGCTACCCTATCGCAATCGGACCACGTGCGGCGCGGCCGGCGCACGCACGCATGCAGACCAGGTGAGAGGATCATCATGCCGAACGAGATGGGCGCCCAACGCGGTCCCCAGGTGCTGCCGGTCCGGGAACAAGCCGCGGTCATCAACCGGCTGCTGGAGCGCCGCCTGGACGAGATCATTCCGGCCATCATGCGCGATTCCGAGATCGATTGCTGGCTCATCCTCTGCCAGGAAGACGACCTCGATCCGGTCTACGCGACGATGATCCCGATGGACACCTGGTGCCCTATCTTGCAGATGCTTGCCTTCTTCAAGCACGGCGATACCGTCGAGCGGTTCAACATCTCGGGTACCAACACCCACGCGCTCTATCAACGGCCCTACGCCGGCCAAATCGAGACCGAGCAGTGGCCGATCCTGATCGATTTGATCGAAACCCACGATCCTGCTCGGATCGGCATCAACATCGGCAGCATTCAGTGGGCGGCTGGGGGACTCACCCATAACCTGCATCGCCAATTGGTCGAGCGCCTTCCCAACCGTTATGTCGAACGAATGGTCTCGGCGGAGGACCTGGCCGTCCGCTGGCTGACGACCTACACGGCGGACGACCTGGCGGTCTACGAGGACGTTTGCGCCATTGCCCGCCACATCATCGCCGAGTGCTACAGTCCCGCCACGGTGATTCCCGGGGAGACGACCATCGACGATCTGATGTGGCGCTACTGGCAACACTGCGCCGATCGGGGACTCACCGTCTCCTTCAAACCGTACTTCCGGCTGATCCGCAACCCGGCGACTACCGCCCAATTCGGCGCGGACGACCGCACCGTCCGCGCCGGGGATGTCATCCACTGCGACGTCGGCCTCAAGTACCTGCGCCTGGTTTCAGATCATCAGGAACTCGCGTATGTCCGCCTGCCCGGGGAGTCGGGTCCGCCTCAGTGGCTCACCGATCTCCTCGCCGAGGGGAACCGCCTACAGGACATCTTCATGGCGGAATTCAGCGCCGGGAAGACCGGCAACGAGACCCTCGCCTATCTGCTCGACCGCGCCCGAGCAGCGGGTATTCCCGGACCCCGGATCTACTCGCACTCAACCGGCTGGTACCTGCATGAGCCTGGTCCGCTGATCGGCCTGCCATGGGAGCAGGAGCGCTGCCCCGGCCGCGGCGACGTGGTGATCCGCCCCAACAGTTGCTACGCGATGGAGCTCTCAGTTGAGGCGCCGGCGCCCGCCTGGGGCGGCGAGGTCGTCCGCCTGCCGATCGAGCAGGATGTCTCGTTTACCGAAGCTGGATGTCAGGTTCTGGCGGGGAGGCAGACGGCGTTTCATGTGATCTAAGCATTGGTCGTGCCTGGAGGCTACCCTGGCGTTTGCTAGCGTTTTCCGTTTGGAAACCGCGTCGCCCGTTGTAGGTGCGGACCGGTGTGTCGCCCGATTCCCAACCGCGTCGTCCCTGGTCTGGAGCGGCGTATCAACGTCTGGTAGGGAATCGGTGCGACGGCGACCGTGGCGGACGAGCGGGAAGGCTACGACGGTGGATCAGCCTGGTATGCGCGGGTCTGGGGCGACCGGGATCGCCCACCGCATGACCCTGATCCGCCGGGAGCTGCCTCGCTCTACGAACGCGCATGGCGGCGCACCCGCCGCGCAAGGGGCGCACCGGACTCTCCGTCCGCGACCACGCTCCTCCGCCACCGACGCCGTCGCCCCGGGCGCGGGGCTAGGCCGCGACGCCCGCCGGGATGGGGGCCGGGGCCGGCCGCGCCGCCGTGGCGTCCACCTGCCGGGCGATGGCCCAGACGAAGCCCAGCAATTCGCGCGCGACCGCGACCACCGCCTCCTGCTTGAGCTTGCCTTGCCCCACCAAGCGGCGGAAGCGCCGGTGCAGGCGGCCCTGGGCCTTCCAGGCGACCTCGGTCACCGCCGCCGGCTGCCCGGCCTGGCGGCGGCGCAGCGTCGTCCCCACCCGCGGCGGGTGGCGGTAGTGCCAGGCCGCCTCCACGATGACCCGCCGGACGTGGGGTTGCCGGTCTTGGTGATCCCGCCCCGCCGGGTGCGCCCCCCGCTGGAGTGCTCCCCCGGCACCAGCCCGGCGTAGGCCATCAGCTGGCGCGGGCTGGCGAAGCGGCGCAGGTCGCCCAGTTCGGCCACCAGCGTCGCCGCCGTCACCAGGCCCACGCCGCGCAGGCATTGCAGCGCCCCCAGCAGCGGCGCCAGCGGGCCGCGCTCCAGCTCCGCCTGGATGGCCTCCTCCAATCGGCCCAGCCGGGCCGCCGCCTGGTCGAGGGCCGTCAGCGCGTCGGCCAAGACCGCCCGGTGGGCCGCCTGAACCAGGTTCAGGATGGGCAGTGCAGTCGGCCGGTAGTGAAGCGTCGGAGCCTTATGCACGCCGAGGGACGCAGGCCCTAGCGCAGACGCAGAAATGCAGGCGCTGATCGCGCCCGGTGCAGTCCGCGGCCGCCTCCCGCGCCCGCGTCAGGTCGCGCAGCGCTTCGTGGGCCGCGTCCGGTCCCAGCCCGCCGTCAGGTCGCCGATGCCGGTGCAGCCGCAACGCCACGTCGCGGGCTTCCACCGCGATAGACCGTCCGCCCGGGGCTCGTCTGCGGACGGCGGCTGCGCTCCGCCAAGCCCGCGACGCCCTCGGCCTGAAACCGCCGCAGCAACTGGTAGCCCGTAGGGCGGCTGATGGCGAATCCGCGGCAGCAGCTCGGCAAATGGGATGCCTCCCTGCTCCGCCAACGCGACCAACGCCCGTTTTTGGTGGCCACGATCGACGTCTCCCGGAACCGCACGCTGGCACCTCGCTGCGTCGGTCCCAGCATGCCCCGATGGTGTCAACCATGTCCCCGTCGACCTGTAAACCATCTCCCCGTCTAAACAATCGGTCCGCCTCTCACCAGAGAACCTGCGCGGCCAATATCAAACTGCCCGGGCGGCCCAGAGACGTCGCTGCTCCTCCCTCTTGGCCGACACAGGGAACGTCAAAACCCGGGCGGGTGCGTTTTGGCACATCCGCCCGGTTTCCATCGTGATCGATTGTCTCAGGAGTTTGGGAGTTAGCAGGGCGTCACGGACACCTTGACCGATCCGCCGGTGGGAAGCGGGAACTCTGAGATGACGGTCTCCTCGCAGCCGGCGGCCGGAGCCTGCTCAATGGCAGGGACGGCGTCGGCGGTCGCGGAGCCGGTCCCGTTCTCGATCACGTTAGCGGGGGTGTCGATTCCAAAGCTACCACCGGCGCCGCATGCCCCGGCCATCTCGCCAGGTTTCACGTCCGAGATCACGAGATCCCCGCCGCCCGCGACGGTGAACGGCTGATTGGGCTGCGCTGTGCTGACGCCACCTGCTTGCGCTCCGGCCTGGCCAGCGGCGGCCACGCTATCCTGCGTGCCTTGGGCACCCTGGGTGCTCGCCGTTCCGCCGGTCGCGGTTGCCTGTTCGTTGGGGTTGAGCACCTGATTGCCGGCCGGCGCTACTCCACCAGATTGGACCTGACCGCCGGCCGGAACCTGATCGGGTGCGGTCTGCTGCCCGGCACCCGGCTGGGCGCTCCCGACGATCGCCTCGTCCTGACCGGTTGTGCCCGCTTCGGTGGAGAAGGTTCCCGCCTGTCCTGGGACACCCGGATTCGTCACCACGCACACGTTGTTGGGCACGCCGGCGGCGTCAATAACACACGACACGGTTTCGGGCGCGTTCGGAGCGACGTCAGCACCTGCTCCGGGCTGACCTGCCTGGCCCGTCGCCGCTTGAGGAGCGCCGCCGCTCTGCGTACCTGCCTGCGCACCAGTGATCGGCGCGGACTGGACCTCGCCGGCCACCGGTCCTGTGGCCACGCCCTGGGCGTCCGCTACGGTGAACGATTGGCAGACGGGGGGTTGCTGGTTGGCGGGGGGTTGCTGGCTGGCAGCACCCGCGCCCGGGGCGTGGAGCCCCGCCAATGTCAGGGCCATCGCTCCGACAGCCACCGCCGCTGTCAGCCGTGAACGTGCCGGGACAAACCTGGTCAATTCCATCTATCGATCTCCGGGTCGCTATTGCCTCATGTCGATGCTCACCCCATCCCCCGGCTTCTGGGCCCCGAAGCCGTTCCTTGGGCGAGCATCCACACCCTACCCGGGTCGATGTTCAGAAGTGATGAAGGCTCCCGGCGCGTCAGGCTGGGATCGAGTCCGGGATGGGGACGGCCGTGTCGGCCCGCGGCAGGGTGAAGGTCAGCGTCGTACCGTCGCCGGGCTGGCTGGCGGCGGAGATCCGGCCCCCCTGGGCCTCGACGAGATGCTTGACGATCGCCAGGCCCAACCCGGCTCCGCCAGTCGCGCGGGCGCGGGCGGCGTCGGCCCGGTAAAACCGATCGAAGACGTACGGCAGGTGCTCCGGCGCGATCCCGTTGCCGGTATCACGCACGGAGACGGCGACGTCATTCCCTGAGACCGTGGCATCGACGGAGACCCGTCCGCCAGGGGGAGTGTGCGCGAAGGCATTGGCGAGCAGGTTGCGAAAAACCTGTCCCAGACGGGCGCGATCCGCCAGCACGAGCGGCAGCGACTCCGGCACCCGGAACTCCAGACCGAGATCCTGGGCAGTCGCCTTCGAGGCAAACGCCTCGACCGCGCTTACGACCGCGTCGGCCAGCACGACCTCTTCCTGAACCAGGGGGAGCTGCCCCGCCTCCGCCAGTGCAAGCTCCTGCAAGTCGGCCACCAACCGGTTCAGGGAGAGGGACTCGTCGTGCAGGGCAGCCAGAACATCTGGAGTCGGCGCGGTAAGGCCATCGCGCAGCACCTCCAGGTAGCCCTGAAGGTTGCTGAGGGGCGTGCGCAGTTCATGGGCGACATCGTTGACCATGTTGCGCCGGAGGGCTTCGAGGCGGGCGCGGTTGTCGGCCATGGAGTTGAACGCCTCGGCCAGCACGCCGATCTCATCGCGGGAGCGGACCGTCACCCTCCGGCCCAGGTCGCCCGCCGCCATCCCGTGGGCGGCGGCGGTGAGTTGTTCGACCGGACGAACGACGTGCCGGGCGATCAGGAAGGCCATCAGGATGGTGCCGGCGACCGCCGCCCCGATGGCGATCAGGAGGGAGCGGGAGACATCGTCGAGGAATGCCTGATCGGAGATGCTGGGGATGGAGACCACCAGCGCGTCGTCGGGAATGCCGGCGGTCGAGAACGTCGTCGCTCCGCTGCCCCCGGCGGCGACACCGCCCTCGGGGGCGGTAACACTCCCAGAGGCGTTTGCACTCCCAGAGAGGTTCGCCAAGTCGATCGTTTCGACCGGGACATCGTCAGCACCGCTCGCGCTGCCTGGAACGGTGTTGCTGCCCCCCGCGCCACTAGCGACTCCGCCGAACGCCGTGCCGCCGCCAACATCGCCTCCGCCGCCGGCCTGGCCGAAGTGGAATGTGCTGGGCACGGGGGGCTTGTCGGCGAGCACAGCCTCGGTCTCGCCACCCACTACTACCACGTGCGATCCGGTCTCAACTCCAACTTGTTCGACGATGCTCTGGGCATCGCTGATCGATCGCTCGTCGGAATAGGAGCGGAATGCTTTCTCTGTCGCCTGGAGCATCAGGATCGAGACTGTCGCCACCGGAACCAAAGTCACCAGGATCAGGACCAGGATGAGCCGGAACCGGAGGCTATGCAGCATCGTCATCAGGGGCACTCCGTCCGCCAAACCGGTAGCCAATGCCGTAGACCGTCTGCACGTAGCGCGGTCTGGTGGGAACCGGTTCCAGCTTCTTGCGCAGGTTGGTGATGTGGACGTCGATCGTCCGCTCCAGCCCATCGTACGCGTAGCCGAAGACGCGGTCGATCAACTCGAGCCGGGTAAACGCGCGCTCGGGCTCGGCGATCAGGGTTGCAAGCAGGCTGAACTCGGTTCGGGTCAGGTGGATCTCGGCACCGGCCCGGGTCACGGCGTAGGTGCGCGGATTGACCGTCAGATCGCCGAGGGTAAGCGTGGCGGGCTCCCCACCCTCCGTCCGGGCGGCACGGCGCAAGACCGCCTGCACCCGGGCCGAGAGTTCCCGCGGGCTGAACGGTTTGGTGAGGTAGTCGTCGGCGCCGCTGTCGAGGCCGAGCAGGGTGTCCTCCTCGGTGGCGCGGGCGGTGAGCATGATGATCGGGATCTCGCGCTCGTGCTCCGTGCGCAGAATATGGCAGACATCGAGCCCATCGATCTTGGGGAGCATCAGATCGAGCACGATCAGGTCGGGGGAGATCTCACGCACGGCGGCGAGGGCAGCCTCGCCGTCGGCGGCGGCGCGGACCCGAAATCCGTCCCGCTCTAGCCTGAGGCGAACGATCTCGACCGTCCGCGGATCATCGTCGACAACCAGGATCGTCCGTCGTGACATTGCCCCGTCCCTGCTTCACGTGGCGGGATTGAGTCCCGGCCAGCACCTAATCATGTAAGAGAACGACGCCGAATGTCGCTATCGTTCCTTAATGGCTATGAAGATCCTGTGAAGATAGACCGCGCAATGGACTCGGCGATTTGGCCATCGCTCAGTCTCCGGCGAGGTTCGCGTATACTCGACAATAATCCACCGTCCCAATCGCGGAAACAGCCTGGCCGGAAGGACCGATGAGTACCGTTGCCGCGTTCGATCTCCGCCGGCCTGCGCCTCTCGCCCCCTTCACCGCGCCCGCCGCGGAGCGCGCCGCCCAACAATTGCCGGTTCTGCTGACGTCGTTTGTCGGGCGGGAGCGCGAAATGGCGGCCATCAGTGCCCTGCTCACGCAGCCCGATGTCCGGCTCCTCACGCTCACCGGTCCCGGGGGCGTGGGCAAGACGCGCCTTGCCTTGCGCATCTTGCCGACGTTGCAGGCGCACTTTCCCGGTGGCATCTGGTTCGTCGAACTCGCGCCGGTGGCCGATTCCACCCTGGTGCTCGGGACGGTGGCCAGCGTGCTTGGCGTGCGCAACTCCGATGGGCGCCCGTTCCTCGACCTGATTGTCGCGGCGATCGGCCGTGAGCGCACACTCATCGTCCTCGATAATCTCGAGCATGTGACCGACGCGGCGCCCGACATCGCCGCCTTGCTGGCGGCCTGTCTGGGGCTGCTGACAACCGTCGGGGCCGCGGCCGCGGCGGGTCGGGCGCCGGGGGCAACGAGCACGGCCGGCACGAGCATGAGGGCGAACCGGGGGATGAAGGAACTTCGGAGCATGGTTGTTCCTCAAGATGGTGTGCGATTTATCCCAGGTCCGCTGGTTGGAAGCCAAGCGTGGGCCAGGAGAACGAGGTGAGTGAAGCGACCAGAGCGCAAACGCGGCCCGCGACGCCGGGCGAGCGCCTGGACGAGCGCGAACCCGGGCCGACCGGGCGCTGGTGATGCCGGCCGGGGTCGGGCTGGGGACGTGCCCAGCCCGACCCCGGCGAGCCAGCGAGCTAGCGCCGCGTGCGAATCACGACGAGAGACCGACGCAGCGCTTCGGCCGCGATGAGACCGCCAAACCCGAGCACGATCGCCAGCGGGAGCGTCGCGCCGGTCGCCGAGCGGTGGCTCGTGCCCGTGCCGGTGTCCGGCAGTTTGGTAATGACCGGGGTGGTCTTGCCAGGCTTGTCGCCGGGATTGTCACCTGGCGCGTCGCCCTCGGTCGGGATGTTGAACCACTGGCAGAAGGCGTCGCCGCCGGCCGGCAGGTAGACCACGCCGGAGTTGTCGATGAGGTCGAGCTGCACGAAGTCGGTGGCGCTGCTGTTGGTGCACCAGACGACCGGCTCCTCGTAGCCGTCCAACTCCTCCTCGGCGACCGCCACGTCGCCGGCCGGGATCAGGCCGAAGTCGACGAGGGAGTAAGTGTCATCGCCGGCGACCGGCACGCTCTCCGCGGTGAAGGTCTGGCCAGGCACCTGGGCGGTGAACGCGACGCCGTTGGCGGCCGTGTCACAGGTCTGAACCGCCTCGTCGAGGGCGGCGTGCTCGGCGTCGTAGCCGGCCGGGCAGGCCCGCTTGACGATCAGGAGACGGCCCTCCTCTTCGGTCTCCGGGACGTTGAACCAGTTGCAGATGACCTCGCCTCCCGGCTCCAGTTTGAAGGAGATGCTACCGGCATCGACCGTAGGCTGGAGAAGAGCGCCGCCACTATAGGTGCTGGTGCACCAGACGACCGGGGCGCCGTAGCCGCTCGGGATCGTCTCGACCAGATCGACGTCGTCGCTGGCCGGCACGTTGTCGAAGATGACGTGAGCCGGGCCCCAGGGATCGGCGATCGGACCGGTCGTGCCGCTGGTGAAGGTCTGACCACCGGTGTAGAGGGTGAACTCGAACCCGCCGGCCGGGCCGCCACAATTTTGGGTCAGTTCGTCGAGCGCGGCCGCGGCCATGTCGTAGCCGACCGGGCAGACCCACTTGATGACCTCGATTCGTCCGCTGTCTTCGTCGTCGGTATACGGGAAGTTGAAGAACTCGCAGGAGAGCACGTCGCTGTCTTGGAACTGGTCGTAGGTGGCGACCGGCCCATGGCCGCTGACGAGGACCTGGCCGTTGAGCGTGCATTGCCAGTACGGGTCGGCGTAGCCGGCCGGCACCTGCTCCTCGATCACGACGCTGCCCGGGGCGATGCCGTCCCAGAACTGCGCGCTGGAGCCGCCCTGGTCAACGGTCTGCTTGGTGATGTTCTTGTAGACATCGGAGACGATGAAGCTCGTGCCCGCCATGGGGTCGGTGCAGTCGGCCCGCAGCGCGTCGATCGTGGCGTTGACCGCGTCGTACCCAACCGGGCAGCCGCGCTTGACGACCTCGACCCAGCCCGGTTCGGGGGTCGGCTCGGGATCGGTCGGCACCTCGGCCGGTTCGACGGTGATCGAGACGTAGACCCAGTCCATGCTGGTCGTGCCGTCGGAGACGTTGTAGTAGAACTCGTCAGTGCCCACGAAACCGGCGGACGGCGTGTACTTGAACGAGCCATCGGGGTCGAAGTAGTCGAGGGTGCCGTTGACGGGGAACTGGGCGACCGACGCGGTCAGGGGATCGAAATCCGGGTCGCTGTCATTGCCCAGCACACCTGGCGCGCCGACTTCCAAGGCGATGCCCTCGTGGGTCCCGTAGGCGTCCGTGGTGGGGACCGGCGCGTTGTTGATAAAGATGGGCAAGACCTCGATCGTCACGGTCGCCGGCACACTCACGTCGAAGCCGTCGCTGACGGTGTAGGTGAAAGTGTCGATGCCGGTGAAGCCGGGGTTGGGGGTGTAGTCGAAGGCGCCATCAACCAGGGAGACGACCAACTGGCCGTTCGCCGGGTAGGTGTAACCGTCGAGCGACATGGTCCCGTTGTTGTCGGGATCGCTGGCGTACGCGAGCAGACCAGGCGCGACGATGGACAGAGGGACGCTCTCGTCCGTCTGGAAGTGCGCGTCGCCCGCAACGGGGGGAGTGTTGAATGGAGAGGCCGACAGGCCACTCGCGCTGAGAATGGCGATGATGGCGGCCAGCACGAGCGCGGCCGTGAGGGGGAAGATGGAGAGGCGCGGTTTCATCTCAGGTTCCTTTGCGTGTGACGACGGCTGAGCCGATGCTGGTCGGGACCGTCGGGTCAAGTGCTTCGGGGTGCGGTTGGTTGGGCCGTGGCGGAGCTCGCCGCCGCGGTCTGGGTCGTGCGGATGAGGTCACTCGAAATCGCTGCATGCCGGGGCAGGGCCGCCCTGGCGGAGCAGGAGCCGAAGGCGTGAGTTACCTCTTCTGGAAGGTGATCGTGACCGTGACGGGCTTGCTCTCGGTCCAGCCGTCGGTGACGGTGTAGGTGAAGGAGGTGCTGCCGGTGAAGCCGGGGGCCGGCGTATACACGAACGCGCCGTCGGACGACATGGTCAGTTGGCCAGGGCCGAGTAACTCGACCTCCTGGACGGCGATCGCGTCGCCGTCCGAGTCACTGTCGTTTGCCAGCACCCCGGGAGCCGAGATCACGAGGGGAGTGTCCTTCTCCGAGTCGTAGGCATCGTCCTGGCCGACGGGCGCTGCGTGGGATTTCTTCCGGACATCGATCGTCACCGTGGCCGTGCTCTTGCTCGTCAGATCCCAAATGGTGTAGGTGAAGGAGGTGATGCCGGTGAAGCCGGCATCCGGCGTATACGTGAACGCGCCGTTTTCCTCCATCGCGACCTTGCCGGCGGCCGGTTGGGTGATCTCAATTACCGAAACGACCTTGCCGAGCGAGTTGCTGTCGTTGGCGATCACCCCCGACCCGCTGACCACGAGGGGAGTGTCTTGCGGCGTGACGTAGGCGTCGTCGACCGCGGTCAGCGGGCCAACGACCGAGATCCAGACAATGGCGATGTTGCTGGGGAGGAGTCCGATCCCGGGCCCATCTGGCCAGGCCTCGAACATGAAGAGGTCTGGGCCGGTAAAGCCGGGGTCGGGCATGTAGAGGTAGGCGCCGTCGTCGCTCAGAATCTCGACGTTGCCGTGCAGGGGCTGAGACACCAGTTGGGCCGTGAGGCCGGTGCCATAGGGATCAGTGGCGCCGGTCAGGAGGCCGGGCGCCATCACGTACTTGGTAATGCCTGAGGTCACGACGAGATCTTGGTCAACGACTGTCGGGGCTGTAACTGCGGCGGCGGGGCGAGCGCCGCCGAGGACGGCGATGATGGCGGCCAGCACGAACACGGCCGTGAATCGGGAGATCAGGGAGCGTCTGGTCAAGGAAGTGTCCTCCAGGATGATGCACGAACGACCCGACACCATCCTGGCCCACGGCGAGCCGCCCAGCATCCAGGGATTCACCCATTGAGCGACGGAACGCGCGTGGTGTTGAGCGCGGCCTGCATAGTCGGACGCCGCGACCTGAGTGATCGGGCGAACGCGGTGAGTGAAGCGATGACCTTGGGCTGTGGCTCAGAGGAGGCGCTCGCTCACGGCCCGCTCGGCGGCGGCGGCGCGCGTCTCGACACCGAGCTTGGCGAGGACGTGGGCGACGTGGTTCATCGCCGTCCGGTGGCTGATGCCGAGCGTCGCTCCGATCTGGCGATCGCTTTGCCGTTCGACCAACAGCAGCAGCACCTCTCGTTCACGAGCTGAGAGGGCCAGGCCCGCCGGCGCCGACCGGGTCGTCTCCGGTTGCCCAGCCGAGTCGGCCGAGGCCAGGTCAAGGGCCAGACCCGCGGCAACGGCGCGTTCCAGCGGCTCATAGGTACCTTCGTCGAAGGCGATGTCCCAAGCCGCTGTGCCGAGCAACGCCCGTGCCCGCCGAAACGTCATCTCCTCTCCGCGCTGATGGGGCGCAACCGCGATGCCGGCGGTGCGGGTGAGGGCGTCGAACGCGCCCCGGAGCCGCGCCGCCAACAGCGGTTCGCCGACGAGGGCCGCGATTGCGGCCAGACCGGCAAGCGACTCGGCGATGCCGAAGGTTTCGCTTCGCTCCCAGCGTCGCTTGAGGCTCTCGCGGTAGCACGCTGTAGCGGCCGCCAGTTCGCCCGCGTCGCGCAGGACGGCACCGAGGTTAGCCAAGCTGGCGGCCAGCGTCCTTGGGTCGGCGTCACGACGCACCGCGACCGCCTCTTCGAGCAGACGCCGGGCTGCGGCAAGGTCGCCCCGAGTGTGTGCCAGGACTCCGAGCCCGTTCAGGGCGAAGCCCATACCCGCCGGATCGCCACGCGAGCGTTGGATTGCCAAATCTTCGCGGTGATATGCCTCCGCTTGGTCGAGTTGGCCGAGGACACGATGCACCAGGCCCAGGTTGTTAAGCACCTTCCCGGCCGCGGACAGGTTGCTCAGAGTGCGCAGAACCTCCAACGTCTCTTCCCAAAGCGCCAGCGCTGCGTGGAGATCACCCTGATCGTAGGCGATCCCACCCTGCATATTGCGGAGGAAGGCGGTCCCTTCTCGGTCCGCCAACTCGCGGCAGACGGCCAGGCCTACCTCGGCCAGGGCATTGGCCTGGGTGTAATCACCTTGCCGATAGGCCAGGTTCGTCGCGACCTGGAGTGCCTGTCCTCGCGCCGGTGTAACCGCACCCTCGCCGAGTGCCAGCGCCCGCGCGGCGGCGGCGCGTCCAAGGGTCAGGTGTCCGGCAGCCTCCCAATAGAGGCCCATGGCCGCGACGAGGCGTTGGGCCAAGTCCGCGTCGCGTGTCTCCTCGGCAAAGTCCAGCGCGGCCTGGCAGTTCCCGTTTTCCAGATCAAGCCGCGCGATCCAGCTTGCCCGATCCGGGCCGATCAGCTCGCCCGCGGCTACATCGGCCCAAGCCAGGGTGACCGCGGCATGGTGAGCACGGACGACATCGACCTCATCCGACTCAGCTAATCGCTCCCGCGCATACTCACGGATCGTCTCCAGCATCGTGTAGCGTTCGTCGTCCGACGGGTCGCTCACCAGGCTAATGAGGCTGCTGTCCACCAGTACGCCCAACCCGTCGAGCAACGCGACGTCGTCCGCTGCGGTCGACTGCCCCGCGGTGACCCCGTTGATCCGAGCCGTGAAATCCACGCTGGCCTCAAGCGAGAAGCCGCCGACGAACACTGACAGGCGCCGGAACAAGGTCCGGTCCGGCTCTGCTAGCAGGTCGTAGCTCCAGGCGATCGCGCTTCGGAGCGTTTGCTGTCGCGCGGGGAGATCGCGCTTTCCGCCGGTCAATACCGGTAGCCTGTGGGTCAGGCGGGCCAGGAGCGCGTCGGGTCCGAGGTGGGCCAACCGCGCGGCCGCCAGTTCAATCGCCAGCGGCAGCCCGTCCAAGCGGCGGCAAAGCGCGGCGACCGACGCCGCGTTCGCGTCGGTCAGAGCGAATCCGGGCCGGGCCGCTTCGGCGCGCGCCACCAGAAGCTGAACGGCGGCGCTTGCGGCAACCACCTCAGCATTCGGTGACCGGTCTCCTGCAGGGAGCGAGAGCGGGGCGACCGGGAACGTTTGCTCCTCTGACACGTGAAGCGCCGTCCTGCTGGTCACCAGGACCTTCAGCTCACCGCAGGCACGCAGAAGTGCGACGACATCGGTTATCGCCGCGACGACCTGCTCCATGTTGTCGAGGACCAGGAGGAATCTGCGCCCGGCGAGGTGAAAGACCAGCGCATCCGGGAGATCACGTCCAGTTGCCTCGCGTACACCGACCGCGGCGGCGACAGCCGGGAGCACCAGACCCGAGTTTGTCAGAGCCGCCAGAGGCACAAAACAGCACCCGTCCGGGAAGGCATCTGCCCGCGCCGCGGCGGCGGCCAGCGCCAGCCGGGTTTTGCCGACGCCACCGGGTCCGGTCAGGGTGACGAGGCGCCGATCCGGTCGGCGCAGCATCGCGTCGAGGAGCGCGAGGTCGCGCTCCCGCCCGACCAGCGGCGTCGATGGGGTGGTCAGCGGCGCCAGAGCAGTCATCGGCCGGTCCGCTTCGACACGCGGGACGTAAACGGTGCCCTGATCATACTGTCCGGCGGCCAGGGCATCAACTCCCGGCCCGGTCCGCCCGGTCCGGGGTGTGCTGCAGAAGTGGCGTGTGATCGGTTGCCTGGAGCATCAGGATCGAGACCGTCGCCACCGGAACCAGGGTGACCAGGATCAGGACCAGGATGAGCCGGAACCGGAGGCTATGCAGCATCGTCATCAGGGGCACTCCGTCCGCCAAACCGGTAGCCAATGCCGTAGACCGTCTGCACGTAGCGCGGTCTGGTGGGAACCGGTTCCAGCTTCTTGCGCAGGTTGGTGATGTGGACGTCGATCGTCCGCTCCAGCCCATCGTACGCGTAGCCGAAGACGCGGTCGATCAACTCGAGCCGGGTAAACGCGCGCTCGGGCTCGGCGATCAGGGTTGCAAGCAGGCTGAACTCGGTTCGGGTCAGGTGGATCTCGGCACCGGCCCGGGTCACGGCGTAGGTGCGCGGATTGACCGTCAGATCGCCGAGGGTAAGCGTGGCGGGCTCCCCACCCTCCGTCCGGGCGGCACGGCGCAAGACCGCCTGCACCCGGGCCGAGAGTTCCCGCGGGCTGAACGGTTTGGTGAGGTAGTCGTCGGCGCCGCTGTCGAGGCCGAGCAGGGTGTCCTCCTCGGTGGCGCGGGCGGTGAGCATGATGATCGGGATCTCGCGCTCGTGCTCCGTGCGCAGAATATGGCAGACATCGAGCCCATCGATCTTGGGGAGCATCAGATCGAGCACGATCAGGTCGGGGGAGATCTCACGCACGGCGGCGAGGGCAGCCTCGCCGTCGGCGGCGGCGCGGACCCGAAATCCGTCCCGCTCTAGCCTGAGGCGAACGATCTCGACCGTCCGCGGATCATCGTCGACAACCAGGATCGTCCGTCGTGACATTGCCCCGTCCCTGCTTCACTTGGCGGGATTGAGTCCCGGCCAGCACCTATTCATATGAGAGAACGACGCCGAATGTCGCTATCGTTCCTTAATGGCTATGAAGATCCTGTGAAGATAGACCGCGCAATGGACTCGGCGATTTGGCCATCGCTCAGTCTTCGGCGAGGTTCGCGTATACTCGACAATAATCCACCGTTCCAATCGCGGAAACAGCCTGGCCGGAAGGACCGATGAGTACCGTTGCCGCGTTCGATCTTCGCCGGCCTGCACCCCTCGCCCCCTTCACCGCGCCCGCCGCGGAGCGCGCCGCCCAACAATTGCCGGTTCTGCTGACGTCGTTTGTCGGGCGGGAGCGCGAAATGGCGGCCGTCAGTGCCCTGCTCACGCAGCCCGGTGTCCGGCTCCTCACGCTCACCGGTCCCGGGGGCGTGGGCAAGACGCGCCTTGCCTTGCGCATCTTGCCGGCGTTGCAGGCGCACTTTCCCGGTGGCATCTGGTTCGTCGAACTCGCGCCGGTGGCCGATTCCACCCTGGTGCTCGGGACGGTGGCTAGCGTGCTTGGCGTGCGCAACTCCGATGGGCGCCCGTTCCTCGACCTGATTGTCGCGGCGATCGGCCGTGAGCGCACACTCATCGTCCTCGATAATCTCGAGCATGTGACCGATGCGGCGCCCGACATCGCCGCCTTGCTGGCGGCCTGCGCGGGCCTGACGATTCTGGCCACCAGCCGCCTCGCACTGCGCCTGGGCAGCGAGCGCCTCTATGCGATCCAGCCGCTTCCGGTGCATTCCAGCGAGGGCCGATCCGTTCCGCCCGCGGCGACCACCGAGCCGGTCGATGCCTCGTCGCCGGCCGTCGCCCTCTTTGCCCAGCGGGCCAAGGCGATCCGACCCGATTTCGCCATCACCGGCGCCAACCTGACGACCGTGGAAGAGATCTGCAGCCGGCTCGATGGCCTGCCACTCGCGATCGAGCTGGCCGCCGCCCGCACCCGCGTCCTCTCGCCCGCGGCCCTCCTACTCCGGCTCGATCACCGGCTCAATGTCCTCACGGGCGGCCCTCGCGATCTCCCGGACCGGCAGCGCACGCTTCGCGACACGATCGCCTGGAGCTACGATCTCCTCCCTCCCGACCAGCAGCGGCTCCTCCAGGCGTTCGCGGTCTTCGCTGGCGGCTTCACGATCGAGACCGCGGAGACACTCGTCGCGCCGTCCCCGTTGGGACCAACCGCGGTCAATGCACTCACCGTGGACCCAGACAGCGTGCTCGACCACCTCGCCGACCTCGTCGATGGCGGTCTCGTCCTCCAGGATGTCCAGCCCAACGGGGAAACCCGCTTCCGCATGCTAGAGACCATCCGAGAATACGCGCAGGAGCGGCTGGAAGCGGGTGGACACTATGCCGCGGTGAGGAGTCGGCACGCGGCACTGTTCGCCGATCTCGTGAACCACGCGTACATGAAGGATTTCGGCGCAAGCGAACCGGCAACCCTGGCTCACTTCGGCACGGAGATCGACAACATCCGAGCCGCCCTCGGCTGGTTGCTCCGCCCCGAGGCCACCGTCGGGGATCTCGATGTTTCCCTGCGCCTGTCGGCGGGGATGGAGCGGTATTTCCACACGCGCGGCTATGTTACAGAGGGACGCGCCTGGATCGACCGGGCCCTCGCCCGGGGAGACGCCGCCTCGGGCGAGGCTCGCGCCGCGGCGCTGGGCGGTCTGGGCGTCCTCGCGTTCGTCCAGCAAGACGTTTCCACTGCCAAGGCGGCGTTAGCGCGAGAGCCGGCTCCTGTTCCAGGTCAATGGGGATGTGATCGGGCAGGTGCGGGCGCTCTTTTCTTGGGTTTGCTGGCGACGCGCAACCGGGATATCGATGCACTGAAGGAGATCGTCGCGGACCTTGATCCCCTCACCCAGCAGATCGAGCCGGGCACATGGCACCCCGTGTCGTACACACTCAAGGGCCACCTCGCCCGCATCTCAGGCGACCTGGACGCGGCCGCGCGGCTCTTCGAGCACAGCCGGCGCATGTACACGGACCACGGCGTCGACTGGGGGGCCGCGCGGCTGCAAGGAATCCTGAGTTCGATCGCGCTGGAGCAGAACGACCTGCCGCGCTCACTCATGCTCCGTCAGGCCTGCCTGCGCACCTTCTGGGAACACGGCGACGTCGGCAGCGTCGGCTCGACGCTCGTCGATATCGCCCTGGTCGCGACCCGCCTCGGGCAACCCGCCGCCGCCGCCCGCCTGCTCGGGGTAGCCGCCGGGATCCAGGAAGCGACTGGCACGCTCATCAGCGGCGAAGTCTTTCACGACGAGCGCGGCCCGACCGAGACACGGGAACGCCTTGGCGACGATGCGTACGCGGCAGGGCTGACCGCGGGCAGGGCGCTGAGCACGTCGGCTGGAGTCGCCGAGGCGCTGGCATTCTCCCCAACCGGCGCGGCCCCTGAACCTGAGGACCACCCTGCCGCCGAACGGGCGCCGATCACGATCGGGCTGACGCCTCGGGAGCGGGAGGTCTTGCATGCCCTGGTCTCCGGGAAGACCACGAACCGCGATCTCGCCGACGCCCTCTTTATTAGCCCCAAGACCGCCGGCCATCACGTCGACAACATCATGGCCAAGATGGGCGTCAACTCTCGGGTTGCGGCCGTGGCCCTTGCCACCCGCGAAGGTTTTCAATGACGTACTACCCAGTGCAGGCTTTATGGCATTCCTTGGAGGTCGTTCCAACAACGCCATGACGCAGTCCCCGTCATCCCGAGCTTGTCTGTTCAGACCGGGAGAGGGGTAACACCTGATGCGGCATGCTCGGGCCAAAGGAGGGCCGGAGGATGCCGTGGCAGGAGCAGTCGGTGATGACGTTGCGCCAGGAGGTCGTGGAACTGGCCGGACGGAGGACGCCAACGTGCGGGGTTGTGCCGGCGCTATGAGATCAGCGCCAAGACGGGCTCCAAGTGGCTCGACCGCTGGGCGGCGGCTGGGCGGCGGGGCTGGCCGATCGGTCGCGGCGTCCGCTGCGGTCGCCGGCTCGGACACCGGCTGCCCTGGAGGAGCGGGTGGTGGCGGTGCGGCGGGCGCATCCGACATGGGGTGGGCGCAAGATCCACCACTGCCTGCAGCAGCAGGGGTGGCGACGTCCCGGCGCCGAGCACGATCACCGCGATCCTGCGCCGCCACGACCTCCTGGCCGCGGCCGCCGACACCCCGCACCCGTGGCAGCGCTTCGAGCACGCCGCGCCCAACGACCTGTGGCAACTCGATTTCCTGGGCCACCGCCCCGTCGAGGATGGTCAGCGGGTGCACCCGCTGACCATCCTCGACGACCATTCCCGCTTCCTGCTCGCCCTTGTCGCCTGCTCCTGCGAGCAGCAAGAGGTGGTCCAGGCGCACCTGACCGCCTGCTTCCGCCGCTACGGGTTGCCCCGGGCGATCCTGACCGACAACGGCCCGCCCTGGGGCACCAGCGGCGGCGGCGGCCTCACCGCCTTGGAGGCCTGGCTGCTGCGCCTGGGAATCTCCCCGCGCCACGGGCGCGCCTACCACCCCCAGACCCAGGGCAAGGTCGAGCGCATGCACGGCACGATCGCCGCCGATGTCTTCGCCCATCGTTCCCTCCCTGATCTGGCTGCTTGCCAGCCCGCCTTCGACGCCTTCCGCCAGGTCTACAACCACGACCGCCCGCATGAGGCCCTCGCCTACGCCGTGCCCGCCAGCCGCTACGCCGCCAGTTCCCGGGCCTTTCCCGAGCCGCTGCCGCCGATCGCCTACGGGCCGGATGATCAGGTCCGCCTGGTGCGGGACCAGGGGGCGATCAGCTTCCGCGGTCGGAGCTGGTTCGTCAGTCGCGGCCTGATCGGGCTGCCGGTGGCGGTGCGGCCGACCACCACCGATGACCGCTTCCAGGTCGTCTTTTGTCGGCGTGAGGTCGCCACCCTCGACCTCGCCACCCCAGACGCGGTGTAACCTATGTCCCCGCACACCTGTTACCCCTCTCTCCGGTCCGCACACTTCTCGAGGGATCTCGAAGGAGACCGCGGTCCGATGGTGCCGGAGCGTGCGAGAGAACCGTGCCGTTTTCTCGGACGCCAGGGCATTGGTGTTATCACGTGCCCTTCGAGATCCCTCGACAAGCTCGGGATGACAGGTTAGAGCGGGACGGCATCGCTCCTCGGTCCGATCGGAACGATGACCCTGCGCGAGGTAGTAGGTCTAGTCAGCAGTTCGTTTAAGTCAGCGAGACGAACGTTGGGATTCCAATTAGAGCATTGACAGCGACCGGATTGCCCCGCTACCACCGTATGTCCCTTAACGCCGGGTAACAGGGATATCTACACCCCTGTCACCCGGTCCCTTGGTTGTCCTGGATTCCGATGTTGAAGTCACTCAATCCCTATCGGGTTCGGCGCGAGTGGTTGACGAGTGTCGATCAGGACTGCCCGGGCCGGGCGAGCTTCGTCAGCATGCCGGTGATGATGCCAGCGGCGACGACGTGCATGAGGACCAGAACGGCGGCCTGCGCGGTCGAGGCGCCCTCGACCCCCGGGATGTAGGTGAAATCCGGGACCGTCGTGACGACGAAGACGATGGCCGCGACGACCTTGAAGATGCGGACGGGATGGGCGGTGAAGCGCAGCAGACCAGCGTAAAGGAGTGAGCCGACCACCCCAGGGATCACGGTGAATATCACCGCCGGGGAGACGTTCTGAAGGATGACGAAGTCCGGGTGGTAGTTGACGAAGAGGTCGGCCAGGAAGTAGACGGCGACGTTGGCGAGGGTGGCGAGGATGGTTGTGGCCAGGGCGATCTTGGCGAAGCGCCCCTTGCTAACCCCTGCTCCCTTCCGCTGGCGATCGGTGCGCGAATCGGCGACGAGTGATCCGGAAAGTGCGACGCTTGACATCTCATGCTCCCTTCTGAGATTCCCCTGCGGCCATCTGCCGCCTTCACTACTTAGTCGTTTGGGCCTCACGGAAATCGACAGGCTTCGCGACCGACTATAGAAATCCATCCAGATTGGCTCGCGCATCCTGCAAAGACCGCATACCCTTAAGGCGAAGTCGACCGGTACGTGAGATGCGCCATGGCGCGGGAAGGATTTGTCCGTGCGCTTCGCTTTCAAGACCGCCAACCAGAACACGACCTGGAGCGATGTGCTCGCCGTCTGGAAAGAGGGCGACGGGATCGAGCTCTTCGAGTCGGGGTGGAACTTCGATCACTTCTACCCGATCGTCGGCGATTCGACCGGTCCTTGCCTGGAGGGCTGGTCGATGCTGGCCGCCCTCGCTCAGGCGACCACCCGGCTCCGGCTGGGCTGCCTCGTCACCGGCATCCACTATCGCCACCCCGCGGTGCTGGCGAACATGGTCTCCACCGTCGACATCATCTCGAACGGTCGCCTTGAACTAGGGATCGGCGCGGGCTGGAACGAGGAGGAATCGGGCGCCTACGGGATCGAGCTGGGCGACCGGCGCGAGCGCAGCGACCGCTTCGAAGAGGCCTGCGAAGTGCTCGTCCGGCTGCTCACCCGGGAGACGTCCAGCTACCAGGGCGCCTACTACACGTTGGACGAGGCCCGCAACGAGCCGAAAGGCCCCCAGACGCCGCATCCCCCGATTTGCATCGGCGGCAGCGGCGAGAAGCGCACGCTGCTCACCACCGCCAGGTACGCCCAGCACTGGAACTACGGCGGCACCGACCCGGTAGAGTTCGCCCACAAGCGCGACGTGCTGCACGCACACTGCCAGGACATCGGCCGCGACCCCAAGGAAATCCTGCTCTCCACCCACGTTCGCCTCAACGACGACAACGATGTCGCCAGGGCTGCGGCCGACGCGGCGGCCCTGGGCGAAGCGGGGGCCGAACTTGCGATTATCTACCTGCGGCCACCGCTCTCTCCCGCCATTCTCGAACCGCTGGCGGCGGCCCTGGCGCCGCTGGCCTGAGCGGTCTATTGCCCGAAAGTACAGACGAGAGGCCCCGCTTTGGCGGGGCCTCTCGTCTGCCTATTGAGTGTTCGTCGAGAAGAGTGGCCGCGTGTCCCAGCCGCCCGGGGCTGACGGCCCGGGCTGAACACTACAGCCTCTCCGAGGCTAAACGGGTGGGGCGGGCGATGTGTGTGCAGAGACCCCTAAAGCGCTCGTCGAATACCTTTCGCCGCACTGCCCGCGATCCGTGCTCAGCCCTGGAGCAACCGTCTGTACAGGCGCACGCGGTGCGTCGCCCGATATCGATCCGCCGCTTCCCCGAGACGACATTCACCTAGTCAGTTCGGTTAGATCATAGCAGAGTCAATCTGGGAGCAGTCCCCCCAGGAGTCGCATCGTGCGGTAGAAGATCGAACGGAGACATTCACGTTTTCCATCGGCTTGAGCGTGCTCGGGCCGGATCTGCCCGCCAATCGGTGGCATCGGACGAGGAACCGGACCGAACGGGCCGCTGAGGAGGTCTGGGTCGGAGCCGAAGCCCGACTCGGCTCGCCGAACCGAGCGACGATTCTTCCATTCCCTGCCCGTTGGGGTGGCGCTCAAGACCGTCCTCATTGATCGAAAGGCGAGGTCGCTAAAGCAGGTCCACGACTTCGGGGCAGGTCGATTCGAGGTCCGCAAACGCGGCGTTTAGTCTCGCGCCGATCTCGGCGAGGGCCGCGACGGTCTCGTCGATCTTGGCCTGGTCGCCGGATTCGACGGCGGACGCCACCGCCTCGAGCCAATCGGAAATCTCGGAGAAATAGTTGGCGGTTGCGGTGTTTGCCTCGGCCGCTGCCGGGGGTGGCACGCTCGCGGTCTGTTCGGTGGCCAGGGTGTCGAATGTCGCCGCCGCCTGGCGGAGTGATGCCGGGTCGGCGGACGCCGGATCGTCCAGGATCTCGACATCCACGCCATCGCTCGCCTGAACCAAACGGCCCAACAATTCCTCCGCCCACTCGACCACACCTTCGCATCCCGGCGTGACGGCGTCCGGAGTGGCGACCCAGATGGGCTCAGACGTCGCCGCCGGCGGCGGTTCGTCGGGCTCCGCCAGGACAATGAACTGGTCGACATCGTCACGGATTGGTGAGTAGAACACCGTCTGCGGGGTAACGCCGTCCGGGAGCAGGAATTTGATCAGACCGCTCGCGGTTTCGCCCGGTTGAAGGCCGTCGTTGGGCTGGAGCCACGGCCCATTGGGATCGCTCTGGTATTCGCCGCGCGGCATCTCACGGGTGACCACGCCCTGGTCGTCGATGACCCAGAAGTCGGCCGGATCGACGACGAATGGGCGATCACCGGTCGCAGTCACTTCCACGGAGTAGGCAACGTAGCGCTCGTTTTCGAGGACTATCCCGGTAACTTCCAATGGGATCTCGTATGGGTCACTGGGCGGTCCCACCGAGATATTCGCCAGTTCAGCGCGGTCCGGCCCAACGATCGAGACGACGTCTCCATGCGTGACGCGCTCAGGGCGCAGATCCACAAGGGGCAACTCGCCGAAGCGAACCTGGGCAAGCACGGCATCCACCGGCAGTTGGAAGAGCAACTCAGTGCCCCACGCCTGACCAGGCGTTTCTCCGCCGTCCTCCGGGCCGTCAAGGCGATGCAGGAAGGCGGTTTCCGCATCGTACGTGAACCCTTGGGTGTCCAGGATGGTGAAATTGTTGGCTTCTGCCTCGATAACGTCGTTGCCGGTGTACTCGACGACGACCTCGGCAAGCACGTACCGGAAACCTGGCTCGGCAAGCTGCAACTCGTACGGATCTTCCAAGCGTGCGACCGAGACCGCCGCCGCTTCCTCGCCATTGGAATCGGAAATGCGCACCCGCTCGCCAACGATAGGTCCCACCGCGGCTGATGCCGGATCACTCTGCCGAGCGTAGGCACTGGCCATGGGCGCCATTACGCCCACCACCACGAGCACGGCAATCAATCCGATGGACATGGCCTGCAGCGCTCTTGTACCCAACGAAACGGTCATCGCGCGATCCTCCCTCAGTCATGGAATGCAACGATACAGGTCAAGCGGTGTAGCTAAACAGCAGGCGGGGTTGGGGCAGCCCGATCGGGAGGTCGGCCAAATCTGTTCCAGTCACCTCGGCCAGACTCGCCTTGAACCAGGTGTCGAAGGAATTGCGCGAGCGGATCAAGTGGTCGAAGGACGTGGCCCAGGCGGCGCACTCGATATAGGCCACCAACTCATCGCCGCAGGGGCCGCTGGCCAGGAACCAGGCCTGCCGGGCAATCCCGAGGCGCTCTAGCAGCAGTTCATATCCGGGGCGCCACTCCTCCGCGATCGACCGCATCAGCTCCAGCGCCGCGCCGGTCCTGCCGGGCAGGATCGGGACGGTCAGGCAGGCTCGCTCCATGGGCCGCACTCCTCCTGTTGGTCGACCGGATCACCGTTCAGAACCGGGAGCCGAACTCGGCTCATACACATCATCGGCCCCCCGCGGTCGTCACGCATCGGGAGACCTCCCAGTATGTCAGGCTGGGTGGGAGTGACGACGGATGGGGAGATGTACGTAGGACGCAGCCGCCCTGGGGGGACAGGAGTTCAGGAGAGGCCGAGGCGGACCGCTTCGGACGACGCTGCCGCCCTGGTCGCCACATCGAGCTTGGCCAGAATTGACGCGACATGCTTGGAGACTGTCCGGCGGGAGATGAAGAGCGCATCGCCGATCTCGCGGTCGGACATCCCCGTGGCAACCAATTGCAGGACGGCGATCTCACGGGATGTCAGCCCTCGCAGTGATGCGGCACTGGCAGTTGGCTCAGCGGGCCGCACTGCTGGAGCGGGGAGCGTAATCGATGCCACCGATTGGACCTCGGCGGCTGCGTCTTCGAGTGAGAGCGCCGCACCAGTGGCCTGGGCCGCCGAGAACGCCTCTTCGCCGATCGATGATTGGATCGCCGCGATCATCCCCTCGACGATGCGCCGGTCGACCGGCCTCGCGGGAATACCGATGCGGGTTCGAATCGCGTCAGAGGCCGCCAGGAGACGCGCGGCACGTTCGTCCTCGCCCGTCGCGCCGAAAAGACCGGCCACACCCATCAGGCCCTCGGCGATCAACCAGTCGTCAATCAACGGATCGGCCAACTCGACAAACTGACGGTAGGCGTCCAACGCCCGGGTCAGATCCCCCGCCGCCAGAGCTGCCCAGCCGACGGACAGCAGGGCCTTGGCGACATGTGCCGGTCCGCCCAACGCTCGCCATCTGGCCAGCGCTTCCTCGCGGTACCGCATCGATTGGGCCAGATCGCCGCGGGCGAGCGCGACAACTCCGAGATGGTTCGACGCCGCCGCCACATTCCAGTCGTCGCCGATCTCCCGAGCAATGTCGAGCGCCTCTTCAAGGTGAACACTGGCCCGGTCCGGGTCGTCGTCGCCGATGGCCACGCTGCCGAGACCGCGCAACGTTCCCGCCACGTTCCGGCGGTCATTCAGCCCGCGGTAGAGTGCCAGGGCGCGCTCGTAGTTGGCCCGCGCCACGGGGCGGTCGTCCAGGATGTCGGCGATGTTCCCAGCGGTGGAGAGGACATCCGCCAATGGCGCTGGAAATCGATCGGCGTCCGGATATGCCACCAGCGCCCGAATCCGGTCGAGTCCCTCCTGGCAAAGTCCCGGCATTGACCAGATCCAGCTCAGTGCTGCCATCAGGCAGAGGGCCGGTCCGATCTGACCCCGCTCCTGGAGCCAGCCGAGCGCGGCGCGGATGTTGCCCAGATCCGCCTCGATCCGCTCCACCCACGTCATCTGATCCGGCCCGCTCAGTTCGGGCTGGGCCAGCTCGGCGAACCGGACGAAGGCGGCGGCGTGGCCATCCCGGGTGGCGTCGGATTCGCCGCTTGCCTCGAGCTGTTCGAGCCCGAACTCGCGCAGTGTCTCCAGCATCGCGAAGCGCGGCTCGCCGCCGGTCCCCTCTACTTGGCGCAGCAGGCTCGAACCGGCGAGCGAGGCAATCCCGTCGAGGATATCGAGTCCTCCATCGCCCGCGGCGGCCGCCACCTCTCCGGCGCTCTCGATCGTGAATCCACCCACAAAGACGGCGAGCCTGCGGAACAGCGTCTGTTCGGCCGGGGAGAGCAGGTCGTAACTCCAGGCGATCGCGCCCCGCATCGTCTGCTGGCGGGTGGGTAGATCCCGGGCGCCGCCCGTCAGCAAGGGCAGGAGGTGGTCCAACCGGGCCAGCAACGCGGCCGGAGGTAAGACGGCGATCCGGGCGGCGGCCAGCTCGATCGCCAGGGGCAATCCATCGACGCGCCGGCAAATCGCGGCCACGATCGGCGCGTCCTGTGGCCCCACGACGAGATCCGCCTTCACCGCCTGCGCCCGGTCGACGAAGAGGCGGACCGCCTCGGCGGCGAGCATCTCCCGCGACTCATCCGGCATGCCGAGGGGCGGCACCGCGACGGCGCGCTCCCCGAGATGCGCAACACCGCCCGGCTCGTCACCAGCGCCTTGACCTCCGGGCAGGCGACCAGGATCTCGGTCACCACCGGCGCGGCCGCGACCACGTGCTCGAAGTTATCGAGCACCAGCAACATGCGCCGCTCGGCCAGGCTCGCCGCCAAACGATCGACGACCGGCATGTCGTCCGGCCCCTGCGCGCCCACCGCGCGTGCGATCGTGGCCCCGACGAGGGCGGGATCCTCGATCGCGGCCAGAGGGACGAAGACTACCCCGTCTGGAAAGTGCTCGGTGACTTCGGCGGCGACGCGGAGGGCAAGCCGTGTCTTGCCCACGCCGCCGGTGCCGGTCAGGGTAAGCAGCCGGACATCTTCGCGGCGGAGCAACTCCCCGACCGACGCGATCAGTGCTTCGCGGCCGATGAACGGGGTCAGCGTCGCCGGTACGAAAAACCTCGCTCGTGCGATGGATGCAGCGACATGAAGTACCGCGCCTCCGAGCCGATGCGATTCCGGCGGCATTCCGGCCACCCGCTCTGCCGCTGATTTGCATGCCATTGGAACACAAGCTGAAAAGCACGGGCGCCGGGCGGTACTTGCCGCCCGGCGCCCGGAATGGTTATGGACGCTGTTGCGTGAGCGGGTGCCATCGCCTCCCTACTCCACGATGAAGGTATCTACCTCCCCAAGCAGGACGTGGGGAGCGCCGGTATCCGGGTCAGGAATGCCACAGATCACCGCGTACGCTCCTGGCTCGAGTTCCAACTCGACCCAGATCTCGCGGCCCGGTGAGAGGTTTTTCAGTTCGGATGTGAGGATCTCGACGCTGGCCGGATCAGGTGCACCGGCCTGAGGCGTTCCACTACCCAGCTGGGTGACGAACGCCTGGACTTGCTCGATCGTCAACAACTCCGGTGTCCGGGCGAAGGTGAGGGCGTGCTGCTGATCTCCCGGGTTCGACAGGTGCCACACCTGGTTGCCGGCCGGAATCTGATCGGGCAGATCGAGGGCGAACTCGGCGTACTCGACGGTCACGTCCGCCACGGGGTCAGGGAAGGCGCCGGGAGTCGCGCTCGTGTTCTCGGTGACGGTCAGCGGGACGAAGGGATTCGCATCCCCGACACCGACATACCAGGCTCCTGGTTCGAGATCGAGGACGGCGTAGCCGGTCTCCCCGGCCTCGACGTAGAAGCCACCGGACGACACGATCCCGCCGTACCAGTCCGGCGGGGATGCACTCTCGCCAAACAAGAGCGCGTTCAACTCGTCGATCTGCACGCCAGTTGGCAGTTGGATCAGGTTCACATCGCTGACCTGAGCAGGGCCGCCGGGAGTTCCCTGATTGTCGAGAACGATCAGGTAGCGGCCAGCCGGAACCTCGTCAGGCGATTCGAACCCGGTGTCCGTCGCGACCAGCCGCAACTCGGGATACCCGAGGGCGGCCAACGCAGATGTGGGCGCAGCGGGAGTGGCATCTTGGGCGAACGCGGTGACACTGCCAATTGTCGCCACCAGGAGCGCGAGGATCAGCAAGCCGCTGACGACTCGGGCGATCGGACGCGAAGTGGTCGGTTTCTGGGGTATCAGGGCGAGCTTGGGGTTCATGTCATCTTCCTCCACCGGCGATGTGCCGGAGCTAGAACGGGCCATATCGACCCGGTTAGGCGGCCGCGAGAGCGAGGCGAATCGCCTCCTCGCGGGCGGTTGTCAGGGTGCCCTCTTGTCCGGCGCAGTTCGTCAGTGTCACGACGATCAGGTCGTCATCGGGGAACGAGATCATGCTCGCGGTAAATCCTGTCCCGCCGCCGCCTGCTTCCAATCGTTCACCGGCGTCGGAGGGGATCGTCCAGACGCCCATGCCCCAGCCGATGCCGGCCAAACGTGGGTCCGGGTCCGGGGTGAAAGCGAACATCTCCGCGCGCGATTCCGCAGAGATCAGCTCCCCTGAGAAGACGGCCTGGGCGAACCGGGCTACATCGGCCGCGGTCGAGACGACGCCGCCGGCCGCCCAGGTCCACGACAGGTTGATGGGGGTCACGTTGATGAGCTGGCCATCGAGCAGGTGGTAGCAATCGACCGTGCCGTCCGGGATCTCGCCCCCTTCGGCCAGGAAGGTGTCCTTCAGGCCGAGCGGCGTCAGGACTCGACTGGTCAGCTCATCCACGAAGCGGTTGCCGGTTGCCTGCTCGACGATCAGGCCGGCGAGAACGTAGCCGGTATTGGAGTAATGAAAGCTCTCCCCTGGGGCGAAGTACGGCGGATGGTTCGCACCGTCCGCAATCGCCAGCAGCTCGGGCAGCGTCCAGACCTTTCCCCAATCGGGGTTCTCTCCAAGGTAGACCGCCCAGAGCGGGCTGTCCGACTCGTCCGCGTAGTCGTAGATGCCGCTGGTGTGGTTGAGCAGTTGCCGGATCGTGATCTGGTCGATGTTGGGGATGCGGGCGACGGCATCGTCATCGAGCCATTGGGTGACGATATCGTCCAGCGAGAGGACGCCTTCGTCGACCAATTGGAGCACGACGGTGGCGGTGAAGGTCTTCGCGATACTGCCGAGCCGGAACCGATGATCGGTCGTGAGGGGCGTCTGCTCTTCGATGCTGGCGACGCCGGACGCGCCCTCGTAAATCAGGGTTCCACCGCGCTCAATGCGCAGGACGACGCCGGGCAGTCCAGCACCGACGCCGGCCGCCATCGCCGCCTCGAGATCGGCGTCGAGGGAACCAGCAGCCTGTGCATCAGTCGAGAGTAAGGCGGTCAGCGCCGCGAGGGATAGCCCCGAGGCGGCGGCCCAGGTCAGCAGTTCACGCCGGTTGACGACCTTGGCCGTCTGTGTCCGAATGATTGTGTCGAGCGCGTGCACGTCGGTGTCCTTTCGAATGTAGGTGTCGATCGCACCGTCGTTAGCTGGCGGAAGAGGCCGGCCATGCCCGCTGCCACACAGTGGCAGCGAGCGTGGCTTGGAGTCGTGGTGAACTAGTTCGTGGATTCGAGGACGAGGCGGAAGACCTCGTCGCGGATAGGATCGGGATCAGCACCATCCCCAGCAAGGTTGGTGAGCACGAATACCGTGAGATCCGCGCTTTCGAGGCGCATCATGCTCGAGTTTGAGCCGGGGCCCGTTCCGTCCATCCCGATAAGCTCGCCGCTCGCTGACCCGATCTTGTAGATGCCCAGGCCTTCGAACTTGCCCGGCTTGTTGGAAGGCACCAGGGTGAACATCTCGGCGAACGAATCCGCCGTCAGCAACTCGCCGCTATACAGCGCTTCGCCGAACCGGGCGAGATCGGCGAGCGTGGAGACCATGCCGCCAAAAGTCCACGCCCAGGAGAGGTTGCTCTGCGCCACGCTCAGCGCCTGGCCCTCGACGAGCTGATAGGGGTTGACAACTCGTTCCGGCATCTCAGCGCCGGTGACGAAGAAGGTGTCTTTCAGGCCGAGCGGGTCGAGGATTCGCGTCTGGATCTCATCGCCATAGGTGTTGCCAGTTACCTTCTCGACGATCAGGCCGACCAAGATGTAGTTGGTGTTGGAGTAGAAGTAGCCCTCGCCGGGGGCAAAGTAGGGCGCGTGGTTGGCACCGTCGGCGTAGGCGAGGAGTTCCGACATCGTCCAGATCTTCGACCAGTCCGCATCCGGCCCAAGGAAGGCATCAACCCAGAATGAGCTGTCGTTGTCATCGGCGAAGTCGTAGATGCCGCTGGTGTGGTTGAGGATCTGGCGGATGGTGATCTGGTCGATATTGGGGATCTTCGCCACCTCGGGCGCATCCAGCCAGCTCGTGACCGTGTCATCAAGCGAGAAGACACCCTCGTCGACCAACTGCAGGGCAACGGTGGCGGTGAAGGCCTTGGCGATGCTGTAGATCCGATGCCGGTCCCCAACCTTGAGGGAGACTTCCTGCTCGACGTCCGCCAGGCCAGCCGCTCCCTTGTAAAGCGTCTTGCCGGCCTGCTCGACTCGGACGGCGACGCCCGGGAACCCGCTGGCGACGAATTCGGCCAGGGCGGCGTCGATCTGGCCCTTCAGCGGGTCAGCAGCCCAGACACTTCCGGAGCCAGGACCGCGCAGCGAGGCGAGCGCCGCTCCCGATACTCCGACGGCGGCAGCGGCACGGAGGAGAGCACGACGGCTGAGGGACGACGCTCCGGTGAAGGGCAGGATGTTGGTGGAGGAAGACATCGGGTGCTCCTTGGCAACCGGCACGAGGGCCGGGATGAGGTCGAGCGGTTGACCGCTCGTTGCCCGTTTGGGCATGTCCTCATCCTGCCTTCGCCCACACCGAGGAGCACCGTCGAGATTGCTCTATCGGATTACGTGTTTCCCGATACCGCAATCGGTCGATTACTCACGTAATCCCAGATGCCCACATACTAGGGTCCGGGAGGATCGTCCAGAATGCCTGAAGAGATGGCGGCCGTCACAGCGGCGGTGCGCGTGTTCACACCGAGTTTGTCGAACACCCGGGCAACGTGCCCCTGGGCCGTTCGACGACTGATGAACAGGGACTCGCCGATCTCGCGGTCTGTTTGCCCGGCCACGAGCAGCCGCAGGACCTCGACCTCACGTGGAGAGAGGCCATGCCGCCCCGGGCTGGCCCCCCCGCGAGCATTCTCTGCCCCGATTGCTTGTAGCTCTTCTGCCACGGAGCGGGCCTCCGCGACAACTTCCTCCGTCGTGAGTGCCCGCCCTGCCGCCCAGGCGGACTCGAACTCGCTCGCACGGAGCCACGTCCGTGCCTCCGCCAGCCGAGGCTGGTACCACGACCGCCGCATCGCGATTTGACTGGCGCCGATCGCGTCCTGGATCCGTTCGGATGCGCCGAAGAGCCGGGCGCCTTCCACATAGTGGCCATGTGCGACCGCAACGACGGCGAGCCCCGCGACGGTGCGCGCTATCGCACGCTGGTCCCGAAGCGCCGAGTACACCTCCAGGCTCTCCGCCCAGAGCGCAGCCGCCCGTTCCAGATCGCCCCGGTCATGGGCGACCACGGCAACAATCCCCAGTGCCTCCGCCGTGCTCCACTCTTCTCCGAGTCGGCGGGAGATGGCCAGTGCCTCCTCCCCATATGCCGCCGCCCCATCGAGATCACCCATGCGATGGGCGACATTGCCGAGGCCATTCAGGGTGCTGGCCATCCAGGAGAGATCGCCGATTGACCTGAAGAGCGCGAGTGCGTCGCCAAGCGCGGCAATCGCCGCCGCATCATCGCCCCGATGGCGTGCCACCCCACCAATTCCGAAGAGAGCCCTGGCCTGGCCAGTTGGATCGCCAGCTACTTGGGCCAGCACCAGACCTTCTTCGTGCCATGAGCTGGCGCGATCGAAATCGCCGAGCACCGAGGCCAGTATCCCGCCTCCAAGCAGGGCCACGCCTCGGATATCCGCCGTTCCTTCGGAGCGGCCAGGCAGGTTGAGGGCTCGCTCCAACCTACTCACGCCTTCTTGGAAGTGGTTGTGGAAGAACCAGAACGGCCAGAGCGCGCCCGCCTGGCGTAGTGCGGAGGGTGAGTCGCCCTTGGCGATGAACCAATCGAGCGCCATGCGTAGGTTCGGGTGTTCCGATTCCAGCACGCTCAGCCACATGGTCTGCGTTGGCCCCATGTCGGGCTCCGCCCGCTCGGTGAGCGCCAGATACCAGGCCGCGTGCGCTGCCCGAACGGCATCTCCCTCGCCGCTCGCGGCCAGCATCTCCAAGCCGAACTCTCGGATCGTCTCCAACATCCCGAAGCGCGCGTCCCCGCCCGGTGACTCCTCCTGGCGGATCAAACTGCTATCGACAAGGGATTCGATCAAGTCAAGAGACGAGAGACGTGAGACGTGAGTAAGAGAATCGTTCTTCTCTCTTTTCACGTCTCTCGTCTCACGACTCACGTCTTCAGCGGCCTCCAGCGAGAACCCGCCAGAGAAAATCGCCAGCCGCCGAAACGCGGCCTGCTCGGCGGCCGGGAGGAGGTCGTAACTCCAGGCGATCGCGCCGCGCAAGGTCTGGAGCCGTTCTGGTTGGTCCCGCGGTCCGCCGGTGAGCAGGCCCATCCCATGTTCTAGTTGGGTCCGCAGGACGGCAGGAGGGAGGACCTTGGTGCGGGCCGCCGCCAGCTCGATCGCGAGCGGCAGACCGTCGAGCCGGCGGCAGATATCGAGCACAGTCAGAGCATTTTCCCGAGGTAACGGCAAATGCGGGTCGCACGGCGCGGGCCCGCTGCACGAATAGCTCCATCGCCTCCGAGTCGTGAGTCGTAAGTCGTGAGTCGTGAGTAGGGACTTCGTTCTCACGTCTCACGTCTCGCGTCTCACGACTCAGAGCCAGGGGCGGTAACGAGAACTCCTGCTCACCGGCGATCCGCAACGCCGCTCGGCTGGTCACCAGCGCCGTCAGGCCCGGGCACACGGCGATCAGCCTGGCAATGTCCGGAGCTGCCGGGGCCACTTGCTCGAAGTTATCGAGCACCATGAGCAAGCGCTTCCCCTGGAGGGCAAACTGGATCTGCTCCGATTGCACTTGACCGCCGCCCGCCACGCGAAGTCCCAACGCAGATGCGACGGTGCTGAGCACGAGGCTGGGATCAAGGAGCGAGCCGAGTGAAACGAATGCCATCCCGTCGGCAAACGCGGGCGCCAATCTCTCCGCCAACCGGAGCGCAAACCGGGTCTTCCCCACGCCTCCGGGTCCGGTCACGGTGAGCAATCGGACCTGGCCGTCGTGGAGTAGTACCTCCGCCGCTCGCAGTTCGTCCTCACGTCCGATGAACGACGTCAGCGATTGGGGAGGAGGAGTCACGCTGAGAGGATCGAATCGCCCCGCGATTTGGGAGATGGCCCCGACGACGCTCATCTCCGGGCTGATTGGGGAAACACTCGACATTGCTCATCCCCACGAGAGATCGCCGGCGATCCCAACACGTCATTCGGCATGGCAAAGAGCTTACGAGGACGGATACTCGCCGTCTAGCAGGCCCGATTGGAGCGCGGCGGCCACAGCCGCCGTGCGGGTATTCACGCCGAGTTTGTCGAAGATATGGGCGACGTGCCCCTGCACCGTGCGCGGGCTGATAAAGAGATTTCCGGCAATCTCGCGATCCGTCTGACCTGCGACCAGCAAGCGCAGGACCTCCACTTCGCGGAAGGACAGGAGAGAATCTTCACGCCGGGCGGCACCGGCGCTCGCACTCGGATTTCCACGTCGACCTCGGCCAGCAGGTCGTCAATCGGCGTCGTTCGGCCAGTATCCCAGGCGGCCGCAAACTCTGGTTCGGTCAGCGCTCCCCGGGCGGCGGCATGGGTGCGGCGCTGCTGCTCGTGGTTGAACGCCATCGGAATGCCGACCGCTTCCAGGACGGCACTGGCCGCGCCCAGGAGTCGCGCCGCGCGGGCGGCGTGCCCACGCGCCACGGCGACCCCCGCCAGGCCAACAAGGGCAAAGGCAATGCCCGACTGGTAGCCGTGGGCCCGCGATAGGGAGAGGCACTCCTGACTACGGTGCTCCGCCCGGTCCAGGTCGTTCCGCGCCAATGCGGCCTGGGCGGCCAATCCGAGCGCGGAGCCGCGCAGAACCTGATCCTGGAGCGCGTCGGCGCGTTCCAGCGCCTCTTCCGCGAGCGCGGCGCACCGGTCGATATCACCACGCCGGAACGCGGCATCGGTCAGGTTGACCAGGCTCCAGACAATGAGGCGCTGGTGACCGAGGTCTCGGGACCGAGTCAACGCTTCGGCATACCGATCCCAGGCTTCGTCGTCGTCCTTCCTGTATTCCGCGGCCCCACCCAGGACGATCGTGGTCGCGATGACACCCTCTTCGTCGGCCAGCCGCTGGTAGAGAGCGAGCCCTTCGGTCAACCACTCGAAGGCATGGGAATTGTCGGCATTGAAGATCCCCAGCCAGCCCGCGAATAAGAGCCCTTTTGCCCGGACATCGGCGGGCGCATCGTTACCAGCCGCCAGCAGACCCGCCAGCCGCTCCCGGCCTTCCCCAAAACGGCCGCGCAGGTACCAAAACGCCCCGAGCGATGCGACAAGTTGGAGGGCGGATGCAAAGTCACCTGACTCCTCCAGCCAGCCAATGGCTGCCCGCAGATTGGGGAACTCCGTTTCCAGCAGATCGAGCTTGCCGCCGTCGAATGGTCCCAGGCAGGCAGGCTCCGCGGAGATCGCCAGATCGAGGCACCAGGCCGCATGGCGGCGGCGCATCTCGTCGCCTTCCCCGCTCTCGTCCAGGAGCTCAATGGCAAACTCGCGGACCGTTTCCAACATGCCGAAGCGCGGCTCGCCCCGCGCATCCTCTCCACCCCAGATCAGGCTCTTGTCGGCCAATGACGCTAGGCCATCTAGCGCGGAGAGGGACAATGGGGCGGAGGGACCAGCGCCGCTACCTTGGCTCCCTCCTTCTCCCACCGCCTCGGCCGCCTCCAGGCTGAAGCCGCCGGAGAAGACTGCCATCCGCCGGAAGAGCACCTGGTCCTCGATGGAGAGCAGTTCGTAGCTCCAGGCGATGGCGTTGCGCATCGTCTGCAGACGCGATCGGTTGGTCGCGCGGCCCGCCTTTCAGCACCTCCAGCGGATACGTCAGGCGGGTTAGCAGGGCAGTGGGCGAAAGTACTTTGCTGCGGGCGGCGGCAAGTTCGATGGCAAGCGGCAGCCCATCGAGCCGGGCGCAGATGGCGGCGACATCAGCCCGGTTGTCATCCTGTAAAGCGAACTCGGGCCGGACGGCACGGGCTCGCTGCACGAACAGGGTAATGGCTGGACTCTCGATCGGTTCGGCGTCGAGGTCCTGACGAGGAGGCAATGCCAACGGCGAGACGGTGTACTCCTGCTCGCCGGCGACATGAAGCGGCACCCGGCTGGTCACGAGGACCTTCAACCCAGGGCATGCGCGCAGCAGCTGGGTGACCTCGGGAGCGGCGCCGGCGACCTGCTCGAAGTTGTCGAGCAGGAGAAGCATGCGCCGGTTGCCAATCGCGTAGAGCAACCGGTCAGTCAGGGCGCCATCGCCCATGTCGCGGGCGCCGACCTCGCGGGCGATTGCATCGACGACGAGGTCGGGATCGACGACCGCGGCCAGCGGTACGAACGCGGCGCCGTCCGCGAACTCCAACTCCAGCTCTTCCGCCAGACGCAGGGCGAGCCGGGTCTTGCCCACACCGCCGGAGCCAGTAATGGTAAGGAGCCGCACCGCATCGGTGCGGAGCAACGTGCTCAGGTCATCAAGTTCACGCTCACGGCCGACAAACGACGTCAGAGGCTGGGGCGGCAAGGTGAATGCGCGCGACTCGAGCCGGCTGATGTATCGGGGGATCGTGCCCCGCTGACCTCGGTTGTCGTCGACCGGAGAGGCGCTCAACATCCGTTATCCAACCTCGATCCGTGCGGGCGATCGTCCCTGGGACGACCAACAAACGCGGGCCTCGCCGGCACGGTGCTACTCGGCCGCATCAGGCTCGACCAGCGAACTCTGTCAGCGCGATCGTCACGGCGGCGGTCCGGGTGCTCACCCCGAGCTTGTCGAATACGCGGGCAACGTGCCCTTGGGCCGTGCGCCGGCTGATGAACAGCGTCTCGCCGATCTCGCGGTCGGTCTGCCCGGAGACCAGCAGACGCAGGACTTCGAGTTCGCGCGGGGAAAGGCCGAACTGGGCCTGTTTCGGACGGGCCTCGGGCGGCGGTGTCCGCCCGCCCAGGTACATCGTCGTGTTGGAGTCGCTCGGCGACCGCCGCCACCTCGCGGGCGGCATCTTCCACTGGCAGTTGTTGGCCGGCTTCCCACGCCCGCGCGAACGCCTCAGCCCCGAGTGTTGCCCTAGCCTCCTCCAGACCGGGGGAGATACCAATCCCGCAGGGTCGACATCGCGCCACCGCCTATCGCCGCCCGCACCGCGTCGGACGCTCCGAACAACCGGGCCGCCTGTTCGCACTCGCCCCGAACGACCGCCAGGGCGGCAATTCCGGCCCCAATCTGCGCCGTCAGTCGCCAGTCACGAAGCTCCACGTAGAGAGCCAGGCTCTCCGCCCAATACCGTGCCGCGTCCGCGAACGCTCCCCGGTCATGGGCGACGATGGCCGTCACCACCCGCGCCGAGGCGGCCCCCCACCTACTTCCGGTTTGCCTGGAGAGGGCGAGCGCCTCGTCCGCACAGGCCAGCGCTCCGTCTAAATCGCCCTGGCGGTGCCTGATATGGCCCAGGCCAACGAGCGTCGTCGTCGTCCAGAAGAGGTCGCCCGTCTCCCGGAAGAAGCCGAGCGCCTGCTGATACGCCCCAGCGGCTGCGTCGTAATCGCCGATCTGCCGGGCCACTTCGCCCAGGCCATACAGTGCGCGCCCTTGCCCCTTTGAGTCGGCCCGCTTCGATGCCAGGGTCAGCGCTTCCTCATGGCAGGCCCGGGACTGGTCACAGTCTCCCCGCACCCAGGCCAGGATGCCCGCTCCGAACAGGGCCGAACCCCGGAACTCGTCCGTGCCGTCGCTCGGCAGCGCCAAGACCTGATCCAGCCACGATTCGCCTTCACTGAAATGATTCCGAAAGTGCCAAAATGGCCAGAGGGCGCCCGCCAGCCGCACGGCGGACGGCGCGTCTCCCCGGGTGATGTACCAACCCAGGGCAGCGCGCAGGTTGGGATGCTCCGACTCGATCAGGGACAGCCAACTCGAGGCCGCCAAACTGTTGTCGGCATCCACGGCTTCGCTGAGCGCCAAAAACCAGGCGGCGTGCGCCGCCCTGACGGCCTCCTCCTCATCGCCCGAGGCCAGCAATTCGAGGCCGAACTCGCGGATGGTCTCCAGCATGCCAAACCGCGGTTCGCCACCAAGCCCTTCGACCTCGCGAAGGAGACTGCTGTCGACCAGCGCCGCAACGGAATCGAGAGCAGAGGGGGACAAGGCTGACGCCTTGTGGGGGACAGGGCTATCGCCCTGTGGGGGACGGGGCTGCGGCCCCGTGGGGGAGACATGTTCGTCCTTTTTCTCCCCCATCAGCCCGCAGGGCTGTCCCTCTCAAGGCTTCAGCCTTGTCCCCCTCAGGGCGCCAGCCCTGTCCCTCTCCAATCGCCTCGGCCGCGTCAAGCGTGAAGCCACCCGCAAAGACCGCCAACCGACGGAAGACCTGGCGGTCCTCCAGCGAGAGCAGGTTGTAACTCCAGGCAATCGCCGCCCGCAGCGTCTGCAGGCGCTCGGGCTGATCTCGCGGGCCGCCGCTGAGCAAGTCCAGGCCATGCTCGAGGCGGGTATTGAGGGCATTCGGGCGCCAGGACCTTGCTCCGCGCGGCCGCCAGCTCGATGGCCAGCGGCAGGCCATCCAGACGGCGGCAGACGGCCGCGACTGCTTCGGCGTTCTCCTGACCCAGGGCGAAGTTCGGACGGACAGAACGGGCTCGCTGCACGAAGAGCGTCACCGAGGGGTTGGCTTCCAAATCTTCCATTGAGGTGGACGCGGCGAGCGGCACGCCCAGCGGCGGCAGGACGTACTCCTGCTCGCCGGAGACCTGGAGGCGGACTCGGCTGGTCACAAGGGCTTTGACGCCCGCGCATTCGGAGAGCAACCGCGCCACGGTCGGGGCGGAGGCAACGACCTGCTCGAAATTGTCGAGCACCAGCAGGAGGTGGCGCTGGCGCAGAATGACACAGAGCCGGTCGAACCGAGATTGACCGCTGACCTCGCGCTCCCCGAGCGCCTGGACGATGGCGCCCACCACCAGATCGGGATCATCAATTGCCGCGAGGGAGACGAAGGCGGCCCCGTCCTCGAACTCGGGGGCAAGTTCCTCGGCCAATCGCATCGCCAGCCGGGTCTTGCCCACCCCGCCGGGGCCGGTGAGCGTCAGCAATCGGACGGATTCGTCCCGGAGCAAATCACCGACCGCGCCCAACTCGCGCTCGCGGCCAACGAACGACGTGAGCGGCTGGGGCGGCAACACAAACGCCCTCGGCTCGATCCGTCCGCCGAGGCGGGCGACCGAGCCGAGCGGCGCAGAGTCGGTGAACGTCTGGGTAGCGCCGGACATGGCAGATCCCGATCACGCATTGTCGCGTGATCGGGATCATACCGCTTTCTTCTAGGTCAGGCCGTTATTCTTCCGTTCACCTCCTTTTTAGCAGCCTAGTCACTACTGGCGAAGCGCGTTACTCGTAGCGGAGCGCTTCCGCCGGGGCGATGCGGGCGGCCTGGCGCGAGGGCAACCAGGTCATGAGGAGGGCCGCAGCCAGGGTGGCGGTGAGGATGATCGAGATCATGCCCCACGGAGCGGTGAAGGAGGCGTTTTCGGCGCCGGCACTCTCGCTGGTGAAGAGGTTGTAGGAGAGGATCACGCCGAGGACCGTACCGGTGAGCGCGCCCATTCCGACGACGAACCCGGTCTCGATCAGGAAGCCGAGGGAGACCATACCGCGCTGGAAGCCCAGGGCGCGGAGGACGCCGATCTGCTGGCGGCGCTCGACGACCGAGCGGAAGGCGATCACACCGACCGCCGCGACACCGACCACCAGGCCCAGAGCCATGAAGCCTTCGATCAATTGGGTGAAGCCGCTTTCCTCTTGCTGAGCGTCCTTCATCTCGTCCTCGATCGAGTGGCCCTCGACACCGCTGCTGAACAGGGCCGACTCGATCGCCTTGGCGGTCGTATCGGCGGTGTCGGGATCAACGAGCGAGACGTAGTAGGAGACGGTGGTCAGATCGGGGTAGACGGCGTCGATCGTCGTCTGGTTGGCGTAGAGGCCGAAGAGCGTCGAGACCTTCTCGTCGATGATGCCGATGATGGTCACGTCGTGGACCGACCCGTCCGGGCCGGCCATCTCGACGGAGATCGGCGCGAAGGTGGTGTCGTCGAGGGTGATGTCCTTCAGGGCGAAGTCCGTGTCATTGCCGCCGAAGCCGCCGGCGGGGATCGCGAAGGAGTCGATCACGGCAACGTTCGGTTGAGAGGCCAGGGCCGCGATGATGTCGGCGTCGGTTTCGTAGCCATCGGCCCGCGACTGGAAGCTAAGCGCGCTCTGCTCGATGAAGTCGTTGTCCATGCCGATGACCGGCCAGAGCTTCCACTCGTCTTCGCCGGGAAGGCGCAGGGAGGAACTCACGGTATTGGGATTCGTCGTCACCGCGGTGGCGTCGATGCCCGAGGTGTCGACCCCGGCGTCGGCGAGGGCGGCGTCGAAGTCGAGGATCTGGGCGCCGTTGCGGGAGTCGGCGCGGACTTCCCAACCAGCGTTGGCATCATCACCGTTGTTGAGCGCGCTGTAGTTGGAGTTCATCGTGGCGATCATGACCAGGGAGAAGACGATCAGGGAGAACATCGCGATCGTCATGCCGGTGCGGCCCCGGGCCGCGGAGGGGTAGGCGACCGCGGTGCGGACCGCCGGCAGCGCGCCCTTGAACAGGCCACCGAGCTTGTTGACGCCACTGAGGAGGATGTCGGTGTTCTGCATCGTCAGGATGGTGGCGCCGATGACCATGAAGGTGCCGGAGAGGAAGAAGAGCTCGATGCCGCCGTCCAGCTCGCCCCAGATGTTGTTCGCGACCTTCTCTGGAATGAGCCACAGCACCAGGATGGCGAGGCCCATCAGGCTGAAGGTCGGCCGGGCCGGGACGCGGAAGGCGCGGAGGATCAGGGCGAGGCCGAAGGGAACCAGGCTCATACCCAGGTAGAAGGGGGCGGCCGTTTCGCCGCTGAGTCCGGTCATCGCCAGGAATCCACCACCAGCGAAGAGCACGATGCCCCAAACGAAGGAGCGGAGGCGGTGACTCTTGCTGTTCACGTCGGGGATATCGCGGATCGCGGAGACGACGTTGAGTTGGCTGATCTTCCAGGAGGAGACGACGATGGTGAGGAAGGTGACGGTGACGCCGAGGCAGTAGGCGACCACCATGCTGCGCGGCTCGACGTGGGGCTCGATCGGCACGAACTCACCGAAGAGCCACTTCATCGCCTTGGCGATGCCGATTGCGGCGCCGACGCCCATCGCGGAGCCGACCAGACCGGCGAGCAGGGCGTAACCGGCACCCTCGGAGATGAACTGCTGGCTGAGCTGCTTGCGCTGGGTGCCGACCGCTCGGGCCATGCCCATCTCGGAGCGGCGCTCGGCGGCGAGCATCGTGAAGATCAGGACGATCAGGAGGAGCCCGGCCATGATCGAGAAGAGGCCGAGGACCAGGAAGATACCGGTGAACATGCCGGCGGTCTTTTCACCGGCATCGACGGAGTAGCGCTTGATCGAGTCGACGCCCAGGCCAGTGCCTTCAAGGGTCGGCTGGAGGGCATCACTGATGTCGTCGGAGAGCTTGTAGCCGTGGCGCAAGTCGCCAGATCCGGAGATCGCGACCGCGCTGAGGAGACCTTCCTGGCCAGTCAGTTCCTGCACGGCGGGCAGCGGCATGACCATGCCACCGTACTCGAGCAGGTCCTCGCGGCCGCGGCGGTATCCGCTCAGGAAGCTGTTCTCGGCGATCCCGGCAACCGTTACCTGGTGCGGTTCGTTCTCGTAGAAGATGGTGACCGAGTCGCCGACTGAAGCAGAGAGGTCATCGGCGGCATGCTCGCTGAGCACGATGGTGTCCGCGCCAATGGTGGCGAGGTCGATTGTAGATCCATCAAGCGCCCGCAATTGACCAAAACCATCGAAGCGGGACGGATCGGCCCCGAACAGCGTCAGGCTTGGCTCGGACTGCCTGGTGGTCTCGTTGGTAGCGGAGACGTGGGCCTCCAGGACCGGCATGACCCCATCGACATCGGAGTTACCGGCCAGCGCGTCGATCACGACCGCCAGTGTGGCGTCTTCGATCGGGATGGATGTGTCGATATTGGGGGCCTCGTACTCGCTGCTGGCGACGACGAGTTGGTCGACGCCACCCAGGTTCTTGTAGGAGTCGGCGGTCATCGAGTGGTGGAGCGTGTCGCCCGTACCGAGGGCGGCGGAGATGATGAGGGTGCTGAGCATCAGGCCGACGACGATGAGGGTCGTCTGCGCCTTCCGCCGGGGGATGTTGCGGGTGCCGAGCTTGAAGATGACCGGCCGCCGCCAGGCGATCCAGGCCACCCGCGTGAGGCAGAGGCCCAGGACGACGAGGAGGACCAGCATCGTGCCGGCCATCGGGATGCCAAAGATGTCGTTCATGGTGATTCGTTCCCTTCAGTGGCGCGATGCGATCGGGCGAGGATGTGGGCGGCCGGCGGCCGCATGGATCAGGATTGAGGGAGAGGGGTTAGGCGGCGGCGACCGGCTCACGCAGGGCCGCGGTCGCGACCGCTGCGGCCTGGGTCAACACGGTCCGGCTGGACTCGCCGATGACCTGACCGTCGCGCATCCGCACGATCCGGTCGCAGGCTCTCGCCGATGCCGGGGTCGTGGGTGACGATCACGCAGGTCAGACCGTCACGCCGGTTCAGATCGCGCAGCAGCCCCATGATCTCGTGGGCGGTGCGCGAGTCGAGGGCGCCGGTCGGCTCATCGGCCCAGATCAGCGCCGGGTTGTTGACCAGCGAGCGGGCGATGGTGACGCGCTGGCGCTGGCCACCGGAGAGCTCCGCCGGGCGGTGCTTGGCCCACTTGGCCAGTCCCACCCGCTCCAACGCCGCCACCGACCGGACCCGGGCCTCTTTCGGCTTCACTCCGGAGACGAGGAGCGGCAGTTCGACGTTCTCGACGGCGGAGAGGACCGGGCAGGAGGTTGTAGACCTGGAAGATGAAGCCCATCCGCTGCGCCCGGTAGGTGGTCCGTTCACGGTCCCCCATCTTGGCCAGATCCTTGCCTTCCAGCCAGATCTGGCCGGAGGTGATGTCGTCGAGGCCGGAGAGGGAATTGAGGAGGGTGGTCTTGCCGCAGCCGGAGGGGCCCATGACGGCGACCATCTCGCCCCGGCGAACGGAGAAGTCGACGCTCTTGAGGGCCTGGACCTGGTCCGAGCCGGTGGCGTAGGTCTTGACGACCTGGCGAGCGGTGATGATGTGGTTCGGGTCGAGTCCGGCGGAGGCGGCGTTGGTGGTCTTGCGTCCTTTGAGAAACATGTCGGGTGGCTCCTTAGCAGCAGTGCACTGCGATAGTGGGGAAACTGCCCCATTGGGGCCGCGGCCGGCTTCGTGCCGACCACATTGCCATCGTGCGGTCCCATGACCGCCGTAGCACCCGTCGGATTACGCGATCCGACGACGCGTTTGGCCGTAGGTTGGGGGAGTGGCATACGCGGGTAATGGTTGTGGTGACGGGCGCGGTGCGAAGCGCACCGGGTGGATACCGAATTTGGACCGCATTCGGCACGAAGCCGAGTGCACCCGGTGAATGGCCGCACTCCGCGACCCAAGTGCAATTGGACGTGCGCCCCAATCGAGCTCGTGTCCCAGCCAGATGAGGCCCAGCGACAGCAGCGCCACCAGTCCGATCAGGAGCACGCCGGCAGACGGCGACGGCACGAACAGCGAGTCGATTGGGGCGGGAACGCCAAAGATGGTTGTGCCTGCTGGCAGCACTCGCACGGATTCCAGCGCGACGCTGGCCCCCATGTGCTTCGCGGCGGCGCCAATCGACGCGAACGCGAGCAGCGCGGCACCGCCGCCAGCAGACAGCGCGAGCAAACGGACAGGTCGGCGATTGATTCGATACACCTCGACCGGCTGCGGGGACTTTGGAGACGTCTGCATCTTCATCCTCCGGTTTGCCGTCGAGGCTCGTGTCCTGGGTCGATCACCCTGGGCATGTCACGATGATGCCCAACCCCAATGAGGCTGGGCACCGCTCAATTACCTGTTCGCATTACGCATATGGCGATCTGGCCCACCTACAGAATCTATGGGTAATGCACTCCTACAGCGGGCAAACTGACTGCGCCTTCGCCTCGTGGGATGTGGCGATTCTCTGACTGCGATCCCAGATTTCCAATCCATGTAGGCAGCACCTACACGAGCGAACTGCCTCGCGGGACGGGATAGGTATGTCCAACGCGTAATCGGCACGGTGTGCCGGCCCATCCGGCCCAGCAGGATGGAGTCAGGTCAAGCGGGCCAACTCCGATCAATCGAAGGAATGACGCACATGAGCGAAGGAACATTGCGGTTGGGATCTCTCTCATTGGGAAACCGGCTCACCCGGCGGCCGGTACTCGACTGGCGGGACGACGTCCCGCTGGCGCGGATCGGGCTGGCGACAGTCGGGCTCCATCTGTTCGACGACGCATTCATCCAGCCGGAAGCGGGCACCTCGGCCGGCGACCATCTCGTCAGCGGTGGCCTGATGGTGGGATTGCTGGCCGTCTTTGCCGCGCTGTACCCGCGGCTTCGCCAGGCGGTACGCGGTTGGATCTCGTTGAGCGTGGGCTTGCTGGCGCTTGGGGCCGGCCTGGCCGTTCCCGGCTACCAGACAACGCACGATGGCCCCTCGGGAAGCGACTTCACCGGTTTGGTCGCCGCGATGGGCGGATTGTTGCTGGTGTTGGTCGGGGTGGCGATGATCTGGACATCCCGGCGCACCGACGGTCGCTGGTGGTGGCGGGTCGTCCGCAGGGCCGCCATCGGGGTGGTCGCCGTGGTGCTGGCCTTTCAGGTGCTCTACGCGGCCGGCTACGCCTACGTGATCACCCACCTGCCACGGGAATCGGTCGCGGTGGCGGATCTGGGCGCACCCCACCAGGAGGTAACGATCCGGACCGATGACGGGCTCGACCTAGCTGGCTGGTACGTGCCGTCACGCAACGGAGCGGCGATCGTGATCGTTCACGGCCGGATAAAGACGATCGAGCACACCCGGTTACTCGTTCGCCACGGCTACGGGGTCCTGCTGTTTGACTCGCGAGGCCGGGGCGAGAGCGAGGGCGATCCGAACTTGCTCGCCTGGGAGGGCGAGCGCGACGTGCGGGCCGCGCTAGAGTTCCTCAAGGCGCAGCCCGATGTCGATCCTGAACGGATCGGCGGTCTCGGTCTCTCGGTTGGCGGTGAAACGCTCTTGCAGACGGCAGCCCACACCGAGGACCTGCGCGCGGTCGTCTCCGAAGGCGCTGGAATACGCTCAATCAAGGAGTTTGTTGAGCTGCCATCGAGCGTGGAGAAGTGGATTGGAGTGCCACACGTCACCACGCTGACCGCCGCGACAGCGCTCTATACAGGAGGTATGCCGCCCGGGAATCTGATCGACCTGGTCGAGCGGATCGCGCCCCGGCCGGTCTTGCTCATCCACGCCGGTCCAGGGCAGGGCGGCGAAGTACTGAACGCGGACTACGCCGAGGCGATCGGCAAGAGCGCGACCGTCTGGGAGATCGTCGACGGCGGACACATGAAGGCGTTGAAAGAGCACCCTACCGAGTACGAACAGCGGGTGATCGCCTTCTTCGATCAGGCGTTGAATGAGGATGTGACTGCCGCCTGACCGAAGTCGTCCGAGGAATCAATCGGTCATGAACCGCAGCCCGCGCCGAGAAACTGGCGCGGGCTGCGGTTACGTGGTGTACCAGCACCTCGGCGAAGGGCGGGAGCAGCACCCGCCGACCGCCGATGGAGACTGGCAACGGAGAGCGGACCTTGACAGCGTCCTGGCTCAGTGATAGTTAATTGACCTGCAAGCGCTTTCACATCGTTAGAGAGTAGAGATTTAGACGACTTCGCCTTGACCGGCGAAACATGATAGCGCTTGCCTGCTTTCTTCTCTGAACTCGTTTCTGGTTCTCAACGGGGAGACCTCGTGACCGCGATTCGACCCGGCGAACGCACGACGATCGAAGACGTGGCGAGGGAAGCCGCCGTTTCCTACGCCACGGTCTCGCGCGTCATCAACAGCAAGGGGTACGTCAGCGAGGAGACCCGGGAGCGGGTGCTGGCGGCCGTCGAGCGGACCGGCTACGTCGTCAATCGGCAGGCGCAGGGGCTAGCGCGGGGCCGCTCCGAGGTGGTCAGCCTGGTCGTCCCCGGACTCGATACGAGCTATGTCGGCGAGATTGTGCGCGGCATCGACGAAGTCCTGGCCGCGGTCTCCTACGATCTGATGCTCTACACCACCCACCACCGCAAGCACCGCGAGACGGCGTTCGTGGCGACGGTCACCGCCGGTCTCTCCGATGGGCTCCTCCTCGTGCTGCCCTCGGACCCGGGCGCCTACCTCGAATCGTTCCGACAGCGCGCGTTCCCCTGCGTCCTCATCGACCACCGCGGGTTCGACGAGGGCGGCCCTTCGGTCGGGGCGACCAACCATCAGGGCGGCTATGAGGCGACCTCCTACCTGATCGGCCTGGGCCACCGCCGGATCGGATGCATCACCGGCAATCTGGAGATGGGCTGCGCGGTCGACCGGCTGGAAGGCTACCGGGCCGCCCTGGCCGCCTTCGGGATTCCCCACGACCCTGGCCTGGAGCGCGTCGGGGATTTCCTTCAGCCGCGCGCCTACGAGTGTGCGCGCGAACTGCTCGGACTCGCCGACCCGCCCACCGCGATCTTCGCCGCTAACGATGTCTCCGCCTTCGGAGTGATGGAAGCGATCCGCGACAGCGGGCGGCGGATCGCCGAAGACGTCTCGGTCGTCGGCTTCGACGACATCCCGACCGCGTCGAGCGTCCACCCGCCTCTCACCACGGTCCGCCAGCCTCTGGTCGAGATGGGCGCCTGCGCTACCCGGATGCTCCTGGAGATGATCAGGGATCCGTCCGTTCCGGGCGAGCGCATCACCCTGCCGACCTCGCTGGTGATTCGCAACACCTGTCAGTCGCCGGGAGGTGCGTAGGACTGGGCGTTTTCTGCTGAATGCGAGAGATGGGACACCAGCCACTGGCGGCGACTGGTCCCACGCGACGAATTGCGGTTCCTGGAGACCGGGACGGAGTCGTCCTGGTTCGCTGGTGGTCAGAACGACGGAGGGAGACCAGAACCATGCGCGCGACACGTCGACAGTTCGTGATCGGGACATCAGCGGCGGCGGCAGCCGTGGCACTGCGGCGCGGCGCGGCGGGCGCCCAGGATTCGGCGACGATCCGCTGGTGGCACATCGTCACCGACGAGGAGAACAAGGCCATCCTCCAGGGGGTTGCCGACGAGTTCACGGCTGCCAACCCAGGGGTGACCATCGAAATCACCGTGCTCGAGAACGAGGCGTTCAAGACCAAGCTGGCGACCGCGATGCAAGGGGGAGATCCGCCGGACGTCTTCCAGAGCTGGGGCGGTGGCGTCCTCTACCAGTACGCTCAGGCCGAACTCGTGCGCGACATCACCGAGCACCTGGCGACGGACGGCTGGGGCGAGACGTTCAACCAGGCCGCCCTCGGTCTCTACGCCAGCGACGGCAAGAACTTCGGTGTGCCCTGGAACGTCGGCATGGTCGGGGTCTGGTACAACAAGGCGCTCTTCTCCCAGGCCGGCATCGAAACGATCCCGACGACCTGGACTGACTTTCTGGCCGCGGTCTCCGCGTTGAAAGCGGCGGGGATTACCCCGATCGCCATCGGCGGCAAGGACAAGTGGCCAGCCCATTTCATCTGGGTCTACCTGGCGATCAGGAACGGTGGCCGGGCGGCGTTCGAGGCCGCCTACAGCCGCGAGGGCGCGTTCACGGACCCGGCGTTCGTCAAGGCCGGAGCCGATCTGAAGGAACTGGTCGACCTGGAGCCGTTCCAGGAGGGGTTCCTAGGGGCGACATTCCCCGATGAGTCGGCGCTGATGGGCAACGGAAAGGCGGCGATGGAGATCATGGGCCAGTGGGCTCCCAGCTCGCAGGTCTCCGAGTCCGAAAGCGGCACCGGTCTGGGCGAGGACCTCGGCTTCTTCACCTTCCCGATGGTCGAAGGCGGCGCGGGCGACCCAAACGACGCCCTGGGAGGCTGCGACGGCTACGCGATCGGGATCAACGCCCCCGACGCCGCCATCGACTTCGTCCGCCACCTGACCAGCCTCGAAACCCAAACGATGCTCGCTTCGGAGGGCATCGCCGTGCTGCCAGTGATCAACGGCGCCGACACGGCGATCACCGATCCCAACCTTGTCGGGGTGAAGGAGAGCCTGGCGAAGGCGCAGTATCTCCAGCTCTACTACGACCAGTACCTGCCGCCAGCGGTCGGCGCAACCGTCAACGACGCGGTCCAGGCGCTGGTGGCCGGCTCCGCCTCCCCGGAAGACGTCGCCGACATGATCGAATCCTCCGCGGCGCAGGAGTTGGCCTCCTAGCGTCCTGGTTCGCAGGCGAGAGCGCGGCGCGCCTTGAGCGGCGAGCCGCGCTCTTCGCGGAGAAGGCGATGCGCACTTTCGCGGCAACCAGGCCGGCTACCGGCGCGCGGCTTGCCGGACGCCAGCGGCGGGACTTTCGCCGGATGGCAACGATCCTGGTCTTTCTGCTGCCCTCGGCGGCGGTGTACGCCCTCTTCGTCATTTTCCCCCTGGTCCAGGCCAGCTATTACGGCCTCTTCAAGTGGAACGGACTCGGACCACTCGACGACTACGTCGGCCTCGACAATTTTTCCCGTGTCCTCCGCGACGAGGTTTTCCGGCGGGCGCTGCTTCACAACCTCGTCATCCTCGGCCTCTCGATCACGATCCAGTTACCCCTGGCGCTCGGGCTGGCGCTGGCGCTGGGCCGCCAGATGCGGGGCCGGGCGTTTTTCCGCACCGTCTTTTTCCTGCCGTTCGTCCTCTCGGAGGTCGTGACCGGAGTCGTCTGGTCGTTCCTCTATCGTCCCGATTCGGGCATCAACAACTTGCTCAGCGGCATCATCCCGGGGTATGAGCGGCATGGCTGGCTCGGGGACACCCGCACCGTCCTGCTGGCCCTCTTCGTAGTGATCACCTGGAAGTACATCGGCTTCCACTTTGTGCTGTACGTGGCCGGATTGCAGAACATCCCGCGAGATCTGGAAGAGGCGGCCCAGCTCGACGGCGCCTCGCCGTTGCGCGTGGTCTGGGACATCACGATCCCGCTGCTCGGACCGACGATCCGGCTCTCGATCTTTCTGTCCGCGCTCGGCGCACTCCAATTCTTCGATCTGATCTGGGTGATGACCACCGGTGGACCGGTCAGCGCCAGCGAGACGATGGCGACCTACATGTACAAATTCGGGTTCCAGCGCTTTGCCCTTGGCTATGGCGCGGCCGTCTCCGTGGTGATCTTCGTCATCTGCTTCGGCTTCGCTCTGGCCTATCAGGGCCTGGTGATGCGGCGCGATTACGTCAACCCGGTCAACTAAGATGCCAGGATAGGAGTCGAACAGTGGCAGCGGCACCGGAGACCGGACACAGATCGGCGACACCCCGGATTGGCTTGGGGGCGCGCTATGTCGTCTGTGGGATTGCTGCGCTCCTCATACTCGTGCCGCTCATGGTCGCGGTCGTGGGTGGATTCAAGGAAAACGGCCAACTGCTCGCCCACCCCTTCTCGCTGCCAAGCCCCTTCCTGACGGAGAACTACACCGACATCCTGGGCGCGCGTGACTTCTGGCGGCAGGTCGGCAACAGCCTGCTGGTCATGTTCGGGACAACCCTGCTGGTCCTCGCGCTGGCAAGCTCGGCGGCCTTCGTCTTCGCCCGGATGCCCTTTAAGGGCCGTGATTTCGTCACGACCTTCTTCACCCTCGGGCTACTCTTTCCGGCCACGATCGCGATCCTGCCCCTGTACATCCTCGTGCGGCGGCTGGGGCTGGTCGACACGCTCTGGGGCATCATCCTGCCCCAGGTCGCGTTCGCGCTGCCCGTCAGCGTCCTGATCCTGCGCAATTTTTTCCTGTCGGTCCCGGCCGAGCTCGAAGACGCGGCCTACGTCGACGGCGCCTCATCGTTCGAGTTCTTCCGGCGCATCCTGCTTCCGCTGGCGCGGCCAGGCCTCTCCGCCGTGGCGGTCCTGACGATGGTCACGAGCTGGAACGCCTTCTTCCTGCCGCTGGTCGTCCTGAACAGCGATACAAAGTGGACACTGCCGCTGGGCGTGATGCAGTTCCAGGGGCAGTTTGGCACCGACTACGGCAAAGTCCTGGCCTACGTCTCGATCGCGATGGTCCCCGCCGTGATCTTCTATCTCTTCGCGGAGCGGCAGATCATCACCGGGTTGACCTCCGGCGCAGTCAAGGGCTGAGGTACTTCCACGCTTCGCGAAGAACGCCCCGGTTCAGGTGCACCGGGGCGTTCTTCGCGATTCCAGATGTCCAGCGGCAGCCATCCGATCACGGCGAGGATCGGCTGCACACGCCTGCCATACCAGGACGTTGCCGATTGCATTCGGGTCATGAGCATCCCTCTTCCTCTCAATGGTTTTTCACCAACCGGAAGAACTCGGCACAGGTGGCCGCGTGCCGCTGCGCGGGTACTGCGCCCGTGTCCACCGGGTGTCCGCGTCCTTGCGCTCACGGAATGCAGCTAACCGGTCCTCCCCCGGACCTTCGGCCTGTTGCGGCAGGTCGTAAGATAGGGAGCACACCACGCGAAGATCGGCTCATCCCTACCAACGATTTATCGAACCATCAGCGCGGGGGACGGACGATGCCCGGTTCGTCGATCGATCGCCTGCCGGAGGCCCCGACCCCACTCGCTCCGGTGACCGATCGGCAGCTCTCGCCGCCCCCGCTGCCGCACCCGATAACGCCGCTGGTCGGACGGGCCGCCGAGACGGCCGCCGTCGCCGCCATGCTCCGCCGGGACGACGTCCGCCTGGTCACGTTGACCGGCCCAGGGGGCGTCGGCAAGACACGCCTGGCGCTGCAGGTGGCGGCCGAACTGGAGCTTGGCGGAGATTTCGCCGACGGCGTCGCATTCGTCCCCCTCGCCCCGGTTACCGACCCCGCGCTCGTTCTCCCGGTCATCGCCGAGACACTGAAGGTGCACGGGGCGGACGGGACACCCGCGCTCGACCGGCTCAGGCGGGCCATCCGTCAGCGCCGGCTGCTGCTCGTCCTGGACAACGTCGAGCACCTCACCGGGGCGGTCCCCCACGTGGCAGCCCTGCTCGCCGCCTGTCCTGGCCTCCGGGTCCTCACCACGAGCCGGGTCGCCATGCGACTGAGTGGGGAGCAGCGGCTTGCGGTGCCGCCACTCGCGTTGCCGCCCTCGCCCGAACCGTCCCTGGCCGAGATCGCCGAGTCGGAGGCGGTGATCCTCTTCGTGGAGCGAGCGCGGGCGGTCGATCCCGGGTTTCGTCTGAGCGCGGCGAACGCCGAGGCGGTGGTCGAGATTTGCCGCCACCTGGATGGGCTGCCGCTGGCGATCGAGTTGGCGGCGGCCTTCTGCTCGGCCCTGTCGCCTCCAGCCCTGCTGGCGCGGTTAGAACCGCGCCTGTCCCTGCTCGTCGGCGGCCCGCGGGATCTGCCCATCCGTCAGCAAACGCTCCGTGCCACGATCGCCTGGAGCCACGACCTGCTGGATAAGCGCGAGAAGGTTCTGTTCCGTCGCCTGGCCGTCTTCACGAACGGGTTCACCCTGGACGCCGCGGAGCGGGTCATCGGTAACGGGACGCCGCCGCAGCGCGTCCTCGCCAGCGTGGCGACCCTGGTCGACAAGAGCCTGCTGCGCCGCGCCAATGCTCCCGACGGCGATCCTCGCTTCGCGATGCTCGAGACCGTGCGCGAGTTTGGGCTGGAACGGTTGGCCGCGAGCGGTGAAGCGGACGCGGTCCGGCGTCGGGCGGCGGCGTACTTCGTCGCCCTGGTGGAGCACGCCGTTGCCCAGTTGGGCGGCCCTGGCCAGCGGCGTTGGCTGGCGCGGATCGAGGCTGACCTGGACAACCTCAGGTCGCTGATGACCTGGGCCGCCGACGCAGGCGAGGCAGAGTCGCTGATGCGGGTCGCCGGAGCGCTGTCGGGCTACTGGATGGCCCGCGGCCAGCTGCGGGAGGGGCGTGCCTATCTGGAACGGGCGATCCAACTGGGCGAAACGTGCGTCACCTCGGAGCGAGCGCGGGCCGCGGCGTACTTCGGCCTCGGGAAGCTCGCGACGTACCAGGGTGATCTCCTCATCGCCGAGCAATGCCTCGCCGAGGCGCTCGCGCTTTTCCGACGACTGGATGCCCCGGAGGCCGTGGCGCGAGCGCTGGGGATACTCGGCGGAACAGCGGAACTCCGTGGCGACGACGACCTGGCCGCCCGCCGGTACGAGGAATGCCTCCGCCTGTTTCGCGATCTCGGGCACGACGGCGGGACGGGCTCGGCGCTCGAGAACCTGGGAGACGTCGCGTTCCGCCGGGGCGACTACCAGCGGGCCGAGGGCCTGGCCTCAGAGGCGCTCGCGCTGAGCCGTCGGGCCGGCGACGACATCGGCGTGGTTCTCGCCCTCGTGGGGGTAGCACAGAGCGCCTGCGAGCGCGGCGCTCTCGGGCTGGCGGCGACGTCGCTCGGAGAGGCACTGGTGCTGGCGCGGCAACGTGCGCTCGAGCCGGGGGTCGCCGATACGCTCGCCGGTATCGCCCGCCTCGCGTCCGTCACCGGACGACCGGAGACGGCGGCACGGATACTCGGGGCCGCGGATCTGCTTTCCGAGTCGACCGGCGCGGTGCGGTGGCTCCACGAAGGGTTGCACCGTCGCACCGAGCGCGCCGCACGCGACGCCCTGGGCGAGGCGGCTTACGTCGCGGCCTGGAACGCGGGGCGCTCGATGCCCTTCGACGAGATCCTGGCGACGGCAGAAGACATCCTCGCCCACGACGTCCCGACCAGCGTCTCCGCTTCGCTGCCGGATCACGAGGGCGTCCCGCTGACTGCGCGAGAGCGCGACGTCCTCAGGTTGCTGACGGCCGGGTTGACCGACCGGGAGATCGCGACGGCGCTCTCGATCAGCCCACACACCGCCTCGACCCACGTAAGGAACCTTCTTGGCAAGCTGGGCGTCGCCACGCGCACGGCCGCTGTCGCCCAGGCGCTGCGCGATGGGCTGATCGAGACGGCTCACCCGGCGCCGGGCCGACTACCGAGTCCTCGGTAGGCAGGCCCAAATCCTCCCCACGAAAATCCCGAATCCTCGCGATGCGGTCGGCGATTCGGTCCCGCATGATGGACACGCAGCCGTGCCTTCAACGCCCCGCTCGCAACGCGGGCCGATGGGAGCGGGGCCGTCATCGATGACCGCGATGACCGGGAGACCTGCCGCACGATCCGCCGCGCCTTCCACGCCGGCCACACAACGAACTCGGACCAGGAGGTTCAATGGACGAACGTCGCTTCGACACGATCTCCAAATCCCTGACTGCCACCGCGACCCGCCGGCGCGCCCTCTTCGGGGCTGCTGGCGGCGGGCTCGCCGCGGCGCTCGGCGCCGTTGCTCTCCGCCCGGGCGCGGCCCAGGACGACCCCGCCGACGCGACGCCCGGCGCGACACCCAGTCTTCCAGGTGACGAAGGCCAGGAGTTTCTCTTCGTCCAGGTCTTCACGGACGGAACCTGGACGCCCAATCCAGACCAGGAAGGAGTCTACATTCTCAGCCTCACCGGCCACGCCGCCCAGACCATCTATTTCTCCGACCGCCCAGAGCGGGTCGTCGGCACGGTGCCGACGACCCGTTTTCTCGACGGGCTGGGATTCACCCCGGCAAACCCGCCGAACGCCGCGCTCGTCACGCCGACGGCTGACGGGCAAGATGTCCTGGTGGTGGAGCTCTTCAATCCCGTCTACACCCAGGTAGTTGGCGCCATTGGCGACGTGAGCATCACCTACCAGGCTCGCATCCTGGATGGGTACTCGGGTACGGGCCTGGCGCCGCTCGCCGCGCAGCAGATCGATGCCGACCTCCCGGCCGTCCTTGGTCCGTCGAGCCTCTTCATCGATGACTGTCCCGACGGCTTTTTCCTCTGCACCACGCCAAACAAGTGGCTCATTTGCGATCCCGGTGGCAGCGTCACCGTCGGCCAGTGCTGGAGCTGGTTGACCATGTGCGATTGGGGCAACTGCGGCAACCCGACGGATCCGAAGGACCTCTGCAACCAACAGTACCCGGCCTTCTGCAACGGGGAATGCATCACCAAGACCAACGAGCAGTACCAACGGGAGTGCATCGGCGGGCCCGGCTAGGGCGCTCGTCGGAACGGTTGACCACGTGCCCCCTGCCGCCCGGGGCTCACGGCTCGGGCGGCAGGAGCTGCGCCTCAACTTTTTCGCACGGCGCTCTGGAGACCCCGGGCGTAGCTTCGGCGCGACGCCAACCTTTTCGCTGAGCGCTCTAGGCCAGAGACCGCGCTGGTCGACGCACCGTGCCGCCCGGGCCGAAAGTCCTGGGCGGCACTCGGATGGATCAGTTCGCTCGCGCGTCCCGCCACTCAAGGAGCCTGTGCAGCGACGAGAGGTCGTAATCGGGACCGGAGGAGGCGGAGATGAAGTGGGTGAAGCCCGCTTCCAGGTACTCGTCCAGCTTGTCGAGTTGGGCCCCAGAGATCTGGACGGACCGCTCGATCTCCTTCGGGTCGCGCCCAACCTTCGCGCACCACTCGTCGAGGACGCGGTTCTTGTGGGCGACCACGTCCGGCTCACCCTGGCCGTTCCAGATGGTGGCGTGCTGGGCGACGATCCGTAAGGTGACCTTCTCCCCGCCGCCGCCGATCAGGATCGGCAGGGGAGTGCGGATTGGCGGCGGATTCAACTTGGCGAGGCGGTCGATGATCACCGGCATCTCGCGGTCAAGGTCGCGCAGGCGCGAGGCCGCGGTCCCAAACTCGTAGCCGTACTCCTCGTAGTCGCGCTGGTTCCAGCCGCTGCCGATGCCGAGAATGAACCGGCCGTCGGAGAAGTGGTCGAGGGACCGGGACATGTCGGCGAGGAGATTGGAATTGCGGTACCCGATCGCGGCAACGAGGCAGCCGATCTCGACCCGCTCCGTCACTTCGGCCATCGCCCCCAGGGCGGTCCAATTGTCGAGGTGGGTGCCGTCGAGGTCGCCCGAAAGCGGGTAGAAGTGGTCCCAGTTGAACAAGGTGTCGGCCCCGGAGGCATCCACGTCCTGCCAGGCCTTGCGAATCTGCTTGTAGGTCGCGTGCTGCTGTGAGATCTGGATCCCGACTCGGATGGCGGTCAAGGTCTGCGTCCTCTCGATAGACGCAAGGCCAACGCCGGGATCATAGCCGTGAATATGAAAATAGGCTGCTCGCTTGAGACCGTGGTTCAAACGAATGACCCTCGTCGGATTGCTTCATGCGGATCGAAGTACGCGGTACTGATGACGGTCCGTAACTGTTCAACAAACATCCAAACCACATCGGGATGAATCGGGAAATCCTTGTGCTGCTGCTCAACCGCGTCGGCACTGTCGCGACGGTTAGCTGGCGGCCGCCTCGTGCGTCGCAAGATGTACACATTGTCGATTTCGGTCAATCGACTATCTTCCGGCCGCATATCAAGGTGCTCAACCAGCAAGAAGTACTTGGCAACCGGACATCCTGTCTTCAGCCGTGCCGCTGTACCAGCCGCTTCTTGGAACATCGTCTTGTCCAGATTCACTTTGCATTCGGCAGCAAGGATCGCGAGCACAAAATCACCAGACGCCGTGTCCTGCGGCTCAAACTGCTGGCCTGGTGAGAAGTTGTAGTAGATTCTCGTTCCAAGTACGAAGTCTTGATCCTTGACTTGAAGACGACCGCAGGGCGGTGTGCCAACGACTCAAACGTAGTCGGTAGAAGAGACAGTGACATAAAGGCATTCTGCGGCCCAGTTACAAACGATAATCCTTCAATGCCGGGCAGAATTGCTGAGTCAACAAGACGAATAAGGAACTCTTCGAGAACGGGAATTGTCGAGCTTCGAACTGCCCTTCTGCCGCCTTTAAGAAAAGCGGAGCCCCGGCGCATGATGAGTTCGACTTCGAGTGCGTCTTTGTAATCATTTAAGAGCCTGACCATCTCGTTGACACGTTCTCTTCCCGTCGACGTCAACCGATCCATTTCAGCGATCCAAGCTCGATAAGCTTCCCTCGCTTCGTGCAACAGTTCAAGGTCCGCTACCGCCTTTAGGTTTACCAGAGCCGCATTGATCTTGTTCAAATGCGGCGTAGCGAAGACACGTTCTGTCATACCGCCAGCGCCCCTACGTCAACTTGGGATTCGAAGATCGGCGATGGCTGAACCGAATATGCACCAATGAGCCCGGCCTGAATGTCATTGTGCACGTCGCCTTCAGTTCGCCCTGCCGCGTCCTTCAGCACGGCGATGCCGACAGACCGAGCAAAATCATTCAATTGCGGATAAACCTCACTCGATGGTGTAAGGTGAAGGATGTCCTCATAGATCAACTGGCCAAACTTTGTCTTGAATTTCCGTTCCTGTCGTCGCGTCAACGTAAAACCGACTCCTTGAGTGGCGAGCGCCGCGACAATTCGCGCGTTCTCGAATCTGGTGCCGCGCACGTTTGATTCTCGTCCGACGACCATGATGGCCGCTCCGGTAGGCTTCAGTACCCGCTTGAATTCCAGCAACGCATCTGCCATGTCAATTCCGTACTGGATGACCGTTAGAAACCGGTTGCCGCGATGTTTCCTGTTCGCGCCAAATTCAGACCTTGCAACGCAGAGCACGTCCCACCCGAGCGACTCCATTGCTGCTCGGTAGTTTTGGTGATAGTTGAAGACGTTGATATAAGGTGGCGACGTTAGAATGAGATCAACTTCGTCGAATAGGGTCCGGGTAACTGCCGTGCATCCGCATGATAGACATCACAACGGGCATCTGTATGCGGCAGATCCGAAATGAGTTGGGAAATTATTTGCGCATAGACTCCAAATTTTGGCGTCTGTAACATGCCGACGGTGAATTAGGTCATCGTTCAGTCGAAGAATCACGTTTTGAACCAGTGACAAGACGAACGTATCCCCCCCAGCTAGTTCCAACAGTCCGCGCAACCTGACGGGCGCATCCGAATCATTTGAATGATTCAGGCCAGAAAGGAGAGCAATGGGCCATATTCGCTCGACAATCTTGAAAAAGTGCGCGATCTTCTGCTTTCTTTCGATCGTGCTCAAGTTCGCAAACTTTGCGGTGCTGGCCATCACCACGGCGGCAGGGTTGATCTCGGATCCGATCGTACGGAGACCGCGTCGAGCGGATTCCAAGAGTGTCGTTCCACTTCCGACAAAGGGATCAAGCACCAGATCACCCTGCCGCGCTTGGGCGGCAGAAGCCTGTCCACAAGTTCTGGCGAGAACTGGCCGCGCCATGGAAATACGCTAGTACGCGATCTTCCGCAAGGTCTAGCTCCTCTTGCGGCATGCTCGCCGTATCGAGTTCGACCTTGTCAATGGCTGCAAGCGCACGGACTGCTTGTATGGTCGTGTCACTGGAAACACTCAGGGTAGTCAGCACTGTCGCTACCTTTTCCGGGTCAATCGAATGCCCTTCTAATTACCAGCTAGGCGAGGTTTGGGCGGATTACGTGAGCACTTGCGGGGCCTACATACTACGACGACCGTCGCCTTTGTGCCTGAGTGCCTCGGCGCTGCGCATAACCCATATTCCGCGTTCATCTCTCGATGTCAGACAACCCCGAGTGATTATTGCTACGCCTCATCTGGGTTGACTTCAGCAGCACGTGACACCGCGCTGAGTCCTTCACGCTACCTCACGTTTGAACTCTGGCTCCTTTTTGGGCACAGGAGGCGGTCATTATGACTACACAATGAGGATTATGAGCAGGCGATCCCAGGTGTACTCGATCTCTTCGATATCTGTTCCGCCGATCGCGATGGTCTGGATCCGCCCAACGCGGCCACCCATTCGCTCGTAGAAGCCCCGCGAGGGATTGTCGGCAAGGACCTCAAGGGAGAGGCCCTCAGCGCCGAGATCGCTCAGTCCGCCAACGACTGCCACGAAGAGCGCCCGGCCGAGACCGTAACCCTGCCAGGCCCGCAGCACGTAGAGCGTCATGAACTGCCCGATGCACCGAGAATCGGCCTCCGGTGCGGCAAATCCGCTGGCGAAGCCTACGATCCCCTTTCCGGTGATCTGTGCAACAAACGCCACCTGGTGGGTAGTATCTGTCCTCAGCACCTGCTCCCACATCGCCTGCCGGCTCTCGTACGAGAGGGATGCGAGGTACTCAGCCGGAACGATTCCGGCATATGCCTCTCGCCAGGAATCAACATGGACGCACGCAATGCCAGGCTCGTCACCAATCCTGGCGCCGCGAACGACCGGAATTTCCGTCGGCGTCATCACACACCTCGCCGTATCTCGAACCGATCGCTACTGGGGTGGGGGAAATACCTTCGGCAAATGCGATCTTAGCGATGTGGTCACCTGCCATCCGCGGCTCACCGCGGCGACCGCCGAAGCGGCCAGTCTTGCACGTACAACGAAGACTTATGCGCGAGGCACAAGGCTATCCACTTTGCACTCAACGGTCCATCTGATACGATCCTTGACACGTAACCGGCAATCTCGAAGTACTCACAAGGAAATGTTGCGACGGTAGCCAGCCGCCGCTTATACGTATGCCCCACAGCGTCGCACAGATAGGCGTCCGGCACCGTCGTCCTTACGGTCGGTTCATCCCCCCAAAGACGACATCCTGGCGAATGTGGGGTCCCGCAACGGGACAATATCGAAGGTCTGGATCGGAGAGCGGTTGGACGCTGAAGGCACCCCGCCGCAGAGAAGGGCGACAGAAAGCACTATCCGGTGATCGCTAGCCGGAGAGATCATTGGAGGTAGCGACGTGATCGACACGGCGGAGAAATCGACTGGTGAATCGACGCTCGGAATTTCTCCGACGGATTTTCCAACCCTGCAGCAGGCGGCAAGTCGGACCTCGGGAGATGGCCAACGGTGGCACTTCTCCCTCAACAGGATAGAGCTCATCGCGCTCGTGGCGGCATCGGCGCTGGGCGCATTGGCCTTCGTCGTCCCTCACGATATGCATACCCCGTTTGCGATCGGGACGGTGCTCGCACTCCTCGCGGCTCTCGTGTCCAACTATGTCGGCCGGCAGCGCAAAGACGATCAGGTGTGGTTCGACGGTCGTGCCATCGCGGAGTCCATCATGTCGTCATCGTGGCGATACATGATGCGTACTGCTCCCTTCAACGACGATGCCACCTGCAACCACGTGTTCACGCACCAACTCGTTGCGATCTTGGGCGCCCGGCCTGAGCTTCGGCATGAACTCCACGGCTCTGCGCCGGACCGCCACCAAATCACCGCGAAGATGCGGCAAGTGCGCGCATCGCCACTCCTGGATCGGGCTCGCCTGTATCGCGAAAGTCGCCTGCTGGAGCAGGTCGACTGGTACAGCGCGAAAGCGGAGGCGAACAGGGTCTCAGCTTCTCGCTGGTCCTGGGCGACACTGGCCGCGCAGCTTGCTGCCCTGGTAGCGGCCATCGTTGCCGTCAGCAACGAGCCCGACCTGGATATCATCGCGATTCTTGCCACTGTCAGCGCGTCGTTCACAGCCTGGACACAGCTCCGTCGCCATGAAGACCTCACGAAGAGCTATTCGCTCGCGGCTCAGGAACTGCTCGCGATCTCGGACCTCGCGGAAGAGATCACCACGGAGGAGGACCTCGCGAGCATTCTCGACTCGGCTGAAGGCGCGATCTCGCGAGAGCACACCCTTTGGGTAGCCAGACATGGAAGCCAATTGCCGACGTAGGCGCTTGCCACATTGCGGGCGAACCCAATGGTCGCCGTTCATGTGCGTCATCTCTGAAGGGATTGGCATCAGACGTCAGGCGTCGCGGGCAGAGGTGGGTCCGGCTCGGGTCTCAACACTGAGGGGCGGGGTAGCGAGAACTCGCTACCCCGCCCCGCAGTCTCACTTGCCGCACCGCATGATGCCGGCTAGCGTTGAGGATCAGTCGCCGGCCGCGGCGCTCGCGACGTTCTTGGCGACCATATCCCGCTTGGCGCCAGTGGGTGCCAGAGGAGAATCCTCGATCCAGCCACCCTCGACCGGTCCCTGGCGCGGGGGTACGTTCTGGTTGAATCGGAACAGGTTTTCCGGGTCGTAGTACCGCTTGATCTTCGCCAGGCGGGCGTACGTGAGCGGCGGGTATGCCTGGTGGATGCGCTCCTCGCCCTCGTTCTCGAGGAAGTTGACGTAGACGCCGGCCCCTTCGTGGCGAACCTTCTCCCAGAGCGCCTGGGTCCAGGCGGCGTGCACCGCGCGATCCTCACTGGGATCTAGCCAGACCGCGATGATCGCCAGGAAGAACGCCTTGTCCCGGTGGGCGAAGGCCGTCTCGGCGCTATCCACCCGTGCCATCGCGCCGCCCAGCCCGCGGAACTGGATCAGGCTGAACGGGGAGGAGGTGTTCGCCATTGCGTCCAGGGCGGCGTCGACCACGTCGTCGCTGAGGTCATACGCGAACATCTGCCGGATCGATGCGCCGTGCCGGACAGCCACGTGCTCGGTGAACCGGTAGATCTCCGGATAGGGGATGATCCCAACCGCGTCGACCACCGGCTCGGCCAGCGCCCGGAGGGGAGCCAGTGCCTGGTTACCCTCCTCCTCGCTGCCCGTCCAGGTGATGAGGATCGACAGCACCATCTCGCCCACCCGGTCCGCGGGGATGTGGGGGAAGGGCGGTGCGTAGGACAGGTTGGCGATGGTCGTCAGGTCGTCCGGGGCGGTCGCCACGTAATCGAGGTAGCCGCGCAGCACCTCACGGGTCGCGGGCAGCATCAGCTCGCCGCCGAGGATGGTGCGCACAGGGGCCAGGCGGAAGGTGAACTCGGTGATGATGCCAACATTGCCGCCGCCGCCGCGGATCGCCCAGAAGAGATCCGGCCGCTCGATCGGGCTGGCGGTGACGATAGAGCCATCGGCGAGCACCACCCGGGCGGAGAGCAGATTGTCGATGGCGAGCCCATATTTGCGCACCATGAAGCCGATGCCGCCGCCGGTCGTCAGGCCGCCCATGCCGACAGATTGGGTGTCGCCGGTGGAGAGCGCCAGGCCGTGCTCGTTGGCCGGGCCGGCAAGATCTCCGGAAGTGGCTCCCGCCTGGACACGGCCGATGCGCGCCACCGGATCGATGCGCACGCCCTTCATCCGCGAGAGATCGACGACGACGGCGCCGTCGATGACGCTCAGGTGGGCGATGCTGTGTCCACCGCTGCGGACCGAAAGCGGCAGCCCATGTTCGCGGGCGAAGTTGACCGCTGCCGCGACGTCGTACTCGTTCGCGGCGCGGACGATCGCCACCGGGCGCCGCTCCGTTGAGAAGGCGACCATCGTGCGTGCCTCGTCGAAGTCGGGCACGCCAGCCGTGATCAGTTCACCGGCCAGACCCGCGCGCAAACTTGCGAGGTTGTCCTCGAACGACGCGAACGGGGAAGACGATAGGGGAGATCGAGTCGCGGTTACCATGAAAGACTCCTCGTTGTGGTACATCACTACAGGTCAGCGGCGGGGTTCATTCGGCCCATTCCGGTCCCTCTTTCGGGGCTCGGGGAGCTGGCTGCTGTCGTCCGCCGTAGACCCCAATCTGCCTGGGGTCCGAACGACGCACCATTGACAGAACGCGGACAATGTTGCGGACAGGTGCGCCGTCCGATTGGGCCCGATGATGGTCGGAGGCTCTTCCCTGATTCTTCCCAATGCTCTTCCAACAAAGAGCATGGAGATCGTCATTCGGCATCTGTAAGGGAATGGGGCAGGGCTGACACATGACCCGGGCAGGCACCTCACCATTTGGGGACAACTTGCGCCGGCTGCGCGAAGCGGCGGGGCTGACGCAGGAGGAACTTGCCGACCGCTCGGGGCTGAGCCGGGACGCCGTCAGCGCGCTGGAACGCGGCCGCCGTCGTCACCCTCAGCCTCAGACGATTCGGGCGCTGGCGACTGCCCTCGGGCTGTCGGACGATGATGTGCGGATGCTCCGGGCGTCGACGCCACTGCGTCCCGGCGGTGGCCCTACATCTCCGGTCGCGGAGCCGCCGTCCACGCTGCCCACGCCACTTACCCGTCTCGTCGGGCGGCAGCGCGAACTGGAAGAGCTACGCCAGCTGCTCTTTGCCGCAGGGGCGCGCCTCGTGACCCTGACCGGCCCCGGCGGCGTCGGCAAGACGCGCGTTGCCTTGGAGTTGGCGCGGGACCCGGGGCCGAAATTTACCGGTGATGTCGCCTTTGTCTCACTGAGTTCAGTGCAGGATCCTGCCCTGATCTTGCCCACGATCGCCGAAGCTCTGGGCGTTCGCGACACCAGCGGCCAGTCGTTGATCGAGCGACTTGGGCAGATCTTGCGCGGGCGCCGGACTCTGCTAGTTCTCGACAATCTGGAACACTTGCCCGAGGCCGCCTCGCCTATCGCCGATCTCCTGATCGCCTGTGGCGGGCTGGTCGTTCTCGCCACCAGCCGCGCGGCGCTGCGCCTGAGCGGTGAGCAAGAATTTCCGATCCCGCCGCTTCCACTGAGACCCGAGATGAGCGCCGTGAGTCGTGAACAAGACGACTCCACTCACGTCTCACGTCTCACGTCTCACGTCTCCGATGCGGTGGCGCTCTTCGTCCAACGCGCCCGGGCCGTCAGCCCCGAATTCGTAATTACCGAGGCGAACGTTGGCGCAGTGGCGGAGATCTGCGCCCGGCTTGACGGACTCCCACTGGCAATCGAACTCGCTGCCTCCCGGGTCAAGGTGCTACCACCGGAGACGCTCCTTGCTCGCCTTGGTTCCGGGCTGGCCATCCTTGCCGGAGGCCCCAGAGACCAGGCCGCTCGCCTGCAAAGCATGCGGGCCGCCATCGCCTGGAGCTACGACCTGCTAGACCCTGCCGATCAGGCACTCTTCCGGCGACTGTCCGTCTTCCCGGACGCGTTCACGCTCGATGAGGCTGAAGCTGTGACCGCCAGCATCGAGGGGATCAGTGCCGAACACATGGTAGGAGACACTTCCGTCCTCGACGGTGTTTCCTCGCTGGTCGACAAGAACCTGATCCGTCGGCTAGATAGCACCAGAGATCATCCTCGGTTCGGCATGCTGACCAGCATCCGCGAGTACGGACTCGAAAAACTCCATGAGTGTGAGGAGAGCGCCGCGGCGCTGCGGGCACACGCTTCCTACTACCTGGAGATGGCAGAGCGGGCCGCAAATGCCTTCCGCCAGAGGACGGCTCAGGAGGACTGGCTCGACCGCCTGGAGCAGCACCGGAGCAACTTCAGTGTCGCCCTGATGCGATTGAACGAGAGCGGCGACCAGGCATCGCTCCTGCGCCTCGCGGGAGCGCTCGCCTGGTTCTGGTACATCAGGGGACCGTTGAGCGAGGGCCGCTCGTGGCTGGAGAGGGCCCTTGCCCCTCCGGCGCCCGACGCGCCGGATGCGGTCCGAATCCAGGCCATGGTCGGAGCCGGGCTACTCGCCCATTTCCAGGACGATGACGGGCAAGCTCGCGCCTGGCTAGAGGCGAGCCTGACCCAAACTTCTGGCCTCGACGATCCGTGGCTGCGTGCGTTTGCTCTGCTACTCCTGGGAATAGTCGCGGAAGATCAGGGCGATTACACCCTGGCTGAGGTGCGATTTGCCGACGCGCTGGGCCTATTTCGAGCGGCCGACGATGAATCGAACGCCGCGCTCGCCCTCGTCCATCTGGGTGTCGCCGCCTGGGGCATGGGCGACGTCGAGCGGGCCGAGCAGCTCTGCCAACAGGCGGTCGAGTTGCAACGACCGTCCAGGGACTCGTGGGGCGTCTCAATCTCGCTCGGCTACCTCGGCCTGATCGCCGGTGAGCGGGGCGAGTACTCCAGAGCAGCTGTCGCCCACCGGGAAAGCCTCGAGCTGCGCTGGCAGGCCGGGGTGTGGGAGGACGTGGCCGCCTCCTTCGCCGACCTGGCGGCGCTGGCGATGCGGGTCGATAGGCCGGAGCAGGCCGCCCGCCTCTTCGGAGCCGCGGATGCGCTGCGTGAGGAGGCCGGGCGACCCGCGGTCAATCTCCCGGAGCGGGCCATCTTCGAGCGCGCCGAAGAACGTGCCAGGTTGGCACTGGGAGACTCCTCCTTCGCGCAGGCCCGGGCAGAGGGCCGAGCACTCCCCCGCGAGCAGGCCGTGAGCGAGGCAGCTGCCCTCGCCAATGAGATTGCCCGCATCGGCTCCTAAGCATTCCGATCGAAACCGGGCATCTCTTGGCTCCAGATGGTTCTGAAAGAGGCTCCCAGCAGCTCCCGGCGCCCTCGATGGGGGTAGCCTGCCAACGGGCGTGCTTGACATTCTGGAACGGATGCCTAAGATGATGGAAACGCTTCCAAGAAGTTTTCATGGGGGGTTCCGTGCCGGCAACCATCGCCGATGTCGCAACGAAGGCCGGGGTCTCGGCGGCGACGGCGTCGCGGGCGCTCAACGGAAAGCTCGGGGTCCGGGATGACACGCGGGAGCGTGTCCTCGCGGCCGCCGCCGAGCTGCGCTACGCCGCCAACGGCGCGGCCCGTGGCCTCGTCACGGCCCGAACCGGGACGATCGGCTATCTGGCGCGGCGCGGACGCCCCCCGTTGGATGCGGATCCCTGGTCATGGGTGATCACTCAAGGGATGGAGGCGGAGCTGAGCCACCACGGCTACCACCTGCTGGTGGCGTCAGTGACCGACGACCAACTCAAGGATGCCGCCGCCCTTGGCCTCGTCGCCGAGAACCGCGTCGACGGGATCGCGCTGCTCGGACCGGATATTCCGGCCCGGTTCATCCTCCAGCTCAAACAACTCGGGCTACCCGTCCTGCTGGTCGACAACACGCTGGATGCGGTCGCGATCGACTCCATCCGCAATGACGACCGGGCGGGTGGGCGCATCGCGACAGAGCATCTGCTCGGGCATGGCCACCGCACTGTCGCTGCCCTCCTCGGGCCGGAAAGCTGGCAAAGCTCTGCCCAAAGGGGGCTGGGCTATCGCGAGGCGGTTTCCGCGGCCGGGCTCGAACCGCATCTCTTCCACGGGCCGCACACGACCCCTGAGACAGGGGAAGCGTTGATGCGGGAGGCGCTTGCCGCCGTGCCAGGGCTCACCGCGGTCTTCACCGCGAATGACGCAATGGCGTTCGGGGCGATGCGAGCGGCAGTCGATCTTGGCCGCCGGGTGCCAGAAGAGATCGCCGTGGTCGGCTTTGACGATGTTCCCGCCGCGGCCTATTGCCATCCCCCATTGACGACAATCCGGACCTTTTCGCGCGAGATGGGCAGGCTGGCCGCGAACCGCGTGCTCGACATGATCGCCGAGGCGGCCACGCCTCCTGTCCAGATCCAGCTCGCTACCGAGCTCGTCGTGCGCCGCTCCTGCGGGTGCGACCCGACGACCACGCCGGCGACGTCCGCTGCGCGCTAAGCGACATCGGAGGGAATGAAATATGCGGCCTTGAGCAACCAGGCATGCGGCGATTCGACACTGGAGTTACACAGGAGGTAGGCGCAATGGCGCGCGACACCCAGAACCCGCGAATGGTTGAACAGCTACGCAGTGGCGGGATGAGCCGCCGGACAGTCCTTGGTCGAGCGGCGGCCGTCGGGGTTGGCGCTACGGCCGTGGGTCCGTTCTTTCACCGGAGCGCCCGAGCCCAGGACAAGGTTCAGATTCGGCTGGCGACCTGGGCCGGCCAGGAAGAGGCAGCCGAGCTTCAGCGCGTGATCGACCCGATCAATCAGGCGTCGACAACGTTCGAGATCGTCTCGGAACCAAGCCCGGCCGACTACGCCGTCAAGCTGCAGACGACCATCGCCGGCGGCACGGTAGCCGATCTCTTCTGGCTATCGCAGGAGAACATTGCCGGATTCGCCGACGGCGAGGCGCTGCTCGACATCTCCGACCGCCTGGCAGAAGATCAGAGTCCGGCCGCCGCCGTAGCAGACTATTTCCCGGGCATCTTGCAGACGGCGCAATACGACGGCAAGACGTTCGCCCTTCCCTGGATCAGCCAGCCGGTCATGCTCTACTACAATCCCGCTCTCTTCGACGCCGCCGGTGTCGCCTACCCGGACGAGACCTGGACCTGGGACACCTTCAAAGAGGCCGCCGCGGCCATGACCGACCCGACAGCGGGCGTCTACGGCACGGCGTTCAACAGTTGGCCGCCAATCCAGATGTTCATCTGGCAGGCGGGCGGGGACGTCATCTCGGAGGACCTCTCCTCCTGCCCGATCGACACCCCCGAAGCGATTGCGGGCGCACAGTTCTACCAGGACATCATCTACAACGAGCAATATGCCCCATCCGAAGCAACCCTCGCCGAGGAGGGATTTGGGGAGATGGCGAAGGCCGGTAAGGTCGCGATGTTCTACGGTGGCGCTGCCGATGATCTCGACTACGCCCACAAGAAAGATCCGGCCTTCGCCGTGATGAAGGTCGCGTTGGTGCCGAGCGGGCCACAGGGCCGCACGACCTTCGCCTACAGCGCCGCGACGGCGATCTTCGCCGGGACCGAGCATCCGGATGAGGCCTACCAGGCGCTGGTCGCGCTAACTGAGGGTATCCACCACTGGAAGATCGTCGCTCCGCGGCAGTCTCTGGCGAATGTTGAGACGATTACGGCCAGCGTGCCCGACAAGGCCGAGTCGGCGGCGGTCATTGCCCAGGCCGTGGCGGACATGCGCTCGTTCCACATCATCCCGGACCAGGCGGAGTGGGACAAGACCTTCGCCGACATCTTCGCGATCCCGCTCTATCACGGGGAAGGCACGCCGGAGGAGCTTGCGGCGGAGGCGAAGCCGGAGCTGGAAGATCTGCTTCCAGATTAGGCCCTGGCGTGGTGGCGGCACGCCCTCAGGCGTGCCGCCACCACGTCCTCTCCCCGGGGTAAGCCATGGTCAGTTGGTACGCACAGACCCTGGTCGACTACGTCGTCGTCGGGCTCACGATCCTCGGCCTGATGCTCCTTCTGCATTTCGGGCTGCGCCGCCTGGGTGTGCGCCGCGAGACCGCGACCGGGTACACGCTCATCCTGCCCTGGGTCCTGGGCTTCCTCATCTGGAACGTCGGTCCGTTCATCGCTTCGTTCTACCTGAGCCTCACCGACTACAACATCTTGCAGTCGCCGGAGTTCATCGGGTTCGATAATTATGTCAAGATGTTCACCGACGACCGCAACTTCTGGCCGGTGATCCGGTTCACGCTGTTCTACTCGGTCATCAACGTCCCGCTCGGCCTGGTCGGTGCGCTATTCACCGCGACGCTGCTCAATCAGAATGTGCGCGGGCTGGGCATGTGGCGCACGATTTATTACCTGCCCGCTGTCCTGCCGGCCGCAGCGACCGCCCTCCTCTGGCGCTGGCTCTTTACCCAGGACGGCCTCCTCAACTTCGTCCTGACGCCGTTCCTGGCGCTGCTCGACAAGGACCCGCCGGCCTGGTTCACGGACGTCGATCTGATCCTGCCCTCGTACATCATCATGGGACTGTGGGGCGTCTTCGGGGCGAACACCGTCATTCTCCTGGCCGGGTTGAAGAACGTGCCCAAGGATCTCTATGAGGCGGCGACGCTCGACGGGGCCGGCCGGATCCGCAAGTACTTAAACGTCACCATCCCGATGATCAGCCCGACCCTCTTCTATGTCCTGGTCATGGGGGTCATTGGTTCACTCCAGACCTTCACGGTCGCCTTTTTCATCGACCATCCCCGCCGGGCCGGCACCTTCATCAACGTCTACATCTACCAGGAGGCGTTCGAGAACCGGAACATGGGCTATGCGGCGGCGTTGGGCTGGGTCATGCTCGTCGTGGTCCTGCTCTTCACCCTGCTGGTCTTCAAATCCTCCCCAGCGTGGGTTCACTACGAAGGCGACAAGGCCGGTTAGCGGGGCGCGACGGCATTGTAGGGGCATCCGCTTGCGGGGCCCTGTTCCATACACGACGTATCGTGGTGGGCGGCCGGGTAGGGCAAGTCCTGCCCCTACCAGGCGGCGGATCAGCGGAGGAGGCCACGATGGCGACCATTGAACGCAGCATGCCTGTTCAGGGAGCTGCCGTGACCGCGCCCCGGCGGCGCCCGGGCGATCCGATCCTGCTGCGCGCCATCACCTACCTGCTGATCTCGGTTGGAGCGGCGATCGTGCTGGTGCCATTTCTATGGATGATCTCGACCTCGCTCAAGGTCGAGCGGCAGCTCTTCGCCTACCCGCCCCAGTGGTTTCCCAATCCCATCCGCTGGGCCAACTACGGCGATGCCTGGACTGCCCTCCCCTTCGACCGCTTCCTGCTCAACACCGTCTTCATGACGGTGCTGGCGATGTTCGCGGAATTGACGACCGCCTCGATCGTTGCCTACGGCTTTGCCAGGTTCCGCTTCCCGCTGCGCAACACGCTCTTCGTTCTGCTGCTCTCGACGATGATGCTCCCGGGAATCCTGACGCTGATTCCGAAGTTCCTGATGTGGCGCGAGGTGGATCGGATCGACACCTTCGCCCCGATGACGGTCGCGGCCTGGTTCGTCTGGGGGCCATCGTTCGTCTTTCTGCTCCGGCAGTTCTTTCTGTCGATCCCGCGCGAGATCGAGGAGGCAGCGATTATCGACGGGGCAAATGTCTTCCAGGTCTTCTGGCAGATCATGCTACCGCTGGTGCGGCCCGCCCTGCTGGCGATCGGCGTCCTTTCCTTCCAGGCCAACTGGAACAATTTCGAAGGGCCTCTGATCTACCTCAGCACCCTCGAAAAATACCCGATGGTGCTTGGGCTCCAGTTCTTCGGCGATACCCTCTCGCGGGAGGCGCCGAAGTGGCACTACATGATGGCGATGTCGACCCTGATGGCGGCACCGATCCTGGCCCTCTACTTCGTGGCGCAGCGCTACTTCATCGAGGGGCTCACGGTCGGGAGCGTTAAGGGATGACAATAGGCGTTCGGCGTTCGGCGTTCGACGTTCGGGATGGAGTGGTTTCCAGGATGAGTGATGGCGTGCGGTTGGAGCGGTATGCGGGCAATCCGATTCTGGCGCCGATCCCTGGGAGCGATTGGGAGAGCCGGACGGTCTTCAATTGCGGAGTGACGCAACTGGACGACGCCGTGGTGTTGGTCTACCGGGCGCAGGGGATGGACAGCAACGTCTCTCGCCTCGGGTTTGCCGTCAGCACCGATGGTTACCAGTTTTCTCGGCTCGACCGCCCGATCTTTGAGCCCGAGGATGAGACCGAAACGTTCGGGGTGGAAGATCCGCGGGTGACGACGATCGATGGCGTCCACCACATGCTCTACACGGCGTGGTCGCCGCTCGGGATCCAGGTCGCGATGGCGTCCAGCGCCAATCTCTTCACCTGGGAGCGGCACGGGATCGTCCTGCCGGGGCCGGACAACAAGGACGCGGCCATCTTTCCGGGGAAGGTCGGTGGCCGCTACGTCATGTTCCATCGCATCCCGCCGTCGATCTGGCTGGCGTACTCGGACGATCTCGTCCACTGGGGTGACTACCAGAAGATCCTCGACCCGCGCCCAGGGCATTGGGACGGTTTGAAGCTGGGGGCGGGCGGGCCGCCGATCAAGACCGAACGCGGCTGGCTGGCGATCTACCACGGCGTCGATCCGAACAAGGTCTACCGGCTCGGGGTCGTCCTACTCGATCTGGAAGACCCGGCCAGGGTCATCAATTGGCCCGCCGCGGCCATCCTGGAGCCGGAAGAGCCCTGGGAACTGGAAGGCGACATCCCCAACGTCGTCTTCACCTGCGGCACCGCCCGCCTGGGCGACACCTACTTCGTCTACTACGGCGGGGCCGACACGGTCATAGCGGTCGCGACCGTGGACGCGAACAAGCTCCTTGACTTCGCCGCGACGGCGCCTGAATACGGAGACTAGGGGGATGCAAGCCGTCCGATTGGGGGTGTAACCGCCAGATCGCAACGTTCCTGTAACTCCCTGGCGTGGTGATTGGTCGGGATTGACGCGGTGAGAGCCCTATCGTCAATTCAGACCGAGGCGGGGTATCCGCGCACGCCAAAAGGGAGCCACCATGGGAGAGCGACAGGCAGACATCGCCACCAATATCCTGATTCCACTCGACGGATCGGAGCCATCGAGCCGGGCGATCGACTTCGCCGCCGAGATCGGCGGCCCGAGCGCCGCCTACACCCTGCTCCACGTCACGCCCACAGAGCCGCTCGTCCGCGACCGCTTCGAGCACCCTCCTGATCAGCCACCGGCCCAGGACTTCGGTGCCGCGGCGCTCCTCGCCGGACTGGACCGGCTGCGCGTCCTGCTGCCTGAAGCGTCGCAGGAGATCGTATCCCGGGCAGGGGACCCGGCCAGGACCATCGTCAAGGAAGCGAAATCCCGTGCGGCAAGCCTGATCGTCATGGCCAGCCGCGGGCGGGAATCGACCGACGAGCAATGCTTTGGCAGCACCGTGGACCGGGTGGTGCGCACGGCGAACCTCCCCGTGCTCGTGGTCCGCGACCGGGCCGGCGAATTCCTGGGCCCCACTATCCTCCGAATCGTCGTGCCGCTCGATGGCTCCCTGCGGGCCGCTCAGGCGATTCCGGTTGCCGGCCGCATGGCCAGGCAGCTCGGGGTGCCGGTCAAACTCGTGACCGTTGTCGATCCCAAGCGGTCATTCCCGCCCGCACTCGCCTACGACGCGGTCCAGACGGGGGCCTACTTCGAGGAAATACTGGCAGGCCTGCGGCACGAGCTCGCCTTCATGCAGAACAGGGCGATCAAGAGGCTGCGTCGAACTGGCGTGGAGGCCGACGCGGTGCTTCTGTACGGGCCGACCGTCCGGGCGATCGTCGAAGAGACCGCGCCCGGCGACCTGATGGTGATGACCAGCCACGGCCTGGGGGTCGGCCGCCACTGGCTCCTGGGCAGCATCTCCGAGAAGCTGCTGCGCGAGGCGCGGCTGCCCATCGTCCTGCTGCGCTCCCAGCCCGAACCCGAGATCACCGTCCTGGCCATCGACGAGTCGCTCGGCCTGGCGCCGGCGACGGCCGACTATCGGTAAGCACACCCGAACGGAGGACAACCATGACCATCCTGGTCACAGCCGCCAGCAGACACCAAAGCACCATGGGGATCGCCGAGGCCATCGCCGCGGAGCTGCGCACGATGGGGTACGACGTCGACGTTGCCCGAACCGACCATGCCCTCTGGGTGGACCGCTACGGCGCCGTCATCCTTGGCAGTGCGGTCTACATGGGGAAATGGCTCCCCGACGCGATCGAATTCGCAACCAAGAACCAGCGAACGCTCCAGGAAAAGCCGGTTTGGCTCTTCAGCAGCGGCCCGCTCGGCTGGGACGATCCTGTCCCTGCCGGCGGTCCTGCCGACGTCGCCGATCTGATCGCCGCGACCGGCGCCCGCGGCCACCAGCTCTTCGTCGGCAAGCTCGACAAGCACGAACTCGGGTTCATGGAGCGGCTTGCCACGCGCGCGGTGCAGGCGCCCGAAGGCGACTTCCGGGACTGGACCGCGATCCGCGCCTGGGCCCGGGGCATCGGCAACGGGCTCGGCCCGCGGCCGCCGTACATCGCCCCGCCAGTGGCCGAGGAGCAGCTCGGATGAACTCGGCGCGCATCGCCGGGGTCGGCTCCGTCCTCCTCGGCATCGGGGTTGCGGTCGCCGCGGTCCTGGGACCGCTCGGCCTCGGCATGATCGACTTCCGCACCTCGGAGCACATCGAGACGCAGTTCGTCGGTGGCGAAGTCGTCTCTCTCGGTGTCGTGGCCCCTGTTGCCATCTCGGCCGGCGTGCTGTGGCTGCGCGGCAATCCGCTCGCGCCGGCGCTGGCGTTCGGTCCCGCGGCATACGCCGTCTACACCTACGCCAGCGTCGTGCTCGGGCAGGACTACAGCCGTTACGAGGGAAACGTCGAGCAATTCTTCCCGCTCTATGCGGGGCTCGTCGCGACCGGCACCCTTGTTACCGCCCTGTCGTGGTCGGCGCTCTCCCAGCGGGAGGCGCCGGCCATCCCGGCCGGTCTGAACCGTGCGATTGGCGGGGTCTTTCTGGGGCTTGGGCTATTGTTCGCGCTGGCCTGGGCACGCCAGATCCAGCTCGTGGCTACGGGCGATCCGCCCACGGAGTACAGCGAGGGTCCGAACCTTTTCTGGACCATCAAGCTCTTCGACTGCGCCTTCGTGATCCCAATCTTCCTGACGACCGCGCTCGGGCTGTTGCGCGGTCACAGGCTCGCGGCCCGGATGGCACCCGGCGTGACCGGGTTCGCGACCTGCATGGCCGGCTCGGTCGCCGGGATGGCCGCCGCCATGGAAATCACCGGCGATCCCTCGTCGCAGCCGGCATTGCTCGCCATCGTCGCGCCAGCCGCGGCCGGGTTGGCCCTGGCGACCGCTCGCCTGCTTCGCCTCAGCGCTCGTCCCGCACCTGACCACAGGTGGAGCAATCTCAGGAGGCAGGCGGCGTCTCTAGCCGATAGCCGATTCCCGGGAACGTCGTAATGATTCCCGCCCGATCCGGATCGGTCTCGATCTTGGCCCGCAGCCGGCTCACCCAGGTGCGCAGATAGTGGGCTTCGTCGCGGAACTCCGGCCCCCAGATGCGGCTGAGCAGCTCGCCGTGGAGCATCACCCGGCCCGCGTTTGAGCCGAGCTGGACGAGCAACTCCCATTCCGTCTTCGTCAGCCGGACCTCTTCGCCGTCGACGGTCACCTTGCGCCGCTCCAGGTCGATCTCCACCCCCGGGTAGCGCAGGACTTGCTCGCCGCCCGCCGGAGCGGCGCCGGTGGTCCGCCGGATGACGACCGCGACCCGGGCGGCGAGCTCGTCCGGGTTGAACGGCTTGGTCACGTAGTCGTCGGCCCCGCTGGTGAGGCCGCGCAGCTTGTCGATGTCGCCGGCCCGGGCGGTGAGCATGATCACCGGGACCGTGTGGTTGGACCTGATCCGGCGCAACGTCTCGAAGCCGTCAATGCCCGGCATCATCAGGTCGAGGATCACAAGGTCGGGGCGCTCGTCCTCGAGGACTTTGAGCGCCTCCTCGCCGCTGCCGGCGGTGATCACCGCGTAGCCGTCGGCCTGCAGCTTCGCCCGGACGAGGCGTACGATCGGGGGCTCGTCGTCCACGACCAGAACCAGGTGTTTGCGCATGCACTTACTCCCATGCAGGCCGGATGGCCGTATCCATCGAAGGCATCCCTACTCGTCCCGGGCAATCGGCATCGTCACCGTGAAGGTCGCTCCCTGCCCCAGGCCCGGAGAGGCTGCTTCGATCCGGCCGCCTTGAGCTTCGACGAGACTGCGGCTGATGTACAGCCCGAGGCCCATCCCGCGCACCGTGGAACTTGTGGAGGCGCGGTGAAAGCGCTCGAAGACCTTGCCGATCTGGTCAGGAGCGATCCCGTTCCCCTGATCGGTAATGCTGATCGTGACGCTGTTGGCGTCGCTGGAAGCCGTGGTCGTGATCTCCCCGCCGGGCGGGGAGTACTTGGCCGCGTTTTCGTAGAGGTTGCGAAGTACCTGACCGAGCAAAGCCGGATCGCATTCGGCGGGCGGAAGATTCACCGGGATATCGACGCGAAAGGTGTGTCCGGGCGAACGGGCCGCCACCTCCGCTGCCTGCTGGCGGGCAAGCGGACCGAAGAGCACCGGCTCGGTGTTGGCAACAAACCGGCCGGCCATGATGGCCGTCAGATTGAGCAGGTTGGCGAGCATCCGGTCTAGCCTGCCACTCTCCACGACGATGTCCTCGAGCAGTTCCCGGCGCGTCTCCTCGTCCAGCTCCATGCCCTGATTGGCGAGCATGTAGGCGCCGCCATGGATCGCGGTCAACGGCGTCCGGACCTCGTGAGAGATCAGGGAGAGGAAGTCGTCCTTGAGTTGCTCGGCCTCCCGCAGGCGAGTCACGTCCTGGAGCACGACGACCGCGCGGTCAACCACACCCGCCTCATTGCGCAATGGTGCCGCCTGTACCAGGATCGGCAGGCGAGAGCCGTCCGCGCCCTCAAGCAACAATTGGCGATTACGCACTGTTTCGCTCCGCAGCGCCCGGTTGATGGGTCGCTCGCTTGCGAGGATAGGGCTGCCGTCGGGTTGCAGCATCTGGAAATCGCGACCGTAGGTCGGCAACGTCCCCGGCGGGGCGTGCCGGCCGAAGATCATCTCGATGGCGGCCGCGTTCGCGAGCTCAATCGTGCCGGTGGCTCCGAAGATCGCAACCCCAGTGGGCAGGCTGTCGAGGATGACCCTGATCTGTTCGAGCTGAACGACCGCCCGCTCGCGGGCCGCTTCTACCTGGCGATAGAGTTCGGCCCGTTCGATCGCCGTCGCGGCATGGGCCGCCAAGACCTGCACCGCCGCCAGATCGTCCCGGTCATACACCGGCTGGCCGAGGCGTTCGGTGAGGTAGAGGTTGCCCAGGACACGGTCCCCCACGAGGATGGGCGTGCCGAGCAGTGTGCGCATGGGTGGGTGGTTGGGCGGGAATCCCACGGACCGACTGTCGGCGGCGATATCGGGCACCAGGAGGGGAGTGCGCTCACGGATGAGCTCTCCGAGCATGCCGTGCCCTTCCGGGATCGGCCCGATCGCCGCCCGCTCTTCCAGTGTGAGGCCCGCCGTGATGAACTGCTCGATGCGACCGTGCTCGTTGCTGACGCCGAGGGCGGCGTATTTGGAGGGGACCACGGTTCGGGCAAGATCGACGATCCGCTGCAAGACGGCGCCGAGTTCGACCTCGGAGGCGACGACGAGCGCCGCCTCGAAGGCGGCGATCACCGCGGGGCCATGGGCTTGCCTTTCGTCGATCTCCGTCGCCAGCGCCGCCTCGCCGGGGAGACGTGACCCCGTCGCCGGCCCAGCCTTGTAGACGATCCAGCGCTCGCCGTTGTCCGTAGCGAGCGTCCACCGGCCGGACTTCACGCTCCCCGCGTGATGCCCCGACTCTAACTCCTGGAGGATGCGTGCCGCCTCCTGCTCGCCGATCCACGATGCCAGTGGCTCACCGACCTCTGCCTGCGGCGCCCGGAATCTCGCCGCCTCGTTGGCCAGGGCCACCGGGCACCCCGCCGATGCGCGCGCAACGATGGTGGCGTCCAGGTCGTGCTCGATCAACGCGGCGACGATGGTAGGAAGATCCATGCTCGTGGCTAATGCCTTTTCTCATCCGAAGCCGGAAGCAGCGACTCGAAGGCCGGCACTTGGCCAAAGCTTACCTGACCAATATCACGAACTCTAATCGCCTTCGCGGTATCCTCCGGCCGTCGTTACCGGCGGCGCGTCGTGCGGGCGACCCTGCAGGACCGCTCGCAGGCGCGCCGCTCCATCCGTCCAGAGATGATGCCGCTCGTTCGGAGCAGTCAGCGGCCGCAGCAGCCTCATGCCGTTGAGCACCACGAGGATGGTGCTCCCCTCGTGCCCGATCACGCCGACGGGCAAGGGGATTCCAACCGTCAAGGCGAGTGAGACCAGGACGACGATGACGCCGATCGAAAAAGCGAGGTTCTGGCGAATGATCCGGCGCGTCCGCCGGCTGAGCTGAATCGCATACGGGATCGCCTCCAACCTGTCCGCCATCAGGACGACATCGGCCGTCTCCAGCGCGACGTCGGAGCCGGCCGCGCCCATAGCAATGCCGACCGTCGCGGTGGCCAGGGCCGGAGCGTCATTGACGCCATCGCCAACCATCGCCACCTTGCCTTCCTCCATCAAGGAGCGAATCGCCGTCAGCTTTTCCTCAGGGAGGAGGTCGGCGCGGACTTCATCGATGCCCAGCGGTGCGGCGATCGCTTCGCCGACGAGCCGATTGTCGCCGGTCAACATCACAGTCCGGGATATCCCGATGCGCTTCAGTTCCTGGATGACTTCCAGGGCCTGAGGCCGGACTACGTCGGCGATCGCGATGAGCCCTCGAACACCGGCCCGGTCGCCGATCAGGACGACGGTCTTGCCGGCGCCACGCAGCCGGGAAGCCGTAGCGGTCACCTCGGATGGAGTCGCGACACCGAAATCGGCGAAGATTGGCTCGTTTCCGATCGCCAATTCCTCGCCGTCCACCGTGGCACGGACGCCTTTGCCGACAACCGCCTTGAAGTCGGTGGCGCTGTCGACTGCCACGCGGCGCTCGTGCGCCTCGCGAACGATTGCCTCGGCAAGCGGATGCTCCGAAAGGCGCTCCACACTCGCCGCTCGCCGCAGAACCTCCTCGTCGGACCACATTCCGAACGACACGATATCGGTGACCCTTGGCTGCCCTTCGGTCAGTGTGCCGGTCTTGTCGAACGCGACAATTGAGATGCCACCAGTGTCTTCCAGATGGTTGCTTCCCTTGAAGAGGATGCCGCGTCTGGCGGCATTGGCAAGGGCGGAGAGGGTTGAAGCGGGCGTCGAGATCACCAGAGCACAGGGTGAGGCGACGACGAGCACCGTCATTGCGCGGTAGATGGCTGGGCCGGGGTCGTGGCCGAACAGGATCGGCACAAGGGCGACGAGGGCCGCAAACGTGATGACCCCGATCGCGTAGCGCCCTTCGAAGGCATCGGCCACACGCTGGGCCCTGCTCTTCGCGGCCTGGGCCGACTCGACCAAGTCGATGATGTTGGCCAGGGTGCTCTCGTGGGGCAGGCGGATGATCTGCACCTGGACCGCTCCCTGACCGTTGATAGTGCCGGCAAACACCTGATCGCCTCGGCGCTTCATCACCGGCATCGACTCGCCGGTGATCGCCGACTGGTCGGCAGACGTCTCGCCGGTCTCGACAATTCCGTCGGTGGCAAAACGCTCGCCCGGGCGGACCAGCAGGACGTCCTGCAAGGTCAACACCTCGAGTGGGACCGTCGCCTCACCTACCCCCGTACCAGGGCGCAAGACGGTCGCTTCTTGCGGGCTGAGATCCATAAGCGCGCGGACCGCGCTCCGCGTCCGGCCCAGGGCGTGGTACTCCAACGCATTCGACGCGGAGAACAGCCCCAGAAGGACTGCACCTTCAGCCCATGCGCCGATAGAGGCCGCCCCGATGGCCGCGGTGACCATCAGGAGATCAATGCCGACCTGCCTGTGTCGCAAGCCCTTGATCGTCTCGTACACGGCGATCGACCCGCCGAAGAGATACGAGACGGCGTAGAGCCCAGCGATACCGGCTTCCGGGAAATCCGTCAGCCGGTCGAGGGCGAAGGCGAGGATCAGAAACGCCCAGCAGCCTGCTGATGTCGCGGCGAGCCGCCAGTGGCGCCAGCCGGACTCATCCGCACTCGAACGCCGACGACGCGCCACGATCTGCTTCGCCCGATCTGGATCGCCGGCAATCTCATCACCGGGCGATATCATCGTCGTCGCCATTTCCGTCACGCTTCAACCACGCGATGAGGGCCTCCCGGGAAACGCTCACAACGTCGTGGCCGACAATCTCGGCGTGCAAGCGCCTGGCAAACGCTGCCTGGTAGATCCTGTTGACGTCGATCCCCAGGAGGTACGCAGCTTCAGAAGGGCTGTAGTGGTCTTTGTGGAGCAACCGGAAGACGCGACTCTCCGCGTCATCTGTATCCCCTACCGGCGTATCACGTGGCATTGAAGTCCTCCTGTCGGACCGGAGAGCCCCGCCCAACGAGGCTGACCGGCACTGATTTTGCGTCAGATAAACATGCCTGGAGTTGGTTCGATCGGCAGGCGGGACTCGGAGGGAGTCTCCGACGCCCGCACCAGCATGACCGGGCCGGTCGATTTCCGAACGATACCCTCGGCGACGCTCCCCAGGAACCAGCGAGCCAGGCCGCCCCGTCCGTGGGTGCACATCACGATCAAGTCGCTGGGCTGAGTCGCCGCCACGATCTCGGACGACGGGTTGCCGTTGAGCAGCGCCGTCGTCACCGTGATTCCCTGGCTCTCCAGTTCTTCCTTCCTCGCGGTCAGATAAGTCTCGGCCGCGTCGTGCTCTTCCTGCAGAGCCTGCTGGAAGGCAGTCATCTCGACGTACGCGCCGTGTACAGGATAGCCAGCGACCTTCGCGAGGTACGACAAATCAAGGACTCGCACGAGGTGCATCGGGGTCCCGGTCGCCTGGGACATCTCAATGGCCTGGGGCAACGCCAGTTCGGACAGGCCGGACCCGTCGAGCGGTACAACTATCCGTGAAAACATCCAAAAACTCCCGTCTTTGAGGACTCCGCAGACCTACCAGGCGCCGGACCAGGAGGCCAGAGCTGGGCTGCGACTCCGTGGCAAGACATCGAATCCTCCGCCCTCAAAGACAGCATAGTGGTCCGGGGGTCGCACGCGAATCGAACACGGAGACGGAACCTTACAAAGCCGTGTCAGTCGGCGGCATCCATGCGCCGAATCCGCGTCGGCTCACCTCTCTTCCCACTAAACCCTGTTGCGCGATCGAAGCGATCACCTCGCACATCGCCACGATTCCGAATGGCCCGATCCCCGAAACTATACCGAGGAAGACGCGGCTTCGGCAGGAGTAATGGGGTGTTCGAGACCATCATCGTCCCGCTCGACGGTTCGGCCCATGCCGAGGCAGCGATTCCATATGCCCTTGAGGAAGCCCGCCGCCACAACGCCGAGATCGTCCTCGCCCGGGTTGTCTATCGGCCCGAGCCGTGCCCAACGGCAATATCGCGCGGCGGGCCGGTTCCAGGGTCATTTCTGTGGCCGACCCCCGAGAGCGACCTGGAGGTCCGCCGCGCGGCCCGCTATCTGTCGGCCGCCATCGAGCGCTACCACCTGGGGCCGCGCGCTCGCGGAGAGGTTCTGATAGGCGAAACCGTCCCGCGCCTGCTGGCGGAAGCGAGACGCTCCACTTACCCGGTGATTGTGCTCACCACAGGCGATGCCAGCGAGGGCGCCAAACCGCCCCTGAGCAACATCGCCCGGCGCCTTATGGTGCACGGGACTGTTCCTGTGCTGGCGGTCCGGCGCCCACCGGACGGCAGCGAACCGCCCGCCAGAGACGTCAAACTCCCCCGGATCTCGGACTACCGACGAGGCGTTCGCTCCTGATTGGCGTCCGACAGTAACGCCGTGCTGACCAGCCAATGCTTCGCAAGCGCGACAAACACCGGCTCCAGATGGTCGAGCTCGTCATCGGTTGTGTCGACGGAGACAACGATGGCCCCGGCGGGGATGCCTGGTGGTTCATTGTTGAGCGCCTGGCGCTGCCGGTGGTAGATCTCCTCGTTTGCGTCTGAGTTGGTGCCGCCGCGCTCGGCCCGTGCCCGGATCCGTGTGATCGCCGTGTCTGGATCGCAGACAGTCTCGATCAAGATCACCGGGCGTCCTGCCTTCTCCGCTACCTCGGCAAACCGTATCCGCGCGGCGGTATCCAGGAAGGTGGCGTCGACCAACGCTCCACCGCCGCCGGAGAGCGCCTCCTTGGCGAGTCCGTGCAACCGTTCATACGTCCGCTCGGTCCAGTCCGCGGAGTAGATTCCCTGGCCCCACTCGGCAGGGGACGGTCCAGACCGGCCCGCGAGCTGCTTGCGCACATCGTCCGAGGCGAAGATCGGCAGGTTGCACGCCCGGGCAATGACCCGGGCAACCGAGGATTTCCCTGTGCCGCTGAGCCCGGTCATCAGGATAAGAGCCGGCCGCACGGTCAGGGCCTGTGACGCGGCAATGTGAAGGTAGTCCTGAGCTTCGCCGGCATACCGGTGAGCAATGTCCTCGCGTACGCCTTCCCGCTCCATGCACGCCACTTTGGCCCGCACCAGAGCCCGGTGGACGCGGTAATAGCGCAGCAGCACGTCAGGGAGATCGAATCCCGCGGATCGATACCGCTCCACGAGTTCACCCGCCACCCCTCCCAGACCGAGGCGGGACAGATCCATCAACAAGAAGGCGAGATCACTCGCCACATCGGCGCACCGGATGTCGCGGCTGAACTCGACACAATCGAAGATCTGCACCCGATCGCCTTCGAGGCAGACATGCTCCGCCCGTAGATCTCCGTGGCCCTCGCGGATCCACCCGTTCACCGACCGGCGCTCGAGGAACCGGCTCTCGGCGGCAATGAACCCGCGCATCGCCTCGGACACCAACCGCAACTCGGTCCTCCCGAGCGGCGCGCCGGCGTACGGCTCCAACTGATCCAGGTTTTCCGAGACCACAGCAGCCATGGCCGCGCAGTCGGCGGCGGGATCGCCGGACTCGCATGACCCCGCATCGAGGTGGAACGGGATGAGACGATCGGCCAGCCGGGCGGCCAGTTTGGGCGGGTCGGCACCCACCCGATGGAGAGCATCAAGCATGCGATCGGACGGTAACCGTCGCATTACGACACCCCACTCATCCTCCTCTGGGAGCGCGGGTGCCTGCCCCTCCGCGATGTCGCCGATGTCGCCAATCCGGAAGCGGCCATCGACCGGCGAGATGGAGGCGAGGCCGAGGTAGACGTCCTCGGTGAACCGCCGGTTGAGCCGCACCTCGTTTACGCAAGAACGATGGCGGTCCGGGCGGGCAGTATGATCGACGAAGCCGAGGTCGACCGGCCGCTTCAACTTTACGACCCGCTCGCCGGCCAGAAAGACCCAAGAGATGTGGGTTTCGATCACAGTGACCGACGGCGCCGGCCAGGGATAGGCCTCCGGCCGGGACAGATCGTCGACCAGCTTCGCGAAATCCACCTTCGTCCTTCCTCGAGTTCAGGGAGTACCGTCGCCACCTAGTTCCCGGTCCAGGTCCATTCTCGGATTTCCGGCGGATCTTCGAAGTGCTCACGGGCATGGGCCTTCGCCTTCGCGATCAGGTTCTCCAGTTCGGCAATGATCGCGTCGGCCTGCGGCCGCAACCGGGTTGCCCGCCGCAATGCCTCGATGGCGAGGTGGTAGCGGCTCATGCCGTTGAGGATCGCCATGTCGAACGGGGTCGTGGTCGTCCCCTGCTCGGTGAAGCCGCGAACATGGAACCGGCCTGCCCGAACCCGGCCGTGGACGATCTCATGGACCGCCCGCTGGTAGCCATGGAAGGCAAAGATGACCGGCTTGTCGGCGGTGAACAAATCGACGAACCGCGTTTCACTCATCCCGTGCGGATGGTGCTCCTGTGGGAACAGAGTCATCAGGTCCACGACGTTCACCACCCGCACCTTCAAGTCCGGCACCCGGCGCCGGAGCCACTCGGCCGCAGCCAGGGTCTCCAGGGTGGGCACGTCTCCCGCCGCCGCCATGACCACATCTGGCTCAAGGTTGTCGTCGTTGCTCGCCCACGCCCAAACCGAGGCCCCTGCGGCGCAATGCTCGATCGCGGTCTCCATCGGCAGGTACTGCAGGTGCGGCTGCTTGTCGATGACGATGAGGTTCACGTAGTTGCGACTGCGGAGGCAGTGGTCGGCGACGGAGAGCAGGCAGTTGGCATCCGGCGGCAGGTAGATCCGGGCTACGGTGCCCCGCTTGGACAGCATCACATCGATCAGCCCCGGTCCCTGGTGGCTGAAGCCATTGTGGTCGTTGCGCCAGCAGGTGGATGTCAGGAGGATGTTGAGCGACGGGACGGGTTCGCGCCATGGCAACTCCAGCGACTCCTGAAGCCACTTCGTGTGCTGCACCGTCATCGAGGCCGACACCATCGCGAAGGCCTCGTAGGTCACGTACAGGCCATGCCGGCCGGTCAGGGTATACCCCTCCAGCCAGCCTTCGCAGTTGTGCTCGCTCAGGACTTCCATCACCCGGCCATCGGGCGAAATGTGATCGTCGATCGCCAGCGACGGCCCGACGAAGCACCGGTTCTCGACGTCCAACACATCCCCCAGCCGGTTGGACGTCAGCTCGTCCGGGCAGAAAAGGCGGAGATTGGCCTGGCCGGCGTTGCGAACGAATGCGTCGCGCAGGAGCCCTCCCAACGGACGGGTATTTTCGTGACGGACCACGCCGTGGTCCGGAAGCGCCAGGGCGTGGTCCCGAAAATCCGGCAGGTCCAGATCGACAGCCAGCCGGCCACCATTGGCGTGGGGGTTGGCGCCCATGCGCCGGTCTCCTTTTGGCGCCAGGTTGGCCAGGTCCGGAAGCAGACTCCCATCTGGGCCGAACAGGCGCTCCGGCTCGTAGGAACGCAGCCAGGTCTCCAATTCGGCCAGTTGCTCGGGGCTGGTCTTAGCCCGGGCCAGCGGGACCTGATGCGACCGGAACGTCCCCTCCATCGGATTGCCGTCGACCTCCTTCGGTCCGGTCCAGCCCTTCGGGGTTCTCAGGACGATCGCCGGCCACACCGGTCGATCGGAGACACCACGATCCCGCGCCTCCTGCTGGATGGCTCGGATCCGGTCGTAGCAAACATCGAGCGTGGCGGCGAAGGCCTGATGGATCTCCGCCGGATCGTCGCCCTCGACGAAGTGCGCCTCGTAGCCAATCCCGTGCAGAAAGGCGTGGATCTCCTCGTCAGAGGTCCGTCCGAGCACCGTCGGATTGGCAATCTTGTAGCCATTGAGATGCAGGATCGGCAGTACCGCTCCATCCCGGGCCGGATTCAGGAAGCTGATGCCCTTCCAGGAGCCCGCCAGGGGTCCTGTCTCCGCCTCACCGTCGCCGACGACCGCCGCCACGATCAGATCGGGGTTATCGAAGGCCGCGCCAAAGGCGTGGGTCAGCACATAGCCCAGCTCGCCACCCTCGTGGATCGAGCCAGGGGTCGTCACGCTGACGTGGCTTGGGATGCCTCCGGGGGTTGAGAACTGCCGGAAGAGGCGCTTCATGCCGTCCGCGTGGGTTCCGATCTCCGGATAGATCTCGGAATAGGTCCCCTCCAGATAGACGTTGGCGACGATGGCCGGGCCGCCGTGCCCCGGCCCGGCCAGGTAAATGACGTCCGCGTCGCGCTCGGTGATCAACCGGTTCAGGTGTACGTAAACCAGATTGAGCCCCGGCGACGTACCCCAGTGACCCAGCAGGCGCGGCTTGACATCCTCGGGGCGCAGCGGTTCCCGCAAGAGCGGGTTGTTCTGCAGATAGATCTGGCCAATGGTGAGATAGTTCGCCGCCCGCCAGTAGCGCTGCATCCGATCGAGCAACTCGGGCAAGAGCGGCCCTTCGAGCGAGCGGGGAGCGATTGTCGACAACGCCGGCAGGTCCTCGCTCACCGGCACGGCGCTGGAGGTCCTGACGTCAAACTGGTACACGAGTGCCTCCTTTGGTACCCAGCAACTGGGCGGTGTGACGCACGATCATTAATTCCTCATCAGTCCGCACCACCCGTACCGTGACCGGACTGGACTCCGGTGAGATCACCGGGAGGCTACCCAGGTTGCGTTCCGGGTCGACCTCGATACCGAGGAACCCGAGGCCGGAGCAAATGCGCTCCCGGACCGGCGCGGCGTGTTCGCCGATCCCGCCGGTGAACACCAGGGTGTCCAGGCCGCCCAGAGCGGTGGCCAGCGCCCCGACCGCCTTCCGCGCCTGGTAGCAGAACAGGTCGACGGCTTCGGCCGCCCGCGGGTCACTGGATTCCAGGTCGAGTAACTCGCGCATATCCCCGCTCGTTCCGGAGACGCCGAGCAACCCCGAGCGCCGATTCACCAGCTCGCCCAGAGCCGCCGCGTCCAGCGACCGCTCGCGCAGCAAGAAGAGCAGCACGCCCGGATCTAGATCACCGCTGCGGCTGGCCATCACGAGCCCGCCGGTCGGGGTGAATCCCATCGTCGTTTCGACGCTGCGGCCATTGCGAACCGCCGTCATGCTCGACCCATTCCCCAGATGGGCGATCACGACGCGGCGGCCATCGACCTCGCCCACGGCACCAAGCTGATCGAGGATCGACTCACAGGACAGCCCATGGAAGCCGTAGCGAAGTACGCCCGCATCCTGCACGTCGTATGGCAGGCCGTAGAGCTGGGCAACGCGTGGCATCGTCCGATGGAAGGCGGTGTCGAAGCACGCCACCTGCGGCACGCCGGGGAACGAGCGTCCCAACGCCTCAACGGCAGCGAGCGCCTGCGGCAGATGTTCCGGGGCGAGGGGGACGAGACCGTGCAGGTTGTCGAGCAGCTCGGGTGTGATCAGCGCCGGCTGGTCGTGATTGCGGCCACCGTGGACGATCCTGTGTCCGATCGCCGCGATGCCCTGGTCTAGATCGGTCTCCTGGAGGCAGGATCGCAAGGCCGCCAGCGCGCTCGCGTGGCCCTCCAGGCGCTCGCGGCGGTCAATGAGCGCCTGGCCACCTGCCGCATGGACGGTGACGCGGGCCCCCTCCCCATCGTTAAGGTCGACCAGCACGCTAGCCTCGCGCAGGGGCTCGGGACCGGCCCGGTAGACGCCTGCTTTGAGGCTGGATGATCCGGTGTTGATGGCAAGGAGCCGCGTCGCTTCAGTCCGGTCGTCCACGAAAACTCCAGTACTCAGCTTTGCCGCGGGCGATTGCGACGCCAAAACGGAAATGCGAACGGCCGGGGAGCATGTAGCTCCCCGGCCGTTCGCGCAACGTAAGGGACTAGACGGCTTTGGGCGGGGGCTGGAGACGGGTGCTCGTCGTGTCGTCACGGTGCATCAGGCGCCCGGGCTGCCAGGGGGTTCCCAGCGCGGGGAGCAGGACGCGGTCGAGTCCGATGTAGCCCGCGACCTTCCAGGCCAAGACGAGGAGGACGGTGATCCCGAAGAGGACCGGGTTCGAGCTCACCGTGCCCGCCAGCAGGAAATTGACGTTGAGCACCGTCCCGAAGAAGGCGGCGATCCCGACCAGAGCGCCGACGACCAACCCCAACCCGATCAGGAACTCGCCGATCGCGATCACCTTGGCGAACCAGGTGTACCACTCGTGGTCGAGCATGTACTGCAGGAAGTCGCGGAACCAGTCGTAGGTGATCCTGGGCCGGGCCGGGGCTTCGGGGATGGCGACCGCGCCCTCCCAGAACCCCTTCAGCGCGGTTCCACCGTCCATCCAGGCGTCGTCGCGGAGCTTGTGCTCACCGGCGGCCAGCCACTCGTGGCCGACGAAGAAGCGCAACGGCATCCAGATGACGGCCAGGTAGGTGTTGCCCAGCAGGATCTTCCACCACGTCGGATCGCTGATCTGGCCGGGGCCTGTGTCGTCCTTGACTTCAAGGGCCACCCCGTCGTCCGGGATGCGGACGGCCTCGTAGACGCCGCCGGCGATGATCAGGGCCAGGAGCAGCCAGCTCAACGCCGTCGAATCGGCCCAGGCGTCGCTATTGAAGAACGTGCCGGTGAAGTAGTCGTCGGCGAAGGCGATGCCCATCCCGACGTAGAGAGCTGCCGCAATTGCCGTTAAAACGAACGCCTTAGTCCGGGTCATGGTCAGCATGGCGGACTCCTCCATTTCGTGTGCCATGGCGATCAACAGATCGCCGGGGCTTGCTCAGCGTCCAAGCTCCTAGTGGGCTTGGTTCCGTTGATCTGATAATGGCCTATTGGCCATGCTGGAGGGGTTGCGGAACGCTTGATAATCGTATCAGAGTTGCAACAAACGTTCTAAGCGGTTCGTCAGAAGGTCTGGACGAGCGCGATGCCGCCGGGGACCGGCCGGTGGAAGCGCGCCGCGATCCGGGAGCGGAGGACGGCGGTGGCCGCCGGCACGGCCGGCAGGTCGGCCCACCAGCGGACAGGGCAAGCCCTGCCCCTACAGACGCCAACGCCCCGGCGAATGACGCGTGACAGGCCACTACACTAGGTGTCTGCAAACCCGTTCGCCAGGGGCTGGCACGCGGCATGGCCGGGGGTCCTCCCCCATCCGTCCCCCTTCCGCCCCCCCCCGGCCGGGTGTAGAGTGGGCGGCATCCGGCACAATCCACCGACGGCCCGGAGTCCGGCTATGTCCACTGCCCTCCCGCCCGATCTCGCCGAGGCGCGGCCGACGCCGATCGTCCCGCTCCCCCGGCCCGCGCGCGACCCGCTCGTCGACCTGCCGCTGCCCCTCACCTCCTTCGTCGGCCGCGAGCGCGAGGTCGCCGACGCCGTCGCCCGCGCTGCGCCACGACGGCGTCCGCCTGCTGACCCTGACCGGGCCGGGCGGCGTCGGCAAGACCCGGCTGGCGCTGCGGGTCGCCGACGAGGTCGCGGGCGCCTTCCCCGACGGCGTCTGGTTCGTGCCCCTCGCCCCGGTCCGCGACCCGGCCCTCGTCGCCTCGGCGGTCGCCGGGGTGCTCGGGGTGCGGGAGGCGGGCGGCCGCCCGCTCGTCGCCGGGCTGCGGGCGTTCCTGCGGGAGCGGCAGGCGCTGCTGCTCCTCGACAACTGCGAGCACGTGCTCGAGGCCGCCCCGCTGGTGACCGACCTCCTGGCGGCCTGCCCGCGCCTCGCGGTCCTGGCCACCAGCCGGGCGGTGCTGCGCCTCTCCGGCGAGCACGGCTTCGCCGTGCCCCCCCTGGCCCTGCCGGAGCTCGCGCGCCTGCCGCCCCTCGGCGAGCTGGGCGAGACCCCCGCGGTGCGCCTCTTCGTCGAGCGGGCGCGGGCGGCGCGGGACGACTTCGCCCTGACCGCGGAGAACGCGGCGGCGGTCGCGGCCAGGTCTGCCACCGGCTGGACGGGCTGCCCCTGGCGATCGAGCTGGCCGCCGCGCGGAGCACCCTCCTGCCGCCGCGGGCGCTGCTGGCCCGGCTTGACCACCGCGCTTGCCGCTGCTGACGGGCGGTCCCCGCGACGTGCCGGCCCGGCTGCGGACGATGCGCGACGCGATCGCCTGGAGCCACGACCTGCTCGACCGAGGCCGACCAGGCGCTGTTCCGGCGGCTGGCGGTCTTCGCCGGCGGCTTCACGCTGGAGGCGGCGGGGACCGTCGGTCAAGCCCGTGCCGCGGCCGAGGCCGACGTCCTCGCGGGTGTCGGAACGCTGGTGGACATGAGTCTGCTGCGGCGGGAGGAGCAGCCGGGCGATGAACCGCGCTTCGGGATGCTGGAGACGATCCGCGAGTTCGGGCTGGAGCGCCTGGAGGCGAGCGGCGAGGCGGCGGAGGTACGGCGCCGGCACGCGGCCTGGTGCGTGAGCTTCGCGGAGCGGGCAGCGTCTCCGTACCCGACGGCCCATTCGCTCGGGAGACTTCGAACGTCTCGACGTCGAGCAGCCCAACATCCGCGCCGCCCTGACCTGGCTCGACGAGACGGGCCAGGGGGAGGTGCTGCTGCGGCTGGCCGGCGTGCTGGGCTGGGCTTGGCAACATAGAACAGCAGTATCAGGAGGGGCGCCGGTGGTTGGAGCGGGGTCTCGCGGCCGCGCCCGAGGCGCCGCCGGGCGATCGTGGGAGGGCGCTCGTCTGGGCCGGGCTCCTTGCCCACCACCTCGGCGACGACGCCGGCGCCCTCGCCCACCTCGACCAGGCCGTGACGCTGGCCCGCCACCTCCAGGACGCCTGGCTCGAGGCCCTCGGTGAGAATCTGAGCGGCTTCATCGCGGAGGACCGCGGCGATTACGACCAGGCCGAGGCTCATTTCATCGCCGCGCGCACGCTCTACGACCGGACTGACGACCCGCTCGAGCCGATCGTCATCACCTACCATCTTGGCGTGGTTGCCTACGGACGAGGCGAGCTGGGACGAGCCAGGGACCTCTGGGAAGCGGCGTCGACTGCCGGCCAAGCGCTCGGTGACCCCCTGGTCTACGCCTGGTGCCTGCACTATCTGGTGCTGGTCGCCGTCAAGGAGGGCAACCTGCCGCGTGCCGCCGCCGCCGCGCGCGAGTTGGTGGCGCGGGCGCGGCAACTCGATGGAGGGCGCAGGAGCCCTAACGATTGGAAACTCCTCGCGGACGTGGCCGTCCTGGAGCGGCGGGCAAGCAGGCCGCGCCGGCGGCGCGGCTCCTGGCGGCCGTGGCGACGATCCGCGCCGCCGGCGGCTACAGCGATGGCTTGCCGGAACGCGCGGACCACGAGTGGGCCGTGGAGCGGTCGCGCGCCACCCTGGGTGAGGAGGCCTTTGCCCACGCCTGGGCCACCGGCCAAACGATGAGCGACGAGGCGATCGACGCCGACATTCAGGCCATCCTCGCCGCTGCCGAGTCCGCGGCGCCCCAACCGCGTTCGGAGCACCATGCCGGCGGCCTGACACCGCGCGAGCTGGATGGTGCTGCGCCTGCTGGCCGAGGGCCGCACCGACCGGGAGATCGCCGCGGCAATCTTCGTCAGCCCGCGCACCGTTGGCAAGCACGTCACCAACATCCTCGCCAAGCTCGACGTCCCCTCCCGCGCCGCCGCCGCGACCCACGCCGTCCGCCGCGGGCTGGTCTGAGCGGGTCCCACGCCCCGGTGTGCCGAAACTACGTAGGCTCCCGTCCGGGCCGTCGCCCGCGAAACGAGTAGATCTCACACTGTGCGCGGCGCCGGCGAGGCCCATCCTGGGACCGTGCCCGAGACCAGACGTGCGGGCACCGGCCCCGCGACCAGCGAGGCAGCCCGTTTCATCCCCGCGGCCCGGACGCCGCGGCCGGGAGCCCGCGTCTGCGCCTCCGCCCGCGACGCGGCCCCGTCGCTCGCGTCCGTCGCCGTCGGTCTCCGTGTCAACCAGCAAGGAAGGAGCACCTCCGTGATCGGCCTCAAGCACATCTGGACTTACGCCCGTTATCTCGTCGGGTCGCTCGCGTCCGTCGCCTTCGCCTTGACCAGCAACTAGCCGCCCAAGGCGTCTCTGTCGCCGGCAACCGGCAAGAACGGAGAGCGCCGCGGCGCTCTCCGTCAGCCCCCGCACCGATCACCCGCCCGCGCCAGCGGGCAACGGTCAAGGAGGTTCCCGATGAAGCGCCATTTGCTCGCCGTCCTCGCCGCGCTCGCCCTGCTCGCGGCCGTCGTCGCCCCGGCCGCCGCCGACCGCCGCGTCGGCACCCAGCCGCCCCCCGACACCGACCAGCCCCTCCCGTTCACGCCGGAGGAGTGCCGCGCGCTGATCCAGCGGGGGGCGCCCTTCACGCTCGGCGGCCCCGACACCGACGAGGTCTGCATCGTCATCCACTGGAGCGTCCAGCCGCCCCCCGACCAGGACCGGCCCCTCCCGTTCACCGAGGACGAATGCCGCGCCCTGATCGCGCGGGGCGCGCCCTTCGAGATCGGCGATCCGGGCATCCAGCCGGGGTGCTTCGTCGCCATCATCATCAACGGCGTGCCGCTGCCGTTTGACGAGGAGCGGTGCCGCGCCTTGAACGACCGGGGCGCCCCCTTCGAGATCGGGGATCCAGAAGACGGCCGGTCGGATGCTTCGTCGCCGTCACCCCCCTGCCCGATTCGGACGCGCCCGCGCGCTGAGAAACCGTCGACGAAGCCGCGCCTGTGGGCAGCGGGGCGGCGGGCTTCCCACTCACCCAGCCGGGCAGGCAGTCGCAGTCGCAATGGACAGAGCGGGTCCCACGCCCCGGTGTGCCGAAACTACGTAGGCCCCCGTCCTCGCCGTCGCCCGCGCAAACGGGTAGATCTCACACTGCGCGCAGCGCCGCGGGGGGGCTACTGTGGCGCGGTGGCACCCGGCCGCCGCCGCCACCGCGCGGCGCCCCCGCGGCCGTGCCCGCCCCTGGACGCAGGATGCTCGATGGACGACCGACCGCTTCGACGACTTCGCCCGCCGGCTCGCCGCCCCCGCTCCCGCCGCTCGTTCGTCCGGGCCGCCGTTGGCGCCGCCGCGGCCGGCCTGCTCGCCCGCCTCCCCGCCGCCCGCCCCGCCGCCGCCGCGGGCTGCCGCGTCGACGCCGACTGCGCCGACGGCAACGCCTGCACGACCGACCCCTGCCGCAAGCGGGTCTGCCGGCACCTCCTGATTGCGCTCGTCTGCACGGCGCTCGACCAATGCCATGTCGCCGGTACCTGCGACCCGCGACCGGCCAATGCACCAGTCCCCCGAAGCCCAACGGGACCGCCTGCACCGACGGCAACGCCTGCACCCGGACCGACACCTGCCAGGCCGGTGCCTGCGTCGGCGGCAACCCTGTCGTCTGCGCCGCGTCCGATCAGTGCCACGATCGCCGGGACGTGCAACCCCGCGACGGGCATCTGCTCCAACCCGCCGAAGGCGACGGCACCGCCTGCACCGCCGACGCCAACGCCTGCACCGTCGACACCTGCCAGGCCGGCGTCTGCACCGCCGGCGTCCCGCGGGACTGCGCGGCCCCGGCGACCAGTGCAACCTCACCGGGCGTCTGCAACCCCGCCACCGGCCCCTGCTACACGCAGGCGAAGCCCAACGGCACCGCCTGCGACGACGACAACCGCTGCACCAGCAACGACGTGCTGCCAGGCCGGCGTCTGCACCGGCACGCCGATGGTCTGCGCCGCCGCGGTCCCTGCCACCTCGCCGGCACCTGCGACCCGGCGACCGGGCTCTGCTCCGACCCCGGCCCAACCGGACGGCACCGCCTGCTCCGACGGCACCGCCTGCACCGACACCGACACCTGCCAGAGCGGCGTCTGCACCTCGGCGCACGACCGCGGTGCTGCGCCCCCCCGGACCAGTGCCCGAGCGGGACCACGGACTGCGGCGGCGCCTGCGTCAGCCTCCTGTGGAACGCGCGCAACTGCGGGGCCTGCGGTGCCGCCTGCGCGGGGCTAAAGAGCTGCCTGGCATGGGTCTGCCGGTGCTTTCACCAGGAGTGCGACGGCGCCTGCGTGGAACTCCGGCATGACCAGAACAACTGCGGCAGCTGCGGCACCGTCTGCGCCAGCGACCGGTCCTGCCTGGACGGCGCCTGCCAGTGTAATCACGCGGACTGCGGCGGCGTCTGCACCGACCTCCTGTGGGACGCGGGCAACTGCAGACATGGAACTGAACGAAGAACAGGCAAAT
>CAWKIA010000015.1:0-78165 GCA_963849635.1 uncultured Chloroflexia bacterium | reverse complement strand
CTCCGCGTCGGCGCCCGCTACCGCCTGCTGGACATCTGCGACGGTGCGGCATCGACGGATAAGTCGCCCAGGGCAAAGGACGTCGGCAAGCCGGTGGGACCATGTCGGCGAGGCGGCAGGCGAAAGCAGGCGTTCGGCGACACGGCGCATCGTGGGGCCCGTGTTGCTGCGGGCCCGGTGATAGTGACAGCTTTGACATGCAGAACCTCCTCTCGATCGCCGGTGACGGCGAGATGCTTGTGGTGTGGTGCTGGACCGGGAACCTGAGCAGGGGATCTTGATTCACCGCCTGGTTGTGTCAATCCGCAGGGCCGCAGAGTCGGAGAAGCGGGTCGAGGTTCGCTGTCGGGGCGACGATGTCTGGTTGTGGTCCGACGAACGCGATCCCAGAGTGACCGTCATCGCCGCATCGGTATCGAGGGGATCGATCCGCTGTAGCGGATCTCGTCGCTGTCCCAGTAGCCGTAAACAGTCGTTGCCGGAATCTGGAGCGGTCGGAGATGCGCTCGAGTCGACCTTGTCGCCGTCGGAGACCGTCGGCGTCGGTATCGGCATTGGGGGGGGGTGTTGTCTGGGAGGTCCGAGAGGCATCACTGTGTTGGTTTAGGGTCGGGAGGGATTTGCCGTCCGGGCTCGTGTTCGGTGTGCGTTGGGCTGGAAGCCGGTCACTCGTGGGTTTTAGGTCGGGATCGGATCCGTGGCTGCTCGTCGGCCAGGACGAGTCCGTCTTGATCGAGGTCGATGTAGTAATCGACGCCAAATCGTCGGAGACGGCGCCGCCGGTCGTGGAACCGAGATATCCGCATCGATTCGCCCTGACCCGTGCTCGGATCTGGCGACGGGGACGGGGAAGGAGACGGAGACGGAGATGGACTGGGATTGGCTCCACCGCCCAAGCCGCCCTGCCCACCTTGACCGGCTGAACCAGCCTGCCCTCGCCTGCCCAGCGGCCTCGATCGCATCGCCCATCCCGGAATGGTCGACGAGTCTTTGGGCTGGGCGGGGGCAAGCGTGACGATCAGGATCAGTGATTCGGTGGCGTCATCATTGAACTATGAATCGGCGGCCTGGAGTTTGGTGGGATTCGCATCTTGGCTCCACCTGAAAAGCTGGAGGCCGGGGCGGTTGCCCGCGCCCGGCCTCCAGTTAATTCGCAGTGGTTGATGACCTACTTGCGAGCTGGTGGTTGTCGCTAGGAGGCGACCACCATGGCGGCGTTGGTCTGGGCGGCGAAGGTCGTGCCGTCGCCGCGGACCGAGTTGGCCCCGACCGTTGCCCCGGCCGGGATGACGAGATTGACGTTGGCGCTGCCGGTGTTGCTGGTCGTGACCTGGCCGATCTGGACCCAGCTGCCGTTAATCCGCCAGCGGATCCGGACTGCTTCCACCCGGCCGAAGCCACGCAGGGAGAAATCGACCGCCTGGCCGACCTGGCCGGTCTCCACCTTGATCCGGGGGACAACCTCGTAGGTGGCTGTCTTGGAAACGGTGCCGGAGGTGAAGGTGACGACCTGGCCGGCGCCGCCCGGGGTTGCTGGGACCACGAAGGAGCCGGTCGCCCCGCCGGAGGCATTCGTCTGGAAGGTGCCGATGTCGATGATGCTGCCGCTGGTGCGCCGCCAGGTGATCGTCCCTGCCGCGTTGGCCGGGAAGTTGGCCACCGTGTAGGCGACGTCGGTGTTGACCGTACCGCGGACCGGGTCCAGGGTCACGGCCGGCGGCGGCGGGATCACGACCGTGACCGCGCTGGTCTGGGCGGAGAAGACCGTGCCCTCGGCACGAACCGTATTGGTCCCGGCGGCGGCGTTCGCCGGGACGATCACGTTGATCGTACCGGTGCCGGTGGCCCCCGTGGTGAGGGTGCCGACCTGACCGTAGGTGGTGCCGACGAGCCAGCGGATGCGGACGAACTCAGCCGGGCCGAAGCCGGTGAGGCCGATGGCGACCGACTGACTGCGCTGCACGCTCTCCGGGGTAACCCGAACGCGTGGCACGACTTCGAAGGCAGTGGTCTCGACCTCGTTGCCGGAGACGGCCCGGACTTCCTTCGGCCCGCCGGGGACGGTCGGGACAGATCGGGTGCCGGTGGCGCCGCCGGAGGCGTTGGTCTGGACCGTGCCGAGGCTGACGTTGACCCCGGCGATCCCGATGAAGTGGAGGGTGGCCTGCGCGTTCGGCGGGAAGTTGACGATCGTGAAATCGAAGTTGGACCCGACCGTGCCGCGGACCGGGTTCACGGTGACGCCCGGCGGCGGGGTAGTGGTGGTCGTGGTCGTGGTCGTGGTGGTCGTCGTGGTCGTGGTCGTCGGCGCTGCCGTGGTCGTGGTCGTGGTCGTGGTCGGCGCTGCCGTTGTGGTCGTGGTCGGGGCTGCCGTCGTGGTGGTGGTCGTCGTTGGTGCGGCAGTGGTCGTGGTAGGCGCCTGGGTCGTCGGAGCCAATGGGCAGCGATTTGCGCAGATACCCGTGAATCCCGATGGCACGACACATGTGCCGGGACAGCTCGACACGTCGACGCAGAATCGATCTTGACCGGCACAATCGGCGTCGGCATTGCACCCGGTCGGTTGAATGCAGTCCGCGGCTCCGAGATTGAGCCGGCAGACGCCGCCCCCCCCGACCGTTTTCGCGCACGAGCAGCTACTTCCGCACTCTATCGCGCCGGTGCAGAAGTCGCCGGCGGAGCAAGCCGGATCAGGATTGCTTTGCGCGGCTACCTGGGCGGGCGTGAAGCCGCGGCCGGCGAGCACACCGCCGGCCAGCGCCGCGCCAATGCCCGCCTTGAGGACATCCCGGCGGGAGCGGAGGCGCGCGAGTTTGCGCGCCCAGTTATCGAAATCGCGTCCGTCCAACAGACTGCCCCTCCCTATTCCCGATCCGGATGCCCCCGGTGACGCCTGTCGCGCGGCCCCCTCGCCACACGGCCGGCACCAGTATCGGGACGTTCACAGCGTGGCTGAAACGTGGTCGAACCCCTGAGCAGTCGTGCCGGCCAATGCTGGTTTACCGGCGAAGACTGTTTATGGGGATGCCATCCAGCCCATAACACCTGTACTAAAGCGGGTTCAGCCTAGTGTCTCATATCCGGTGAGTCAAGGCACATGGCAGTCGCCATCCAAGATCTCTCCGGCTCGTGAAGACCGCCTGCATGGCTGGAATCCGGATTCGGCGGCCATGGACCGGCCGGGTTGAATTGGGAGGCAGGAAAACGCCGGAGGCCGGGGCGGTTGCCCGCGCCCGGCCTCCGGTTGGATCGTCGTGCCTGCTGTCTTGCCGGTGAGCGCCGTTAGGGGGCGACTACCGTGGCGGCATTGGTCTGGGCGGCGAAGGTGGTGCCGTCGCCGCGGACCGAGTTGGCCCCGACCGTTGCCCCGGCCGGGATGACGAGATTGACGTTGGCGCTGCCGGTGTTGCTGGTCGTGACCTGGCCGATCTGGACCCAGGAGCCGTTGATCAGCCAGCGGATGCGGACTGCTTCCACCCGGCCGAAGCCACGCAGGGAGAAATCGACCGCCTGGCCGACCTGGCCGGTCTCCACCTTGATCCGGGGGCAACCTCGTAGGTGGCGGTCCGGGAGACGGTGCCGGAGGTGAAGGTGATCACCTGGCCGGCGCCGCCCGGGGTGGCCGGGACCGGGAAGGAGCCGGTCGCGCCGCCGGAGGCGTCCGTCTGGACCGTACCGATGGAGATGATGCTGCCGCTGGTCCGGCGCCAGGTGATCGTCACGCTGGCGCTGGCCGGGAAGTTGGTGATCGTGTAGGCGACGTCGGTGTTGACCGTGCCCCGGACCGGCTCGATGGTCACGGCCGGCGGCTGCGGGACCACGACGGTGACGGCGTTGGTCTGGGCGGCGAAGGCGGTGCCGTCGCCGCGGACCGAGGTGGCCCCAGCGATGGCGTTCGCGGGCACGATCACATTGGTGGTGCCGCTGCCGTTGGCGCCGGTGATCAGGGTGCCGACCTGAACGTAGGTGGTGCCGACGAGCCAGCGGATGCGGACGGATTCAGCCGGGCCGAAGCCGGTGACGCCGACGGCGACCGACTGACTGCGCTGCACGCTCTCCGGGGTAACGCGGACCCGCGGAGCGACCTCGAAGGCGGTGGTCTCGACCTCGTTGCCAGAGAAGGCTCGGATCTCCTTCGGGCCGCCGGGGACGGTCGGGACGGATCGGGTGCCGGTGGCGCCGCCGGAGGCGTTGGTCTGGACCGTACCAAGGTTGACGTTGACCCCGCCGGCTCCGATGAAGAGGAGGGTGACCTGCGCGTTCGGCGGGAAGCTGACGATCGTGAAATCGAAGGTGGACCCGACCGTGCCGCGAACCGGGGTGACGCTGATGCCCGGCGGCGGAGTGGTGGTCGTGGTCGTGGTGGTTGTCGTGGTTGTCGGCGCAGCCGTGGTCGTGGTGGTCGTCGTTGGCGCAGCCGTGGTGGTCGTGGTCGTCGTGGTCGGGGCTGCCGTGGTCGTCGTGGTGGTCGTCGTCGGCGCAGCCGTGGTGGTGGTCGTTGGCGCAGCCGTCGTGGTGGTCGTGGTCGTCGGTGCTGCCGTGGTCGTCGTGGTTGTCGGCGCTGCTGTCGTGGTCGTCGTGGTGGGGAGCGGTGGAGACGATGGGCAGCGCGTCGAACAGATGCCCGCGAACCCGGCTGGCTTGCAGCAGCCATCGACGACGACGCAGAACTGATTCTCGCCGGTGCAACCTGCGTTGCTATTGCAGCCTACCGGCGCGGCACAGTCGCTCGCTGATACCCGGCAAACACCACCGCCCCCGACCAGGGTTGCGCAAGAGCACCCGGCAAGGTTGCCGGGGCACGGCGTCGCTCCTGTGCAGGCGTCGCCGCCGGCGCAGGTCGGGTCGGGATTGGTGCTGGATTGCGCGGCTACGTGGGCCGGCGTGAAGCCGCGGCCGGCGAGCACACCGCCGGCCAGGGCCGCGCCAATGCCCGCCTTGAGGACATCCCGGCGGGAGCGGAGGCGCGCGAGTTTACGCGCCCAGTTATCGAAATCGCGTCCGTCCAACAGACTGCCCCTCCCTATCCCACAGCCTGGCTGCCCCCGGTGGCAGCCGTCGCGCGGGACCCTTAAAGTCGCACCATCGGTACCTGTGCCGGAACGTCTCGAACGTGGCTGAAACGTGGGCGAACTCCCTGGGCAGTCGGACCGGCCAATGCTGGTTTGCCGGGGGAGACTGTTTGTGGGGATGACATTCGACCCAGAGCACAAGTACCAGAGCGGGTCCAGCCTACCGTCTCGGTTCCGGCGAGTCAAGGCGCGTCCGGCTCTTGAGCCGGGAATGGTTCGGATCATGAAGCCATTCTTGGCACGGACGGGATTCCGGGTGAGACGCACGGCGCGACCGCTGGGAGTCGGGCCTGCTCGCTCTCAGTCAGGGAGTCAATGGCCGAACGGCGCATGGCTGGAGAGCGGAAAAACACCGGAGGCCGGCGCGGTTTCCCGCTGCCGGCCTCCGGTTGGTGCGTCGCGCTTGCTGCCGGCCTGGTGGTCGCCGTTAGGGGCCGATCACCGTGGCGGCGTTGGTCTGGGCGGCGAAGGTGGTGCCGTCGCCACGGACCGAGTTGGCCCCGATCACCGCCCCGGAGGGGATGGTGACATTCACGTTCGCGCTGCCCGTGTTGCTCGTGGTGGTCTGGCCAACCTGCACCCAGGAGCCGTTGATCAGCCACCGGATCCGGACCGTCTCCACCCGGCCGAAGCCGCGCAGGGAGACATCCACGACTTGGCCCCTAAAGCCGGTCTCCACCTTGATCCTCGGCGCCACCTCGTAGGTGGCTGTCTTGGAAACGGTGCCGGAGGTGAAGGTGATCACCTGACCGGCGCCGCCCGGGGTGGCCGGGACCTCGAAGGAGCCGGTGGCCGCGCCGGAGGCATTCGTCTGGAAGGTGCCGATGTCGATGATGCTGCCGCTGGTGCGGCGCCAGGTGATCGTCCCCGCCGCGTTGGCCGGGAAGTTCGCCACCGTGTAGGCGACGTCGGTGTTGACCGTACCGCGGACCGGATCCAGGGTGACGGCCGGCGGCTGCGGGACCACGACGGTGACGGCATTGGTCTGGGCGGCGAAGGCGGTGCCGTCGCCACGGACCGAGGTGGAGCCAGCGGGCGCATTCGCTGGGACGATCACGTTGACTGTGCCGCTGCCGTTGGCGCCGGTGGTCAGCGTGCCGACCTGGACGTAGGAGCTGCCGACGAGCCAGCGAATGCGGACGAACTCGGCCGGGCCGAAGCCGGTGACCGCGGCCGCGACCGTCTGGCCGGGCTGGACCGTATCCGGGGTGACCCGGATACGAGGGGCGACCTCGAACGGGGTGGTCTCGACCTCGTTGCCGGAGGAGGCTCGGATCTCCTTCGGGCCGCCGGGGACAGTCGGGACGGTGCGGGTGCCAGTGGCGCCGCCGGAGGCGTTGGTCTGGACCGTACCGAGGCTGACGTTGACCCCGGTGGACCCGATGAAGAACAGGTCGACCGTCGCGTTCGGCGGGAAGTTGACGATCGTGAAGTCGAAGCTGGACCCGACGGTGCCACGGACCGGGTGACGGTGATACCCGCCGGCGGCCGAGTGGTGGTCGTGGTGGTAGTTGGGGCCGTGGTGGTGGTGGTCGTCGTCGAGGTCGGCGCCGCCGTCGTGGTGGTGGTCGACGTCCCCGCCGCCGTGGTGGTCGTGGTGGTCGTCCCCGCGGGTGTCGTGGTGGTCGTGGTCGTCCCCGCCGGCGTCGTCGTGGTGGTGGTTGTTGGCGATGCTGTCGTGTCGTCGAAGTCGTCGTCGACGTCGTGCTGGTCGTCGTAGAGGTGGTGGTACTCGTCGTCGTGGTACTCGTCGTCGTGGTGGTCGTCGGCGCGGGCGTGGTCGTCGTCGTTGGCTCGGGGCCGCACGGCGTCGAGCAGACGCCGGTGGCGCCTGCTGGCAGTGGGCAAGCCCCAGGGCAATTGGCGACGCTGACGCAGACCTGGCCCGCCGGGCACGGATCCGACACGCTGCAGGCGCTGCCTGGGAGGGCGGCACAGTCCCCGAGCGTCTGCCGGCAGAACGGTTGGCCGCCGATGGTCGTCGAGCACGAGCAGTCGCCGGTACCGCAGGAAGTCCCACCGGTACAGGCATCGCCCCCCACGCAGGTCGCATCCACCTGGGCGGTGGCGGTCTCGGGACGGGCGCCGCGCCCGGCGAGCACGCCACCGGCCAGCGCCGCCCCAATGCCCGCTTTGAGGACATCACGGCGAGAGCGCAGGCGCGCGAGTTTCCGCGCTAAATTATCAAAGTCGCGTCCGTCCATATAAATGCCCCTCCCGTTCCCACGATCCGGCTGCCCCGGTGGCAGCTTTCGCGCAGATCACTTAATCGCCCCGCCGGCACCTGTGCGACAGGGCGTTCGCAGCGTGTCTGGAACCTATATCGAACCCCCATTCCAGGCGCACCGACCGAAGCTGGCTTCCTGGAGGTAAGTATTTGTGGAGATAACAATCGGACCATAGCACAGATGCCAGAGCTGGGCAAGCCTAACCGCTTCGTAGGGGGGGATTAAGACCTATTCTCGTCATTTGGCAGCGCGAAACCGGCTTTTGACGCCGAATCCACCCCGCCTGTCGATTGAAGGACGCATCAACGCACGATCCGGGCATGCCGGGATCACCGAAAAACGCCCTTCTGGCAACGATAGGGGGCGATGGTTTGACGTTCGGCGGAGGTCAGACCATAGTTGGCATGCTCAACGCGGGCAACGCGCCCGGTGTGGCCAAATACCGTCAGACCAGGGGCGAATTCGTTGCCCATCTGGCAAGATTCGGTCGGTGTTCATCGGTGGGCACCGATGAACACCGACCGGCCCGGCGGTTGGGCCGGCCCAGGACGATCGGGTCCGGCGAACTGTCGGTTTCGATGCTTTCGACGCAAAGTTGCCAGGGAGTGACGCGATGGTGGCGCTGACGATCGGGATGGCGATCTACAAGGACTTCGACGGTGCCTATTTCACGATCCAGGCGCTGCGGATGTACCAGGACATGACCGACACGGAGCTGGTGGTGGTCGACAACTTCGGCGACGACCACATTCGCGACTTCGTCCAGGGCTGGGCGCAGGGGCAAGTACATCCTGGCGACGGATGCGGTCGGGACGGCGGCGCCGCCAGACCGGGTCTTCCGGGAGGCGTCGGGGGACGCCGTGCTGTGCATGGACTCCCACGTCCTTCCTTGCGCCGGGGACGGTGAAGCGGCTGAAGGCGTACTACCGCGACCACCCGGACACGATCGATCTGATCCAGGGGCCGCTGGTCTACGACGACCTGACGAGCCTCTCCACCCACTTCGCGCCGGAGTGGCGCGGGCAGATGTGGGGTACCTGGGCGACGGACCCGCGCGGGCAGGACCCGGAGGGGGAGCCGTTCGACATCCCGATGCAGGGGCTGGGGATCTTCAGTTGCCGCCGGGCGGCCTGGCCGGGCTTCAACCCGCGCTTTCGCGGGTTCGGGGGCGAAGAGGGGTACATCCACGAGAAGATGCGCCAGGCGGGCGGGCGAACGCTCTGCCTGCCGTGGCTGCGGTGGCTGCACCGCTTCAGCCGGCCGGGCGGGGTGCCGTATCCGCTCTTTATCGAGGACAAGCTGCGCAACTACATCATCGGCCACTCGGAGCTGGGCTTGCCTCTGGAGCCGATCATCGCCCACTTCGAGGAGAGCCTGCCGAAGGAGACGGTCACCAGGGTAGTCGAGGAGGCGCTGGCGGAGGCGGCGGCGGCAGGGATCACGGCGGCGTTCACTCCGTTTGACTCCTCCGGCGCCTCTCCCCCTGGTGATGCGTCACGCGACACAGGTAGTGGTCGCTCGATCCAACCAGTCCAATCAGGCCGCCGTGGCATCAGCGCCGGCCATCATCGACATCGAGATGGACGACCAGGAGCATCACCGCGCGATCGTCGTGTTTGTCGACGACGTGCCCTACTTGATCCAGCAGATGCTTGCCCTGCGGGAGTCCTGGCTGTACGTGGCGAGTCCGAACACGGATCTGGTGGCGATCGGGCCGGGCAACGTCCTGGCGCAGCTTCCGGATGATCTGGTCAAGATCGAGCAGCGGCCGGCGACGGACGACCCGGTCTGGCAGGGCTACAAGTACGTGAACGCCATCGCCTGCCTGAACGGGCCGGGATCGGAGCAGCTAGAGCGGTACACGCACCTGCTGCGGACGGACGCCGATACCTTCATCACGCCGGCGTGGCACACCTTCCGGCCGGCGGCGTTTGCCTTCGGCAACGGGGGCTACGCCAACGAGGACGTGCCCGAGCGGCTGCGGGCGCTGGCGGAGCGGCTCGGGCTGGTCCACCGGGGCCACACGAACGTCGGCTCGACGTGGTACGGCCCGACGGCGGTCGTGCGGCAGGCCGCGGCCATCAGCGAACAGGTGACGAAGCACCTGATCACCGAGGAATTCGCCAACGATCCAGGAGCATGGCCCGGCTGGTTCCGCGAGGTTTCGGTGAAGTACGCGAGCGAGATCGCGGTCAACCACTGCGCTCCCGACGCGCAACGCACCGTCCTCCTCGACGCATCCAGCACCTCGGACGAGCCGATCACGCACTACGCCCACATCCACTGCTGGCACACCGACCAGCGGTTCTCGAAGCACGCCTTTATGGCTGGGCAGTACACGCGCGACGAGGCGCCGAATCTCGACCTCGGAGTCATCCGGGATTACGCGCTGGAGATGTCGTTCCGGTCGCTCAGTACGATCTGCTCCGGTGTAATGGCGATATCGAAAGCGGGAGAGCAGGCCGTCGCCCTGGCGGAGGACTGAGGTGAGCCTTCCATGACGTCAATTGGTCACTGGCGGGTAAGACCCGCCATAGATGAGGCGGTGCCCCAGTTGCGGGTGAGAAGGCATCGGGGGCGTCTTTGGCGTAGATACAGTAACGCAGAGCGACCCCTTGCGGACAAGCGCCTGGAGTCGCTGCGTGACGTCCAGGATGTTCTCGCCACTTCCGTAGGTTGCCTCCCGGACCCTCACACAAGTAACCGGTCATCCAGACCACTTCAGCAGGGGCGAACGACGATCCCTACATGGAATCAGCACCGGAAATCGAAGCATTACGATCTTTCTACACTACCGGAGACCATTCGGGCGTACTGGATTGCCGCGATCTTCAGAGCGTCTGTCGAAACCGTCGCGGCGGCCAGGCCACCCGGGACTGAAGGCCCCTACCCAGCGAGGCTCAACCTACGAAGTTCCTCCGGGACTGAGCACGCGGAGCGGCCCGACGGGATTTTGATAGCGAGCTCACAGCGAGGAAGCGATGGTCCATCCCTGAACCGTGCCCGCTAGCCAGTTCCCGCCCGGTCACCGGGCACCGGCTGCCATGCGGCGCCAAGCTGAATCATGCCCAGACCGTGGGAGCCAGGTCGGTTGACCCAGGTAAGGCCTGTCTCTTCGCAGAACACGTCCAGCGCCCTGGCTACCGGGAATGGCGTACTGGCGCCGACGCCGGCTGGGCCTCGACTTCGGTGTCGTGGCAAATGACGACGCCGCCAGCGCGAACTCTCGGCACGTACGTGCGCAACTCGGCGAGCGTCTGCTCGTAGGCATGTGACGTGTCTATGAACAGTACGTCAACGTCGGCCGGTGCTGCGTTATCACGGATTCGGCAAGGTCGTCACCGACGGTCAGGCTCCAATAGTCGGTATCTGTCCACCAGGAAGGTACCTGCGGCGGAGGATGTCAACGGACCAGAGGTGGCCACCGACAGCAGCTACGGCGGCGAGGAGCGCCGAAGTGGATGTCCCGGTACGAACGCCAAGCTCGAGGACCTGCGCACCCGGATAACGAATGACGGTTTCGTAAAGGGTCGGCAGGTGGTCGACGATGTCAGACCACTCCGATCGACGAGCCTCGTACTCGGCCTGCAGTCTGGATGCGGCATCGTTCGTGCTGGCTGCCAGTCCTCCTTGCGCGCCGGAGTCTGTTCGTCTGGAGGACAAGAGGTCCGCGGTTTCTCCCTCACCGAATTTCGAGGAGTTCGGGCGAGATTCGCCCGGCTGCTTGAATGTGATGCGCAACGTCTTATGTGCGTTCGGCGATGGATCCGTGAACAACGCATTCGATACGACGAAGCGCAGACGACCGTCCCGGACCATTTCCAGTACCCGCGCCGTGACGTCCAACTTCTCCGTAACTGCTTCCGTACGTCGCTTCCAGTATGGTCAAACCGACGGCTCGGCCAGCCTGTCGTCGTCCTCGACGCCGCGTGGTCGGCCAATATTCTTCGGGTCTCGGCCTACGTAGTCCATCTTCCAATGGGGATTTAGCCGAATCGCCCCTGCGCGTGCGGTAGCTCACCGACTGCTCGGTAAAAGTCCTCCATTTTTGGGGTTCCGGAAAGGTGCCATGGCTGAACGCCCCACCGATAGATGTAGTACCACTCCTCTGTCGCCAGGGCTTCCTGCCCAGGTAATGCCCCCGAGACCGTAGCGACCTTGGAGACCAATGCCCCGTCCATGTGGGCGTCCTGCGGACCGCTGACGGAAGGATAGCCCCCGACGGACTTGAACGCGCTCCGGCGGAAGATACTGCCGTTGTGACCAACTCCCATGCTGTGGTCGAAGTGGAGTCCGCTTCCGTCCAAGAACCAGTAACGCCGAGAGTTCAGGTAGTCCGCATCGCCAAGTCGCTCGACCGTAAGCGAGAGACGCCAGGGCAAACTGATGTCATCATCCTCCCACGGTGCTATGAGTCTCGCCGCGGGCCAGGTCGATCGCGGCGTTGTACTTGTCACCCAGGCTCGGAAAACGTTCGGGAGCATTGACTACCCGCACACCGGGTGCGTCGCAGACCAACTCCTGCCCAGGACAGTCATTCAGCACGACCAGTTCTTTGTTCGGATAGGTCTGGCGCAGAAAGGACTCGATGGTCTCCTCCAAGAGGTGCAGATATTCCGGCGCGCGGCCGAATGTCGGGCAGATGCAACTTACCAACGGCGAGTAGTCCATGGTGTGAACTCTCCACACTGTCTCGACAGAGCCACGGGAAGGACGCCGTCATGGCTCCGCCCGGCGAGGCCGCTAGGCGCCAGGGACAAGAGACTCCGATACAACTATGGCGCGTGATCGTACCACGCCCGCACGTCGGCGTAGCGGAACGGCGTGCTGTCCAGCCATCGGAATGGGTTTCATCAATCCTCTCCCAGCCAGTGAGGACGAAGCTGTAGGTTCTAGGGTGGACGACGTAGGTGGTCGAGGGCGTCTGCCGCTCGTCGAGCTTGCAGCGGAACTTGGGCATCGTTACGAGCTTGACGACCTGGTCGCTGTGGTGCAGCTGCCCCTGGTTGTTGACGAGATCCTGAAAGAGCTCCCGGGCGAAGGCGCGGTTGAAGGCCATCGAACTCGACATCCCACCCGGACCATGCGCGCTGAAGCGATCGCACGGCTGGTACTCGTACCCGGCCTTCTTCAGGGATAGGACACCGGAGTATCCGTTGACGACGAAGTCGTAGGGGTCGTCCTCGTCGGTAAGTATCTTCATGCTCCGGGCAAGGTGGTTGGATCGGTAGATATCGTCGTGATCGCACCAGAAGAAGTGCGTGCAGCCGTCGTCCAGCAGCACCCCCAGGGGCCGGCTGTACCACTCGTCCTGAGGGATTCTTACGGGAGTGTGGATCCAGGTGACCATGAAGGGCAGGGCGAGGTCGGCGATCGCCCACTCGTAGCTTTCAGGATCGCCGTTCTGGTGGATGCAGAGCACGTCCGGCCTCCTCACCTGAAGAGCCATCTGCATGGCGAGCGCCCGGACGAAGTCTGGTCGGTCGTGAGTCGGGGTGAACACCCCGATGCGCTCCTCTGACATCACGCCCGCTCCGAATGGAGTTATGCCCTCCGAGAGGAGCGTCGTGGTCACGGTAAGCGAACCTGCGGGAGAGGATGCGGGTTCTGGGGGCACGGGCGCCTCCAAGAGCAGCAGAGAAACAGTCTCGTGCTCGGCCGCCTCGTACCGGTGCGGGCGGTCGTCCCCTGGCCGCTCGTAGGTGAGGTGCAGCGACTTCGGAGTGCCCGGGCTCGGGTCGCCGAAAAGGTCGTTCGACACGATGAACGACAGTCGACCATTGCGCACCATCGTCCGCAGTCGCGTCGTGACGTCCACCGTATCTTGGCCGCTGCCGTACGTCGCCTCTAGGATTCCCAGCCCCGTCTGCACTTCATCGATCCGTCGCGTTTCCGCTTTCGTAGTCCCAGCGCCAGTGAGGAGATCAAAACAAATCGCCCCTCCTGAACCGGCGCGCACTGACACGCTCATGATTGGCGTTGGCTCGGTCGATGTAATAGATCTCGGGTGTCGTGAGCTCGTCCATGCCCTTCGATCCCGTGACCGACGCACGTCACGGCAGTTCGAAGGGCGGTATCCAACGCGAGGTCCACGTCGGAGCCAATCGAGGGATACCCACCGACCGCCTCCCAGGCAGCTCGCCGGAAGAGGCTGAGGTTGTGTCCGATGCTTGACCGAGGATAGGGGCGGAGTTCATCACGGTCCATGAACCAAAAATGTTTGGGATTGAAATAGTCGGCATTGCCGAGTCGTTCGACCGAGAGTGACAACCGCCACGGCAAGCTGATATCACCGTCGTCCCATGGGGCTATCAGCTCTCCCCGTGCCAATTCAACCCCGATATTCCGCTTAGCACCCGGCATGGCGAACCGATCGGACACGTTCACCACCCTCACCCCGGGCGCGTCGCACACCAACTCCTGCCCCGGGCAGTCATTGAGCACGATCAGTTCCTTGTTCGGGTAAGTCTGGCGGAGGAAGGACTCGATGGCCTCCTCTAGGAGGTGCTGGTAGACCGGGGGGCGGCCATAGGTAGGACAAATACAGCTAACCAACGGCATATTCACGACCTGACACCTCCAAGTGCCTCGTCAGAGGCGGAGGGACGGCAGCGCCGAAGCGACGCCTCACAACCCTGCTCCGGGTGCTAGAGGTCGCCGATTGCGATGGCCCTCGCCCCGACTGCTACCGCCTAGGCGTACCATGCGCGAATATCATCGTAACGAAACGGGGTTCCGTCCGGCCAGCGGATGTCGGCCTCGGCGAAGGGGACGCGGCCTTCGTCGGAGGGGTCGTAGAGGCGGTTGGGGAAGTTGAGCAGCGTGGCCGGGCCGGGGCTCGTGACGACGAAGCCGTGGAGCGTGCCGGGCGGGATCGTGACGACGAGCGGGGCCGGTGCGTCCGCCTCCGCGGCCAGTTCGACGAGGGTCACGGACCCGTGCGTGGCCGAGCCGGGCCGGGCGTCCGCGACGGCGACGGTAATGCGCCCGGCGACGCAGTAGAAGCGGTCCGTCTGGTGGCGGTGGACGTGCCACTGCTCCTCGTCGCGGGCCACGCCCGCGCCCGTGGTCGAGGTATAGACCTGGGCGAAAGGCATCTCCTCGCCATAGAGGTCCGACCAGTCCGTGCGCAGCAGTTCGGTCAGCGTCCCCCTCGGATCACGATTGACTTTGAGGGCGCGGACGATGACGCCCTCCGGCAGCGTTTTGCCGGCCGCATCGCGGACCAGGTGGTCTCCGACCATCTCATGCTTGGTGCTCACTTGGCCCCTTCTCTCCCGGCCGCCGCCAAGCGCCAGCCGTACTGCTGCCTGTAGTAGTCGTTGAAGTCGGCGGATCCGTCCCGGATCGCCTCCCACCAGGCGGGATTAGAAACGTACCAGTCGATCGTCTCGTCGAGGGTCTGGACGCGGTCCCGAGCGGGTGACCAGCCCAACTCCCGGTGGATTTTGCTCCAGTCCAGGGCGTACCGGCGGTCGTGGCCCGGACGGTCCGGGACGTGGGCGATCAGGGAGTCCGGCTTGCCCAGGCGGCGCAGCAGCGCCCGGACAACATCGATGTTCGGCCCCTCGTTGCCGGCCCCGACGTTATACGCCTCGCCCGGCCGGCCCTGGCGGAGCACAAGGTCGATCGCGGCGGCATGGTCGTCGGCGTGGAGCCAATCGCGGACCTGGAGGCCGTCGCCATAGACCGGCAATGGGAGATCACGCAAGGCATTGGTAACGAAGAGCGGGATCAGTTTTTCTGGGTGCTGTCGCGGCCCAATCGTGTTGCAGCCCCGGGTGATGACGACCTCTGTCCCATACGAGACGAAGAACGACTGGCACATCAACTCGCCGCCGGCCTTGGCGGCGGCATATGGCGAGCGCGGCCGCAACGGATCCGTTTCAACCGAGTAGTGCCCAGTCTCTATGTCGCCGTAGACCTCGTCCGTGCTGACCTGGAGCATCCGCTTGCCATAGCGGCGGACGGCGTCGAGCAAGGTGAGCACGCCCGCGACGTTGGCGCGGACGAAGGCTCCGGGGTCGATGAGAGAGCGGTCGACATGGGTCTCGGCGGCGATGTTGACGACAGCGTCGGCCTCAGAGACAAGGGCGTCGACAATATCTGCGTCGGCAATGTCACCGCGTACGAACTGGTGGCGGGGATCGTCCAGAACGCCGTCGAGGTTGGCGAGGGAGCCAGCATAGGTCAGCAGGTCGAGCGTGACGACCGTGTCCTCGGGATAGCGCCCGAGGACGTGACGGATGTAGGTGCTGCCGATGAACCCGGCCCCGCCGGTGACGAGGATGCGCACCGTGCTAGACCTCCGACCGAGTGAAGTGTCCCGCTAACCCGAGTTCAGCCGCGAGCCGTGGGACGTAGTCGTTGGCGGCATCTCGCCAGGGTTGGAGCGAGATGCCGAGGGCGGCGGCTCGTGTATTGGCGAGCGTGCTGTCAGCCGGCCTCGTGGCGGGGAGTGGATATTTGGCAAGGAAGGCGGAAGTGGTCGTCGGAGCGACGGCCGTCGGATCAATTCCGGCGATCTCGGCGACGGCACGAGCCAGGGCGAAGCGGGTTGCCCGCCCCTCATTCGTGAGGTGAAAGATGCCCGATCCACGGATAGCAACGAGCGCGACGAGTGCCGCCGCAAGGTCTCCGGCAAAGGTCGGGCTGCCCGTCTCGTCGTTAACGACCTCCATCGCACCGCGGTCGCGCAGGATGGTCAGGACGGTCCGCGGGAAGTGCTTCCCGGCGCCGCCGTAGACCCATGCGGTGCGTACGACGGCGAAGCCAGGGTCCGTCTCCAGGGTCGCCTGCTCGCCAGCCAACTTGCTGGAGCCGTAGACCGACAGGGGACGGGCAGCGGCATCCTCCGAGTATGGTGATCCGCCGTCACCGGGGAAAACGAAGTCGGTCCCGACCGCCAGAAGGTAGGAGCCGGCCGCACGTGCCGCCTCGGCGACATGGCGGCTGCCAGCGGCGTTGACCGCCTCGGCCCGTTCCGGATCACGTTCGCAGCCGTCGACGTCGGTGTAGGCAGCGGCGTGGATGATCGCATCCGGGCGCGTGTCCGCGATCACCGTCCGGATGGCTGGACCATCGGCGATATCAGCGACGGAGTCGACGCCGGGTCCGGCCTGCCGGCCAACGCCGATGACGGAAGCGCCCGCTGCTTCCAGGACGGGACGCAGGTATCCCCCCACCTGTCCGGCTGCCCCGGTAACCAGGACACGCTGCCCGGCGAGCGCGCGATGGCTCATGAGACGATCCCTACTTGCGAATGGTCGCCAAGCATGAGCCGGATCGCTTGTGGCTTCAGGGGAGAGCGTTCGACAACGACCTCACGACCGATGAGTGAGTCGGCGACGCGAGTCTCGATGTGACGGATGGCGCTCTCTTCCATGAGGATGGAGTGCTCAATCTCGCAACTGACGAGCTCGCAGCGCGGGCCTATCGCGGTGAACGGACCGACATAGGCGTCCACCAGGCGAGCACCAGCGCCGATGATCGCCGGGCCACGGACAGTGCTGCGGGTGAGGCTGGCGCCCTGTTCGATCACCACCTCTCCAACCAGGGTGGACTCTGAGTCGACCACACCGTCGATACGGCGCTTGAGGGTCAGCAAGACAAGGCGATTCGCCTCGAGCAGATCATCTTTCTTGCCGGTGTCAACCCAGTCGTCCTCAAGCTCCACCGCACGAACGCGGTGCCCTCCATCGACTAGTCCCTGGATCGCATCGGTGATCTCGAGCTCGCCGCGCGCAGATGGCCGCAACGCTGATGTGATCTCGTGGACCTCCGGGCCGAAGAAGTAGACGCCGGTGATCGCGAGGTCGGAGACGGGCTCCTTTGGTTTCTCGACGACTCGGCGCACGACGCCGTCACCATCGAGGACGGCGACGCCGAATGAGGAGGGCTCTGGGACGCGCTTGAGGAGGATCTGGGCCGAGCACTCGGCGCGGGCGAAGGCCTCGGCGTAGGGGACGATGCCGTGCTTGAGGAAGTTATCGCCGAGGAACATGCAGAAAGGATCGTCGCCAAGCCATTCCCGCGCCGTGATGATCGCATGGGCCAGGCCGAGGGGAGCGGATTGCGGAAGGTAGGTGATACGGGCGCCAAAGTGCGTACCGTCGCCGACGGCCGCGCGGACCTGATCCCCGGTATCCCCGACGATGATGCCGATGTCGTTGATCCCGGCCTCGACGAGTTGCTCCAAGGCGTAGAAGAGGACGGGCTTGTTCGCCACCGGAACTAGCTGCTTGGCGCCGGTCGCCGTCAGTGGGCGGAGCCGTGACCCTTTGCCACCGGCGAGGATGAGGCCTTTGCGGAGTAGGTGGTGCATCGTGGGATCTATGCTCCGGGCGCGGGATACTGAGCGCTTGCCGCGAGGACCGATCTCATCGTCAAGGGCCTATGGTATCCGATTGGACGGGGTCAGCGCGGATACCGGCGTCTGCCAGTCTGCGGCGCTCTCGATCAGGTAGCCACGGTGTGGGCCAACCCGTCTTCGAGGGTGATCGTCGGCTTCCATCCTAACGCACCTTGAATCGCAGAGACATCCGCGGCGGAGTGGCGGATGTCGCCGGGGCGCTCGGGTTCGTGGCGGGCTGAGACGGCGCGGCCGAGGATGTCGCCGAGGATGGCGACCAGGCGGTTGAGGGTGACCGAGGCGCCGGAGGCGACGTTGTAGGGGCCGCCGGGGAGGCCGGGCGTGGTGGCAGCGAGGGTGAGGGCGCGGGCAACGTCATCGACGTAGACGAAGTCGCGGGTCTGCTCGCCGTCGCCGTAGAGGACCGGGGACTCGCCGGCGCGGAGTGCCTCGACGAAGCGGGGGATGACCGCGGCGTAGGGGCCGCGGGGGTCCTGGCGCGGGCCATAGACGTTGAAGAAGCGCAAGGCGACGGTCTCCAGGCCGTACGAGCGCTGGAAGACGGCGCAGAGGTCCTCGCCGGCGAGCTTCGACGACGCGTATGGGGAAGCGGGCTTCGGAAGCATGGCTTCGTGCTTTGGGAGGGCGGGGTCATCGCCGTAGACGGCGGACGACGAGGCGAAGACGACCCGACGGCACCCCGCGTCGCGAGCGGCCAGCAAGACGTTCAGCGTGCCGGTGACGTTGACGTCGTAGCAGGTGCGCGGATCCGCAACCGAACGGGGCACAGAGGCGTCCGCCGCCAGGTGGTACACGACGTCGATGCCTTGGGCTGCCTTGCGGACAGCCTCGGCATCGCGCACATCCGCTTCGACGATCTCGATGCCGGATGGGAACTCGGACAGGTCGGATCGGATGGCCGCGCCGAACACGTCGAGGACGCGAACAGCGTCGCCGTCGCGGGCAAGCGCGGCGGCGAGGTGGGACCCGATGAATCCCGCTCCACCGGTTACGAGGACGCGCATGGCAGACTCCACCATATCGGCATCGACGCTGACATATTTTTCCTTTGCCTAGGTTGTGATGCCCGTGTACGCATCAAGCCGATTGCCTTTGGCGGGCCGAATAGAGGTGCCGGTGATCACGCATTTTGCCACACCCGCGGCTTCGCGACGGCGGCGGGCGAAGCGGCGCCTTCCACCGGCAGCGAGGCATCGGCGTGGCCGGGCAGACACGCCGGTCTGCCCCTACGAAATGCGGCATGGTGCTCGTAGGGAGCCAAAAAGAGCGAACCAGGTGGCGCCGTAGCACCACCTGGTTCGCTCGATTGCTCTGTGCCGAGTCCCCGCGGGCGACGACGGTCCGGTTAGGCCGTGACCGTCGCCACGTTGGTCTGGGCGCGGAACTGGGGACCGTCGCCGCGGACCGAATTTTCGCCGACCACCGCGCCGGTCGGGATGTCGACGCCGACATTGGCGCTGCCGGTGTTGCTGGCGTTCGCCGTCCCTACCTGCACCCAGGAGCCGTTGATTAGCCAGCGGATTCGGATCCCCGCCTCCTGCCGGCCGAAGCCGCGCAGGGAGACATCGACCGTGTCCCCGACCGCCCCGCTCGCGACCTTGATCCTCGGCGCCACCTCGTAGGTGGCTGTCTTGGAAACGCTGCCGGAGGTGAAGGTGACGACCTGGCCGGCGCCGCCCGGAGTGGCCGGGACCGGGAAGGAGCCGGTCGCCGCGCCGGAGGCATTCGTCTGGAAGGTGCCGATGTCGATGATGCTGCCGCTGGTGCGGCGCCAGGTGATCGTCCCCGCCGCGTTGGCCGGGAAGTTGGCCACCGTGTAGGCGACGTCGGTGTTGACCGTACCGCGGACCGGATCCAGGGTGACGGCCGGCGGCGGCGGGACCACGACGGTGACGGCGTTGGTCTGGGCGGCGTGGGTGGTGCCGTCGGCGCGGACGGAATTGGCCCCTTCGTCCGCGTCGAGCGGCACCACCACGTTCACCGTGCCGGTGCCGTCGGCGGCGGTGGTCAGCATGCCGACCTGGACCCAGACGCCGTTGACGCGCCAGCGGATGCGGGCGGATTCGCTCGGGCCAAAGCCGGTGACGCCGGCGGCGACCGTCTGGCCGCGCTGGACGGTATCCGGGGTGATGCGGATGCGCGGCGGCGCGGCGGTGGTGGTCGTGGTGGTCGGTCCTGGCGTGGTGGTCGGACCAGGCGTGGTGGTAGTCGTTGGGCCAGGCGTGGTCGTGGTGGTCGTCGGGTGGTGTGGGGCTGCCGTCGTGGTGGTGGTCGGCGCGGCCGTCGTCGTCGGAGCGGCCGTGGTGGTGGTGGTCGGTGCTGCCGTGTGTCGTGGTCGTGGTCGTGGTTGTCACGATAATGCACGGCAACGCGCAGATTCCGGCTGAACCGGCCGGTGCGCAATTGAGAGCGGCGGTGTTGTTGGTGACGCAGAAAAGATTGGATTCGCAGTCCGCGTCGCTGTTGCATCCGTCGGGGTTATTGCACCAGTTCGCGGTTTGGTAACAGGCGCCGCCGCCACCCACATGGCTGGCGCACAGGCAGCTGACGCCGCAGGAGGTGGAGGGGGCGGCGCCGTCGCAGAACGGGTGTGGACCCGTCTGGGCGGCAGCCTTGAATGGCGTAACGCCGCGGCCGGCGAGCACGCCTCCGGCCAACGCCGCGCCAATACCCGCCTTGATGACATCTCGGCGAGACCGCAGACGCGCGAATCTGCGCGTCAAGTTATCAAAGTCGCGACCGTCCAACCTTTTGCCCCTCCCTATCCAGCTCTCCGGTTGCCCCCAGCGGCAGCCAGCGCACGGGCCTCGTATCGACCGATGGATACCTGCGTCACACGATTCGCAGGGCGATAAAGAACGTGGTCAATCCCACTTCCCAGTCGTACCAGCCGGTGCTGGTTTACTGGTATTGGGGAGCAGGCCGTTTGGGAAGATGCCATTCGACCCATCATACATGTACGAACGCGCGTTCAGGCTACAAGTTTGGTGCCGGTCAGTCAAGGCCCTTTCAAACCGATTGCCGGGATCGAATCGGATCATGAAGCCGCGACCCACCACGGGCCGCAAACGCGACCCAGGTGGCCTGTCCAGGCCACCTGGGTCGTCAGGTCACGTAGTAGTGTCCGGGCAAATCCCGTCGAGCGATTGCGGCTCTTACGGGGCCGAGACGGAGGCGAAGTCGGTCTGCGCGGCGGACTGGGGGCCGTCGGCGCGGACGGAGTTATTCCCAATTGCGGCGTCTTCAGGGATCGTCACCTCGACGTTGGCGCTGCCGGTGCTGGACATGGTGGCGGTGCCAACCAACTCCCAGGTCTCCCCGACCAGCCAGCGGATCGAGACGATTTCGCCCGCGCGGAAGCCGCGCAGGGAGACGCCGGTGGGCTCACCGGCGGTCCCGGCGGAGACCAGGATGCGGGGCACGACCTCGAAGTCGACGCCGACCCCACCCCTGCCGCCGGGCGGCGCGCCCGGGATGGGATGGAGGAGAAAGACGATCGCCTGGCCGGCCCCGCCCGGGGTGGCCGGGAGAACGAACGTGCCGGAGGCCGCGCCCTGGGCGTCGGTCTGGACGCTGCCGAGCGGGAGCGATGTGCCGGATGGCCTGTGAAGGACCACGTCGATGGTCGTCGTGGCCGGGTGGTTCTCGATGCTGTAAGAGATCACGGTGCCGACGATCGCCCGGTTTGGACTGACGCTGGCCGTGGCCTCCTCGACCGGAGGCGCGGCACTCACTTCGGCGAAGTTGGTCTGGGCGGAGAACTGGGGACCGTCGGCGCGAACCGAGTTATTCCCAGGGGCGGCGTTGGCCGGAATGGTCACCGTGGGGTTGGCACTGCCGGAGTTGGACATGGTGGCGGAGCCGACCGCCACCCAGGTGCTGCCCACCAGCCAGCGGATGTTGACGACCTCGTTCTTGCCGAAGCCGCGCAGGGAGACAGATGTCGGCTGACCGGCGGTCCCATCGGAGACCAGGATCCGGGGCGCGACCTCGAAGGCGGCATCTTTGATGACGAGACCGGAGGTGAACCGGACCGCCTGGCCGGCGCCGCCCGGGGTCGCCGGGAGGACGAAGGTGCCGGAGGCCGCGCCTTGGGCGTTGGTCTGGACGCTGCCGAGGACCAGCGGCGTGCCGGAGAGCTTCCGCAAGGTGATGTCGACCGTGGCCGAGGCCGGGAAGTGCGCGATGGTGTAGGAGATGGTCGTGCCGACGATCGCCCGGACCGGGCTGACCGAGACCTCGGCCTCCGGCGCTGGCGGGACGCCCTCTGAGACGGCGGCGGCGTTCGTCTGGGCACTGAATGTCTGGCCTTCGGCCCGGACGGTGTTGTTGCCGATGGCGGCGTTGGACGGGATGGTGACCGCAAAGTCGGTGACGCTGCCCGTATTGGAGGCGGTGACCGTGCCAACGGTCTGGTAGGTGCCGCCGACGAGCCAGCGAATGTTGACGACCTCGCCCTTGCCGAAGCCGCGCAGGTTGACCTTGGTCTGGCCGCCCTGACTGCCGGCGGCGACGCTGATGCGCGGCACGACCTCGAAGATGGTCTCGGCGACGAAGTTGCCGGAGGAGAAGCGGACCGTCTGGTTGGCGCCGCCCGGGGTCGCGGGGACGACGAAGCTGCCGGTACCGGCGCCGCTGGAGTTGGTCTCGACGCTGCCGAGGACGACCGAGCCGCCGGTGGGCTTGATCAGGGCGATGTTGACGGTCACGATCGCCGGGAAGTTGGTGACGTTGTAGGTGACGACCGTGCCGACGGTCCCCCGGTCCGGGGCGATGATCGCGGCGGGATTGGCATCGGCAATGACGGAGATGCCGCTGGTCTGGGCGGAGCTGAATTCGCCATCGACGCGGACCGTGTTGACGCCGAGGGACGCGCTGGCCGGGACGGGGATCGTGCCGGAGGCGACCCCGCTGCCATTGGTGGCGCCGGAAGCGACCTGGACGAACTCGCCGTTGATCCGCCAGCGGATCCGGATATCTTCGTTCGCCCGGAAGCCAGAGACGCTCATCGTGACCGCGTCGCCCCGCTCGACGGTGGCCGGAGTGAGCCGGAACCGCGGGGTGATGGTGAAGCCGCTGAGGGAAACGATGCTGCCAGCGACGACGAAGCGGACCTCCTTGGCGCCGCCGACCATGGTCGGAACGATGAGGGAGCCGCCGCCGACCCCGGAGGCGTTGGAGCTGATCTGGGTCGCCTGGACGGAGGCGCCCTGGCCGACGAAGAAAATGTTGACCAGGGTATTGGACGGGAAGCCGATGAACGAGTAGTTGAGGATGGTGCCGACCGGTCCCTGGCTGAGGCTGACGGTTGAGCTTGGCAGCGGCTTCTGGACGGTGATGACGACCGTGTCGATCCTGGTGGCGTTGCTGGCGCTGGTGGTCGTCAGGGTGATGCTGAAGCTGCCGATCGGGAGGGTGACGACGGGCTTCTGGCCGGTGGCGTCCGGGAGGGAACCGGGCAGGTTCCAGGCGTAGGAGACGGCACCGTTGGAGCCGGAGCCATCGAGCTGGACCTGGGCATTGGTGCCGTTGCTGGCGACGACGGTCTGGTCCGGGCCGGCGTCGGCGGAGAGCGGCGGTTCCGGCAGGACGGTGATGATGACATCGTCCGTATCAGTCGAGCCGTCGACGCCGGTGATGGTCAGGCGGATGGTTTTGGTGCCCTGGGTGAGGAGGAAGGTCGGGGTCGGCCCGGTGAAGACGGGCGCAACGGTGCCGACCTCCTCGCCAGGAGTAGGAGATGGCGCCGGTGGAGTTGGTGCCGTCCATGGGGACAGTGGCGGTGGTGCCGTTGGACAGGTAGGCGGTGCGATCCGGGCCGGCGTCGGCGTTGAGTGGCGGGGGCGGCCCGGTGACGTTGATCCCGACGGTGTCGGTGTCGGTGTTGCCGCTAGCACTGGTGGCGGTCAGGGTAATAGTGTGGTTGCCGACTGGCAGGTTGACGGTGGGAGAGACACCGGTGGCGTTGGGCAGGCTACCGGGGAGATCCCAGGAGTAGGAGGCGGTGTTGGTCGAGCCACTGCCGTTGAGGGTAACCGCGACCGGGCTGCCAGTGGGCGAGGGGACGGTCTGGTCCGGACCGGCGTTGGCGTCGGGCACGATGGCGACGACGCCGATGATGACGTTGTCGGAGGCGAACAGGCCGCCAGCGCTGCCGACCGTCAAGGTGACGACGTTGGTGCCGATCGGGAGAGTGACAGTCGGAGTGGCGCCGGTGGCGATCTCAACCTGGTTGGCTGACCACGAGTAGGTGGCGGCGCCGGTGGAACCGGAGCCATTGAGGGTGACGCTGGCGCCCTGGGGGCTGGTGGCGTTGTAGTTGTTGTCGATGCCGGCGTTGGCGACCGGCGCGGTGGCCTGGACAACGACGTTGATGATCGAGGACTGAGCCCACTCGTTAGCGGCGTTGGCGGCCCAGAGGGTAATGGGGCTGCTGCCGATGCCCAGGGTAGTTTGGAGGATCTTGGTCGACCCGAGGAGGGTTCCGCCGGCGCACGGCGGCTGCGTGGTGCAGGCGATCCACCACTGGAACTGGGTCGCGTCCGCGGAGGTGCCGGTGCCATCGAGCGTGACGGTGGCGCCCTGCGGACTGGTGGCCTCCCAAAGAAGCTGGGTGCTCGCGACGCTGACAGTTGGCGGCGCGGCGGCGGCGGGCTGGAGCAGCAAGGGGGTCCCTGCCGCCAGGCCCACAACCATGATGGCCGCGAGGAACCCGCAGCACAGCCTGGCGAGCCGTAGTTGCATTGAAACGCTCACGACGCACACTCCTCCCAGTCCCCCGTGGCCGGTTTGCCTGCTGGTCGGTTCATCGCTGAGCCGGCCAACGATCCACACGGCCCCGCACCCCGTGTAATGTACTTGTGCTCCCCGCGCCATGCACCGCGTACCGAAGTACTTGAGGCACTGGGGCTGCCGTTCGACTTAGCTCAGATTCCGCGCCGCCACGCGGCGCAACCCGCTTTCGGCCGTGGGATTTGCCCGGCGGCGCGATGCGGGTCAGCACGAGAGCTAAACGAACAGCACGCATCGATGAAATAATCCGTCTTTGCTCCATGATCTTACCATGGTCAATTATCGATTGGTAGCCGGTTTCTTAGATATTGTCGCGATGAATGCCACGCGATCCTTGCGGATTTTGGCGCTATTGTCCGCATAAGGGTACTGGTACCCTCCCGGCATTCGGCATCCGACATTCGGCATTCGGCGAGAATCGTATCGCTGGCGTCCCGACCCACCCTGTCATTCCGAGCTTGTCGAGGAATCTAGAAGGGATCGGCGTAGCGACGAAGCCCCGGCCCCCGAGAACACGACATCGTCCTCTCGAAGACGGCGGCACCATCGGAGCGCCATCTCCATCAAGATCCCTCGACAAGCTCGGGATGACCGGGTGGGTCGGGGCGACCGCGAACCGTCCCGGACGCCGAACGCCGAACGCCTCGCCTTACCCCTGGCTGGGCCTCCCCCCGCTGATGTAGACCACGATGTCCCCAGCCTGGAGCTGGAGATCGGCGCAGCGGTTGAAGGGGAAGCGCTGGCGGCCGCGGGCGACGCCGACGATCAGGCAGCCGGCGAGACCGGGCAGGTCGCCCGGGAAACGGCCAACCTCCTCCGGAGCGACAACGTGCTCGGCCATGCTGAGGCCGCCGCCGAAGGAGAGCATGTCCTCCATGAAGAGGGGGACAGCCTCCTGGCGAACGGCGGCGGCCATGAGGCGGCCGCCGGAGACCGAGGGGGCGACGACCAGGTCTGCCCCGGCGCCGTAGAGGAGCTTGATGTTCTCCTCCTCGCGGGCGGCGGCGACCAACTCGACCTCAGGGGCGAGGGAGCGGACGGTGAGGCAGATGAGGACGCAGATGTCGTCCCGGTGGGGGGCGACGAGGACGTGAGAAGCCGTCTGGATGGCGGCGGTGCGCAGCATGGCCTCGGTGGAGGCGTCGCCGCGCAGGGCGACGAGGCCGCGTTTGGCGGCGGCGGTGACATTGCCCTCGTCCAGGTCGATGGCGACGATGTTCTCTTCCTGGTGGCCGTGGGCGATGAGCTCATCGACGATGGCGCGGCCTTTAACGCCGTAGCCGCAGACGATGACGTGGTTCCGGAGGCGTTCTTGCAGGTCGCGCAAGCGGCGTTCTCCTTGAAAGCGCAGGCGGAGGAGGGTGACTTCGTAGGCAGTGCCGAGGAAGAGAGCCCAGAGAAAGATCCGGATCGGGGTGAGCAGGATGGCGTTGATGAGACGTCCCCCGCCGCTGACGGGGACGATATCGCCATAGCCGACGGTGGTGAGGGAGACGACGGTGAAATAGAAGACGTCGATCAGCCGGATAGCACGTTCGGGGTGGGAGTTATCCCGCAATCCGTCACGGTCGAACCACATGACGACGGTAATCGCGAGGATCAGCCCGATCGCCAGACCGATGCGGCGCAGGAGGGAGGAGACGAGGGAGCCTTCCGGCAGCCGCAAAGGACCGAGGTGCGGCAGGCTATTGGTTGGAGACGGGGGAGTGAGCACGGCGGTCCGGAGGGCGAGCGGGCGGAGGCGGGTTCGTGAGGGACGATAGCATAGTGAGGCGGGAAGTTACCCCGCTAACCCCCCTTCCCCTGTCGCAACGGGAGGGAAGGGGGCCGCGGGGTTAGGGGGTTGTTGCGACGACTGAAAAAGAATTCACCCCCGGGGGCGTATCGCCTACGCCCCCGGGGGTGAGTCTGATCCCTTGTGTGCTGCAATGAGCCGCTCCACCCGATCCGCGCGCCAGCCAGCCAGCAGCCGAGCAAACCATCTGGGTAGAGCGCCGAGGAGCGAACCGCTAAGTGCTCGCCGGCTAGTCGTCGGACTGCGGCAGGCGGCTGCGCTCGATGAAGGTGAGGACATCCTCGCGGCGGAGCCGGTAGATGCCGCGCTCGCCGTACTGGAAGGCGGGAATGCGTCCCTGCCGCAACCAGTTGGCGACGGTGGCCCGGTTGACGCCGAGCATCTTGGAGACTTCGGACAAGCCGATGAGCTGGTTGCCCCGGCTCATATCGTTCTGTGCGGCGACCATGTGGTTCCCCCCTTTTGGCGCCTGATTGGCCCGATGCTTCACCGCCCGGGGAGGGTCGGTGAGCGGCAGGCCATCGCGGACGAGTGCGCCCGGGTTCCAACCACCCCGAGCGCGTCGCGACTACGGCGAGCAACAACTGTGCCACCGACGGCGTGGCTGGGCAGGCCCGCCAGGCCCAACGACGCATGTTCGGGTGGGAGACACACGGACGCCGGGATCGGCCGATTGGCCGGTCCCGGCGTCCGCACCCGCTCTGTGGGCCGCGGCCGACCCGCTAGCTAGGAGCGGACTCGGAGGGAACTTCCCGACCGCGTTGGCTGGACGCGGCCGGCAGTACAGACGTCGCAGAGCATGTGCCACAGGTGCGTAGCGTGGCCTACTTAACCCCCAAAACCCCGTTCCCTGGGTGGGAACGGGGTTATGGACACGGCGCCGGACTGGAGCGCTGGAGAGGTTTGGCCATGGGGAACCTCGCTCGCTTGGCCGGGCTCCCTAGCCCAGCGGCCGGGGAGCAGCCTGGGCGGCGCGAGGGCGACGAGCGAACAACGCCAGGGTGGAGGCGAAGAAGCCGCGGCCACCACCGCCGGGGCGGTCGGAATGGGGAGCGGCATCGTCACCGAAGGTGTGGTTATATTCGCGGACGGGCTTGCGTTGGAGATCGACTTCGATATTGACCATGCGAACGACGTCATAGGCGGTGTAAGGAAGCATTTTCGTCTCCTGAACTGATTTTCGGAAGCAGACAGCCGGATTTCGGCTTCGACGATCGAACTCTTGTCCGCTTTCTGCCTATAGAACGCTCGACCACCATCATCGTAAGACGAGCCGGTCGTCCCAGCGTCTATCCTTGGATAGATTCGGCGGTTGACCCGAACGGTTGACTTGAGGGAGTAGCGCGGCCCGCGCGTCCGGCCCGGGCGCCCCGAGCGAACCGGACGAACCGGGCGAGTCCGGCGCCAAGGGATCGCCAGAGCGGGCGCCGGTCGGGCTCCGATGGCGGGAGCGGCTCCGCCGGGTAGGGCAGTGCGCCTAGGCTGGCCTGTTTCGCGATGCTGCGCAGGAACGTCATCCCAGCTTGCTGCTGGATAGGGTCAAACATGGATAATTCCTCCCCTGGTCTGATTTTCAGAAGCGGATCGCCGGTTTTCGGCCTGGACGATCGAACTACTATCCGCTTCTGCTTATAGAACGTTCGACCACGAGCATCGTAAGACGGTTTGGTCGCCTCGGCGTCTACCCCGAGATAGATTCAGGAGTTGACCGGCGTGGCCCGCCGTTTGCCGGACCGGGAAGCGGCCCATCGGCTACACTCGGAACTGTTCGCCCGAGGGCGACGTCTTCTGTCCTGACGCGCATGGCGCTGTGCCGTGGCCTGCCGCCGAACGCCGGACCACGCAGGCCGGCGATACACACACAGGAGCTCGGGTATCTGGCTTCAGAGAGACGCGCTACGCGAATCATGATTCGCGCGCCGGCTTCCCTACCCCGGCACGCCAACGATGGAGGTTCTTCCTATGACGGCGCCCGTGACCCGATCCCCCATGGCGGAACCGCGCCGGCCCCATGGGCCGGCTGGCCAGGCCAGACTGGCCGGACGTGGCGGCCGGATCGCTCTGACGCTCGCCCTGCTGGCGGCCCTGGTGCCGGCCGTGATGGTCGGACGCCAGGCGACGGCCCAGGACTCCTCCGGCACGCCGGAGGCATCCCCAGTAGCGCAAACGACGGTCGCCGGCCTGCAGACGGCGTCCGTGGTCCCGGCCGATACGCTCCTGTTCGCCGCCCTGACGATCGACCCGACCTCCGGCCAGATCATCCAGAGCCAGGAGCTGTTGGACCGGGCCGGCCTCGGTGACCTGGTCGACAGCCTGTTCGCGGTGGCGGTGCCCTACGAGGCGATCGGTGTCTCCACCGAGGACTCGTCGATCGATACCACCACCGGCTCCACAACCGACGCCACCCCCGCGGCAGATGCGACCGCCGGGGCCATGCCCGACCTGGGCGTGATCCTGGACGGCGAAGTCGCGGTGGCCGTGTCCGATCAGGTGATCGAGGCGTTCGGCGAGTCGCTGGATGAGGGCGCGGACGCGGTCGCCGCGGTCGTGGAGGAGGCGCTCATCCCCGGGGGGACCGAAGCCGAAGCCACCATGGAGCCCGAAGTGGCGATCGAAGAGGCCGCCGAGGATTCCGCCGAGGTGGTCGAGGATGCGGCGGAGGAGTCCTCCGACGAGGACGCCGGCAACACGGGCGGCGATCCGCTCGACAACATTGGGACCACGGACTCCGGAGCGGACGATGAGGTAGGGCCGTCCGGTGTCGTCGGGATAGTCCGCCCCAGCGATCCCGATGCCGCCGCCGCCGAGATCGACGCAGTGCTGTTGGAGGCATCCCGCTCGACCGACACGGCCATCGAGGAGACGGAAGTCTCCGGGGTGACGATCTCGTCGCTGTCACCGGACGAGTTCGGGAGTGCCGGAATCGCGGTGGCGCGGCTGGGCGACGTCTTCGTGGTCGCGGGGACGCCGGAGGATCTGGAGCCGTACGCGGCGGTCTACGCGGGCGAGGCTCCGGCCCTGGATGCCGATCCCGCCTTCGTGCGGGCGCGCTCAGAGCTGCCGGACGACTTCCTGGCCTTCGGGTTCGTCAACGGCCCGGCCATCGTGACGGCGCTGAAGCCGGTGCTGGCCCTGGCCACAGTAGCGTTTGGTGCCGAACTGCAGGCGGGCGGCATCTCGGCGGCCCAACTCGACCAACTGCGAGCATACAACGCCTTTATTGTCCGGGCAGATACCCCGGGCTTCCGCTTCGAGACGGCGATGTTCGCCGCCGAAGGTGTAACGCTGCCTTCGCTGCCGGAGGGCGGCGAGGTGACGCTTGATGGTGAGGTCCCTGGCGATAGTCTGATCTTTGTCGACGGGTTCGAGCTGGGCGAGACGATAACGCCGCAGCTAGACGTCCTCGACCTGGCGATCGCCCAGGCGGCGATGCAGGATCCGGACGCATTCCTGCTGTTACCAGAGGGGGCGACCGACGCCGAGAAGATCGCGGCGCTCGATGAGCTCATCGGCAGGATCATCTCGTTCAATCCGCGCACGCAACTGATCAACCAGTTGACCGGCGAGTGGGCCTTCGCCCTGACGGTCCGCTCATTGACCGACCCGAGCGGGGTCGGCGCGGTCTTCACCTCCGGGGTGAACGACCTGACCCAGGTGCTGGATGCGACGACGAAGCTGGCCACCTACATCAACGTGTTGGCGGTGGGCCTGGCACTCGCGTCCGACAATCCGATCCAGATCCTGGCGAACACCGAGGTGGGCGTGCAGACGGAGATAGTCGGGGACGGACTGACCCAGGTGATCACGATCCCGATCCCGCCGAGCGTGACGGGCCTCGAATCCGACACGCCGGTCGACCAGACGGAGGCCGATGAGCCGGTGCCGACGATCCGCCTGCAGTGGGGCATCGTCGATGGCCGGTTCGTCTTCGGGGTAAACGAGGGCTTTGCGGACTATGTCGAGGGCGCGGCGAGCGGCACCCTGGCCGACAACCCGCGCTACCAGGCGATCATGGCCGAGCTGCCGGAGCCGTCCAACGGCGTCTTCTACCTCGATCTGGGCCAGTTGATCACCTTGCTGGAGCCTCTCCTAGTTGGCAGCCCGGGGGCAATACCGGATTGCGACGCGGCGGTCGATGACAGCTGCATGGCGACGCCGGTCCCGAGCACGACATGGGGACTGCCCGACCTCTCCGGCATCGAAGCCCTGGCGGCGGTGGCCTACACCCGCGGCGATGTCCTCCGGGTGAGCGCGCTCCTCATGATTGGGGAGTAAGCGAGTAACCGACTCGCTATTTTGATCTGGCCAACGGCCCGTCCCTTTGTGGGATGGGCCGTTGTCGTCAGTTAGGGCAGTGGCCTCGAGAGGCCCCTATCCCCTTCCAGGGCTGATTGCAAATGGCGGAGAGCAACGCCGGGGCGGCCGGACCCGGGGTTGAATCCCGGGCTATCCCACACGAAGCCCTTCAAGGGCTAAGAACGGGCCGGTCCCACCCACCAAACCGACTTTGCAAACACGACGTAGAGGGCACTTCCGAGGCCGGGGAATGGGGCCTTCGCGCATGGCGAGCCGTGCAATGCTGTAGGCTAGCGGCCTCATTGGGCGATCGGCGGACTGGCGGAGGGAACCCCATGGCCGACTACGTCTGGCGATCCACCGACGCCTACGAGGCCTACATGGGGAGATGGAGCCGCCCCCTGGCGTTGGCTTTCCTCGATTGGTTCGCGGCGCCTTCGGCAGGCCGGTGGTTGGACGTCGGCTGCGGTACCGGCGCCCTGACCGCCGCCGTGCTCGAGGCGGCCGACCCGAGCGCGGTGCTGGGTATCGATCCCTCGCCCGAGTTCCTCGGCGCCGCGCAATCTCGCGTCTCCGATCCGCGTGCCCGCTTCGAAATCGGAGACGCGCAAGCCCTTCCGGTGAGCAGTGACGGCTACGATGCGATAGTCGCCGGTCTCGTCCTCAACTTCGTGGCGAATCCCGCCCTCGCGCTCACCGAGATGACCCGAGCCGCCCGCCCCGGCGGCGCGGTCGGCGCCTACGTCTGGGACTTCCGTGGCGCGATGCAACGCTCGCAATACTTCTGGGCGGCAGTTGCGGTGACGGACCCTCAAGCCATAGCCCTCGATCCCCGTCCGCACTTCCACACCTGCGAGCCCGAGCCGCTGGCGGAGCTGTTCCGCGCGGCCGGACTGAGCGACATCATCATCGATGCGCTCGACCTGCCGATGCGTTTTCAAGACCTCGACGACTACTGGCTGCCGTTCACCATGGACGGCACGGCTGCTGCACAGCGCTACGCGTCCGCACTCGACGGCGACCGCAAGGCGGCGCTTCGTGAGCAGTTGCGAGCCACCCTCCCCATTGCCGCTGATGGATCGCTGCACCTGACCGACCGGGCATGGACCGTGCGCGGGACGAAGCGACCGGCCTGAACGGAGCGGGGTTCGGCGTATCGCTGGCTTGCCGCGCTACGGCGGAGTGGGGGGGCGTCTTCTGACGCCCGACACCAGGCGAACGGTCTACGTGACGTTACTGACCTCGATTTGGGGAGGGTCGCGAAAACTCATGTAGTTCTCCGGATGCGAGCGGAGGCGTAGCGGCGCAGGCTGGGAACATGCCCGCTGGAACGCCAGCTGGACATGTCGGGCAAATAGTGCCCGCGCTCGTCGCACCTGGGAGGGCTCCAATGCACGCTCCAGCGCCGACCTCCAGCCCCCTTTCATCCCCATCCAGCATCGCGCCTGTGTTGCGGCCATCCTGTCTACGGCCGGGGCGATCCCTGGCGCGCCTGGCGGCGCCGCTGATCGTCGCGCTGGCCCTGGCCGCTGTCTGCGGTCTGGTGGGCGTGGCCGCCGAAGAGGACCCTGTCACCCTCGTCCTGGCGCCTGTGCCGACGGCTACTCCGCCTTCGCCGGAAGGCCCCGGCGTGCTGACGCTGGTCGAGGCGGACGCCACCGCCGAGCCCGACGATCCGGTCCTACCACCGGACAACGGGGAACCCGCTGTCGAAGAGATCATCGCGGTCGAAGAGGTCGCGCCTGGGCCCGGCAACGACGACATTACGGTAGAGATCCGGGAGCGGGTCTGCCCCACGGACGTGACGGCGATCGCGGACGACATCGCCGCGCTGACGGTTGCCTGCCCCGCGCCCGCGACAGGACTCACCGCGCTCCTCAACCAGGAGGGCGTGACGACCCCCTCCTTTACGGACGCCAGCGGCGCCGCCTCGTGGGCGGATCTGGTGCTTGGTCAGGTCTATCTGGGCTTGAACCTGCCGCCCGAGTCGGGCATGCCGATCGTCTTCTGCCGGGATGACCTGCCAGGCAGCGATTGGGCCCGGTACTCGGTTACGGGCAGCACGGACCAGGCGGGGATCGCGGCGGAGTTGACGGTGCCCGGCGCCTGGTTCATCTGCTCCTGGTACATCCCGCCCGCGCCCCGGTCGATGACGATCCAGGCGTGGTCGTGCCCGGACAACCTGCTGGCCACAAACGAGGATGTCGCGGATTTTCTCGATGCCTGCACTGCCCCCATTGACGGCCTTGGCTTCCGGCTCGACGCGGGGACCGGTGTCCAGGAACGGCAGACCGCCGGGGGGACGGCCATCTGGGAGGACCTGCCGCTGACGCCGGTCCAGATCGAAGCAGGGGACCCGGAGGGATTTGGCCAGCCGGCAGTCTTCTGTGCCTCGGATGGGAGCGTGGCGTTTGCGCCCTACCCGGCTCCGCTCAATACGATGGAGTACGACTTCACCGCGATACCGGGCCCGAACGCCCTGTGCCACTGGTTCATGATTCCGGATCAGGGCAGCGTAACCATCTACAAGCGGGTCTGCCAGCTCGGCGTCGACGCATCCAGTGAGGACCCCGACTACTTCGGCGACAAGTGCCAGGAGAACCTTGGCGGCGAGGTCGTCTTCCATTTACTGAAGGGCGAGCTGGATCAGCCGCAGATCTACGAGAAAGAGACAGGCTGGATCTCCTGGGACAAAATCGGGAGCGGGACGGCCACGATCTGGGAGGAGATCCCCGCCGGGTTCGTGCAGCCGGTCGTGTTCTGCACCGCCGCGACGGAACCGTTTCCGGCATTGATCACATGGGACCTGATCCCAACCAACCAGGGCCGGATCGAGCTGCCGTTTGGCGAGACCTACCTCCATTACTCCTGCAACTGGTTCAACATTCCCGGTGATCCGAACAACAACGACGGCTGGCTCGATCTGACGACCTACGCCTGCCCGGCGGGGGCGATCGCGGACGCGTCCACGGCCGACGCGGCGACCTTCGCCGCCGCCTGCCCATCCACCGAGGACGAGATTCCGGTCACGTTGGACCTGGGCGATGGTCATGCACCGTTCGTGGCGACGACCGGAGAGGCAGGTCCAGGCAGGGTCTTCTTTCCGCTGCCCGATGGCACCTACTCCGAGGTCACCCTGAGCGAGGATCTTCCGGCGGAGGTGGTGGATTACGCCCTCTTCTGCCGCAAGAGTGGCCCCGCTTCCGAGCCGGATGATGAAGATGAGTCGGACGGGTTCACCGTCTGGCTGGACCTCGAACCCGGCTCCACCTGGCTGTGTGACTGGTACAACATGCTGGCCGCCGACGGCGGCGATGATGGCGGGTCCGACAGCGGCACGGACGATAACTCCAGCGGAGCTGACGGCGGCGCGGACGGACCAGACGCCGGGGCCGATAGCAGCACCGGATCGTGGGTCGAGCCGGACGTGCCGCTCGTCGTCACACTGCCGGATACGGGCGCCGGATCGGGACCAGACACGCATTCCGCGCCGATGACCTGGGTTTGGTCCCTTGTGGCGCTCGCCGGGGCGATGGGATTGGCCCTCGAGCCGGGCCCTGCTGCGGCGACAGACCTCACCCTCTATCCCCACTCCTGGCCCACGCGGTGGACGGAGAAGAGCCGCGCATGCTCAAGCAGACGCTCCCCCTCCTCCCAGCGGTGGGAGAGGGGGTTGGGGGGTGAGGGCGGCCGGCGAGTTGGGGGCCCTCGGCGGCATCTTCGGATTCGGAGCGCCGGATTCGGCGGCGAGGAAGTCGGCGAGGAAGGAGCGGAGGAGGCCGGGGTCGCGGCGGTGGGCGTCGAGCCAGAGGGCAATCCGGAGAGAGGCGCGGGCGGCCCACCACTCGATCAGGTCTCGCTCGATTGGGCGAGCGCCGTTGTCGTAGGCGTAGAGCGCGGCAGACCACTCCGATGGCGGGACGTACCACCAGAGGAGGAGGGAGAGGTCGCGCAGGGGGTCGGAAAGGGTGACCGCGTCCCAGTCGATGAGGTAGATCCGGTCGGCGGTGATCAGCAGGTTGTACAGGTTGGGGTCGCCGTGGGCCGGGATCACGGGGGCGTGCGGGAGATCCCCGGCGCGGGCGAAGAGCCGGGCAATTGCTTGAAGGACGGGCGGCTCGCGGAACTCCGGCGCGGCGGCGGCTGCCAGGCCGGTCTCGATCCCGTCGAGCTCGTGGGCGAGGTGGGCGGCAAAGGTCCCCGGGCAGGTCGGGAGCAGAGAGTCACGGAGGGGTGCGTCGGTGTGGTAAGCGCGCATCAGGCGGACGACGGTGTGTGCGTTGACCCGCATCCAGGCTCGGTCAGCGGGCTCCGCGGCGATCCACTCCTGAAGCAGAAACGGCTGGCCGAGCCATTCGCCCGCCGCCACGATTGGGGGAGCGATGCCGATCTCGGCCAGCCGGGGGACGGCGCGGAGATCGGCGGGAATCTTAAGGAAGAGACGGCGGTCGCCGCTCGTGGCGAAGTAGGACGATCCCATTGCGCCCGATTGGGTGGGGACCACCGCCCATTCGCCACCCACGTGCTCCCGCAGCAAATCGTTCGGGGCGAAGCCGTCTACCGCCACGCGGGTTCCTTATGTGAAGTAAGGCTGAAAAATCCTGCCTGACCAGATGGCCAGTTGGCCGGCTGGTCGGCTGGCCGGGAGCCATGCTGGTGTGCCGGGCTCACCGATCTACGTAGCCATCTCCCGGCGGGCCTATTCTCCCATTTACGTGATTCGGTACGTAGTTCTCTGAATGCCCGCGGGGCGATGCGCCGATACGCTATTTTGCAGATGGGAATCGGGGTCTTCCCCTTCCCCAGAACAGGACACCAGGCGTTCCGGGATGGGCCGGAGCCGACCGCGACGAGAGGAGATCCCGATGCGCCGATCCACCCAGTCGACTCTTCTGGCCACCTTCGCATCGCTGCCGATCACTGACGCTTCCCGGCTGAGCCGGCGAATCCTATGGTTTGTCGCGGCCCTTGCGCTCGGGCTGAGCGCGCTGTCGGGCACGACCGGCCCGGTAGCGGCCAGTCAGCCCACGGCTGGGCAGTCCGATCTGTTTCTGGAAGAGGGTGAATCCTACGAAATGGAGGCCTGGGTGGCGAACTGCCAGATCATTCCACCCCTGCCGCCGACGTTGAACGAGGCCGGCTGCGTCGCGGCCGTGGGAGCTTACGTGGAATTTGTCGCCGACGACGGGACGATGTTGGGGGCCTGCACCACCACCGAAGTGCTGACCAACGGCCAGGCCGCCAGATGCTCGATTTTTATCCCCCTCAACACGACTGGTCAGGCCTACCTGGACACCGGCACCGTCGATGGCGCCTTCGCGCCGCAGAGGAATCCGATCGGGTTCAGCACGCCCGGTCCTGGCCCGATCGATGGGATCGTCGGCTTCCCGATCTTCGTCAATCTGCCCACCGGCGGTTCCGGCCAGACCGATCAAACGGCGCAGACCCAGCCGGTTGAGCAGCCAGCAGGCGGTTCCGGCCGACCGCTTCGCGTCGTCATCACCGGAACCTGCGCCGAGCCGGGAAGCGGAGCTCGACGGATCGATATCGGGGTCTACACGCCGCAGGGAGATCCCCTGGGGCTGCCAACCGCCCTGATCGCCGAGAGTGGCGGCGGTTCGATCGACTGTAGCCCTGGACGATCTGTTCGCCTCGCCCCACGCGATTATCGTGATGACCCCGACGGATGGCGAGGGAACGAAGGTGGCCTGCGGGGATCTGGGGACGGTGGCGGACGACGATGGGATCGCCGTGATCGGCCTCCACCCGGCGCAGGGCTCCGAGATGGGCGGGATCGCCTACCTGGCGACCGACCAGAGCACCGGCCAGACGCTGGTGTCGATCTTCCTGTCAGAGGGATTGGGGTAGACGAAGTCATCCCGAACGACCAGTCCTCAGTGGGCCGGTCACGTTCAACGCCGCGCCCCCGCCGGCCGGATCGGGAGCTCGCCGCCAGTGTAGCCGCCTCCGGAGAGGCGCGGCGTTGGTCGGTTGGCATCCGACATCGGACAGGCCCTCGGATTCGGGCGTACAGGGATACGACTCGGCAAGGAGGCAGATCGGGCCGGAATGCACCGCGAAGGCAGGCATGATCGTGGTTGGCAATGCGGAGTCGTGGCAGCCATTATGTCTGTGTCGCCACGGATACCGGGATGGCCCGACGCCTCCCGCCGGCGCCGTCGACGATGCCCGAAGGACGCCCCATGGCTCAACCCTTTCCGCACCTCCACGCAATCGCGCATGTGCGCTGGTTCACGCCGGACGGGCCGTACTGGGAGCCGGAGTGGGATCGGATCGTCTCAGTGCCGGTGCTCCTCGCCCTGCTGGCGATCGGGGGGACGGTGGCGGCGCTGGCGCTGGGGCAGCGGGCCCTGGGCGATCCGCTCTGGCCGCGGCCTCCAGTGTTCCAACGGCTGGAGCCGGCCGCGCCGGCGATTCTGGGGGTGCAGGCGGCGATCGCCCTGATCTACGCCGCGACCCAACTCGAACTGTTCGTGCCCAATATCGATCTGCCGGAGAATCTGCTCGGTGGGGCAATCGCGGCGGTCGCGATCGTGGCGGGGTTCTCGTTCATCACCGGTGTCCTGACCCGGATCGGCGCCCTCATCATTATCGGCCTGTTCTTCCTGGCGTTCGGGTACGCCGCCTGGTACGAGGCGCTGGAGCAGATCATCTTCGTCGGGATCGCGCTCTACCTGGTCGCGGTCGGGCGGGGGGTGGTGCGCTACGAGGATGGGGTCGAGGAGGACCGCACGGCCCTCTCCGACAAGTTGCTGCCGTACGCCTTACCGATATTGCGCTGGACAGCGGGGATCTCGATCATCATTCTGGGATTCACCGAGAAGCTGCTGGCGCCGGACCTGGGAGTGGCCTTCCTACACCAGTATCCGGAGTTCAATGTGCCCCAGGAGCTGGGTTGGGAGTGGTGGACGGACCGGAGGTTCGTCTACGCGGCGGGGATCACGGAGGCGACAGCCGGGGCGGCGCTGCTGTGCGGCTACCTGCCCAGGGTGGTCATCCTGGCGCTGTGGATCCCGTTCAACCTGGGGATCCCGTTCCTGCCGCCGACGGAGCTGATCGGCCATCTGCCGATCCTGGCGACGATGTACGTCCTGCTCGTCCGCGGCACGGAGGGGATTCCGCCGCGCTACGCCCTGGGCACCAGGAACCCGCCCACGGGGCAGCCGGACACCGCCCCGCAGCGGCCGGCGGCGGCGGCGAGGAACCGGCGCCGATCCGCCGGGAGGGACGGGAGCAGCTGGTGATGCGGCCGAAGACAGCGCCTTCCCAGAATCCGGGGTGAACGGGCGGGGGGCCGATTGACCTCGCCGTTATGTTGCCCTACAGGGGCCCCATCCTCGCTGCGCAACGGCCGCCCAAATCAAAGAGCAAAGGGAAACGCGAATGGACCCACGACGGTTCGATTCCCTGACCCAGTCCATGTCCGTGGCCAAGACCCGGCGCGGCATCCTCGCCGGCCTCGGCGCCCTCCTCGCCGGTGCCCGGGGTGCCTCGGCGCGGGCGATCGCGCTGGCCGGGTCCCAGCGCAGCGGCAGACGGTACCGAGATTCACCTTGAAGCGAAGCCCATGGTAATTCCCCCCGTCATCCGAGGCGGGAGTACGTACTTTTCCCCCCTATCCCCCATCCAGGGAGATCCGTAGCATGGTTGTCGTGGGCCGGAGCCGCCGGGACGACGGCCGGACAGTTGCGGTGTTCATGGTCGGACGATCTAAAGGGGATGTGCATGGATGTGTCACGCTTCGATTCCCTCACCCGCTCGCTCGCCAGGCGACGAACGCGCCGCGGCGTCCTCGGCGGCATCGGCGCGCTCGCCGCCGGGCTGCTCGGTGCCCGGTCGAGCAGGGCCCAGGTCACGCAGGCCCAGTGCGGCAACAAGGTGTGCGCCGCCAACCCCGGCGTCTGTACCAACGGCTGCGTCTGCTGCGTCTTCGGCAACGGCAACAGCCGCTGCATGCCGCTGGGTAATTGCACCGGCACCGTCACGTCGCCGACCACGACCACGACCACCACGGCTGCCCCGACCACGACCACAACGACCACTACCACGACGCTACCCCCGCTCAACACAAACCCCGACCCGACCTGTGCCGGAGCCAACGCATGCGCGGGCGACCAAGAGTGCGGGTCGGGATGCCTCTGCGGTTCCACGATCGAGGGCGGCGGCGTTTGCTTCACGCCATCCGTATGCCCCGAAACGTCCTGCGCTTCGAGTGCAGAGTGCGCCGAGGGCAGCTTCTGTGTGGTGGTAGGCACCGCCTGTTGCACAGTCTTCGGTACGCCGACGATTTGCCTGCCGCGATGCGAGTCCGCCGCGTTCGCGGCCGCAGCGGCGTAGACGAACCCGGACGCCCCGACCGTCCCCGCGCGGTAGCGGGCCATCTAACGTCCCGGACGGCGCGGAGGGGACTCTCCGGGGCGTCGCCGATCTTGGACGTTCTCAATCGGCGCTGGTGATAACAACCAAGATGGGCCGGGAGAGCAATCCCTGGCCACGGTGCTCCGGATTAGGCGCCTGGGTCCTCGGGGTCCTCGACGAGCACGGCCCGCCCGTCCTGGTCGGTCGCGTATTCCCGCCGGTAGCGCTCGGGGTGGCAGTGCATGTCGGCGATGGCGGCGCCGGTGTAGCGCCGGGGGGCGCGCTGCTCCAGGGCCCGGCGTGGGTCCTCGGTCGGGCTCAGCGGGCCGACCACGACGTACGCCGCCCCGGAGCGGCAGCCCACCAGGTAGCGCTCGCCGCTGTCTCGCTGCTGCCAGATCTCGAAGGCCATCTCGAACACGGCCGCTCCCCTCGCGCATCTTTCGATGTATCACCCGCCCGATGCCTGCCGCACGTCCGATGCCACGCCGTCGCCGGTACGACGCCGAGGAGCTTGTCCAACCGTTATGCCACATCGTCGATGCGGATGGTCAGGGCGCCGGCGAGGACGAGCGCACCCATGAGCGCGAACGAGGCTGCGACCGAGCGGTCGGCGATGGCGCCCAGGAGCGGGCCCATCACGACAAGGTAGATCGAGACGAGCAGGCTGATCAGGGAGAGGGCGGTGGCGCGGTAGCCGTCCGGGATGAGGGCGTTGGTGTAGCCGGAGAGCAAGGGCGGGGCGACCAGGATGGCGCCCCACAGGAGGCAGAAGAGGGCAACCGCGAGCGCGGGGTGGGTGGTGACTGCCATTAGGAGGTAGAGCGGGCCGGGAACGATCGTGGCGAGCAGGACCCCGCGGCGAGCTCCAAGCTTTCGGGGGAGCAGGTAGGCGTACCGCTGACCGGCGATGCCCAGGCCCGACCCGATCGCGAGGGCCAGACCGAACCAGACGCCGGGCACCTCCAGGTCGAGGAAGTAGGCCTGATAGAGCAAGAGCAGGTAGGCGCCGAAGGACTGGGTCAGGAGGGCGAGGAGCACGATCCGGCGCAGGCCTGGGTTCTGGCGGAGTAGGCCGATGCCGTCGAGGAGCATCGCGATCATCGCGCGGGGATGGGCGGACCCGCTGGAGGTTTTGGGTTCGCGGATGGTGGCGGTCGCGACGAGGGCGGCGATCAGCATCAGGATGGTGAGCACGATCGCGGCCGAGATGCGGCCGACGGTCAGGCTGGCAACGAGGACGCCGCCGGCGGCGAAGGCGAGGAGGTTGCCGGTCTGGGTAGCCGCGCCGATGAGCCCATTCGCCCGGTGCATCCGCTCCGTGCGGTTGTCGGGCGGCAACGACTCGTAGACGAGGGCGTCGCGGCTGCCGGAGGCGAGGGCGAAACTCAGCCCGGTGACGATTTGGACGAGGACGAAGGTCGGGTAATCGCGGGCGAAGAGGAAGCCGGTCTCTGCCACGGCCAGGAAGGCGGCGGCGAGGATGAGGCTCCAGCGGCGGCCGAACCGGTCGGCGACGATGCCGGTCGGGACCTCCAGCAACAGTTGGCTGAGGATAAGGACCGTCTGGAGGCTGTTGATCTGGGTCAGGCTGAGGTCGCGGGCCAGGAGGTAGGGGGTGGCGGCGGGCAGGTAGAAGTAGAGCTGGCCGAGGAATGCGGCGAAGGCGACGCGCTCGGTGGTGGTCCAGCCCTGGGATTTGCGGCGAGCGAACATCCACGGTCCTTCGGGTCGCACGTCGCGCGGAAAGACACGCAACATCGGAACGTCCATGGGGGACGCTCGCGGCGACTCGGAGGGAGCGGATGGTGATGGTTTCGGGATGAGATGGGCGCGGAGGCCCGTCACCACGCGAGTTCGCGCGAGCGCTTAGATCGTCGTGGTGTAGATGCCTGCCATACTGCTATAGCCCCTCAAGAGCGAAGATCGGTTTCAACGACGCCACGTTGACGATGCCACGAAACGCGCCCACGCGCCAGTCGACGATCGACCCGGCGCCCCGGGCACTCCCCGGACAGGCTCCGAGTCCGGTCACACCGGCGCGAAGATCCGCCGGATGTCGTGGGGTGCATGGCCCAACCCGGCCGGATTGACCCTCCCGGTCATCCGTATCGATTGGGGGCGCACCTAGATCGAGGCGGACCTCGCCTGTTCGGGCAACGGCCCGGTGACCAACTTGGGACAAAACAACACCGTCGGCGGGGCCAAGACCGGGGATTGCGCCGGGCTGTAGGCGGGACCGGATACCTCAATTGGAATGCGACGGGGAGGGCGATATCGCCCTCCCCGTTTCGATGCGCGGCTGTCATCCGGCGGGGATTTAGCGAGTCGTGCCCGTTTCCATGGAAACGGACTCTTCGGCACCGGCCGAGGCCTCCTGCAGGCTGGCGGTGAGCAGCGTGAGGGTGGCCGGCCCCGGGTTGGTGAACGCGCCGCTGGCGGACGGGGGCACGAGGACCACGTCGCCCGCATTGAGCCGGATCGGCTGGCCGGCCGGGGTCGGTTCCGGGGTGTGTGAGGCGGCGCGGGTGACGACGACCGCGGCGTCGAAGGTGACGTCAACGGGGCCGGACTCGGCGACGATGAGGCGCAGGGATGGGGTTGCACCGTCGCTGGCGAAGACGGCGCCGGCATCGAGGCCGAGGCGGGTCATCGCCAGGACGCCCGGCGCGGCGGGGACCGTCTCGGTGAACCCGAGGGCGAGGAGCTCCGCGCTGACGCCTTCCGGACCGGCGGGAGGCGGACCGGACGGGTCACCTTCGAGGACGCCGATGAAGGCGACGACGAGCGCGGCGGGCTGCGTGCCCAGATTACTTATGGTGCCGGTGCCGCCGCCGGGCAGGTAGAGCGCATCGCCGGCGGCGATGACGGATTCCGCCCCCGCCGCGATCTGCCGCGTGGCGCTCGGGGTCGTGGCCGTGGCGGGACGGGTGATGGCCGTTTCGTGATCGAAGGTGAGGGTCAGTTCGCCCGATTCGAGGACGGCGACGTTGCCGTGGGCGCCGACATCGATGGCGCGGCTGGCGCCGGGGGCGAAGGTGTCGCGCTCCATGCCGATCAGAGCCGGGGCGGACGGGAGAACGTCGAGGGTGGCGCTGGCCAGGACGAAGGGGGAGACGCCGGGTGGCGGTGCGGTGGTCTCGGTGGTAGCGCCGGCGCCGCGTGTCAACAGGGTAGTGATGACGAGCGCGGTGATGGCGACGAGGTTTCGGAGGGACATCGGAGAGCTCCTTGGTCGTTGGTGATCGAATGGACGGGGCCGGCTCGGGCCGGCCGGTTGGGCGATGTCGCGCGGTTGGGGATCCTCGGCACGCTAGGCCGCGCGCTGGCCCGAGCCGGAGAGGTGCGCCAGCCACTCCGCGGTCGAGAGGTGCGCGATCCGCTCGGCACCCCGTGACGACCGGTCCGTGTGCGCGGCGGACCGGCGCGGAAGGAAGAGGAGGGTGGTTCGGGTGCGGGCGGCAAGGTGGGCATGCCAACTGGCGTAGGTGAGGCCGATTGGATGCGGTCGATCGATCGAGGGTGGCGGATTCATGGTCTTCTCTCCATGGGATGGGTGGCGGAAATGGTCGGGTGTGCTGGGGGAGAGTCTTCGGCCTCTCCCCCGTGCGGTTACCGCCAGCCCGTGCTAGCGCGGCGGCGAATGGCGAGCCAGGCACCGAAGAGGCCGGCGGCGAGCAGGACCAGGGAGAGCCAAGGCGCCCTGTGCTGCGCGGTGTTGGTGCCGGAGCCGGTGTGGGGAAGCTCGCTGGCGGTGGAGCCGGCCGCCTGATCCCGCGCCGGGCTGGCCGCGTCGTCGCGCTGGGTCGGGATGGAGTTCTTGTCGGCGTCAGCCGGATCGGCCGGGAGGGTCGGGCTCGGGCTTTGGCCGCCGACGGGCGAGCCGGGGTTCGGGCCGCCGGGGGGATTGCCAGGCTGTCCCGGGGTTGCGGCCGGCCCCTCGGCGGATCCTTCGCCTGCGGGCGGTTCCTGCGCCGGGGTCGCGGGTGCGGTCGGGGTCGCTTCTCCGCCGGGTTCCTCGGTCGGCTCGCCAGTGGGCTCGTCGGTCGGGGGGTCAGTCGGCTCGGGGGAGGGGTCCGGGCTCGGCTCGGGGCTCGGCTCCGGGCTTGGTGCTGGGCTCGGGGCTGGGGACGGGTCTGGGGAAGGTTCCGGGCTCGGGGATCCGTTGGGCGGGGCGGCGGTGACGGTGATGGTTACCTGGCCGTCATCGGCGACGGAGCCGCCGTCGGTGATCTGGTAGGTAAAAGTGTCGGTGCCGCTGAAGCCGGTGTCGGGCGTGTAGTCGAACGAGCCGTCCGCCCGGAAGACGAGCGAGCCGTGGCCGGCGGGGCCACCGCCGACGGCGAAGAGGGTGTCGCCGTCGGCGTCGGAATCGTTGGCGAGGACGCCCGTGGCGATGTCGACCGTGAGGGTGCCGTCCTCGGCGACGGTGTAGGCGTCGTCCACGGCGACCGGCGGGGTGTTGACCGCGGCGGTCACGGTGATGGTGACGGTGGCCGGATCGCTACTGGCGCCGTCCGGGTCGAAGGCGCCGTAGCGGAAGGTGTCGCTGCCGACGAAGCCGAGGTCCGGCGTGTAGAGGAAGGAGCCGTCCTGGACGAGGGCGTCCAGCGTGCCGTGCGCGGGGCCGGTCGCCAGGGCGAGCGACGCCTCCAGCGCGTCGCCGTCGGCGTCGGAATCGTTCGCGAGGACGCCGAGGGCGGGGACGGACAGGGCGGTGTCCTGCGGGGTGGTGAAGCTGTCATCGGCCGCGGTCGGCGGTGTGTTGGCGTCGGCAGCGGTGACGGTTACGGTGACGGTGGCGGTGTTGCTGATGTCGGTGCCGTCGGTGATGTTGTAGATGAACGCGTCGGTGCCGGTGAAGCCGGGGTCCGGCGTGTAGCGGAGGGTGCCGTCGCCGACGAACTCGGAGATGCCGTGGTCACCGGAGATGATGCCCGAGAAGGAGATGGCATCGCCGTCGGGGTCGGAGTCGTTGGCGATGGCGTCGATGACCACCGGCGCATCTTGGGGGTGGTGACGCTGTCGTCGACGGCGACCGGCGGGGTGTTTGTCCCGGTGGCGGTGACGGTGATGGTGACGGTGGCCCGCGGGCTGATCAGGTCCTCGGCGATGTCCTTGATGGCGTAGGTGAACGAGTCGGTGCCCACGAAGCCGGCGTCCGGGGTATAGGTGAACGAGCCGTCGAGCTCAAGCCCCAAGAGTGTGCCGTTGGTGGGGATCCCGGAGAAGTCGAGGACGAACGGGTCGCCCTCGGCGTCGGCGTCGTTGGCGAAGACTCCCGGCACAGCGACCGTCAGTGTGGCGCCTTGCCCCACGGTAAAGGCGTCGTCGACGGCGACGGGCGCGGTGTTCGGCTCGGCGGCGGCGACCGTGATCGTGACCGTGCCTGACGTGCTGATTAGGCCTTCGGAAATGTCTTTGATCCGGTAGACGAACGAGTCGGTTCCGACGAAGCCGGCGTCCGGGGTGTAGGTGAAGGCGCCGTCGGGATCGAGCCCGAAGAGCGTGCCGTGGGCGACGGTTCCCACGAAGTCGAGGACGAAGGGATCGCCCTCGGCATCGGTGTCGTTGGCGAACGGCCCCGGCGCGTCCACGTCGAGGATCGCGCCCTGGGTGACGGTGTAGGCGTCGTCGACGGCGACCGGCGCCGTGTTGACCGGCGCCGCGACGACAATCCTGGCGGTGATGTCGCCGCTCGTCGCGACGCCGTCGGTCACCCGGTAGGTGAACGAGTCGGTCCCGACGAACTGGGGATCGGGGGTGTAGACGAACGACCCGTTGCGGGAGACCCGCACCTTGCCCTGGGAGGGATCACTCGACCGCTCCACCTGCAGCAGGTCGCCGTCCAAGTCCGTGTCGTTGGCGAGCACGCCCGGGGCGTCGACGGTCAGGACCTGGCTCTGGACCGTCTCGTAGCTGTCCCCCTGGCCGACCGGGGGCCGATTGCCGCCGTGCACGGTGACCGTCACGACCGCGTCGTCGGTGGCTCCGCCGTCCGTGACAGTGTAGCCAAACCCGTCCGTGCCGACGAACCCGGCCGCCGGGGTGTACACGAACGAGCCGCCCGAACCCATGGAGATGGTGCCGTGGGCGGTGCCGCCGAAGCCGTCGATCGTCAGGGCGTCGCCGTCTGGGTCCGTGTCGTTGGCGAGCACGCCCGCGCCGGCCGCGACCGTCAACGGGGTGTCCTGATGAGCCGTGTATGCATCGTCCGTAGCGACCGGTCCCGTGTTCGAGACGACCTCGATCGTCACGTTGGCGGTGGCGCTGTCGGTCTGGTCAAAGAGGGTGTACTGGAAGCCGTCGGTGCCGGTGAAGCCGGCGTCCGGGGTGTAGACGAACGAGCCGTCGGCGTCGAAGGTCAAGGTGCCGTGCGCCGGATTGATGGCGTCCTCGACGGTGAGTTGGTCGCCCTCGGGGTCGGTGTCGTTGGTCAGGAGGCCGGCCGCGGCATCAACGGCCAAGGTCGCGTCCTGCTTGACGCTGTAGGCATCGTCCGTGGCGACCGGCGCGCCGTTGGCCTCGACGGTGATCGTGACGGTGGCGGACCCGCTTTGGGCGAAGCCGTCCGAGATGATGTACCCGAAGCTGTCGGTGCCGACGAAGCCGGCCGGCGGGTCGTAGGTGAAGGCGCCGTCGGGGGAGAGGGCGGACACCGTGCCCAATGTCGCGCTGATCTGGAGGACGGTGATCGCGATCGGGTCGCCGTCGGGATCCGCGTCGTTAGCGAGCACCCCGGACGCGGCGTCGACCGACAAGGTCTCGTCCTGCCCGACGGTGTAGCCGTCGTCGCCGGCGACCGGGGGCCCGTTGCCCGCCGGAACCACGGTGATCGTGACGGTGGCGGACCCGCTTTGGGCGAAGCCGTCCGAGATGATGTACCCGAAGCTGTCGGTGCCGACGAAGCCGGCCGGCGGGTCGTAGGTGAAGGCGCCGTCGGGGGAGAGGGCGGACACCGTGCCCAATGTCGCGCTGATCTGGAGGACGGTGATCGCGATCGGGTCGCCGTCGGGATCCGCGTCGTTAGCGAGCACCCCGGACGCGGCGTCGACCGACAAGGTCTCGTCCTGCCCGACGGTGTAGCCGTCGTTGACCGCGATCGGGGGCCCGTTGCCCGCGACGGTGATCGTGACCGTGGCCGGCTCGCTGAAGTCGAAGGTCCCGTCGGAGACGATGTAGGTGAAGGTCTCCGTGCCGGTGAACCCGTCGTTCGGGGTGTAGATGAAGGATCCGTCGCCGTTGGCGGCGAGCGTGCCGTTCGGCAGCGGATCGGACGAGACGAGCGCGGAGATGGGGTCGAGATCGGCGTCGGCGTCGTTGGCGAGCAGTCCCGAAGCGGCGTCCACGGTCAAGGTCCCACCCTGCTTGACGGCGTAGGCATCGGCGACCGCGACCGGCGGCTGGTTGGCGGCGAGGGCCAGGGTCGGGGTCTCCTCGGCCTGGTCGGCCTGGTCGGCCTTGGGCTCGGCGGTGCCGGCCTCGGTTGGCTCTGCGGCGGCATCGTCGTCGGGGGCCAGGGCGTCGGGCTCGGTACTCGGGCCGCCGGTGGGGTCCTCGGGCTCGGCGGTCGGGTCGCCGGCAGGGGCGTCGACCGGCGGCTGCTCCGGCGGGGCCGGCGCGGGCTCGGTGGCCGGCGCGGGCACGGGCTCGGTCACCGGCTCGGCGGGCGGCGCCTCGCCGGCAGGGTCGCTCGGGGCCTCGGCCGGCGCCGGCGGTGTCTCGACCGCGACGGCTCCGTCGGCGGCCGGCGGCGCCTCCTCGGCGGGCGGCGGAGGCTCGTCGGCGGCCGCGGGCTCCTCGGCCCGATCGGCGATGGACGGGTCGGAGGCGGCTTCGGGCGTGCCGAGGGCAGCACCCTCCTGGGCTGCGGCGATGTCCTGCCGAGTCTCGGCGGGGCGGTCGGACGTGTCGGAGATGGGGGACGGGGCGCGCGCCGGGGCGGCGGACGCGGCCAGCGGGCCCGCGAGCATGGCCATGACCACGAACGCGGCCGCCAGACGGCGGATAAGAGAGCGCATTGTCGGGGGGACCATTTCTGCCGTCGAGGTCCTCGGTTCCCGGGACGTCGACGCGCCGGCTGTGGACTACGCGCCGCCAAACGGCGGGCACGATTCGAGCATGGCGGGTCGAGCCCCGGCGGTCTGTGGAGGCATTTGACCATTTAGCGCGCCGAGGATTGGCGAAGGGCCTAGGTGACCCTACCCACGGCCCGGCGGGCCGGCCATGTAGAGGCACAACGGGGGAAAACAGGTAGTGCACGCCGGTAGCAGGACCGTTCGATGCCCACTACCTCTCGTGGAGTGCCCAGGCCGACATGTTGTGCTAGACCGTCCGGGCCCCTCGACGCGGCGTCACGGCCCAGTCGGCTGTACGCTTCCCGGGCCGACGCCAGATCGTCCCCATCCATGTTTCGTCGACCGCGCCTTCCCCGTCGCCGATCCCGCCGATGCCGCGGCTGCGCGGCGGACATTCCGGGCAATGGGCGACCTGCTGGAGGCCCGCGGAGCCGGAACCGGCTGGGCACGCGGCCACCACGGGCGCTTCGTCGCGGCGGGCCTGATCGACACCGGCGCGGAGGCGTATTTCGAGATCCGCACGGGCGGCTCGGCCGGGGCACGAATAGACGCCGCGAACCTTTTGCAGGTCGGCGAGGGACTGATCGCGGCGGGAACGCTGACGGCGGCGGACCGCGACCGGGTGCTTACCCTGCTGGAGCCCCCCGCCTTCACGTACGCCTCGCCGGCGATGTTCGCCGCCTGGGGCCGCCGCCCGTATGGTGGCTTCATTCCTTAAATGAGGAGATTGACGAGCACCGTCAGCAGCACGCTCAGGAGAAGGGAGACCGCGAGCGAGACGAAGATGCAGCCGGGCGAACATCCGTACACGCGGACGCGTCCGCCCGCGATTTCGCGCGGACCAAACAGGAACGACCCGATTCGTCCGCCGCCGGTCCGCCGCTCGCCGAACGGATCGGACTCCAAAGGGGCCACGACTTCTGGCGGAAGGGACATGCGGCCGACCTGCTCGCTGGGCAGGTCAGGGGTTGCGGCGACGTGCCGTCGCGCCGGTTGGTGTTCCCGTTCGTGTGATCTGCCGTCAGTCACGGTGGGTGTTCCTCCCGCTGGTTCCCGCTGCATGGTCGATGGACGGGACTCGAACCGTGCCGGTGATGGCTCCGCGCGTACCGATGGGTTCGGCACGTGACGTACCACCGCGTGCCTACCGCCCGCGACCGTTGCGGTCTCCGGTCCCGCCCCTCTACCCTTCCCCCATGACGATCCCCAGCGCCCCCCCTCCATCCACGTCGCCTCCTGGCCTTTCCGCCTTTCCGCCTTCCCGCCTCCCCGTCTCGTCCTGGCTCGCGCCCTCCTCTCTCCTCCTGGGGCTGATCGGCGTCTGGGAGGTCTGGGTACGGCTGGAGGGGACGGCGACCTGGCTGCTGCCGGCGCCCTCGCGGATCGGGCGGACACTGTGGGAGGACCGCGAGATCCTGGCCAACAACGCCTGGGTGACGCTGACGGAGGTGCTCCTCGGGTTCGGGGTGGCGCTGGGGGCGGGGGTGCTGCTGGGGGCGTTGATCGATGCATCTCCTCCCCTGCGGCGGGCGCTCTATCCCCTGGTGGTGGGCAGCCAGACGGTGCCGATTCCGGCGATCGCGCCCTTGCTGCTGATCTGGTTCGGGTACGGACTGCTGCCGAAGGTGCTGGTGACGGCTTTGATCGGCTTCTTCCCGCTGGTGGTGACGACGGTCGATGGCCTGGGGAGCACCGACCGAGAGGTGCTGGACCTGCTCCGCGGGCTGGGCGCCGGGCGGTGGGCGCGGTTCCGCTTCGGCAAGCTGCCCTGGGCGCTGCCGGCGGTGTTTTCGGGGGCGAAGGTAGCAGTATCGGTCTGCGTGATCGGGGCGGTCTTCGGCGAGTTCGTGGGGTCGAGCGCGGGATTGGGCTACCTGATCAACCGCTCGAAGGCGCAGTTCCTGACGGACCGGGTCTTTGCCTGCCTGGTGCTGCTGGCGCTGATGGGGATCGGGCTGTTTGCCCTGGTAGCGCTGCTGGAGCGGCTGCTGCTGCCCTGGCGGCGGGTGGTGGTCGACCAAGACAGATAGGCGGATAGACGGGAAGGCGGTGAGGAAGACGTTCGTCTCGTCGGCAGCCCTCATTGCCACCTCCCCGTAGCACGGCAGGGGGACGGGGAAACATGGCGCCCGATCGCAACCACGATGGTGGATGGGCGGATATTGCCGGGATTTCGGGCGAATCCTATACTCGGCTTCACTATGCGACCAAGCGCGAGAGGCGGCTGCGCGAGGCAGGCGAGCGGTTAAGCCCGTCGAGTCGGCGATGTGGTCTGGATGCGATACGGGACGTGAGGAAAGGGACAGGAGACGTGCAGTGATGGGGACGGGTGCGGGACGCGGGATCAGGACGGATACCGGAGCATCGATGGGTTTGTGGCGGGCAGTGGGGCGACTCCTGGCTGTGGCGGCGCTACTCGTGCTGGGGCTGGCGCCTGCGACGCGGGTTGCGGCCCAGGACGACGAGGAGACCTACGAGAGCCCGCAGTATGGCTACACCCTGACCTACGACACGGACGAGTGGGAGGTCGCCGGGGAGGACCCCGACGAGGACGACGCCTACGACCGGTTCTACCTGGGCAACGGCGTCAGCAGCATCGTCCTGATCGGCGATCCCGATTACGACGAGGACGAGATCGACACCTGCCTGGACGACTACGTCACCGGATTCGAGGGGAGCGACGCCGTCTCCGATGTCGAGGAGTACGACGATCAGGACGCCGAAGGGGAGGAGGAGGACCGGATCTGGGCGACCTACACCTTCACCTTCGAGTTCGACGACGGCGATGAGTCCGACTTTGCCCGCTACCTCGAGTGCCAGGCGCTCGGCGACGGCCTGACCGTCGTGATCATCCACGACGCACCGGTTGACGACTACGAGGACGAGGTCTCCGAGCGCGAAGATCTGCTGGAGGGGCTGGAGGGCCCAAGCGACGCCGACGAGGACGACGAAGACGCTACCCAGACCGCCGAGCCAGAAGATGAGGATGAGCAGGACGACCCGGATCAAGATCAGAACGACGTGGATGACGATGCCGAGATCGCCGATGGCGAGTGGGAAGGGGAGACGGAGGACGGCGAGGACTTCACCCTGACGATCCTGGACGGCGGCGTCTCCTCGGTCTCCTACGCCTACGAGTGCAACGGGGAGCCGATCATCGCCTCGGCGGCCGTCTCCGACCCGGCGCCGATCGAGGACGGCGAGTTCGAGCTCGAGACGGAGACCTCTAACCAGACGACCACGGTCGTCGGCACGTTCGCGGACGGCGAGGCCGAGGGCACGCTGACCCACGAGACCGACGACGAGGACGAGTGCAGCGTGGAGCTCGATTGGACGGCGGAGGAGCCGTAGACGTCAGGCGGGGAGGCAGAACCGTCGGGGCCAGTAGGGGCGCATGGCATGCGCCCCGACAACCCCGGAAGGCAAGGAGGAACGAGAGCGCCTTCCTGCCTTCCCGTCTTCCCGTCTTACAAACGGGTTAGCGAGCCGGTGGAGGGAACTTCTCCCAGTAACCTTCTGCCGGTTCGCGCTGTTCGACGACGTCGACGAGGACGCCGGCGGGGTCTTTGGTCATGAAGCGGCGCTGGCCCCAGGGCTCGTCGGTCAGGGGGTGGACGATCGGGGCGGCGCTGGCGGTGAGGGCGGCGTAGGCGGCCGCGGCGTCGGCAACCTCGATGGTGAGGATCATGCCGCGGCCGTCGAAGGGCTCCGGTCCGGGCGGGCGCGAGGGGTGATCGGGATGCATGAAGGCTACGGCGGCGCCCCGGGACTCGCCATCAGGTTCGCCGCCGAGGTAGACGAACCAGGAGGCCTCGAAGAGGACGGTGAAGCCGAAATGCCGGACGTAGAAGTCGCGGACGGCGCCGAGCGCCGGGGTGGTGATGAGGGGATAGAGATCGCGGACGCGCATGGGGTCTCCCGGTAGGTGTTCGGAGCGACGGGCCCCGACGGACCTCCGATCTCTAGAACTTGTCGGGGCGTGCCGCGTCAGGTTGAGGGCGACCAGAGTTCCTGATGCCGGGAAATCGGAAACTTGGCTTTGCGGGGATTTGGGCTGTGCGCTATCGTCTTGCCTTCGGGCGGGAGGCCAACCATGCAGCAGCCGACACCGGGTATAGCGGATGAGGGGCCGTGGCTTGCCGCGGCCCTTTTTTGCGAGAGCGTCATAGATGATCACCTTGGAGCCCGTTCGCTAGTTCGTCTGCACCAAGGGGGGGAGTTCTTCGATGTGCAGAAAGACTCCGCCTACGGTGAACCGGTGCTCTTTCTCTCGTTCATCGGAGGCAAGCGACGCGGGCGATTCTCCGTGGAGATCGTTGGCCATATTCCCGATCGCTCACCGCAGCAGGTAGGGAAGCTGGAGTTCACCCTTGACGGCCCAGGCAGCGGCCATGATGCGTTTGCACCCATCCGAATTGCCGCGGACGTTGAAGGGATCGCATGGTTCGATATCGTTCTTGGCGGGCGCATCCTCACCCGAATGGCCTATCGAATCTTGCATATCAGCGAGCGGCGACCGATCGATGTTGCGGCTACGTAGAAATCTACGCCGGTACAAAATCCGGAGTCATGATCATCGCACTCGTTGGACGCCAATACAGGTGACGCACCGCGGTATCGGGCGATGCGGACAGCGCGGTGCCTCGGGGCACGGCGATCACGACGGACAACACCTGCATCAGCCGATCGAGGTCAATGTCACCGCTATCCAGGTCGCTCAGGGCATCCTGGATCTCGTCGCTGATCGCCACCAGGTGATCATCGATCAAACCGGACGGGCGCCCACGATTGACACGCCTATCCGCATCGTTGAACCAAACGCGGAACTCGCGCAACGTCATCTCGCTGTCAATGAAGCGTTGCGCCTGCGTTCGGATCTCGGTTGCCAGTTTGGATTGCGACATGGGTGATCCTGATGATGGGTGGCGAACCGCAAGAGAGTTGCAGGATATGTTTAATCGATTGGGGTTCGTCAACCGTGTAGAGACGGGAACATTGCGGGCGGTCGTCACCCAGCATAGGTTGCGCACCCCGGAGTGGTCCGATGAGCCATTGTACCGCCAGATCGTGCGCTACTTCGACGGCGATGAATTGGTCGCCGTCGTCAACCAATGGCAACGTCTTGATGGCAGTCTCGCGGCCAGCGGCTTGCCCGACCCAAAGCGGATCATCGTCGATGGTAAGACGTACTGGACCGGTGAACGCGGCGAACCTTAGACCATTGCCGCTGGCGTAGCACTGGAGCAATCTTTGCATTCATCCACGCTGTTCAGCGCTCACCTCTACTCCCTGGCCGCGCCGATCTGGAAGGCGCAGCGGGACCATCCCTTGGTGCGGGGGATCGGGGACGGGACGCTCGATCCCGAGGTGTTTGGGTTCTGGCTGCGCCAGGATTACCGCTTCTTGATCGACTACTGTCGGGTCTTTGCCCTGGCGGCCGCCCGGGCGCCGGACCTGGCGAGCATGTCCCGGTTCGCATCGCTCCTGACCGAGACGATCGGCGGGGAGATGGCCCTGCATCGCTCGTACGTGGCGGAGTTCGGGATCACCGAGGCGGACCTGGAGGCGGAGGAGCCGGCGCCGACGACGCGCGGCTACTGCGACTTCCTGCTGCGCACCGCTTCCCTGGGGGAGTATGCAGAGTTGCTGGGCGCGATCCTGCCGTGCATGTGGGGCTACAGCGACCTGGGGCAAGAGTTGAAGGCGCGGGGATTGCCGGCCGAACCGCGCTACGCCCGCTGGATCGAGACCTACGCCGTCCCGGAGTTTGCGGAGCTAGCCGCCTGGTGCCGGGATCTGCTGGACGCGGCCTGCGCGGGGTTGCCTCCGGCGGCGCTGGCCCGGGTCGAGGCGGCTTTTCTGACCTCGGCGCGGTACGAGCTGGCGTTCTGGGAGATGGCGTGGCGGCGGGAAGGATGGCCAGCGACCTAAACGGAAAGCGGGGCCATCGTTCCCGCTCGCCCGCATTTTCCAGAGGAGTAGCCCACACCATGGACCGGACCGAGCAGAACAAGCAGACAGTCACGGGGTTCTACGACCTGATGTTCAACCAGAACCGGCCCGCCGACGCGATCGAGCGCTACGCGGGCGAGACGTACATCCAGCACAACCCGCACGTCGGGGACGGCAAGCGAGCCTTCGTCGCCTACTTCGAGCGGATGGCGCGGGAGTACCCCGGGAAGTCGGTGGAATTCAAGCGGGTGATCGCCGAGGGCGACTACGTGGTTCTGCACTGCCACCAGCGCTGGCCCGGCGACCGCGACTACGCCGGCATCGACATCTTCCGCCTCGACGCGGACGGCAAGGTGGTCGAGCACTGGGACGTGCTGCAGGTCATCCCCGAGACCTCGGCCAACGACAACGGCATGTTCTAGCAGGCTGCGGAACAACCCCCGTTTGACCGTCTGAATGGCCGGCGCTGGCGACGACGGCGATTCTGGGATCGTCGGAGGCGGCCAAAACCGTCCGTGGATGGCGATTCCAGGTGGTCAGGCTACAGGTTAGGGCTCGCCCTGCTGCCCTATCGGCCAGGCTTGGCGCGGTGGGTCAGGCCGCGGCTGGGGCCTCGGCCCGTCTGAGCGCCAGTCGGCTCAGCCTCACGAGGTTGTAGGCGGTGGCGACGAGGTACCCGGCCAGGGCCGGTGCGGTCAAGTCCCCGGTAGCGCATTCGGCGGAAGCCACCCACCGTTTTCATCCACCCAAATACCTCTTCAACCCGTTTCCTGATTCGCTGGCTGATGGCGTAACCGGGGTGGCGGGTGGTCCGCCCGTCGATGGCGCTGCGCCGCCTGCTCGTGTTCTGGGCAACGTGCGGGGTGACCCGCCGCTCGCGCACGTCCGCCACACAATCCCGGGTGTCGTAGTTCTTGTCCCCGCCGAGCGTCTTCGGATGGAAGCGCCGCTCCTTCGCCTGGTCGAGCAGCTTCGGGACTATGTCCCGTTCGGCCGTCCCGGTGGCATTCGTCACCTGGAAGTCGACCAGCAGCCCATGGCGGTTCTCCATCAAGGCATGGCCCATGAAGACGAGCTTCGCCTCTTTGCCCTTGCCCTTCCGCATCAGCCGAGCGTCGGGATCGGTGGTGCTTTGGTGGGTCTTGTTCGAGCGCTTCTCGCCATGGAAGTCGACCGACGGGTTACCGGGATCGTTGTCAGTCACCTGCGGTGGTTCGCCGTCCTTGGGCTTGAAGCTCTTCAGGCTGGCGGCCGCCTCGATCAGCGTCCCGTCGACGGTGAAGTGCTCGTCGGAGAGCAGCCCGCGCCCGTGGGCCCGGCCGACCACCTCGTCGAAGAGCTGCTGCCCGACCTCGTGCTTCAACAGGCGCTCGCGGTTCTTGGTGAATACGGTCGGGTCGAAGCTCGGCTCGATCGGGTCCATGTCGAGGAACCAGCGGAACAGCAGGTTGTAGTCCAGCTCCTCGCAGAAGGCCCGCTCCGAGCGCACCGAGTAGAGCGCGATCAAGAGCGACGCCTTGAGCAGCCGCTCGGGCGGGATCGAGGGACGGCCGTTCTCGGCGTACATCGAGTCGAACGTCGGCGAGAGGTCCGCCAGCGCCTCATCCGCCAGGCGCTTGATCGTGCGCAGCGGGTGGGCCACCGGGACGCGCTCCTCCAGGTCGATGAACGCCAGCATCGTCAACCGCGAGTTGCGCCGCCCTCGCATCCGGCCGTCCTCCCTCGCTGCTGGATTCATGGTACGCTCAGGACACGCCGGGACCAGTAGGCCGGATTGGCGGGGTGGGCGCACTTGACCGCTCATCGCACCCTGCGCACTCGAGGTGTTGACGGTGGCGACCACCACATCCACCCGCACGAGCTACGGCAGCCTGCGCGGCGTCACCGAGGACGGCCTCGTGATCTTCCGGGGCATCCCGTACGCCCGGCCGCCGGTCTCCGACCGGCGGTTCGCGGCTCCGCAGCCGCCGGATGCCTGGACCGGGGTTCGAGATGCTACTGCCTTCGGCCCGCCTGCGATGCAGGGGGCGAGCGCGGCCTCCCCGGGGCTAACAGTCAGCGCCCCGCCGAGTGAGGACTGCCTCACCCTCAACGTCTGGACCCCGGCCCCGGACGATGCGCGCCGTCCGGTCATGGTGTACCTCCACGGCGGCGCCTTCATGATCGGTTCAGGCTCGATGCCGATGTTCCACGGCGCCACCCTGGCCCGGCGCGGCGACGTGGTCGTTGTCACCATCAACCACCGGCTCGGCCTGTTCGGCTACCTGCGCGGGGTCGACGTCTGCGGCGACGCCCTCCCCTCCACGGGCAACGAGGGACTGCTGGACCAACTCGCCGCCCTCCGCTGGGTCAAGGAGCAGATCGCGGCGTTCGGGGGCGATCCCGAGAACGTCACCGTCTTCGGCCAGTCGGCCGGGGCGCACAGCATCACCGCGATGTTGGCAATGCCGACAGCTCGCGGCCTCTTCCACCGGGCGATCGTGCAGAGCGGAACGGCGCTCACCCAGACCCCCGCCGACGCCAGCCAGGTCGCCGAGACGATCCTCGCGGACCTCGGGCTGGCTCCACAGGAGGCCGGCCGGCTCCGCGACCTCTCCGCCGACGAGCTACTCGACGTCCAGTCGCGCGTCACGCTGCGCGCTCGCGGCAGCTCTTATCGCCCCGTCCTCGACGGAGCCACGATCCCCAGCGATCCGTACGCGGCCATCGCCGCCGGCAGCGCCGCGGGCATCCCGCTCCTAATAGGCACGAACCTGGAGGAATGGAGGTTCTACATCCGCCTGGACCCGGAGGCGGAGCGCCTGACCGACGACGGTCTGCTCACCCGACTCGCCGACCCCCGCGCCAACGCCCAGGCTGCGGACAACGCGCAGTTCGATCCGGCTGAGGCGGTCGCGATGCATCGGCAAGCGCGTGCCGCGCGAGGCGAGAGCACGACGGCGTGGGATCTCTGGGTCGCCATCATGAGCGAGCGCCGCTTCCGCGTGCCGTCGATGCGACTGGCCGAGCGCCACTCCACGCACACGCCAGAGACGTACGCCTACCTCTTTACCTGGAAGTCGCCCGGCTGGAACGGACGCCTCGGCGCGGGCCATGAAGTCCAGGTGCCGTTCGTGTTCGGAACGCTCGACGCGCCTGATTCGCGAGATCTGGTGCCCGCCGGGACGCCAGTTGGGGCGCTCCCGGAGTTGATGCAGGACGCCTGGGTCGCCTTCGCCCGTACCGGCAGCCCTCGGACGCGGGACTTGGCCGGCTGGGAGCCGTACACCGCCGCTCGCCGCACCACCATGCTACTCGGCACAACGACCGGCTCGGTGGATGCGCCGAATGAGGCTGAGCGCCGCTTCTGGGACGCTCGTGTCCGGGCCGGCAGCGCTCCTGCCTGACGGGACGTTTTTCCGCACCCTGCTAGGCCCTGGCCAGGCGTGTGGGGTACCCTCGCCCATCGCTGCGTTGCTCTTACTACGTGGACCGCGAGCGCCTTCACCTCGGCCTCGGTGAGCCGCAGCACCAGCCTGCCCGAGCGACTGTGTGGTGCACCGGCCACGCTGGTTGGCCGGCGGCAATATCGTCCTGATCGGTCCAAGTCAGCACCAGGGATGTGCCAACGTGTTCGCTCGGTGCTGGCCTTCTGGGAGATGGCCTGGCACCGGCCACCCTGACCGCCGTAGGGGTCAGGGCGAGGAAACGTCTCCTGATACGCCGAGTCTCACCTCATCTTGTCCGCCGCTCGGGGGAGAAAACCCGGCGGCAATCCGGACCGCGAGGGCATCGAGCGCGGCGCGATTGGGAAGGTTTGGCTTGCCCGAGTAGGCGTGGAGGAGGCCATCGCCGGGGTCGCGGGTCAGCAGGTGAAGGTGGACGTGCGGCACTTCCTGACCGGCAGCCTCGCCGTTTGCCTGTGAAAGGCTCAGGCCCCCCGGTTGGAGCACTTGGCGCATGGCCCGCGCTGTGAGGACCACTCCCCGCATGAGGCGGCCGGCGAGGTCGAGCGGCAGGGCGTCAATGGTCTCGACGTGCATCCGGGGCACGACAAGGACATGCGCCTCGGTCGGCTGATGGAGATCCATGAAGGCGACCACCGCGTCGTCCGCCCAGACGATACTGGCCGGCGCTCGCCCCGCTACGATGTCGCAGAAGACGCAATCATCCATCTGAGACTCCCGTTCATCTCCCCACCCAGAAGCATCTTATCGCGATCCTGGGGAGGGAACGCGTACGCTATCACAGCAACCTGGTCGCCGTGGTTCGTCCACTCGTGGGGCGCGGCCCTGGTCGGTATGAGCCGGGCATCATGGGAGGGGGCGGCCGGGGTGTTGACGATCCTGCATACCAACGACCTACACAACAATCTCGGACTGCTCCCGCGTCTGGCCGCACTGGTGGCACGGGAACGCGCTCGCGCGCCGCACACTGTCCTGCTCGACGCGGGCGATCTCGGGCTGGGCGGTCCGAGCGCCGACTTGGGGGTCGCCCTGCTCGTCGCCCTGGGCTACGACGCGCTGACGCCCGGCAACGCCGAGACCGGCTTGGCCGAACAGCGGCGCCACCTGGGGCGGATTGGCGCGCCGGTGGTCGTGGCCAACATCGCCCCCGGCGCGCTCGGCTACCCCACGCTCCCTGCCCTGGAGCGCACGGTGGACGGCATCCGAGTCGGGATGCTAGGCCTGACCCCAACTCCCGTCTATCCGGCCGGCCATCCCCTCCATCGCCGCAACGCGCAGGACGTCCCGGTCGAGGATGCGGTCGCGGCGGCGGGACTCTGGGTACCACGGCTGCGCGAGAACGCCGACTTCGTCCTGGTCGTGTCGCACCTGGGGCTCTGGCGCGATATCGAGCTGGCGGCGATGGTCCCGGGGATCGATCTCATCATCGGCGGGCACAGTCACCATCGGTTGCCAGCCCTGCTCCAGGTCGGGCAGACCGCGATCGCGCAGGCCGGGATCGGCGGCACGTACCTCGGGGTGGTCTCTGTGACTGCCGCCGCCGGTGGCTGGCGGTGCGAGGGGCGCATCGAGCCCGTCTGGCAGGACATCGCCCCCGACAAGGCGACCGAGCAGGCGGTCAGGACATATCTGCGGCGGCGGCTGCCCGAGTCCCTAGACCCCATCGGGGAAACGACCGGCTGCTGGGCCGATCCGTGGACCGAAAACCCATGGGCGAACGTCGTGACGGACCATCTGCGAGGCGCGGCGGGCGCCGATGTCTGCCTGTACAACGCGAGCGGGCTCTTCCCGGCCCTGGACCCCGGCGCCGTTACGCTCTGGGACCTGTGGCGGGCCGTCCCTGCCCTACCCCTGAACGAGGCCATGGGTTTGAGCGATATCGTCGCGATGACGGTTACGGGCGCTGACCTGAAGGCCATCTGCGAGCACAGCGTCTCGGACCTACCGTGCGACATCGCCGCGAAGGTTTCGCGCTCCGCCCGCTGGCCGGGGAGCACCTTCTTGCAGGTCTCCGGCCTGCGGACGACGATCGATCTTCGCCGGCCGTTGGGGGAACGGGTCACCACGCTGACGGTGGCCGGGGCGGAGGTGGAGCCAGAGCGGAGCTATACCGTCGCGACATCAGGCTTCCTGGCGCGAGGGTATTCGGGGTTCCGCTGGTTGGGTAAAGGGACCGCGCGGCGGTTCGTCGGGGCGGAAGAGGAGTTGCTGCGCGCGGCGCTGCGCGAGCCGGGATCGCTGCCGGAGCGCGACGGGCGTCTGCACGTGACAGGGATGTGACCAACCGAACACACCGTGCGCGACGCACGATAGGCAATAGTCCGGATCTCGTCAGAGGAGAAGGGATCCAGTCTGGCCGAATTGCTGACGGACGCGCCTCGTCCGAGGGAGATCGAAGCCGCTCCTAAAGCAGCGGCTCGTCCGCTCGCACGAGCAGGGACCGATCCGCCTCGGCCGGATCGGCGAGGCCACAGAGCAGGAGGTCGCGGGCCAGCTCGGTCGTAAGCAGATCCAGCACGTGCCGCACCCCGGCCTCGCCGCCTACCGCGAGGCCCCAGTGGATCGGGCGTCCGATCAGGACTGCCCGTGCCCCGAGTGCCAGCGCCGTCAGGATGTCGGTCCCCCGCCGCACCCCGCCATCGAGCAGGACCTCGCCCCGCCCAGCGACTGCCGCGGCGACCGCCGGCAGGGCGTCGAGTGCGGCGATCCCGCCGTCGAGCTGCCGGCCGCCGTGGTTGGAGACGACGATGGCCCGCGCTCCGTGGTCGATGGCCCGGACGGCGTCGGCGGGATGGAGGATGCCCTTCGGCACAACCGGAAGCGGCGAAAGCGCCGCCAGCCAGTCCAGGTCAGCCCAGGTCAGCGCCGGCTCGACGACGCTGGCGTAGCTCGTCAACCGCGAGCCGCCAGCCGCCACGGCACCGGGCGAGGGAGCTGGCGCCTGAAGATTGGCCATCGCCAGGCCAGGTGGCAGCGCGAAACGGTTGCGCTCGTCCGCCTCCCGTCGACCCAGCACCGGCGTGTCCACGGTGACGACCAGCGCCGTCGCCCCGGCCGCCGCCGCCCGCGCGACGAGCTCGCGGGTGAGCCCGCGGTCGGCGAAGACGTAGAGCTGGAACCACCACGGACCGGCCTCGGGCGCGACCGCCTCGATCGGGATCGTGGCGGGGGTGCTCATGGTGTAGATCGTCCCGGCCGACCGGGCCGCGCGCGCCGTCGCCAGCTCGCCGTCAGGGTGGACCAGCCGGTGGAGCGACGTCGGCGCGATCAAGACGGGAGACGCCACGTCCTGCCCCAGGACCGACGTCGCCGTCGACGCCGAGGGCAGACCGCGCAGCACCCGGGGCAGAAGTCGCCAGCGGGCGAAGGCCGCCCGGCAGGCGCGCAGGGTGACCTCGTCGCCGGTCCCGCCGGCGACGAAATCGTAGACCATCGGGGAGAGCAGCGCGCGGGCCGCCGCCTCATACTCGTGCAGATTGAGCGGAAGCACAGCTGGCTCGTTGGCTACACTCATCGGCAACCCCTGGTAACGAGGGCCGGGTTACCGAAGCGGCAAGCCAGTCCATCTCCGAGGCCGATGCAGTCACCAGCCCTCACATCATCTCGGGTCGCGAGCCTCTCCAGACGACATCACGCCTTTTCTTGCTGCACGCTTGATTAGACCACCGAACGAGCGCTGTCGTCACCGACGCGGCATTGCCAACGCGCAATGCGCGTGCAGAGGTGTATTGCCGAGCGCTACTCGGCGTCGCCGGAAACACCTGCCGCGACGGCTGGCTTTAGGTATACGCCCGTGCTCCCTGGCGGGCGGAGGCTGGCTATCCGGCGGAGCAACGAGGCAGTCGCCGCTCCTGGAAGGTTTCGCGAAGGTCCGCGGACTACCGTGCGCATAGACCGGGGACGACCACCCCCGGGATCCGAAGGGCGCGGCCGCTTGACCGTGCCCGGTGCGCAACGTGGAGGGCGTCGGCATGGACGGCGATCGGTTCGACGAGTTTACGCGCGCGATCACGCGGGACACGTCCCGGCGTGGCTTTCTAAAGAAGGTAGGGGCGGGGATAGCCGGGGTCCTGGGGGCCTCCGCCGCGGCAGCGGAGGCCCAGGCCGCGCCAAAGAAGTGCAAGTACCAGGGGAGCAGCTGCAAAGGGAACGCGGACTGCTGCTCGCTCAATTGCTGCAACCGCGTCTGCTGCGGCGACGGCCAGGTCTGCTGCAACGGCCAGTGCGTGCGCTCCTGTCCCGCCGGGCAGGCGCTCGACGGGGCCTGCACCTGCCAGGCGACGACGCCGGCCTGCACGAGCGCGGCCCAGTGCCCGCAGTCACCCGATCCCTGCCGGCAGGCGGTCTGCGTCAGCGGACAGTGCGGCTTCGCCGACCTGAACGGCTTCGCCTGCAACGATGGCAACGCCTGCACCAACGGTTCGACCTGCCAGAACGGCAGCTGTGGCGGCGGCACGGCGGTCTCCTGCGACGACGGCAACCCGTGCACGGCAGACACCTGCACCCCGGCCAGCGGCTGCATGCATACGCCGCTCTCGGACGTTCCCTGCGGCAACGGCGGAACCTGCCAGAACGGGACCTGCGTCACCGCGGACCCGTGCGCGGGCGTCAACTGCGACGACGGCAACCCCTGTACGACGGACGCCTGTTCGAACGGAACCTGCACCTTCACGCGGCCGTCGCGGCTGGGGCCGCGTGCACGGTCGGACGGGTCGCCGGGATCGTGCGATGCCGACGGCGCGTGCGTCGCCTTCGTCTGCGAGCCGGGGAGTAGCCGGTCCTGCTACAGCGGTCCGGCCGGCACCGCCGGCATTGGCGTCTGCCGGGCGGGGACCGAGACCTGCCGCGCCGATGGGAGCGGGTACGGCCCCTGCGCCGACGAAGTGACGCCCTCGGCCGAACTGTGCGACGGGCTGGACAACGACTGCGACGGCTTCGTCGACGAGGGGTTTAACGTCGGCGCGGGCTGCAACACGGGTCGGCCGGGCATCTGCGCGGCCGGGACGATCCAGTGCCAGGGCGGTGCCGCCGTCTGCGTGCAGAGCCAGCAACCCCGGCAAGAGACGTGCAACGGGCTCGACGACGACTGCGACGGACTGATCGACGAGGGACCAATCTGTCCCGGCGGCGCGATCTGCGCGAGCGGCGCCTGCGTCTGCCCGAGCGGAACCCATTCGTGCGGCGGGATCTGCGTCAGCAACTCCAGTCCGCAGACCTGTGGCGCGTCTTGCACGCCCTGCCCCTTCGGTCCGAACTCGACGCCGACCTGTCTTGGCGGGACCTGTGGAATCGTCTGCGCTGCCGGCTTCGGCAACTGCGACGGCAATCCCGCGAACGGGTGCGAGACGGACCTGACCATGGACGCGGGCAACTGCGGCGCCTGCGGCCGGATCTGCGCCGGGCCGTGCGGTGGCACCGCCTCAGGCTTGTTCTTCCAGTGTGAGAACGGCGCCTGCGTCTGCGCAGGTTAAACCGTCTCCGCCGCCACCCGGGGCCCCGGGTGGCGGCGATCGGCGGCAGGTGGCGGAACTCGCCGCCCGAATCCGAGCGCCACCGCCGGTCCGCACCAGCGGAGCCGCCCCGGCACAGCGATTCGTGACCACGTGCTCGTCGGGATGCCGCCGCACGCCCCAGCGCGGGAGATTCGACGCGTCTGCGTCCTCCATGGTTGCCGACGGGAGCTTGCACGGGCGTGTGACGACCCAACGTGACGCGCAGCCCCTCGCCGATCTCTTGCCAGCCTCCGTCACAACGGCCCTCGGGGAACCGTCTCGCTCCCCAGACGCATGGGATCACGAGGACCCATAGATCCGGTACAGAATGACGACAATGTTGCCCAGCAGCGTCAGGCCCGCGGTGATGCTGACGCCGCTGAAGGCTGTCCGCCCGAACGGCCAGGTGTGAAACCCTACCTCCATCAGGCGGTATTTGGATTCGAGCTCCTCGTAAGAGTCCGTGTCCCACCCCGTTTGGCCCGTTGGCGGCGTCGGTGCCAGCAGAGCGGTGCGGATCGCATCTCCCACGCGCTGAAGCGCTCGATCCCGGGCAGCGTCCATCACGCGGTGGGCATACCAGACAGGGCCGAGCAGCAGGTAGGGCGTGAGCAATACCTGCACGAGAACCAGGAACAGGGTGTGGGGTGCGATGTAGATGCCGTGCCCCGTGGCGGGTCCGCTGATCAGCAGGATGAGGGCCCAACCGCCGATGATCAGGGCAACGCGGACGATGTTGGTCGCGTAACTTCCGATTGGGGCGAACCCACTGCACCTATCGGGATGAAAAGGAATCGGCTCGACCTTGAAGAGTCTGAGCAGGCGTTGGATGTTGGCGATCATCACAGTCTGACGCACGACGATCCAGACCAGCATGTAGACATTGACGAAGACCAGGGGTAGCCATACGGCCCAGAAATATGCCGGGACGACCTTCCACCAAAAGATATCCGATTCACCCAGGAGCGTGCTGAATGGGTAGACCGCGGTGGGAGGCCACACCAGCAACGTCGCAACCGAGGCTGCTGCGGCCAGAACCGCGATCAACACGCCCTTGCTGAGCCGGATCCTGCCGAACTCCACGGCGGTTTCGACGAAGGTTCCGCCAATACGGCGCAAGACGCCGTCGGCCGTGATATTCGTCCTGCGCGCCGGGCCGATGGCGCCGCTCCGCGCCAGACCGTCGAACACTTCGATGATCAGCCGAGGTTGCCACAGATAGAAGGTCCAGATCACGGGCGCCAGCACCAGGTACAGGAACATCGCGCCCGGAAATTCCCGCCAGTCCGTCAGCATGACGAACTCCTCGGACGTAATCCGCGTTCCGAAGATCGAGAGCAGCAGCCCAGGAATGACGGCGAGCAGGATATAGACGATCACCGTTGCGAGGGTGCCACGGTGACGACGCACGAATCCCGGCGAGGTGAGGCTTTTGGGCATGGGAAGTCGACTGTCGCGCGCTTCGTCGCCACCGATCCTCGACAGAAGACGGTGGAGCCCATCGCCCGCGTTCAGGCGCTCGCGGGCGGCCTGCAACTCGATAGCCGAAAACGCATTGAAGGGTTCAACGACCGAATCGGGCGAGTCGGGCGCCGCGATTTGGCCCTGGGGAGGTCCTCCTCGGGCAGGTCGTGGGCCGCGACGCCGGCGAGGCACTGGAGCAACTTCGGCCGGTTTCGAATCGAGGAGCATCGGTCCCTCTTCGCTAATGAACACCACCGAAGGGACCTGGCAACAAAGTGCACCCTCACAGTGGCACAGCGGGTCCTTAGCACCTCAGGCACGTTCCCTGCCATCGTCGTCCAGGCGTCCTCCCCTAATCACGCTCGATGATGACGAGACCGACGGGTCAGGAACCGTGGTCCGTCCAACCCTGGCCGGCCCGCGTGGGTTACGCCGGGTCGGCCCAGCGGCGGCAGGTAACGCCCCGAAGTGAAGGCTGGGTGCCTGCCGCCGCCCCGGGCGCCGTTGCGCGGGCGGGCGCGAGGCGGAACCAGGAGAAGCGGTACGGGCCGCGTGTGAGCGGGCAGGGTCGGTCGCCGATCGCTCAGGACGGGACGCGGCCGAACAGCCCCACCGGCGTCTGCCCCCGCCGGCGGCCGAGGTCGAGCGCGAGCGCCTGGCAGAAACGCGAGCGGGTCGCGACGAGGACCCGCTCGCCGTCGTCCTCCCGTACGAAGGCCAGCACGCGGTGGTTGGCGGGGTTCAGCAGCCCCGGGCTACCGCGGCCGGATCGCTCCCGGTCCGTGTCCCTAGGTGGGGGTGAACCGACACTCGAAGTCCCCGTTCCCCTGGATGTTCTGGCGACACGTGCGATCGGCGGAGCAGCACGGCAGTCCCCCAACCACGCAGGGGTCCCCGTTCGCCACGCACACGGGCGCCGCCGTGGTGGTCGTCGTGGTCGTCGGGGCGGGCCGTGGTCGTGGTGGTGGTCGTGGGCGGCCGTGGTCGTCGTGGTGGTGGTCGGCGCGCCGTGGTCGTTCGGCGGCCTGAGTCGTGGTGGTGCGTGGTCGTTGGGGATGCGGTGGTCGGTCGTCGTGGTGGTCGTTGGCTGCTGAGTCGTGGTGGTCGGCGCGGCCGTCGTCGAGGTCGTGGTCGTGGTGGTCGTCGGCGCCTGAGTCGTGGTGGTCGTGGTGGTCGTTGGCACGGCCGTGGTCGTGGTCGTGGTCGTGGTCGGCGCTTGCGTCGTCGTGGTCGTCGGGGCAGCCGTCGTGGTCGGAGTCGCCGTGGTGGTCGTTGGGGATGCAGTGGTGGTCGTCGGCTGCTGAGTCGTGGTGGTCGGTGCGACCGTCGTGGTCGTTGGCGCGGTGGTCGTCGTGGTGGGCGCGGCCGTGGTGGTCGTGGGTGTGCCGCCGACTTGGGTCCCCGGGGAGCAGGTGCCGGGCGGGCGGCAGCGGGAGTTGATCACGGTCCCGGTGATGGAGTTGGTGTAGACGCAGCAGACACAACCGGGCAGGCAACCTCCGGGGTTGCTCGCGCAGAACTGGTTGCCGCAATCCACCTGCGAGACCTGGGCGCCAGCGGTCCGCAGCCCGAGCGCCCCAAGGACGCCGCCCACCAGCCCGCGGAGCAGGCTGCGGCGGGAGCCGGGGAGGGCCAACGCCTTTGCGAGGCCGTCGAAGCGGGTTGGATCCACGGCCAGCCTCCTGTATGGAAGTGCATGTCGACGCGGCCACCATAGCGGACGGTCGGACCCGGGTCAATAGGTAGATCGGCGCGGACAGGGCTGCGACCAGAAGCCGGCAGCGGGCGCTGGAGGTGTGCCGCCGTCATGGCGACGGGACGCCCTAACCGCTCAGCCCGTCCTGCACCTTCCCGCCAGCGTGCCCGATACCCCACGCGGCCTCGGGTCTCGACACGATGACCTGTTGGCACCACGAAGCCCGCGGGTGCTCATTGCTCTCTCAGCAGAAGCCGTCGTTGTCGCCGTCGAAGGTGTGCGGGTCGGGTTCGCGGACCGTAAACCGGAGGTGCGGATGTCCGGGCCGTGTGGGGATGTCGCCGCTCCCCAGCCGCACCGGTTGCATTGGGCGCGTCAGCAATCGCCCAGTGGCCTGCGGCCAGCCCCGCCCGCTAGGCGGTCGCGCGGATCGTGGCCGAGCTCCGCGCGCCGGGGCTGGTCGCCACAGTATCGCCCGGCACGGATGAATACTGGACTTGCCAGTGCGTACAGGGCCATGTCAGGAATTTCTCAGCAGTCGCGAGAGGAGTTCCATCGAGACAGCAACCGCGCTGGGTCGATGAAGCAACGCGTTTTCGAGGTCGTCCACCGCTCGCTCCAACAGCAACCCATCCAGGAGCACCGCTTGATCCTCCTCCGTTGACGGCAGAAACCCGTCCTCCACAGCTATCCGAAGGTACGCCGCGACAAAGGCCTTGCGCGCATGCCGGCACCAGGTGCTGAGCAGCGCCTCGATCGCCGCCGCCTGCTCCGGCGAGTCAGCCGATTCTCCGCGGTGGCGCACTCCGGCTTGGAGGGCCGCCAGTTGCATCGAGTGCAGCATGCCGGCGATATCGCGCATCGGCGACCGCTTCAGCCGTCGCTCTTCGAGGAGCCGGTCCGGTATTCCTTCAAAGTCGACAAAGACGACATCCTCACCCGTCATGAGTACCTGACCCAGATGGAGTTTCCCGTGCCCGCGGATACGGTACCCGGGACTCGTGAGGCGGACCATCGCTCGGAAGCGGTCGTAGATCTCTTGCTCCTGATCGAGCAGGGCAACGGCCAAGCGCTGGTCGCCGTCCGGCAATCCGAGTGCTTCCTGTCGAAGACAGCGCAGCGCCCGCGCTGTCTGCCCGCGCATCGCTTGATACATCGATCGCCGGTCCTGCAGCGTGTACGGTTCGGGAGCAAACGCTGGCTGCGATGGCACCTGGGCGAGCGCCCGGTGGAGCTCGGCGGTGCGCTCGCCGAGAAGCCGCGCAAGCCGCAGCCACGTCTCGAGCTGCTCGGCCACCGGGTCTGGTGGAGTTTCGCCGGCCACGGCCAGGATGTCGCGAACGGACAACTCGGCAGGCTGAGCGATAACGATGCCTTGAGTCTGCGCGGTGGCGATGAGGTGGTCGAGAAAGCCCGCCGTGAAATCCCACGCGTGTCCCTGGTTCTCCACGTTCGCCTGCAAGACCGCGATGGTCATCTGCGGCTGGTTTGTCCCACGGTACTGGAGCGCACCTAGCACGGTGGGCGTGTTGGGGAACGCGCCATCGGTGAGCACCTGGCCGATCTCCCACTCCGGGTTGGTTCCCTCATTGATGCGTCGCAGGATTTTGATCACCACCTCGTCCGACATGAAGACCGGGTTGCTGCCATGCGCGTCGGTCGGCGGTCTCGCTGATCCGTCAAGGGGTGGCATTGCGATAAGCTCGTCATGCCGCGTCCGCTCAAGAACGATCTCGCCTAACGCACCCTGCAAGCTTGTGCACGGCTCCTTCGCCAGCCAGCGCAACACGTCGTCGATGGCGCCCTCGCCGATCGCGTCGACCACCAGCGCATCGCCATCACGGTCGGAGTGGACCCGGGCGATTGGGGTGACGTCAGACACCTTGGTCGGATCGTCGTGGTCCACCGGAATGAATGCCAGGGCAAGCAGGTAGAGCTCGGGATCGCGGTCCGAATAGCTCACGCGCACCGGTGCGAACCAGGTCGGCCGCGCCTCGTGCGGCACCGGCACGGCGTCGAGCAGGCGGGCGTTGAGCCCGCCCTCGCCCGAACCGCGGATCCACGGCTGACGCGCCAGGAACTGCGGCAATACCTGCTCCAGTTCGGATCGGTGATTCCCGGTGATGACACTGGCCCAGCCGTCGGTGGCCGTAATGACCGGGGTGGGTGCCTGATCCCCCGTGATCGACCCGGCGGACGCGATCGACTCAGTGGGCTCGAGCCGGAACCAGAAGAACCCGTGCGGCCCGATCGTGAGGGGATACGGGTGGTCCTCGATCGGCCAGAACGGGATACGGCCGAACATCTCCACGGGGGTCATGCCCGGGTACTCCCGGAGATCCAATTCCACAGCCTGACAAAACCGCGAGAGATTCGCCACCACCAGGATCCGCTCGCCGTCATACGTGCGAATAAAGGCGAGCACCCGATGGTTGGCCGGGTGCAGTAGTTGCAGACTGCCGCGCCCGAAGGCACGCGATTGGGTTCGCAGGGAAAGCAGCCGTTTCATGAACGCCAGGAGGGAGTGGGGGTTGCTCTCCTGCGCCTCCACATGCACGGCCTCGTGGTGGTACTCATAATCGACGATGAGCGGCAGGTAGAGCCGCTGGGGCGACGCGGCGGAGAAGCCGGCGTTGCGGTCGGCGCTCCACTGCATGGGCGTGCGGACGCCGTCCCGGTCGCCGAGGTAGATGTTGTCGCCCATGCCGATCTCGTCGCCGTAGTAGATCACCGGCGTGCCCGGCAGCGAACACAGCAGGGCGTTCATCAACTCGATCCGCCTGCGGCTGTTGCCCAGCAGCGGCGCGAGGCGACGCCGGATGCCCAGGTTGACGCGCGCCTCCTGGGCGGGGGCAAAGGCCTGGTACATGTAGACCCGCTCTTCGTCGGTCACCATCTCCAGCGTGAGCTCGTCATGGTTGCGCAGAAATAGCGCCCACTGCGCGCTGTCCGGGATCGCCGGTGTCTGCGCGAGGATGTCCTCCACCGCCAGGCGGTCCTCGGTGCGGAGGGCCATGAACAGCCGGGGCATCAGAGGAAAGTTGAAGGCCATGTGGCATTCGTCGCCGTCCCCGAAGTAGGTGACGGCGTCCTCCGGCCACTGGTTGGCCTCGGCAAGCAGCATCCGATCCGTGTAACGCGCGTCCACGTGCTGGCGCAGTTGCCTCAGGAACCGGTGCGTCGCCGGCAGGTTTTCCGACGAGGTCCCCTCGACCTCGGCGAGGTACGGCACGGCGTCGAGGCGCAGGCCGTCCACACCCATGTCCAGCCAGAAGTCGACGGTGTCGAAGATGGCCTGGCGCACCGGCGGGTGGTCGTAGTTCAGGTCTGGCTGGTGGCCGTAAAAGCGATGCCAGAAGTAGGCGTTGGCGGCCGAGTCCCACGTCCAGTTCGATCGCTCGTAGTCCTTGAAAATGACTCGCGCCTCTTTGTAGGGCTCGGGCGAGTCGCTCCAGACGTAGAAATCCCGCTCGGGGCTGCCCGGGAGCGCGGTGCGTGCACGCTGGAACCAGGGGTGCTGGTCCGAGGTGTGATTGAGTACCAACTCGATGATGACACGCAGGCCGCGACGGTGCGCCTCGTCCATGAGCTCGCGGAAGTCGTCGAGCGTGCCGTATGCGGGATGGACGGCGGTGTAGTCGGAGATGTCGTAGCCGTCGTCCCGCAGCGGTGAGGGAAAGAACGGCAGGAGCCACAGGGCCGTAACCCCAAGGCCCTGGAGATAATCCAGCTTGCCGATCAGCCCACGGAAGTCGCCGATGCCGTCGCCGTTGCTGTCCGCGAACGCGCGGATGTGTACCTCGTAGATAACGGCGTCTTTGTACCAGAGTGACGGTGCCGTGGCCTCCATGACCGGAGTCGTTACCATCGTCTGTGCTGTTCTCATATTGGGCATCATCTTTCCGCTCGTCCGTACGCATTAAGCAGACCCATACGTTTGCTCAGTCGACATTCCCTACAAGAGCAACAGGCCGGGACCGGCTGGTGCTCACAGCACCGCCGAAGCCATTCGTGCGGATCCGCCGCCACGGGGGAGAGAGCCGTCTTCGCCAATCGCCTTCACCGTGCGGGTCGCCACCAAGTCAGCCCCAGCGGCCATTCGGCACCGTGTCGATCTGGCGGATCCAGCCCTGCTGGTCGGTCGCGGTCCGGACCTTTAGCCACGTCACGCCGGGCTGGGTTACGTCGGCGGAAAGGTCCTGCCGCCCCGTCGCATGCAGGGGCGTCCCCGGCGCCAGGGTGCTCGACGATCATCGCGTCGCCGCCGGCGGTGGAGGGCTCTGCACGCAGGCATACAGCCGGCCCCGCCGGGTTCACCTGCAGGTCGGGCGCAAACGCCGAGGGGGTGGGCGGCGGACCATAGCATTGGTGGGTGCTTCCTCTACGGTCGGGCCCTCCGCTCGGCGATGCCCTGGATGCGAGCGTTGCGCGTCGCCGCTCGGCGAGGGTCGTAGTCGCGCCGGGTCCACCATTCCGAGCCTTCCCACCCGCTCATCATGGCCGTTCCTCTCGCCCGGCGCCGACTGCCGGGCCTGTCCCGCCGCGAGACGCTGGCTGCGTCGCATCGCGTTGAATACGCAGATCCTTGAGCCAATCCGGCTCACCCTCGCTGGATGCGGCGACCGAGCGGTCAGTCCGGTGCCGGCCTCGCGCCATCGCACGACGCTGCGGCGTCCAGGTCGACCTCGGTCAGGTCTGTGCCGCGCAGGTCAGCGCCGTCGAGGGTCGCCCCGGCGACCGTGGCTCCCTCCAGGCACGATCCGCGTAGATCGGCGCCCGTCAGGTCGGCGCCCGTCAGGTCCGCCCCGGACAGATCCGCCTCGCGGACGTAGGTATCCCGCAGGCGAGCGTCGCGGAGGTCGGCGCCCGCGAGGTCGGTGTGGTCGAGGTTGGCGTGGCTCAGATCTTTCCCGGCAAGGTTCTGCTGCGGCATGGAATCTCCTTTTGGGCGCACGGAACGGGGCGGGGGCACTACGACGCCCCCGCCCCGACTGGCGCTCAGATACGGCGGCCGTTGGCCTACGCCGGCAGCCCATCCCGGTCGTCGACGCTGCGCAGGGCGAATAGGATCACCACCGCGCCCAGCGTCGCCACGATCAGGGACCCGATCCAGGTCAGGCTCTCGTTGACGTCCAGCGCGTCGAGCAGGAATCCGCCCAGGACGCCGCCCAGGATCCCGACGAGCACCGCGCCGATCGCCCCGCCCGGGGTCCGCCCTGGGACGATCAGGCTGGCGACGCCGCCCGCGATCGCCCCCACGATCAACCACACGATGAGTACGCCCATCTGGTCCTCCTCACTCGGGTGGGGGAGACGCTCTCCCCCACCCACTCGGTGTGTCGTCTAGCGGCGATTGGCGTCGGCGTAGTCGGCGTCGATGGTCTGGTCGTCGACCCGGACCTCCTCGCGGCGGACGGTGCCGCCGACCCGCTCGGTGCGCGTCTCGGCTTCCTTCTCGACCACCACCTCGCCGGCCTTGCGGGCCGTCTTGGCGACATCGACCTCCTGGCCGCGAACCGGGACCTCGATCACGCCTTCCTCGAAGGCGTCGGCGCCGACCGCGTTCGGGTCGGTCGCGTCGACCCGGGTGACCCGGACGCGCTCCTCGGTCACCGGGACGGTGACGGTCCGGTCTTCGGTGACGAGTTCCTTCTCGATCCGGACCGCGCCGCGATCAACGTCGCGCGTGACGGCCGTGAGATCCTCCTCGTAGACGGGCACGCGGAGGGTGGCGTCGGCGGCGGGGCGCTCGCTGGTCGCGGCGGCGTGGCGGGTGTCGTAGTCGGAGGGCATCGCGGCGCCGTGCCATGCGGCATCGTCGGCGACCCAGCCCTCCGGCTGCCGGTCCCAGCCCTGGTTGAGGGCCGCGTCCTTGGTCACGCTCAGGTAGACCTCGTCGTCGCCGACGGACGTGATCGCGCTAGAGGGGATGTAGTGGTCGGACGGGAAGAAGAACCCCTTCTCGACCACGATGTACTGGCCGTCGAAGCCGACGACTTTGCCGACTTTGTCGCCGTCCGACCCGCGGACGGTCATTCCAGTGAGGTCTTGGCTGCGAAGATCCATTGTTCATTCCTCCATAACATGAGGCTATGTCTTAGCCCCGTTCTCCATTGTTACGCGAACGCCGTGCCACGGTTACGCAACCTGCAGGCCGTCCGCGGTTCGGTGCCGCGCCAGCGCCGTGCACAGCGCCTTCTCCAGCGCCTCGGCCTCGGTGGCGCCGGAGCGTTGGGAACCGAGCAGAAATCCAATCCGCCCGCCAGACGCTGCCGATGGCTCGACGACGGTGGCCCGCCATCTGCCGGGGCGGCCGTGGTAGGTGGTCGTGGGCGAAGTGGTCCAGATCCAGCCGCGCGACGACGCGATTCGCTCGAGCGCGATCAGGTCGAAGCCGTCCGGCTCCGGCGCCAGCCCCGCCTCGTGAAGGAGCGCCGCCCGCTCTGCTCTGTCGAGTGCCACAGCGCACCTCCTGTGAAATGCGGCGCAAAAGCCCCTGAAGCGCGCCCGCGTCGGGCAACCAACGAGCAGGGTTGTCGTGCCGGTGCCCCGGGTCGGGGCGGCCGTCGTGGCCAGCGGTGCGGCGACGAACGCGCCCAAGAAGGCGATCATCAACGCGATCGCGGTCTATCGAATCTTCATTCCACGTCTTCCTTTCGATGCATGTGCGGCCCCGTCGGTACGGACGGCGCCGCGTTGGGCCCGATGCCCAACTGACATAACGCACCACTCGTGCCATCGGTACTTTGGGGTGAGTACGTACAGAGCGCACACCCCGAGTTACCCAGGACGACGCAGGACCAAAGCACCGAGAGTGCCGGCTCTGTCCAAGGATTCAGGAGACGACGGTGCCGACCGCCCCGCCCGGCGTGCGCCCTGGCACGATCGGGGTACCCATGTGGTTTCCTCCTGCGGAATGTCACGTTGTTCGACCACCAGGGCCGGACCCAGCATCAGATGAGAACCGAGCGCGGGCTTCGTGACCGGAAGGCGGCAGTAGTTCCGCGCGGCCCTCTTCGTTCCTACCCCGGCCATCCGGCCGCGGCTCCAAACGCATCAACCGGACTCATCAGTCGATGCATCAGCCGGGCCGTCAAGGACCAAAGTACCGGCATGCCTGGAAACCTAGGTAGACACACCTAGGACCCCAGCAGTTGCTCGACGCAGCACGGTCGCCTCTGTCGATCCTTCGGGTTCCCACCGGTGCAAGGTGAGAAGCGGATCCCGTCGTTCGGCTGTTCTGCGGAATGGCACGAAGGTACGGCACCGAGGCGTGGGTCTCGGCTCGTGACGGGCCCATGGTTGAGGTTGTCAGCTGTTTGAATGCCCAGCCACCGACGTGCCGGCGCTGACGGTCTCGGGCGGCGCTGAAAGGGGCACCTGCAGCTCGTCGGCCGACCCGATCCCCTGAGTGTCCGCGGCGACGGGCTCGTCGTTCCCGTCCGTAAAGACCGTCCCCGCGGTCGCCGCGTCCAGCAGTTCCAGCTGGCGTTCGAGCGGCGCCCGGCGGTCGGGCGGGGCGACGCTCAGCAGATCCTCCAGGGCGGCCTTGAGGCGCCGGGACAACCTGGCTGGAGCCGGCTCCCAACTCGCGGATCTCGTCGAACGCGAGGCGGACGTACCCCTCCCAGCTCAGCTGCGGCACCCGCAGCCGCACGCGCCCCTCGGCGTCGCGGTACTCGCCGCTCGGGAACGGGCGGCGGGCCAGCTGGCGCAGGCAGTCGTGCAGGCGGTCGATCGCCTGCACCGCCGTCGTGGGGTCGAGATCGTCGGACAGGGACCGCACGGCGATGTCGACGAGCATCCGGAACCCGTAGGCGACGTCCTCGTTCATCGTGCGCTCGGGGCCGAGCGCGACCGACGCCGCCACCTTCGACCGGTCGAGGCGGGCGGGGTCGCCCTCCACCCGGAACAGCGGCGCGCCGGCTGGCACGAAGTCCCCGACTGCGGGCACAAGTACCAGGTGCACTCCGCCGCGCTCGCCGCCTTCACCAGGGTCCCGTAGTCGACCCGGAAGACCACGCCCGCCACGGGGGCGAAGACCACATCGGGCGGCTCCGCGTTGGCGTCCGGCTCCGCCCCGTACAGCGCGTCGACCAGCGCCCGGGTCTCGTCGCCCACGGAGTCGATCAGCGCCGCGACGCGCAGCGACTGGCCGATGTGGTTGATGTAGAGGATGAGCACGACGATGCTGAGGACCACGAGCAGGAACGCGACGACGATGGCCACCCCGGGGACCGGGGCGCCCTCCTCGAGCTAGCCAGATCTCCCGCATCGCCAGCATGGCGTGGGCGAAGGTGGCGACGAAGATGCCGATCGCCAGCTGGCTGGGCCGGTCGTGGAGGATCGTCCGCACGATCCGCGGGGAGAACTGCCCCATCGCCAGCTGCACGACGACCAGGACGATCGTCAGCACGATGCCGGTGAGCATGATCATCGACGCCGCCACCGTGCCGAGGATCGCCAGCGCCGCGTCCGGGCCGCCGGTGAGCTCGATCGGGACGATGCCGCCGTCGTCGACGGCGACCGTAGCGTAGGACAGGCCGATCCCGGCCAGCACGCACGCGACGGGCACGGGCCACAGGGACGTGCGGAGGTAGTGGATCAGACGGAACGCGCGCACTTCGGGCTCCTCACCGGGCAGACCATGCCCTCGGTTCGCGGACGCCCGTCGCGCCAGACAGGACGGCGCCACGCTGCTACTCGGTCGACGACAGCGCGCCGCACACCGGTCTGCTTGGCACCAGCAGTCGATACCGCGGGCCAGGGCGTCCCGGGGGCTGAACGGCGACGGGGATTAGGGGACGGGCGGCTCCAGCGCCACGTCCTCGGGGTCCGGCGGGTGGGGGTCGATGGCCCACTCCTTGCCGGGGTCGGTCGGCGACGCCGTGCCGGACGGCAGGACCAGTGCGTAGTGCCGCCCGTCGGACCCGAGCGCGAGGAGCCGGTCCGGGTCGTCGCGGTGTTCGCCGATCACGGAGAAGACAGTGGGCATGGGCGGGGACTCCAGCGGTCGGGGTAACATCTCGACGACGGTTATACGCAGGCTCGGTGCCACGGACAGACGTGCGGCGGTGGCGCCACCGCATACCAACCCCGTCGCCGCGCAGCGCCCCGACGAAGCCGTCAGCGGGCCGACGTCGATGCGGGCTGGCGCATCCAGTCTGAGGTACTTGGCGCGGCGCTCCATGATACGCAGGGCGCGGTCGATCGCGCCGAGATGGCCGGCGCGTCTGTGTTTGCCACCGACCGGACTGCAGCGATCAGCTGGTACCGGCCCGGCACCCCCGGTGCTGGCCGGCGGTCCTCGCCCGTTACGCTCATGGCATCGGCCTTGCATCCGCGGGGACGACGCGGACCGCCCGCGTCGCGGCCCTGCCGCCCGAGTGCGCGATCCGCGAGGGCCCCAACGGCGGCGTCTCGCTGGTCAAGGCGTGGCCGGCGCGGGTCCAGCCGGCGGAGGTGGCCCCGGTCGAGACGGAGGCGCTGGAGCAGACGCTTGCTACGGCGCTTGCCCGTGAGGATATCGGGTAGGCGTTGTCGACGGGGCGGTCAGTCGTTCCCGTCCTGGTTCCATTGATCGGACAGGCATAGGTACCCGCTGCATCGTTCGCTGCAGGAGCCCGTCGAAAACACGGGTTTTGCATGGCACCGAGTATGCGTTCCGTTGCCGTGTTGGGAGCGGGTATCCCGGATGATGCCAGGAGCCAGACCCCATGAGTGACGACGCTCCGAAGACACTCAGACCGGCGGAGGTCCATTTCTCTCAGGACCTTGCGCACGACGTGCGCATCGCGCTGACCGTGGACCAAGCGCCTATCCACATGGCCCACCGGCAGCTCTCGCACCGGGACGGGCCAAGGATCGGCCGTGCCTTGGCGTCCTCTAATATCGCCGATTCGCACGTCGCTCGCGCAGCGAAGGTGGTCCACCACCGCGTCACGAAATGGCGCTCAGGCAACGTGGACACAAGAGGCCGAAGACACCGCACAGCCGCCACGGTGAGGTTGAACGAATCCGGATGGAGGGGTACCGGTGACGGGCGATCAGGCGACCAGTAGGGCGCCCGGAACGGAAAACGCATGTCCGATCTAATCCCACCCGGGAGAGGCACCCAGTACCTGCTCGGCGATGCCCTACGGCAGCCGGTGTGGACGGCCCTCCCCGACGGCTCGGTCGACTACGCGAACCCGTTCTGGCTCGCGTACACCGGCTTGTCTCCGGAGGCGGCGCTGGGCGCCGGCTGGGCGGCGGCAGTCCACCCCGACGACGTGCCGGCGATCTGGGCGCGGTGGGAGGCCTCGGTCGCGGACGGCTCCTCCTACGAGGTGGAGTACCGCTTCCGACGCGCCGACGGCGAGTACCGCTGGCACGTCGCCCGGGTTGCGCCCATGACCGACGAGTCCGGCGCCGTGGTGCGGTGGGCCGGGACCGCCCTCGACGTCCACGAGCGCCGCCTGGCCGAAGACGAGCTCCGACGGCGGAAGGAGCAGGCGGAGCTGGCGGCGGTCGAACGGGAGGCGCTGCTGGAGCGGGAGCACGCCGCCCGGGAGTGGGCCGAGGCGACGGCCGCGACCCTGAGCGCCTTGAACGGTGTGGGACGCATGCTCGCGGCGGAACTGGACCTCGACCGGCTCGTGCAGGCGGTGACCGACGCCGCGACCGAGCTGACGGGGGCGCGGTTCGGGGCCTTCTTCTACAACGTGGCGGACGAGCGCGGGGAGTCCTACACCCTCTACGCGCTGTCGGGCGCGGACCGGGAGGCGTTCGCGGGCTTCCCGATGCCGAGGAACACGGCGGTCTTCGGGCCCACCTTCCGGGGCGAAGGGGTCGTCCGCCTCGCCGACGTCACCCAAGACCCCCGCTACGGGCACAACCCGCCCCACCACGGCCCGCTGAGGGGTCACCTCCCGGTGGTCAGTTACCTGGCGGCCCCGGTGGTCTCCCGCTCGGGGGAGGTCCTGGGCGGCCTGTTCTTCGGCCACGACCTCCCTGGGGTCTTCGATGGGCGGGCCGAGGAGATCGCCGTCGGGCTGGCGGCCCACGCCGCGATCGCGATCGACAACGCCCGGCTCTACCGGGACGCGCAGGCGGCCGAGGCGCGCTACCGGGGGCTCTTCGAGGGGGTCGCCGACGCGATCCTGGTGGCCGATGACGAGCGCCGGTACGTCGACGCCAACGCGGCCGCGATCGCCCTGCTGGGCTATGCGAAAGAGGAACTCCTGGGGCTGCGGGTCGACGACGTGGTTGCGGCCGGATCGGCATGGGGGGAGGCGGAGTTCGCCCGGTTCCGCCGCGACGGGCGCTGGCAGGGGGAGTTGGAACTGCGCCGCAAGGACGGCACGGCCGTGCCGGTCGAGGTCCGCGCCACGGTGGTCGACCTGCCCGGAGGGGCGGTCAACATCTCCGCCCTCCGGGACGTGAGCGATCGCCGGGCGGCGGAGCGGGAGCAGCGCGAGTTCCTGGAGGCCGTCTCGCACGACATCAAGACCCCGCTCGCGGTCGTGCTCGGCCAGGCCCAGCTCCTGGAACGCCGGGCGCAGCGAGGGATCGTGCCGGACGTTGCCGGCCTGACGCGGACGGCGACGACCATCGCGGCGGCGGCGGTGCGGATGGACGCCCAGCTGGGCGAGCTCCAGGACGCGGCGCGTCTGCGGGCCGGTCACCCGCTGGAGCTGCGCACGGGGCGGGTCGACCTGGTCGCGCTGGCGGAGCTGGCGGTCGCGGACGCCCAGGCGGCGACCGGCCGCCACCGGCTGCGGGTGGTAGGCCCGGCCTCGCTGGTGGGGAGCTGGGACGGCCCACGGATCCGCCGGGTGTTGGACAACCTCCTCGGCAACGCGGTGAAGTACAGCCCGGGCGGCGGCGCGATCACGGTGGAGATCATGCAGAGAAGCGCGCGGCGAGGGCGCGTGGGCGGTGCTCGCCGTGCGCGACGAGGGCGTCGGCATCCCGGCGGTCGACCTGTCCCACGTCTTCGAGCGCTACCGCCGCGGGTCGAACGTCGGGGGCCGGATCGCGGGGACGGGGGTCGGACTGGCCGGCGCCCGCCAGATCATCGAGCAGCACGGCGGATCGATCGCTGTCGCGAGCGAGGAGGGCCGCGGCAGCGCCTTCACCGTCGCCCTGCCCCTCGAACCAGGCTAAGCCTCGGGGTCACTCGGCTGTTGTCTGGCAGCACGGCCACGGCCACAGTCGACCCAGCTCCCTACGAACCACGGCGGATGCTCGCCGGAGGATCACTCGTGCTCCGACGTCGGCGCGACGCGGCCCTGCTCAGTGCCCTACCCGTCGACCGGGAACCCCTGCGCGCGCAGCCGCGTCAGGAGCAGCGCGCACAGCTCGTCCTCGCCCAGGCCGTCCAGTTCGTCCTCGGAGAGGAACCCCGAGAGGTAGTCCCGCATCTCCTGCCGGGTCGCCTCCGTCGTCTGGGGCTGGTGCAGGATGGTGAGGAACGTGCACATCGACGGGCCGACCATCGCGCGCACGATCCCGAACGCCTCGGTGCTCAGCGCGGCGAACTCGGCCCGCTCCCGGTCGCTCAGCTCCGGCGACACCGCGAACGCGTTGCACTGGCGGAAGGCCGCCTGCAGCCCGAGCAGGCCATCGAGGAGCTGGGCGGTCGTGATTGGGCGGGCGGGGTCGGGGTCCTCGCATCCGGCGAGGCCCTGGACGAACCGGTCGGTCGAGATCGGGTCGGCCACCGTTGCACCTCCGTGGGGCATTGTTACCTCCGCTCGGCGGCGGGGTCCCCGGCGAGCACCGCCCACCCGTCCCCGTCGGTGGTGTACTCCCGCCGGTACGCTCCGGGGTGGCGGCGCATGTGTGCGAGGGCCGCGTCGTTGGGGCGCCGAATTCGGGGCGCCTCCAGCGCCCGGCGCGGGTCCTCGCTCGGGCTCAGCCGGGCGCATACCACCAGGCCCGACCCGGGTTGAATCCCCACGAGGTAGCGATCGCCGGAGTAGCGGTCCTGCCAGATCTCGTAGCGCACCGCCCGCCTCCGCCCGACTGCCTGCCACCGCTACCCGGTCCGTTGCAACCGCGATCCTACTGCCGTGACGGCGACTCCGTTTCCCCGAGGTGTACCCGCTCAGGGATTAGCC
>CAWKIA010000014.1:0-34142 GCA_963849635.1 uncultured Chloroflexia bacterium | reverse complement strand
ACAGGTACCCGCGGTTCGGCCGGCGCGGAACATGTCCGCGAACATGCAGCGCAGACTACGGAAACCAACCATGTACCTACGGTCCATACCGTGGATGCGAGAGGCGTCCAGAGTGCGCCTTCCCTCCCCCAACACATTTTCTATGGCACCAGTCCAAGTAAGCATTCAGCCGTGGGGAGAGGCTTGGAAATTCGACTTCTTGCCGCCATTCGCTATGGCCATGACGGATCTGGGGACCGGCGAAAGAGTGCGGGTTGTGTACGGCGCCTCCGACTCCCCGTCACGCTGAGCCCAGACGAAATTCCACCCTCCAGCGATGGGACCGGTATCATCGATTGGAATATTGTGCTGTCCGGGGTCTTCAGTGGGTGGCCGGGGGCATGAGACACCACCGTCGCTGCAACCCGCTTTAGAATCCCTGAGCCCCGGGAAGTCTGACCTCGAGCACATCTCCGGTCACTGTCACCGGCTCCAGGCCGGCGCCGCCGTCCCAGCCCTTCAAGTCCTCCAGGGCCAGTCGGCCGCCAGTGACCACGTGCAGGCGCAGGACGCCTTCAGCGTACTCTCTGGCCTCGACGCTTTCGACCTGACTCAGCCCATGGAGATGACGCTGGAGCGCCAGCGCCGCCGCGGCGCGGGGCACACCGTGGACGAGCACTGTTACCGATCGCGACCCTCCGCCCTCCTCTGCATCATCCGGCTGAGACGCTTCAGCAGTCTCGACAGATGTGGGAGCTTCGGCTTCGACGGCCGGCGCAGCCTCGGCAGCCACCTGGTCCGCAACTCTCGCCGCCCGCTTGATCGGGCTCGGCTGGTGCATCGACGGCTGGTTCGGCTGCCGCGGCTGGTTCAACACGTCCGGACTCGGGTTCAACCTCTCCGGCTGAAACCCCACGGCCTCGTCGCCGGGGCCCTCCACCGGTGGGCTATCGACTGGCACCGTCTCGGCGGACGGCGGCAGATCGCCGGCCCCGAGTGACGCCATCTCCACCTCGACGGCCAGCGGTGCCTCAAGGTCCTCCTCGGCGCCATTGCTTTCCGCCGGAACACCGGCTGTCTCGGTCGCCAGCGCCGCGACGGCATCCTCGGCTTCGTCGGCCTCGCCGACCGCGGCCCCGTCGTCCACTGCCAGGACCGTCCCGGTCGATCCCGCAACCGCGGCCGCGGTGACTGCCGTGGAGAGCGCCGGGCGGGCGCCGGCGGCAATGAGGTCTTCCGCCGAGTTCATCGCCCCGATCGTGGCCGCAACCCGGCGAGCCATGCTGGCCGCTGTCGCCTGCAAGGTGATCAAGTCGGCGTGCACCGCCTCAAGTTCAAGCCGGTAGCGGCTGCGCTCGGCGTAAACCGCTCCTCGGCCTGGGCCTTGGCCAGATCAAGCTCTGATTGCGTCCGCTCGCGCAGCTCAAGCGCGTCGCGCATGAGGCGGCTTGCCTGGGCGACGTTGTCCTGGATCAACCGGTCGAACGATGCGTAAAAGTCCAGACGCTCCTCCGCCAGCGCGAGCCGGGCCCTGAGATCGCCGTCTGATTCGCCGGACACCTCGCCCGTCTCCCCCCGTGCCAGACTGTCAGTCACGACATCCCTCCCGGTCATCCAGCATCCGAATCCGCCGCCCCAGCCGGCGACGAGCCCGTCCTTCGGATTCTACGGTCACGCCATAGTTGACCCGGAGTGTACTGTACGGCAGATTCAGGAATACCGTACCGCCGTCCAGGTATCCGGGTGCATGGCATTTGGATCGCCAAAACCGGTCCGCTCCCACGTCGCGGCAAACGCCGCCTCGGCCCGATCGAGGATCGCGCCTTCGTCGATCCCGACGACCTCCCGGTTCTCCATCAGGATCTTGCCATCGACGATCACGGTGTCGACATCGTGGCCGCTGGCGTGGCCGATCACGCGCAATGGCGCCGTGAAATCCGGTGCCAGGTGTGCCTGACGCGCATTGAGCAGGATCACATCCGCCCGCTTCCCGACCTCGATCGAGCCGATCTCCCGCTCCAGTCCTAACGCCCGGGCCGCGTCGATCGTGATCATCCCCAGCAACTTGCCGGACGGGAGCACCGCGCTGTCGGCGTAGTGCGCCCGCTGTAATTGCGCCGCGATGCGTGCCTGGTCGATCAAGTCAAAGTTTCTATCCGGCGATGAGCCGTCGGTCGACACGACGACGTTGACCCCGGCCTCCAGCGCATCGATCACCGCGAACCGGTCGAGGACGTAGGCATGGGTCAGTGGCCCGTGGCTGGCCGAGGTTCCTGTTCTGGCCAGGATCTCGATCTCGTCGGGTTCGATACCGGCACAGTGGGCGAGGGTGGCATGTGGTCCGAGCAACTCCGGCTCGATCGCGAACGCGGCCCGCACCATACCTCGGTAGGCATGGGAGTGGAATCCAACGCCGTATCGCTCGACCAGGCGCTTCACCCCGCTGACCTGCGCCCTGGCGACCGGATCACCCGCATCAGCGCTCGGGGAGACCGCCGAAGGCCCCACATAGAAGGAAATCCGGCCGCCGGTCCGCTCCCGCACCGGTGCGAACGCCTGAATGCACTCCTCGGTGACGGCCAACGCCCGGTCCAGGTCCACGGACACCTCATGTGGCGCACCGGCGCCAGACCAATCGGTGTATGTCCTGGGCCAGGGACCGTTCGGTGGTCCGGCAGCGGCGATATGGCGCAAGCCCAGATCGTCGTAGCCGCTGGCGGCCGCGAGCGCGTAGCGGGGATCATCCACCCGCGGCGACGATCCGGTCATCGAAACCGACGTCGTCACGCCAAACTTGAGGCGCTCGAGCGCGGCGAGCCTGCTCTCCGCCCGCCAGAACTCCTCATCCGAGGCGTGGAAGTACATCGCGCCGACGATATCTCCCCAGCCTGGTTCCGCCGCCGTCCCGACCTCTGGTCGCCCCTCGCCGAGGCCGCGCGTCATGGAGTGGCCCGCATGTCCGTGCGTATCGACGATCCCCGGCAGGACGTAGTGACCCGTTGCGTCAACCGTACGCCGCGCGGCCGGCGGCTCCTGCCCGGCTTGCCCGACCCAGGCGATCCGGTCGCCCTCGATCCCAACTGATCCGCCCCGGATCACACGTCGCCCCGGGTCCATCGCGATCACCGTTCCGCCAGAGATCATCAGATCCAGCACTCGGTCGTTCCCCTTCCTCCGCCTGTTGGCGTCATCGCTGAGGACACCTCGGCAGACTATTCATCGCATGGCAGTCGCATACTGGCTGAGTTGCCAAATAGACGACCTCCCGTGCATCCTGATTCCAACGTGCGTATGTGCCAACCAGCCCAGGAGCCGCCGTGACGTCCCCTGTCTCAAACCCGGCGGTTTCGGTCCCACCTTCACCTCTGGCACACCCGTCCGCACTACCCTCACAACGGACGTTGATCCTCCTCGTCGGCGCGCTGAGCGCCTTCGGGCCCCTCTCGATCGACATGTACCTCCCAGGGTTGCCGGAACTTCGCGCCGACTTTGGCGTCGGCGCGTCGCAGACACAGCTTACCCTCAGCGCCTGCCTCCTTGGCCTTGCCACCGGGCAACTCCTCGCCGGCCCGATGAGCGATGCGTTCGGTCGCCGCCGCCCCCTGATGCTCGGTGTGGGGCTGTACGCAATAGCGTCGCTGCTCTGCGCGGTCGCGCCCACGATCCAGGCTCTGATCGCCTTCCGGTTCGTCCAGGGATTCGCCGGAGCAGCGGGCATCGTCATCGCCCGATCGGTCGTGCGCGATCTCTATAGCGGCGTCGCCGCGGCCCGATTCTTCTCCTTGCTCCTCCTCGTCAGCGGTCTCGCCCCGATCCTGGCTCCACTCCTCGGCGGCCAGCTCCTGCGCGTGGTCTCCTGGCGTGGCGTCTTCGTCACGCTAGCGCTGATCGGCACTGCGCTCGTCATCGCCACTGCTACCTTCTTGAGCGAGACCCACCAGCCCGAACACCGCCAGTCGGCCGGTGCCCGCTCCATCTTGCGCACCTTTCGGCGATTGGCGACCGACAGAAGCTTTGTCGGGTACGCACTCTCCGGCGGGTTGGCCTCCGCTGCGCTTTTCTCCTACATCTCCGGATCACCGTTCGTGCTCCAGGAGATCTATGGGGTCTCACAACAAAAATACAGCTTCATCTTCGCCTCGATCGCGGCGGGATACGTTACCTGCGGCCAGATCAATGGCCGCCTCGTCGGCCGGGTCGCTCCGAAGACGCTGCTCCGCTTCGGCCTGAGCGGCATGGCGAGCGGCGGCATTGCCTTTCTGCTCATGGTCGTGATCGGCGGCAGTGGCGGCGTCGGGCTGGCCGGGATCGTCCCGGCCCTGGTCGTCTTGGTCGCCAGCCTCGGCTTTATCCTGCCCAACTCGACGGCTCTTGCCCTCGCCGATCACCCGCATACCGCCGGTAGCGCCTCCGCCTTGATCGGCCTGCTGCAATACGCGATCGGCGCGACCGCCGCCCCCCTGGTCGGCATCGCTGGCGAGGACACCGCCGTGCCAATGGCCATTGTGGTCGCAACCGCCGCGACCTCCGCCCTCCTGATCTTTCTCCTGTTGACCCGGACCCGCGGCACGTAACAGCGACGCGACCACCGCCGGTAACCAGCCACAGGTCTTGACTAGTAATAGTATTTCTAGTATTGTCATTTCTATGAGCAGTACCACACCCAGAAAGTCGTCACAACCTTCATCGCTTGGCCTCATCATCCTCTGGCTGCTGATGGAGCAGCCATTGCATGTTTACGGCTTGCAAAAGCTGATCGAGGCCTACGGCAAGCACCGTGTCGTCAACGTCAGAGCCCGGGCCAGCCTCTATCAAACGATCGATCGCCTCGTCCGCCTCGGACTCGTCGCGGTGCACGAGACCGTCAAGACCGAGAGCCACCCCGACCGCATCGTCTACGCGATAACCCCCGCGGGCCGCGATGCCGCCCACGACTGGCTGCGCCAGACGCTGCGCTCCAGCAATGACGACTACCCCGACTTCATCGCCGCGATCTCCATCCTCTTTGGTCTCACTCCTGACGATGCCAGAGAGCAACTCGAGGTTCGCGCCGACCGGCTCGCGGCCCAACTGGACCGCACAGAGTCGGAGCTCGCCGCCAATCCCGATTTGCCTCGCCTCTTCCTTCTCGAAGAGGAGTACCGCCGCGCGATCCTCGCCGCCGAGCTCAACTGGGTGCGCGGCGTCATCGCAGACCTGCGCCAGGGACGGCTCACCTGGACCGAGGAATGGCTGCGCGCATTCTCCACCGCCCACATCCCACCCCCCGGCCAGGATGACGAATCCTGACCGACCGCCTGTTCCGCCACTTCAGGAGGACATCATCGCGATGACCAGCATGATCGAAGCACACGGTCTCGAGAAGCGATTCGGCAAAACCCGTGCCCTGGACGGACTGGACCTCGTCGCCGAGAGCGGTCAGGTCCTCGCCATCCTTGGACCGAACGGCGCCGGCAAGTCCACCTTTGTGCGCGCCATCGCCACCCTGCTTCGCCTCGACGGTGGCACACTCACCGTCTTCGGCCACGACGTACGCCGCGATGCGGATGCCGTTCGCCGCCTGATCGGCCTCGCAGGTCAGTTCGCCGCCGTCGAGCCAGCCATGACGGGTCGTGAAAATCTGGAGATGGTCGCCCGCCTCGTCGGCCAGGACCGCCGGTGCGCCCGGGCAAGCGCCGCCGCCGTTCTCGATCAACTCGGCCTGATCGACGTCGCCGACCGCCTCGTCCGGACCTACTCCGGCGGGCTGCGCCGCCGGCTCGACCTCGGCGCCAGCCTTGTCGGCGCACCTCGCTTGCTCCTCCTCGACGAGCCGACCACCGGACTCGATCCCCGCAGCCGGATCGAGTTGTGGGACGCGATTCGCGCCCTCGTCGAGGCCGGCACCGACGTCCTCCTCACCACCCAATACCTGGACGAAGCCGACCACCTCGCCAACCGCATCGTCATCATCGACCACGGGCGTACGGTCGCGTCCGGCACTCCCGCCGAACTCAAGCGCCGCATCGGCGGCAGCGTGATCGAAATTCACGCCCGCCGGCGCGACGACCTGCCCAAAGTCGCCACCGCGCTCGGCCACCTTCATCGCGGCGAGTGTCAGATCGACGAAGCAACCCGCCGCGTCAGCCTTGGCGTCGACGCTGGCGGCGATGACCTCATGACCGCGATGCGCTCCCTCCAGGATGCCGCCATCGATGTCGAAGACATCGCCCTCCGCCAACCCACTCTGGACGAGGTCTTTCTCGCCCTCACCGGCCAACCCGCCGCCGTATAGCGATCCTCCGGGTTCGTCTATCAGCACGTTTGCCTCGAAAGGGCAGGGCTTGCCCTGCCCATGTATCCGAACCCGACGTTTGCGCCGGGAGCCGGGCAGGGCAAGCCCTACCCCTACCAGATGGATTTCCCCTTCTTAGACGCAGACAGCCGAAAGGACTCCCCATGGTCGCCGCCTCATCCACCCTCAATCGCCGCACGACTCCGCTCGCCACCAGCACCTGGACAGTCGCCCGCCGCGCGCTCCTCCGGTACCTCGCGTACCCCGCAGCTTCTCGTCCTCGGCACCATCCAGATGGCCGGATTCATGCTGGTCTACCGCTACGTCTTCGGCGGCGCTATCCAGCCCGACGGCATCCGCTACGTCAACTACCTCATCCCCGGATTCGTCACGACCGGCGTCCTCTTCGCCGGCATTGGCGCCGCCGTCGCCGTGGCCGAAGACCTCCAACAGGGCTTCATCGACCGCCTCCGCTCCCTGCCGATTCCGCGCAGCGCTGTCCTCGCCGGGCGCGCGCTCGCCGACACGGTCATCCTCATCTGGAGCCTCGGGGTGACGGTGGCCCTCGGTTTCCTGGTCGGTTTCCGCCTCCATGGCTCTGTCCTGGACGGTCTCGCCGCCTTCGGCCTTGTGGTGCTCTTCGGCTATGTCTTTGAATGGCTTTTCATCACGGTGGGCCTGTTCGCGGGCAACGCCCAGGCCGCTCAGGGATTTGGACTGCTCGTCTTTCCCCTCACCTTTGTTTCAAGCGCTTACGTCCCCGTCGACACCATGCCATCCGGTCTGCGCGACCGTCGCTGAGCACCAGCCCATCACGTACATGGTTGACGCCGTCCGCGCCCTCACGCTCGGCCCCGACGCGGAGGCCCTCCTTGGCCACCCCACCTCCTACTTCGTCGCGCGCGCACTCCTCTGGGCGTTTGCCATCCTCGTCGTTTGTCTTCCCCTGGCCGTGACCAGGTATCGTCGCGGCTAATGTCGATTCGACAAGCCCTGCGTCCGCCGTCCTGGCACTGGCGTCACACCAGCATGCGAGGACGAGTCGTCGCCGAATTCTGTGTTCTCCGACAGCTAGGGAACTAGTATCGACCGCAAAACGTCGTACAATCGACGAATACAGATAAAACTGAAAACGTCAAGATCTCGTGTTCTCGGATTGTCTCGAGGGGAACCTTCGAGTTCCTCACGCGTATCCCCCTCCGACATGCCGGGTAGGACCTCTAATGGAGGACTCCGATGTACCGATTCGTGAACCGATCTCTTTGTCGCGTCGCCCCGATCATCGTCGTCGCTGCCCTCATCACCACGATGTCGCACCTCACGGCATCAGCGATCACCCAAACCGAGCCACCTGACTCAGACCTTCTGGTCTACCACCAGATCACAGACGTCGGGGATGACTTCATCGGCGTTGCCAACCCCGAGATCAGCGCCGACGGCTCCACGATCGTCTTCGCCGACACGTTTGGAAGCAGCGACGCCGAGAAGCCCAACCGCATCTTCGTCGTCGACGCCGACGGCTCCAATCTCACCGAAGTCGATTCCTACCGGCCCAATTGCGGGTGCGGCGCCCTGCTCGCCATCAGTGAAGACGGCGATGTCGTCCTCTCCAGCGACTCGATGCAGCTTCGGATCGCTGACGCCGGCGGGGCCAGGGAGATCCTGAATCTCGGCGGTAACGAGATCGGTTCCGTCCGCCTCTCCGCCGACGGCGAGACAGCCTTCTTCCTGGTCCGCCGCGATTCAGGCACCGTTGACGGGACCACCCTCGTTCCTCGCGGCGTATGGGCTATCGACGCCGATGGCGAAAACCTGCGCCAGATCGTCGCCGCAGATGACATCGCCGATATGTTCAATCTGACGATCGAAGCGACCGGCTGCTGCTTCTACGCCGACGGGATGCCCTTCGATGTCTCCGCCAGCGGCGACGAAATCGTCTTCGGCGCGTACGCGGGCGACGGCGAACACGCCTTCGGCGTCACCGGTGATGGCGGTAACCTGCACGATCTCGCGGGCCCGTTCGGGTGGGTCAAGAACGTCGCCGTCAGCGGTGACGGCTCGACAGTCGCCTATGACATCATCCCGCCAGACAATGGCAACAATGAGGTCGGTCTCGTCGACTTCGGTGGCGGCGATGCGGAGACTCTTGCGACCACCACTGGCTCCAGCTTCGATGACATCCTCCATCTGAGTGAAGACGGATCAAGCCTCCTGCTGACCCCCACCAGCTACCTCATCGATACCGCCAGCGGCGACATGCGCCAGCTCGCGGTACTCACTCCCGGCGGCGCTGGCCACACGGATCTTCTTACTGATGGGATGGTCCGTGCTTCGATGAATGCCGACGCCACCCGATTCGTCTACGTCATGAGATCGATCCGCTGCGCCGACTGCGCAAACCAGCACGAACAACTCGCGACGCTCGACATCGGACCATCTGACCTCGGCGCCGCACCGGTCTTGACCGACGCCACGATCGACCCGGAGGAGATCGCAAACGACTCCGTCGATGTCGCCACCGCCAGCGTCGCCGTCGAGACCGAGGGCACGGGCATCGCCACAGGCGTCGTCGCCCTCCTCGACGGCCTCTACGACGTCAACGTCGCCTACGGCGCGATCCTCGTCGACGACGGCGTCACTCCCGACGCTAGCGCGAATGACGACGTCTTCACCAATGGCGCCATTCATTACGCACTCTCGGTCACCCGCCCAGATGACACCGGTCCCCGTACGCTGCGCTACCAGGCCGAGATCGAAACCCCCGACGGTCTCCGCCACGCCACCGCCCGCGACGCTGGAACGCTGACAGTGGTCGCCAACCCGTAGGCATCCTCGGTCTGCTTCGCTCGCGCAAGGAATCGCCCGCCTTCCACTGTTGGAGGCGGGCGATTCCGTGCGGCCGCTCTCCATCGGGTGGCCGCATCACATGGCTGTGCCAGCGAGCAACATGGCGGTTTCCCCCGGTAACGACACGGCGGAACCGCAATCCCCCGTAGAGCGTCGTATGATTGACGAACACGAAAAACAGAAAAAGTACTGTGATCTGGGTGGCACAGACTGCACACGTGCCGCCAGTCAGCGGCGGCGTCTCGTTGCATCACTCGCGCCTTGGAGGACACCGATGACCCGGTCTATGTCCGCACGGGTTCACCGCACTGCGTTCCGCCTGATCGCCGCGACCGTCGCGATTCTGTCGATCTTTGCTCCCTCGGTCTCATCGGCCCAGGTGGCCGCCGACCCAGATACCCTCGTCTACCACCAGATCACCGACCTCGGCGCCGATGTTTACGGCGTCGCCGACCCGGAACTAAGTGCCGATGGCCAGGTGGCGGTCTTCGCAGACGCGCCTGGTACAGGTGACGAAACCACGCCCAACCGGATTTTCACCATGGACGCCGAGGGAGGTCCGCTGACCGAGGTTGATTCCTACAAGACGCTCTGCTTTTGCTCGTCGCTTGTCGACATCAATGAGGACGGTTCGGTCGTCGTCTCCAGCGACTCGATCCAGCTTCGCGTCGCGGACCAATCCGGTGCCCGCGAACTCCTCGTCCTAGCCTCTAACGAACTGCGGCCCCATTCGCCTGACCGCCGATGGCGACACCGTCTTCTTTCTCGTCAGTCGTGGCACGGCCACCGTCGGCGGCGATCCCATCCCCCGCGGCGTTTGGGCCATTGACACCGACGGCGAGAACCTGCGCCACATCGTCTCGGCCGCCGACATCGACGACGTCATGGACACGGCAAACGCCGACACCGCCTGCTGCTTCTTCGGCGGCAGCAAACCCCTCGACATCTCCTCCTCAGGAGACGAAGTCGTCTTCAACTCCATCGGCCCGCTCGGCTTACACGCCTTCGCCGTTGCTGGCGACGGCAGCAACCTCCGCAACCTCGCCGGCCCCTTCGCCCACGTCCCAAGCCTTGCCCTGTCCGGTAACGGCGAAACCGTTGCCCTCCGTACCCTCCCCCTCGATGGCGGCGTCGACGAGATCAGCGTCCTCCCCTTCACCGGCGGCGAGCCCGAGATTCTCACCTCCAATACCGGCTCCGGCTTCGAGGACGTCCTCCGCCTCTCTGACGACGGCTCCGCGTTGCTCGTCACCCCGAGCAGTCTCCTCATCGACACCGAGACCGGCGACACCCGTCAACTCGCCATCGCCACTCCCGGCGTCGACGGCCACACCGCCGTCCTCGCCGAAGGCATGCCCGGCGCCAGCATGAACGCCGACGCCACCCGAGTCCTCTACGCGATGAACACCATTCGGTGCGCCGATTGCGCCAATCAGCACGAGCAGATTGCAATCCTGGACATCGGTCCAGCCGATAGCGGCAATGCCCCCCAGATCCTTGAGACCTCGATCGACCCGGGCGAACTCACCATCGGCGCGGATGAGCGGGCGACTGCGACCGCCAAGGTCGCCTACGACGGCGAGCTCGTAGGCGTCGGAGTTATCGCGCTTTTGGATGGGATCACCGACGTCAACGTGGCCCGCTCGGTGGTGCTGCTCGACGACGGTACCGCCGGCGACGCACGCGCCAACGACGACGTCTACAGCAACGATGCCCTCGTCTACTCGGCAGTGACCACCCGCGAGGACGATGCTGGCCCTCGCACCATGCGCTTCCAGGCCGAGGTCATCGGCTCGGACGGTTTGCGCCACGCCATCGCCGTCGACGCAGCAGTGCTAACCGTTGTCGCGGCTCCCTAAGAAAACTCCAGAGCTCTGCCGCTCGCGGTCAATGGGCAACAAGCACCGGCCGGGGAGTTGTGCTCCGGCCGGCTCGATCAGGCAGCTTTGGAATCCAGACTCGCGGTCGCTGCTTCCATGATGAGGGACTGGTGGACTCCGACCCCCGCCATCACGCCGGCGGCCGAGGCAAAGGTCGCGTTGTGCATCTGCGCGGCAGCATCGCCGGCGGCGAAGACGCCCTCGATAGACGTTCGCTTGCGGTCGTCAACGCGAACGTATGGTCCCAGCGGGCCGTCCTCGATCGCGCACCCGAGCTGCTCCGCTAGGGAGCTCGCCAGCGAGATCCGCGGCGCCGTGAAGACCGCGTGGATCGCCACGACGCGGCCGTCGCTCAGGCGAACCGCTTCGAGCTCCGGCGCTGGGCCCAGCAGCTCGACGATCGGCGCTCGCTCGATCTGGACGCCACGTGCTGTCATCTGGGCAAGTTCGTCCGGCTCGGGTTCGTAGATCCCCTGCGTGAAGTAGGTGGTTGGTCCCCAGTCCGGAATGAGAATGCCCTGATGGGCCGAAAGCGAGTGGTTCGCCAGGATGCCGAGTGGTCGATCGGCGACCTCGAAGCCATGGCAATAGGGGCAGTGCAGGACCGTCACTCCCCACCGTTCCTTCAGGCCGGGCACGTCGGGCAGCTCATCGCGGACGCCGGTGGCGAGCACCAGGCGGGCCGCGCGCTCCGTCCGGCCGCTGGCCAGCGTGACGGCGAATCCGCCACCATCGTTCCCCGCCGTCACGACCTCGTCCGCAACGAGTTCGACCGTGGGGTACGCGAGCACCAGCCGGGTGGCATCCCGCAGGATATCGAGTGGTGGCCGGCCATCCTGCCCGAAAAATCCGTGGCCCGTCGCCGCGAACCGGTTCCGGGGCAATCCCGCATCGACGATCAACACCTGTCGCCGGGCGCGGGCCAATTGCATCGCGGCGGACAACCCGGCATAGCTTCCACCGACCACAATTGCGTCATACGGCATATCAGGACGCTCCTCTCATCCGAAATGGCACACCATGGACATGGGCAATGTCCGCCGCCAGGTCGGCCAGGGTGATCGCCGCCAGGCGCTCATCCAGCACCCGGGCTGCCTCTGCGATCGCATCATCGAGCGCACGTTTGACCGCCTGCTCGACCAGGCAGCCCGGCCGCTGGTCCGACGTTGTCATCGCCACGACGCGCACGCCCAGCGCCCGCTGCACCTCGTCCAGGCTGATCTCGGCCGGAGGCCGGGACAGACCCCATCCACCCCCATGACCTTTCACGGACGAGACGATCCCGGCTTCCCGCAGCCCGGCCAACGCCCGCCTGACCACGACCGGATTGGTCTGGGCACAGACGGCCATCTCCTGAGAGGTCATGGCATGCTTGGGCTGCTGCGCCATATGGAGCAGCAGATGGAGGGTCAGGGTCAGGCGATCATCTCGTCTCATGTAACTCATAGTGTTACATTAAGTCGGCAGCGTCAACCCCCACTTCTTGTTCGATCTGCGTGCGTCCAAGCGAGACGCACTTTCAACCCCCCAACGTGCTGAAGTGACGCACCAACCGTCCGGCGTCAGCCGGCACACAGCCCGTGCAACGATCAGCTCGACGTTTCCGGAACAAGCGCCGCGACAATCTGGCGCAGGTATTCCGCGTACGCTTCCCCTTGCGGCAGGCGATCCGGTGCCTCCCGCATCAGGCGCAGCGTTCCCAGATAGACCGCGTAAGCAGTTAGCGCCCACCGCCGCGCCGACTCCGGATCGACCCCCAAACCCACGTAGCACTCCGTGAGAAAGTCCAGCCGGCGCCCCGTGACCCGTCGCAATACCGGCCCAACGATCGGATCTTCGGAAGCGTCGCCGATCGCCAAGTTGAACGCGTGCCGGAAGCCGACCATCTGCGTGCCCCCCAGGGCCGTTTGTCGCCCTCGCCGCTGATCGGCCAGCGCCTCGCCGACCAGCAACTCGAGCCGTCTTCTCGGATCGGAGACGCCCTCCACCATGGCAATCACCGCCTCCGTCCGCTCCTGCTCCCACCGCAACAGGGTCGCCTCCAACAGCGCGTTGCGGTTCTTGAAGTGCCAGTAGAAGCTCCCCTTGGTCACCCCCAAGCGTCGCGCCAGCGGCTCCACCGCGACCGCGCTGACCCCGCTCTCCTCAATCGCCCGGTCCGCCGCCACGATCCAATCGTCCGCGGTTAGGGCGCCCGCCCGGCCATCGCGTTGCTCGTTCTCCATGAACCCATCATCCACCATACGGTGGCGTATTGACAAGTGCGCCCACCGGGTCTACCATACGCAACCGTATGGATCGGGTGGTCCGGTCCCCACGGAGGCCCCAGGCATGAACGATCCGATTCGATGGGTTCCACGTCTTATCACCGCAACCGCCATCATCCACCTGATACTTGGAGTAATCACGCTCGGCGCGAGCAATAACCTTCGCGGCATCGTCGGCGACGGGATCGTGAACGCGATCGGGACCGACTCCGAGCGCGAGGCATGGGTCTGGTACATGGTCGCCGGCGCGGGACTCCTGGCCCTCGGCGAAGGCGCTCGCTGGAGTGCGCGAGAGACTGGGCGCGTCCCGGCGAGGCTCGGGGCATGGCTTCTTGCCATCGCCGTACCGCTCATCGTCCTGACACCGGCCTCCGGCGGCTGGCTGGTCGCGGCGGTCGGCGGCTTCGCCCTCCGCGCGGCCCTTCATACCGACCCGTCCCGTCCCGCCCGTGCGCATCCCTAACCCCGGGTCACGTTCCCCTTCATTCTCCCGAGAACGAGGACACGACATGGCCGACATCACCAACGTCCCTGCAATCTTCGATTTGAACGGGAGCATCTCCCGGCGCTTCGCACTCACCCTGATCGCGATCGCCGCGGTGATCGCCACCCTTACACTCCTGACGCCGCAGATTTTGCAACCATCCGGACTTTCCCACGCCGCCCCGGACCAGATCCTGGCGGCTCCCAACAAGGGAGTGTTCGACTGGTACGTCGCCCGATTCTTTCTCATCTTTGCGCTGGCCGGCGCGGTCGTGAACGCGGCCGCCACCAGCAACGGCCACACCCACCACCCGGCCGCGGGAAATGGCCGCCGCAACCTGCACTCCCAGTTGGCGCCCGCATCCTCCCCGGCGAATGGGTCTGGCCGCCATCGAGTTGTCGTCGTCGGAGGCGGATTCTCCGGCCTCCAGGCCGTCCGTGGTCTCCGGCGGGCCCCGGTCGACATCACCCTGATCGACCGCCGCAACTTCCACCTCTTCCAACCCCTTCTTTACCAGGTCGCCACCGGCTCCCTTGCCGCCAGCGAGATCGCCTCGCCCCTCCGCGCCATCCTCAAGCGGCAGCGAAACGTTCGCGTCGTGCTGGGCGAGGTCACCGGATTCGACCTCACCGGGAGCCAAGTTCTCCTCGGACATCTCGCCAACGGCGACGCCGGCGATGCGGTCCCCTACGACACGCTCATCGTCGCGGCCGGCGCCACCCACACCTACTTTGGCCACGACGAATGGCAACCCGTCGCCCCAGGTCTTAAGACCCTCGAAGACGCAATTGAGATCCGCCGCCGCATCCTGTCCGCGTTCGAAGCGGCCGAAGTCGAGCCGGATCCAGACCGCCGCCGGGCCTGGCTCACATTCTCGGTCGTCGGCGGCGGCCCAACCGGCGTCGAGTTGGCGGGTCAGATCGCCGAGATCGCCCGTGAGACCCTGCGCCGCGACTTCCGCGCGATCGACCCTCGCGAAGCGAGGATCCTTCTCCTAGAGTCGAACGATCGCCTCCTCGACGCTTTCCCCGCGTCGCTGTCTTCGAGTGCCGCTCGCGCCCTTGAACGCCTCGGCGTTACCCCCATCGTCGGCCGCCCCGTCCTCCTCCTCGATCGAGAGTCGGTCACGATCCAGTCGGCCGGGTCCGAGCCCGAGCGCATCCCCACCCGCACAATCATTTGGGCCGCCGGGGTGCGCGCATCATCACTGGCCGGATCGCTCGGCGCGGCCTCCGGCGCGGACATCGACTCCGCCGGACGGGTCACCGTCGGACCGGACTTGACCCTCCCAGGGCACCCAACGGTCTTCGTTCTCGGCGATATGATCCGGATCCGGGATTCCCTCGGCGAGATTCGGCAGTTCCCCGGAGTTTGTCCGGTCGCCATGCAGCAGGGCCGCTACGTCGCCAAGCTCATCCGCGCTCGGCTGTCCGGCAAGAGCCGCCGCCCATTCTCTTATTTGGATAAAGGAAACGTCGCCACCATCGGCCGCCTCAAAGCCGTCGCCGACATACGCGGCATCCACTTCAGCGGCACCCTCGCCTGGCTCGTTTGGCTCATCGTCCACCTGTACTACCTCGTCGGCTTCCAGAATCGCTTCATCGTGTTTACCCGGTGGCTCGGAAGCTTCCTCACTCACGGCCGTGGCGCCCGCCTGATGACCGGCGACACCTACATGCCCAACACGTGGACTTCAACGCTCGACGACAATATCAATTCGGACAGAGAGCGAAGTCCCGCCCGCTCCCAACTCAAATCTGGATCTTCGCACACTCGTACTCCGTCGCTCCAGACCGCGTCATCCAGGCAGGTGTGACGGCGGGCTTTTCACCCTTGCATCCTTGCGGACGCTACCTGTCCTCGCACCTGCTCGGGTCGCCGCCCCCTCTCGGTATCGGGAGGGGGCTTCGTTCCGTCTGCTCCGGACGGCCCGGCATGCGACCACAACATCGCCAACCCGTGGCGCATCCTCAACCGTCAAGTACACTTCCATTGAATGACTGTGAGACGGGCAGCCGCCCCAACCTCCGGAGAGATCCACCCCCATGACCGCCACCCTCGCCCGCCCCACCTCCTCCGCACCCGCGACCATTACCGAAGCACGCACTGGTTTCCTCGATCTCGCTCGCGAGCGCGTCGTCCTCTACGACGGCTCGATGGGCGCCACCATCCTGAACATGCAACTGACGGCGGAGGACTACGGCGGGCTCGAGGGCTGCAACGAGAACCTGGTCTTCGTCAAACCTGACCTGATCGCCGGGTTGCACGCCGGTTACTTCGAGATCGGCTGCGACATCGTCGAGACCGACACCTTCGGCGGCAGCCAGATCAAGCTTGAGGAATACGGTCTCGGCGAGCGCACCTACGAGCAGAACTACACCGCCGCCGCCATCGCCCGCCGCGTGGCAGACGAGTACTCGACCCCCAGCCGCCCGCGCTTCGTCGCCGGTAGCATCGGCCCGACCGGCCTCTTGCCTGCCTCCGAAGACCCTATGCTCGGCCAGCACCGTTTCCACGAGGTGGTCGAGCTCTTCCTCGACCAGATCCGCGGTCTGGTCGATGGCGGCAGCGACGTCCTGATCATCGAGACGGTGCAGGACATTCTGGAGCTGAAGGCCGCCGTCCACGCCGCCCTCCAGGTGCGGCGCGAGAACGGCATCTTCGTCCCGCTCCACGCCTCGATCACACTGGACACGTCGGGCCGGATGCTCCTCGGCACCGACATCGCCGCCGCGCTCAACATCCTCGAACACCTGCCGGTCGATATCGTCGGCCTCAACTGCTCGACCGGCCCTGACTACATGCGCGAGCCCGCCCGCTATCTGGGCGAGTACGCCACCAAGCCGGTCGCGATCATCCCCAACGCCGGCATCCCGATCAACGTCAACGGTCTCGCCGCGTTCCCGCTGGAGCCGGAACCGCTCGCTCACTCCCTGCGCGAGATGGTCGAGTCCATGCAGGTCAGCCTCGTCGGCGGCTGCTGCGGCACCACCCCCGAACACCTGAAGGCCGTCAAGTCCGAGCTTGAGCGCCGGCCCACCAATTCCTATCCGGCGATCGCGCCGCGCCCGAGTGAGGCCCCCGCCCAGATCGCCTCAATGATCCGATCCATCGACCTCCATCAGGAGCCCGCCCCCCTGATCGTCGGCGAGCGGGTCAATACCCAGGGGTCGCGTAAGGTCAAGCGCCTGGTCCTGGCCGACGACTATGACGGTCTCCTCAACGTGGCTGCCTCTCAGGTCGAGGAGGGTGCCCACGCCCTCGATGTCTGCGTCGCCCTGACCGAGCGCGCCGACGAGCGCGACATCATGCGCAAGCTCGTGAAAAAGCTGGCCCTCAACCACGAGGCGCCGCTCGTGATCGACTCGACCGAGCCGGACGTGATCAAGGACGCTCTGGAGCAATACCCCGGCCGGGCGATCGTCAACTCGATCAACATGGAGAACGGCCGCGAGCGGATCGAGGCCGTCATGCCCCTGGCCCAGGCCCACGGCGCGGCCGTGATCGCCCTGACCATCGACCCGATCGGCATGGCCAAGACCGCCGACCGCAAGGTCGAGGTCGCCAGGCAGATCTACGACATCGTCACGACCGAGTACGGACTCAAGCCCGAGGACCTGATCTTCGACGCGCTCACCTTCACCCTCGCGACAGGCGACCCCGAGTTCACCACCTCCGCCATGGAGACCATCGAGGGCATCCGCCGGATCGAAGAAGCGATGCCGGGCGTCCTCACCATTCTCGGCGTCTCAAACGTCTCATTCGGCCTCAACCCGCCTGCCCGGCGCGTCCTCAACGCCGTCTTCCTCTACCACTGTATCAAGGCTGGACTTGATCTGGCGATCATTCACCCATCACACGTCTTGCCTTTTGCGGAGATCCCGACAGAAGAGCGCAACCTGGCCGAAGACCTGATCTTCGCCCGCAACCCGGACGCCCTCCAGCACTACATCGAGCACTTCGAGGGCCGCACGGAATCGGCCGACTCCGGCGGTCCCGACCCGATGGCCGAAATGACCGTCCGCGAGCGACTGCACTTCCGCATCGTCAGCCGCAAAAAAGAGGGCATCGAGGACGACATCGACGAGGCGGTCCGCGAGTCCGGCGACGCCGTCGAGGTGCTCAACAACGTCCTCCTGCCCGCAATGAAAGAGGTCGGCGACAAGTTCGGCGCCGGCGAACTCATCTTGCCCTTCGTCCTCCAATCGGCTGAGGCGATGAAGAAGGCGGTCGCCCGCCTGGAGACCTACCTGGAGCGCCAGGAGGGTGTCACCAAAGGAACGGTCGTGCTGGCCACCGTCTTCGGCGATGTGCACGATATCGGCAAGAACCTGGTCAACACGATCCTGACCAACAACGGCTACACCGTCCACGACCTGGGCAAGCAGGTCCCGATCTCAAGGATCATCGACAAAGCCGTCGAGACGAACGCCACCGCGATTGGGTTGTCCGCCCTGCTCGTCAGCACGAGCAAGCAGATGCCCCTCTGCGTCAAAGAGCTTCATCACGCCGGCCTTAAATTCCCGGTGATCATTGGAGGGGCCGCGATCAACCGGGCCTATGCTCAGCGCACGCTCTTCGTCGATGAGGAGACCCCATACAGCCCCGGTGTCTTCTACGCCAAGGACGCCTTCGAAGGCCTGTCCTTGATGGACAAGATCATTGACCCGGACCAACTCCCGACCCTGGTCGACACCACGGTCGAGGTCGCCCGCCGGGCACTCGACAAGCCGGGCCGGCAGGCGTTCAGCGTCCCGGACGAAGCCACTGACACCCAGGGCAAGACGGTGCGCGAGGTCGATCCTCCCACCGCGCCGTTCTGGGGTGTCCAGGAACCAACCGATTTCACCCTGGAAGACATCTGGCCACACCTCGACCTCAAGACCCTCTTCCGCCTCCACTGGGGCGGCAAGGGCCTCAAGGACGACGCCTGGGACGCGATCCAGGAGCAGGAGTTCCTGCCCCGCCTGCAAAGCCTGCAGCAGAGCGCCATCGCCGAGGGTTGGCTCCAGCCGCGCGTCCGCTACGGCTACTTCCCCGCCAACAGCGACGGCAACGACCTGGTCATCTTCGATCCTGACAACCATGATGCCGAGGTCGCTCGCTTCCCGTTCCCGCGCCAGCCACGCCGCGAGCGTCTCTGCCTCGCCGATTACTTCCTGCCGCTCTCCTCAGGCAAGCGCGACGTCGTCGCCTTCCAGATCGTGACGGTGGGCGCGGAAGCCACCAAGCGCACCGAATCCCTCCAGGCCGCCGGCGACTACTCCGATTCGTTCTATACCCACGGCCTGAGCGTGCAATCCGCCGAGGGCATGGCCGAGTTCATCCACCAGCGCATCCGCGACGAACTCCGCATCGGCCCGGAGACCGGCAAGCGCTATTCCTGGGGCTACCCCGCCTGCCCCGACCTCGAGCACCACGCCATCCTGCAACCGCTCCTCGACTTCGCCGCCATCGGCATCCATCTCACCGAAGGCTTCCAGTTCGACCCGGAGCAAACCACCGCCGCCATCGTCGTCCCCCACCCGGACGCGAAGTACTACGCCCTGGCCCGCTCCGGCGGAGACGAGGACTAACGGGAAATGGCGCTCTGCGGTTGACTTGGAGCCCAAACTTATGCGTACGCGACACACTTGGATCGGAGAGAGCTGCCTACTGGATTGTTCCGGCTGACAGCATCCGGTCACCAATCTCGAATGGGTCCGGCATCGAATCCTCCGCGAACCATGCGGGATCGATCCAAAGCCCGTGCAACACATCCGACCACAACAGCCCGGCGGGATCGGGCTCGACCTCGATATAGGTCCGCGCATTTGCCAAGCGCAACAGCGTCACGCCGGACTGCCCTTCGCGCCCGTCCACGATCAGGTACTCTCGCACCCCTGCCCGCGAGTACTCGCGGCGCTTGTCGCGCCGGTCACGGGTAACGCTGTCTGGCGACAGAACTTCGACGACGAAATCGGCCGGGCCATCCAAGCGCCCGTCTCGGATGAGATCGAGATGCTCGTTCGCGACGAACGCGACATCCGGGTCGCGGGACGACGGGATCATCGCAAGCTTCATTTCAAATGCGGCCGCCAGCACGCGTCCCAACCCACGCCGCCGGACAATGTAGGAAACGAGGTTTACAAGAAAGACCACCACGTCGGCGTGTCGCACCTTCGGCGGCATGAAGACGATGACCTCCCCATCGACCCATTCGGCGCGCGTGTCTTCGTCCGCCCAGTCGAGGAACTCCTCGTAGGTCATGGAAAGGCGCTTGTCGGTCTGCGCTGGTGTCAACACACGTTGCGCCATGTTCATTCCTCCGGATGACGCAGGACGGGACTTGAGTTTAGTCGATCGAGCATCCTCGCAAGCGAATTGTCCTCACGAACCGCCAACCTCACACGGCACCACCGCTTCTCCTTCATCCGTGTGGTACATCATCTTCAGTCCCGGCAACATCCAGGCTGACGATGTACCCCGGTGTCTCGACCTGAGCGTAAAACTGATCCGGCTGCGGACACCCAAGCGACGCATCTGGCCAGACGGTCGCCTCGACGCCCGTGACGGTAACGTCGCTCACCGACAATCCCGCCGCCCCGGCGGCGGCGGCAACGGCCGCTTGCACAGGCGGCAGCGATGCCAACTCGTCAGACACTCCGGCGTCCGGCGTGCCGTCCTCTTCTGTGTCCATTTGTAACCGCGTCGACCAGCCACCGTCCGCCCACCTCGACGAAGACCACGAACTCAGTCCGACCATCGCGCTCGACCTGGGCCGCCGCCCGTCCGTCCGGCAACAGCCGTACCTCGATAACGGACGTTGTTGTGCCGGCCGCTTCGGGTGTTCCGGTCGACGCCGAGGCATCTGGAGTACCGGGCATGATCGGCACCGGCTCTGTGGCGAGAACCTCGCGCACGATGAATTCGTCGGTGTAGAGCGCAAGCAGGCGGGAGAGATCGCCGGCGGCGGAGCAAGCATCTATCAAGGCCAGCGTCGATTCGATCTCCGCCGTCGTTTGATCGTCGGCGGCGACGCCGCCGTCCCACGCCGTGTCATCAAGTGACTCTTCGTCCGAACCTGCGGCAGGGGTTGCAGCGGCCTGAGCAAGTTGCTCGATTTCCTCATCAGTCCGCGGTTCGACATCACAGATCACCGGTCCCGGCGACGCAGAAGGCGAAGCTGTCTGCGCGACAACCGCCCTCCCAGCTACAAGCAGAACCGCCATCGAGACCGCTAGCGTCATTGCTATGAGCCGGATCAATCCGCTCGGCCGGTTCGGAACCTGCATGAACATGCTCCTTGGTTGACGTGAACGACTCGTTGCCTTCGCCGGCCCTTATGATGGTTAACGTCGAAGTTCGATCCGCGGACCCAAGCCCGATCACTGCACGACTGAAAAATACGGAAAGTTCCTGATGTCGCGGGACCGAACTCATGTCACCATCTAACCACGCCCGATCGATCCCTGCTGGTCCGCCAGGACCTTTCCTGCCGAGATCGGGCCGCCGGTGTCCAGCCTGACCCGGCCGGAGTGGCCCGGACGCGTGATCCTGAATGCCCCTTACTCCTCCCCCCGGCGTGAGGATCAGCATTCGGGGTCACGCGTCCGGGCCACTCCGTTATTTTCCCGTCCCGTGCTACGCTCACCCCATTCGGCACTCCGCGCTGCACCGCCTTGCCAATCGGGCTTCCGCAGCAACCACGGGATCGAGTGAACCACATTATGGTCGACGCCAAGCCCTCGCCGTTCTACCTGACCACCGCGATCGACTACCCCAATGGCGCCCCCCATATCGGCCACGCCCTCGAGAAGGTCGCCGCCGATGTCGTGGCCCGCTACCATCGCCTACGCGGCGACGACACCGCCTTCACCATGGGTCTGGACGTCAACAGTCAGCACATCCTCACCGCCGCCGCCAACAACAACGTCACCTCAGGCGAGTGGGTAGCGAGGATGGATGTCGCATTCCGCCGCGCCTGGGACGCACTCGATATCTCGCGCACATCCTGGGTCCTGACAAACTCCGAACCGCGCCACCAACGCGCATCCGAGGAGATGTTTCGACGGGCCCAGGCCAACGGCGACATCTACAAATCCACCTACGCCGGTTGGTATTGCCCGAACTGCAACAACTACTACGCCGAAGCCGAGCTGGTCGACGGCCACTGTCCCCTTCACCCCACCATCACCCCCGAGTGGCTGGAAGAGGAGAACTACTTCTTCGCCCTGAGCAAGTACACCACCCGCCTCCGCGAGCACCTGGCTGCTAACCCAGATTTCATCACCCCCGCTGCCTGGCGCCCGGAGATGGTCGGCCTGTTGGAGGCCGGCCTCCGTGACTTCTCGATCTCGCGACAGGTGCGCGCGGACCGCGAGCCCTGGGGCGTCCCGGTACCCGGCGATCCCAAGCACGTCCTCTACGTCTGGTTCGACGCCCTGACCACCTACATCACCGCCATCGGCTTCCCCGACGACATGGAGACGTTCAATCGCTACTGGCCGGCCGATTCCCATGTCATCGGGGTCGATATCCAGCGGTTCCACTGCCTCTACTGGCCGGCGATGCTGCTCTCGGCGGGACTGGAGTTGCCAAAACGGATCGTCGTTCATGGCTTCATCACCCTGGAAGGCAAGCGGATCTCCACCAGTCTGGGCAATGTGCTCGATCCGGTCGATGTCGTGAATGAATTCGGCGTCGATCCGGTCCGCTACTACCTGACCCGCGACTTCTCGTTCAAGTCGAGCGGCGACTTCAACCGGACCAACCTGCTCCGCCGCTACAACGACGACCTCGGCAACGACCTTGGCAACCTGCTCAACCGCGTCGTCGCCATGATCGGACGGTACCGAGAGGGGAACATCCCCTCAGCCGGTGAGCCAGGAGATCTCGAACAAGACTTGCGAAGCGTTGCCGAGTCGGCCCGCGGCCGTGCCGCCGGGCAGATCGAATCCTGGGACACGGACAACGCCATCCAATCACTGTGGACACTCGTCCGCCGCGCCAACCAGTACCTGGAAGAGCGCCAGCCGTGGCGCCTCGCCAGGCAACCCGAGGCAGCGGAAACACTCGACACCGTCCTCTGGTCGGTGGCCGAAGCCACTCGCCTGATCGCCATCTCGATCTCGCCCTTCCTGCCCACGACCGCGAACCGGATCCTGGCCCAGCTTGGCCTGCCTCCCGCCTCTGACGGGGACTGGACCAATCGCGGTGAATGGGGCTCGCAGGCGTTCACGGCGGTCGTTCCGGACGCACCGCTGTTCCCGAAGATCGAGGCGTAGCGAATCGGAGACCCGTCTGGCGGCGAGGAGTTCCTATGCCTCGCATCCTGGTCGTCGAGGACAACCGGGCAATTGCCGATCTCGTTGGGCTGTACCTGCGCCACGACGGGCATCAGGTCACCGCGATCGCCAACGGGCTCGATGCTCTCGCCCGATTCGAATCCGACCCAGCGGCGTTCGACCTGATCGTGCTCGATCTAATGCTGCCCGGGCTCGACGGGCGCGGCCTGTGCCGGCGCGTCCGCGACCACTCCGACGTCCCAATCCTGATGCTCACCGCGCTTGACGACGACCGCGATAAGCTCCACGGCTTCGACCTCGGCGCCGACGACTACCTGACGAAGCCGTTCAATCCAAAGGAATTCGTGGCCCGAGTCCGGGCTATCCTCCGCCGCGCGGCCACGCGCAGCTCGGCCACCGGTACGTCTGGTCTCACGATCGGCAATATCGTGCTGGATTTGGAACGGCGGACCCTGACCGTCACTGGACGCGAAGTCCCGTTACGCACCAAGGAGTTCGACCTGCTCGCCGTGTTCGCCGAGCATCTGGGCATTGTCCTTAGTAGGGATCGCCTCCTGGAGCGAGTCTGGGCGGGCGAATTCGACGGTGATACCCGCACCATCGACGTCCACATCTCGCGACTACGCGAAAAACTCGCTTCGGCGGGCGCATCCGTGGCGATCGAAACGATTCGTTCCGTCGGCTATCGCCTTCGAGACCAATCCTGACTCGGTCCGTTTACGCGCCTGCTACATTCACCTGCGACGATAGATCCAACCCACAGCCCGACGCCCAGCAACCGCTCGGAGAGCCCAGCGTGTCCTTCCTCAATATCCACCGGCTCTCCAGCCTGCGCGCCCGCCTCATCGCCTCACACGCGGCCGTGATCGTCGTCGCCCTGGTGATTGTCCTGGTGATCAGCGCCGCGTGGCTGCGCCGAAACGAACGGGACGCCCAGATCGCCGAGCTTCGCGACCTCGCGGTACCGCTCCTTGCCGAGTCGGGCCTGATCACCCGCGAGCGGCCCAGCGGACGCCCCCGAACGCTCCGGGAAGAGATCGTGGCCGACCTATTCGTCCGTCAGGCGCAGGACATGGGCCTTCGCATCCTTGTCCTCGACCCTGAAGGGCAGGTGCTCTTCGACACCGAGACCGCGAACTCGCTCGCTGGGACGACGCTGTCGCCATACACTAAGATGGTCGGTCGAGTTGCGACGGTCGCCGACGCGAGGGCTGACTTTGTCAGCGTCTCATTGCGAGACCGAAACCGTCCATCGGACGAGAACTTCCGCGATCAGGTCATCGTCATCGCCGCGAACGGGCGGCTTCCGGCAGCGGGCGGCGGTGCCAACGTCTTGATGCTGGTTGAGCCATCGCGCTCCGCCGGCGTCGTCGCTCGGTTCTTACCTCCCTTGCTGCTGGCCCTCGCCCTCGCCCTCCTCGTCGCCCTGGTCGTGGGTTACGTCATCAGCCAGCGCCTGGCCGGTCCGGTGACCCGCATGACCGCTGCCGCTCAGGCGATGGCGAGCGGCAACCTGGAGCAGCGCGTACCGGACGAAGGCCATGACGAAATTGGACGCCTGGCCGCCAGCTTCAACACCATGTCGCGCCGAGTTGCCGCGACCGATCGCGCCCAGCGCACGCTTTTCGCCGATGTCTCCCACGAGCTGCGTACGCCGCTGACCAATGTCGATGGCTACGCCCAGGCGCTCCGCGACGGCATGTTCCAGACCGAAGCCGAGCGAACCGCCGCCCTGGAAACAATCAGCGCTGAGGCCGGTCGTATGAAGACCCTTCTCAACGAACTTCTTGAGCTGGCGCGGCTCGAATCCGGCCAGGCGTCGCTCGTCCTCCAACCCGTTGTCATTCGCCAGTTTCTTGAAGACGTGGCCCACCGCTTTATATCCCGCGCCGTCGAGCACGGAATCTCGCTAAAGGTCGACGCTTCAGCCGCCCTGACAATCGATGCCGACCGGGGCCGACTTCATCGCGTCCTTGATAACCTTATTGCCAACGCCCTGCGCCACACCGAGTCAGGCGGGGAAATCCACCTCGGGGCCAAGCTCTTCCCGGGCGGCTCAGGTCACGCGGATCATGTCAGAATCACTGTTCGCGACACCGGGTCGGGCATTCCCTCGGACCAGCTCTCGCGGATCTTTGACCGGTTCGCCCGGGCCAGTGATGACGACTCCGGCTTCGGCCTCGGACTCCCGATCGCCAGGCAACTGGTCGAGCTGCACGGCGGCACGATCGCCATCGACAGCGAAGTCGGTGCCGGCACGACCGTCACCGTCGATCTGCCGACCCGGCACTGATGTCGCCGCATCGGGCTCGATCTTTGACCGTTTTACGCCCCTGTTACGTTGCCGCTCTACCTTCGGTGGTGCCGGGGAACAGCCCCGACAACGCAGCGCCATCGAAAGGGAGTCCAATGGTTGGGGCACTACGAAAGAGGTCAGGTCGAACGTTGACGGTACTCATCGCGGGGGCCGTGCTTGCCACACTTTTGGGATTCGCCGGGCTGCCGCAGGTGTCCGCCGCACAGGATCGGGGACGTGACAGCCGGGGTGAACTTTGCGCCGACGCGGCTCGGCTGACGTTCAGAGTGCTGGAGCATCTCGACGCAACCCTCGCTGACCTCGTCGCCGACGGCACCCTCACGCAGGAGCAGGCCGATATCGTCGCGGCCAGCCTGACTGGTGGCGATTCAGACGGAGTTGCCTCCGGCGATTCGGAAGGCCGCGAGTTCGTCGGCCGCTGCGCCAGCATCGCCCAGTCAGTTCAATCAACAATGCAAACCGTGAGCGATTTGCTCGGCCTCGAGTGGACCGAGATCCGCGATCGCCTTGAGGGTGGCGAGAGTCTGGCGGAGATCGCCGAGAGCGCCCACGTCTCCCGCGATGAGTTGATCGACGCCTTGCAGGCCGGGGTCATCGAACGCCTCGACGAGGCCGAAGCGGACGGCCGTATCACACCGGAGGAACGAGCTGAGCGCGAAGATGCCGCGCTGGCCCGGATCGAGCGGCGGATCGACCGCCACCATGATGGCAGCGAGTCCCAGTCCGAATCGGAATCTGACGCTGGTACACCCGCATCCGACTCCTAACAGGCCTGAGGTGTACCCCAACTGACCCCGCATGCGTCCAGGTAGGTATGGGTTGCGGGAACTCATCGGGCTGCGGACCAGTCCATTCCAGCAAATCGAGCTTCGAGTAATCGGCAAGGGCGGTGTCTGCGCGAGCGGATGCCGCCCTCCGCTACGCTCGGACATCGGCGAATAGCTTGACTGAGCTACGGAGGGCCATCCATAGTCCTGGTTGCATAAAGCACCCCGTTGCGAGCGGCGGTTTGACGCCGTGGTCACGTGATTGCTAACGTTCCTTGCAAGGGTGCCCGTGAATGCATCCGCGATCATCGGCAATGTCGCCGATCCGCCGGCCGCAGACGTTACTCCCGACGCCAGGGAGCCGTTCTGCCGTGCCGGAAGAGGACATTCAATGCCAGACCAGGGCGCCGCCCATCCCAATCAGCCGAGCCAGCGTGAGCTCCTAGCTGGTATCGCTTCCCCCGCCGATCTCAAACGGCTCTCCATGCCAGACCTGAATCTCCTCGCCGCGGAGATCCGCGAAGAGTTGATCGAGGTCGTCACCCGCAATGGAGGTCACCTCGGGGCCAGCCTCGGTACGGTAGAACTCACCCTCGCCCTGCACTACGTCTTCGACGCTCCCCGGGACAAACTGGTCTGGGACGTCGGCCACCAGGCCTACATCCATAAGCTGCTCACCGGCCGCCGCGACCGCTTCCCCACGATTCGCCAGGAAGGCGGCATCTCCGGGTTCCTCTCCCGTGACGAGAGCGAATACGACGCCTTCGGCGCCGGCCACGCCAGCACGAGCATCTCGGCCGCCGTCGGCATGGCCGTCGCCGAGTCGATGAGGCCGGACAGCGAACTGCGCGGCCGCGCCGTCGCTATCATCGGCGACGGCGCTCTCACCGGCGGGCTGGCCTTTGAGGGACTCAACAACGCCGGCAATCTCAGTGTGCCCATGGTCGTCGTTCTCAATGACAACGAGATGTCGATCGCCCCGAACGTCGGCGCGATCTCGAAGTACCTCGACCGGGTGCGGACAGACCCGCGCTACACCCGCGCCCTCCACGAGTGGGAGCGAATCGCGGGCAAGTTGCCTCAGGGTGACATCCTGATCGAGTTCGGGCGGCGGATGCGCGACTCCGTCAAGGAGTTCGTCTATCACGCCATGATCTGGGAGGAGCTCGGCTTCACCTACATCGGCCCGGTCGACGGTCACGACATCAAGGCCACCATCGCCGCCCTCAAGCAGGCCCGTCAGGTCAATGGACCTGCCTTCGTCCACGTGATCACCCAAAAGGGTAAGGGCTACGACCCGGCCAACGCCGACCGCGAGCGCTCGCACGCGGTCTCCGCCCCGACTATCAAGGTACCCGGCGATACGGCCTCACCGCCATCGCCGCCCAAGTACCAGGACGTCTTTGCCCAGACCCTCATCGAACTGGCCAAGGACGACCCCAGGATCGTCGCGATCACGGCCGCGATGCCGACCGGCACCTCCCTGAACAAGTTCGCGGCGGTCTACCCGGATCGCTTCTACGATGTCGGCATCGCCGAGCAACACGCCGTCACCTTCGCCGCCGGCCTCGCCACCGGCGGCGCTCGCCCGGTGGCCGCGATCTACTCGACCTTCCTCCAGCGCGCCTACGACCAGATCGTCCACGATGTTTGCCTGCAGCGGCTCCCCGTGATTTTTGCCATGGACAGGGCGGGGTTTGCTGGTGACGATGGTCGCACTCACCATGGCATCTACGACCTTTCCTACCTGCGCTGCCTGCCCAACATGACGATCATGGCGCCAAAGGACGAGAACGAGTTGCGCCACATGCTGGCAACCGCGATGGAGCACACCACCGGCCCGGTCGCCGTGCGCTACCCCCGCGGAGCCGGGATCGGCGTCGCCATGGACGACCCTCTGCACACGCTCCCGATCGGCAAGTCGGAAGTCCTGAGCGACGGCGACGATATCGCCATCCTCGCCGTCGGCTCGATGGTGCTCGCCGCTGAGCGAGCAGCGGACATGCTGGCCGAGTCCGGCGTCCAGGCTACCGTCGTCAACGTGCGCTTCGTCAAACCGCTTGATGAGGAGCTCATCCTGGAACTCGCCGATCGCTGCGGCGCGATCGTCACGGTCGAAGAGAACGCCGCCATGGGCGGCTTCGGCGCGGGTGTCCTGGAACTGCTCGCCGCCCACGACCGCGTCATTCCGGTTGCAGTTTTGGGCATTCCGGACAAGATCTTTGAGCAAGCTTCACAAAATCGCCTCCGGGAAAAGGCGGGCCTTACACCTGCCGGGATCGCCGCTGCCGCCCGCGCATCGCTGTCCGAGAAGCAGCCTGTGGTAGCCTCAGAGGTGATCCGCATTGGCGTCGCGGCGGAGGTCGGAGACTAGCGAGCAGAGGCAACCGGCGATGGGCGAGGCCGACGACAACGAAACCGGCGCCGCGGACGCCTCCCCGGCTACCAATCACCGGGCAGACCGGGCCGCACAAGTCCCGCATGCAATGGCGGCGCTCGCCCATGCGGCTGGCCTGGAAATCTCACCCGAGCAGGCTGGCCAGTTTGATGCCTATCGCGGACTGCTGCTGGATTGGAGCGCCCGCATGAACTTGACGGCGATCACCGACCCTGATGAGGTTGACCGCCGTCTCTTCCTCGACTCCATGCTTCTTTTGCCAGCCCTGGACGCGGCCCTGCTCCTGATGCCCGCCAGGCCCAATCGCCTGATCGACGTCGGTAGCGGCGCCGGGTTCCCAGGCTTGCCGATCAAGATCATGCGCCCCGAACTCGACATCACCCTGATCGAGGCGACCGGCAAGAAGGTCACCTTTCTCAACGCCTGCATCGCCGAACTCGGCCTGGGACAGATCACCACCATCCACGGCCGGGCCGAAGAACTCGCCCGCGATCCTGCCTACCGGGAACAGTTTGATGTCGTGACTGCCCGGGCGGTGGCGTCGCTTCCCGCGCTCCTCGAGCTGGGGATGCCCTTCCTCCACCTGGGCGGCCGAGGCCTCTTCCCCAAGGGCCTCGATATTGCGATGGAGCTTTCGGCGGCCGAAGCGGCTGCTCCGCTCGTCGGCGGTCAGATCGTCGCCAGTCGCGTCCTCCCTGGCAGTCAAACGACGCTCGTCGCGGTGGCGAAGGTCGGCTCAACCCCCAAGAAATACCCACGCCGGGCCGGAATCCCCGCCAGGGAACCGCTCGGGCATCTGGATCGCTCGATGTACGACCACTCCGCCCGCCGCCGCCGGCGCCACTCCGCCGAATCCGTCCGCTCTGACCCTCCTCGCGCGGAGCGGCCAGCCGCAGCAAGGGGATCGTCATGACGGAACCAGCGAGGATCGTTGCACCTTCGCCATCGATCAAGGCGCCTCCCAATCGGCTCTTCTACCGAAAGGAAAAGCTGCGCGGAGCGTGCTGGGAATATCCAATCGAAGGCGGCTGGATCACGGTCCCCGCCGATGGCGGTGTCCGGCGCGTGCTACATCACCACTTCAACTTCTACCGCCCTCGCGAGATCGAAGTCCGCACCCCAGCCGGAATCGAGCGCCTCGAACGCGCAGCGGCCGAGCAGTGGTTTTTCACCGACCGCTGGTTCTCCCTCCTGCGCTTCACCACTGGCGACGACCGCACTATAGGTTATTACGTCAACTTCTCCCGCCCGCTCCACGAGCTGCGCAACGGCTACTACCAGGACCTCGACCTGGAGCTGGACCTCTGGCTCGACCCCGACGGGACAGCCACCGAGCTCGACCGCGACGAGTTCGACGCCGAGATCGCCGAACATCGCCTCAGCCCCGATTGGGCGGACGCCGTGGCCCGCGCCTGTGACACCGTGCGCGCCGCCGTCTCAGCGGTCATCGCGGAGGACGGCCCCGACCTCGATCGCCACCGCGATCCCAGCCACGGCCTCCCCCGCTTCATCCTTCGCGCCTAGCCCACACTCCGACAGTTGCTAGTGATCGTTGACGCATCCCGCAGCTCCCAGGCAGATCTGGCCCGGCAGACATAGATTGCCGTTGTCGATGACGCCGTCGCAGTCGTTGTCGATTCCGTCGCAGATCTCCGCTTGTGGGCCGACGCCACCTAGACAGGCGATGCTTCCGCCGACGCACACGGTTATCCCCATCGAGCACGCGCCCTCATTGGTTCCGCACGGTGACCCGACGCCTACTGCACCGTCGTCGACGAACCCATCGCAATCGTTGTCGATGCCATCGCAGATCTCCGGTGTAGGGCCTACGAAACCACAACAGACGTCGGTCCCATCGACCGTCACCTGGCAAATGCCCCGGAGGCATTGGCTGGTTGAATTGCCTGCTTCGCCGTGGTACACCAGGCCACCGGGTGTCCCATCCGGAACACAAGTCGCAAACGGGCCAGATCCAGGGCATGCCGACGCAACGACGCACGGATCCAACGGGTCTGAGCAGACCGGGAACTCTCCGCCGATACATATGCCACTACAGCACTGCGCGTTCGCGGTGCAGGCCTGGAACCTTCCAAGACACGGTCCCAAAGTCGTCGGCGGCGCCGAGGTTGTGGTGGGCAGTGCTGTGGTCGTGGTGGTGGTGGTCGTCGGTACGTGCCGTCGTGGTCGTCGTGGGAGATGCGGTGGTTGTAGTGGTAGTCGGAGCCTGAGTCGTCGTCGTGGTGGTCGGATGCCTGGCGCGTGTGGTCGTCGTCGTCTGTCGTTGGTGCCGGTGTCGTCGAAGTTGTCGGCGCGGGGATGATGAATCCGGGACCGGTGCACTCGCTCGTTGGTCCGGCAGCGGCTGTTGCCGTTCGAGTAGCCGCAGCAGACACAGCCGGATTTGCACACTCCCGGGTTGGCGGCACAGATTACGTTGCCGCAATAGGCCTGGGTGACTTGCGCTGCGGCGGCGCCGACGCCTCCATCTCCTACGGGCCGAATTGTCTTGCCTTCCACCCCAGAAGCGTGGCGATGCCCGCGATTCCAGAACCCGCCGCTAAGCGTAGAACACGCCGGCGCGAGGTACCGGCGGCCATTAGCCTCGTGAGGTCGTCGAACTTGCGGTCATCCACCTCGAAAACTCCAGCTCACCCGCCGCACATTCCAGTGGCATTTCTGGCATCACGATTGCGTTTACAGGCTATCGATTATTGCATGAATTGACGGTATCTCATACGAGAAGACCAAGATCCGTGCCTTAAACTTTAAGGAGATCCACGTCAGAGTCGCCCACCGATCCGTCGATCTTGCCGGCGACAGACAGGCACCGCCCGGGCCGCTGATGGCCCGGGCGGTGCGTCAAAGACTATTGGAGAAATGTTCGAGCAGCGGCGCGCTTGACCCGTGCAACCATTCGGGCACGGCCAATGTGCTTCTGGCCGGCAGTCGGACCTACGCGTTGACGAAGATGTCCCCGTACTCCGGCACATCATGCAGCAGCGTGAGCTGCGCCGCCTCGTCGATCTCCTGGTACCGCTCCGCCGCATCGATCACCCCCGGCAGCACCTTCAGGTCGCCGGAAGAGCAGAGCGTCGTCACCGGCTGATGGAGCACCCAGGCAACCGCCCTGTCTATATCATCTTGGGCAACAAACGGCTCGTACCAGGTGGTGTGGGTCGGGGTGCGACCATCCCAGGGCGCCTTGGCGGTAGCCTTCAGCACGTGAATGCCGACGTCGCGGCGGTGGCACAGCTCCATCAGGACCTCCCAGTCCTTCCGGAACTGCTCATCCTGAATCATGAGGAGATTGCAGGACGTCATCACGGTCGCGAAGTCGAAGCGACGCAGGGCGGCAGCGTGTGTCGCGGGAGAGAGCGGACCGTGGCCCGTAATACCGATGTGGCCCACCAACCCTTGCTCCCGGGCCTCCAGGATCGCCTCCATCGAGCCACCGGGCGCGAAACACGCCTCCAGATCCGACTCGTTGCAGACTGCATGGAGCTGGTAGAGATCGAACTTGTCGCGGCCCAGGAAATCGAGTGTCCGCTTCAGCTTTTCCCAGGCGCCCGCCTTCGTCCGTTGCTCGGTCTTGCAGCCGATGAAGACATCCGGCAACGGGTGTCGCTTCAAGTAGGAGCCCAGGCGCTCTTCCGCGTCGGCGTACGTCGGGGCCACGTCGAAGTGGTTGATCCCCCGCTCCACCGCGTACTCGATCGCGCGGTCAGCCTCGTCCTGGGCTACCACCCCGATCGCGTAGGTCCCGAAAGTAACTACGGTGCTCTGATGCTCCGTCCGTCCCAGTCGACGCTTCTCCATCCTGCCTGCTCCTCTCAGCCCGATCTGGCCTGTCTCCGGCTCCAACAAGCATCTCCGTCCCGACGAGCTTACAACGGTTCGCGCCTACGAGCGTCTATCCCCGGATAGACAATCACGCCTCAGCGCGCTTCGACGGACTTGACCCATGAGCGCTCCGCCGCGAGCGAGTATCCCCAGGCCGAGACATCTGGAACGTCGAGGCCCAGCACTCCGAGCGTCGTGCAGATGTGGGCACGGTGCTCGTTCGCGTGGTGGAAGATCTGAGTGAGGAAGACGCCCGCCGGGACGGCAAAGACCTTGCCGTCATCACCCCTGGCCTCGCCCAGCTTGTCGCTATCCCACGGCTCGGAGAGAAATCGCTCCAGCGTTTCCCCAAGTATCACGGCCCGCTCCGCCAGGACATCCAGGCCGACGTAAGCGTCGCCCTTCCACGGATGAGCCGGCCAGGCTCCGGTAAGCCTGCACACGTACGACCCTTCCGAATCGATCAAATGCTGAATCGTCTCGATAATCGTGCCGATACGTGCCCGGGACCGTCGCATTGAGCGCCGCATCATCCAGGCTATCGAGTGTCTGCAATACTTGCACCGTCGCCCAGGCGTTGTGCCTGACGAGATCGAGCGTTCCTCGGTCCATAGCCGCACCTCATGGGTCACCAATCCGAACGCAGCCGGATGGCAATCGACTAATTGGACATAGATCAGGGGATTTTTGGCTGCGGGCAACCGTCCCGATTCGATGTCCTAAACATCCTCTGGACGGGTCGCTATTCCTCGATGTGGTCGTGGTGCCTGCGGCGGGGTCCTCATGATGCCGAGCGAGGCGTCGTAGACTCGTCGCTTCCGGTCATCACCCAGGACATCCCGCGCCTCCAGTATCTCACGCATCCGGGCCGGCGCATCGGGATCGCTCGACCGGTCCGGGTGGTACTTCATTGCTAGCCGCTTGAACGCTGCCTCGATCACCTCCGGATCGGCATCTGGATCGACCTGCAGCGTCTGATAAAGCGTCCGCCGCCTCTGCCCGGCGCCAACACCTCCGGAGACAGGTCCGCGCCCGGCCTGTCCGGCCCCCATCCCATTTGGCCCGCCGATGCCGGCCCGCATCTGCCGGATCTGCTCCGAGAGCGCGTCTTGCGAGATCAGGCGCTTGCCCAGTGTTTCCCGCATGTCGTCAGGGATGATGAAGCGCGAGTGGCACGTCTTGCACTCGATCATCTGGTTCTTCTGATACGGCACGGTTGGGATGAAATAGACCGTGATCTTTTTCTTCGTCTCGTAGACGGCAAGCGGCCCCGTCGTCCCGCAGGCGGGACACGATTCAATTACATAACCAAGGAGATCGACCTGATCCGAAGTTCCGATCAGCGGCAGCATTTAACCCTCTACAGACGACCAAACTGAACGCCGCGCGCTTCAAATACCAGAAGACGACTATCAGCCGTACATCAATCGTAGCCCAATCCCCGGCATTCCCTGCCGGGGCCGGCCGTTCGATAGAATCACCTCTCTTGTTTGGCCCGTTTGGGCGCTCGGTGCCCAGATGAGCCAGATCGTCGTTCAAGGGAGCATGACATGTCCGTCCCGACCGTCGATCCAACCGAATTCACGGGCAAAGTCGCGATCGTGACCGGCGGCTCGCTCGGCATCGGCCGCGCCGCCGCGATACGCCTGGCACAGGGTGGCGCGGCCGTCGTCGTCAACGGCCGCCGTCCCGAGCACGTCGACGAGACCGTGGCCGCGATCCGCGCCGCGGGGGAACGGCCGAAGGCGTGGCCGGCGACGCCGGCGTCGCGGCGACATCCGAGCAACTCGCAAGCACCGCCG